>CAVZSS010000019.1:0-286473 GCA_963777965.1 uncultured Chloroflexia bacterium | reverse complement strand
TTCCATACGAGACAGGATGAGGTTGGTGGTGGAATTCAGGATGCCGGTAAAACGGTGCAAGTGAATGGCAGGCAGGTTTTCGGGGAACAGGGAGAAGATAGGTGCCCCATCCATGACGGCTGACTCGAAATAAAACTTAAGGCGTTGTTCCGCCAGCCCGGTAGCTCCGCATGGGCATGCACCACTGGCCCTTTATTGGCGGTGATGGCATGCATACCCGTTTGTAATGCCAGGCGCAGATAATCGATAGCCGGCTGCCCATTTTTGTAGTTCACGGGGGTGTTTTCGAACAGCACTTCTGCTCCACAGTGGCGGATAAACTCCTTCGGATCTGATATGGATGGATGGATTGACAATGAATCGAGCTTATCTCCAGTGGAGATGAGTTGTAAGGCCTGCCTGACATCCATTCCTTGCGTGATTGATGGCCATGCCGTGCCGATGGGTAGCTATGCCGGTGATTGAAAAGCTCAGGTTGTATTCTTGCGCCAGCTGGTCTTTTTTCGCAGCAGCAAACGCGGAAGTGCCTGACCTACGTTACCAAAGCCCAGGAGCGCAATGTTAGGAATGTCATAGGGTTATATGGGTGGCCATGGGAAGGAACGTTGATCCGATCCGGCTCGGGAAACAGCGTGGGAGATAAGATATGTGGCCGCCCGCATGAGTGAGTGCTTTGATCTCTTGAGAATTTAACAAGGCATGCAATTCCAAGGATAGGTCAGTGCCCGGTTCGAGTGAATGAATAAAGCCTCGCAGGTCAGCCATTGGCTCGGGGATTGACTACTCCGGCGAAATCCCAGATGACCGTACGCAACTTATCCTCAGCATGGAAACAAATGCCGTGGTCGATCAGCCATAAATGGTGGTTTTTATCGAACAACAGGTGGCTACCCTTACGGTCGCATTGTTGACCAGCAGGTCAAACAAAACCACCGGTCGCAGCCTCTGGCGGTCGAGTTCACCTAGATTAAAGTAATGCACTTCGGGATCGTGGTCGATGTATAGCTGCAATGAGCCAGGACCGATGGGGGCTTTTTTCCGATAAACCGTGGGCGGAACAAGCTCCCACCTAATGGCTCACTCACCCGATATGCGGCGGCTCGCGCCGTGCCAGGCTGGCAGGCGGGGAAATCCCATAAAGGGCGCTCTCCGCGGCTGGGTTTGTACACACTCAGTAGTTTATCTCCATCCTGGCTCACCTCTGCCAGGAAGGTATAATTGGACCCCCAGACGAACTCACCTTTAATGGTAATTTCACCAGATTGCAGGACACTTAAACTTTCGCGACTCTCTCTCTGACATACTTTGCCTTTGCATGGAGCGACCTTGAGCGATCAAGCAAAAATATTGGCAGCAGGTTATAGCAGTGCTTATGCCCATTCTTCTTCGGGCAGAAATGCCCGTCGGGATCCATTGGCTCACCACATTGGGGGCAGATGGGCCTGCCCCGCGAGGCCACCTCGATCCCCCAGCGGGCCAAATGCCCTCAGTTGGTCGCGTGTGCACCAAAAGCGCACCACGCCACCCTCTTCGGAGGCGCTCCTTCAGGCAGCAACTCGCGCGCCACCAAGACCATCAGGTCATTCTCTGAATCATAACCCAGACCAAATTCGCCCACCCTGAAAAGTGGATCCACCGGAGGGTGAATATGCATCTTTTCCTCTTCATACTCGGCGGAGGCCTCTCCTCAGGCTGGAATCTTTTCCTGAACCTCTGCCAGAAATTGCTCAATGCCGACTGCCAGGGTCTGAAGTTGGAGTTTCTCGATGATCAGGGTGATGGTGCGCTCCCCCTGCCAACCCTGGAGGTAGAAAATGCGCTTGCCGGGTTGGCCGAGCGCATCGGTCGATATATGGTCAACTGGACGGAGATCGATGTCAATGGAGTCATGCTTGAAGTATACCAATATTTTATTCCTCTATGAATTCCGATGATCACGGCCGGAGGTTTTCTGAGGCTTAGGCCTGTTCTGGTCCTGGTGGGTGGAAGGCTATCCCAGGTAAAGCTGGATCGTAGTTTAAACCAGCAATTGGCTACCATTCTCAGAAACTTGTAACCTGTGATGGAACCTATGTCGATGTCAGTCGCTGGAAATTATCCAGGGGTAAACCCAAGATAATAGGCAACCGCCTGCTTGATCGGGTCGGCATGGCAGAAGCAAGCCACAAGGTCCTCTGGTGAATGCTGAGGCGCATGGTTTCCAGCCCTGGACCATGCGGTGCTGGCACTCAGCTGATCGATTCGCCACCGGGAAAAGTGGAATAAGGACGGGTGCTGTTGTACGAACTGCCAGATTTTCTCCGGCGCAGTTTTTTCACCGATTGCCCCTGCCAATCACCACAGTCTGTCTCCAACAGGTCAGGCATGGGTGTAATCTCCAGCTTCAGGGCCTTGGCCAGGGGCGCAGCGGTATCCATGGTGCGTTCGAGCGGGCTGGCATAGATGGCTTTGATGGGTGCCTGGAAAGCTTTTCTGCCAGCAATTGGGCTTGCTGCTGGCCCTTTCTTGTTTAAATGCACGTCAGGCAAACGCCCGGCGAGGTGCATTTTCTTATTAAAGTCCGTCTCACCATGGCGGATGAGCAGAAAAATGGGCATAATATTGGCCTTTAGGTGGGTTTGTGTTTGCGTTTGATCTCCAGGATGGTTTCCTGGGACAGCTCGGGGATTTCCTCGGTCTTGGTGATCCCCAAGGCTTTGCGCTGGGCTGCCGCCAGCGTTCCAGGCGTCTGGCGACATCAGCTTCATATCCCTGGTTGGAAGGTGTGTAGAAGTATGTGCCCAAAAGAGGCCGGGGCAGGTACTGCTGGGGCAGGAAATGATCGGGCGATTCATGCGGGTATTGGTAGCCCTTGCCATGTCCCAATGCCACTGCATCGCGGTTGCTGTCCTGCAGGTGCTGGGGGACGTCGCCCGTGCCTTCTTCTTCAATCAGCTCGAAGGCTTTGAAGTAAGAGGTGGCGGTGTTGGATTTTGGCGCCGTAGCCAGGTAGAGGGTAGCTTCCACGATCGGGTAGACCCCCTCGGGTAGGCCGATATAGTCAAAAGCCTGGGCAGCCGCACTGGCAACCACCAGTCCCATTGGGTCACCCAGACCGATATCCTCACCTGCAAGGATGATCAACCGGCGCAGGATGAAGCGCGGGTCCTCGCCGGCATAGAGCATCTTGGCCAGCCAGTACAAGGCTGCATCGGGGTCGGAGCCGCGGACCGACTTGATAAAGGCGGAAATGGTATCGTAATGGGCATCGCCATCCTTGTCATATAGCACTGCCCGGCGCTGGATGGAATCCTGGGCAATGGCAAGGGTGATGTGGATAACGCCTTGCTTATCGGCTGGGGTGGATTCGACAGCCAGCTCAAGGGCATTCAGGGCGTTACGGGCATCGCCACCGGCAACGTGAATGAGATGCTCGAGGGCGTCCTCATCCACCTCGATTTGCCGTGTGCCATAACCGCGTTCAGGATCCTGGATGGCACGTTCCAGAAGCATCTGCACATCCTGGTTCGCAAGTGGGCGAAGCTGGAAAACACGTGAGCGTGAAACCAGCGCCCCGATCACCTCGAAATATGGATTCTCGGTGGTGGCACCAATCAAGGTAACAGTGCCATTCTCAACGTGCGGGAGCAGGGCATCCTGCTGGGCTTTGTTCCAGCGGTGGACTTCATCCACAAACAGGATGGTCTTTTTCTGGTAAAGCTTGCGGCGTTCGGTGGCTGCCTCGAGAACCTCCCTGAGCTCTGCCTTGCCTGCCAGCACGGCTGAGAGAGTATCGAAGTGCGATTTGGTCAGGTTGGCGATGACCATGGCCAGGGTGGTCTTGCCGGAGCCAGGTGGACCCCACAGGATGATGGAGGAGAACAGCCGGTCGGCTTCAATGGCACGGCGGAGCAGCTTGCCGGGACCGAGGATATCCTCCTGCCCGACGAATTCCTCCAGGGTACGCGGGCGCATGCGCGCCGCCAGGGGGGCTTCGGAGCGCATGCGTTGTTCATGGGCGTGGGTGAAGAGGTCCATGCGGGTAATTATACTCGGGTGACGGAGTATCGCTTTGCCAATACTAGAGCTACTCAGTATTGTTTAAATCAGGGAGGGTCGAGGTCAGGTCTCACCCAAAGTGTCAGCCCATTATCTAATGGTTGTGGTTTGTATCCCTTACTGACAGCAAACTGGATGATTGGCTCCTCTAAAATCTGATCAAATCCCACCAAAATTCCTTCTGGCAAATCTTCATCAAGGTAAGCTTCAAAATTCTCCCTTGAAATGATGCCCTGATACTGACGCTGTTCTGCGCTCAACAAAGACCCCGTCCGAAAAGCGAATACCCCTGTTGCCATCGGTGCATACATCTGCAGCCCACCCTCCAGAGGATAAATAGGGGCGATTGTAAACACCTGGCCATCTGTCCCAATCTGTTCCCGAATATCCACCCCCACCTGGTGAATTACCAGTGGTTTCCATAAATCCACGTAGCGTAGAAACGATATACGTCGGAAATCTTGAAGAACGAAGACATTTGCAAGCAGAACAAGTTGGATCAACAGAAGCATGAACCAATTTCTAGCCTGGCTTGTCTCTTGTGTCAGGTAAGTAAGCCCTAAGGCGATCGCCAGCAAAGCAAAAGGTAGTGGTGCATAGAAGTATTGGTACCAGGTAGGGGTTGGTAAAAAGCTACCCACAGCAACCAACGGGATCGCGATAATTATCAAGATATTTCTAAATATCTGCTCATCTCTTCTTCTCAGGTGAGTGGCAAGGACTGACAAAGCCAAAGAAAATAAGGCTTGCAAACAGCAGGATATTGGGGGGTTGCGAAATTACTTCATTCCACAAAAAATCAAGCTTATCTGCCAGACTCCTGGCTCCATAGACCGGGATATTCCCATCATATGCCACAGGAACATCCAGCCGGTATGCAGAATTGAGCTGGGCATATCCCAGGTTGCCAAAGATAAACTGCTGAGGGGCGGAGATAAAAAGCCACAATAGAGGTAGTAGTGCCAGGACGAAACCAACTAAAAAGGGAAGTACAGCTTGGAAGAATCGCTGCCATGAAAATTTATCTGACAACCAAAACATCGCCAGCAGGTAGGCTGGCAAGATGGTGATGCTGCTAACACGAACCCCGACTGCGATACCGAGCAGCGCACCACTGGCAAGGAAGCATACCCCGGGAGACTTTTTATTTGAACCGAGTAAAAACAACCATAGGCTGCCCAGCATGCACAGGACAGAGAGATTATGGTTCCAGCTAAAACCGGCTGTAGCTGCTAAAAGAGGGTTAAGCAGGTAAAAGAACAAAATACTGATCGCAGCCAGGTAACGATATTTCAACGAATGGTTGCGAAAGAAATATAGAACCATCCCAAAAACCAGCATAACACTAGCTGAAGCACAAACCGCTGAAAATATACGCGCTGTCAGCAAGCTATAATTACCGGTAAAGGCGAATAGAAGTGCATAAACAAAAACCAGGTAAGGGGTATGGAAATACGGGTAATCGCGGTAGGGAAGGAGACCTTCGTCTAGCAGCAAACGTGCGCTGGCAATGAACTGGTCTTCGTCATGGTTATATTCTGCCCGCACCGCCCGGCTAAGGTTTAGAGCCAAAGTAAATAAAAATAGGCTGCTGATAAGCAAAATCTCGATGGCCATCAGAGCATTCCGATGGCCTCGCTTCCTGCTTACCCCATTGGATGTCTTCAAAGCTTGTCCCGGGCTTTCCAATTTCTCCAGTTCACTGGCCATAATTTCTTTACTTATTCATCGCAGTTACTTTCGGCTGGTTTTAGAAAAACACAATTGCTTCCTACCTGATGTATGAATTTGATATCCGCGCTAGATAGATGGAGCGCTTGGATTTCACTGTGCAAGCGTAGTCCATCGATGTGGGTGAAGTGGTCCATGCGAGTAATTATAACCCGCTTGATCATGCCTCGATTTTGAGATTTCAACCTGAGCCAGCTGGCTTTTAATGGTTTTTGAGATGAAGCAATGCGGTGACTGGTTACTATCGCTGGTTCTTCAGGGTGGCTTGCTGGTGACGTGAAAATCCGTATATACTTCCAGACATGGAATCCATTCTTAATTTTATTGATCATAATCGAATCATTTATTCATTGACCGGCTCATTGATTATCTCCGGCAACCGAGCATCAGCGCTCATGGGGAAGGGATGGATAAAGTAGCCGAGTACCTGGTAAATTGGCTCACAAAACTTGGATTTGAAGCACAACTGATGCCAACACCCGGTTGGCCACTGGTATTGGGGCGTCGATTTGATCAGCCCAACCCACCCACTGTCTTGCTATACGGTCACTATGATGTACAACCACCGGATCCACTTGATGAATGGATCTCACCTCCTTTTGAGCCGACCATCCGAAATGGTCGATTGTATGCACGTGGGGTGGGTGACAATAAAGGTCAGCACTTCGCTCAGATCCTGGCGCTGGAGTCGCTATTGGCTGTTCATAGACAACTGCCATGCAATGTCATTGTTTTGCTGGAGGGCGAAGAAGAAATGGGAAGCCCACATATCGCCAACTTTGTCCGCGGTCACCGTAATTTACTCAGAGCTGATCTGGTCATTACTTCGGATGGTCCCCTCCCCGAGAACAGGCAGCCGACGATTGAGTTTGGTGTGCGCGGTGTAATCGGGTTCGAATTGAGGGCTTGTGGAGCGAATCGCGATCTCCATTCCGGGAATTATGGTGGGATCGCCCCCAATCCCTTATGGACGTTGGTACATCTATTATCCACGATGAAAAACGCGCAGGGCGAAATCACCATGGATGGGTTCTATGATAATGTCCAACCTCCCACAGAGTTAGAACGTGCTGTGCTCGCACGTTTGCCCGTGGACGAGACCACGGCTAAACGAGATCTTGGGATCACCCATTTTGACGCACCCTATGGCCGTTCCTATTATGAACGGCTGGCATGCTGGCCAACGCTGACCATTAACGGTCTCCATGGCGGTTATGGCGGACCTGAATCCAAAACAGTCATACCGCATGAGGCTTTTGCGAAGTGTGATATCCGTCTGGTGGAAGCGCAAACTGCGGAGGAGATATTCACCAAGGTGGAGGCACATGTGAGCCGATATGCACCGGAGGTGGAGCTCATCCGCCAGGGTGGTATGGACCCTTCTAAAACCCCGCTTGATTCACCCTTTGTGGAACCACTACGGAAGGCTATCCTCACTGCCACAGGCGAAGAAGCCATTGCTGATTCCAGCTATGGGCGGCAGCCTGCCGGACTATGTATTCACCAAAATCCTCGGTGTCCCCGACTTTACAGTGCCGTACGCAAATGCCGATGAAGCCAACCATGCGCCGAACGAAAACCTGGAACTGGATCTTTTCATCCGGGGGATTAAACAGGAGCGGCGATGTTGACTCGCCTGGGACAATTGCATAATACAATGATTACACCTGTATCTAAATGACCGCAGATTGGCTGTCATTTATGGGTTGTACCTGACCTCGTGATAAATGCCGAGTCGAACCCGCTTTAATCCAATGCTGGATGAAACCAGATCCTTACTGACCTCATCCAGTTGGTTGGGAGGTATTTGCAAAATTATAACCTCCAAAACAGACCGGTAGATATATGAATCTTTAAATTCCTAACTTGGAGAGTTACCATGGACATGAAAAACATCCCCTTTGGTACAACGAACTGGTCGCAAATAGAACCTGTAGAACATCCTGGTGAAACCGGGTTGGCCATCTGGCGCACACAGCAGTTCGATAATATTAGAGTGCGCCTGGTTGAGTATACCCCTGGGTACCTGGCTGACCATTGGTGTAAAAAAGGCCATATCCTTTTTTGCCTGGAGGGTGAGCTCCACACTGAGCTTGCAGATGGCAGGCAGTATGTTCTCACCCCTGGGATGAGCTACCAGGTGGCGGACAATGCAGAACCGCACCGCTCCTCGACCCAGACTGGTGTTAAACTATTCATTGTAGATTGATAAGGAGGTAGTTTATGCAATATCGAGAATTAGGACGGACTGGATGGAAAGTTTCTGCCTGCAGCTTTGGTGCCTGGGCAATTGGTGCTGATTGGGGGTTGGTGGATGATGCCGAGTCATTGTCGGCATTAAACCGCGCTGTTGAACTCGGGGTCAATTTTTTCGATACCGCAGATGTATATGGAGATGGACGGAGCGAACGCCTGATGGCAAAGCTTCGCCGGCAGCACCGTGAGAGAATCTATATTGCCACCAAGGCGGGGCGAAGGTTGAACCCGCATAACGCCGCTGGATATAACCGCGCCAACCTGACTACTTTTGTTGAGCGGAGCCTGAAGAACCTGGAGGTGGATGCCCTGGATTTACTGCAGCTCCATTGCCCACCCTACCAGACTTACTATATGCCGGAGGTCTTTGGGGTGCTGGATGATCTCGTAAAAGCCGGGAAACTACGTTATTATGGTGTGAGTGTGGAAAAGGTGGAGGAAGCCCTCAAGGCGATTGAATACCCGAACGTGCAAAGTATTCAAATCATCTTTAATATGTTCCGCCAGCGCCCGGCAGAGCTCTTCTTTGAGCAGGCTATGAAGAAAAAGGTGGGAATCCTGGCGCGCGTTCCGCTGGCTTCAGGTCTACTTACCGGCAAGCTGTCAGCCAGCTCACAATTTACCCGCGATGATCACCGGGCTTACAACCGTCACGGGGAGTCATTTGACCGGGGTGAGACTTTTTCAGGTGTGGATTACACCACAGGCTTACAGGCTGTTGAGGAACTCAAGGCTGTCTGTCCAGCTGGGATGAGCATGACCCAATTCGCCTTGCGCTGGATATTGATGTTTGATGCGGTAACATGCGCCATTCCAGGGGCAAAGCGATCTTCCCAGGTGGACGAGAACTTCACTGTCTCAGACCTGCCTCCCATACCTGATGCGACAATGGCTGCTGTACGTTCTGTCTATGACCGATATATCCGCGCCCTCGTTCACAATTATTGGTAAACCATTTTCAAGCTCCTTTTGTAGATAAGAAAACAAAATGCCTCTATCACCAATTTAAAGGGAAAAAATAATGAGCAATGATGTGATTGAATCCATGATGAACCGAAAATCAATCCGTAAATATAGGGATGAGATGCCAACTGACGAAGTCATCCATACGGTGGTACGCGCCGGGCAGCAAGCTCCCTTTGCCTCGCAGTTATGCAGCGTGCTACTCATTCGTAAAAAAGGTGTCCCCTTTGGGGCACCCCTCCTTTTTACGATTTGTGTTGATCTACACCGCATGGAGCTGATCATGGCCAGGCGTAGCTGGCAGATAGTGACCAATGACCTTTCGTTGCTGTTTTTCGGCATCCAAGACGCGTCGCTAATGGCTGAGAACATGGTCAATGCTGCTGAAAGTCTCGGCATGGGCAGCTGTTTTCTCGGTGCAGCTCCTTATATGGCGGACAAAATTGCCAGGAAATACAAACTTCCACCCCGCGTATTCCCACTGGTCCAGCTGGTGATGGGCTACCCTGCAGAGAATCCACCAACCCGCCCGCGCTATCCCATCAGCTTTTCACTATTTGAAGATGAATACCCGAAATTGGGTGATGCAGAAGTCGAACAGGCGATGAAGCAAATGGATGAGGGGTATCTGGCGCAGAATTATTATCGAAAAGGTAAGATCATGATTCGCCTGGAGGGTGATAGGCAGGAGACTTTTACCTACGATGATTACAGCTGGACGGAACATATCTCCCGTAAGTGGGGGCAGTGGTATGAGACTCCCGATGAGCTATTACAGCAGTTATCCAAAAGAGGTTTCAAGGTGGAGCTGCCACAGAATAGAGAGCTAAAAAAAGAATAGGTGAGCTTCTCCTATATTCTATAGAAAAGGAAGGTATCGAAAATGGTTGAGAATCGTAAAAACCCAATTCCATGGATCTTGATGGGAGCTGGTGTGCTTCTCCTTTTGCTTGGTGTGGGATGGATTTTATCAAACCAGCCAAAAGCACCAGCGGTCACATCGTCCCCTGTTTCGGTCGAGCAGGTGGAGAGAGTCTCATTAGCGGACGCCAAGGCTGCTTTTGATTCAGGATCTGCGGTTTTTCTGGATGTACGGGCTGCTGAATCATATGAAGTCTCTCACATCACAGGGGCATTGTCTATCCCACTCAACGAACTGCCCAATCGTACAGGAGAGCTTAATCCAGGTTCGTGGATCATTCCGTACTGAACCTGACCGGCGGAGGAATCGAGTGCCCGTGCGGCACAGATACTGATTGATAACGGCTTCTCTAAAGTGACTCCAATCCTTGGTGGATTTAACGCCTGGGTACAGGCAGGGCATCCGATAGAAAGTGGGAAGTAAGAGGAAAACAGCGCTATTGTTTCCGATAATCCATGTTTACCTGTCACGCCTTGGATGTATTGTGCCATTAGCAGGCTTATGCTATTATTTCTACTAATGAGTGTCGAATGAGACAGGCGAAGCGCGTTTTTTATATCGTGTTACTCAATGTAATTATTTCTGCCATCACGGTGGGAGTGGTACTACAGCTTTGGGAAAATGACCATCCAGCCAGCCCGGTTGTGTACACACCCGTTGTAATACTTGTCACGGCAACCCTCCCTGTAAATTTACCCATCGTTGGAAATGTTTTTCCATCTGGGACGAGTATACCCATTGATACTGGAATAATGATCACTAATACTATCCAGGGAACCCCCACTTCACAAATGCTCACCTACCGCGTCAAGGAAGGTGATTTCCTTGGTGCTATCGCAATCCAATTCAATGTAAGTGTTGCCGATATCCTGGCGGTGAATGGTCTGATCAACCCGGATAGCCTAATCATCGATCAGCTCATTTATATTCCCACCGCCCCCCTGCCAACAGTCACTCCCTCTTCGATACCTCCCACAATTATTGCATCAGCCACACCCAGACCATCTGCAACAAAAACCCAAGGACCGATACCTACATCCACCCCCACAATTATTGGGCAAGAACCTCAGGTCGTTATTGACAGTGTGATAGGGGCGGGTGTGTTAGCGAACGAACGCATCCTGATCCGTCGTACAGGTGATGGTGAGCTCTCCCTGGCAGGCTGGCACCTGACAGATGGCAAGGGCAATGAATATATCTTTCCCCAGTTAACCCTTTATAAGGATGGCGCAATAAACATAAATACACGCTCGGGGCAGAACACTGTCGTGGATTTGTTTTGGGGTCTCACTTCTCCAATATGGGGTCCAGGAAAGGTGATCACCATCTATGACTCCCAAAATAACCTGCGTGAAACCTATACGTTGCCATAGATTAGTAGTATCTTTCATTTTTTATTGGAGCGCATCATGATTGGATATAAAACAAAGCTTATCCTTAATCCGAATGCAGATTGGGGCCACGCCGGCAATACCGTTGCTGATCTGAGACCGCTGGTGGAAAAATTAGGTGGTGCAGATTGGTCTGAAACAACCTACCCGACCCATGCCACCGAGCTGGCGCGGCAGGCAGGTGAAGCAGGATACGGCCTGGTTGTTGCTATCGGTGGAGATGGGACTGTTCACGAAGTGATCAATGGTTTGATGCAGGTTCCACCCGAAATCAGGCCACGCCTGGGAATTGTCCCCTTAGGCTCAGGAAATGATTTTGCCCACTCGCTCGGCATCACTGGCACCCCGGAGGAGTCACTCAAAAGAATATTTGCAGGGCAACCTATGCGGATCGATGTTGGTGCATACGATATTGGGAATGGGAAGCGCGAGTACTACAACAATACTTTCGGCATGGGCTTTGATGCCACGGTAACAGTCCGGACGCGCCACCTTAAGCATCTCAGAGGTTTCGTGATGTATCTGGTGGCGGTGCTTCAAACCATCGCCCTCAACCTGGATGCACCCATGATGCGCATCACTACTGATTCAGAGTCATGGGCTGAAGAGACGATCATGCTGGTAGTGTGTAATGGACCACGCGAGGGAGGTGGTTTCCTTGTAGCCCCGGGATCGGATAGTTCAGATGGCTGTTTTAAATTATGCTTCGGTACGTCGTGTCTCCCGGTTGATGATGTTGCGCTTGATCCCGGAGGTAATGAACGGCACGCATGGTCGCTTCAAGCAAATAAGGCTGGGGCAGTTACGCAGGATGCAAATTCAATCAGATAAACCCGTAACGGTGCATGCGGATGGTGAGGTCATAGCTGGTTTTGAGACAAATGTAAGGAACGTGACCGTTGAGGTTGTTCCGAGCGCAGTGGAACTGATGATTTAATTAATTAAGAAGTGGAATATGACCAATTTAGCTGAAAGCTTTCAAGGCCGAGACCTGGGGCATTTACATATTATTGCTGAATTATGGGGAATCGAAATTGAAGAACAGGATACGCGTGGAGTATTAAACCAGTTAGTTTCCATGTTGTCCAACACATCCAGGGTTGAAAATATGGTTCTAAACTTAACGTCAGCAGAAAAAGAAGCCCTGATTGACCTTATCCGGCACGCTGGAAGGCTACCTTGGGCGCAATTCAGCCGTGTGTATGGTGAGGTGCGTGAGATGGGGGTGGCAAGACGCGACCGCGAGCAGCCGTATAAACAGCCTGTCTCTGTAGCTGAAGCTTTATGGTACCTTGGGATGATTGCCAGGGCGTTTTTTGATACCCCCACTGGCCCTGAGGAATTTGCCTATATCCCGGATGATCTGCTCGCACAAATCCCAATAACCGATAATGAACGGTTCCCTCGTAATGGGAAGGCAGGCAGCATCTGCGGAATATGCCCAGGTTTACCTGGCAAATGATCGTATTCTTGATCATGCCTGCACGCTACTGGCAGCGATGCGCATAGGTATCTCGATGCCTGGTCCGCTATCCATGCAGGCTGGAGAGGAATTAACTCCAGCAATCCTAAAATCCATTTTAACCAGCGCTGGATATTTCGACAAGAAAGGACTGCCGCTGCCTGAACTTGTACGCGCATTTCTGGAAGCTTCCCGTCCAGGAGCGCTGGTCGAACTGCTTCAATCCTGGAGGAAGAGCAAGCAATTTAACGAGCTACGCCTGTTACCTAACTTGAGTATGGAAGGAAATTGGGAGAATGATCCGCTTCGTTCGCGCCAGGAAGTTCTGGGTTTGCTAAAAGGCATTCCTGCAGAAACCTGGTGGAACCTGGGTTCATTTCAATCTGCAATTAAACAGCACCATCCGGATTTTCAACGCCCTGCCGGAGATTATGATTCCTGGTTTATACGCGATTCACAAACAGGCGAGTTTTTACGTGGTTTTGAAAATTGGGATGCAGTCGACGGTCGCTTGATCAGATATCTACTCACGGGCCCATTATTTTGGTTGGGGATTCTTGACCTGGGGTGCCCTGAAGCGGGTCAGCAGGTGACTGCATTCCGCCTTTCGCGATGGTCGCGAGACTTGTTAAAAGGCGTTTCACCCAAGGGAATGCCCCAGGAAGACGAGTCTTTAGTGGTTCGATCGGATGCCAGAGTAAGCGTTAAAAGGTTGGTTCCCAGGCGGGTGCGCTACCAGCTATCCCGATTTTGTGAATGGAGCAAGGAAACCCCGGAGGAATACCAGTACCAGATCAGTTCAGCGTCCCTCAGCAAGGCAAAGAAACAGGGGTTGACAGTGAGCCAACTGCTGGCACTCTTGAATCGCAGTGCAAAAGCAGTCCCACCCAGCCTGGTAAAAGCTTTGGAGCGCTGGGAAAGTGTGGGAAGTGAAGCCCGGCTGGAGAAGATGGTGATCCTCAGGGTGGCATCCGCAGAAGTACTGCAATCTTTGCGGAATTCACGTGCCAGCCGCTTCCTGGGAGAGCCGTTAGGACCTACTACGATTGCGATTAAACCAGGGGCAACTCAAAAGGTATTGGGGATTTTAGCTGAATTAGGCTACCTGGGGGAGATACGCGAGGATGTGGAAGGATCTTGATCGGTAGATAACCCTATAGCTACCAGTTGTTCTATTAAATCAGCAGCTTCAGGTAATACTGATTCCACTTCTGGGCTTAGTGCCTCTCCTAAAAGGAGATGACCAGCTTCTATTCCAATCAGCCACAATTTTTCTGGCATACTGGCCGGCATAAGCTTGATGCCCAAGTGAGAGGGTTTCCGCCACGCCCCAACCATGGGCTGAGCCTGCTCCATCCGAAAAGGCTTCCAGCTGATCTTCAGATAATACATGGATTGTCCCGGCTTTTGCATTGGAATGTACAGCATCAACCAGGATTACAATGCTGGTCCCTTCCAGAAGGTTGAGCAATCCAATGCCGGGGAGCTCTGCCAATTCCACTTGCAGGTTTGTTCGCTCGATATTTGCCTGGTATCTCTCCTGCCATAATCGAACAGCTTCCAGGCCAGCTGCATCATCTCCACGCAGGCTTTGACCTATGCCGATGACCTTGATGGTGCCGGGAGTTTTATCCCTGGCACCATCGGGTGAAAGATTCATTCGTTTTCGATTTTAAGTTTTAGGAAGTGTGTTGCGCAAGAAATACATGGGTCATAGGAGCGCAGAAGATGCTCAAATGTTAAAGATGCTTCTTCCTGCGGCTGATTGATGGCAGTGGGTGCCAGAGCCCACAGGTCTGATTCCATTTGGGCGAAGTTTTGAGCCGTTGGGGGGGTGATCCTGGCAAAGCGGATCATTCCCTGCTCATCCACAACGTATCGATGGTAGAGCAACCCGCGCGGTGCTTCTGAGACCCCAACGCCTTCACCAGGTTGTATGGTGAATTCAACGTGGCTTGGACCTTGCGGTTGGTAGGAGTTAGCAAGCTCGATTGCCAGGTCACAGGTGTGAACCAGCTCGATAGCTCGTGCCAGTAATCCCTTGTAAGGGTTGCGCAAGGGAGCTTTCAGCCCAATTCCCCTGGCAGCTTCCTTGGCCATGGTACGTAATTTCTTGAAATTTAGGTTAAAACGGGCCAGCGGACCTACGAAATATGTGTGATTTTCTACCGTATGGCTGTGTAGCGCATTCGATCTTTCAACGTGGGTTTCAAGGTAAAATTTTTCAAATTCCATCGGGCTGATTCTCTTCCCATTGGATGAGAGGATATCGCCATCGTAGATTGCATAATCTTCGATACGGTTGAGGGCAACAAATTCATAATCCTGCTCGAAGTCGGGATAGGATAAAGTGGCAGCCCACTTCACCGTGTCGATCGAAGCCTGGCGTGCCCATTCAAGCTCTGGGATTAAACCATGAATAGCCTGTTCAGATGGCCAGCGATAAAACCCACCAACACAGGTGTTGACAGGGTGAACCGAGCGACCGCCAATGGTTTTAAGCAGGTCATTGCCGATCTTCTTTAGGTGAAGACCCTGCTTAACAAGCTCTGGTGCCTCAGCCGCCAGAGAGAGCGCACTTTCATGGTTTACCAGGTCAGGTGCTTGAAGTAAATAGATATGCAAAGCATGGCTTTCAATATATTCAGCACAGTAAAGTAGTTGCCGCAGCAGGCGTACCTCTGGGGAAATGGTCACCTGCATGGCGGCTTCGAGGGCCTGCACTGAGCTCATCTGGTATGCCACCGGGCAAATCCCACAGATACGTGCGGTAATATCAGGCACATCCTGGAAATATCGCCCATGCAGAAAGCCTTCAAAAAAGCGGGGCGGCTCGTAAATGTTCAGAAGAATGTCATCGATGGCTCCGTCCTTAAGGCGTATGGTCAATGCGCCTTCACCTTCAACACGCGCCAAAGCGGGAATATGGATATCCTGGTTCATTTATTTTCTCCTGCTATCTGGTTAGGCTGAGCTGCAAGCGTTTCTGCCGCTGTGCGGAAGGCTGGTGCATAGTTGCTGATATTGGAGAACAAACTTCTTACTTCTCCAGGATGGCGTTCAACTGGGAGCAACGCCGCTATGACGGTTTTCATATCTGCATTTGGGGCAGGGCCGAAACAGCCATAACAACCGCGGCCATTTGCAGGGCAAAGCGCACCACAACCCGTGCGCGTGGCAGGTCCAAGGCATGCCACACCATGAGCAACAACCATGCATACAATGCCTTGCCGTTTGCATTCCAGGCAGACACTTTGGGTGGGCAGCATGGGTCGACGCTTTTGCAAGAAAGCTTGAATAACTTCAACCAGCTGGTATTTGTTCACCGGGCATCCCCACAGCTCGAAATCAACTTTTACGTGCTCGGCGAGTGGAACAGACTTTGGCAGGGTATGTAAATATTCAGGGTGTTCATATACAGCCATGGCCAGGTCGTCCAGCTTCGTGAAATTTCGCAATGCCTGAATCCCTCCCGCAGTGGCACAAGTACCAAGCGCCACTAATATTTTTGCCTGCTTGCGAATCTCCTGGATACGCTCTGCTTCGTGGGGTGTGGTAATCGAACCTTCAACCAGGGCGATATCATATGGTCCAGGTAATGTTCGCCGGCGTGCTTCCAAAAAATAGGCAATCTCGATCGCGCCAGCCAGGTCCAGCAGCTCATCTTCAAGATTTAAAATTGAGAGCTGGCAGCCATCACAGGATGAGAATTTATATACAGCAACGGTGGGCTTGCTCATTAGAATTCCTCCACATTGACAAAAGGCTGCAGCTTATCAAAACTGAATACCGGACCATCTTTACATACAAAATATGGACCTACCTGGCAATGACCGCATGAACCCAGCCCGCATTTCATATTCCTCTCGAGCGATACGAGAATTCGTTCGGGTGGTACCCGTCTTGCCAGTGCTTCGAAGATGACGAAGCGGATCATAATCTCGGGACCGCAGGTCAGAATGACCGTATTGCGTGGATCGAGGCGTGTGTTATAGAAAAGAATGGGAACCACGCCTACCCTTCCATCCCAGGTATCGTCACCCCGGTCCACGGTCACCTGGATCTCAATCCCGGCATCCTGCCAGGTTTTGTATTCTTTGGTGAATTGCAAGTCATTTGGTGTGCGGGCTCCGTAAAGAACAGTCACCTTGCCAAAGTCATGGCGATGATTCATGACGTAGTAAATGACAGGTCGGATGGGAGGCAAACCGATGCCACCAGCCGCGATCACAATGTCCTTACCAGTGCATTCATCTAATGACCACCAGCTTCCAAATGGACCGCGTACTCCCAGGATATCTCCCACATTCATACGGTTGATCGTGGAGGTAATATTTCCGATAGCTCGGATGGTATGGCCGAATTGACCAATCTCCTCCATATCCGAGCTTATGGATATGGCTACTTCGCCTAAGCCAGGCACCAACAGCATATTGAATTGGCCAGGTTTGAAGTGAAATCCTTCTTGGAGATGTTGGTCGAGGAATTGCAGCCAATATGTTGAAACACTAGGTGCTTCACGTACGATTTCAACGATCTTTGCCCAATAGGGTTGCATCGGTTCTGCTGGAGAGACTGCGTGGGGCATTCCGAGTGTTTCAATCATGGACTGCACCTCCTCACGGATGGCATGCAGCTCAGCTGTAACATCAATCTTGGCGGGACACCATGTAATACAGCGACCACATCCAACGCAACCAGATGTTCCAAATTGAGCATACCAGGAGCCGAATTTATGTGTCAGCCATTGGCGGTAACGTGACCGGGTATACGGACGTGAATTTCCTCCAACGATATATGAATAATCAGGATTGAAGCATGAGTCCCACACCCTTTCCCTGCGGGCAGTTTGACCATTCAGGTGGGCAGAGTCCCGCGCATCCCAACAAAAACAGGTTGGGCACACCAGTGTACAGCTAGCGCAGCTCATACAACGCTGGGCAACATCATCCCACTGGTTGGCATCCAGGTTATTTAACAACAGGTCGGGTAGCTCCTGTTGATCTGGCAGGCTGCGTCCCATTTTTGTAATCGCATCGTCCAGTCCCTTTTGAGCAGCCTGGAGCCAGAAGGCACTGGTGGGTAGGATGGATATCCCGTCCATGACCATGCGTCCAGCTTCAGAACCAATCTCCACCAGGAAAACATCTTCCAATTCAGTAAGACGAAGATCATAACCAGGGTTGGCTTTCGGACCAGTACCCATGGAAGCACAAAAACCAGTTCCACAAGGGTGCAGACAATCTACAGCCAGGATAAACGCACTCTGGCGGCGAGACCAGTAGATTGGATCCTTCCATTCTTCACGCAGGAAAATCCGATCCTGCACCTGTATAGCAGCCAGGTCACAAGGGAAAACACCAAACAAGGCAAGTGGCGTCAGGTCTTTCTCTTTCTCCTCCACCTGCCAGTATCCCTTCTCATCCCGAATAAAATTGGCAAGCTCTGAAACCGGTGGGAAGAAGAACTGCTTCCAGGATTGTGCCCCAGGGGTGACGTCAAAGTAGCGCCTATGTCCACTATATATAAGGCGATAAGATGCCGGGTCTTGTTCGCTGATGTAACCCCTTGGCAGGTCAGCAATCCTATTAAGTGGCTTGTACACAATCGCGCCATCCTGGATCTGTGGACCCAGCACCTGGTATCCCATCTTGAGTAGGTTTCCAAGCAGATTCTCCAGCCCAATCTTGGGAAGTGCAATCGTCGAACCAATAGAGATTTGGATCTCAGCCATGCTATTCCTCTTTATATTCAGCAGGATTGGCAAACATATCCAGCAGCTGCAGGCGTGTAGTCAGCAAGCGACCTGCAACTAAATTTGCCAGCCGACGCATGACGTAATAACCAAAGTCGTGGTCTTCCTCGCAAAGCCTTCGCAGCTCACTGGCATCGAATGCTACCAGGCGGCTAGGCAGGACAGCACGCGCTCCTGCAGTGCGCTGGCGTACCACGGGAGTCACAGCTGACCAACCAACTTCGTCCATGGCATCAGCGGTGAGGATGCGCATGCGACCGCGCCCTGGGACACTGATCTCAATTGCCACCCGACCTTCCAGGACGACATAGAGAAAGTCTTCCTTATCTCCTTCACGAAAGATCACCTGGCCAGGCTCATACTTGAAGATCTTGGCGATGCCAACCATCATTTTGAAATGCTCTGCGGACATCACCTGGAACCAGGGGATGGCTTGTAGAGATTTGACCAATTCTTGCTCACTAGTCATAATTCATTCACTCCTTCTTAAAAAAGACGAAGAAAACCAGGAAAGAATACCCCTCTCCCAGTATAAACTTAGTTGAATATTTGCGGTAATTTTCACAAAAATATTGAAATTTGTCAGGTGCATTTGGTCATCATGTGTTTGGGCAGAATGTCACAGGATAAATGAGTGACAGTACCTACTTTAAGTTGTCTGACATAGGGAGTTCAGGGTATGGATATTTGGTGAATGAGGAAGAAATATTAATTGCTATCCAGATTGGAGAAGACATTTTCCTCCTCTGATGATAGTACACCCTATATTGCCATGAAAAGATAAACAATTATGATATTTGGGGATATATTGATCACGCCTCCTTACCATATTATTATTGGTTCACCTCTCAGGCATGCATGTGACGAATGATGGCGTCACCAAATTCGGAGCATTTGAGCAAGGTGGCGCCATCCATTCGTTCGTAGAGATCGTGGGTAACGGTTTTAGCTGCAATGGTGGCTTCCATCCCTTGAATGATCAGATCCGACGCCTCTTTCCAACCCATGTAGCATAACATCATCTCACCGGAAAGAATGACCGAGCCTGGGTTAGCTATATCTTTGTCGGTATATTGTGGATCTGTGCCATGGGTGGCTTCAAAAATAGCGTGCCCGGTGGAGTAATTGATGTTTCCGCCAGGCGCAATTCCAATTCCACCCACCTGGGCGGCCAGGGCATCCGAAATATAATCGCCATTCAGGTTCATCGTCGCCAGCACATCAAATTCACGCGGGCGGGTGATGGTTTGTTGGAAGACGATGTCTGCGATCACATCCTTGACCAGTAACTTACCCGCCTGCAAGGCAGAAGCTTGTTCCTGGTTGGCGGCATCTTCACCCTTTTCAACTTTGGTTTGCTCCCACTCCGCCCAGGTGTACACTTTTTCACCAAATTCAGCCAGGGCGAGTTCATAACCCCAATTTCTAAAGGCTCCTTCCGTGTATTTTATTATGTTGCCTTTGTGTACCAGGGTGACCGATCGACGTTTATTGGCCAAAGCCCATTGGATGGCAGCACGAACAAGCCGGAATGTACCCTCCCTTGATACGGGTTTGATGCCGATCCCCGCTGTTTCAGGGAAGCGCATTTTTTTATATTCTGCAGGAAAGGTATCTTTTAGTAAAGTTTTAAATTGTTGGTTGGCTACAGTACCATATTCAAACTCAATCCCGGTATAAATGTCCTCGATATTCTCACGGAAGACGACCATATTCATGAATTCAGGGTGTTTAACGGGAGAGGGAATGCCTGAAAAGTAGCGAACAGGGCGCATGCAGACATACAAATCCAGGGCTTTACGGATTGCCACATTCAGGGAGCGAATGCTGCCGTCAATGGGGGTGGTGAGCGGTCCTTTGATCCCAACCATGAATTCCTTGAAGGCTTGCATCGTTTCGTCGGGTAGCCACGAACCAAACTTTATGTATGCTTTTTCGCCTGCAAAAACTTCCATCCACTCAATCTTGCGTGTATCTCCATATGCTTGCCTGACAGCGGCATCGATAACGCGTTGAGAGGCGCGCCAGATATCTCTACCCGTGCCATCTCCCTCCACAAACGGCAGAATCGGGTGATTGGGTACTGATAGTTTTCCTCCGACCATGCTGATCTTGTCACCCGTCTTCGGTAAATCGAAAGTTCGATACAACATGTTCACTCTCCTTTGGCTGCAGGCACCGAAGTTTTAAAAAACCACAGATTATATAAGGTTTTTTAGCCCTTTTCGGTTTATAAATTTTATCACTCTTCATATCCTCTGCTATAATTCCTGTGCTTTTTAGATAGACTATTGAGATATCAAACCTTGGAGAACCAAATGACCATAGAAAGACCTCCGTCCCCTAAAGAAAACCCGGATCAAGAAAACTGGCATGCCCTTTCGGCTGATCAAATCCTCAAGCAGCTCGCTACCCCACCTGAGAGTGGTTTAACATCCGAGGAGGCAGCCAAACGGTTGGAATCATATGGGCTAAACCAGCTGGAAGAAGCACCGGGTGTCACCTTCTGGCAGATGCTATTCGACCAGTTTAACAACTTTGTGGTGATATTGCTAATTGTGGCCGCAATCATTTCAGCTTTATTAGGAGATATTGAAGAAGCTGCAGCAATCATGGCAATTGTAATCTTGAATGCCACGCTGGGTGTTGTCCAGGAGAGGCGCGCTGAACAGGCGCTGGCAGCTTTGAAGAAATTAGCCACCCCAGAAGCACAGGTAGTGCGGGATGGGCAAAGGCAATCGGTATCATCCACGAAGCTGGTACCTGGTGATATCGTCCTGCTCGAAGCAGGCAACTACATCCCGGCTGACATCCGCTTGTTGGAGGCAGCCAATCTGCGCATTGAAGAAGCTGCCCTGACGGGTGAATCCGTCCCAGTGCAGAAGGATGCCAATATACGTTTGGAAGCGGACATCCCCCTGGGCGACCGGAAGAACACCACCTTCATGGGAACATTGGTCTCTTATGGGCGGGGACGGGGAGTGGTGGTCAGCACCGGCATGCGCACGCAGATTGGTTTAATTGCCGAGATGCTGTCAGCCGTCGAGAATGAGCCTACTCCCCTGCAAAGACGGTTGGACCAGTTGGGCAAGCTCCTGGGTTTAGCAACCCTGGTCATCTGTGGGGTAGTGTTTGCGGTGGCTGTCATTCGATTTACTGACCTCAGCCTGCTTACGGCGAGTTCTGGTGGTTTGCTGGTCTATTTAAAAGCGGCCAAGCAGGAGCTCATCAACATGTTCATGCTGTCGGTGGGGTTGGCGATCGCGGCTGTACCGGAAGGTTTGCCAGCTGTGGTAACCATCAGCCTGGCGCTGGGAATGCGCGAGATGATCAAGCGGCATGCGCTCATCCGCAAGCTTTCATCGGTGGAAACGCTTGGCTCCACCACGGTGATCTGCTCCGATAAAACCGGTACCCTGACCCAAAACGAGATGACCCTCACACACATCTGGGTGGACGGCAGGTACCTTTCCATCACGGGCAAGGGACGCACGCTCAGTGGTGAGTTTCAGGAAAATGGAAAGGCTGTCGACCTGGACGCTTACCCGGCAGTACGCACTTCTTTATGGGTCGGGGCTTTGAACAACGACTCGGAGCTGACCATATCCGGTTCAAGCGATGAGGAACAGACCTACCGGATGACGGGAGACCCAACCGAGGGGGCTCTGGTGGTGGCGGCCGCCAAGGCCGGGGCACTACCCAGGCCATTAAACCATGCCTACCCGCGTGTGGAGGAGGTGCCATTCGATTCTGAGCGCAAGCGCATGATCACGGTCCATCAGGTGAGGGAATCTTCGCCGGATGATTTCTCTCCTTTCTACCATCATGAAACCAGTGGGTATGTGGTGGCGATCAAAGGTGCCCCGGATGTGGTGTTGGATTTGTGTACCCACTACCAGCGCATGGATGATGCTCCGGCGCAGCTGACAGAAGAGCAGCGCATGCGCATCCTGCACGCCAACGATAACATGACCCAGGATGCCCTGCGTGTGCTGGGGGTGGCATATAGGGTCAGTCAAAATCTACCCAACATGGAAGACCTGGAGAAGTTGGAAGAAGGAATGATCTTTGTAGGGTTGCTGGGTATGATCGATCCTCCGCGACCCGAAGTAGCGCCTGCCCTGGTAAAAGCTTCCAAGGCAGGTATCCGCACCATCATGATCACGGGAGATTTCCCCAATACCGCCCGCGCCATTGCCGAGGCAATTGGTCTGCTGAAACCCAACCACCAGGTACTGAGTGGTGCTGAGCTCGACGCGCTGACCGATGAGCAGCTCAAACAGCAGGTGGAATACACGGATGTGTTTGCCCGGGTTTCGCCTGAACACAAGCTGCGCATTGTGGAAGCATTGCGGGAAGATGGTGAGGTGGTGGCGATGACCGGCGATGGGGTGAACGACTCGCCCTCGATCAAGCGCGCCAACATCGGCGTGGCGATGGGAATCACCGGGACGGATGTGGCAAAGGAAAGCGCTGATATGGTGCTGACCGATGATAATTACGCTAGCATCGTTTCGGCAGTGGAACAGGGGCGTATTATTTATGATAACATCCGCAAATTTGTCTTCTTCCTGATCTCGTCCAATATTGCCGAGGTGATGATCATCTTCCTGGCGACCCTGGCCGGGCTGCCTGCACCACTGACGGTGATCCAGCTGTTATGGCTGAACCTGCTGACGGATGGCGCCCCTGCCCTGGCGCTGGCGATGGAAAAAGGCGACCCGGCCATCATGGATCGCAAGCCGCGCCCACCATCCGAGCCGATCATCAACCGGACGATGCAAACGGGCATCGTAATCCAGACCATTGCGCAAACGGGTGTCGTTTTAACAGCGTTTTTGGTTGGACTATTCTGGCACCTGGAGGCGGGGGCGATAGTTCCTGCAGGCACGAATCCCATCTTCTTCCTGCTGCAGCACGACTGGAGGGGTGTGGACGTGCAGGCCGCGGAGACCATGGCGTTCGTGACCCTCAGCTTATGTGAGCTCTTCCGGGCATACACAGTGCGCTCAGAGAAGGTATCCATTTTCAAGCTGGGAGTATTCTCAAACAAGTACATGCAGTATGCGGTCGCTCTGTCTGTCTTTTTGATGATAATGGTGGTCAGTGTAGCCTTCCTGCAGCCGATCTTCAACACCCACTTCCCAGACCTGCGTGAGTGGGGGGTGATCCTGGGATTGGCCATCATCCCTGCCGTGGCAGAGGAGATCTTCAAGGGTTACCTGAGGTGGAGGGACGCGCGTAAAGCAAGGTAGTCGCGTGCTAACCAAGGCCATACTGTTGAAAATCACCCTTAACCTGCTTAAGGGATATATGTTTTGGTTGATTAAACAGCAATAGGTTGATAAGATTGAGATGCTTATGCGCTTTGGTATGGTATATAAAATGAAGACCAACATACTCCTTATGGAGAAAAAATCTTATGTCAACTAAAACAGAGAAAGAAATCGCTATGAAGCCCCAGCGAAATTCTAGATTAATGGCCCTCTTGGCAATGGCGATGTTCGTCCTGGTGGTTGATACATCTATGATGAATGTATCCATTTCAGCAGTGGTCGATGATTTGGGTGTAACAGTAAGTGAAATCCAATCTGCAATTGCCCTTGAAGCACTCGTGTCGGCCGCATTCATATTAATTGGAAGTAAGGTTGCTGATCTTATTGGCAGAAAGCGTGCATATGTTCTTGGACTTCTCGGATATGCCATTGGGGCGATCGCCATGACCCTGACTCAAAGTTTAGTGCCGATTATCATATTTTGGGCAATTATTGGCGGATTAGGTGCTTCGCTTTTATTGCCTTCCATGCAATCATTGATCCATGGTAATTTTGAGGGTGCTGAACAAAAGAAAGCTTATGCATTGGTTGGTGCAGCAACCGGGATAGCAGCAGCTGTTGGGCCATTATTAGGTGGCTTTATCACCACCTATCTTTCCTGGCGTGTTGGATTTTTCCTTGAGTTTGTCATTATCATGATCGTTTTAGCAAATATCAAACTGGTCAAAGATGTAGCGTATACAGGTCCCAGGCAGGTTGATGTTGTTGGCTCGATCCTCTCTGTTTTGGGTATGGGTGGGATCGTATTAAGCATACTTGTCTGGCAGGAGGGGGAGAAGCGGTGGGTGCATTGATGGTTATTGGGTTAATCGCCATGGGCTTGTTCGCCTGGTGGTTGGTCCGGCGTAACAAGCAAGGGAAGCCGACCTTGCTTGATCCTCAGCTATTCAGATCCAAATATTTTCGGCTGGGAATAACCGAACAGATGATGCAAAATATTTCGCTGGGTGGCATGATGATTGCAATGCCTATCTATTTCCAGATGGTGTTTGAGTACACTGCCATGCAAACAGGTATTGCCATTGCACCCTTATCCTTAAGTATCTTCGCGATATCCATACTGGCGGGACGTAGGGTCGGAAAACGGCGTCCAGCCCGAATCATCCAGACTGGCTTTGGTATCCTCTTCATTGGCGTGTTATTATTGATTCCAATAATCCCTCGCGCTCGATTCTGGTTTGAGCTTTTTGATACCATTGGCAATTACCGGATCTGGAATTGGTTTGTTGGTTTCACAGCTGAATAACTATACTTTATCCCCAATTTCCGAGGAACGCATCAGTGAAGCCGCTGGGGTTAACTCTGCCTCGGGTTCGTTTGGTCTTTCTTTTGGGTTGGCATTTGCGGGTGCCATCATGCTGGCAGCCCTTTCCCTTTCCTTTATAAACATGGCACAAGCGAGTACGGTGCTAACCCCTGAACAGCAAGAGCAGGTAGCACTGGCATTGGAAGAAGATGCCCAAATCATGAGCGACACCCAGCTCGAGACACAGCTTGCTGGGCAACCCGTGGAGGTCCAGGAAGAGATTATGCGTATTAACACCGATGCAAGGCACTTTGCCCTACAGGTCGCATTGCTCGTACCGTTATTGGCTGGATTGATTGGATTTCTAAATTCGTTCCGCATGGTCAAGCTACCTGACCTTGAACCGTCCAGTGCTGTGGAAGGATTGCTTGCGGGTTGAAAATCGTAATAAAAGCGTAGTTTAGGATGGTGTAAAGGCTTGGATCAGCGTATTGGATTTGTTTCAGAATAAAAACAAAAGCATTCAATTCATATTTTTGATGCATTTTAAAGGAAGATCCATTGTAAGGGCGGTTCGCGAACCGCCCTTACTTTTTAATGTGTTTTTATACTCCTAAAGCAGTATGAAGAATTGTAATAAACGCACCTGGATCGACACATAAAACGCTCTTACATCGTTCATGAAAAACACTCGCGATGCTACGTCGCAAAGAACGCTCCTTGATGCTGCGGGTAAAACCCGCCCTGGAACGAATATCTTTTGATAACTAGAAAAGAGAAGGATAAATGGATTAGTGTAGATGTACACAGCGGTTAAGTTTCCGAAACTCTATTATAGCACAAACGTTCTAATTATACAAGGGGTTTATGAATATTTTAAGATAAGACTTTTACAGCCAGCCTGATCCCTTTTCCATTTCTGGGGGTTTTTCCCTGTAATGAGGTCACCTGTGTGAGCAAAATTATAAAACGCGGAAATTACTCACTTGCGATTTTTATATGCATGAGTTAGGAGGGAGTATCTGCTCCTTCTGCAATATCCTGTACACCTGGTCATTAACCGGCACAGTATTTGAGGCATGAAGGAATCGGTACGCTTACCTGTTTTATCAATAAGGCCAGGTTGTAATGCGTTTCAAATTATTAATTAAAGGGTTTGCTTATTCTTTCTCGAAGAAAATTACGATCATGGCTAATAGAATGACCAATCCACCTATGATCTGAGTAATAGTCATGCGTTCATCCAGGAAAATGTATGCTTCAACGGCAGTTAAGACTGGTTCCAAGGTCGCCAGGAGGTTAGCATTGCTGGCAGGAATGTAATTCATCGATGTGTTATAGAGTCCAAAGCCAAATATGGTGGGGACAAAGGCAAGAACGATAAGAATGATCCATCCGTCCATGGGTAAGGCTGGGATAAAGGCGCTGATCGATCCTGCGGAGCCGGGCAATATTGGGATCAAATTGAAAATCATCATAAATAACGTCCCAAAAGCAAACGAATACACCAGGGATGTCCAGGGGTTAAGCTTACGCCTGGCTGCTTCCTTACCCATCAGGCTGTAAGCAGCAAAAAACAACCCCGAAAGCAAACCGACTGTTACTCCAATGGGGTCCAACTTCCACATCTCCAGGCGATAAGCGCCAGAAACCAGCACGCATCCACTCAAACTCAAAATGACTGCCAATATTTTGTGGAGACCAAGTTTTTCTTTGAAAAGCCAATAAGCCAGGATGGCCGTGAAACCTGCCGAGCTATATGCGATCACCGTGGCGACTGCGGCCCCATTGGCTTTAACCGATAACGCCCAAATGGAATTAAATACGGCTAAAATCAGGCCGTAAAAAGCGAAAAACCTGATTTGAGATACCCTGATGCGAAGCAGATGAACGGCGGATCAGGAATAATGCAGGTACCAATGCCACGCATACGAAAAGGTCGCGCCAAAAAGCAAGCAATAAGGCAGGTATTTCAAAATTTGTGATCAAGTAGCTGATCAGGACACCGGTAACAGACCAGAAGGTGATCCCTACTATGGCGATGATGGTACCTTTTGTAGTACGCGACATACAATCCTTTCTCTTATACAGGTAAAGTATACCTACAGATTGAGAAATCGTCCCTGATAGATTTCATGTAAGGTCTTTCCTTTTCATAGTATCAGTACTCAAGAACACTTGAATATGAAGTTCGTTTCTTCGAAAGTCACAACAGTGAAAGCATCCGGACACTGCAAAGGTTCGCATGCATGCCTGGTGATAAAAGTTCGCATTTTAGAGAGCAGAAAAAGAACCTCGCCTGGGTCATAATATCCTTCTGCATCGGCTGATTGATTGTATCAGCGCAAGCTATGCGGCCATAACTATGGCGAGCAGGAATGCCCGCTGTACGATCACAGATTACCAGGGGGAAAACTGATGGCTGATTGGGATGCCTGCCCTACAAAAAAGCCCACTTCGGCAAAGCATCTTGTATAATATAGCTAAGCAAGGCGATGATCAGCAGGGGTTGGTGATTATGGATCGTCACAAGGGCATGTTTGGTGACCTGCTGATGTCTATAGATTCATCCATTTTCGACACGGGAAGACCCCAGGTAAAATAGAGCATGTCGCTTGATTTCCTTCAGGTAAGCCAACAAGTTCAGCAGCTGGGTGCGAAAGCCATACAGCACCAGCTTGATCTCAAGACCAGGCTGGTGGAATCACGCCAGCTTCTCGAAGTCTGCTCCCAGGATATTGAGAATTTGCAGCAAAAAGTGCAGGAAGTGGTGCGCAATAACGATCCAACCTTGCGCTGTGCCATGCCAGTGAAGGAAGCCCTGAATGCCCATTTTCCACTACCAGCCATGCCAGAACAGGTGACGCTGATTGCGGCGGATGGCTCGCAGATTTTCGCCGACCGGCACGCGGAGGTCGAATACTGCCTGGTCAACACCGGGGCAATCTGGATGCGTTATGGCTCAGCGGATGCGCCGGTTACCAGCATACAGAGCCAGCTAATATTCGGGGATGGGCTGGAGGGTATGTCTGATGATAGATTATCTCTACAGCGTGACATGGCGGAGCGGGAGAGGCTGCTTGAGCTGGCTTCTCAGGCTCAAGCCCCGCTGATTACCCTCACCGACGGCCCGCTCGAGATCTGGACGACCACCCTTGAAGAAGGCAGGGTAGCGGGAGAGTTCAAGAAGAGCCTGGAGAAGTACCTGGAAATCCTGGGCAAGCTGTGTGAATTAAATGTGACCACCGCCGGGTACGTGGACAAACCCGGGGCTGACCTGGTGGTGCGGTTGTTGGAAGTGGCGAGTGCAAAGGATGAGGATCTGTTAAAAATGCGCACCTTCCGGCCGTTCAAGGGGGTGACCGACATCGAGCTGTACAAGGACATCCTGCAGCCGGGTGAACGCTCGGCAATCTTCGGTATCCAATCCCGCTCCTCCAAGCCTTACCAGGGGGAGCTGGCATTGCATTTCTTTTACCTCAACGTGGGGAGGGTGGGTCACCCATACCTGGCGAGGGTGGAAATCCCGAGCTGGGTGGTAAAAGAACCATCCATGCTGGATAGCCTGCAGGCGGTGCTGGTAAGCCAGTGCGGGATGATTGGTGCACAATGTTACCCCTACCTGCTGCACCGCGCCCACGAAACAGCCGTGGTCAGCCTGGAGGATAAGGAACAGGTGACGCAGATGATTGTGAATGAGCTGCGCAGGTGCGGGTTGGAGGTGGCAGGGCAATCTGCCAAGCAGTATAACAAGGATGTATCTGGAAAAAGGACGAGGTACGGGATATGAGACAATACGAGATCGGACGTCTGTTGCGGGCAGGCACAACCGGCTTTGTGGTGGGTTGCCGGGTGGCTCAAATCGATGCACCTTCGTTTGGGGCACTGGTGCGGGTGGCGCTGGATGGGGATTACCAGGTTTATGGCCTGATCCATGACATCCATATCGACGATGATGGGTTGGTGCGCCAATTGGTGACCGCAGAGACGGTGGAAGAAGCCATCATCGCGGATAACCGGGTCAACCGCAATGTGCCCCTGGAGCTGAGCGTGCTGACGGTGGGTTACAAGCTGGATGGGAAGGTCTCGCACCTGCTGCCACCCCGCCCACCCTTGAGCCTGGACGTTATCTACCTGTGCACGCCGGATGAGGTGAGGCAGTTCACCAGTAGCGGCAGGTTCGGTTATTTCAGGCACCTTCTGCGGGCAAGTGACCTGCCCGTGGGTGAGTTGCTGGCAGCGCACATCCAGCAGGCGGGTGCAGCGCACGCCGAGGCAGGCAATGAAGAGTGGAAGAATGCCGCTACACAGGAATTGATCACTCTGTTGAGGGATGATTATGCGTTGTTGATGAGCGTACTGGGTGCATTGGGAGATGCTTCATAAGATCACCACAACGGACACTAAGGACACAATGGTTTATATGGATATATAAAAAATGATACTATGAAAGTAGAAATGGATACAAAGGTGATAGAAAACAAGAATGTAAAAATCCAACCTATTCCAGCACGAACTGAGGAAATCGCAAAGATCATTCTTGACTCAGCCTTTAAAGTTCACACTGCACTGGGACCAGGATTACTGGAATCGGTATATGAGACCTGTGTTATGCACGAGCTTAAAGGTGCTGGATTGAAGTTTGAATCTCAGATCTCATTACCAATAATTTATAATGGAATAACAGTAGAATCCGGACTTCGGTTGGATGTATTTGTAGAAAAAAGTGTGATCATAGAAATCAAAGCAGTTGAAATAATAATTCCCATTCATAAAGCTCAATTACTAACATATTTGAAATTATCAGGTGTTCGACTAGGTTTACTGATTAAATTTTAATGTCATACACCTTCGTGATGGCATATATCGGGTAGTAAACTAAAAATTCTTCGTGTCCATTGTGTCCTTTGTGGTGATCTAAATGGAAAACAATAACAAAAATATTGGATACATCGTCGGTGGGGGATTGAAGGAGAATCTGCGGGTGAGGCTGACCGTCCCCTCCCAATCGGTGCAGGAAGGGGCATTCGTGGTGATCGAAAGCGGCAACTGGCAGTTCTATGGGCTGGTGACTGACCTGCAGCTCGGTTCCACCGACCCGCGCTTTGCCGACGAGCAAAGCGAAAGCAGGCTGCCCATGCAGATGGCGAGTTTGCTGCACGGGCAAACCCTCTTCACCACCCTGGAAGTGCTGCCTGCCTTGATGCTGGAGCGCGGACCTGAACCGGGATCACCGGAATATGGGGCCTGGCAAGCCAGCCATGCAGAAGGGCTGGGTCCTATGCCTGTGAAGACCATCCCACCCCATCATGCAGAAGTGCGCCTGGCAGAGGAGGGCGATATCGCGGAAATCTTTGGCAAGCGTGAAGAGCCAGGGAATTTCGTCATCGGTTACACGCGTGAGCAGGGACACCCGGTGTGTATCAACCTGGATAAATTCGTCCAACGCTCGGCGGGGGTGTTCGGGGCAACCGGCACCGGTAAATCCTTCCTTACCCGGCTGATGCTGGCGGGCTTGATCCATCACAACACCGCCTCGGTGCTGGTTTTTGACATGCATAACGAGTATGGCTTCGATGACACGGCATCGGATACACATACGACCGTTATCGGGTTGAAGACCAGGTTCAGCACCCGGGTGAGGGTGGCAGCGCTCGGGGCGGGGTCACTCATCCGCGGGCTGGCACCCGATTTCACCCTGGAGATCGATGAGCGAGATATCCAGCCGGGTGATATCGAGATGCTGATGCGCGAGTTGAATTTAAAAGAAACCACTCCCACCACGCTGGATGCGTTGGTGTCTGAGTTCGGTCCAGATGGGTGGTTTAGAGCCTTCCGGGAGATGAAAGTTGGGTCAGTGATCGAAAATGACGAGGGCAAGAAGATCCCTGCACCCGATTCTGTGGCAGCCTGGGCAAATTCCGCCGGGGTGAACGTGATGGCGGCTGAGGGGCTACGCAGCAAGATGCAGCGGGTGTTCAACCTGGGATATATCCGTGAAAAGCCAGGTGGGAATGGGATTGAAGAGATCATCAAGGCGCTGGAAGCCGGGCAGCACGTAGTGCTGTCTTTTTATGACCATGAATCTGACCTGGATTACCTGCTGGTGAGCAACCTGCTCACCCGGCGCATCCGTGAGACCTGGGAGAAGAGCACCAATGATTTTCGCAGCAAGGGGAGCAAGGAACCTCACCCGCTGGTGATCGTGGTGGAGGAAGCCCATAAGCTGCTCAACCGCGAGATGGCAGGGCAGACCGCCTTCAGCACCATTGCCCGTGAAATGCGCAAGTATTACGTCACACTACTGATCATCGACCAGCGACCCTCGCAGATCTATGACGAGGTCATGTCGCAGCTCGGGACGCGCATCTCAGGATGGCTGGGGGATGAGGATGACATCCACGCCGTGCTCTCCGGGCTGGCGGGCAGGGATGCGCTACGCGGTATGCTGGCACGCCTGCAACCCAAGGAGGAAGTGCTGCTTTTGGGATGGGGTGTCCCTATGCCGCTGCCGGTAAGGTCCAGGAGGTATGATAGTACCTTTTGGGAGGAATTGTTGGGTAAAGACAAGGGCAGGATGTCCACCGCCACGGCTGTCAGTGACTTGGGATTTGATTAGGATTGGAACAAGAATAAGGTGGAGTTTTTGTTAGCGAAAAGTCATCTGGTGAACTGGTTGAAGATGGACCATCAACATAAGGTAAATGCGCATTGTTTTGGATGGGTAGCTTTAGTAGATTGTTGAAGATTGCTTCTGCGGGAGAACACCGACTCGCAATGACAAAAAAGATGCCTCAGGCAGAGAGCGATGTCATTGCTTCGTCGGGAGAGCACTACAATGACATCTGGACTAATCATGGCAATTCAAGGAGGAAGCATGGATGTGATTGAATCTGGGATCGGTGAGATGATCCAACCCCCGGATATCGAAGCTTTTCGGGAGTGGAACCGGACAAAAAAGACCCGTAAATTGGTGGATAAGCTGATGAGCGAGCAGGAGGCGATCAGCACTTTTGTCTACGATGGCTGTTATATCGGCACCGAGCTGTATGGGACGGTGCGCTGCCCCATGTCGTTGTCGCGTGAGCTCGTCCGGCAAGGGAAGAAGGACCTGCGGGTATGTGGGCAGGGTGTGTTGGAGCTCGACCTGTGGATGGCAGCCAACCTGGTAAAAAAACTGGATATCACCTACATTGGTCTGGAAGTGTATGGTACCTCCAATGCTTTGCGACGGGCGGTTGAATCCGGGCAGATCGTATCATGCGTGGAATGGTCCAACGCATCCATCACCTGGCGCATGAAAGCGACTGCCATGGGGGTGCCCTTCCTGCCGGCGCGTTCCATGCTTGGCACCGATATGATCAAGTACAGTGCTGCCAAGGTGGTCGAGGACCCGTTCACGGGGCTGAAAGTCTGCCTGATACCTGCACTGATCCTGGACGTGGCATTGATCCACGTCCACCGGGCGGACCGCTACGGCAATGCCCAGATCGAGGGCATCAGCGGTTTTGCCAATGAAATGGCGCGTGCCTGTAAAAGGTTAATTATCAGTGCAGAGGAGATCATTTCCACCGACGAGATCCGTCAATACCCGGACCGGACGATGATACCTTATTACCTGGTGGATGCGGTGGTGCACGCCCCATTTGGCTCCCACCCGGGTGAGATGGCATATATTTATGGCCGGGATGAACCGGTTATCAAAGAGTGGATCGAATCCAGCAAGACAGTTGAAGGAGCAAACGCCTACCTGGGAAAATATGTGTACGGGGTGGCGAACCATCAGGAGTATATGCAGCTGATCGGCAAAGAGCGCCTTGCTCAACTGGTGGATGAACGTGAAAAGCGCGTGTAAAGGGAGGTGAAAAATGATTGATCAATCTTATTCAAAGACAGAATTGATGATCTGTGTGGCAGCACGCCTTTTCCAGGATGGCACAACAGCTTTCATCGGTACAGGCATCCCCATGCTGGCAGCCATGTTGGCAACCAAGACCATCGCCCCCAACCTGGTGCCGGTGTTTGAGTTTGGTGGCACGGGTGCGATCATGGAAGATCTGCCGTGTGCCGTGGGTGAGGCACGCACATTTCACCGGGGGCTGGTGGCTTCAGGTATTTGCGAAAATATGGAGACCTCCCAGCGCGGTTTTATCGACTATGGTTTCCTGGGTGGGGCACAGATCGACCCGTATGGAAATTTAAACACGTGTGTAATTGGTGAACACGACCACCCCAAGGCGCGCCTGCCGGGAAGCGGTGGCGGCAATGATGTGGGTAGCCAGTGTTGGATGACAGTCGCCATCATGCAGCATGACAAACGACGCTTCGTTCCCAAATTAGATTTTCTAACCACACCGGGATATCTGACCGGACCCGGTGCCAGGGAGGCAGCCGGCTTACCGGCTGGTACCCGACCCATCAATGTCGTCTCAACCCTGGCGTTGATGGATTACGATGACGGACCTGGAGGTAGCTGCCGTATGCGATTGGCAGCCACGCACCCCGGTGTGACCGTGCAGGAGGTGATCGACAATACCGGCTTTGAGCTGATTATTCCGCAACATGTACCCGTCAATGACCCACCTAGCCTGGAAGAGCTGCGTATCCTGCGGGAAGAAATTGATCCGGAACGGTTCTATATCTAGAAGAGCATGCCTGATTATTTATACCTGATCCATCCACTGCGCCACGAGTTCTTCGAAAGCCCAACGCCACGGGAAGAAGCTGCGATGGATGCCCATTTCGAGTACCTGAAAAAGGGATCTGCAGAAGGCGTGGTATTACTGGCAGGTCCATGCCTGGACGAGACCTTCGGTATCGTGGTTTTCAAAGCCGAGAATGAAGATTTAGCGCGCGCCTTCATGATGAATGACCCCTCGGTGGAAAGCAACGTCATGATGGCAGAGCTGCATCCCCTGAGAATTTCAGTAATGAAAGAGTCCTGAGGTTATCCTGGATTGCGAGATGGTTATTTTATATCACTCAGGACAGGATTAACTAGCTTAATCCAAACATCCCTGCAAAGCTCTTTAATGCCTCGATATGGGCGGAGGCTGTCTTGTACCCGCAGCCCATGGTATTGACATTCAGGTGGGTGGCTCCTAATTTCTCCCATTCAACCAGGAAATCTGTCCATCCATCCGGTTTGATCAGGCTCATATTTAAACGTGGTTCGATGCCAAAAGTGGATTTATCGCGCCTGGCATCGGCTAAATATTGGGAGAGTTTGTCCAACAGGGGAATGGATTGTTCAATGGAACGGGTAGTCAGCATCCAACCGTCGCCGAGTAGAGCCATGCGGCGGAGTACCCTGTCATCGGATCCGCCAAACCAGATCGGAATGGGGCGGTGGACCGGTAAAGGATTTATACCTGCATCGGGGATGTGGTGCCAGCGGCCTTCGAATTTCACCAGGGGTTGAGTCCACAACATACGTAAGAGTGCCACCTGTTCCTCGATACGCTTGCCACGGTTGTGGAAGTTCTCACCCAGTGCAAGGTATTCGACCTCATTCCAACCGATACCCACCCCCAGCCTTAAACGCCCATTGCATATCACGTCCAGGGTTGCTGCCTGCTTGGCGACCAGGGCAGTCTGGCGCTGGGGCAGGATCAAGATGCCAGTGGCAAATTCGATCTTGATCGTCATACCTGCCAGATAGCTGAACAGGCAGAAAGGTTCGAAGAAGGGATCTTTAAAGGTGTAAGGTCCCGACAATCCGCCTGGACGGTCAGGGTTGGCACCCAGAACGTGATCATAGGCGTATATATGAGTGAATCCCAACCCTTCCACTGCCTGGGCATAGTCGCGAATTACGATGGGATCTGCTTCAATTTCAGTTTGAGGAAAGACGACGCCAATCTTCATGGTAAACCTCCCACGGATAGGATATGATTAAGCAAATTATTGTCTGAATGTATATAGATTGATTATCTCATGACCTCACTATTTCTTCTATATGGTTCCTATGGCTACACCGGGACGTTGATCGCTGACCGGGCGGTCAGGTTAGGGATGAGTCCCATCTTATCTGGCCGAGACCCAATCCGCCTCAAAGCGCAGGCGGAAACGCTTGGGCTGGACTACAAACCTGTATCCCTGGAGGATCGCCCTGCGCTGGAGGCTGTTCTTGGAGAAGTTCCCCTGGTCTTGAATTGTGCTGGACCCTTCTCCCGCACATTCCAGCCAATGCTGGAAGCCTGCTTGAAATTGGGCCGGCATTACCTTGACATCACGGGCGAGATCAAGGTCTTTGAAGCACTGGCAAGGCGTGATGCTCAAGCAAGGCAGGTAGGGGTGATGCTGCTGCCGGGGATTGGTTTCGATGTTGTCCCCTCCGATTGCCTTGGAATGCATCTCAAACAGCGCCTGCCGGATGCCACCCAGCTTACCATCGCCATTAAAGGATCGGGTGGCGGGTTCTCGCGCGGCACAGCTATGACAGGCATCGAGGGCTTTTCAAGCCAGGGTGTGGTTCGGAAGGACGGGGAATTGGTCCCTGTGCCATTGTTTACGAAAACACGCCGGATCGATTTTGGCACCGGGGTTCGAACGGCAGTGAGTTTTCCATGGGGGGATATCTCCACTGGATATTACAGCACGGGCATCCCGAATATCGAGACTTATATGGTCATACCAGAGTCTGGATTACGGATAGGGAAAGCCATGCGACCTTTGATCGGACTGGCATCCAAACCATCCATTCAATGGTTGTTAAAGAAAATTGTGCACAGCATGCCCGAAGGACCGACTGCCGAAGCGCGGAAAATTGGGCGAAGCAGGTTGTGGGGAGAGGTGATCAATCAGCAGGGAGAGCGTGCCGTTAGCCGGATGGTAACCCCTGATGGGTATGCCCTCACCGCTGAAACTGCCCTGGCAGCTGTCAGGCGTGCCCTGGCTGGGGATACAAAACCTGGTTTTCAGACTCCTTCATTGGCTTACGGGGCGGATTTCGTGCTTGAATTTGAAGGGGTACAGAGAGAGGATATAAAATAACATGAAAGAAATGTATTTCACTGATCTATCGTTAGACCAGCAAGCCAGCGAATTGTATCAGCAAGTCTCTGATATGACGCAGATTAGAAAATTGGAATTTCATCCATCACGCTCTGCCCTGCTGGTGTTGGATATGCAGTCTTATTTCATGGATCCAGCCTCGCATGCGTATATACCCAGTGCCGGGGCAATCCTGGATGGCATCCTCCAGCTCCTGGATGAATTTTCGGTCCACCACCGGCCAATATTTTTCAGCCAGCATATTAATACGGCAGAGGATGCCAGGACAATGTCTACCTGGTGGAAGGATCTGATCACCAGCGATAACCCTCAGCATGGGATCATCCCTGAAATTGACCCCTCGGTTGGCACCCTCATCCAGAAGTGCCAGTATGATGCCTTCTATAAAACCACCCTTGATGAGATGTTAAACGCGAACAGTGTGACCCAGGTGGTGATCTGTGGGGTGATGACCCACCTGTGCTGCGAGACAACCGCCCGCTCAGCCTTCATGCATGGATATGAGGTTTTCTTCCCGGTGGATGGGACAGCGACGTACAACCTGAACTACCACAGGGCAAGCCTGGTGAACCTGGCGCATGGTTTTGCATCGGTGGTTTTCGTCAAGGATTTACTTGACTCAATCCGAGGTGGGCGTGAAGGTTGAGGAGGTCATCATCATCGGAGCAGGGCCAGCGGGATTGGCCGCTGCCATCCAGCTCAGGCGCTATGGCATCCATCCGTTGCTCTTTGAACGCGGTGAGGTGGGGGGACTGCTGCGTAATGCCAACCTGGTGGAGAATTACCCTGGATTTCCACGCGGGATATCGGGAGCCAGGCTGGTGAAGTTGTTTGCCCGGCAGGCCAGCAACGTGGGCGTCGTTGTGACCCAAGCAGAGGTGACCTCGATCGCATACGACCAAGGATTATTTCAGGTAAGGACCTCGCAGGGTAGTTATCTATCCCGCCTGGCGGTGATCGCAACCGGGACCAAGCCGCTGCGCATAGCCGATTTATTCATCCCTGGGGAGCTGCAGGACAGAGTGTTCTATGAAGTGCACGAGCTGGTGAACATAGAGGGAAAAAGCGTGGTGATCATTGGGGGTGGAGATGCTGCTTTTGATTATGCGTTGAACCTGGCTAAGAAGAATCACGTCACCATCCTGAATCGCGGTGAAAAGCCCAAATGCCTGCCTTTGCTTTGGGAAAGGGCACGAGTGGTGGATAGCATTGCCTATCATGATCAAACGTTCGTCCAAAAGATAAGAAAATGTCCAAAATCAGGCATGCTGGTGGATTGCCAGACTCCGGCATGTGAATTACAATTTCATGCCGATTACCTGTTGATCGCCATTGGTCGGGAAGCTAACATGGATTGTCTCTCAGCAGAACTCATACAGCAAACCCCCATGTTAGAAAAACAGGGAATTCTCTACATCATTGGAGATGTCAAGAATGGTATTTTCCGACAGACCTCGATTGCGGTTGGTGAAGGAGTATTAACGGCGATGAAAGTTTATCGTTATTTGAAGGAGATCGTATGATAAAAGTCCATGCTTCTGCAGGGAATGAAGATTTCGCCATGGTGTATATCATCGAAACCAGCCCGGGCAATCTTGTGGAATGTGTGGAGTCGGTCCAGCCGCCACTGCCGCGTGAAAAGAAATGGGTCCTGCTTGTTTCAACCATGTTCGGCTGCCCAGTCGGTTGTTTAATGTGTGATGCCGGGGGGCATTACAATGGTAAACCGTCCAAGCAGGAAATCCTGGACCAAATCGATTTCCTGGTGGACAAACGCTTTCCCACCAGGAATATTCCCTGTGAGCAGTTCAAAATCCAATTTGCCCGCATGGGTGAACCCTCCCTGAATAAGGAAGTATTGGACGTGTTGGAGGAACTCCCGCTCTCGCTACCATGCACCCGGGCTGATGCCTTCGATTTCCACGGTTGCCCCCGCGGGGACCGAACGGTTCTTTAACAAGCTGCTTGAGATAAAGGAAGAGAATTATTCCGGTGGAAACTTTCAGTTCCAGGTTTCGCTGCACACCACTGACCCTGACCTGCGCGATCGCTTTATCCCGGTGAAAAAATGGAGCTTTGCCCAGATCGGTGAATATGGTGAGCGTTTTTATTCCCCTGGAGATCGTAAAGTGACCTTGAATTTTGCCCTGGCACAGGGGATGCCAGTTGACCCGGCAGTCCTGCTGACCTATTTTGACCCGGGAAAGTTCCTGATTAAGATAACACCGCTTAATCCCACCTACCGGGCGCGTGAGAACGATCTGGTTTCATACATAAATCCGCTCAGCGCGGTGGAAAAATATGAGATCATCCAGGCGCTCCAGGAGTCAGGTTACCAGGTCATATTAAGTATCGGGGAGACAGAGGAGAATTATATCGGGAGTAATTGCGGCCAATACCTGCGGCGCCACCTGCTGGCAGAAGCCCCCATCGAGGATGGATACACCTACCAGGTTAAAGAGAGCCCGTAGGGAATCCATTTCAACCCTGTTATTATCCTTTCTTTCAATACCCTGGTTAGGTATTCGGTGAATATAAAACTGGCTACGTTATGCTACGTAAGGCGGGATGGTCAAACCCTGATGATCCACAGGGTCAAAAAAGCCAATGACATGCACCAGGGAAAATGGAATGGGCTGGGGGGCAAGCTCAATCCGGGTAAATCCCCCGAGGAATGTGCAGTACGTGAAATTTATGAAGAGTCGGGGCTGAGGGTGCGGGATCCGCAGCTCAAAGGCTTTTTAACCTTCCCGGCTTTCGCCAAGGAAGAGGATTGGTATGTGATTGTCTATGTAGTCAAGGATTTCGACGGGAAGCTGATCGATTCTCCCGAAGGCGACCTGCGTTGGGTCGATGATACTGAACTGACCTCTCTGAACCTGTGGGAAGGTGACCCAATCTTCCTGCCCTGGCTGGACCAACCGGGTGTCTTTTCCGGCAAGTTCACCTATAAGGATGGCCGATTGATATCGCACGAAATTGTGTTACCATGAGTAATCCCGAACGATGATCCCCTATCCCCTTTCTGCAGTCAGGACCCTGGCACTCTATTCACAGGGATTGATCACTCCAAATGCTGCTGACCGCAACCCAAACCTGGAGGCGATCCAGGAAATGGTTGAGCAGGTCAAATACGTCCAGATTGATACGCTCAACCTGATCCAGCGCAGCCAATATATCGCCTTGTGGAGCCGCCTGGGCAGCTACACCCCAGCGGATTTTGACCGGCTGATCTATTCCCCGGAAGAGCAGCCAATTATTCGAAGGCGTGCACAGCGTTGCAGCGATCATTCCACTGAAGGATTTTCGTTACCAGATGCCTCAATCGGATCACGGGCGGGAAGTATTGATCCGTTGGTATACCCGCTGGTTGGAGGATGGAGGCAACCGTGAGATGGTGGATTTGGTGTACCAGCGTATCCAGCAGGAAGGTGCGCTGCGGGCATCGGATTTTGAGTATCATGGTCCCAAGCGCGGCAGCTGGTGGGATTGGAAGCCTGCCAAGATCGCCCTGGAGTATCTGTTCGTGAAGGGTGACTTGATGGTCGCCAGCCGGGTGAATTTCCAGCGCGTTTATGACCTTACCGAGCGAGTCCTTCCAGGTTGGGTGGATGCCAACCCTCCGACTCTGGAGGAACGTGACAGGTATTGGGTTGAGCAGGGATTGATGGCGCTGGGGATATGCCTACCCAACCAGATTGCCGAATATGCCTTTCACATGCGACGTGCTTACCCCAAAGCACTCGGGGCTGAGCTTCTGAAGAAGGGGATCCTCGTGCCAGTCCTGGCACTCCTGGCAGATGGCGAAGCCCATGAGTTAGTGGTACACCGGGACCAGCTTGAAGCCCTGCAGAAGGTGGCGGAGGGGGAGATACAAGCCCAACGAACCACGTTCCTCAGCTTTTTTGACAGCTTATTCTGGTGCCGGGGGCGGGATGTGCAGCTGTGGGGCTATCAAAATTTATTGGAAGCCTATATACCGGCAGAAAAGAGAAAGTACGGTTATTTCTGCCTGTCCATCCTGCACAAGGATAGACTGGTGGGGCGCTTTGATCCCAAGCTAGAGCGTAAGACGGGGGTGCTGCGCATTAAAGCTCTTTTCCTGGAGCAGGGGGTTGAGCCCGATGAGGAGCTGGTGAGCGGGGTAGCCACTTCCATGCGCGATTTCATGCAGTTCCATCATGCGCGTGAGCTGGTAATCGAGAAAAGCCAGCCCGAGGAGTTTGGGGAGAAGCTGCTGAAGGTATTGTGAAAGCTAACCTGAGGTGATTTTTTCTGTCTCGTGATCGAAATTCAATACGGGTCGCTGGAAGCGCGCGTTGGGCACTTCCAGGTTGTAATCGCGGATACGCTGGTTAAGGGCGGGTAGCTTATTCTTGAATGCTTCGAGGGCTCGCTCCCATTCGGCGGAGGCTTTCTCATCTGGCACATCCGCTGATAAATAAATCAATCGCCATTTCCATGCGCGCTTTAGATCGCCTCGGGCAGCCTCAAGATCTTTCTCGATCTCGTGCATGGTTTCGATCCAGGGGAGTGTATAGCCGCTTTCCTTTAGGATATGGTAAGCCAGCTCCCAATCAGAATCGGCGTGGGGGTTGTTCTCATCCAGGTGCAGGGGCTTGCCTTTACCGGGCAGGTTATCGAATTTTCCCTCTTCCATGGCCTTGCGCAGGTGCTCTTCGATGTTCGGCATACGACATGCCCTCAATAGCGGCGTTTTAGCTCAGCCACGGGCAGGATCACCAGTCCTTCAGCATCATCCCCCAGGGCAGTGATCTGATCCGGGTGATTGGCAGCTTGCCAGGCGGTATAGGCAGCCACCAGAGCGTCCAGCTCTCCGGGGCTGTAAAGTTTATCGAGTGGCCATTCACCTTCCAGCACGCGTTGGGTGGTGATACCTTTGATCAGGTCCATCGGGTCCGGGATATCCATCTTTTGTTGATGCAGCACGAGCTGGCGTTGGATGCGCCCTTCCAGGGTGTGCTTGGGGAGCGGGGCACGTCCCAGCAGGGTGCAAAAGCTGGCATGCGGGTAGGCTTCCAGGAACTGGAGAGCATGCCCCCTGGCCGGGAAGGGATGGTACCCCATACGCTCCAGGCGCTGGTAGAGCTGGAAGCCCATTTTCATCCAATTGGGGCAGGCGGTCTCATCGGCGGGGGTCTTGTAGCAGCTGATACCATGCTGGCGCAATTGATATTCTGCCAGGCGGAAGTCCATCCACCGGCCGGGGCGCGGGGGCGGTGAAAGCCTGTCGCGCACCTGTGGACGCCCCATCAAGCCCTGGCTGGGGCGGCGGGGTGCGCACACAGCCACGACTGCCTGAGATTGACCGGCCATGAAAGCCAGCACCTCGTCCAGGCTGCCATACCCCAGGACTGCCAGGTGCAGCTGGCTATCCAGGGCGGCATAGGCGAACGGTTTACGGCCGGCAGTCGGGTCGATGCCCAGGTAGGAAGCTTCGGTGAAGAACATGGGTTTATTATACGATAAACTGGGAACTGCCTTTTGACGAGAGGGCTGCCCGATGCTATACTTTAGCCACTTTTATTGTTAGGAGGAAGCTACGATGAGCGAGAGTTTTAAATTGACTTATGCGACCATGTTCAACCCCCCCGAAGAGCTGCACACGCGCTTCGAGGAAGCTCTGGCCACGGTGAAGGCTGGGTTGGGGAAGGAATATGGTATGCTGATCGGTGGGGTAGACCGGTTTACAGGCGATAAATTTGAGGATCGATCTCCCATTGATACGAATATCGTGCTGGGCATCTTCCAGAAGGGTGGTGCAGCGGATGCCCTGGATGCCCTGGCCGCGGCGCGTAAAGCCTTCCCGGCCTGGAGTCGCATCAAGTGGCAGGAGCGGGTAGCCCTTTTACGCAAAGCGGCTGACCTGATCGATGAGCGCATCTTCGTGATTTCTGCCGCCCTGTGCCTGGAAGTGGGCAAGAACCGCATGGAGTCGTTGGGAGACGTAGCGGAGACGGCTGACCTGATCCGCTATTACTGTGACGAGATGGAGCGGAACAACGGCTACGTGGTCGAGATGGGGCGTGATCCATTGGTGGGATACAGCGCCAGCAACCTTTCCGTCATGCGACCCTACGGCACCTGGCTGGTGATCAGCCCGTTCAACTTCCCGGCTGCGCTGACGGGTGGACCGGTTGGGGCTGCCCTGGTGGCAGGCAATAGCGTGGTGATGAAGCCCGCCACTGATACCCCCTGGGTGGTGCGCCTGCTGGCGGAGTGCCTGCGGGATGCAGGGTTACCGGACGGCGCTTTCAACTATGTGACCGGACCTGGCAGCACCCTCGGGCAGGCGTTGATCACCTGTTCGGATGTGGATGGGGCAACATTTACCGGCTCGTTTGGGGTGGGGATGGGCATCTTCCGCGATTTCTCCAACTGCAATTACTTGCGCCCCATCATCCTGGAACTGGGTGGCAAGAACCCGGTGATAGTCTCACGTTATGCTGACCTGGATAGGGCGACAATTGGCATCCTGCGCTCAGCCTATGGTCTGCAGGGGCAGAAATGCTCTGCGGCTTCACGCGTTTATGTTGAAGCCCCCGTATATGATGAATTGACGGCCAGGCTGGTGGAAGCCATCAACAAGCTGGTGATCGGTGACCCAACCAAACGGGATGTGTACCTGGGCCCGGTAGTCAACCGTAATTCTTACCGGGATTTTCAAAATTTCAATGAAGAGCTGTCCCAGGTGGGCACCTTCCTCACAGGTGGTAAAGTTCTCGCTGAGGGTGCTTTTTCCAGGGGTTATTTCTGCCAGCCCACCCTGGTGGCAGATGTGCCTTTCGAGCACCACTTGTGGAAGGACGAGATGTTCCTGCCCATCACCACGATTGCCCGGGTGAAAGACCTGGATGAAGCCATGTGGCAGGCAAACAGTGTGAACTACGGCCTGACTTCAGGATTCTATGGCTCAGAGGATGATATTGAATGGTACTTTGATAATATCGAGGCGGGTGTCAACTATGCCAACCGTCCGCATGGCGCGACGACGGGTGCCTGGCCAGGTTTCCAACCCTTTGGCGGCTGGAAAGGCTCAGGTTCCACCGGTAAAAACGGCGGTGGTCACTATTACCTGCCCCAGTACATGCATGAGCAGATCCGCACCGTGATCCGGTGACGTTATGATATTCCATCCTCGCTCTGGTGGGCGAGGATGGACGAGGATGGTATGCAATCTGGGAAGAGTAAGTTCGGGAGGTTTTTATTCTTCATTGGCGCGATCCTGCTGGTTGTGTTTTTCACCATGGATCAGGCTTCAAACCCATCCTATGGCTATTTTTGTGTTGGGGCGGTGGCTGTCTTCCTCGGGGCTGTTTTAATGATTCGCGGACACAAGCCACCAGACGAAAGCATGCGCTTCAGGACGGTGCGCAGATGGCGCGAGCAGCAGAGGGCAAGAAAAGCTGAAAGAAATAAAAAACCCAATGGATATTGATTTTTATTGAAGGAGGCATAAAAACGCTATGTCGAAAGTAATCCCTTTGGCTGAGGCAGTACGCCAATTCGTCCGGGATGGCGACCTGGTCTATGCAGCCGGTTTCACCCACCTGATCCCGTTCGCTGCCGGGCATGAGATTATCCGCCAGGGAATGCGAGACCTGACCCTGGCGCGGGCTACGCCTGACCTGGTCTACGACCAGATGGTGGCGGGGGGCTGTGCCCGTAAAGTGATCTTTTCCTACATGGGCAACCCGGGCGTTGGGTCACTGCGTATCGTGCGGTCGGAGATCGAAGCTGGCAGGCTCGAATGGGAGGAATATTCCCACTTTGGCATGATCTCGCGTTTACAGGCGGGGGCAACAGGACTGCCCTTCATGCCCATGAACCCGACTGCGGCCGGAGACCTGGAAAAGGTCAACCCCAATTACCGCACGGTGAAAGACCCCTACTTGGGTGGAGAGGTGGTGGTGGTTCCGGCTCTAAAACCGGATGTGGCTATTGTGCACGTTCAGCGGGCGGATGCGGATGGGAATGCCCAAATCTGGGGCATCATCGGCGAGCAGAAGGAAGCCGCTTTTGCGGCTGAAAGGGTGATCCTCACGGCTGAAGAGATCGTGGATGAAACCATCATACGCTCGGATCCCAACCGGACGTTGATACCCGGCTTCATCGTGGATGCAGTCTGCAAGGTGCCTTTCTGCGCACATCCATCTTACACCCAGGGCTACTATGACCGCGATAACAATTTTTACCTGAAGTGGGACGAGATCAGCAGCAACCGTGAAGCCACGCTGGCTTACCTGGATGAATGGGTGTATGGTGTCAAAGATCGGGGGGAATATTGGGAAAAACTGGGCCAGGAAGTGCATCAGCGCTTGAGAATTGAAAGCCAGCCCAGTGCCAAAGTAGATTACGGGAAATACTAAATATGGCAGACTATACTTCATCTGAGCTTCTCACCATCAACGCTGCCCGCTTGCTCCGGGATGGTGATAGAGTATTCGTGGGGGTGGGTTTACCCAACCTGGCATGCAACCTGGCCAGGCGCACGCATGCGCCTAATTTATTGATGATTTACGAGGCTGGTGTCATCGGCGCTCAACCGGCAAGGCTGCCTCTTTCTATTGGCGACCCCACACTGGTCAGTGGTGCGCTGGCAGTGTGCAGCATGTATGATATCTTCGCCTTTTATCTGCAGCGTGGGAATGTGGATGTGGGATTCATGGGTGGGGCGCAGATTGACCGCTTCGGGAACATCAATGCCACCGTGATCGGTGACTACGCCCATCCCAAGGTGCGCCTGCCGGGATCGGGGGGGTCGATGGAGATTGCCGCCTGGGCAAACCGATGTTACCTGCTCACCCCCCACTCAAAACGCCGCTTTCCAGAAAAGCTGGACTTCCGCACCTCGGCCGGATTCCTTGGCGGCCGGGCTGAACGCCAGGCAGCCAATTTACGCGGCGGGGGTATGCTGGCAGTGGTGACTGATTTGGGGATCATGGAACCGGATGAGTCGGGTGAACTAATGCTCACCTCCTTGCATCCTGGTGCCACGGCAGACCAGGTGCGTGAGAATACCGGTTGGGAGCTGAAAGTAGCAAGCAGCTTGCGCACCACCCTCCCGCCAGGTGATGAAGAGCTACGCATCCTGCGTGAAGACCTGGACCCGCAAGGTATTTACCTGAAGGGCAACGCCGGGTAGGATTCTATGTAGTCAGCTCCCTCAAGAGAATAACCGTCCCCTTATCATCTGCACAAGCATGATTCCTTTCCTACTGGCTCTCATCCCCATCCTGACTATCCTGGTATTGATGCTGGGCTTGCGCTGGAGCGCGGTGCGAGCCAGCATCGCAGGCTACCTGGTTGGATTGGGGCTGGCGATTTTTTATTTTGGCAGTGGGGTTGAGCTTCTGGCATATGCACACCTCAAGGCATTGCTCTCAAGCCTGGATGTGCTGATGATCATTTGGGCGGCTTTCCTGTTCTACCGGGTGACCGATGAAGCTGGAGCTGTCGCCCAGATAGGACAAGCTTTACCCCACCTCACAGCAGACCGAGGGATGCAGTCCCTGGTGATTGGCTGGGGATTTGCTTCCTTCCTTCAATCAGTTGGAGGTTTTGGTGTACCGGTGGCAGTGGTCGCGCCTATACTGGTAGGCCTGGGATTTCCACCCATCACAGCTATCATCGTCCCTTCCATCGGGAGCGGGTGGGCAGTGACGTTTGGCTCGCTTGGCTCGGCTTTTCAAGCCTTGCTGTCAACGACAGGATACACAAGTGATATGCTGGCCTTTCCTTCTGCGCTATTCCTTGGTGTGGCTGCCCTGATCACCGGCTTGCTGGTGCTGCATATTACGGCAGGCTGGCGAGGAGTATTCCATCTGGCACTGGTGGCCTTGCTATTGGGAGCAGTGATGGGTTTCATCCAGATGGTGGTCGCTGCCAATGGCCTGTGGAATACAGCTGCATTTATGGGCAGCATCGCGGGCTTGCTGGCGAGTTTTGGTCTGGCACGCCTGCTGCGTGGGAAGCAAAGCCAGGATGGAAGCGTGGATGGGAAACTGCTTTCGGTGGCGCTTTCAGGATATGCCATCCTGGTTATCATCACCTTGATCATCCAGATGATCCCTGACGTAAAACACCTGCTGGGGGGATTGGTGATCCAGGTGAAAATCCCAGTGCTTACCACCAGCCTGGGGTATGTCACGCCTGCTGCAGCCAGTAAACCAATATCACTGCTTAATCATGCTGGCGCAGTCTTACTGTATGCTTCCTTCCTGGCATACCTGGTATATTGGCTGGCTGGCAGGTTTCAGAAAGGTTCCTTCGGAAAAATCGTCCTTGGAACGGTGAAAAGGGTCCAGGCACCCAGCCTCAGCATCGTATTCATGGTATGCATGGCAGTGGTCATGGAGACTGCCGGGATGACAGAAGCCCTGGCGCGAGGACTGGCGGAGGTTACTGGCAGGTTGTTTCCGCTCGTTTCTCCCTGGATAGGGGCACTGGGGGCTTTCATGACCGGAAGCAATACTAACTCCAATGTGGTGTTCGCCTTGCTGCAATTGCGCACAGCTCAATTGTTGGGTTATTCTGTGGCGATCATCCTGGCAGCTCAGACGGCAGGAGCTGGTCTGGCGAGCGTTATCGCGCCAGCTAAGATCGTCGTTGGAACCAGCACCGCAGACCTGGCAGGAAGGGAGGGAGAGGTGATGTTAAAGATGCTTCCATATATCCTCCTCCTGGTCCTGCTCATCAGCCTACTGACCGCAGTCGGTGTGTGGGTAAAAGTATAGGAGAAAGACAAGAATTAATGATATGATTTTTATTGAGGTAAAAATTAAACACTTATGACGGACCAATCAAACCCAATCAACCAGCCACGCCGGAAAGACCGTGCCAAAGACGACCCCTGGATCAAGGCTTATCTTCAGCGGATGCCATTTGGGATGATCGCCACCGAATATAAAGGCCAACCTTTCCTGAAACCTACCCAGTATGTGTATGTTGAGGCAGAGAATGCCATTTACATTCATGGTGCCCTGGAGGGGCGCATGAGGGCGAATATTGAGGCTAATCCACGCGTGAGCTTTTGCGTTGCTGAGATGGGTCGACTGCTCCCTGCGGATACTGCCATGGAAGTGGGGGTTGAATATGCCAGCGTGGTTGTTTTTGGGGAGGCAGAAATACTCACAGATGCCGGACAAGCCCAGCACGGTTTGCAGCTGCTGCTGGACAGGTATTTTCCCCAATTGAAGCCGGGGACCGACTACCGGGAGATTATCCCCGAGGAACTGAATATTACGGCAGTGTACCGGATCCAGATTTCCTCCTGGAGCGGTAAAGAAGAAGTTGCCCGGGCGGATTTCCCGGGGGCATTCAATTTCCCGGTTATTTAAACCTCCTGCGAATAGACGAGGTTATCGATGAATAATGGATTGCAGCTGCCAGAGAAACACGTCACCCTTGCATCCCGGTTCGTCCAGGTATATGGACGGCCTCATCAGGTGGAAGCGCAGGCTCCCGGGCGTGTCAACCTGCTTGGAGAGCATGTTGACTACAACGATGGAATTGTATTACCGGTAGCCATCGACAGGGCAGTACGGGTGGCAGCAGCACCGACGTTGAATGGTATCGTAACCCTGAACGCGCTTGATATTGGGAAAACGGTATCGTTCAGGTTAAGCGAGGTTACCAAACGGATAACTCTTGCCGGGCAGCCACTGCCTGGGTGGGCTCTCTACCCTGCTGGAGTGGCATGGTCCTTACAGCAGGCTGGTCTGCCGCTCCAGGGAATGGAAGCGGTATACACTTCCGATGTGCCAATTGGGGCGGGATTGAGTTCGTCTGCCGCGGTGGAGGTAGCGCTTGCTTCCACCTGGCAGGCAATTTGCGGATGGGAGCTGGATAAACTGGAACTGGCAAAATTGTGCCAGGCGGCTGAGAATAAATACGTGGGGGTATCATCAGGATTGATGGACCAGTTCGCCAGTGCATGTGGGGTGGATGGGCATGTGCTGTGTTTTGATACCCGCAGTCTTGAATGGCACCCGCTTGAACTGCCAGCTGGGACCGCCATTGTAATCGCTGATTCGGGCATCCGGCGGAGCCTGGCAGGTTCTGCGTATAACGACCGGCGTTCAGCCTGCGAACAGGCAGTGGAATTGTTAAAAAAGTACCTGCCGAGGATAAAATCCCTGCGGGATGTCTCGACAGTTGAATTGGCAGCCTATTCAACATTTCTACCTCCTGAAGTTGAGCACCGGGCTGAGCATGTGGTTAAGGAGATCCACCGCGTAGACCAGGCTATCATCGCCTTGCACAGGGGAGATGCGCACATGTTCGGTAGTTTCATGTTCGCAAGCCATAAGAGCTTACGAAATTTATATGAAGTGAGTATCCCTGAGCTGGATACCCTGGTTGATATCGCGCGTGGATTACCAGGGATTTATGGAGCACGCCTGACCGGGGCGGGCTTTGGCGGGTGTACGGTCAACCTGGTGGCTGCTAAAGATGCAGAAGCATTCAAGGAGGGACTGCAAGAAAATTACCGCACGAAGACTGGACGGGAAGCAAAGGTTTACCTTTGCCAGGCCAGCGCGGGGGCGGAATCCAGAAAGATCGTTGCATTGTAATGGATTATTCAAAAATAACTGACAGCCTGTTCATCGGCACAACTCCGAAAAACAAGGACTATGAGCGTCTGCATGAACTTGGGATCAGCCTGGTGATCAATATGCGTATCGGGCTCCCACCTGTACATGACCCAATCTCGCCGCCCTTGATCAGCTTATGGCTGCCAACAGTTGACTCGCCATTACTTCCGATCCCAGTCAAGGCGCTTCAACAGGGTGTGAATACAGCGCTGAGAGTGATCGATCAGGGGGGCGTTGTTTATACCCATTGCAGTCATGGCAGGCACCGTGGTCCAGCCATGGGGACGTGCATCCTGATCGCCCAGGGGATGGAACCCGAGCAGGCGATGCGATTGGTTGAACAGCAAAGACCAATCGCTAACCTGCATACCTGGTATATCCAGCGGCGAATATTGAAATTTGCTCAAACCTGGAAGGGTAGGAAGTAATATGCTTGCCCTGGTTGGTAGTGGCGAATATTTACCCCCCATGGAAGCTGTGGATCGGTACCTGTTGGGGCTGCTAAACGCAAAGGCTCGCGTTGTCTGCCTGCCCACGGCGGCTGGTACCGAGGGAGGTGAACGAATTAACTACTGGTCGGAACTAGGTGAGACGCACTTTACGAGATTGGGTGTAGAAGTGGAATCGCTGCCGGTGATCGATCCACCCAGCGCCAATCAGCCTGAGCTCGTGGAGAAAATCCGGGGGTCAAATTTCATCTATCTATCTGGAGGGAAACCGGATTATTTGTTCCGCACATTGAACGGCAGCCTGGCCTGGGAAGCAATTATGGAAGTATATAAAAAAGGTGGGGTGGTGGCGGGATGCAGCGCTGGGGCGATGATCATGGGCGAGCGCATTCCATGGTTGCCACGCGGGAAGCCTGCTTTTGGCCTGCTGCCGGGTGCGGTCATCATGCCCCACTTTGATGAAATACCAAAAGGTTTTATCAATTCGCTCCGCATGATGGTTCGGAATGAACAGATCCTGTTGGGTATTGAAGGCAATACTGCATTGGTAGAAAGTGATGGTGGGTATAAGGTGGTGGGCAGTGGAGGGGTGGTAGTGTGGAACAAGCGTGAGAAGAAACGCTACACCCAGGGACAAAATGTGAGTTGGTTTTGAACCCATATTGCGCAAGTACATACGAGCCAATCACTTCTCCGTAAACTCTTCAAAGGTGAATTATAATGATTCTATGATTTTGAAAGAGGATGCGATTGCATACAAAGAACGGTGGAGAGCTGTCGCCGAGGTTGAATTGCAGGAGTTACGTTCAACTTCGATGGAAACAAAATGGCGACAATTAAACTCGATAGTTTGTCTGGCAATACGATTGGGTATTTTTAAGTCAGATTCAAGTGAAGAACTGGTTTATCAACAATGGGTAAAGTTAAAAGAAAAATCAGACAAACAAAACCAATAATTTCAACCGCACTCATGGATCCTCTCGATGCACTTCAGCATCTAATAAAAAGGTTTGATAATCATGGCGTGATCGTTGGAGGTATTGCTGCCAGCTTGTTAGGTCAACCCCGTTTGACTGTCGATCTCGATGCAGTTATTCTATTAAGCATGGATGATCTACCCAAATTAATTGAAGCAGGTGAAGCAGAGGGAATGAGTGCCCGAATTTCTGATGCCGAGACTTTTGCACGAAAAAACCGGGTTTTATTGCTTCAGCACGAGAGCAGCGGGATTAGTATCAATATCTCCCTCGGAATACTACCCTTCGAAATAGAAATGGTTGAGCGGGGGCAGGAATTCAAGCTAGGTGAACTGTCTGTGCGTTTACCCACCGCTGAAGATTTGATCATCATGAAAGCCATTGCATACCGGGCTAAAGATTTGGAAGATATTAAAGGTATCGCTGCAAGTCACCCAAACTTGGATAAAGAACGTATCCAATATTGGGTGGAGCAGTTTGCTGCAGCATTAGAATTGCCAAACCTGTGGGGCGAGATTGAGAAATTACTTTGAATCGATACACATTTTCTTGGATATGACCAAGAGGGTTTTATAATCCCGTAATAGAACTATATTTTCCGTGAGAAGTGCCAGGATCTAACAAGACCCTGGCACTTCCAATTTAATAGGCTAGCGTTTAACTACTGGTAAATACATCGGGAATCCAGCGTATAACTGCCAGATCTCACCACCGTTTACTCTATTCTCCGTCCCAATGTATAGGTGTTGAAGGTATTCAATGGTAGAGCTATTCCAAAGCACAGTCTGATTATTACGATTGCCGAAACCATCCTGATTGATCTGGTACCAGACAAGACCATCCGTAGACTGCCATATCTCAACCCCGGATATATTATTATCCGTCCCTGCGAATAGACTATCATTCAATGTGTAGATCATCTCAATCTTGAAGTTATTCAAGTCCCCAAAACCGTCATCAATCACTTGCTCCCATATCGATCCATTTGCTGTACGATAGAGCTGCGCACCTGTGACATCGTTGCGCGTACCCACATATAGATAGCCTTCATAGATGGTCATACCACCGGTCTGGGTGTTATCTGCATCCCCGAACCCCCCGCTGCTGACAGTCGTCCAGGTAGAATCGGAACCATCATCTGTCCGCCAGATCTCCAATCCAGTATGCATATTCTCAACGGCAGCATAAAAATAATCACCGAACCCCGTAAAACTGGTAGCAAGATAGTTATTAGGGTTGCCCTTTCCTCCGGTAACAACTTTTTGCCAATCGCCAGGGTTACCAGTCGCACTGCGCCAGATTTCCAAACCATTTGTACCATTTGAATCAAAAATTGTACCCGCATAAATAAATCCCTTGAAAGTACCGAAAGGAGCAACTCCAAAATTGTTAGGGCTCCCAAATCCGTTGTTGACCACAAGGTTCCAAGAAGCCCCATCAGGTGTACGCCAGATCTGCCCTGTAATCCCGCTCCAGGCGGTACTGGAATACAAATTTCCATTGAAAACAGTCATATCAGGAATAGCCGCGTTTTTTTTGCCATAAGCGTTACCAAATCCCGGTTCGCTAACTGCAGTCCAGCTTCCATTCGTCTCCATACGCCACACCTTTGCCCCAATCTGGTAATTGTCAGAGGCGGCATAGAGCTGGTCCTTAAAAATTTCGAGTGCTAATATGCCTACGTTGTAAGGATCTCCAAAACCATTTCGATTGACCTGCCTCCAGATGGGCACAGCGGAAGCGGCATGGGACTGCATAGCGCTCTGCAGCATTTGGGCGGTGCTGGCAGTCAAGCCTACAGTCATGCTGAAGATGACGATGAGACTGATTGAAAAGAAAATCACATTGCGTTTCATTGCTCCCTCCTCAAAGTGTTATTAATAGGTGGATATTTCCGTTTTTACAGGATTACTTCCTCGAATGAACCACCTCCTGATAAGAGATGAAAAAAATAAATGAGTCCTTAAAAATAAAAACCGACCCTACCGGCCGGTTTCGCTATTAGCTCCCCAAAGGCCTTCCTATAAAAAGGTAGGCGCCCAATAAGGTCTGTGGTTCATCGCATCCGAAGATAAAGATGTATTACGCTTAGATTTGTTTATATATAACCTTATGATCCCTCCATTTTTCGGCCACGTTATTATTATCCAGATGTAATCCTGAGTCAAGCAGGAACTGTTACAAATATCACAATTTCAAACCCCGATCACCTCTCCCACCTTCACCTTCAAACTCTCCAGGCCAGTTTTCGTTTCAGCAAGTTTTGACTGCACTTCCTCCAGCTTGCCCTGCTCGGAACGTACAAAGCGGGAATAGGGGGCGATGGCATCCTTGATATTATGCATCCCCCGCTCCATCTCCTGCTCAAATTGTACCCGCAAGGATTGGATGAGCTGCTCTCTTAAATTAGCGATCTTCTCACGCAAATCGGCTTTAGCCTGGCGCTTTTTGGCAGGGATGATGAATAAACCCAGCAGGGCAATTACACTGGCAAGGATGATGCCGGTTGCATCCGCGGCTGCAGTGGTGGCCAGGACTGCGATCAGCGCACCCAGGCTTAATGCCCCAACCTCGGTGGCAGCCAGGGCGGCCACTGCAGTTTGGGCTCCCTCTGCCATGAGGCGTGCCTCTGCCTGGCGGTCATACGTATCAACCACGCGCTGGGCTTCCCGGCCTACACCATCGATCAGCTTTTCCCGGTCGTAGTGGAAGCTTCCACCAGCCGCATCACCGATGATACGCTCCTGGTGCTGTCGTCGCCTGTCTGCGATGTGATCCATCACCGCCTGCCATTGGCTCAGGTCGGCTTCCACCAGCCAGTCGATCATCTCGTTCACTTTTTTCTCAATTCGCTGTGGCACATCCGCCACCACTCTCTGCTCAAATTCCTTCTGGATACGCGCCTTATTCAGCAGGTCAAACACGCGTGGCAGACGCAAGGTCTCGTCAAAATAATCCTGGCCATGTTGTTCCATCTCGAAAAGCACTTTTTCTATGTCCGACATGCGAAAGTTAAAATCACGTCGCATGTCTTCTTGATACAGGGCAAGCTGAGAGTCAACATCCTCCAGCATGGTAAAATCCGTTTTAAGCAGCTCGAGGCGTGATGTGGTCACCTGTAGATATTTTTCCACCAGGTGTGAGCCAACCCCCAGGGGGTTCATGAATTTTAACGACAGCCGTCCCTTGTCATCCAGTGTGTTTTGTATATATTTTTCCAAGGCTTCAAAATTACTGGCTTGCCAAAACTCAGGCTCTCCGAGCTTGGAGCGGAGTGCCAGACGGGCACTGATGGGGAATATCTCGGGTGATATGCCAAGTAACGCGCGTGCATTTTGGCTAATAAATGCTATCACCAGGTCTAATTCTTCCTGATTTTGGAACAGGTCAGTCTTATTGAGGACGATCAGCACTTTTTTACCCCAGTCGCGGATCCTTTCCAGAAAGGCTCTTTCACTTTCGGTGAAGGGTCGATCAGCGGAGGTAACAAAAAGCACCAGATCAGAACGAGGAACAAATTGCTGGGTAATGGCTTCGTGTTGGCGGATAATCGCATTGGTGCCCGGAGTATCCACGATATTCAGCTCTGCCAATAATTCCACTGGAGCGGTAAGCGTATGCAGGTTCTCACTCTCCACCTGTCGTTCCTGCGATTCGCCATAGCGTAAGACATTGATCTGGGTCGTGGTGGGTGTCACGCCTTCTTTCAACAATTTCTGCCCCAACAGGGCATTGATAAAAGCACTCTTGCCTGAGTTGAATTCACCCACAACCACCAGTAAGAATAGCTCATCCAGCTGGCGGATGGATTGTGCCAGTGTCTCATGATCCTCAGATGTGGCGCCAAACTGGATCAGGGAGGCACGCAGATTATTCAACAAGGTGCGGGAATCTTTAAGCAGGCTTTCCTGGGCATCGGTCAAAATTTGCATGATATGCTCTCCTTAATCCTGATTATAGTTGATTAAATAAAGCGCGACGCATATACAGGAGATGACACTGATTCCAGCATATGCGTCGCGCAATTCTTATCAACACACGGTTGATCTTGGGTTAAGTCCCTCAGACACTACCAGAGCTGCAGTTTGAATTCGAGGTGCTGCCGAACGAAAATGAGCTCCCACCTGTCAACCTGGATGCAAATGTCGAAATTTTCCGGGTAATGTTCTGGCTTTCACATGCGGGGCAGGATATTTCACCAATTTTACTGGAACTCAATACGAGCTTCTCAAATGGTTTTCCGCAATCGGCACACACGTATTCAAAAATGGGCATATTTTTCCTCCGTTAAGAAAATGTCCAGAAATTGAGCCTTCAAGTACTTATATACTCACTGGGGGTTAGAACCAAATAATTAGATGCTGGAAGCCTTAAAAGGATACATTTGCTAACTAAATTCTCAAGCATTTGATGTTACTCAGATTAAAAAAAAGGACCCGGTTTTTACCCGGGTCTCGTTTTTCATGGGTTAAAGCTGATTTCCACGGTCATTCCCCACCGGAAGGCAGGATCAGGCTGATCTACATGCAGGCGAACTTTATATAGAATATCTCCAGCCTGAACATAGAAATTATCTGCAATTTCGGTTACTACACCGCTGGCTTGCAAATCAGGCAGCGCGTCGGGGGAGATGGAAGCGCCCTGGCCAATGGATACCTTTACTACCTCTTGTTCGGTCAGGTCGTTGGTCTCCACATACCATTCGGAATAATCTGCCACCAGGGCAGCCCATTTATCTGGTCCGACCAGCTCCCCATCACTGATGTTCACCTCAACTACGGTTCCATCGAAGGGTGCTTTTATGTCCAGGTTGTCCATAGCTGCCTGGGCGGATGCCTGATGGGCAAGCGCGCTATCCAGGTTCATTTGAGCTATTTTGAGCTGATCAGGGTCAGGTCCGAGCCGGGTAGCGTCATAGTCACTCTGTGCTTTAGCTTGCATTGATTTGGCCAATTGCAGGTTGGCTTCAGCCATTTCCAGGTTGATGATAAGTTGGTCACGCTCGTGAACTGCATTGTCATAATCATTTTGAGCATCGTTGAGTGTGGTTTCAGCTGACTTTCGGGTCGGGTTTTCTGGATCCAAATCGGCATACTTGTTAAATTCGGTTTGGGCATCATCCAATTCGGTTTGCATATCAGAGACCTTGATCTCTGCATCATCGATCTTTTCCTGGTATTCATCTGTGTCCACTTTATTCCAGGCTATCTCGGCATCAATAACGCGCTGGTTGGCGTCCAACAAAGCCAGCCAGGCATTCGCAGACGAGATGTCAGCAGTACTATTGAGGTCATCCAATGCCTGCTGGGCATTCTCCACCTGCAGCTGGGCTGCGGTCAGGCTAGCTTCATATTGCTGACGATCACCCAGGCGTGCCAATACCTGCCCTTGTGTGACCGGATCACCTTGTTTTACAAGGATTTCTTCAACATGCCCACCACTGGGAAATGCCAGGTACATATAATCCTTGGGAACCAGGTTGCCCTGGCTGATGACGGCTCCGCTGTCTTCGACGACCGGGACAGGCGTGCTTTCTGGTGTAGTTTGCTTGTCAAATACACTGCAGCTGCTCAGAATAAGAGCAGTGAAGATAAAAACGGAGAAGATTTTTAAGTTGTTTTTCATAACTCACCTCTTAATATTATTACTATTCATATGCCAACACTTCGCGGATGGTCAGCCGGGCAGCGCTGCGTGCCGGTAAAACGCTGGCGAAGGCTGATAGGATAAGGACTAATCCCAGCCAGATGATAAATCCAAGTGGATTAAGGACAAATTCGCTGGGTGAATTGAAAATCGCCAGGCTGATGATGCGCGAGAGAAGGAGCGTGATGGGGAATGAGAAGATGGCTCCTAAAAACCAGCTGATAACACCGATGATCATCCCCTCAACGATAACCGTCTTCATGATCTGCCCATCGGTTGCGCCAATGGCGCGCATCACCCCAATCTCGCGCGTACGTTCCATGACATTCATGCCCATGGTGCCGGTCAATCCAATACTGCCAACTAAAGCTGTTAGCAAGGCCATGATGAGCAAGAAATTGATCAGGATCGCCAGGCTCTCTGAAGCAGTTTCAAGCGTGGAGAGGCCAGCCTGTGTTTCGCTAACGTGGTAACCAAGGTCGCGCAGATATTTATCGATCGTGGCGCTCATTTGCTTTTGATACTCTAATGTGTGCTCCTCGGTGACGATACGATAGGAAAAAGCCTGGTTGGATAAGCTTAGCAGCTCTGAGATGTAATCATAGGTGGCATAACCAATGACTTGATCACGGCTGATGAAGCGAAAAATACCCACCACGGTCCACTCATCTTCCTGGCCGCTGATCTTCAGCTTTAACTGGTCGCCTGCCTTAAGGTCGGGGAAATCGCTCCAGATAGCTTCACTGACGGTGATGGCTTTCTTGTCTCCTGGTGTGAGCCAACGTCCTTCCAGCATGATCGGCTCAATTAATTTGCTGTCTACCGGTGGAGCCAGGATGGTCAGGTAATTGGCCACACTGTCATCAGGCCGGATGATATCAGCTGACACGAAAGCCCAGCCTTCAGAATGCTGTACATGCGCGACGTCCATGACAGCCTGGTTGATCTCATCCACGCGGTACGGCCGGTCAAAGTTAAGTGTCACATCAGCGATGAAATATTTCTCAGTCTTCGTGATGAAATCCTCTAAAGACCTTTGTACATTGAAAACACCGATGAAGATTGCGCCACCAATCGTCAGGGTCAGTAAGGTGAGTAACAGCCTTCTCTTACGCCGGAAGGTATTGCGGAGTGAGATCAGCATCGGTCGGGTGATCCATTTCACCCGGCTTCCAAGACGTTCCAACCAACCGTAGGAGGCTTTCCCTGCGCTTAATCCACTTCCACTAATCGCTTCCTGTACTTTTACACGTGAGCCATTATTAACCGGGATGAATCCAGCAGCCAGCGGTACCAAGATGGCGACGATGATCTGCAAGAGATAGGCTAAGGGCACGATACGGTAGCCTTGCAGGTTGAAGTTCATTTTACTGGCGATATATTCAGAAAGAGTATATGCTGCCTGCCCCCCAGCTGGCAGGGCAATCAACAAGGCGATAAGCCCAAAGGAGAGGATCAGGACAATATACATGCCAAAAATCTGCTGGCTGCGCGCACCGATCAGCTTCATAACACCAATATGAGGCAGATGCTGGGTGAGCAACGAGTTGAGTGTATTGGCAATCAATGAGCTGCTTAAAAACACGATTAAAATGCCCAACGCCATCAGGATACCCAGGATTGCCTCAACTGTGGATGACATGGGGTGTTCGTTGGTCTTATTAAGCTCGGTGCGGTAGACCTGGCGATTGCTTTTTTCGATCTTGTCTGAGACAGAGGATGATACCTCACGAATGTGTTCGATATCGTTTGAATCACCGTCGACCGTGACCATCAGGCGGTTGTATTCGGTTGGCTGCCCTAGCCAGGGGAGTGTATCGAGAGTCACATAACCGAGTGGAGGGGCAAGAAAATCACCTGCTCCAGTCGTCTGGTCTTGAACAAAGCCCACCACGGTCATCTTCTTTATATTGCCATTGGGGAGTTGAAACTCCACCTCTTCCCCGACCTCAACTGGGAGGTCATCCAGGGCTTGGCCTTCTAAAATCACCTGTTTATCGGCTGGGTTGGGGCTGCCTTGGAGTGGCAATAACAGATTAATATGTGTATCATTGAAGTCATTAATTGCCACCAGGTCCAGGTTGGTCCACTCCTCACCTTGAACACGGGCGCGCACGGAAAAGAAACGCCGCCCTTCAACCTCTTTTATACCGTCTATGTTGCTAAGCGAATCAATAAGATCCTGGTTAAAATCATCTGTGCGCATATCGATATTCGCCGGGTTGGCAGAGGCGTAACTGGCACTCATATCTTTCGAGATGATCTCATACGCTCCAGCGATCATGCCAATGGAAAAGACACCCACTGCGATGGATGCCACCACCAGCAGGGTACGCATCTTGTTATCCCATAAATCGGAGAGGACCTTGCGCCAACGTGGACGGATCATGCTACCACCATCGCCCTCTACGGTCTACCGACCGGTTCTCTGCCATGCGAGCCTGGACGATCCGGGAGATTGCTTCTTCGGTGAGTGGTGAGCCAACCAGCATTTCAGAGAAATCTTTACGATGCAGGGCTACGAGTTTGACCGATCTTTCTGGCGCTGCGCGCACGCTGGCTATTGAATTACCACCATGCACCAATTCAACCTCGCCAAAAAATTCGCCTTCACCGAGACGGGCAATGGTTAATTCTTCTCGCTTGGCTGGCTTGAAAACAATTTCCACTTCACCCTCAGCGATCATGAAAAAATAATCAATATGCTCCCCTTTGTAAATGATCGTGTTCCCTGCAGGTATTTCCTTGTGCTCGAGCAGTTGGGTTACCTTAAGCATTTGAGTGTGGGTGAGCAAAGGCAGTGCTTTGGCAACAGTCTCATTAATGATCTTGCCATCCGCGATGATCAATGTTCGCGTGCTTCGCTTGGTAATGGACGGGTCGTGAGTAACCAGGATGATCGTCTTACCCTGCAAGACAAGCTGGTTAAAAAGTTCGATGATCTCTTCGGATGAGCGAGAGTCGAGGTTCCCGGTGGGCTCATCAGCGACAATAATGGGCGGGTCGGTCGCGAGTGCCCGGGCGATAGCTGCCGCCTGCTGCTGTCCGTTGGAGACCGCCGCCGGGAGCTTGTGAGCCTGTTCCTGCAATCCGACCATTTTAAGCAGCTCCATGGCACGCTGCGGGCGTTCCAGCGGGGAAAACACGTTACAGTAATCCATCGGGAGCATCGTGTTCTCCACCAAAGTGAGCATAGGTAAGAGCTGAAAGAACTGGAAGACGATTCCCAGGTTATGCCCGCGCCATAAGGAACGCTCACTTTCGGTCATTTTATAGATATTCACCCCATTCACCAGCACCTCGCCGGAGGTGGGGTGGTCTATTCCAGTGATCATATTAAGCATCGTGGACTTGCCACTTCCGGATTTACCCACAATAGCGACAAACTGGCCTGGGAATATGTCTACATCCACACCTCGTAGACCCATGTACTCACCTGCTCCGGTTTTGAAACGCTTAACCACCTGGCGGAGCTGGATCATCGGGGCAGAAGCTGCATTGTTCATTGCTGCTCCTGGGCAGTTGCCAGGTGGAATCCTGAATCAGCGGTGATGATTCCGTCCGTAATCTGCAAGCGGCGTGTGAAGCGTGGAGAGAGATTGTTGTCATGCGTGACCATGATGATGGTGCGTCCCTGTTCGATCAGCTTCTCAAATATCTCAAAGATGGTTTCAGCCGTGAGCGTATCCAGGCTGCCGGTAGGTTCATCTGCAACGATGATGGGTGGGTCATTGGAAAGAGAACGGGCGATGGCAACACGCTGCTTCTGGCCTCCAGAAATATAAGCTGGCAGCTTATATGCATGGTCCTCCAGCTCCATCAGCTTGAGCAGCTCCATAGCACGCTCCTTGCTGACCCGCCTCTTATAGTGACCGCTGAAATCCACGGGCAGCATGATGTTCTCCACCAGGTTGAGCATGGGCAGCAGCTGAAAAGATTGGTGGATGATGCCCACGTTGCACCCACGCCACACGGCCATGGAATTCTCGCTCAGCTTGTGGATGGAGGTGCTCTTCCCGTCTGGATCATGGAATACAACCTCACCGGACGTGATCATGTCTGCACCGGTGATCATATTGAGCAGGGTAGTCTTGCCTGCCCCAGACTTGCCGATCACCCCCACGAACTCACCCGCGTAAAGGTCGGCCGTGATGCCCTTGAGGGCGGTGAAATCACCTGCGGCGGTATTGTATACCTTGACCACCTGGCATAACTGGATGAGAAGCCTGTGGTTATTGGCAGGGGGAACTGGAAGGGAGGAAAAGTAAGAATTCATCTATAAGTGCACAAAAAAACCAAGCCACCATTTTGACGGCGGATGATTTTACCATAATTAAATGCCTGGCATCCTTATACTCACCTTAAGGAACGTTGTATCCATCCCGTGCATTGCATAATGCGTTGGACGTGATTGGCTTCCCATGGCTCTCTTTGATGCAGCTACACCTGGCCTGGGGCGTACTTTGCACGGCACAATCGAGTTCATGATTCGCTAAATTACCTCCCGAGAGGAAAATTTACCCAATGCCGGGCAGTACCGGCCGGCGATCTGCGATCCCTGGCGGCGAAAAACAAAACTGGTGTGTACACCCAGGAGAGGTTGCATTTTTGATGCCTGACCGGATAAACCGTTTAATAGTGGGCTGATGAAATTCTAATGTAATTAGAACAAATGTTCTGGTATAATCAGGATATGGACACTTATACATACCCCGCTCTGAACCACGCTAGGAATATGGATGATTCTCTTCAGCTTTCCCCCCGCCAGCTTCACCTGGTGCTGGCACCGCATCGGGCCCAACGCCAGATGATGACTGTCTTGGCCGCGCGCCTGGCACTAACCAACAGGGTGCGCCTGGTGGATGCTGGCAATTGCTTTGATGGCTATGGGTTGGCACGTCAGTTGCGCCAGCGGACGTCGTACTGGCAGGCTGCGCTGGACCGTGTGAGCGTGGCACGTGCCTTCACCTGCTACCAGGTGGAAACGCTGCTGACGGAGTCGGTTGCAGACTTCTCGCCCGTGCTGGTGCTGAACCTGCTGGACACCTTCTACGACGAGAACGTGAAGCTTTCGGAGCGGATGCGCCTGCTGGAAGTAAGTCTGGCCGAACTGCGGCGGTTATGCCGATCAGCATCCGTGGCGGTGAGCGCCAGTTTACCCAACCGCAACCAGCCAGGAGAATTGCTTGAAATATTGGCAGGTGCAGCTGGGCAGGTATGGAGCTTTGAAGAGCCGCAGCCTGTCGAGCCATTGCGCCTGTTTTAAGGAGGCCCTTTATGGGACGCACACTTCCATCTGTGACGCAAGTTTTTCTGAAAGAGCAGGAGTCTTTCCTGCGTTTCCGGCGCGCCCTGCGGCGCAGCGACCAGAAAGCACTGGACGACCTCTTCGCGGCCGCTCACAAGCACCTGGCCGCCGCGGCTTATGCCTCACATGCCCTGCCTTTCGAGGTCTTCCTGCTTTCGATGCTGCTGGAGGAACATAAGCAGGTGCTGCGCATGCGTTACCTGCTGAACCCCAGCGATGCGGCTGCCCTGGAGCAGCTGGAGCAGGGCGATTCCACGGCCTACCTTGATTCGCTCACAGCAGCGGTGGAGGCGGGTGACCCTGCCCCACTTCGCGTGGCTGAGGAAGCCGGATCCTCGCTCTCACATCCTGGCCTGGTGGAGCCGGAGCCTCCGGACTCGCCTCCCGACCTGCTAAACATGCATGGCTGAGCTTAAAGGCTGGCTGCTGGACCTGTTCGCTGATACGCACAGCGGGATTGTGCTCTGGCTGGTGGGTGAGGACGGGCAGCGCCATCGCCTGACCCAGGATTTTCCCATCACCTTTTATGCGGCTGGCGAGCCGAGACGCTTGCGGCAATTGTGGCGCTTCCTGCAATCCCAGCCGGAAAAGGTGGAGCTGAAGCGCTCCGCGCGGCAGGATATCTTCTCACCCCAGCCAGTGGAGGTGCTGGAAGCCCGGATGGACCAAACGGCAGCCCAGCCCAACCTTTTCTCACGTGTCGCCCGCGAATTTCCCGAGCTGCCCTATTATGACGCTGACCTGCCCATCACCACGCGCCATGCCGCCGTCTACAACACATTTCCACTGGTGCACTGCCAGGTAGAAGCAGATGAACGGGGCGCCGTGCAGGCACTGGAGGTGCTGGATACACCCTGGGAGCTGGACCCCCCACCACCCCCTCTGCGCCTGCTGGCGATCGAGCCAGATGTCGACCCGGCACACGCTGACCCGCAGGCTGTGTACGTGCGTTCCATGAGCGTTTCCTACCGCTTCAGCCTCGAACATCCCCGCCCGCTGCTGATCAATTTGCGCGCCATCCTGCAGCGCCAGGACCCGGACGTGTTGATGACTGCCTGGGGCGACACCTGGCTGCTGCCCTACCTGATCGACCTGGCTGAAAAGTGGCGCATCCCGCTGCCCTTGAACCGCGAGCCGGGCCGGGAGGTCATCCGGAAAGATGAGCGTAGCTACCAGGCTTATGGGCAGGTGATCTACCGCGGTAAGCAGGTGCACCTGTTTGGGCGCTGGCATATCGATGGCTGCAATGCCATGCTGTTCCACGAATATGGTCTGGAGGGGGTGTATGAGTTGGCACACGTTTCCGCCCTGGCAGGCCAGGTGGTGGCACGCGTTTCGCCCGGCAGCGGTATTTCGGCCATGCAGATGGTGACGGCACTCCGCCTGGGCATCATGGTACCCTGGCACAAGCAGCAAGCCGAACGCCCTAAAAGTGCCCTTGAGATGATGCAGGCTGACCAGGGAGGCCTGGTGTACCAGCCCCTGATCGGCCTTCACCGTGACGTGGCGGAGGTGGACTTCATTTCAATGTACCCAAGCATCATGCGCCACTTTAATATCTCGCCCGAGACGGTGGCAGATCCGAATGCAAAAGGGAGGGACCAGTACGCCCGTCTGGAGCGGGTTTCGGAACTGGGCTTGTGGATTGACCAGGATACCTCTGGCCTGATCCCCCAGACCCTGGCACCCCTGCTGGATAAACGCCTGGAACTCAAGCTGCGCCTGGCAGAGCTGCCCGCCTGGGATCCGCGCCGCCAGACCTACCAGGCTCAGGCCACGGCGCACAAGTGGCTGTTAGTGACTTGCTTTGGCTATCTGGGCTACAAGAACGCCCGTTTTGGGCGCATCGAAGCCCATGAGGCGGTGACCGCTTATGGGCGCGAGATGCTGCTGCGCGCCAAGGAGGCAGCTGAAGACATGGGTTTCACCGTGCTGCATATGTACGTGGATGGCTTGTGGGTGAAAAAGAAAGGACTGGCGGATGTGCCCTCGTTCCAGCCGCTGCTTGAGGAGATCACCACCCGCACCAGCCTGCCGATTGCCCTGGATGGAATCTACCGATGGGTGGCATTCCTGCCCTCACGCATGGATGAGCGCGTGCCTGTGCCTAACCGTTATTTTGGTGTCTTTCAGGATGGCAGCCTGAAGATGCGCGGCATTGAGACCCGCCGCCACGACACACCAGCCTGGGTGGCAAATACGCAAAAGGAAATTATCGACATCCTGGTGCAGGCCTCCAATGTGGAGGACCGTTCCACCTACCTGCCCAAGGTATTGCAGCGTACTGCGCAGGGCGTTAACCAGGCTGCGTACATCTGGAGTGCGTGTGGAGGACTTGTTGGTCTCGCAAACGCTGAGCCGCGAGCTGTCGGAATACCGCACGCCCTCGCCGGCTGCCCGAGCGGCGGCACAGCTGGCTGCGGTGGGTAAGCACTTGCGCCCAGGACAGCGGGTGCGTTTTGTGTACACGCTGGGTGAGCCGGGTGTGCACGCCTGGGATCTGCCCAAGCCGCCTGAGCTGCGCAGCATTGACCAGGGACGCTACCGGGTGCTGTTGTTCCGCGCCGCTGCCACCATCCTGCAGCCATTCGGTGTGGAAGAGGATGACTTAAAAACCCGCGTGATGGCAGATGCATTTGATGTAACCTTTTTTGCGCCTGTGTATCTAAATGGTTAATGTTACAGGCAATCATTAAAAAAATACTATTTGAATGACAAAAAAGGAAAAAATTATGGGCTTCGCACGCTTCATGTCTTCGTTGGCTGGTCGTCTGCTACGCATTGTGGCGGGGATTGTACTCGCTGTTGTTGGTCTCATGGTCGTACATGGAACAGGTGGAATTATCCTGGCAATTATTGGTCTGGTAGTATTGGCTGCAGGTTTGTTCAATTTTTGTATTTTTGCGCCTTTATTTGGTGGACCTTTCTGGGCTAGAGACATTAAATAACATTAATCCATTTGGCATCGATGGGTAGTTTTGCTGCCCATCTTTTAATTAAATATGAGGTAAAATTGCACACCAGTAAGGAGGCAAAATATGAAACTATATGTTGGTCAGTTAGCTCCTGATTTTACCCTTCCATCGCACTTGGATAAGGACGTCAAGCTCAGCGATTACCTGGGTAAGAATGTCGTATTGGTGTTCTTTCCAAAGGCTTGGACGCCCATCTGAACAGGCCAGATCCCGTCGTACGAAGCCGATACTGGCAAGTTCGCGGGATTGGATGCCCAGGTCTTGGGCGTAAGCATTGATCATATTCCCTGCCTGCAAGCATGGGCAGAATCCTTGGGCGGAATTACTTATCCCCTGATGAGTGATTTCTGGCCGCATGGCAGGGTGGCTAATTTGTACGGTGTGTTCCGTGAGAAGGAAGGGGATTCCGAGCGGGCTATCTTTGTGATTGACAAGCGCGGTTATATCCGCTATATCGATATCCATGATATCGATCACCAGCCCGATAACGATGTTGTGTTGGAAGTCCTGCGTCGGGTCGACCCTGAAGCAGCATTACGCAACCCGGCACTACCCCCCATAAATCCGGATGAGATCCGCCTTCCGCATGGAGGCGTGGTGATGTACTGCACCCGCTGGTGCCCTGGTTGCCGGCGAGCGCGTGCCTGGCTCCAGGCGAATAATGTTGAATACATTGAAGTGGATATTGACGTCACCCCGGGTGCGGCCGACCAGGTGAAAAAGTGGGCGAACGGTACCCGCACAACCCCGACCTTCGATATCGAGGGTACTATCCTGGTGGGCTATGACGAGAAAAAAGTCGAAAAGACCATCAAGGAGATGATTACCAAGTGAGTGCACAGTCCGGAGGTTGAATACTTCCGGGCTGTTTTTTATTAGGATTTAAAATGACAATTGAATTTATAATTTCGGCATTGATTCCAGCTGATCCACAGGAAGTCTATTCAGCCTGGCTCAGCTCAGAAGGCCATTCCCAGATGACTGGCAGTCCAGCCTCTGCCTCAGCAGAGGTGGGGGCAGAGTTCGAAGCCTGGGATGGTTATATACATGGCAGGAATCTCGAACTTGAATATGCCAAGCGTATCGTCCAATCCTGGCGCACATCTGAATTCAGTGCTGATGAACCCGACTCACGTATCGAGATCATACTAGAGCCTGCAGGGAAGGAGACCAAGCTTACCTTGCAGCACACTGGACTGCCACCACATGGCGGTCAGTACGAACAGGGATGGGTTGAGTCATACTTTGAGCCGATGAAGGAATATTTTGCGGGTATAAATGCCTGATGCTCCGGGTCCGGGTCGCCTGTTTATGACGATTTTCTTGTTTCGGCCTGGGCAGCATCAACACCGACGTTTGGAATGAATTTATGCCCACATCCAGCCAGGGCGCTTTCAATGGCGCTGATGGTCACCAGGATATCTGCCAGGGTGGCAGCACCCATGTGACCGATACGGAAGTATTCAGTGCGGATGGTGGGATATAAACCGCCTGCCAGGGTCACACCTGCCTTTAAAACACCGGCCAGGAATTCCGCCCCATTCACACCTTGTGGGAAGCGCGGGGCGGTCAGGGTATGGGCTGCAAACTCAGGCTTCAGCGGCACCTGGCTTAACCCTAGCGCCTGCACGCCTGCCTTGCAAGCCCGGCTGATAGCGATATGGCGGGCACAGCGCTTCGGCATGCCCTCTGCCAGGATCTGCCCCAGGCTCACATGGAGGGCAAAGATCAAGTTAACCGGAGGGGTACCGAAGTAGCCCGGCTTGCGAGCTTCGTAAGCCTGCATGATGGGCAGCCAGTTTGTCCAATCCGCATAGTAATTAAGCACTGGAGTGGTCCTATTCTGAAATTTCTGCATGGCGCGTGGTCCGATCATCAGCAAGGCTAATCCCGGGGGGACCCCGATCGCCTTTTGAGATGCGGTGAGAGCCAGGTCAACCCCCCAGGCATCCATTTGCAGCTCTTCTCCAGCCACTGAACAGACCCCATCCACGATAACCAGCACCCCGTACTTCTGTCCAAGCTCAGAGACCTGCTGCACGTCGGCCAGCACTGCCGTGGAAGTATCCACGTGGGTGATAGTCATCAGCTTGTAGGAATCAGATTTCAGGGCTGATTTTATCTGCTCCAAATCTGGGCGGCCGCCCACCTGGACGGGAAGTATCGTCACCATGGCACCATAACGCTGGAGGATGGCGGCGAAACGCTCGGAAAAGTAGCCGGTATTGATCACCAGGGCTTTATCCCCGGGCTCCACCAGGTTTGCGCCAGCGCAATCCATTGCCAGGGTGCCTGAGCCTGCCAGCACCAACGGCTGTCCGGACGGGCTATTGAATACCCGGCGCAATTGTTCCTGGGATCCCCCGAAAGCTTCGATAAAGCCTGGCGCCAGGTGGCTGGTGGTGGGGTCTCCCATCGCAGAGAGCACGGCAGGCTCAAATTCGATGGGACCGGGGATCATGAGCAGGGTTCGTTTTTTCATTAATATACTCCGTCTATCCATGGTTAGCTGGATCTTTGATAATAACACTACTCCCGTCAATCTGCACCAGGCTGCCGGAGGGGATTTCATGGACGGGTAGCCGGTCTATGCACGGGATCTCGGCAATGATGCAGCCCACCGCGATGATGGTCTCGCATTCTGCGTTGAGGATGGCGATCGGAGCGTGTCCATTCATCTTCAAGCGGTAAAGCGTGTAAGAACCCACTGTAGAGCCTTTCCCGCTGGGAAAGATAAGCACCTTCCCGGCGATGCATTGACCTTCCAGCGGATGCCCACGCTCAACCACGACCCCCGTCTCGGGGTCCACACCACCGAACAAGGAGATGGGCTGTGACGTAACCAGGGCTTCACCCTCGGCATTGCCCTGAAAAATACTGCGACCGTGGAGTATCACAGGCATGCCAGTCTGACGACTTCATCAAAGGGGAGAAGCAGCGTCTTGAATTGGTTCTTGGCAGAGGCATAATAACAGGCTTTGGCGCTGTCCGTCGCCATAGCGGTGAAGCGCCCCTGGATGGGAGCAACAACACAGCAGGTGTCTGCGGCAAATTTAGCCCCGGCAGCCTCGATAATGGCGGTATAGCCATGCCGGTCAGCGATCTGCCTGGTGGCACGGGCGGTGGTGATCCAGAATTCCTTTTTCACCTGCCGGCCTTCCAACAGGTGCGCGATTTGCTCAATCTCGTGAATGCTCAGGTGTGGGCAGCCCAGGCTGACAAAATCCACTTCAGCCACGGTTGCATCATTGAGGGATTGAATTGCAGCCTCTAGCTCAGTCTTGGAGATCTTGACCTGTTCTGCCGGGGGATTGAAGGAGGCTGTTTCGGGGGTGATGCCTTCCATATGGAATAACGCAGCACCACCATAGGTTGCCAGGCTGGCGCAGAAGGATTTGAGGTTCTCCAGGGTTGCCGCCTGGATGCCTCGGATGTAGGGGATGGCTTTGGAAGACTGGATGTGTTCTCCAATCACCTTCCCCAACCCACCGAATTCACTCGTTTCTGCCAGCCTGGCATCCACCTGGAAGGTCACCCTTGGGCGGCGATTCTCAACCAGGTGAAAACCATATTCTGGGGTTCGTCCGGTAAGGGATGAGGCCAGGGCAGATGGGCCGCCTTCACGGTTGGTACACGCACCCAGAACTGAGTTTGCGTAGCAAACCGCCGAGCTTTCTGACCAGGCAATGTGCTCGCCAAAAAGAGGAAGGTTACCGGTGAGATATGGGGTGCATGTGCAGGTGGTGATTACGCCCATCCTGGAATAGGCATCCAATACACGCTCCTGTTTCTCGGCAAAATCTGGTTGGATGCCCAGGATGGGCCAGCTTTCGATGTCCATCCCGGCGGGGTTGAGGGTGGTATGTACACGTGCTTTTCCGCCTCCCTCTGCCATCTCAGAAAGGAACTGCAGTCCAGCCTCCCCCAGGTTGTCGTAGCTCACCCCGGCAATTTGAACCGAGGTAACCGGGAGCATGTGCTCTGCGCCATATATCTCACCCAGGGCAACCAGGATCTGCATGGCTTTCTGGGTTGCCGGACCCTGAGCGCCTTCAAGCATCTCTTTTTCTTCAGCAGTCAGCAGCATTTTCCCTTTTCCAAAGAAATAGTATATGGTTTATACCCGGAGCAGAAATATTTGTCATTTCTTTTTATAACTGGTGATCTCTACCATTGGGAAAATGGCTTTATCGAAGCCCTTGCCCTGCGAGACGAGCGGTTTGGTCAGGTCAAAACCCAGCTTAGTGGTAAGATGGGTGCCGTTTTCTATGCGTTCGCTGGATGGATCGAGGCTTGATCCAGCCTCTTTCGCTTTGATCACCAGGTCTAGGTCACCCTGGAAGCGGGTTGCCATTGCCCATTCCACCTCTAGCGGGTTGTAGATATCGATGTCCTTATCCACCACATAGACGTGTTTGCACGAGCGGTGTCCAGCAAAAGCAGCCTGGATGGCTTTTTTACCGTCATCTTCCGAGCGCTTATCAATCTGGATGATGGCATGCAACCATGAACAGCCTCCCGGACTGATGTTGACATCCAGGCAGCGCGCGACCTCATTGACTTTTTTATAGATGGTCGGTTCGCGTGGCATACCCATCAGGAGCTTGTGTTCGAGGGCACCCGGTAGCAGGGCATGCCATATCGCACCCTGGCGATGCGTGATGGCTTTGACCACGAAAACCGGCTCGTTGCGGACGATGTCGTAAGTCTCTGTCAGGTCAACGAACGGTCCTTCCGTATGCCGGCGGTCAGCGAATACCGTGCCTTCCAGCACGAATTCTGCCTCGGCGGGTACGTTCAGGTCGACCGTTTTGGCATGGGTCAGGTTCAGCGGCTGCCCTAGGCAGTGCATGGATAGTGCATTGGCAATTTCCAGCTCATCCACTCCTAACTCCACCGATGTCGCAGCTGCCACGAGCACCTCCGCTGGGACGCCTATGCAAACAGCAACATCCAGGCTGCCCAGCTCTTCAAGGAAGCGGTCGAAGTGGCGTCCGCGCACCACCCTGACAGCCATCTCGTTCTTGGAGAACTGCATAGCCCGGTGGAAGTCCAGGTTCTGGCCGAAACTGGGGTGACCGGCGATGAATACCCCCGAGCTGATGTAATTGCCGCCATCCAATGCACAGTGACGCAGTATAGGCAGGCTGTCCAAGTCGGGGTCCATGATGACCACTTCCTGGCAAGGTGCTTCAGCAATTTTGGGGCAAGGAGTACGATCCTGGACAGCCTGGATAAGGTTGGGGATAATATCCTTCACCTGGATGTTCAAGTAATTTGCAAACCCTGCCTTGGAGCAGAACAGGTTCCCCATGACCATAAACGGGCTTTCTTGTACATGGGTAAACATGACTGGCTGTGGTTCCAGTTCTTTTAGAATCCCAGCCATTTCGTAAATCTTTGAAACAGGCGTAGTTAGGGTGAGCATTTCACCCGATTCAGCCAGTTCTTGGAGGTGAAGGCGCAGGGTCATAATGTACCTTTTGGTATGTAAAAGAATCAAAAACTTATACCACTCAATTGTAACAAATATGTGGTTTCATGACCCTGTCAGGAATTAACTAATCTTGCCCGGGTAATGGAATTTCCTGCCAGGTTTGCCCCCCATCCATGGATTGCTGCAGGGAGGTATCACTCCGGCAGGTAAAGCCGGGGGTGGATTTTTCGCCACTGCAGTTGCCCCTGGAGGTAACAGCCCAACCCATGCCCCCCGCCTGCCTTCCGGATAACGTAGTATCCTCCGGAATAGATTCCAGGGCTTTAGGATACTGGTCAGGCGTGGCAGCCTGCCAGGAAACCCCCGAATCCGTCGTGCGGAATAATTTATCTCCATTTCGGCTGGTAAGCCAGCCTTCCTGGCCTGAGGTGTAGTGTATAGGAGCAGCTGAGGGAAGTTCATATTTTTGCCAGGTGCGCCCACCATCGTTGGTTTTCATCAGGATCCCGGAGTCAAATGCCTGGCTGGTTTGCCTTTGAAGCACCACCCAACCGGATGTGGGAGAAGTGAGTTGAATCTGCAGGGGGATCCACGTTCCATCCAGGGGAACAGGAAAATTGATACTCTCCCAGCTGTCCCCCCCATTTGAGGAATGATAAAGGATTAGAGGTTCCTGGTCTTCAGCTGAGAGTGCCCAGGCATCCCCTGAGGGTAGGAAATAAGCACGTTGAACCGAATCTGGCGAGATATCCTGCCAATTATTACCTTGGTTATCCGTCAAATATAATTTATCTCCCAGGATGAGCCATCCCTGGTCGGCTGACAGCCATCCAGTATCTTGAATGGGGATCGTCTTGGAGACGACCGGGTTGCTCAATGGTTCAGTGGGTGGCATGGCTACCATCCCATCGGCAACATTACTGTCGATGTTAAATTTGATGCTGCCCCAGGTCTCATTGTGGCCTCCGGCATACTGGCGGATACGCTGGTGATTGGTCCACAAGCCATTCAGCCAGGTGATCCCATAAACAGATGCGCTGGTGTCAAAAGTGCTGGTATACCAGGAGGCAGCCCAAATATCATTCGGGACATGTGCTATGGTAGCCCAATCCATCACATATGAATTTCGCGAGCCGTACCCGCCGGCAATATTGCCCAGCTCGTGCAGGCGTTCCACCCAACCATTCATGAATGATTTGACAGTCTGGCGGCATTCGTAATTAGCCCCGCCAAATGACTCCATATCATAATAGATAACCGTGCCGCCCAAGCCATAATTGGTGAGACCCTTGGATGCAGCTGCCCTGGAAGCAGCCTCAGCTTCCTGGCGTCCTTCTTGATAAGCGGCTGCAGGATCATTGCTCATTTTATGTAACCAGGATGAGCATGGAGCCTGCGGGCCTACCCAGGTGGGGACAAAACTCCAGCCCTGCTGGTGAACCGCACTCACCCAGGCAGAATTCGCGGTGGCACACCCGTTGTACAGGCTGATTCCGCCTAGGTATAAGGCATAGAAATGGTATGGGCTGTGATTCCACCAGGTTTGCATTTCAGATACCTCCGGCAGGTGGCAGGCATCGAAACCTTGTGCCTGGACTACCCCGGTATTGGGTGGGGGTTGTCCGGAGGGGTCAGTGTAATGGACAAGAGGTAAATAAACATTTGGGCGGTCAGGACGAGTGAAGGTGAAGCGCATGGCACTGAATGAGATGGTAGTGCTGAATTCTTCTTCTCCATTCAGGTCGGTCAGGTAAACAAAGCCGTTTTTACCGGCATTGAAATAATATTCGCCCAGGTTTAGCCACTGATTACTGAGGGGATATTGGCTGAAGGAAAGGGTTGTCACTCCGATTGCGTGGTGGATGGAATAACTGGCTTCGGTCGTGTCATGGTTGATGGTGCGACCTTGCCCTGCGCACCAGGTGATGGGTGGATGTGCCGCGATATATGCCTCCACCCGGTAGAATCCTGATTGCGGGATGACCGGGTGCCATTCTCCGTCGTTGGTGGAATTGGCGGAATTAAAGGCATTCAGGGTCAGATAAGCGGAATGACCGCGGTCATTATCAAAAAGATACCAGTAAGATTCAGGACAGGTGGTGTATGCCGGATTGAGCTGAGGTTCTTCAACGACCACCTCGACGACTTGCCCGGCTGGCGGGTCAGATGATGGCAGAAGTACTGCAATCATGAGAATAAGAAATGGAAGGTATTTAATCAAACCTGGGGAATTAATTAGTAGAGATTTTATATGATACATGTTCCAACTCTGGACAATGACTGGTTTACGAAGAAATACATAACAATGACCTGTTCCACTGTTGCAATATGTTTGCCTGTTTTCGATGCTGTGCTATGTTATGAATATTTACTGGATAGCCAGGATAATCAGAATCATTCAAGAAGTGTTGAATTTTTTGAGAATAAAGAAACTGACAACCCACATCATTATTTGTACCTTCAGTAACCTGGCCAATAAAAAAAGGAAAGGTGTAGATGTCCGAATATACCATACTTGGGAAATATGGACTTTTTAATCTTTTAACCTGCCTGGATTTGAAATTCAGAAAGATATAGGACTAAAAGTTGCAACGTTGATGATGAATGCTGTATTTAAGGATTGCATGAATGCAGGAATTTTTTGCCACTGGTTCTTATAAAACCGGGATGGATGATGAAAAAATCCTGCAGAAGTAGTTTCTTGAATTGGAGGAAGAGATGTCAATAAAACTAAAAAAAGCGTTTCAATTAATTGCGATCATCGTCATAGGGATTTTTATGGTGGCAACCGTTGTGGGGTTCGCCCGGAACTCTTCACAAAAGGTGCTGGCTTCCGGTCCGATCCCCCCGCCAGAAGGGTATCCGAAACTTTCCCTATCCACCAAGGTGGTCACACCCACTCTGGCTAAAGCAGATGGGGCTATCCTGACGTATAACCTCGAGATTTTAAACACCGGGGCTAATATCGCTTCAGATGTTAGCCTGACTGATGCAATCCCCGCCAACACGATTTACAACGGTGATGCCTGGTCAAGCGCCCCACCCGTCCCGGTGGTCACGAATGGGGTCCTGACCTGGGAGAACGGGACTGTCGGTTTTGATACCTCGGTAGTCATCAAATTCAGCGTGACAGTCATTCCAGGGTATGTGGGAATCATCTCCAACACTGCAGTGATCAGCGATCCAATGATTTCTGAACCAGTATCCGTTATGGCGGAGACACGTATTACCGATACGCCTCTGTTCGAGATCGCTAAAACTGCTGCGCCTGACTTACCTGGAAAGAACAAACCTCTCACGTATGAGCTCGTGGTCACCAATCAGGGTCAAGCGGCAGTAGCGACACCCATTACGGTCACCGACTTTCTTCCCTCAGATACAACCTTTCTCAGCGCGGGTCCGGGTGGCACATATAACCCGGATGATAATGTGGTTACGTGGCACCGCTCGGTTGACCTTGGGTTTGGAGAGACGTCCACTTTTACCTTCAGTGTGAATGTTGGGGATGTCCCAAGTGGAACGGTTATCGATAACGAAAACTATCTTGTGGTCAGCCCAGATGGTATCAGTGCCGGAGTGCCTTATTCCACCACGGTGATCGATCCGATCTTCATCCTCTCCAAGAGTATCTTTCCTGACCCACCTGGATCGAATCATGAGATGACCTATACCCTCACCGTGCTTAACTTGGGCTCGAAGGCGACCGACCTGGAAATTACAGATACTGTTCCACCTGAGATGGAATACGTGCGCGGCGGTGATGATTTCACGGATGGTGTCGTCACATGGCACCTTCCCAGCCTTGACACACGCGAATCAGCACAGGTTACATTTACCGTCTATGTTGGCGATATCGCCGATATCATCGTCTTGAATGGTGATTATCGCGTGTGTAGTGCCGAGGGAGTATGCGCACCGGGCATTCCGGTGCCGAGCCTGATCGTGGGGCCAACATTTGAAGCCAGTGCTTATTTGGACCCACTAGCGCATAAGCCTGGCGGTGGTAATTCACCGGTCACGCCTACCTTGACCATTGAAAATTTGGGACCGGGTAATGCATTGGACGCAACCGCCCTGGTCACTTTCGGTCGAATCAGTGTCAGTTTGAACGATATGGCTGTGATACCACCTGTCGGGACATTAGTGGATGGACCTCCATGTGACGTTGCTTTCCCGTGCACGAATTTTGTTTGGACGGGGGATGTATCTGTCGGCGATGTGATCACCTTTACTACCCTGGAAGGCCAAAGCACGATTGGTGGTGAAGAAGGGACTCACTATACAGCCACAGTTGTGATCACGGATGAGCTCAGCGGTTATGTTACCGAGCCCATCACTGGCACGGCCATCGGGCATGTCACCCATTATGCCAACCTGATCCCAACCAAAACCGCTCCACCTGAAATTGGACCTGGACAGAGCATGACCTATACCATCCAGGTCTTTGACAGTGGTCTGAGCACTGAGGAAGATCCACCACCTACCTTGACGGAGACTGTCCCAGCCAGCGTGACCTTGCTCACCATAAGTGATGGCGGGAGCTCGGAAGTCATGGATGGAGATACGGTCATTACCTGGGAATTACCACCCATGGGCCCTGGTGATATCCTGTTCCGCTCCTTTGCCGTCGATGTAGATCCCGACCTGGTGAGTGGGACGCTTATCATCAACAATCAGTATCGTACCTCCTGGTATGAGAGTGAGGTGACTGGAAATGTATCTAATACAATGTCCATCCTGGGTGAACCGGTCACGACAACCGTGCGTGAGGTGGGATTAATTGACTCCTTCAAAACAGTCAGCCCCACCTGGGCTTTGCCAGGCATGGATACGGTTTTAACTTACGTGGTGCACGTGGTTAATTCCGGTCCCAGTGAACTGAGTGAAGTGCAGGTGAGTGACATATTCCCATGGGAAAACACCACCTACCAGAGGGATGCTGTGGCAAGTGCGGGAAGCCTGATCAGTGACATTGTAAGCCTGGAGTGGACCGGTGATGTCGCACCATACTCACAGGAGCTGATCACATTCACTACCGTTGTGGATGATTTCTTTGAAGGGGTGGTCACGAACACCGCCACCATCACTCATACCAGCTTGAAGCAAGATGTAGTCGCCACCGCTGTGGCATATATTACCGATAAACCTGTGTTGCAAATTTCAAAGACAGCCACACCCGACCCGGTGTTGGTGGGCAACCCATTGCTCTACCAGATCCAGGTGACCAACCTTGGGCAGCAGGCTACCTTGCTGGTGGTAACCGACACCATCCCTGCGAATACCTCCTATATCCTTGGGAGTGCCAGCTCAGGAGGGCAGCTGGTGGGTGATACAATCCAGTGGAATTTACCCGTGCTGAACCCGGGGGAGACCCTGAAGCTTGCCTTCCAGGTGGTTGTTCAGGGTGGAAAAGAAATCGTAAATAATAGCTATGCAGTCCACTGTGATGAAGGTATTTTCGCGTATGGGAAGCCAGTAGTGACGCGTGTTTTGTTCCCGGTGAATTTAGTACACCTGCCATTCACGTTTAGATATTAGGACGCAAGATGGTAAATTAAAGAGCACCTCGGAGGTTTTTCCGAGGTGCTCTTTTGATTGGTGTGGGCCCAGTAGGGATCGAACCTACGGCCAAACGGTTATGAGCCGTCCGCTCTGCCGCTGAGCTATGGGCCCTTGTTAATGTACAAAGTCCCTTATATTGAGGACTTCCAGAGCGGGCGACGGGATTCGGACCCGCGAATATCAGCTTGGAAGGCTGATGCCTTACCACTTGGCGACGCCCGCGTATATACTGCTTATTATCTGCTTACCCCCTACCTGTAGGGTACTTTTTAGCCTCAGTCAATCCAAGGCCATGAAGGCTTATGCCTTTATTTTTGACTACTTCTCGTTTTGTGGGGAATATTTTACCACAGTCTAATATTCGATATATTCAGTATCCTAGAACTGATTAGGCATGCTAATCTCCTGGTGACTTCGGAGATACCTTGCCCAAACGACAGATGAAATTGCTCAGGTACACAGGATAGGAAGCGCTGTGGATAATAACAGGCATTTTTTTATCTGCGTCTTCCGCTAATTTCTCTACTTTCCTTCTAAAACTTGTAAGCTCTGTTGGGCATTTTGGCACATTGTAGTATCGTTTCCGCATAGTTCCAGTACTTTTTTGAAGTCTACGATTGCATTTGCTGTCTCACCTATTTTGGCAAGCAAATATCCACGATTGTAGTAAGCCTTGTTATAGTCGGGCTTCAATTGAATAGCTTGATCATAATCACTGATGGCGCTATCTATATCGCCTATATTAGTATAGGTTACTGCTCGGCCAAAGTAAGCCTGTGCATCGTCAGGTTTTAGCTGAATGGCTTGATCATAGTCGTTAATGGCTCGAACCAGGTCGCCATTCTTTTTATAGGCTACCGCACGATTGTAGTAAACCACAGCATCGTCTGGGTTGATCTCAATCGCTTGACTATAATCACTTATGGCGTGATCCAAATCGCCTTTATTAAAATAGGTATTCCCACGATTGTTATAAGCCATGGCATAGTCAGGATTTAGCCGGATAGCTTGATCGTAGTCGCTGATAGCGCGATCGAAATCACTTTTATCATAATAAGCTAATCCGCGATTGTAGTATGCATCGGCATAGTCGGGGTTGATTGTTATAGCCTGATTAAAATCACTAATGGCATTATCCAAATCCCCTTTTTCATAATAAGCTAATCCACTATTGTAGTATTTCTCTGCATTTGTCACCCCGTTACATCCCATGGTACTGACAGCCATAATCACAAGTGATATAAAAACGCTGAGGGCGAGCAAGATTGCTTTTATGTGTTCATATTTGTGAGGCATCTTTTCCATTTTTTTACTCTATATATATTCTCATCCCGTTCGATATTCCCATCTTACATGCATTCGGTATATAACTTTCTGTATAGTCTGACTTACCAGATACCTGGTATGGCATTGGCGGTGGGATGGGTCGGTTGCGATTTTTAAAAGCATAATATCGGCTTGCTATCATTGAATAATCTCGATCAACATAATCTTTCCAATTGTGAAGCTGCTGATATAGAATATCAAAATGCGGATTTTATAGTCTGAGACAATTTTCTGATTTGAATCTAGCTCTCTTTTCTTTTCCTCACTCAGGATATTTATGGATTGGACCTTTTTGTGAATCGTCTTATTTTATCAGTTTCTCAACGAACTCAGTAACTTGCGATGAGTATATGATGAGTAGTACGGTGATGCTCCTCATAACTAGTATGACTACAACGAATGTCCGTCTTCGGCCAACGAACGTCAGCCATTATTCATGTGCTGGATAACCTGGATGACGGCTCTATCACGGGAGGCGTTGGCACTGGGTTTTATGAGGCGTGAAAATGCTTGAAATTTGGCAGAATCCCCACCGTCCGCTCCATACGATGTTAGGCGGATGCATGGCTATTGAAGCATAATCATGTCTTCGCTACACGCCCCATTCGGGCTAAAACAGCATCCCATTCGGACATTCCATGCAATATTCTGAACTCCTCTTGTTGCTTCGTCCATTCGAAATGTCTCCAACCTTGATCCACTGCCATCTGTAAGTACTTGATCGGCTTTTCCTTGTTTCCCAGCCGAGCCCAGGATGAAGCCATAACATGGTAAAAACTGCCTGGATTCTCTTCTCGAAGCGCTAATACCTGCTCATAATATTGTATGGTTTTCGCATATTCTTCCCGTTGATAATAGTACCATCCTAGTTCCTCCAGATGAGCTATAGGGTCATACATGTAGTAGTAATATGCATATTGGCAGTCGCGCTCAAAACCTACTTTCTCTCTGTCTTCCAAGAGCCGATATTGATGGCATTACAGTGCCATCCGACGGCACTAAACCCACTGCGTAGGCAATGCTCTACGGTGGCAGCGACGGCGATAGCAGCTAATCCTCGTCTCCGATGAGCCCGATGGGTTATGATGCCAACGTCCATTTGGTCACCAGCTACACAGTCGGGTGTACACCACGCCACGACTTCGCGTTCATACAAAACGGCGAAGCTAATCCCTTTTGAAAGAAAGTTGTCCTCAGTCCACCATATTTCTTCAAAGTTCATCCATCCGTGTGCCTCATTGGAAAATACAACCTGAGCATCATCCAGTAAGGCTCTATCCACGCGGCGGACTGTGTACCCAGCTGGAATGTTGTTGCGCCAATCGAACTTTAAGTTTGCGACACAAATAGTGATAACGTTCAAGCTTCTCTATTTCATATGCAGGGATCAACTCAGGTAACCTGGCTTCCCATGTTTCAGGATGAACCGCCAGAGACATTGATTCGTCGCCATTCACAAAGACCTCGCCTGTGAAAATCCTGTCTTTGAAGAATTGGCGAAGGGCTGCATTTGTCTCAGGGTTGCCATTATCTCCCGCGAGGAGATATCCTTCTACGGTGAGTGCGAGAGCAGTGCACGGACGGGAAACATCATCGGCAAATATTCGACCTGGGTTATTGCCCTCAATGGCAGCTTGAATGGAGAGACTGTATTCAAACCCTTGGAATAGGGAACGGACTTTTTCAAACTCGTTAGGTTTCAGTTCTTGAAGCATTCAATCCTCTTGCTTTCACAGGTGCGCCTAACTAATGAGTGTATGGACTATTGTAAGACGCATATACGCCGTATATCAATATTCTACAGGAAGGATATGTTGCGTTTGAGCTGTATACCCAATAAGACTTTTCTCCTTACCTATATATTGTCCAATCATGATTTCCACCAGTAATTATCTCGATTATACAGAATAATCTCTATCAGCGGAATATACTTTCGTTTTTCACCTCAAAAATCCCACTGGGCGGTGTAAACGCAATTATATAGGGGGTAAGTTTGTCCATAATGAGACCACATGGTTACGCAGTTATATTTCTCCTATATACAACATCGGGGAAATGGTTTTCAACTTTTTTTCACTGCTCGTTTGGAAGCTGGTTATATAGAGGGGGTGAGAAGACCTTAATTGAACATGGGGGTACAACTAACAATTGAATATGTTCCCCACGTGTCGATGACCCTGTAGGGCATCGCCTGGACACCCGGGGAGTGGGGAGTAGGCTACCACGCAGCCCATTACTCTAACTTATTGCATGGATCACCAGCTTATCTCAATCGATGTGGGCTTTTTTGATTCTACAAAGAAAGGAGGTAAAAATGCTCAAAGTCCATATCCTAGCCACATGTTCGCACTGCAACGGCGAATCTTACCAGCCTATCAGTGAAGTTGAGTACTCCCAGTGGCACAACCTGATCATAGCTATACCTGAGTTCCCAGCAGTTCTTTATGGATCAGTTGTTACCTTGATATTATATTAAATATATATTATTTAAACGTACATACACCCCCTCTATCATTTTTGGTTGGATTCTACATCCTATTAAGGAAGGTGAAGCCTTTCCCTCACTGGTGTAAATCCATATTTTCAATCAGCATTCTGGTGTGGGAGCTTTATGATGGAAGGATAATCCATTTAAGACCTTGTTTAACTGCTCGGTCCGGGCAATCCCACCGATGTAGGCACCTGCCAGCACAAAGATACCCCCAATCAGGAATGCGACGCTGATGCTCTCTTTCACCAAAAATGCACTGACCGGGATGGTGACGAAAGGGATCAGCACGAACTGATAAGCGCTTGCTGAGGCTGTCCAATGTTTAACCACGTAAAGCGAAAGAACAAATGTCGCCACCGATCCGAATATGATCAAATAGAAGAGAGACAGCCAAGTTGCTGGCAAGGTAGGTAAGGTTGGTGTTTCTTGCCAAAGCGCTGATAGCACGAAAAGTAACACCGACCCAGTGGTGAGAGCGATGGCATTCGTAGTGATTGGATGGATCTGCGGGAATGATTTAACCAGAACGGTTGACTCCGCAAAACAGATGGCTGCGCCTACTACCGCCAGCAAGGGTAGAAGGGGTACATTGGCATTAATTTGTTCCCGGAAAACGATCCCGATGCCAAACACCGCCAATAGCGCACCGAATAATGCCTTCCAGGTAAAAACTTCCTGTTGGTGCGCGCAAGCAAATAAAAATGTCAAGAGTGGGACGAGAGCTAAAACGACCATAGCAATCCCTGGCTTAACATGTTCGAGAGCCCAGTAGAGCAGGGCGACATTCAACCCAGCCCCCAGCAAGCCGAAAATTACTGCCCCTAACAAACCACGTCCACGCGGAAGAGGCAGGCGGAGGATGATGACAATCAAGAAAAGGATGAGTGCTGCTGCTGCAAATCGGATGGCTGCCCCGAAGAAAGGTGGCAACTCAATGTTGCTAAAGCGTACTGCAATGGCATTATTACCGGCGAATAGGATCACCAGGGCAAACGCAATCAGGACCGACCGAGCTGGGACTTTTGTTTCCACTCTAACCTCCAAGCTATCATTACGCATATCCACATTCAGATATGTCTTGTATGGATTTAAAAAGGTTAACCGATATTATACGACAAATAAGACCAATTTTATATTAAAAATACCTCATATTTTCTGAGCCAATCTCTTTTGTTAGGTGAATTGCTGGTGAGAAAAGTTTATCCGTGGATAAAATAGGATATAATCGGTCTAAATTATTCAAAGGTGGTGTTGGATGGATAACAAAATGAAATATTCTACTGAAGTCGCCACCCTGGCGGGAGGTTGCTTTTGGTGTCTGGAAGCAGTATATGATCAACTTAAAGGTGTGCTGGATGTGGTCTCGGGATATTCTGGAGGGCAGGTGGAACATCCTTCCTATAAGGAAGTGTGTACGGGCAAAACTGGGCATGCCGAGGTGGTGCAGCTGACTTTTGACCCATCCGTGGTCAGTTTCCGGGAACTGCTGGAAGTGTTCTTCACCATCCACGATCCAACCACGCTGAACCGCCAGGGAGCAGATGTAGGCACCCAATACCGCTCTGCCATCTTTTACCACAGCCTGGAACAGAAGAACACTGCCGAAGGGGTCATCCATGACCTGGAAAGACGAAAATGTTTGGGATAACCCAATCGTAACCGAGCTGGTACCCTACAATGTTTTCTACCCCGCAGAAGATTACCACCAGGAGTATTTCCAACGCAATCCATACCAGGGTTACTGCATGGCGATCATTGCCCCCAAGGTGGCGAAGTTCCGGAATAAGTATCTTGAAAAATTAAAGCAATAACTCCTGGTTGCCAATTTCGCCTGGTTGATGTTAAACTTGCCATGCCGTGCAGGAATGGCAAGGAGATCACCATGACGACACCACATATTGAAACAGAACTATTACCCATTGATTTGGGCGATGGATTGGTGCTTCGGCGTTCGAGCACGAAGGATGCTCAATCTCTGGCAGACTTCAACAGCAGTCTTCATTCAGATCGAGGACCAGATAAACCCGATGAAAGGGTGTGGTGGTGGACCTATGACCTGATGGCCAGGCCTCATCCAACTTTTAATCCACCTGACTTCACCATCGTTGAGGATGCTGCATCAGGGAAATTAGTTTCTGTGATGAACTTGATCCCACAAACATGGACCTTTGCTGGTATCCCGTTTAAGGTGGGACGCCCCGAGCTGGTGGGTACTTTGCCAGAATACCGCAACCGTGGCCTGGTGCGACGTCAGTTTGGCATTATTCACCAGTGGAGTAGCCAAAATGGCGATTTAGTTCAGGCAATCACGGGCATCCCATACTATTATCGCCTTTTTGGATATGAAATGGCGATGAATTTAGGCGGAGGACGGGCTGGTTTTCCTACTCATATACCCAAACTGAAAGACGGTGAATTGGAATCTTTCAATTTTCGTCCTGCAATCGAGTCAGATATCCCATTTTTATCTGGAGTTATACGCCTCGGCTGCCAGCGTTCATTGGTGGCTTGTACCCGAGATGAAGCAATTTGGATGGATGAGTTGATCCGGGAAAGAGTGATAAGAGCATCCATGCGTCACGAGATACGCATCATCGAGACAATCTCGGGTGAACAGGTAGGTTTCATTGCCCACCCGACTTTTACCTGGGGGGATACCATGGCGGTGGTGAAGTATGAGATTACACCTGGTTTCACCTGGAGAGAGGTAACTCCTTCTGTAATCCGTTACCTGGAAAGGGTTTACAACCAGCTGGATCCCGAACATGGTGATGAAAAAAAGCCCTTTGGTGCCTTCGGTTTCTGGTTTGGCGAAGATCATCCAGTCTATCAGGTGATTCCTGACAGTCTGCCGCGTGTCCGTAAGCCGTATGCCTGGTTTCTGCGTGTGGTGGATGTGCCTGGTTTCCTGCGCCTGGTAGCCCCTGAATTGGAAAAACGGTTGTCATGCTCCCCCATGCAGGGTATTCCGGTGAAGTCAAGATCACTTTTTATCAAGACGGGGTGCGAATTGTCCTGGATAAAGGCAACCTGGTCACGATCGAAAGCTGGAAACCCACTCCTGTAGGTCACTCAGGCGATGCTGGCTTTCCTCCCCACATCTTCCTTCAGCTTTTGTTTGGATACCGCAGCCTGGACATGTTAAAAGCGAGTTTTGTGGATTGCACGACAGACAGGGATGAGATCCATGTCTTGCTGAATGCCCTGTTCCCCAGGCAGCCATCCGATGTCTGGCCAGTTTCATGACTACCCTGGGTGTGCTTGCTGATACACACATACCTGACCGGGTGCCTCAGTTACACCCACGCGTGCTCGAAATTTTTCAGCACGCAAAAGTGAACGCCATCATGCACGCTGGAGATGTATCATCATCAGGGGTGTTGGATGAGCTCAGGCAGCTGGCACCTGTTTATGCAGTCCAGGGAAACAGGGATATTTTTTATCTCCGCCAGCTTCCCTTGTCGCATCGAAATGGATTTTGAGGGGATTTCCATTGGTATGGCACATGGGCATGGGACTTTTAGCCGTTATATGGTCGATAAAATCCACCGTGCGATGCGCGGGCGGAAGGTGGAAAAATACCTCAAGCGTCTGCTGCTGACCTTCCCGGGTGTGGATGTCATCGTATTTGGGCACTTGCATGTGCCATGTAATTTTCGTTTGGAAGGGAAATTATTTTTTAATCCGGGATCAACTAGTTACCCCTGGCCGCGGGGTGATCCGGCCACTGTTGGATTGTTGCACATAGATGGAAATAAAAAGATTGAAGGCGAGATAATTTCGCTTGGGTAAACATATAGATAAGCGGGTATGTAAAGCCTGTGTGAAAGATTGGGGATATGACCGTTATTGATTTCCGACTTATTTTTGATCAACAACCGCCTTGACGAGCTTGACGGCGATGGAGCCTCCGGGGACGAGCATGCCGACTGCATCCGCGGTGACATCGAAGATCAGATCTCGTGTAAGAATACCTTTGATCTGGTTCTGAAGCTTCTTGCCCCCGGTGTTTGTCTCTCCGGTGAGGGCGTTGAACTCGATAACAGACCGCTTGCCTTTGCTGGACCTTTCGTATTCGAAGGCATAAACCGGGCAGAAATTCAGATCTAGGGTTTCCACATCCACCCGTTCTTCATGGATGGTGTGGGCGTTCTGCACCGGGAGTAGTACCTCCCCAATTACCTGGCGGGCGACCGCGGTAGCACGCAGTTGCGGTGGCACTACAAGAATGCCTTCGGGTGCGAAAGTGTTCAAGTCCGATATGGTGGTTTTAGTGAATGCCAAGTATTTCTCTGGGTCAGTCGGCACTCCTTGCACACCTAGGAAAGCCCGGGTGATACGGGTGCTCTGCTGACAGTGCTCGATCGCATCCAAGGCGAATGAGGTCAGCTTGTCTTTCATCTCCACTGGGAGTTCTTGTCCCAATACACTTATCGAGATCACATCTACCCCGTTAACCGGCACGGTATATCTGCTTGCTCGGTCGTAGACAGTCCGGCTGGAGATCGTAACCAACCAGTAAGGCTCCAAACGGTTCTCCATCCCTATGAACTTGATATCCTCCGGCTTGATTTGCCCAAATAGGGAGCCCATCGTGCCTGCCATGAGATGAACCTTTCGCTGCTCCACACGATCACGGGCGACTTCCGGGGTGAATTGAGGTACGAAGTGATAGGCATGTTCTTCAGTAAGGGATATTTCCATAGATAAGCCTCCTGAACTTGGTTACCTTAATTATACTGTTTTCCTTTTCTTACTCAACCCTGGCTTCGGATTATATGAATCCTTCGGGGAATATCAAATCCAGGATTCCAAGAAACCCTTCTGAGTAAACTTATGCAGGACTTCTTTGATGGTCAAACGTTGCAGGAAGTCCAGATCTGGCTATGCTAAAAGGATCTTACCCGTCTCAAGCGGAACAAAACTGAGTAAGGATTATTTCGTCTCGTATACCGGTGTAAGCCAATCGCGGTATTGGGGGACACGACCATAGAGAATGTTTTGAAAGAGGTGGTATAAGCGGGTGGTGACGGGACCCATCTTACCGTTGCCCACTTGTCGATGGTCAACACTGGTGACTGAAGTGATTTGAGCCGCAGTACCGGTAAGGAAGAGTTCATCACACAGGTATACCTCCGTCCGGTCCACTGGACGTTCCTGGATGGTCAGGTTTAACTCCTGGCGTGCCAGATCGATTACACTACGTCGTGTGATACCTTCAAGGATATTCTCTGTGACAGGAGGGGTGATCAATATACCATCCCGCAGCATGAAGAAATTCATCGCGCTTCCTTCGGATATGTGCCCCTCCTGGGTAAGGACCAGGGCTTCATCAAATCCAGCCCGCACCGCATCCGTCTTAATAAACGCTGAGTTGGCATACGCCCCCGAGATTTTACCGCGTGCAGGAATGATATTATCATCCACTCGCCGCCACGAGGAGATAGTTACGCTGGCATTGGTATCATCATCGAGGTAGCGCTCAAAAGGTAGAGCGCAGATGGACAATTCTTCGTGCAGGCCATGGAGCTTAACCCCGATAATCTCATCTGATTTATATGCCAGTGGGCGGATATATATATTTTGCTGATAACCATCCACACGCAGTAATTCGACGGTTAATTGCGTCAGGCTTGCTGGTGTATGCTCAAGCTGCATACATAACAGTTTGGCTGAGTTGAGGAATCGACGATAGTGGTCATTCGCCCGGAAGATGAAAAGCTGTTGCTCCTCTTCATTCCAATAGGCACGTAAACCTCCGAACGCAGCCGTACCGTAGTTTAGAGCATGGGTAAGCACACCTACTTTAGCTTTTGAATAAGGGACAATTTTTCCCTGGAAATACGCATGTTTGGGTAGTGTCACAGGTTTAGCCTCCATGAACAACCTATTTATGCTGTCAACGTTCAAAATAATTTTCCGCAGATATTTGAATTATAATCTTTTCGACCAGAATACCAAAGATGGGAATCTAAAAATCTGTACTGCTGTTGAATTCATTCGGTTTGGGGTGGTCATGAACAGTCACTTATCTTTGGTATCTCCTGGTGATTTATGGTGTTCTACTTCGTGTACTGGTTTGCACATTTTGTCTGCAGGGCATAACTTATTTTCCGGAGATGAATCACATGAAGCGAGCTGTCAGTATCAGCATTGGATCTTCCAAACGGGATAAAACTGTGGAAGTGGATCTGTTGGGGGAAAAAGTGTCCATTGAACGGATAGGCACGGATGGCTCGATGGAAAAAGCTGCATTGCTTTACCAGGAGCTGGATGGTAAAGTAGATGCCTTTGGTGTGGGTGGGGCAGACCTGGGATTGATGGTGGACAACAAGTGGTACCCGCTCTATTCGGTACAACCGATGGTGAGGTTTATCAAGCAAACCCCGGTTGTGGATGGAACGGGCTTAAAAAACACACTGGAAAACCGTATCGTGCCTTTCATGCATGGAAAAATCGGTGATTACATCAAAGAAAAAAAAGTGATGCTTACAGGCGGAGCTGACCGTTGGGGGATGACATTGTCTTTTATGGATGGGGGGTATGAATGTGTTTTTGGAGATATCATGTTTGCTTTGGGGTTACCATTTCCGCTCCACAGTCTTACTGCAGTGAAAAATGTTGCTGCCATTATCATGCCCATTGCTGGGAGGTTGCCTTTTGAGTGGGTATACCCGACGGGTGAGAAGCAGGAAAAACGCATCCCGAAGTGGGGAAAGTATTATAGCTGGGCAACCGTAATCGCTGGTGATTGCCATTATATTAAGCGTCATATGCCAGACAGGTTAGATGGTAAAGTGGTTGTGACCAATACCACGACACCAGAGGATGTGGAGATTTTCCAACAGGCGGGCGTCAAGTATCTGCTCACATCGTCACCCGCATTGGAGGGGAGGTCCTTTGGGACGAACGTGATCGAAGCGGCGTTGATTGCCGTTTCTGGGAAAGGTCGCAAATTAACCTATGATGAACTGAACCAAATGCTGGACCAGCTAAATATTCAACCCCAGCTCCAGGTCTTGAATTGAGTTTGTTCGTGGTTCAGGAAGGCACGCTTAGGAGGTAACCTATGGATGCAGTCGTTACAGCGGGAGGCATCCCACAACCGGACGAGCTCTTATACCCTTACACCCAAGGAAAACCAAAAGCGCTGTTGGACATATGCGGTAAGCCAATGGTTCAGTGGGTATTGGATGCGTTGAGTGGAGCAAAAAGTGTGGAGAACGTGGTTTTAATCGGTTTGACTGAGGAAAGCGGCGTCACCTGCACAAAACCGCTCTTCTTTATCCCCCACAAGCTCAGCATGATCGAAAATATTATCGTTGGGATTAAAAAGGTGCTTGAGTTCCATCCATCTGCCACTCACATATTGCTGGTATCCTCGGATATCCCTGCCATTACCCCTGAAATGGTTGACTGGGAAGTCGATACCACTTTGAAAACCGATGTAGACCTGTGCTATAACTTAATTAAACGGGAAGTAATCGAGGCACGCTACCCTGGTTCAAAACGTACATTCACTAGGCTGAAAGGTATGCAGGTATGCAGTGGTGATATGAATGTGATTCACACGTCCGTGGTCTCAGCAAACCCGGAAATCTGGGAGAAATTGGTTGCATCGCGCAAGAATCCCATCAAGCAGGCTGCTATTATTGGCTTTGATGTCTTGATATTAGCCTTGTTGGGCATGATCACGGTGGATCAGGCGGTGGAAAAAGCAACTGCACGCCTGCACATGACCGGAGCAGCTATCATGTGCCCCTATGCCGAGGTTGGCATGGATGTGGACAAACCGGTTCAGCTTGAAATCATGCGAGCAGACCTGGGGAAGCAGGTGAAGCATTGATGGAGCTAGATGCGCGCATTTCTAAGCAGATGCGGATTGCTGAGAAACCTGGACCGCTGCGCACCCTGGCAGCGGTTTTGGCGCATTCGGGAGATTCCTGGTTTTGGTTGGCAGGACTGGGTTTAGTTTGGTGGTTGGGATCTGATTATTGGCAGGAGAGGGCGATCACATTGATCGTCTCCATCCTGCTGACCGCCATGATCGTCTTGATCGTCAAGTTTACCGTGCGGCGAAAACGACCGGAGGGAGAATGGGGAAAATTTTACCGGAGCACTGATCCGCATTCGTTCCCCTCCGGGCATGCCGTGAGGGCGGTGATGTTGGCTGTTGTTGTGCTTGGGCTAGGGCCTTTGTGGCTTGGATTATTACTGCTCGTATGGGCACCTCTGGTAAGCCTGGCCCGTGTAGCCATGGGAGTGCACTATTTATCGGATGTGCTGGCGGGGATGATCCTGGGACTGGGGATTGGGGTTGGGGTGCTTCTGATTATCCAGGTTTAATATTACCCGTATAGTTTCCGGTGTACGATGCTCAGCTCCCGCACCTGTTCAGATGCGTGATAAGATGACCGCACCAGGGGTCCGCTCTCTACCCACTGAAAACCGATCCTTGATCCATAATCCTTGATCTCAGTAAACTCATCCAGGGTGTAGTAGCGCTCTATCGGCAGGTGTTTTTTACTGGGCTGAAGATATTGCCCAACTGTCAGGATGTCCACACCCCAGCTGCGTTGTTGGCGCATCACTTCCTTGATCTCATCCATGCTTTCTCCCAAGCCCACCATGATACCAGATTTGGTTAGCACTTCGGGGTCCAGTCTCTTGGCATTGCTCAACGTAGCAGCGGCCCATTCGAAACGGTCTTGGGGTTGAACTTGTTTGAATAGTCGGGGGACAGTCTCCACATTATGGTTAAGGATCTCAGGACGGGCTGACATGACGATTTGGAGGGTTTCGAGTGAACCTTTGAAATCGGGGATCAGCACTTCTATCGAACAACCTGGATGAAGCTCGCGGATGCGTTGGATGACCATGGCGAAGATGGGGGCACCTCCATCGCGGCGGTCATCCCGGTTGACGCTGGTGATTACGGCATGCTTGAGCTCCATAGCTTTCACTGCTTGAGCAACGCGCTCTGGCTCAAGCCAGTCGATCGATGAAGGTTTTCCGCGCTTGATATCGCAGAAGCCACAGGTGCGCGTGCAGATGTCACCCAACATCAGGAAGGTGGCGGTTCCCGAACCCCAGCATTCGCCCAGGTTGGGGCACATGGCTTCCTCGCACACGGTGTGAAGCGCTTTTTTGCGCATCAAGCCTTGCAGCCATTGGTAGGTCTCACCCGAGGGAGCGCGTACCTTGATCCAATCTGGACGGCGCAATGGGGTGGTGGGTGTATTTTCGGGGTCAACCCGATCACGGGTGGGCTTAATGGACATAGTAGGTTGTTATATGTAGTACGTTTTAGTTGTGTAGATTGGGTGAGCAAAGGCGCTATTTGCCTGAATTATCGCCAGCGCAATTGCGAGCTATGCTTTTATTGCGAAACCCAACACCAATAACATCTCTGTGCAAATGAAGATACAGGTGTAAATTTTACTCTAAAATCGAGGATATTTAGGTTTGGGGATTTTAATTCATACGAATTCTTCATTTATTTGTTTTAATGGATATTTATATTTCGAAATGGTAAGGTGTAAAATTAGACGGCAGGTATTTGTCTGAAAATGAAAGAGATATGGGGCATGTGAAGATATTGCGTGCGGTTACGTTCTGTGCTTTTACCGGGCTGCTTTATTTAGGCATCCCTTTACTTGGCTGGGGGTTGGATGACCTGGTAGGATATTTCTCAAATGGCGCTCGCTTCGGGTATGCTGTGCTGGTTGGCTTGTTCAGCCTGGCTGTTGGGATCCAGGCATTTAGCTCTACGGAGGGGATCAGAGGACGAAAAGGCGAAGCGGACAAATTCGTTTTTCGCCAACGGATCGTCCGGATCGTGCTGGTGCTTTCGTTGTATATCGCACTTTTCTTCATCCCTTTCTTTGATCGGTATGCGATCGGTGTTTTCGATGATGGAAGCCTGGCGCGTTGGTTGGGGGTGGTATTATCTGCCGTAGGGTTTAGTCTGGTTTTTGGGTCGGGCTTGGCTCTGGGAAGGCAATATAGTGCGGATGTGACCATCCAAATGGAACATCACCTGATCACCTCAGGCGTCTACCAGCTTATCCGCCATCCGCGTTATCTGGGGGTAATTGCCTTATCGACCGGTGTATCGTGTGTATTTCGATCTTGGATCGGACTGCTTGCAAGCCTGTTTTTCGTCGCTGTGCTCATTTTCCGAATCAAGGACGAGGAAGCGACGATGCATAAGGAGTTTGGCATGCAGTGGGATGCATATTGCAAGCGCTCATGGCGATTAATTCCATACATTTACTAATGAGTATATTAAAGGACTACTCAGACAGGGAGGTATTATGCAAAATAATTCAATATTGATCCTGGGTGGGTATGGGAATACCGGCAAAGCGTTGGCTCGCTTGCTTTTACAGGAAACCGAAGCACAACTCGTACTGGCGGGCCGGAATATTGGCAAAGCACAACAGTTGGCGGATGAGTTGAATAAAACGGTTGGTGTTAACCGGGCGCGCGGAATTTTCGCAGATGCATCCGATTCAGCCAGCCTGAGGGAGGCATTCACTGGGATGAGTATCGTAGTAATGGCTTCATCAACGACACATAATTGCCGCCAGGTAGCTGAAATGGCTTTGGATACCCGGGTGGATTATCTGGATATTCAATATTCAAACCAGAAAATTGCCCTGCTCAAGTCAATGACATCTGAGATCCAAGGGGCTGGATGTTGTTTTATCACGGATGGCGGATTCCATCCAGGATTGCCAGCATTTTTAGTTCGTTTTGCTGCCCAATATTTTAACCAGCTGGTAAGTGCCAGGGTGGGTAGCGTGATCAAGATAGACTGGAAGAACCTCGATGTTGCAGATGCCACTGTATACGAATTATTGCAGCTTATGAATGACTACGATATGTCGACTTTCAAAGCTGGCAAGTGGAAGAAGGCCAGCCTGTTCAGCATGTCAGATTACTTGAGGATGGATTTTGGGGTTGAATTTGGGGAACAGTTTTGCGCCCCCATGATGCTGGAGGAGATGCGCTCGCTTCCGCTATTGTTCCCATCACTGAAAGAAACAGGTTTTTACGTGGGCAGCTTTAATTGGTTTACAGATTGGGTCATCATGCCGGTCGCGCTGGTTGCCATGAAACTTTTCCCAAGGCAAGCTAAATGGCCGATGGCAAGATGGACGCGCTGGGGCTTGGACACATTTTCTATGCCGCCTTATGGGACGTTGTTAAAAGTGGAGGCCGGTGGAGTGAAAGATGGCCAGCAGGGAACGGTGGAAATTACCATTGCCCACCCTGATGGATATATGTTTACTGCCATCCCGGTGGTAGCTTGCCTGCTGCAATACCTGGATGGATCGATTGCCCAGCCGGGTTTGTGGTTGCAGGCTCATATTGTCGAGCCTAACCGCTTCATGAGTGATATGCAGCGCATGGGGATCTCGCTTATTATCTCGAACGGAGGCAGCCATGAAATGGAACAGGAATGAGATAAACCGCCTGCTGCCTATATTGGAACAGCTATCTTTCGACCTGGTCCCTGTGGACGGTAAAAATATCCTTGTCCTATGCAGTGCCACAGGCGAGGTAGCTTTCTGGTTGGGCGAGATGATGGAGCAGGGTCAGGTGGTTGGCTTGGAGCTTGATCCGGAAGCATTGGATATAGCGCGCCGGTCTATACGCGAGATGGGTCTGGATCAAGTGGTCCATTTTTTGCCCGCTGAGAAGGATAGGATTCCCTTACCTGACTCTAGTTTCGATGCCGTAGTGAGTGAATTTATCGTATATCCAACTTCAACGCCCACCGAAATAGGGCAGGCTGAGATGTCACGCGTGCTGAAACCGGGTGGGAAGATGATCCTCACCGATGTGATTGCTACCAGGCCACTACCAGACTATGTGCGCCAGGAACTTGCCAGGATTGGGTTGGAATACATTTGTGATGGTACTCCAGGTGACTTTCGCCGCTGGATGGCTGATGCAGGGCTGTTCAATATTGAAGTACGTGACCTGACATCAACCGTGAAAATGGTCTGGGAGGACAGATCTGATACCGATATGGCAATTTCTCACCAGGTAGGATACTCATACCTCCTGGAAGACCCACAGGTTGGATTGGGGAAGTCAATCTCTTATATCTATGTATCTGGGGAAAAACCGAAAGACTAGCTTGATGGGTAAAAAGGGCTGAGGAGTCAACCGTAAGAATTTTTTTAGGAGATGAACGGAATGGCTGAAGAGACATTTCTGCACCAATTGATGACCTTACCCACCGTACTGGAAGGCAGACTGTCACCTGATAAACGATGGGTGGCATTCACCTGGTATCGTATGCATGAGAATATCGATGTTTTCCTCATCCCTTCGGATGGCTCGCAACCTCCCATCCCTTTAACCCATACCCCCGAAGCTACCGAGCTGGTTAGTTGGACGCCGGATTCACAGGCAGTTATTGTCTCTGAAGATCATGACGGAGATGAATATTCTCGCCTGTTTCGTGTGGATATTGGTCAGCCTTTGGTCATGTATCCACTGACTGAAGATCGACCACCGTACTTTATCCGTGGCGGTATGCTGCACCCGAATGGGCGGCACCTGTTCTACGGAGCAAATTTCGACTTTCAACAAGGAAAGCTGATCGAGCCGACCTGGTTGTACAGGCATGACTTGATCTCAGGGGAAAACGTTCCGATAGCCCGACCATCCGTCCCCAATTGGCTGGTACCGGAGCTAAACCGCCTGGGAACGCATTTAATATACACTCGTCGAGGTCAGGATCCCTCCGGAAGGCAAATTTGGCTGGTCGACGTGGAAGGTAATGAGGATAAAGAAATTCTCAACTTTGGCGAGCAGGTAAAAGTATCTGCTGATTGGCATCCGGATGGGGAGCATATCGTGTTCCTTAGTGAATCAACAGGCAAAGGACCACAGGATCACTTCAGCCTGGGCGTATATCATTGGCCTACCCAGAGCTTGCGCTGGCTGATCGATGACCCTGCCCGCATGGTTGAGAGTGAATGGGTCACCCGTGATGGCCTGGTGGTGGTTGACGAAATGAAGGATGCCAACCACCTGGCCACGTTCCTGGATATTAAGTCTGGTAAAGAGACCTCCTTCCCATGCCTGCCGGGCAACCTGCTGCCGATCGGTCAGGCGCCCGATGGGGCATGGATCGCCCTGTATTATTCGTCAACCAGTCCTGAAGAGCTGGTCCGGGTGCCCCTGGATGCCAAAAGCCCGGATGATCTCGTATCCTTAACCAAGGTTTGGGAGCACACCAGCCTATCTCCAACGCAGCTCATACCTGCACAGGATTTCCGCTGGAAATCTGAAGATGGGATGGAAATCCAGGGTTGGTTATACCGGGCGGTGCCAAACTTAAAAAAAGCCATCATATATGTACATGGTGGCCCAAACTGGCATAGTGAAAATTGGATCAATCCGCAAATCCAGTATTATGTCAAGAGAGGTTTCAATGTATTGGATGTGAATTACCGGGGCAGCACAGGCTTTGGTCTGAAGTACCGCCTGGCCATCAAGGAGGATGGTTGGGGCGGTCGTGAGCAGGTGGATATTGCCAGTGGGGCAAGGGCACTGGTCCAGGCAGGCTTGGCACAGGCGGGGAAAATTGGAGTGACAGGCACATCCTACGGAGGTTACAGTGCCTGGTATCTAATTACGCATTATCCTCCGGAGATCATTGGTGCAGCAGCGCCTATCTGTGGCATGACTGACCTGGTGGTGGATTACAATACTACCCGGCCGGACCTACGTTCATTAAGCGAGGAGATGATGGGAGGTCGACCCGACCAGGTGCCGGAACGCTATTATGAACGATCACCGATTAAGTTTGTCAGGAATATTCGCGGCAGATTGTTTATTATCCAGGGTGCCCTCGACCCGAATGTCACCCCAGAAAATGTGCACCAGGTGGTGGAACAGTTGGAGCAGAACAAGATTCCCTACCAGTTGCTGGTCTTTGAAGATGAAGGACATGGGGTCCACAAACCAGCCAACCAGGAAATATTGTATACTAGGCTGGCAGATTTTTTTGAGCAAGCATTTACAGGATAAACCCTTATGTCAACTATCCTTGTTGTTGAAGACGATACCTCATTGCGCGAGACTCTTACATATAACCTTGTGCGCCAGGAATATAGTGTACAGGCAGTGGGTGATGGCCTGACTGCCCTGGAGACTGCCCGAAAAATCCATCCCGATTTGATACTGCTCGACCTGATGTTGCCCGGATTGGACGGCATTGAGGTATGCCGTATCCTGCGCCAGGAGACGAATATCCCCATCCTGATCCTGACTGCCCGCGATGACGAGATTGACCGGGTGATTGGCTTGGAAATTGGGGCAGATGACTACATCACGAAGCCTTTCAGTATGCGAGAGTTAATGGCACGTGTGAAAGCTCACCTGCGGCGAGATCGTTTAATTCGCCAGGAGATCAACATGTCTCCGGAAGAAGCATCACACGAAGTCCTTACTTTTAATAACCTGACCATAGACCTGACCAGGCGGGAAGTTTTGTTGGATGAAGCTCCAATTACTTTAAAACCAAAGGAATACGAACTCCTGCTTTTCTTGGCACAGCACCCCAGGCAGGCGCTTTCTCGGCAATTCCTGCTTGAGCGTGTATGGGGGTGGGAATTCAGCGGTGGTACCCGTACGGTGGATGTGCACGTGCACTGGTTGCGGGAGAAGATTGAAATTGACCCGTCCAAACCGAAGCGGATCGTCACCGTGCATGGTTCCGGATATCGTTTCGAAGGATAATGTGATATGTTTCGCTCCATTCGCTGGCGTATTGCCCTGCCGTATGTTGGTTTAATTCTTAATCACCATGCTGTCATTGGGAGTCTATTTATCCAGTTTTATTAGGCAAATCCTATATAAGGGATTTGGAATCAAAACTTGAGGACGAAGCTCGCTATAATTGGGGATAGCATCATACCGGATTTAAAAACAAGTGTAGTGAGCCCGAACCTTGACCTGCAAGCCAGCCATTGGGCTGATATCTTACAGGCGCGTGTGACGATTATTGCTCCGGATGGTACCGTTTGGGGTGAATCAGACGAAGATAGTGCTGGGATGACCAATCACAGTGACCGCCCTGAAGTGATACAGGCATTATCATCTGGCACGGGCCACAGCAGCCGTTTCAGTCACACATTGGGATATGACATGCTTTACACAGCGGTTCGCGTTGAAGAAAATGGGCATGTTCTAGCGCTTGTTCGAGTTGCATTGCCGTTGCAGCATGTATCTGCCAATATTGCTAACCTCCAACGCATCCTGATCGCTGTAACCGTTCTGGTGACTCTTCTTGCTATGCTTCTGGCGACATTGATTGCTGGGCGGATCTCAAAACCAGTCCGTGAACTTACCCATTCGGCCTGGCAACTGGCATCTATTAATCCGGACTGACAGACCCGTTCCACCGAATCAGGATGAAATCAAACAGCTTATTGCTGTTTTTAATATTATGTCGGTTCGATTGAGTGAAGAGATCAAGGATCTTGAGAAGGAACGTGCTACCTTGGAAACGGTGATGCAAAAGATGACGGATGGTGTCTTTATTGTGGATGCCAAGGGTGATATCCAATTGGTCAATCCAGCCGCGGAAAAAATGTTTTCCATTTCCCGAATGTCATCACTACAGAAACCCTTGATTGAAGTGGTCAAACACCACACACCGGTAGAGATGTGGCAACGCTGTCGGGATTCGGGTGATACTCAGAATGTTGATTTTGAAGTGGGTAATCGTCTCTCTTTACAGGGAATAGCCACCTCCCTAAGCCCGGTTATCCCTGGTTCAACACTTCTTACTATTTCAGGATATGACCCGTCAGCGGCAGATTGAAACCATGCGGCGTGACTTTATCAGTAACGTATCGCATGAGCTGCGCACACCTCTGGCAGCGCTGAAAGCACTTACTGAAACCCTTCAAGGTGGTGCCTTGGAAGACCCACCTGCAGCCCACAGGTTTCTGGAGCAGATGGAAACCGAGGTGGATTCGCTCAGCCTGATGGTCAGTGAATTGCTTGAGCTCTCGCGCATTGAGTCTGGGCGGGTTCCTCTCACGCTGGCTCCCACCAGGCCTATCGATATCGTCACCCCGGCTTTTGAACGACTATATCTGCAAGCGGAGCGTGCCGGGCTGACCCTCACCTTAGAATGCCCTGAGGAATTACCTCCCGTAATGGCAGATGCTACTCGTGTGCAACAGGTGGTTGTCAATTTGCTACATAATGCCATTAAATTTACCCCCTCTGGTGGGAATGTGACCGTGCGTGCCATGCAACAGGATCGTGCAGTTCGTTTCAGTGTCAGCGATACCGGCATCGGCATCACGGCAGAGGACCTTTCACGCATCTTCGAACGTTTCTATAAGGTTGATCGATCACGTGCCACCAGCGGGACTGGCTTGGGTCTGGCAATCGCCCGTCACCTGGTGGAGGCGCATGGGGGTAGGATTTGGGTGGAAAGCGAAGTGGGCAAGGGTAGCACTTTTTATTTCTCAATCCCACTGGCATAAACTATTCATTATTAAAATTAGTCCGTAGATTGATCTGCGGGCTATTGTTTTATTAAAGTGGGGTGACTAAAAAATTTCCAAATCGTGCAAAGGGATGAGAATATGATGATGTGTTAACAGAATGATTACAAATCGATTGCTATCTCTTAACACGTTATTGCTGGAACGTTAAACAACCCAAGGTATCCTTAGATTCAATAAATCATAGTATTTTTTGGAGGAATAAGAATGCATAAAAGAATTTCTTTACTATTTGTAATAATAACTACCATGGCTTTGTTATTAGGTGCTTGCGCCAGTGCCACCACCGAACCAGCAGCACCCACAGTTACACCGACGAAACCTGATGCTGTTGAACCAACTAAACCGCCTGCTGTTGAACCGACTGAAGAGCAAATGCCTGAACCAACTGCAGCACCAATAGTAATGCTACCCGAAGTTGATCCTGCCAGTGTGTCTGGTGACATCATTGCAGCTGGCTCATCCACCGTGTACCCACTGTCTGAGGTGATGGCTGATCGTTTCAAAGATGAAGGTTTTGCTGGAAACATCACCATTGACAGCATTGGCTCAGGAGCAGGTTTTGAGCGTTTCTGCGTGAACGGTGAGACCGACATCTCCAATGCTTCGCGCGAAGATCAAAGACTCTGAGGTAGAGAGTTGCACAGCTCTTGGTCGCACCCCGATCGAGTTCCGTGTGGGTACCGATGCATTGGCGATTGTGGTGAGTAGTGAGAATGATTTTCTGACCGATGTCACCAAGGAGGAGTTAGGCAAGATCTTCTCCAGCGAGGTGGTCAAGTGGTCGGAAGTGCGTGCCGAGTGGCCGAACGAGGATATCCTGCGCTTCAGTCCTGGGACCGACTCGGGTACCTTTGACTACTTTGTAGAAGTGGTGATGGGGCCACTGTACCCGAATGCGGAGGGCAAGGCTGACCTGGAAGCTGGGGAAGCGTCGATCTTGAATGCTGAGAACATCCAGTTCTCGGAGGACGATAACGTGCTGGTGCAGGGTGTGGAAGGCTCGCCGTATGCGATTGGATACTTTGGGTATGCCTATTATGCCGAGAACGAGGGTAACCTGAAGGCGCTTTCGGTGGATGGGGTTGCTCCATCCGCTGAGACTGCTGAGAATGGTGAATACCCGTTGGCTCGTCCGTTGTTTATCTACTCGGATGCAGCCATCATGCAAGCCAAGCCGCAGGTGGCTGCTTACATCAACTTCTTCTTGAGCTTTGTCAACGAGGAGATCCTCTCGGTGGGTTATTTCCCCGCCAGCCAGGCAGCACTCGAGGTTGCCATGCAAAGCTGGCTGGATGCAATGAAATAAAGGATAAACTCGTCTTCCTGAAGGGAAAAGGTCGACAATACCTGGGATGTTGGAGCTGTGTTGACAGCTCCAACATCCATGTTATCCAACCGTGTGCCATTTAAAACCTCGAAAACAATTATAAGAAGACTGAAATGAGTATAAGGACAATCTCCCGAAAGATAGAAGCTAATCCTTTACGATATCGACCACGGCGTGGGGAATTCCTAATCCGGGGGTTTCTATTGTTCTGTGGGGCATTTTCAATTTTAACCACCCTGGGCATCGTATACGAATTGGGCAAAGAAGCCCTGCTATTCTTCCGTAATCCAGCAGTAAATCTGTTTGATTTTTTTACTGGCACCAAATGGCAACCCCAGGCAGAAGCCTTTGGAATCCTACCGCTGGTAACCGCCACCTTGATCACCACAGCCATTGCCATGTGTATTGCATTACCACTTGGGTTGGCAGTGGCGATCTATTTAAGCGAATATGCTTCGCCCAAAGCACGCAATTTCCTCAAACCGACTCTTGAGATCCTGGCAGGAATCCCTACCGTAGTATACGGCTACTTTGCACTGACCTTCATGACCCCCGTGCTGCGCTCAATCTTCGGCCGGGATGTCGTGGATGTCTACAACATGGCTTCCGGTGGGTTGGTGATGGGCATCCTGATCCTGCCGTTGATTACTTCGATGAGCGAAGATGCTCTCTCAGCGGTACCTCGTGCATTACGTGAAGGATCCTACGCCCTTGGGGCGACCAAGCTGGAAACTGCCATCAAGGTAGTGGTACCAGCCGCCATCTCAGGGTTGGCAGCTGCTTTCGTGGTGGGCATCTCACGTGCCATTGGTGAGACGATGATCGTCGCCATTGCCGTGGGTGCCGGACCAAATTTCACCTTCAACCCCTTTAAGGGTGCTGAAACCATGACCGGGCACATTGTGCGTATCTCTGGAGGTGACCTAAGTTATGATTCAATAGACTATGACAGCTTATTTGCTATCGGTCTACTACTCTTCATCATCACTCTGGGTCTGAACATCATCAGCCAGCGCATCGTGCGCCGCTTCCGTGAGACCTACGAATGAGTACACCTGATCATAATACCCTCCTGACCCCTCACTTTGAATCCAACCTTCCACCACGTAATCGCAAGGCGACTCTCTGGCGCACTCTTTTTCTATTATCCACTACCATTGGCATGATTATGTTGATGCTCTTACTCTATAATATTATTAATCAATCCTTTGGTCTGGTAGCGATTGACAATAAGATCGATCCTACCAGCTTGGCTGTGGACGGTGTGCCAATTGAGGAGCTTGATCAGGCAGACATTGATCACCATCATTGAAGAAAATGTATCGAAGGGTAAGTTTCGTCAATTGGAACGAGAGCAGCCGCTTGCCGAACGCACCTGGGAGGAAGTCTACCAGGTGGTGATTGATGATGTAGTTCAGCCGAATGATATCGTGGGTACCTGGTCATTAGTTGAGTCACTAACCCGGAGGGAAGAGATCTTGGCTGAAGTGGAGCAGGAGCACCCTCAGGCAACAGTAAAATTTACCAACTGGATCGATCCACAGTTCGTCACTTCTCCACAATCCTCCGATGTGCTGGAAGCCGGCGTACGAACCGCTTTGCTTGGCACACTTTATATCATCGCCATCACGATTGTGATCGCGTTACCAATCGGCATTGGTGCGGCTATCTACCTGGAAGAATATGCCTCAGATAACTGGGTGAACCGAACCATCCAGACCAATATCAACAACCTGGCTGGTGTTCCTTCCATCATCTATGGCATGCTGGGTCTGGCAATCTTTGTGCGTGCCATGGAGCCCATCACCAGCGGGGCTTTGTTTGGTTTCAACGACCCGACCACTGCTAACGGGCGCACCATCCTTTCTGCCGGATTGACCCTGGCACTGCTGGTGCTGCCAGTGCTGATCATCAACGTGCAGGAAGCTATCCGTGCGGTACCCAACTCCTTGCGTGAAGGCAGCATACGGTCTGGGTGCAACCAAGTGGCAGACCATCTGGCATCATGTTCTGCCCAACGCCATGCCGGGTATCCTGACAGGCGCAATCCTGTCAATCTCGCGTGCCATTGGTGAGACTGCTCCACTGGTGGTGATCGGTGCTGCCACCTATATCACCTTCGACCCCGATGGTCCCTTCTCCAAGTTCACCACCCTGCCCATCCAGATCTATCAATGGACCTCGCGTGCGCAGGGCGAGTATCACAACATTGCAGCTGCAGCCATTCTGGTATTACTTACTCTTCTGCTTAGCCTTAATGCCACTGCCATTCTGCTGCGCAACCGTTACAGCAGGAGGTATTAGAAAAAAATATATGTTAGATCAGTGATTCGAGATTTTGCCATTCAAGCCCACAACCTGAATATTTTCTACGGCTGACTTCCGCGCTGTTAAAGATGTAAACCTGTCCATTGAACGAAAGAAGGTTACCGCCATCATCGGACCTACCGGTTGCGGTAAAAGCACTGTGCTGCGTTCTTTCAACCGCATGAATGAATTGGTGCCCTCCGCCCATAGTGAGGGTGAGGTATTATTCTTGGGTCAGAATATTTACGATCGGCAGGTGGATCCGGTGGAAGTGCGCCGCCGAATTGGCATGGTCTTTCAAAAGCCCAATCCCTTCACCAAGAGTATCTATGAGAATGTCGCCTGGGGCGCCAGGCTGAACGGTTTCAAAGGTGGGATAGGCAACCCCAGCATGGACGAGTGGGTTGAATACTGCCTGCGCAAGGCTGCGCTTATGGGACGAGGTCAAAGACAAGCTCAACCAGAGCGGTCTGTCTCTCTCCGGCGGGCAGCAGCAGCGCCTGTGCATTGCCCGTGCCCTGGCGGTCTCACCGGAGGTGATCCTGATGGATGAACCGGCTTCAGCCCTCGACCCGATCGCCACGTTGAAGATCGAAGAGCTGATGCGCGAATTGGCAGAAGAATATACAATTATCGTGGTCACGCACAACATGCAGCAGGCAGCCCGCGTCTCCGACTATACTGCCTTCTTTAACATGGACGAGAACCGGGCTGGGTACCTGGTGGAATATGGACCAACGACCCAGATATTCACCAACCCTCAAAACAAACAGACCGAAGATTATGTTACCGGTCGTTTTGGTTAATAATAGGAGAGATAATGACACGCGAACGCTTTGACAGACAAATGCAAATATTGTTGGATCAGGTACTGGTGCTTTGGAGTATGGTGGAGCAATCAGTACTTGACTCTCTCAGTGCTCTAAAAAGACGCGACAGTACAGCTGCACGTCGAATTTATGCAGACGACATAAAAATCAACGAAAAGCGCTATGCGATTGAGAGTGATTGCATCACCCTGATCGCCACCCAGCAACCGATGGCCCGTGATGTACGTTTTTTAGCTGCCATCCTTGAAATTATCACCGAGCTCGAGCGGATTGGCGATTATGCCAAAGGTATCAGCAAGATCAACCTGATGCTCAGCGAAGAACCGGTTGATCCGGTTATCATAAGTGAATTAGAGCAAATGGCAACGCTTGGTCTGGGTATGCTCCAGCGCTCCCTGGATGCTTTTGTTGCTGGAGATGCTGAGGCTGCACGTGAAATTTCTAAGGAAGATTCGAAAGTAGACAACCTCTATAACCAGGTGTATTGTATGCTGATGGAGCAAATGACCACTGATAGAACTACGGTTGACCGGGCTAACCATATGATGTGGGCAGCGCATAACCTTGAGCGTATGGCTGACCGGGTGACCAATATTTGTGAGCGCATCGTTTATGTTGCTACGGGGGAGATGAGAGAGTTGGATTCATCCGAAGAGGATAAAGCAGGGTTACATTGATGGATAGAGCGAGAGTGTTATTCTTATGTACGGGAAATTCTTGCCGGTCACAGATGGCTGAAGCGATAGTGAATGCTCAGTTGGGTGATCGATGGCAAGCTTTCAGCGCTGGTTCCCATCCAGCGGGTTATATTCACCCGTTGGCAATTAAAGCTTTATCAGAGATTGGAATTGAACTCCTGGGCAGGTCAAAGTCTTTAGAGGAGTTTCAGGGTCTGTCATTTGATTTAGTGGTAACTTTATGTGACCAGGCTGCAGATGGATGCCCGGTGTGGCTGGGAAAAGGTAGGCAGGTTCATTTGCCTTTCCTAGATCCGGCAAAGGTGACTGGAGATGAAGACGAGAAAATGGCAGCTTTTCGATCGGTTCGTGACGAAATCATCAGTGGGGTAATCGGCTTACTAAATCAGGAAAAAATCTAGGTTTCGCTGACTAATTCAGCCTTTCTTACGATTACGCGTAAGCCATCTACTCGAACCACTTCAATCCGCGTCCCCGCAGGCAAGAGTTGCGCTTTCATCCTCCAGTTCAGCTGTCCACAATTCACCCCCAACCTGGACGCTGCCCCTCGGAGATAGGTCTGTCCGGGCGGTGCCTAACCGCCCGCTCATGCTTTCTTCACCCACCCGGATGGGAGCACGTTGGGCCCGCACCGCAATCATCATAATCCCAAAAAAGATCGCCCCACTCACCACCGAGACCCCAACCACCAGCGGCACCGAGACGTGCTGGAAGCTGGGTGTGGCTGGGGTGTTGAATAGCACCAATGCACCCACGATTAGGCTGCCAATCCCTGCTGCAGTGAGACCCCCGTGGGTGGGCGCTTTGATGTCCAGGATGAACAGCACAAAAGATGTTGCGATGAAGAGTAGGCCGAACCAGTTTACCGGTAGGATACCCAAGCCATAAGTGGCTAATGCCAGTACACACAACACCGATAAAACCAGCCACCCAACCGCCTGGGCTGGTAATCTCAAATATAAGGGCTTGGACACCGATCGTGATGAGCAAAAAAACGATATTAGGGTCAGTTACGATCAGCAGTGCCTGTTCGATGATGGAAATATTGATAGGCACAAAAATGGCATCCGCAGTATGTAAGGTGACAGGCTGCCCGGCAACGGAAACTGTAAATCCATCCAATTGGCTGCGCAGTTGATTTAGATCAACCGAGATGAAATCGATCAGCCCGGCTTGAAGGGCTTCACTGGCGGAAACCGCGGCTGCATTCTTAATGGTATCTTCAGCCAGGGCAACTGCTGTGGGACCGCGGCGTTCGGTCAGGGAACGGGCAGCAGCAGCAGTGGCGTTCTTTACTTTGGCTTCTTCAGTTGTGTCCAGGTCTTCCCCCTGGCCTCCCACCGGGCTGGCTGCCCCGATCATGGTTTGAGGTGCCATTGAAGATGCGTGCCCTGCCAGGGTGATGATGGTGCCAGCGCTGGCAGCCATGGCTCCCGCTGGTGCAACATAAACGATCACTGGAACCTTGGAAGCGAGGATCATCTGTTCCATCTCGGTCATTGTATCAACTGACCCACCGGGGGTATTGAGTTGGAAGATCACTGCCTCCGCACCCTGACGTTCAGCAATCTTGATACCGCGTGAAAGATATTGTGCCATGGCGGGGGTGATGGGACCATCCGCAGTCAGCACGAGCATCTGGGAGCCGTCGGCTTGGGCATGCACCGATAGGTTGAAGATTGGGCTCAGGCTGATCAAGAAAAACCAGACTATGAACAGAATCTGTTTGAATCTTATTTTCACTCAATTATTGTACCTTACATTATTCGGTAAAAGCTCAGATTATATTAGTCATAGAGCAGGGGAGATATACGGAGGGATGGATTAAGAAGGTATGCCATAAAAACATTGAGTATTGTTTATAAAATTTCCCTTTGTGTTTATCGCGTTCTTTGTGGTTATAAAAAGGTTGTAAGTTCAAGTGTTATAATCCCGCCATGCGCAGCCGATTTTCATCGAAATACCTGCTTGCCATCCCGCTGCTTTGCGTGCTGGCAATCTTGCTGTATAACGTCCCTTTCATCCACAGCCGCCTGGCATGGCGGATCGATAACGTCCGTGTGCGTATCCAATACGCCCTCAACCCGCCCGAGCAGGCAGTTTTCCAGCCTCAGGAGCAGGCAGAGCTGGAAAGCCAGGTAGATGCCATTGTCAATTCCACCCTGACTGCCCTGGCGCCCACCTCCACCCCCACGGCGATAATCCCCAACCCTACACAAGTGGGTCCCACCTCTACACCGATGCCTTCCCCAACCCCCACGTTATCACCCACACCCCTTGCCGGGTTCTGTCAGGTTGGAGGGAGTTCAAGTATGAAGACCAGCACGGTCGCTATAACTTCTGTGGTCCGGCAAACTTATCCATGTCGCTCACGTTTTGGGGGTGGAATGGCAACCGCGACACAGTTGGTGAGTATGTTAAGTCCAATAATGATGACAAGAATGTCATGCCTTACGAGCTGCAGGATTTTGTCCTGACCCAGACCACTGGTTATGGAGCACTCATCCGTTATGGTGGTGACATCAACCTGCTGAAGAAGCTGGTGGCAGGTGGCTTCCCGGTGGTGACTGAAAAAGGCTACTATACCTATGATATGACCGGGCGCTACGGCTGGTTGGGGCACTACCAGTTTGTCACTGGCTACGATGAATCCAAGGGCGTGCTGGTGGTGCAGGACACGTATATCCCGCAAGGTGAGAATCACGAATTCCCCTATGCTGAGTTCAACGATGGCTGGCGTTCATTCGACAACCTCTTCATGGTTGTCTACCCATCCGAGCGCGAAGGGGAGCTGTTGGCACTTCTTGGTGACTATGCCGACACGGATTGGTCCAGCCGGCATGCCTTGGAGGTTGCCACCGGTGAAACATCGACATTGTCAGGCATTGACCAGTATTTTGCTGCTTTCAATACCGGTACCAGCCACGTCAACCTGAAGGAATACGTGGATGCCGCCTATGCCTATGATTATGCCTTCCAGCTATATGCCAGCCTGCCGGATGATGACCAGCGACCTTTCCGCATGCTGTGGTACCAGACTGGACCGTATTTTGCGTATTATTACAGTGGGCGTTACCAGGATGTGATCGACCTGGCTAATGTCACCTTCAACACGATCGGCGATGATGTCCTGGAGGAAACCTGGTACTGGCGCGGCATGGGAGAGCTCGCCCTGGGCCAGACGGATGCCGCCATTGCGGATTTTCGCGAAAGCGTGCGCCTGCACCCAGATTTTGCTCCCGGTCTCTACCAGCTGGAACGTTGGGTGTGTCACCCTGATCTATGATGCCAGCCTTGTTGGGAGGGAATTGAATGCTGACCATTCTTCACTTTGCCGATGCGCATATCGATATGGCCAACTACGGCCGGCATGATCCCGTCAGTCGGGCTGCCCCTGCGCGTGCTGGATTTCCTGAAATCGCTGGACACGATCGTGGATACTGCCATTGCCGAGAAGGTTGACCTGGTGCTGTTTGCCGGGGACGCCTACAAGGATCGCAACCCGGCCCCCACCTTCCAGCGCGAATGGGGACAACGGGTGATGCGCCTCTCCAGGGCGGGTATCCCAACCCTGCTGCTGGTGGGCAACCATGATACCTCGCCTGCCTTGGGTCGTGCGCATACGCTCGAACCATTCAACACCCTCGAAGTGCCCAATGTGCTGGTCCTGGATCACCCGGGTTTTTCTCCGACCTGCCGATCTGTGGGGCTTACCCCTGCAGGTGATCGCCCTGCCATGGATTTCCCGGTCAGGCTTAATGGCCAGCCAGGAGATCAGTGCGGTCAACCCTGAGACGGTCAATGAAGCGATCGAAGAAAGGCTGACCGCTATCGTGAAGAATTCGCTGGACGAGGCTGACCCAAATCTGCCGGTGGTGCTCACTGCCCATGCCTCGGTGCAGGGGGCAATCTATGGCGGTGAGCGTACCGTCATGCTGGGAAGTGACCTGGTGCTGCCGGGTTCACTTGTGCGCGACCCACGCCTGGATTATGTTGCCCTGGGGCACATCCATAAATCTCAAAACCTGAATGAGAATGCCCATCCACCCGTCATTTATCCTGGGTCGATCGAGCGGGTGGATTTTGGTGAAGCTGCCGACGACAAATTCTTCGTCATTGCCCATCGTGGAACATGGCCACACGGAGGTGGAATGGCGCAAGTTGAAGGGTATCCGTCCCTTTATCGATCGCAGCCTGCGGCTGAAAAGCCCGGAGGATGTCACGGGTCAGTTGCAAAAAAGCCTGCCGCCTGTCTCAAAGCTGGAAGGAGCCATCGTGCGTTTGGTGTTGGAATATCCGCGTGAATGGGAGACGCTGATCGACGAGGTGGCATTACGAGAATATGCTTCCGGGGCTTTTGAATTCCACCTGATCACGCGACCGATGGTGGAAGCGCGTGCCCGCCTGGCTCAGGACGAAACGATCGAAAGCCTGACCCAGCTCGAGCTTTTGGACCGCTACTGGCGCCCAGCCACGTCGATCCAACCGAACGGGAAGACCTTCAAAAGCTGGCTAGGAAAGATTATCGAAGAGCCTGAAAACCTGCCATAATATCAGTGGAAATGGCGAAAGTTCAATCTCCTGTCAAGGTATTGCTGGGGATGCGCTGTCGGCTGATCTTTAATTTTCCGTAAACCCAATTCATCATGACTCCGAGCCAATCATCGAGCGCCAGAAGGCAACCGCAGCCATTCCATGGGCGAGGACCGCAAACAACGGTGGGGTTTGTAATGTGTAATATGTCCAGCATTCCCGGGTGGTGCCCCATCGCTCCAGAAAATAACCCAACCCTGAACCAGCCATGAAGGTAAGCACTGCCAGACGGTGGTCTGTGGGGGTGATGACGATGACGAAAACCAAGCCCATGGCGCAGAGAGTGAGCGATTTATCCAGGGTGGGACGGACGAAGTTGAGCATCAGGGTAAAAAAGACAGGAAATACCAGCCAGTAGGTGATTTTGAAAACTTTATCACCTACATGTGAGCTGTTTTTTTGAAGTATGCGCACCAGGCGGTCAATCGATAGGCTGGCGATAGGCCAGGCTGGGATGATCCACAGCGGGGGGCGTTCAGCAGTGTAATAATGCCACAGGTTGGTCTGGGTGCCCCACGATTTGATCACCAACCCACCGATCAAGCCCACCATGATGATCCTGATATCCACCCGCAGGTCTGCGCCCGCCATGATGAGCAGTGACATGACCAGAAAGATGCCCAACAGAAGCCAATCCAGGTAGAGCCACCAGCTGCCCCTGCCAATCGATGTAGGATAGATATTCTTCAGCCAATGGCCACCAGATATATCCCAACAGGAACAAGGTGAGCAGGAAACCACTCAGCAGGTAATAAGAATGATGTGTCCACCCCAATGCATGTGAGTAAACGGTTGGAGAATTCTGCTTGCAGAGTCGAGACTTGCTTGCAGGCATGGGAGAATTTTACTATATTAAAGAAAAGGATGGTTTCATAGGTACTGCGATTATACTTAAGCCCATAGAATGGAGGCAGGATGATCCCGATTAAGCTCACCATCACCGGTTTCCTCTCATACCACGAAACAACTGAGCTGGATTTTACCTTGTTCGACCTGGCATGCATCTCTGGACCCAATGGGGCAGGCAAGTCGTCCCTGCTGGATGCATTCACCTGGGTATTGTTCGGTCAGGCGCGTAAACGGGACGAGACCCTTATCAACCTTCAGATCGAATGCTGCCGAAGTTGCCCTTGTTTTTGAATACGAAGGCAATACCTACCGTGTGCAGCGTACCCTGGCTGAAAGGCAAGACGACCGTGCTGGAATTCCAGATCCGGGAACCCTGAGATGGAAAATGGAAAGCCCTAACTGGAGCGACCTTGCGCAACACCCAGGAATTGATCGAGCACACCCTGCGCCTGGATTATGAAACCTTTGTGAATGCCTCCTTCTTCCTGCAGGGTAAGGCAGACCAGTTCACCCAGCAGAAACCCAGTGACCGCAAGCGCATCCTGGGCAGCATCCTTGGGCTTGGAAGTGTGGGAAACCTACAAACTGCGAGTGATCGAGCGTCGCAAAGGGGTTGAGTTAGAAATTTACAACCTGGATGGTCGTACAGCCGAGATCAATGCGGAACTGAGCGAGGAGGGTGCCCGCACCGAGCGCCTGGCTACTTTACAGGCTGATCTGAAACACCTGGCGAAAGCCCGTAAAGCCCAGGAGCAGTTGCTCGAGCATGCCCGTAAGGTGGACGCCACCCTGGCGGAGCAGCGCAAGCTGGTGAACATGCTCGGAGCGACAGCTTGAGTCAGCCCAGAACCGGCAGAACGAGCTGGATGCTCGTCTGACTTCCCGTAAACAGGAGCGTGATGATTATGCCCGTAAAGTGGCGAATGCAGTTGAGATAGAAACCGCCTATGCCAACTGGATGAAGACGCCGGGAAGAGCTTGAACGTTGGGATGAAGTGGCTAGCCGTCTTCAGGGAGCATGAAGCCAGGCGCCAGGCTGCCACGTATGGAAATTGAGGCCGAGAAGGCACGATTGACCCAGGAACTGGAACAGCTCCAGGCTGGCTGAAAAACAAGTTCTGGCTCAGAATGCATCCCGGGTGGAGCTTGAAGTGCAGGTTGCATCTGCCCGAGGGGCACTGGAGAAGGCTGAGCAAGCCATCAGCCAGCGAGGTGCACTGGATGCCGAGCTGCAGGCTGCCCGGCAAAGGCAGGCAGATGCCAGGGCTGAAAACCCCCGCTTGAAAGTCGGAGATGGACCAGCTAAAAGCCCGCATCGACCAGCTTTCCCAAACGGAAGGGGCAGCCTGCCCGCTATGCGGACGGTCGTTGGAGACACACGACCGCCTCCAGCTGATCGATGAGATTTCCGCCCAAGGGAAGGAGATGGGGGATCGTTATCGCCTCAACCTGGCTTACTTGAAAGAAGCTGACCAGAAAGTGGCGGAAATCGAAGCTCAAATCGCAGCCTCCTTTCCAGGGCTGATAGTGAGCGACTTGTCCCTTACCCAGACCATGGCTCGCCTTAATGGGCAAATTGAAGCCATTCAGCAAAAAGCGCAAGAGTGGGAGCAGGTAGGTGCTCCGCGCATGGCTGAGATTCAGGCAATATTAGAGTCGGAATCTTATGCGACTGGACCAACGCAAGGTACTGGCAGATATCGATGATGAATTGAAAGCCATCGGTTATGACGCGGCTGCCCATGATGCCAGCCGTAACCATGAGGCTGCTGCACGCACCGCTGAAGGTGAATTCCGCCTCCTGGAAGCTGCCCGTGCTGCCCTGCAGCCCCTGGAACGTGAAATCGCCGAAATCCAGTCCCAGCTTGAATCTTCCACTACGGAGGTCGCCCACCTGCAGCAGGCATACGACGATTCAAGTGTTCGCCTGGCAGCCGCCGAGGCAGAAGCACCCGATCTGGAGGCAGCCGAACGCAGTTTGCATGAGCTGCTCGAACAGGAGAACAGCCAGCGGCTGGAGGTGGGTGCTGCCCAGCAAAAGGTGATGGTACTGAAGGATTTAAAAATACGCCTGAAAGATCTCACCTCACAGCGCGAAGGGCTTGCGCGCTTGGTTGGGCAGTATAAACAGCTCGAACGGGCGTTTGGCAAGGACGGTGTGCCGGCTTTGCTGATTGAACAAGCTCTTGCCGGAGATTGAATCACGCGCCAACAACCTGCTGGACCGTTTAAGCGAGGGGAATATGTCGGTCCGCTTTGCCACCCAGGCTCAATTTAAGGATAAGAAACGCGATGACCTGAAGGAAACACTGGATATCCTCATCTCGGATGGTGCAGGCACACGTGATTATGAGCTTTACTCGGGTGGGGAAGCCTTCCGGGTGAACTTTGCCATCCGGCTGGCACTGTCGGAGTTGCTCGCCAAGCGAGCTGGAGCACGCCTGCAAACCCTGGTCATCGATGAAGGCTTTGGTAGCCAGGATGCGATGGGCAGGCAGCACCTGATCGAAGCCATCAACATGGTGAAGCAGGATTTCGCCAAGGTGCTGGTCATCACCCACATCGATGAGCTAAAAGAAGCCTTCCCCAACCGCATTGAAGTCGAGAAGACCGACCGTGGCAGCCTGGTGAGGGTGGTATAAGCTTGACCGTGTTGATCATTTTATCCACCCTGGCGATGGGGCTGGGTGTTATATATCACCTGGCTGGTGCATAGCCGTCCGGCCTCGATATCGTGGTCGAGCCACATGCTGATCAGGATGAAAATCTCTCTGTAGGTGAACCTCCGCTGATCTCAGTCATCATTCCCGCCCGAAATGAGGGACGTAACATCAGTCGCTGTGTCCAGGCTTTGTTCGAGCAGACCTATCCAAATTACGAGCTCATCGTGGTTGATGACCGTTCGAGTGATGAAACGCCCAATATTCTTACAGAGCTTGTAAAGAAGGATGCACGCTTGCACATCATCCATGGTGCAGAACTCCCACCAGGCTGGGCTGGGAAGCCGCATGCCCTGGTGCAGGGTGCAGCAGCTGCCCATGGCGAATGGCTGTGTTTTATGGATGCAGACACCTTTGCTGAGCCAGGCTTGCTTTGGTCAACCTATCGGATGGCAGTAAAAATGGATGCCGATATGTTTTCCATCCTGACGGATCAGGAGCTGGGCAGCTTTTGGGAACGGGCCATCCTGCCCCTGGTTTTTCTGGGTTTATCCTTTGGCTTCCCAGCTGAGCGGGTGAATGACCCCAACACCCCGGATGCCATCGCAAATGGGCAGTTCATCCTGATCAAACGCTCCGTTTACGACCAGGTGGGAGGGCATACTGCAGTGAAGGATCGGATCGACGAAGATAAAGCCATCGCCATCCTCGTCAAACGGGCTGGTCACAGGTTGATCCTGGCGGATGGGCGCAAGGTCGCCCGCACGCGCATGTATACCTCCCTACCCGAGATGTGGGAAGGTTGGACGAAGAATATCTACCTGGGCTTGCAGGACAGGCTGTGGCTGTTATTGTTTGGTGCTTTCCTGGGTTTGGTGGTCTCCATTCTGCTCCCCTTCTGGCTATTGGGAGGCCTGGTTTGGCTCACCTCAGGGGGTGGTATCGCTGCCGCAATCGTAACGGGTGAGGCTGGTGTGCTTTGGGTATATCTGATATTCAAGCGCCTCCAGGCTTGCCGTGCATTTTCCATCCCAGGCGGATATGCTTTCACCTTCCCGCTAGGAGCGCTAATTTTCACCTGCTATGATGATTGCCTCAGCCTATAATGTCATCTCCGGTCGTGGGGTGCTCTGGAAAGGGAGGCGATATCATCAACCTAAGTGGTGTTACCATGCGGTAATAAATTCTTGGATATATCCCATAATATTAACATTTGGCATATATACACGCAATACTTTGATTATGCTAAGATTAATGGCAGATGAAAGGAGGCGCGATGAACCAACCTTCAACGCCTTTACGCAAGTATCGTACCTTAATTATTGGACTGGTAGTTGTTATTGTTGTCCTGGGGGTAGCGTTCATAATCCTGGGCGATCGGTTAGGCAGGCACACCGGTTGATCTGGGCGAGGTGGATGTCCTGGCGAATAGCTCGGATGAATGTGTCACCTGCCACCGTGAAGCGTCTCCTGGGATTGTTAACCAGTTCAGTCATAGCACCATGGCTGCGGCTGAAGTCACCTGTCGCGATTGCCACGAAGTCAAGGCGGATTATCCCGGGGCGGTCGAGCATGAAGGTGATTACGTCCTGGCCTCACCCACCACCGCCATGTGTGAGAAATGCCATGAGGCTGAGGTGGCCCAATACTACCAGAGCCGTCACAGCCTGCCAGCCTATGTGGCAGTTGCCGGGTCAACTGAATTAAATCCGAATCTGTTGGCGATGTATCAGGCTATCCCTGAAGGTTCTTTTGCCCCTGATAAAGCCCGTAATGCCATTGCAGCCATTGAGGGACCCGTCATGACCCCCTTCACCTGTGAAAGCTGCCACAGCATAGGGGCACCTGCGGCGGATGGATCGGTTGGTCGCTGCCAGAAATGCCATATCCGCCATAGCTTCAGCCTCGAACAAGCCCGCAAACCTGAGACCTGCAACAACTGCCATATTGGTCCCGACCATCCACAGTGGGAGATCTATCAGGAATTTGCCCACGGCATCATGTATGCCACCATGGGTGAGACGTGGAATTGGGAAGCTGAAGCTGGCAACCTGTCTGTGATCGATTTTCCAGCTCCCACCTGCGCCTTATGCCATATGAGCGGTTTTGGGACCACTGGTACCACCCATGATGTAGGCGATCGCCTATCATGGTTCCTGTTCGCTTCCATAAGCCAGCCGCGCCCGAGTTGGCAGGATAACATAGCCCGCATGCAGAGCGTGTGCTTTGAATGTCACAATGAGAATTTCATCACGGATTTGTACACGGCCGCAGATCCTGCCACCGAGCAGATCAATGGTTATGTACAGGCAAGCAATGACCTGATGGCTCCACTCCAGGAGCAGGGTTTGTTAACCAGTGAGCCTTTCGACGAACCGATTGATTTCACCTACTTCGACCTGTGGCATTATTGGGGACGCGTCGCTAAGTTTGGTATGTGGATGCAAGGCCCCGATTACTCCCAGTGGCATGGTGTATACCCGCTGTTGGAAACCATGTCTGAGCTTGAAGAGATGGTCAATCACAAGCTAGAGGCGGCAGGAGCCACGCCCTGACCATGTACCACCTGGCGACTGTTTTCCCCATCATCAAGCGTGTTCGCATCCCCATCACCCGCGACCAGGCGATGCTGCTTATGCTGGCTTTGAATGAGCTCCTGTTAGGCGTAGAAACCTACCTGGCGCATTCGATCAGCGGTACGATCATGCCCAAGGAATGGATCCCGATTATCTTTGGTCCGGTTGCTGGGGTGCTGTTAGGTCCTGGCAGGTATTCTTGCCCTTCGTAAGCGTACTCTGGCTGCGTTGATTGCTACCCTGATCTACCTTGCCAGCCTTGTGGTTGGTTTGTTGGGGGTGTAGTTTCACTTGGTCCGGGCTGTCTTGCCCTATGCTTCACTTGGCGAAATAGTATCGGTCCCGCTCTTCGTATGGGCACCTCCCATCCTTGGACCCCTCACCTTTGCCCTGGTAGGCCTGATGGGTATCAGCGCAGTCTGGCTGGAGCAACCAACCGATAGTGGTCGCCTGACCTTGCTGGGAGGGCATAAACTGCAGTTACCTTTTAGCAAGACCAATGCCTTCTTTTTTATGGTAGGCCTGGGGATCCTGGCAACCGTGATTTCCAGCGTGTTGGACCACGCCCGTACCAATTTTGAGAACCCCTGGTTGTGGCTGCCGACGGGGATTGGTATATTTGGCACCATTGTGGCGGTGGTGCTTGGAGCGTTGGAACGCCCGCGCCGTAGTGACCTGGTTACCTATGTAGTGGCAATGCTATTGCTGATACTGGTAGGTCTGCTGGGTGTGCTCCTGCATATCCAACGCAACCTGGCTACTGAGAATGCCATCGTGGTGGAGCGCTTCGTCCGAGGAGCACCTTTCCTGGCACCTATGCTGTTTGCAGATATGGGTGCGCTGGGTTTGGTCATCCTACTGGACCCAAAGGAGAAAAGTCAGGCTGACGAGGAATCAGCCTTGTAGCACCTTATCTGGACCTCGGTCAATCTCCCATGGGTATACGATGTGAGCGTCCGTGATGGCGGCGTAGTAGTCGGGTCTGACGTTTCCGAAAAGAGTACGGTATGGGTTGAAGTGCAGCACGCAGGTAAATGGAGTGCTTCCTGCTGCAGCAATGCGATTCTTAACCGCCGTGATGGTCCGACCTGAACCCCATACATCATCCACCACCAGGCAGCGTTTTCCGCGCAGCAGCTCATCATTTGGGAATTGGATGAAGCGTGGCCATGCGTACAACCCTGTCTTTTGCCGTTCCACTTCTGCCGGGAAATCAACCGCGGCTGTGAGGATGGAGGGAATGCCGGTGGCTTCTGCCAGCAGCCCGCCTGGGACGATGCCTCCACGGGTGATGATCACCATCGTCTCAAAATCGCCTTGAAATTGTGGCAGCAAATGATCGATCAGCTTGTCGACGTCATCCCAGGTTAAGGTTTCATGGCGCATTTGGGGCATATAACTCTCCATGTCTGACTAAATTATATTTCCGATAACCAGCTCATTGGAGGGCCGATGCCAAAGGTGAAGGAGCTGTAACGACACCGGTTTGGCCTACCTGGCGGGCGCGCTCTACGTCCCGTGCCCACAGGTACAAGCATGTGTGGTATGCCGTACCAGTGTAGGTGCTTATCACGGTGGCGAACAGGATGAAAGGTGTAGCGACCAGGATGCCCAGCGTTACCCCTGCGATTAAACCCGCTGTTGAACCCTGGCTCACCGAAACGATTCCCACACCCACCCCCAGGCCTATACCAACCCCAAGAGCACCCAATATGAAGCTTACAAGCCCAACAATAGCCTTAACCCCCACTGTGCTAATGCCTACCAGCAGCAGGTTGTCCTTGATGATTTGGGTGGCGCGCTTGATCCCAGCTTTCAAATTGATGTCCTCGATGACCATGGATGGCAGGATTAGGTAGGATGCTTCAGTCCAGACGGTTTCAATCAGTCCGGCCAAAAAACTCCGCCCTCCACCCCTACCTCTTCCCCTCACTGCACTCGAAAACAGATTGACCGCTGTGGATGCTGCAGCCAGGCTGGCGATATCCCAAACATCTCGTTTAACGATCGCCCAGGCTTTATCCATCCTCCCATCCCCTTCTGCCAGGTAACCAAAGATGAGATACACCGTCATGGCGGAGAATACATATCCTACGGTGTATTGGATGAAGATCACAATTGCCCACAAGACGTAAATTATATATTTCCCAATCAAACTATCTTGTAAGAGGAAGGTCACAAATCCAATCGGGACGACCAGGATCAGGGTAACGATAAACCCTGCGATTAATGTGTAGATGGATGGTTTGATCAGGTCCTTGTCTTTTATTGCCATCTGCCATGCTTGTATAAGAAATGCCCAGCCTCGCTTAAAACTTTCCATACGGACCTCCCAATCAGATAACTGGTTTTGAGATGGATAGGATCATTAATAACCTTGGATAAGACATCCACCGATATTATAGCAAAGAGGGTGGATTTACCTCAATCTGCCACTCACCGAGTGATCGACCCCTGAGTAGCGATGCAGGGTCTGGACCGCGCAGCACGATCTGCCAGCGGTACAGTCCACCCCGGCGCGGGAAAAAGCATGGCACCGGGCCTACCATCTCCGTCTCTCGCCGATCCTCTTCTGCCAACCAGTTCTTGATCTGGCTGGCAAGCTTGTTGGCTGAAGCCTCCGCGTGTTCGGACTCTCGATGGCGGTATTCCAAGCGCACGAGTTGTGAGAAGGGTGGGTAATGCAACTGTCGCCGGTAAGCAAGCTCCTGTTCGTAAAAAGCCTCATAATCATGCCTGGAGGCGGCCTGGATGACGTAATGTTCAGGCTGGAAGGTCTGCAGTATCACCTGCCCGCCCAACGGGCTGCGACCGGCTCGCCCAGCCACCTGGGTGAGCACCTGGAAGGTTCTTTCTGCTGATCGCAGGTCGGGCAGGCTTAAGCCTACGTCTGCCAGAACGACCCCCACCAGGGTGACCAGCGGCAGGTCCAATCCTTTGGCAATCATTTGCGTGCCGATCAGCACATTGGCGTGACGGTTGACAAAATGGCTAAGGATGGCTTCATGGGCGCCTTTTTGGCGCGTGGTCTCAAAATCCCATCTCAAGGTCTGTGCCTGGGGGAAGAGTGCCTGTACTTCAGCCTCCACTTTCTCAGTTCCGGTGCCATATCGCCGGATGCGTTCACCATGGCATTGTGGGCAGGTTGCAGGTATTTGCCGTATATACCCACAGTAATGGCAGTTGAGTGTATCCTTGGCCACATACCCCTGAGGTTCTGCTTTGGAGCTTGCGGTATGAGATGTCAAAGGCAAGTCACAGCGTGGGCATTTAAGGATATAGCCGCAATCCCGGCAGAAAATATAGGTCGCGCTGCCGCGACGGTTTAGAAACAGGATGGCTTGCTGCTCGTGCTCTAATGTCTGGTTGAGGGCATCTTGAAGGGCCTGGCTGAAAATCGACCGGTTCCCCGCCAGTAATTCCTTGCGCATATCCACCACTTCTACCGGGGGCAGATCGATGCTTTCTGCCTCATCGCTGATGGGCCGGTACTGCGAACGGATCCCTAGCTTCTTCACCTGGTTTTCCACTGCCTGGCGATGTGCCAGGATGCGCAGTGGCAGGCTCAGGTAATGCCATTTCTTTTGCTCAGCCTTGTACCGGCTGACGATATCTGGTGTGGCAGAGCCTAACACGCACACCGCCCCAGCTATTTGTGAATATGTGACTGCTGCGTCACGCGCATGGTAATGAGGCTGCGATTCAGACTGGTAGTATGTATCGTCATGGAACTCATCCACCACGATCAAGCCCAGCCTTGGAAATGGTGCAAACAGGGCACTGCGCGGTCCTACCACCACCGAAATTTGACCCAGGCGTGCTCGACGCCAGGTATCGTAACGTTCACCGGGTGAGAGCCGCGAATGCATACTGCCCACCTGGCCTGGAAAGCGACTTACAAATCGGCGATTGGTTTGGGGTGTCAGGGCAATCTCCGGTACCAGCACGATCACCTGACGCCCCAACTGAAGGGTTTCCCGAACCGCCTGCAAGTATATTTCTGTCTTTCCAGAGCCAGTGACTCCATGCAATAAAAAGGGTCGGATGGATTTTCCATCAGCTGCGCTATGTATCCCAGCCTGAATCTCCTTCCAGGCAGCTAGATTGGTCTGCGGTCAGGGTTGGTGGTTCATTGGGGATGAATTCCATGCTTTCCAGCGGGTCACGCCAGACCTCTGCTTCACCCAACACGACCAGCCCCCTTAATGCCAGTGATTGCAGGTCAGCCAGGCTACCTCCGCTTTCTGCATACAGCCAGGTAACATCCACCTCTTCTGGCTCTCGCATCAATACCTGTAACATTGCCTGACGTCGTTGCAGGGCTTCGCTGCCTGACCGACCCAGGTTGGGCATCTGCTCTTCGGCTTGCTCGGTAGGGCACCCTAACCGGGCGGTACGGGTGGTTTTTGCTCGGATCGTTGTGGGTGGCAAGACTGTTTTTGTGCTTAGAAATCCCTGGTTGACCAATGAACGGGCTGAAGCGCGCCAATCCACGTGCCGAAAAGCCGCATCCAGCTGCCGGCCACGCAATGGACCGCGCTCTGTTAGCAGTTTCAGGATGCGGTTCTGCAGGTTAGTCAGTGGATGGGAAGGGACGATACTCGGAATTTGTTTCTGATACAGTGTGTCTGCTTGTTGGGCCAACCCGGGTGGAATCATCAAGTCGAGACAGGCTGCCAGGGGAGACAGGCTGGCTTCGGCAAGCGCTTCAGCCAGCTTGATCTGGGTTGGAGTGAGAACCACCTGTTCATCGATCAAGGACAGAACCGGCTTGGTTTCGGGAATATCCGGCTGTTCGACAAATCGGAATACCACTCCCTGTACCTGCTGGTGGCCAAACTGCACTTCCACCAGGTGACCAGGCTTGACCAAAGCCTCCAGCTCAGCAGGCAGGTGGTAGTGGAAAGAACCGCTAACCTGGGGCACATTGACAGCAACTTCAACAAAGAGGGTCATTTATCTAAGTTGTGCAGTTTAAGCTGGGAGATGCGCAGTCCATCCATTGCTTCAACCTGTAAATGTACACCGCCAGATTCGATTTCATCACCTATCTCGGGAATATGCCCCAGTTTACCCAGGAAGTAGCCGGCAATGGTGTCATAATGCGGGTCGGTCAGGTTGAGGTTCAGGTGCTGGTTCACTGTCTCGATCAGGGTCAATCCATCGATCAAAAAACTACCATCAGGAACGCTTTGTATTTCCGGGGATCCAGGATCGAACTGGTCGCTCACCTCGCCCACGATCTCTTCAAGAAGGTCCTCGAGCGTCACCAATCCGGCAGTTCCCCCAAATTCATCCATCACGATGGCGATATGCTGGCGGTTATGGCGGAACTGGTGCAGCAGCTCGTTCACGGGTAAAGTCTCGGGGACGTAGAGCGCTTCGCGAGACAATTCCCGTGCCGTTGTTTGCTTGCTGTCCGGTTGATTCATCACCCGCAGCAGGTCCTTCACGTGTAAAATACCGATGATCTGGTCAAGGTCATCTTCATAGACGGGCAGCTTGGTATAACTATGCTGTGTGACCGTGTTGATGATCTCATCCAACCTGGTATCGGCCTCAACGGCAATGACTTCTGTACGCGGCACCAACACCTGCCTGACGAGCAGCTCGCCGAAATCAAAGACCGATTCGAGCATTTCGCGCTCAGGCGGCTCGAGCACACCACCTTCCTCAGATTTGGAGATTATCTGCTTGAGCTCATCGACTGTGTAGATCAACGCATGCTCTCCAACAAGCTTCAAGCCAAAAAGACGCAGTACCAATTTAGTCGCCCAATCTAATATATCGATAAACCACTTAAAAATGGTGGTGAAGGCTTTCATCGGTTGAGCTGAGAGCATTGCAATGCGTTCCGGTTGGTGTAGCGTGGCAACCTTGGGTACCATCTCGCCTAACACAACCAATAATGTGGTAATGATGAGCAATGATAGGATCAGGGGTAAAGCATTCAGAAAAGGAGTGAGGAATTCTGAAATTATCTGGTAGGGTGAGCGTGTTAAAAATTGGCTGTAATAATTCCTGAAAGGTATTTTCGCCGATGGCACCCTAGGGCTAAGCCGACCATGGTGATACCGATCTGCGAGGCAGCAATCATCCGATCGCGTGTAGAGGATTCTCAAGCCAGCTTTTAACAATCCTGGCAGCTGCATTACCCTCTTCTGCCAGGATTTCAATGCGTGCCTTGCGTGATGCTACTGCTGCGAATTCCACGCTGACAAAAAAAGCATTCACAGCCAATCAACAATAGTATGAGCAGGAAATTCCAGGTGAACATGCTCAGGCAAGCCTTTGCTGTGGTCCAGACATCGAGAATCGTCGTAAGAACATTACTCATCGTTTTAATCGACGCTCTGTATGACTTTCGCAGCACCACTGCCGCGCCATATCCCACCACCTGGGAGGTATCACCGGTCACATCTCCCGATGTGGCGTGGTTCAAGACCTTTACCAGATCTGCACCCATGTCTTTTGCCGCCCAAAGCACGGCTGCTAATGCGCCTCTTCCACAGGCAAAGCCTTTGCCTTCTTCCTCTGCTCGGATAACTGCTTCCGGGTCGAAGGATTCGATGCAGCGCAGCATTTCATCATCCAGCTGGTTTGCCACTTTCTGCGAGTAGAAATGGGACAGGTCCGTGCTTGCTATGAGCAGAGCATTGCGTCCCTCCAGGGTTTTTGCCAGGCATTGCCCCAGGAGTGCGCGTGACCGTACGGCTTTGGTCCCGCACCATCACAGGCAGAAGCTTGAACGGTGTTTTTAACACCCGCTGCAGGAAGGGTAGCTCGATTTCCAACGAGTGTTCCCGGTCACGCCGTACCCGGCTCAGACCGTAGCCAAGCTCTTTCTCCAGCAGCTGATCCAGCATTTGTACTGCCTCAGTATCCACGGGGATTACGCCAAGCGGGGTTTCGTATGCTTCATGTGCCGTGGTGAGTAATGGCTCGTTGTAGGGGTAATGCATGGGTGAGACGACTGCTACCAAATCTGGTTTATATCCGATTAATGCGGCAAAGGCATAACCTGCCACTGGACCTGAGTACATATGCCCGGCGTGCGGTGAGATGATGGCGACCACTTCGCCATTCAGTTCCGGCAGTATTGCATCGTGGATGTAGCGGTCCACGTCGGTTGAGAGGCGCATGGGATCACCCTCATACCACTGTCCGGCAATCGGGGATGGGCGAATATCGAGGTTGGTATTCATAGGTACCTCCTTATTCTGTTTGGATTGTAGCATATTTAGGAGAGGCTGCGAGTGAGGAATTTCTCGTGATACCCGATTATAATAAAAGCACTGCAATGATCTTGTAGTTAAACGTCGAGAATTATCAAGGTTGTGGGTGGGATAGGAAAATTATATATTTCTCAAAAATAATTGGATCGCTTCTGTTATTCCGCACAAAGTGGAGGAAAAATATGCATATTGATCGTTCTGTCCGTACTGGTTACCTTGTCACTGCTATTTTAGGGGCAGCAGCAGGAGGATTGGGGGTGGTATGGGTCACACATGCAATTCCCAGAATGATGAAACGTATGATGGCAGGCATGATGGAAAACATGCGGGCTCAGATGAGTGCAGAAGGGTGTAAGCCAGATGATATATGAAAACAGATGATGGGCTTCGGTGAAGCCCATACGGATCAATAAGATATAAGAAATATTGATTGAGAAAAATTAAAATTTAGTTTTATCAGCCACGCTGACGCTTTAATTTCCCAAACTTCTCAGGCAATTTTAAGGTCGTCGTCGTAAGGGATATAAATTTGGGAATGCATCCTGATGTTCGCCCAACTTATGAAATTCTTCTACAAGACCTCCATAGGGCGAGGAGTATTTGGAAAGCTTCTGAAAATCTAATCAGCTCATATTCTGGAAATCACTTTATTTTCCACAAGGTGAAGAGCATTTTATAACTGGTGTCTGCAGTGTTGAATCGTTAGAATAATTTTCCATTTATGATATACTATGCGCCAATATCAATAAAAGCTTTGAAGAGGACGAGTAAGCGCGGAAGCGGCGGCTCAGAGAGCGGTAGAGGATGCAAACCCCGCCCGTACGCCTGCGTTGAATGGACCTCGGAGCTGCAGGGTGAAACCAATTGGGGATTAGCCCCCGCCGGAGTTGCCACCGTTATCTGGGCAAAAGGTATCGCTGAGTTCAGCCGTACCTGAATCGTGAAGCTGGCTTATTCACCCCCGTCGCATCACCGGCGGGGGTGTTGATTAATAATCTATTGGAGGTATTGCTATGTTGATGAAACTTGATCTAGTCTATTGTGCAGTCTGAAACTACACCGATCGTGCTGTCGGTCTGGCAGCCGAACTGCTCAAGGAATTTGAGCCGAATATCGAATCACTTACCCTGGTACCATCCGACGGGGGGCGGTTTGAGTTTTCGGTCGATGGGAAATTGCTTTATTCCAAGTTAGCGACCCACCGCCACGCTGAGCCAGGTGAGGTGGCGGGGCTGGTGAGGGATTATTTGAAGTAAGGATCAATCTGTCGTCGCACTGAGCGCTATTGCGACTATATCCCGAATATAGTTAGGATGAAGCAATCTCATCAAAGATTTACGATTACCAGTGCATTGAAGAAGGGTTGATTTTTCTTCGAAAAGGTAGATTGATTCTACCTGCTCTGCTCGGTGTGAGCAGCAAGAATCGTCTCCCAATATTGCACGAAAAAGAGGCTCGCGATGCTGCGGACTTCAAATACCGAAGTCCTTTATGACAGGTAGAAGAAGGAGTACCTATGACCATACAAAAGAAAGGCCGCGTATTTTCCGGAGCACGCCCCACTGGGCGTCAGCACCTGGGCAACTACCTGGGCGCAATCAATAATTATGTGAAGTTACAAGATGAATATGACTGTGTTTACTGCATCGTCGATCTGCATGCGCTGACGACGGTGGAGGACACGCTCAACTTGCGCCAGAATACCATGGAGATGGCATTGGACTTCCTGGCAGCTGGCATCCGCCCGGATGAGACGATCATGTTCATCCAATCGCACGTGCCTCAGGTGGCGGAGCTGCACCTGATCCTTTCCATGGTCTCACCTCTTGGAAAGCTTACGGACCTGCCCACCTTTAAGGATAAAGTGCGCGACCAGCCTGAGAATGTGAACTATGGGCTGGTAGGGTACCCGATCTTGATGACCGCCGATATCGTGCTTTACAAATCCAACATTGTGCCGGTGGGGATCGACCAGGCGCCGCACCTTGAATTCGCGCGTGAGACGGTGCGTTCGTTCAACTATCGCTATAATACGGACGTATTAATCGAGCCTGAGATGAAAAATACCGAGATCCCATTGGTGTTGGGCATCGACGGTGAGCGCAAGATGAGCAAGAGCTTGAACAACCATATCGAGATTGCGGCCACCCCGGAGGAGACCATCAAGCGGGTGAGGCAGATGGTGACTGATCCGAACCGCAAGCTGCGCACTGACCCAGGCAACCCGGATATCTGCAATGTGTTCACCATGCACAAGATATTCTCGTCACAGGATGAGATTGCCATGGTCAATCGCGAATGCCGGCGGGCAGGCATCGGGTGTGTGGAGTGCAAGATGCTCTATGCCAAGAATTTAAATACCAACCTGGCACCTTTTCGGGCACGGCGAGATGAGCTGGCAAAAGACCCGAGCTATGTGGAGGGTGTGCTGGATGATGGCGCCAGGCGTGCCAGGGTCATTGCAGAGCAAACCATGGCTGAAGTTCGGGAAGCGGTTGGGCTACCATAGTCGTTCGAGGAGATCCTGGCATATGCGCTTGGTATTACAGCGGGTGAAATCCGGAAGGGTATCGGTGGCCGGGCAGGCTATTGCTGAAATCGGCACCGGCTTCGTCATCTTGCTGGGGATCGGACCCAACGATGGCGAGGCGCAGGCCCGCCTCTTGAGCGAAAAAATCGCCAACCTGCGGGTTTTTGAAGATGAGGTGGGTAAGATGAATCGCTCGTTGCTGGATGTAGGCGGGCAGGCATTGGTCGTGTCGCAGTTCACCCTGTACGCCGACACGCGCAAGGGTAGGCGACCCTCATTCACAGATGCAGCCTTGCCCGATATCGCCAGGCCATTGGTGGAGCGCTTCGCTGAGCTACTCCGCGAGTTGGGTGTGCCCACCCAAACGGGTGAGTTCGGTGCCCATATGCTGGTGGAAATTGCCAACGATGGCCCGGTGACCATCTGGTTGGAAGCTTGAGCCTGGTCGAAGTATTTGCGCAAAAGTGCCAGGATGCAGGTGGAATAATCCAACCTACGGTTCCTGGCTTGGGGTTAGTTATCGGAGATGGGAATTCTACTTAGGAACGGTAGATATCCTAGAGGCTGAACAATACACCATTGGGTAGGTGAGTCATATGGGGTTGCTTACCGGTGTCTCTCGATTTTCATGCTCTTCCAAAGAGAGCATTAAAAAACAGTTTTCGGCTGAAGGGTTGGCCCGATAAAATTGTTTGGGCGCGGAACATGTTTGCCACTGCGCGCACCACAAACACTGCCGTGCCAGCCAATAGGATCGCAGCCAATAAGATTTGCCAGAGTGGCACACCCCCAGCTGCCAGGCGGGTCATCATTGCCACTGGCGAGGTGAGATGGGAACAGGCTCAGAAGACTGGAAATGAGGCTATCTGGTTCGTTGATCAGGATGCTGTTCAGGACCATGGGAATGATCAATGGGAAGATCACCAGGATGGTAGCCTGGGAAGCTTCACGCAGGTTTGGAACCAATGCTCCCAGACCCGCCATCAGGCTGGCATAGACTGCATAACCCAGCAGGAAGAATAACAGCCCCCAGAGCAGGAATGAGGTTGGCAGCTGAAAGGCGATTGGCAGGTTGAAAGTTGTGCCGCTCCTGGCTAACAATATCCGCCCGGTGCCAACCCAGGTAACCACCTGGAGCAGTCCCACTAAACCCAATCCAACGATCTTTCCGGTAAGCAACTGCCTCGGGGTAACCGAAACCATCAGGATCTCCATCACCCGGTTCTCCTTTTCCTTGGCAACGCTGCTGAGCAGCAGGCTGGCAGAACTGAGCAGGATGATGTAAAACAGCATCATCACTGCATAGGGCAGAAAGTAAGTCAGCATGTTATTTGCGTCCCGCTGAGGTTCTGGGGATAATGATTCTCTTTCAGTGCTTAATGGACCATTCACTAGGCTTGCGATTTGTTCATCACCTCCCAGCAGGTTGACCTTCAAGATCCATTCCATGGAATTTGACTGATCTGACGAACCTATCGGATTAAAATCCGGGCGGATGTAGATAATTTCCCCGGTTTGAATGTAATCAGGCGGAATGATGAAATATGCAGATATCTGGTCATTCTCCAGGGCTTTTATTGCCGTTGCTTCATTTGGATAGGCTACAAACAATCCGTCTTGGACCGAGCTGGGGATCTTTTTAATGATTCCAGCCTGGTCGATATAGCCTTCAGCCTGCACGGTTGGAGGGCTGCTGATGAGCAAGGCCAGGATGTTTAGGGTTGAGGTGCCTTTCGATAATTGGCCTGCAACAGAAAATACGGCGGCGCCGATGATGGGGATGCCAAATATGGCGAACAGGAACGATGGGCGGGTAAGGACAGTTCGAAGCTCATGCTTCAGAACAAGCAGTGTTTTATTCATAGATTACACCTTTTGATGGCTAAATACTTCTTTCCATTGCAACCTCTGCCCATAACGCAGCATGCCCAGGCGAAATGCCCTGCCCGCCAGCCAAACTGCACCAATGGCAGAAAATATCAGGATGATCACACTGGCAATGATCTGCCAGGTTGGGACGGTCGTGAAACTGAGACGGATGGTGATCGTCATCGGCGCTGTGAGAGGAAAGAGGCTCATGGCGATCGCCAGGGGGCTGTTTGGATTTTGGATGAATACCCCGGTCAGTAAGTATGGCAGCCAGATCGGTATGGTAAAGAGTCCCATGATTTGTTGACCTTCACTGGCTTCAGTGACAGTGGCACCAACAGCAGCCATCAGTCCACTGATCATGATGAAAGCCGGTATCATCACCGCCAGGATTACCCCGGTCATTTCTCCAGAGAAGCTGAGACCACCCAGCCAGGAAATATAGTTTTTACCGATCACCAATGCCAGGATGATGAAGAGAGCCCACACCACCAACTGTGTGACTCCGATTGCTATATCCGCGATTACCTTGCCGCTCATGAGCTGATTTGGTGAGACCGAAGTTACCATGATCTCCATGGTGCGGTTCTCCTTTTCCTCCACCACCGCTTGCATCAGGTAGCCGGAAGTAGTGCTTATGGCGACAATGAACAGGATTCCTGCCAGGAATGGCAGGATGATATTCACAAATCGTTCGTTGGAGGCCTCACGGCTATTGTCTGTGGACCGGATGATGACTTCGTTCCCAGCAAGGATGCGGTTGGCGACTTCTGGAGGTTGATTAGCCAATAGATTTGCTTTCATAAAGGATGCAAACTGCTCTTCATCGGAGGGTTTTAATTTATCGCCATAAATAACCTTGACCTGACCTGACTGCAGGTAGTCGGCAGCGATGATGTAGTATGCCTGGATTTTTTTTGCTTGCAAGTCATTGTTTGCACTATTTTCGTCCGAATAAGCTACCATCGGAACAAAGCGCTCTGGCCATTTGACACTTGGCTGGGTAACTGGTTCTGATAATAGACCGGAATAGTCAATATAACCGACTGGTTTTGAGCTGGTCTCCATAAGGATGATGACAACGACCAATACAACCATGAGCACAATCATTAGGGGTACGCTGAACAATGCCAATAGGAAACGCTTGCGGAACACGTGCCTGGAGTATTCGTGCCAGGCGACACGCCAGAACTTTTTCATGAACTTTCTCCTTGCTCCTGGTCACCTGGCTGCACAACCCGAATGAATATTTCATCCAGGGTTGGCGCTGCGATCTCGTACTGGTCAATCCGGATACCACGCTCAACCAGGGAGCGCAGAACGTCCTGGGTGTTTGTTGCTGGGGCAAGATTTAGCCGATACGCTGACGAATTCTGCTGCTCGATATGCTCCACCCCCGGCAAACCTGCCAGCTCGTCTGGGGTGCGGACGATCACCGCATGGCCAGCGAATTGGCCTCGGATTTCGTCCAGGGGTCCATACAAGACTGTCCGACCGTGGTCGATCAGCACGATACGGTCGCACAGCTCTTCCACCTGATGCATCTGGTGCGTGGACATCAGGATTGTGACACCTCGATCACGCTGCTCGCGCAGTAGTTCCTTCACCATCTGTGTGTTGACTGGATCTAAACCGCTGAACGGTTCATCGATGATGAGCAGCTCAGGTTCATGGATCAAGGTTGTGATGAGCTGTGCTTTCTGCTGCATACCCTTGCTGAGTTCTTTGACTTTCTTACGACGTGAAGATGCCAGGTCGAAGCGGTCAAGGTAATAGGTGATCCTGCGATGGACTTCGTCGGAGGCAACGCCTTTAAGTGATCCGAGATAAACCAGGCAGTTTTCTAACTGGATATCCTGGTACATCCCGCGTTCCTCTGGCATATAGCCAATTTGGTCCTTCTTGGCTTCCGTCATTGCACCACCCAGGATGCTTACATTACCAGCATCAGGTTTAAAGATGTCCAGTAAAACTCGAATGGCGGTAGTCTTTCCAGCGCCATTTGGACCGAGTAAACCGAAAATTTCTCCCTTTTCTACATCAAAAGAGACGTCGTCGACAGCTTTCAGTGCGCCAAAGGATTTGCTTATGTGTGAGATTTCAACAGTTGGCATAATCGTATTCATCCTCCATCAGGGTTAGAACCTGAAATTCTTCATTGAACATTGTACGACAATCATAGTCAAGCAGGCTTAGATTCCATGAGGTTTTTAGTTATCAGCTACCAACCGGTGTGTCTATTATAGTATGGACAGCATCAATGGGTATCTAAAAATGCTATAATTGCGCAATTCGATCCATGATACTCATGAGAATTAAAACATGAAAACCATTTGTGTCTATTGCGGCTCTTCTGACAGGATGAGCGATGAATATATGCAGGCCGCGCGCCAGATGGGAGGCGCAATTGCCAGGCACAGGTTTACATTGGCTTATGGTGCTGGGTGCACAGGGATGATGGGCGCGGTGGCAGACGCTGCCCTGGAAGCAGGGGGCGAGGTGATCGGTGTGATCCCCAGGATGTTCAATACCCCAGCCCTGATGCATAATGGTCTCACGCGCCTTGAAATTGTAGAAAACATGCATACCCGCAAGCAGCGGCTTGTGGATATTTCCGATGCTTTCATTGCCTTGCCAGGTGGTTATGGAACTTTCGAGGAGTTATTCGAGGTTCTAACCTGGGCACAGATCGGTTTGCATAACAAGCCGGTGGGGATTTTGAATGTCCAGCATTATTATGACCCGCTGTTATCAGCCATCGATCATGCCCGGGAAGAGGGTTTCATGTATGCCGAGCACCAATCTTTGTTTGTGTGTGCCGAACAGCCGGACGACCTGTTGAGGAAATTAGCCAGCTACCAATATCCAGACGGAATGGAAAGATGGCTAACGCGAGAGGAATGAGCTAATTTACCTTTAGATTCCTTGGTTTTCCCAGAACCACGCGCTGACCTAATATATATATACAACATCCCTTTACTGGAGCTATTTTGTACGTTTATGTTTGGCGCTGGCCTTACCGGATCCGCCACGATAACCAGGGGCAGTTATGGCACAGATGGTGCAGATGCGAGAATCCAGGATACGGCTGAGGATGCGTGGGTCAAGTTCCTCAAGATATTTGGCGGTGGTCATTACGGTAGGTAATTTATTCAGGTGTCGAAAATCGATGATTTGAAATAATTTCTCATTTGCCCAAGGGGTAGGGGATTGCTCTCCCAAGGCATCCAGGATGAGCAAAGGCGTGCTGCGTATCTCTTCGAAACGGCGATCGAGGCTGACTGAACTGGTGGAACTGAATGTAGCCCGAAGATGATCCAGCAGGTCAGAGACACTGATCAGCATGGGGGGCTGTCCGAGGTCAGCGCGTGAGTTGGCGATAGCAGCTGCCAGGTGTGTTTTCCCGCAGGCATAGGTTCCGGTGAATAACAACCATCCCTGCGGAGAGCGAGAATAATCGATGGCGGTTTTTAATGCTTTCTCCAGGCTTTTGCGGTCATTAATGTTAAGATTTTCTACCTGGCGGTCGTCCCAATTGCTGAAAGTCTGTTCATGATGCGAGGCCAGGGAGGATAGATCAGGGTGAGTTGAATCGTCAGCCGGTCGGCGATAATCCGGGGCTTGGATAAAGACTCGTGTGACGAGTTCTGGGTCTTCCAGTCGGGAGCGGATCCGGCCTTCAATCTGGTCAAGCAGCAGGTTGGTAGTCACCACTAGGGGCAGGTGGTTGATATAGCGGTAGTTCAGGATTTGAAAGAGCTTTTCCTGCGCCCAGGCAGTGGCATTCTGTGTTCCAAAGTCGTCCATGATTAGCAGGGGTGCCGTGCGTATCTCATCAAAGCGCTGCTCGAAAGTGCTTTCAGGGTTATTATAGGCAAAGCGCAGGGCATCCAATAAATCTGGGACCGTGATGAACAGGGTCGGAACACCAATCCCGACGGTAAAATTCGCCACGGCAGCTGCCAGGTGAGTCTTACCACAGCCAAAACCTCCCTGCAGGAGCAGCCATCCATCTGCTTTCTGGGAGAACTGCTGCGCCTGGTTATATGCCCGTTCGAGCGAGTCAGCCTGCCATGGACCCAATCCAATACGACCGCGTGGCAGAAAATTCTCAAAGGTGAGATGCTGTAAATTATCCAGGTTGCTGATGGAAAACAGGCGTTGGTGGATTTGCTGAGCTACCTGCTCATGCCGGCAGGAGCAGATTTGCAGCATACCGAATTCCGGATGGCCGATCGGCAAGTCGCGACGCAGGTACCCCAATCCATGGCAGTATGGGCAGTTGATATCCCCTGCCAAACCGGAAAATTGAGGGTATTCTACTTCCCCTGCAGCTTGAGACGATTCAGTTTTCCCACTCCCCGTATCTTCGGCGAGCTTCTTCAGTGTCGCGTCGATTTTGCTTGTCTTTCCTGTCATCACGTCCTCCTTCCTGCCAGCGGTGAAGGATTGCTTCAATATAATGCCAGCTCCGTTTATTGCGTTCAACCGCGATTTGGAAGGCATCCTCAATCCAATCTGCCTGATAAGTGCTTTCAGCATCACGCAGGGCATCTGCAATCATCGGGGTGAGAGGCCCGATGTTAGATTCATATAGCTTGAATATGTTGGGATGGTCGGAATAAATATCGACGGGTGGAATTGTACCCGCAGCCGATTTCCACTCCCCACGGTTTACAGCTTCAATTACTGCACGTCCTTTTGGTGAGTTCAAGCAGATTATTTTATCCTCACCATCTTCCTGGATAAGGTCAGCCTGAAGCAGCGTGCCGCGCGTGACTGCCTTATGTAAACTTTCTTCGAGAGTGCTTATGGATGTGGTTTGGTCACTTTCTAAATTTTGAACAAATCGGGAATCACCCGTCAGGTCGGAGAAAAGAATGTAGTGAGTGGGGCTTTCCATGCGTTCGAGACGCCAGAAGATATACAGGGTGAGCTTAAGTTCATTCAAATCATCAATTTCAAACAACACCTGGCGGAAGAACTGCTCAGGGATGCGTATTTGGGTTAAATTTTCTTCAGAGAAACCCTTGAAGGTCATGGCTAGATCTTCCGCAGATCGATGATCTGCGTGGCAGCATTTTCAAACTTGGTTAAGTTTTCACGAAATACCAGCTCAATATTCCCGACTGGACCATTGCGGTGTTTGGCAATTTTTATCTGGACGAGATGGCGCTTAAGAGTATCTTTTTCGTACAGCTCAGGGCGGTGAATGAACATAACCACGTCCGAATCCTGTTCGAGGCTTCCCGACTCGCGCAGGTCGGAGAGCTGAGGCTCTTTATCAGCCCGCTGTTCGATGGCACGTGATAGCTGTGCCGCAGCCAATACCGGCACATTGAGCTCACGTGCCAGGATTTTCATATTACGAGAGATAAAAGAAACCTCTTGAACCCGGTTTTCAGACCGCACCCCACCGCTCATTAATTGCAGGTAATCGACCAGAATAAGGTCCAGGTTGTATTCCATATGCAAGCGGCGGCACTTGGTGCGTAATTGGATAGGCGTCAGACCCGGGGTATCATCCAGGAAAATATGGGTGTCATTCAATACTTCGATTGCCTGCGCAAATAGAGCCCACTCATCATCTGTAAGTCTGCCGGTCCGCAGGTGGTGCGCATCGATACCCGTTTCCTGTGCGATCAAGCGCTGTGCTAATTGATCGTTGGACATTTCCATGGAAAATATGGCGATATGCTTCTTATGGATCAGGGCGGCGTTCTTTGCCACCGAGAGCATAAATGAGGTTTTGCCAGTACCAGGGCGGCCAGCAATGATCAGAAAATCCGATGACTGTAAACCTCCAAGTAGGCGATCCAAATCAATAAACCCGGTTGGGACACCGAAAGTTTCTTCTGCTCGCTGTGACAGCTGATCGATCCGGTTGTAGTAATCGCTGAGCACGGTCTTGATGGATTGAATGTCGCGTGTCATCCGCCGTTCGCTGACGCCGAATATTGCCTTTTCAGCTTCATCCATCACGGTTTCCAGGCGGTCATCCTCCTGGTAGGCTAATTTTGCAATTTGGTTGGCAGCTTCCAGCATTCGGCGACGAATGGCGGTTTGCTCAACGATTCGGCCATATGCTTCAGCATGCAGCGAAGAGGGCACATTATTGATTAAAGTGGATATGTAAGCAGGTCCACCAACTTCATTCAATTGCCCGATCTGATCTAGCTCTTCAACAACAGTCAGAAAATCGATTGGTGCCCGGCGCTCATGCAAGCGCATGAACGATTCCCATAACCAACGATGGCGCAGGATATAGAAATCATCAGATCTCAAAAATTGGGAGACTTCGAAGTAGGTTTCAGGGTTGATCAGGACCGCGCCCAAGACTGCCTCTTCAGCTTCCCGGCTATGCGGAACCACTTGTGAGACTGGGGTTGGAGCTTCATCAAAGGATAGAAAGTCGCTCATTTTCCACTTTTATGAATATGATCCAGTGGGATACCACCGATATTTACAATAAATCCTTGGCACCCTGTTGAAAAAATTTTTACGGGATTTTAGCCCGGGTTTTCTTCTTGATTCCCTGTATCTTCATCGTCCAGGTGAAGATTATCAAAAAAGTCTTCGAAAACCGATAAATTCTCCTCATTCGCCTCGGGTGGAGGAGTTTCAGCGGGTTGGGCTTCTTCGCTGCCTGCTTCCTGTAAATCATCTTCTGGGGTCACACCCACCGATTCGAGGATTGGACGAGCGACCCAGATGGGCACGTGAGCACGCACTGCCAGGGCAATCGCATCGGATGGGCGCGAGTCAATATCAAGCGTACGACCATCAACTTCGACGACAATATTGCCATAATAAGTGTCATCATGCAATGATGTGACTTCTACGCGCAGGATGCGAGCCTCCATCATCGTAAATATATTTTTAAGTAAATCCCAGGTTAATGGGCGTGCTACTTCAACCTCTTGCAGCGCCAACGCGATCGCTTCTGCTTCGTAGATACCAATCCAGATAGGCAGGTAGCGATCAGCTTTAACCTCCCGCAGGATGACGATACGCTGCTGGGAAATTAGGCTGACACGGATACTATCAATAACAACTTCAACCATGTCTGACATGAGAGGCCTCCGTATCACTTTTCCTCATTGGGGTGATTCTAACATGGAATAAGTGAGTTGCCATCCGGATTAAATATTAGGTATTTAAAAATAGATATTAATCAATTCTTTATGTTAAAAGAATCCTTTAACATCTTGTCTGTTTTTAAGATTACGGTATAATACCCGCACTCTATTTTAAGGTTGGGGGTATCATTGCAGGGAAATTTTGAAAATTGGAATAATGTTTAATGAAGGCAAGGATATTATGGGTGGAAGGAAAACGGGCGGATAACCCGTCTTTTGTCTCCTCCCTACAAAAAAAGGAATACTGGGTGGAAGTTGTACCTACGGGTAGTGCGGCTTTGGCATGCTTGGTTGAAGTCGATCCTGATCTGGTTGTGGTTAACGCAGCCTCATTTCGCAGCAGTGGAAAAAGGATATGCAGTGAGATCCGTGAAAAGTCAGGCAAGCTTCCAATCATGCTGATCGTTTCACCGGAACATTCCATCACAGGTACCACGTCTGCCAATACCGTCCTAGAGCTTCCATTCACATCACGCAAACTGCTTAATCGGATTTCACCCTTGTTGCCGGGGGATGGTAAGAATATTTTACATGTTGGTTTTATTCGCCTGGACCTGGAACGCAACCAGGTTCGCTGCCTTGGGCGCGAGGCACGCTTGACCCCCAGGTTAACCCGATTATTACAAGTGCTACTTCTTCACGCTGGTGAAGCTGTAGAACGGGAAAAGTTGTTTTCTGAGGTCTGGGAAACCCAATATACAGGAGACACACGCACCCTGGATGTACACATTAGCTGGTTGCGTGAAGCCCTGGAAGAAAATCCTAGAAAACCACAATTTCTAAAGACCATTCGTGGGGTGGGCTACCGGCTGGATACATAACATACAACCGTAGCAAGTGCGAGATTTGGAGCCCGTTTTGTAAAGCAGACGGGTTTTTTGTTTAATGACCCTGTCTGCAAAATGACAATTTGATGGTTACCTTTTTAACCAGCCGCGCCTCCCATGAATGTCAACCACCCGGGCACAAACCTCTGAATTGCTGGATGATTGAATTGCTAAACGGTCAGTGATTGCTTCCTTTTTACGCGGCCTGATTGCCTGGGAAGCACTGCGGAAGATCAAACCATCCCAGCCAGGATCGATCTCCCAGTAATCGATAGTTTCAGGATGTTGTGCCACCAACCTGACCATCTGACCATCCCGTTCCAGGCTCAGAGAAGCGGATAAATCCCGGTCGATTATTTCAGGATCCGAACCTTTCAAATGTTGTAAGGAAAAAGGTGGTGACCCAGCTTGAATAAGCCTGGTGCGGGTCGTATGAACTGCCCGAAAACTCAGGTCAGTGGCAACATATCGCCGCCCAAGCTTGGCAGATACGACTGCAGTTGTCCCAGAACCGCAGAAAAAATCAGCCACCCGATCACCTGGATTCGTGGATGCCCGGATGATCCGTTCCAATAGGGCTTCCGGTTTCTGGGTGGGGTATCCACTGCGTTCCAGATGCAGACGGGCAACGACCGGGAAATACCACCAATCTTCAGGGACCTTTCCGCGTTTAAGATCAGGCACTTTACCGAAACCAGCTTTGGAAGAAGATTGGAAAGTCCTGATTGTGACTGGATTATAAGGTTGGCGAATATCATCAACGTTGAAAGTATATTTTTCACTTCTGGTGTAAACCAGGATGGTATCATGCTTACGGTTGAAGGCTGAGCGAATGGGGGAGGGACCGTGATAGACCCAGACGATCTCATTCAGCAGGCGGTCTGAGCCAAAAATCTCATCCAGGATCAGGCGGGCATAAGCGCTGGCGTGCCAATCGAGATGCAAGTAGAGCGCGCCTGTAGGAGCGAGCAAACGGTGCATCAGGCTGAGACGAGGGTATAGCATATCCAGGTAGGCATCCAGGTCAGTCCAGTGATCGGGGTAGCCTTCAGCCAGCTGCCACTCTCTGGGGTTGCGCGAATCTTCTCCCCTCCCGATGCGCATAGGATACCTTCGATTGGTGAAGAAGGGCGGGTCAGCGTAGATCAGGTTGATCTTGCCTTCGAATTGTGGCAGTAAGGCTGCCATTACCTGCAGGTTGTCACCCAGGATAAGCTGGTTTTCAGGGGATGTGGCAGGGTAGCCTGAACCCTGGGGATAGACGATTGAATCCATCACCAGGGCAGCTTCTGGTATGGCAGGTGTAGATTTAGTAGCCCATGTCAGCGAGGGCATCTGTAAGTGAGGTGATGAACAAAATGGTTCATTATTTGCCGAATTTTGATTTTAAGATATCTTCCAGGGTTGGCTGACCGATTTCCTGCAGCTCGTAGCGCACACGCTGGGCGGGTTTATTGATCTTGATCACCCGTTTCAGGTCGATCGGTGTGCCGATGATGACCATGTCCACATCAGCTTTGTTGATCGTGGCTTCAAGGTCCCTGGTTTGTGCCTCACCGTATCCCATGGCAGGCAAAATGGGTCCTGTCTTGGGATATTTTTCATAAGTAGCTTTGATGGATTTAACCGCAAAAGGCCGTGGATCGACGATTTCAGCTGCGCCAAAACGCCGTGCAGCCACGTAGCCGGCTCCGTATGCCATTTCGCCGTGGGTAAGGGTCGGGCCATCCTCAATGACCAATACCCGCTTTCCACGGATCGCATCCGGGTCATCAACGAATAAGGGGTGAGGCAGCTTCAATAACGATCGCATTGGGATTAAGGGAGCGCAGGTTTTGACGGACCTTGATCACGTTCTCAGCGTCCGCGGTGTCCACTTTATTGATCACGAAAACATCCGCTGCAATGACGTTGGTCTCACCAGGATGGTAGCTCAGTTCATGGCCGGGTCTGTGGGGATCTGCAACCACAATGTTTAGATCGGGCACATAGAAGGAAAAATCGTTATTTCCACCATCCCACAGGATGATATCCACTTCCTGCTCAGCCTGCCGCAGGATTTTTTCATAATCCACGCCAGCATAAACGATGACACCATTATCGAGGTGCGGCTCATACTCCTCACGCTCCTCAATGGTGCATTCGTGCTTGTCCAGGTCTGAGTAATCTGCATAGCGCTGCACAGCCTGCTTCACCAGGTCACCATAAGGCATGGGGTGGCGGATGGCGGCTACTTTATATCCCATGCTGCGCAGGATCAGGGATACGCGCCGGGTCGTCTGGCTTTTACCGGAACCTGTCCGGACTGCACATACAGAGACCACTGGCTTGGTGGATTTAAGCTGGGTCGTTTTCATCCCCATCAGCCGAAAATCAGCGCCTGCTGCCAGAACTGCTGAGGCTTTGTGCATCACCACATCATGGGGCACATCGCTGTAGGCGAACACCACCTGGTCCACTTTCTTCTCCCGAACCAGCTTAAGCAGGTCAGTTTCAGCGAAAATGGGGATCCCCTTCGGGTACAACCTACCTGCCAGCTCTGCCGGATAGGTGCGTCCTTCGATATCCGGGATTTGGGTAGCCGTGAAGGCAACAACTTCGTAATCGGGATTGTCACGGAAGAATACATTGAAGTTATGGAAATCGCGCCCGGCGGCGCCCATGATGAGTGTACGGATAGCTGACATTAGATGAATTTTCTCCTTTATAAAAGAATTCACGGGAGGGGTCAGGTGACCCTTGATTTTCTCCCGGCTACATCACTTGCGGTGATTCTATATCCAGCAGACGTAAAGCATTGGCTAATGTCTGCCGGGCGGCTGCCACCAGGCGTAATCGGGCATCACGTACCGTTTGATCCTCCGTCTGGATGACAGGGACAACATGGTAAAAACTGTGGAATGTAGCGGCCAGATCATAAGCATAATTTGCCATGATTAACGGGCGGTATTCCAGGGCGGCTAATTCGACCGTATCCGGAAAACGCGAAATCAGGTCGATCAGCTGCACTTCGTGACTGGTCAATGGATAGTCAAAACTTGCCTGTAGTGGGACACCGTCGCCTTTTTTAATAATGCTGTTGGCTCGCACGTGGGCATTCTGGATGTATGGTCCGGTGTGGCCGTCAAAATTTAACGCCGCTTGCATATCATAGACCATATCCTTATTATTGTCGATGGACAGCATGGCGTAGACCATGGCTCCCAGACCCACCTGTTCTGCAACCGCCTGGCGCTGCTCTTGGGGCAGGTCGGGGTTTTTTTGCTCAATTTCAACCAACACCCGCCTGATGGCTTCATCAGCAACATCCTTGAAAAGCACTAACCGCCCCCTGCGGGCAGACATGCCGCCTTCGGGCAGGTTCACAAAACCATACTCCAAATGATAGCATTTTGCAGCTTGCGGAAAACCCAACATCTCCAGGATTTTAAACGCCTGCTGCAGGTGCAAGCTCTGGTGTACGTCTACCACATAGATCGAACGATCCACATGGTAGGTATCAAATTTGATCTTCGCCAGCGCCAGGTCTTTGGTCAGGTAAAGAGTGGTGCCGTCACTGCGGAGGATGATGTTGCTGCGGTACTTTTCTTTTTTAAGTCCTAATTTTTCATCGATATGGACGACTACCGCACCACCCTGTGGACGCTCGTCATCGGCGATGCCCCGGGCAACCAGTTCTTCAACGATGGCTTTGGCTGGCTCATCCACTTCACTTTCGAAGAACCAGGCATCCATCTTGATACCGAGTGTGTCGAAGATGGCAATTAATTCGTCCAGGCTCCACTGGCGGGTTTTTAACCACAGCTCTCGAACAATCGGGTCATTCGCATCCCATTTACGGTATAGCTCCCGACGTTCAGCTTCATAGGCTTCGCGCTGGGCTTTCTCCTCTGGTGTTTCATCATCTTTGGGCTGCAATAGAGCGGTTGCCTCAACGTAAAGCTTGAGTAGCCATTGCCCACGTTCGTGAATTCCTTCCGGTTCTTGCCCTTGGTAGAACTTCTGGTAGATCCACAGGACTGTGATCACCCCCAGGCCGATATCCCCGGGATAAGTAGCGCGGATGGTGTCAAAACCAGCAAACTCCACAATCCTGGCCAGTGCTTCCCCCAGGACGGCATTGCGGAAGTGGCCAATGTGAAAGGAATGGTGGGTGTTGGGTTGAGCGTACTCGATCATTACCCGTTCGCCCTTGGGCTGACCTCTACCAAAATCATCACCCAGCTCAAGGACGGTATCCACCAGGTTCTTGGAATATTCAGCTGATGAAAAATACAGGTTGAGATAGCCCTTGGTGGCTTCCACCCTGGAGAAACCTGCCTGCTTTCCCAGGTATTCTGCAATTGCGGATGCTAACTCTTGAGCGCGCTCCGCCACGTTGATGGATTTTCCAGATGTTTCCTTGAGTGCACGCGCCTCCTGGGCAGCCAGCTGGAAAAAGGATGTAGATATGCCCCATTCGCCTGAGAAGGGGATGGGTTTCCAGGTGATCACACCAGGTGTGGGAAGGTGTTGCTCGGAGCAATATGAACGGATTTGATCCGTGATGACCTGCTGTTGGGCTTTGAACATATGCTTAATTCTAGCAAAAAAGCGGGAGCGCCTGAATCTCCCGCTGTCAAATTTAGGTTGAGATAGAACTTGGGTCGGTCCTGGGGTGTATCAGGCAAGACCTCCCAAACGCATTTCAGGCGTTTGGTTTTTCCAATTGAGCCAGATGACGCATCAGGCGACTCTTACGACGGGCGGCATTATTCCTGTGGATGATCCCTTTTTCGGCAGCCTTGTCCAATGCGCTGATGGCTGCTAGAGTAGCAGTACGTGCATCGGCTGGAGTGCCTTGTTCAAGGGTTGAACGGGCGTTCTTGACGAATGTTCGGGCGCGCCCGGTGAATAAGCGGTTGCGTAAGCGACGCTTGTGATTCTGTTTGATGCGTTTGATTGCAGATTTGGTATTAGCCAACTTAGTCCTCCAAAAACTTCTTCTTGATTACGGCAGGCTATTTTACTTGAGAGAGGCGAATTTGTCCAGTTTTCCTTGACCTTAATCTGTAGGGGTGGTAAAATCCCGTCGCTTGGAACCCGCCCCCATCGTCTAGGGGACCAGGACGCAGCCCTTTCAAGGCTAAAACCCCAGTTCGAATCTGGGTGGGGGCACAGAGCGTTTCAGCCCATGCTCTAAATCAAGAGGCTGCCATCTCCGTTTCAGATTTTGCTCGAAACGGAGGTTTTATTCCACGCAATTGTCACAAGCTATTGAAGGATATATCATCGCTGCCCTTGCTGAAGACTATCCTCGGCTTCATCCATAGGTAAGTATGCCTCGAGTTTGCATTACGAGCATGTATCTAGGACGTATACTTTGAGCATGCTTACCTTCTTTCTTGGATAGAATCAAAAAAGCCCCTCTCGATGTGAGATGGGTTGATGAATCCATGCGAAATTTCGTGGATAAGCAGGCTGCATGGTATCCTACTCCCCACTCCCCAGGCGTGCAGGCGATGCCCCAGCGAAATTTTGGGAACAAATTCTATTATTGATCAACCCCTATGTTTGCTTATGTTTTTCTAGCCCCCTCTATCTAAGCAGCTTTCAAACAACCAGAGGATAGGAGTGTAAGACTAATTCCTTAATGTTTTATATCTGCAAAATATAACTGTTTAGCCATGTGATCTAACGATGAACAAACGAATCCCTTTTATAATCGCCTCTACACTGCACAGGGGGATTTTTGAAGTGAAAGACGAAAGTTTTTCCGCTGAAAGAGATTATTCTGTATAATTGAGATAATTACTGGTGGAAATCGTGATTGGACGATGTAAAGGTAAGAAGAAAAGTCTTATTGGATATGCAGCTAAAAAGCAGCATATCCTTTCTGTAGAATAATGATACACGGCAAATCTGCAATGTAGCGGGAAATCTTAGAATAAATTCGCTGGGCGGCATAAATGAGAGGAGCGTTTTCCATGAAAATTGAAATTGGTTGTACAAAACCCGATAATTTTATTGATAGATGGCCTGGCGAATTCCATATATTTTCTCATTTTGAAATGGCGTTAGGCATCCCGCACTCTCTTTTCCTTATTACCACTTTGAAAGAGAATGGCAAATCGAATGCTTGTTTTCAATCTTGGAGTTCATTTTGCGGAGATAGTGGTGGCTATTTCGCAATAACTCCATTAGTTCAAACAACACATACTTATCATAATATCATTCGTACACAAGAGTTTTGTATAAATTTCATCAGTGCCCAATACTTTGAGGCTTGTTATAAGACAATTACAGATAACTCTGACGAAACGGATGAGATTGCCGCAGGTGGCTTTACATCAGAACAGGCACGTAGTGTTAACGTACCTCGTATTCAGGAAGCATTTTTATCGCTAGAGTGCAAATTCCACTCCAATACCGACCTATCGGGAAAAGGCATATCTTCATTAATCATCGGAAAAGTATTATCAGCCGCAATGGATAGTGATTATCTCAATGGATCCGAAAAGAAATATGGAAAAGACGGCTTCATGTACTATTTATACGACCTTCAGGACTTCGCATCTGGCGATAAAGGGGAGAGAAAAATAGCTTCTCTAAATATTCTACGAAATGCATAATAATGATTTTGGTGTAAATGGGATTTCATAAGATATCACTTACTTATTCAACGAACTGAAAAACCGCCCAACACGCGCTTGGAGCGGATTTGGCCTTTGGCTTTGAGTGATCGTTAGTATGTGCTTGGACGTCGGAATTAGTATAATGAACCTAGTACGGCACAGTCGGCCAAACCGCGTAAGCGTCAGCCGCTGGGTGCAGAAAGGTAATCCGTGAAGAGTCCAAACGATACTGATAATGAACCATTACGTGATCGACTGATCGCCCTAAGCCGCCGTCGTGGGCAGATCAAAGATGCTAACCGACGACCGCGTCTACGTCGCCTGACCGCTGCTGAGCGGGCTGACATCCTTTGTAAGACAGGCGCTAAATGTCATATTTGCGGTGGCAACATTTGAGGATCGGGAAACGCAGATCATGTCATGGTTCATAGTGCTGGCGGTCAGCAATCTACCGACTACTATCTGCTTGCTCATAGCACCTGCAATAACTACCGATGGGATTACCAACACCAGGAGGAAAGACTATTTAATTGTATATACCCCCATGTTCACTTTAGGGGAGTGATACCCCCTAATATTGTCGTGTGACCACCTGACTGGTGGGATTCAGGGTGAAAACAATGAAACATAACAAACTGGTTATTGTATTTTCTCAATACTACTATATAATGTAAATGTACATGTCGTTGTAGGTGGGCTTTCTACATTAATAAGTATTATTCAGACGACATTGAAGCTGCATTGCAAGCCGTTGACGATCTGTCAATGGCTTTTATTGTTATACCGTGAGTTATTGGTGTTTTAGGGGTGTATTTATTAGGGTTTTACTTTCAGATTTCCATGCTTAATTGAAATAGGCAATACCATTAACCAATAGCCTGTTCAAAAAGTACCAGATGGTTATGCATCGACAAATGTAATTATGGAGAAAAAGCAGGAGGCGCGACTGGCAGCCTGGCTCAAACGCCACTAATCTCAATTAGAAGTCGGATTGGATATGCAGATAAGATGCAATATAACCGTCATTAAACAGGTTGATAAACAGTGAATCTGCAGTATGGCAAGAGTCCGTAGAATCAATAGTTGAACGAAGGAGGAGAATGCGATGACTCACAATAGGATAGTATCGCAAATGGTTAGCTTGACCATAGTCGTGCTGCTTTCAGCTGCATGTACCACATCCCAGCTTACATCCACGCCAGTGCAACTGACCGCTACACCAGTACCACCGACAGCAACGCCAGTGCCACCAACAGCTACACCAGCGTCTCCGACACCTACGTCGGTCCCACCCACGGCTACAGCACCGCCTACTGCCACAGCCACGCTAAAGCCAACCGCGACGCCCATCCTAGGTCCTTCCCCACGAGGCTATGTCTCGCTCGCCTACGACGCCGAGTCAGACCGGGTTATTATGTTTGGTGGTCAAACCGGGGACATCGTAGATCCGACCAATATCAGCCGTGAGACTTGGTCTTACGATCTGGCTGCCAATAAGTGGACCAGGATGAAAACAGCTAGGGAGCTAGGAAAGAGTGTCGTCACACTGGCTTACGACGTTGAATCAGACCGGGTTATTTTATTTGGTGCTATGCCTTACGGTGATGATTGGAGGACGTCAAATTTGAGCGAAACCTGGGCTTATGACTACAATACGGATACCTGGACGAAGATGACGGATGGACCGGTTAAACATCTTGGCGCACGCCTTGCCTACGACACACAGTCGGACCGGGTCATTCTCTTTGGTGGTTATAATGTGGGTGGTAACTACATATACGACGACACCTGGGCATATGACTTCAACTCGGATACCTGGACGGAGATGAAACCCAGTACCAGCCCTCCCGGCCGGAACTATCAGGCTATGGCATACGATGACAAGGCAGACCGGGTGCTCGTGTGGGGTAGTTCAGATGTCGATGGACCATTCCATCTCAGCTTATGGGCGTACGACTTCAACACAAACACCTGGCAAGAGAGGCTTCCCAGCGAACCACTCCCTAGCGGTCGCGAATACCCCGTCATGGTCTACGATGCCGAGTCGGACCGGTCGATCATGTTCGGTGGTTCCTCCGGTGGCAGTGAGACCTGGGCTTACGACTACAACACCAACGCCTGGACAAATATGAAACCCAGTGTAGATCCCGGTGATCGGAAGGTACAAGGTATGGCGTACAATTCAGTTGCTGATCGAGTCATTATGTTTGGCGGTCAGGTTGACAAGACGTCGTTCAAATACACAAATGAGACCTGGACCTACGATCTCAACACCAATACGTGGACCAACATGACGCCGCAGCCCTAAGAATCCGTCCGACCACATCCGCTAAAGGGAGCTTGTGTAGGTCTGCTAAGCCAGGGATGGTCTTGCATACAAGAGAGCCGCATAACTAACGCTAGAGCCGTTAGAAGCATCAGGTTACCTAGCTGCTCCTAACACAATATCATCATCCTGCTATTCTCATATATGAGAAGTACAGTCTTTGACGTCCCATATTCTTATTACGTGACTATCGAGTGAGATAAATATTACTTTTCCCAACCTATTGAAATCGGCCCTTATAAGTGCTATAGTATTTTTAGATGAATGATTTGGGGGATTCCCAGATCAAAAAGAGGGATCGTGATTCGTAAACCATTTTGGTTGATGTTGAATATCTGGTTCTCGATAGCCATCCTGGCAGGTTGTGCCAAGCCAACAGAAATCGTTACGATGCCACCACTACCGACAGATACCCAAGTGCCGCCGACACCAACCTTGGAGCCATCTCCAACGGAGCCTTTAGTAACCCAGATGGCGGTTATCGAGCGTGTCTCAGTTGCCAGTGACGGGACACAAGGTAATGCCGATTCTTGGTCCCCAGCTATCTCTGCAGATGGGCGTTGCGTGGCGTTTTCCTCTTATGCATCCAATCTCGTGGAGGGTGACACCAATGGAATTACCGACATATTTGTGCATGATCGTGTGACAGGCGAGACAACCAGGGTCTCGGTCGCCAGCGACGGCTCACAGGCTAATGGAAATAATGAAGCTATTCGGTCGTTCATTTCTGCTGACGGACGCTACGTGGTGTTTCGCTCCGATGCTTCCAATCTAGTAGAAGGTGACACCAATGGATTTCAAGATTGCTTTGTGCATGATCGAATGACTGGGGAGACATCCAGGGTCTCGGTCGCTAGTGACGGGACGCAGGCAAATGGAGATTGTGGAAGACTTTGGATGGTGCTTATGTATGGACCATCCATCTCTGCAGATGGGCGATACGTGGCGTATAGCTCCTATGCTACCAATCTGGTGGAAGGATTCATCGAAGATGTGAATATCATTGGTTATGTGAATATCTATGTGCATGATCTGGTGACAGGAGAGACGACGTTAGAGTTTGTTTCCAGTAACGGGACGCAGGGAAATAATAGTTCTTTCTTCCTAACTCTCTCTGCAGATGGGCGATATGTAAGGTTTAGCTCCGATGCTACCAACCTGGTGGAAGGAGTCACCAATGGGGGTATCTTTGTCCATGATCGAATGACGGGGGAGACGACATTAGAGTTTATTCTAGACGGGACACAAGATCAAATTTATTATCTAATCCCTGCGATCTCTTCAGATGGGCGATACGAGGCGTTTGAATCTGGAGAGGACAACCTGGTAGAAGGTGACACCGATGGAGTTGGAGACGTCTTTGTACGTGATTTGGGGACGAACAAATAGGCGATTGGTTATAGAGTAGCAGAGATTCTGGTAGTGCTATTTACATAAATGATTTGGAGGATTCCCAAATCAAGAGGAGGGATCATGATTCGCAAAGCAGTTCGCTATTCCCGCTGCTACCGCTGAGCCTTTCTGTTGGGCATGTAAAGTAAGGAGATCAAGTTATGAAGGATACAACTTTTCATGAAAATGTTGTGATCATTACTGGTGCAACATTTGGAATTGGCCACCAATTAGCATTGCAACTTGCAGGCTGTGGGGCTTGGCTTGTCCTTGCAGCGTGTAATGTCGAGAAACTGGAGGATGTATCTAAGCAATGTAGCCAGCAGGGAGGCAGGGTTATCGTTGTTCCTACGGATGTTGCCGATCCAACACAGTGTCATAACTTAATTAAACATACCGTTGCGGAGTATGGACAGATTGATACAGTGATCAACAACGCAGGGATCGGTATGGCATCAAGATTTGACGAGTTGCAGGATCTTGTTTTATTTGAAAAAGTATTCCGAGTGAATTTTTTCGGCAGTGTCTATTGCACGCATTATGCATTACCCTACTTGAAGAAAACTTGTGGGAGATTGGTAGGTATTTCCAGCCTCAAAGGGAAATACCCCTCGGCCACAGCAGATGCTTATACACCCAGCAAGCATGCAATGGCTGGTTTCTTCGACTCCCTTCGGATTGAATTAGCCAACAGTGGAATCAGTGTGACAGTGATATACCCAGGATGGGTGAGCACAGGTATAAGCAGCCGCGCACTTTGGGCAGATGGCACTCTAACGGGTAAACTATCGAAACATGAAAAAAATGCAATGCCAGTTGATGTATGTGCTCGAATGATTCTTGATGCTGCCGCTAAGCGCAAGCGGGAAGTTGTGATGACATTTCAAGGCAAAGTTGGATTATGGTTAAGGCTCATCGCACCGAAATTTGTTGATGAAGTAGCCCGCAAGGGTTCGGAGGAATAATCCATTATTTGTTTCAATATAAACTCTGCCTGCCCAACAAAGAGTGGTGCGGATAGGTGGATTCGCGATGAGAATCATCGGTGATACATTGTCCTCATGAAAGCTATCGCCAAGGCCTCTCGCATAAATGCTGTGAGCCAGGTTATCCAAAATATGAATGATGAATTGGTTGTTGTTATCGGTAGAATCTCTGATGATTGTGAGTTAAGCCATCGGTTATTACTCCTTAGTTAGTCGCGGCATATCAATCCTACTCGGGATGCTGATGGTCCATTGAATTGCGACATTAATGTCCACAGTCGCCTGATCAGGAATGAAAGATACGGGTCATGGACAATTAAGAAGGGGAGTTACTCTATGATAAGCCAAAAACCTATTTTAGTTACAGGCGCGACTGGATCCATAGGTTCTGTTTTGGTCAAACGGCTAAGTGAAACCGGACACATCGTGCGAGTGGTTGTGCGAAACCCAGACCGGGCAACTAACCTGCAGACCATGCAGAATATAGAAATTGTCCCTGGTGATCTCAGTCGACCCGAGAGCCTGCGCGGTTGCGCAGAAGGTTGTTCCTTGGTCTACCACTGTGCAGCAAAACTGTCCGGCTCGAATTGGGCAGCCTCTCATGCGACCAATGTGATGGGTACCCAGGCAATCATCGACGAGGCAGTCCACTCGGGTATTGAGCGCTTGATCTATACAAGCACCATCGGCGTGTATGGCCTCAGTACTGTGGATAATATCACTGAAGAGACGTCCTGGTCCAAATATAACGAGCCTTACTTTACAACGAAACAGGAAGCTGAACGTGTTGTGTGGAAAGCAGTAACTAACCTACCGATCGTCATCGCCCGTTTGGGTGATGTCATGGGGCCGGGTCAATTCATGTGGACAATTAACTTTATCGAGAGAATCAAAAAGGGCTTGTTACCACCACCCTTGGATTCTGAAAGTGGCTTCCTCAACCCGATTTATATTGATAACTTAATCGATGCCCTGCTGTTGATGGGTACTCACCCTGCCGCACCGGGTCAGGCATACAATGTGGTGGATGGCGCGCCTATCCGCACCAGTGATTATATTCGTCGTCTGGCTCAAATGGCTGGTAAACGGATCACCCCAATCCCAGCTATCTTGCAGAAAGGTGCAGCCGTGCTCTTGATGCGGTATGACCTGTTGAGAGGTAGGGAGGCATCAGCCACTCAGGGATCAGTCAATTACCTCCTCCGGAAAGGGAAGATCTATCCAAATAAGATTCAATCTATCTTGGGATGGGTGCCAGCTATACCACAGGAAGAAGCCTTTTACCGTACGAAGCAATGGTTGAGCCGAGAAGGCTATATAGCCCCTACATAGAACAATATCATCATCCAGATATTCTTGTATACAAGAAATACAGTCTATTACCTCCCATATTCTCATTACGTGACTGTCGAGTGAGATAAATATTACTTTTCCCAACCTATTGAAATCGGCTCTTATAAGTGCTATAGTATTTTTAGATGAATGATTTGGGGGATTCCCAGATCAAAAGGAGGGAGCGTGATTCGTAAAACAGTTCGTCTGATGATATCTATCTTATTCTCGATCGCCATCCTGGTAGCATGTGCCAAACCAGTGGAAGTTGTTACTTTACCACCACCGACTAATACCCAGGTGTCGCCCACACCAACCCTGGAGCCATCTCCAACGGCAATCTTCAGGAACCCAGATCGCGCTACCGAGGGTATCTTAGTCACCAGCGATGGAACTACAGAGCTTGTCTCGATTGCCAGCGACGGAACACAAGGTAATGGCCTTTCTTATGCCCCAACTATCTCTGCAGATGGACGTTATGTGGCGTTTTCCTCGAATGCATCCAATCTGGTGGAGGGTGACACCAATGGAAGCTCCGACATTTTTGTGCGTGACAGGGTGACGGGTAAGACTCAACGGGTCTCGGTTGCCAGCGATGGTACGCAGGGAGACTGATCGTGATCAACTGGATTACATCGTCCATCTCTGCTGACGGACGCTACGTGGCGTTTAAATCGGGAGCGAATAACCTGGTAGAAAGCGATACTAACGGATAAATTGCTTTGTGTATGATCGGTTGACTGGCAAGACGACCAGAGTCTCGGTCTCCAGCGCCGGGGCAGAAGGTGGTTCCGATGGTGTTGCTCCGGCAATATCTGCAGATGGGCGATACGTTGCGTTTGTCTCCTATGCTTCCAGTCCACTGGAAGGAGATACCAATCTGTATGAGAATATCTTTGTGCATGATCGGGTGACGGGGCAGACGACTTTAGTGTCCGTTTCCAGTGAAGGGATTCAGGGTAATAACTTTTCTTTAGCGCCGTCAATTTCTGCTGACGGACGCTATGTGGCGTTTAAATCCAAAGCGGACAACCTGGTCAAAGGTGACACTAATGGAGTTGTGGATTGCTTTGTGCATGATCAGGTGACAGGGGAGACAACCAGGGTCTCGATCACCAATGACGGAACACAGGCTAACGCACCCTGTGCATTTTATGAGTGGGCGCTTATATTTGGCCCATCCATCTCTGCGGATGGGCGATATGTAGCATTTAACTCTGGCGCTACCAATCTGGTGGAAGGATTTATCGAATATGCGAATATCTGGGGATATACGAACATCTATTTGCATGACCGGGTGACAGGTGAGACGACATTAGTGTCCGTTTCCAGCGACGGGACGCAGGCGAATGGAGGTTCTTGATTGTCTGCGATCTCTGCAGATGGGCGATATGTGGCGTTCATATCCGATGCTACCAATTGGGAAGGAGGCACCAGTGGTGGCATCTTTGTGCATGATCGCGTGACAGGGAAGACGACATCTTTATCCAATTTCGGTGGAGGAACGAGGGATGGGATCGCTTTTGGGGAGCGTCCATTTCTGCTGATGGACGCTATATGGCATTTGGCTCCTCAGCGGGTAACTTGGTAGAAGGTGACACCAATGGAGTTGGAGACGTCTTTGTACGTTACTTGGGGACGGGCGAACAGCCAGTTGAATCCTGGAATGAGCTCTATGGAGTTTGGACGGGACTTTGGTCCACAGATCACAACGTCCTAATGGAGTTCATAGCAACTATGCGTCCCAGAGTGGGTTTTGAAGAAGTTATCGGATCACCTAGTGACGACGCTGGAAGAGAATGGTGGGGTTTTGATGATGGTATCCTTACCTTCGGAGACTGGGTCAACGGAGCCTGGGTCAAACCATTTAGTGCTTCCACCGATTGTGTAAATAATCCACAAGCAACCTACGAGGTATATATTACTTACCAGGGTGACCAGCCTGAAAACCTGCGCTTTGAGCTGGTCGGTGAAGATCATTGCATAGATCGCCAGACCTTTCTGGACGGGCAGACCCTCACTTGGGTAGGAACATATCCACCCTGATATTATAGTGAGTGAAGGGCAAAACCTAAGATGAACGATTTTGGGATTCCCAAATCAAAGGAGGGATCATGATTCGTAAAACAGTTCGACTGATATTCTGTATCTTGTTCTTGATCACCATCCTATCAGCATGCTCCGCTCCCATTCCTCAACCTACGCCCACGCCGACCCAACCGGCTCTTGTTATCAAACCTGATTCAATAACTGGAAATGTGGATATAGGCGGGCGGAGCTTATATATCACCTGCAAGGGCGAAGGTAGTCCGACGGTGATATTTGAATCTGGTTATGGAGCAGATCATTACTACTGGAAAAGTGTGTTAGCCGAAGTGTCAAAGCATACGCTGGCATGTGCTTACGATCGCGCTGGGCTTGTCAGGAGCGTCCCACGAAGACCCTACCACGCACCACCCAGGATATGGTCGATGATTTACATGCATTATTGACCAACGCATCTATCCCAGGACCTTACATCCTGGTGGGTCACTCGATGGGTGCATATATTATCCGCCTGTTTACCAGCCAGTACCCACAGGACGTGGTGGGATTGGTATTCATCGATAGTTATACTCCAGATCTGTATGAAAGTTACTGCGCTGCTTTACCGACCGAATCTGCTGATGAGGACACATCCTATAAGGGAGCAAGGGCAGACTGCCAGGTTATTTTAGCGCCAGTGTCTGATTGGACCCTAGTTGACGAAGGTTTTGACTCTGTTACCAGCACTAATCATGTGCGCAGCACTGGTCCATACGGTGACCTTCCGTTAGTGTCCCTTGCTGCAGAATACAGCATCACGGGTACAGCAGGCACAGCTGAGGGAATGAAGGGTGAAATGTGGGAGCAAGCACAACGCGGATTAGCTGATTTATCAACTCAGGGTCAGTTTTCCGTTGTTCAGAATGCAGACCATACAAGTATATTGAATAAGCAAGCCGTATGGGAGGCGATCATTGAGATGGTGGATACATTGCAGAATAAATAGTCGCGTTATATAACACTGTCTAGAGGAATGCAGTATTAGACACTAATATTCTTGCAGATTTCAGAATACCCAAGGGAAAAGAGAAACATAAGAGCGGATAGCACCCATCCTAATGATCTTGGAGCGCAAGTTACTGAAGCACTGCTCGCCCAGATGGGATATGAACCAGTGTCACCACCATGATCTCGTTGAGGATTACAGACACCTGGAAGAACCACCCATATAATACCCTCCTGACGCCAGTCCGTTTCGCTTCGGTGCGGGTGATGCTGAATGTTGAGACCAGGATATTTTTAAGACAACCTATGTTATAGGTGGCACGAATAGTAGGAGTTTGTAGAATCAATACTTGGGTGGCTACCTCAATAAATCTGGCTCTTTCACGCCATACAATAGGGCATCTACCCATTAAGGAGATCAAATGCCTTCAGCGATTGTGATTATAACTGCGATTGAATCAGGTTTAGGTTTCTTCTAACCAGCACAATCCTATATCTTGTATTATCACATGGAAGAAAGGTATATCATTACCTTTTTGCAGCCTTCCTGCTCATATGCGCGATCTGGGATCTGGGCACCTTCTTGCTTATGATACGAAACACTCATGTAAATGAGTTAGGGGTGATTGGTTATATCATCGCTCTAATGTGTGGATTTATACCAGCTCTTCTTTTTCATTTTTCAAACCTTTACACAGGGCAGCCTATTAAATGGGCTATCGTACTTGCATGGGTTCTCACTGGGGTTTTGTGGGTGTTGACACTTCTGGGGTTAGTTAGCCAGGTTGAAGGCGTTTATACCTACCCTTGGGGGAATATTTTTAAATTTGCTCCAAGCGTCTTAGACCCTGTGATTATGATTATCTGGTTTGGGTTTAATCTCTGGGCTTGTTGGCTATTATTTAGAGGAGCAAAAAGGGCAAAATCCAGACCTCGAAAGACGACACTATATGTATATTACTTCAGGTATGTTGGTGATTACTTTTGCAGTCGTAAAAGTTGGCGTAGCCATGGGAATAAATCTACCCTTTCTTCTACCCCTGGGGATGTTCCTGGTGGATGTCTTTAATGCCATCATCGGTATAGCGATTATCAAGGACAGGCTTTTCGATATTACTGTGATTATTAAAAAGGGAACTTTGTATTCCATCCTGGCAGCACTTCTCATATTTGTTTACAGTTTCGTAGAGCATATCCTGGTCACTTTCATTGGCGAAAGAGTGGGAGAAAACTCAACCTTCCTTCACCTGATCGCAGTTGCGATTGGGATTGCAGTTCTGATGCCGATTAAGAATCGTATCGAGAAGGGGGTAGAAGGATATTTCGCTCATCGTAAGTTGGAGTTTTAACTCATTGTCATGCAATAATAATCCAATAAGGATGCAATAGGACATTATCTGCGATAATAGAGTTCAAAATCAAGATTCCGTGTGAAGTCGAAAGGATAATATTGATCATTAGGGATACACAGCTCAAAAGAAGGGATCGTGATTCGCATGACATGATATCTGGTGTTCTGTATCTTATTCTCGACGACATGCTGACAGGATGTGTGCAATCAAGTACAAGTCCATAGAAAAAATAATTAGATGACAGAATCAACTGATTTCCAAAACAAAGGAGGAGAAATGAAGTCGAAAAAGCAATCGAGGTCAATGTTCCGGCCAATAGCGTATGGCCCTATTTCGTCGAACCTGAAAGGATATTGCAATGGTGTACTACTTTCAAGAGGTTCGAGTACACCAGCGATCAACGTAGCGGTGTGGGAGCGCCAATTTACATCGAGGAACAAGCAGGTGGTCCTCTGATGAAAATGAGGTTTGAAATCTCCGAGTGGAAGGAAAATGAGATGGTCACGCTAACGATGATTTCTGGTCCTATGATGAAATCCTATGAGCAATCCTGGAAACTAGAGACCACTCCAACAGGTAGTCGCATAAATTTCAGGGAGGATATTGAGTTCTCCTTAGGGATTATTGGTAAGCTGTTGGATTCAATAGAGGCCAGGGCATCTGTAGGAACCATTGATAAGATGCTGGTAAAACTCAAGAATTTAGTAGAGGCCTTCAACTGATACCCTGAATTGATTATGATGAGGATGCATTATGAGTAATAAAATCACGATTTGTGTTATTCTGGTCGGCTTGATTTTAGTAGGTTGCTCTAAAATTACCCCTTCGACTCCCGCCATGCAACCCACAACATTCTCGACTCCATCACCACTCGTGGCAACCTCCACTGTGCCAACCCCAAGCCCAACAATGTTACCTAGCGCAACACTCACCCCGCCTCCGCCGACCCATACACCCAGCCCAACCCCCTCTCCCGTGCCAACGAACACACTTACACCCTCTGTCACCCCAGTATCATGGGGGAAAACACCACTCAATGCGGAAAATATCTCATCCATGATTCAAAAGGGAGTTTGGGGTTTGGGAGTTCTGCAGGATTCCAAATTTTCAGGATCTACCAATATATTTATCCAGGGTACACCTTTTGGTATCTACCTGTATCAGGCAAATGATCTGCAATTGATCCGTTTCCTACCAGATGCAGGTGAATATTTCCTCTCACCTGCAGGTGATTTGCTCTTTACCCGTCTTCCGGATGAATCCATCCAGGTAATTAATCTTCCTTCAGGAGAAGAAAAGTATGTCTTTTCACCAATTGCGGTCTTGTCTCCAATGATGAAGGACGATATCTATGCACAGCTTCCAGCAGATCGACCTGCCCGAGAACAGCAGTATTTTGACCAGGTTTCCACCATGCGTGCCCTGGCAATCAGCACAGACGGGGAACTGGTTGCGATAGGCTTTGGAGATGCCAGCATTGGATTGTGGGATTTGCAAAGTGGTAAGTTGGTAAATCAATTAAAAAATGATATTGTGCAAGATGTGTCTGGATTGGTATTCTCACCCAACGGAGCAAAATTACTCTCGACAGGGAACGATAGTGGAATCGCTGTTTGGCAGGTGGATGATGGTGGTCTGTTATGGCGATTACCACATATTGGGCACATCGTTGGTCAGCCTTTCTCGATGGATGGCAGTCTTGTAGCAGTAGAAATTACTCAGGAGACTTCCTCTTGGGTGGCAGTACGTGATGCTCGTTTTGGAGACGAGCTGGCTCCTCAGGTTGTCGGTAAAGTCGCCTCTCAAGCTATCTCTCCGGATAATACCCGACTGGTTACGACCTGGTACGGGGCAGTAAAATTATGGTCACTCCCTAATTTAATCCTGCAGAAAAAGATTGAGACAGGTCTTGATTGGCCACAAGCTTCCTTTTCTACCGATGGTAATTACCTTTTGATCAATGCTGGTGAACAAGCCTACCGCATGAGTGACTTGAGCCTGGACGAATCATATCAGGCTGCGATCCCACCATCTACACCTGAGGTAAACGCCGAAGCTTTTCTACAAGTTGGCCATCTCTCTGGAATAATAGGATTTCGTTACCCACAGCCTGATCAGGCTTTTACCTGGGGAATCCTCTCCGATCACGAAGCCTGGGTATGGGATTTAACGAAGAATGTGAAAACAGTCTACGATTTTGGGTCATCCTTTTACTATTGGTCTGAACCCGATTTATCTTTCACAGGTGACCGATTAGCAGCGTGTACGGAAGATGGCCTGGTGCTTATTACCCTAGCGGATCGTCAAATTAGGAATTTTGGAGCCTGTCGACCTCGAGCACCAGCCGTGGTACGTTTTTCAGTTGATGGGGAAACGATATTTCGGACAAATGGAGTCTTGATTGACGCCTTGAATAGTGATACCGGGGAGTTACTGTACAATCTGAGATGGCATACCATGGTGGTTGAAGACATTGCAATCACCCCGGATGGCGCTTACCTGGCGAGCAGTGCTCAACGTATGGGAAAGTGTGAACTGATTTGGTGGCGTGTAGATGAACCCAGAATGCTTTGGCAGTGGACCGTTATTGTCTTTCCGGGAAACCACCTATCGACAGCCGCTGTTCAGCAAGATGATCATGTGCTTTACACTGTCTTGGGTGGACTCCGTAGCTGGAGGTTGGGAGATGGTATACAAGATCACCTTGATACAAATGATATTGTTAGCCTGGCGCTTTCACCACAAAATCACTTGCTGGCAACTGGCGATCGTAACGGAGCAATCCACATATGGTCATTGGATAACTGGCAAAAATTAGCCATTCTATCAGGTCATAAGCAACCCATCAACGGATTGGCTTTCTCACAAGATAACACCAGTTTGCTTTCCATATCTACCGATGGAACCATTCGTCTTTGGGGACTTCCATAACAAAATATATTTGGTATGGGATAAAGATATAAACGAATCAAAAAACATAAAGGCTCGATTTGCCTGAAGATAATTCATGAAATATTCCAAACCACCATTTATGGAATGCCAGACATGTGGCAAGCCTGATCATGTCGAAAGACACTACCACAATGCATGGAGAATGGGGTTTCTGGATTATGAGAACGAAAGTGGTATAAGGAATGGAACATAATAAAAAGACACCCGATGAGGAATATTTCGATTCCTCTATAAAGACATACAGGAGAATATTCTCGCTGGATAATGAGCAGTTATTCTTTCTTTCTGAGTTTTCTAACGACCAAAGAATCATCATAAAGTATTCGATTGATGTTGAAAAAGCAAATGATAGCCATTATGAAATACCTGTGGAAGAGATGAGTAAGTTGGCTGGATATTTTCAATGCCTGAACTATACTGACGATTTATCAGACGCCTTATCAGCTTTCTTCAAAAAGAACGGAGAAAAGGATTTTATCGCCTTACTCAAAAATCAGGGAATAAAATACACCCCTTTCCATTTCGATAACTGGAATCTGATACCCTGATGCGTTAAATGGATGAAGTCAATTTTAGTAAGGAGAGTGAAAAATGGACAAGATGCCTCGCCAATCTGATCCAATAAAGACCACCTTCATAGTCATTGGCATCCTTTTGGTTCTGGTAATTGTTGCAGGCATAGTCCTGGTTATAAGCAAAAACTATATCATCCTCCAGCCCGATTCTGCTATGGCTTACTTCAATCGTGGGCTTGTTTATGCGAACAAAGAAGATTTGGATCGTGCCATCAGTGATTGGGATAAAGCCATCCAGCTTGACCCCAATTTCTCTGCGGTTTACTACAACCGAGGAATAACCTACGCAAATAGGGGTGAAACACAAAATGCGATCGCAGACTTCAAAAAAGTCCTGGACCTCTGCAGTGCTGATGAAACGTTATGCCCGTATGCCCAACAAATGTTACAAAAGCTAGAAGGGAAGTAAAGAAATTCCCACCAATAAGCGACTATCAGGTATATAACCAATCTCAATCATGGCAAGCCTGGCCATGTCGAGAGATTATGCCCCAATGCATGGAGAATAGGGTTTCTAGATCGAGAAAACCAAAAACAAGATAAAGCTTCTTTATAGCATCCACATTATTTCATAAAATCACCATACAACATATAACCTGTTATTATCCACAGGGTTTCCGATCCTGTGTGCCTTGAGCAATTTCATCAATTGTCAGAGCTAAATACCTTAGTAACACATGCAAATCAGCCTTGCGATTAAAACCAAAGGGCTCCAGCTGTAGCACGGTTATTTTACCAGAGCCTGGCTTCCTGAATACCTTAATACAATTAGCATTTACTATCTTCTTGGTTGTTTATGCCAGCATTTCATGCTTGCGGCATTTCGGTTCCAAGACATGTTTTACTTTCAACGTATTCGAACCATTTCATATTATAGAGAACCTCTGCACGTTTCTGAACGGCTTCGACATCTGCATATTTCTCTACCCCCAGGCTAGCCATTCCTCAGAAGACCATACTGACGCACACATCATGATGAGCTCGCAACCCACCTGTTTCATTAGATTCCTGATTCTGCTGCATAAGTTTATTCTGCTCTTCTTTGGTCAGTTTATACCAAGGATCTTTGTATTTCATAAACCAGACTTTATAAATCGGTTGTGCCATTGTAAACCTCCTTTATCGAAAAGAATATCGTCTGTAATTATGCAAACAACACAAAAACCCTCCACTCAGGTTTGTGGAGGGCTTTCCTGTTTGCTATCTAAGCAGAATATTTCTGCTGCTTCTATGACACCTCACCTTTATGCAAGTGGGATACCTGTATCTACATAATACAGAAAATACGATGAAGAGTCAATATTTATTTTTTCTACGTGTTTCTGGATAAAAACGATAAAGCAAATCCCAGGTTCAAAATCTATTATTATCCACAGGGCTTCCTACCTGTGTGCTTGGGCAATATCTTCAGTTGGTTGGGCAAGATAGCTGCGTAGCACCTGGAGATCGACATGTCCCATCAGCTTTTGTAAGGTGAAATACCACTAAGATGCTTCTGGCAATCCTAATGACCTTGATAGTTCTCTAATCCCGAGTTATGAACAAATGGAAACGTACATATCAATCCCCGCTTAGGCGGGGATTGTAATTCAATCGAGATGGAGATAGTAGCAATAGTATATATGGAAGAAACAGAAACGTTTATCTCCCCATTGTCCAGGGGTTCCGGACGCAGCCATTTCAAGGTAAAAAAAACCAGTTCGAAATCTGGGTGGGGGCACAGAAGAAAAAATGAGCGGATTTCTCCCCGCTCATTTTGATTAAAAGTTGCGACGCTCTTCGGGAATCTGGCAATCATGACCAGCATAGCTGGTTTTAGACCCATAACTTTGCGTCGCCAATTTTCACTGGCTTTGCCTGTTCGGTGGCCTGGCGGTCATGGTCAGTAAACTGACTTTAGATCCATGGCTTTGCGTCCCAAGCTTTCGCTTAGTTTGCTATTATCGGCGGTCTGGAATCGTGTCCACCAGGGGAAATGGATTTAGATCCATGACTCTGCGCACTAAGCTTTCGCTCAGCGAGCCTTTTCGGAGCGTTGCAGGTTAATTATAGATGGTTGATGGAATAAGTCAAGCGAAATAGCCGTCAATTTGGAGTATTTTGTCTAAATTGACTACATTTGCTCTGGAAACTATTTAAAGTGCGAACACCTGGGTGAGGGGGGCACCCAGATGTTCGCAAACTTATTATTGCACATATCGATATAAAAGGCAAGTTAAAGTTAGATGAGACTAGTACCTGTAAAAGGGGCGGTGCTTGACAATCAGCATGCATCTGGTAAAATTAGCCCGCATTATTGAGCACCTTAAAATTAAGCCGAGATAGCTCAGTTGGTAGAGCACACGACTGAAAATTGCGGTGTCGTCAGTTCGATCCTGACTCTCGGCACTCCTGGCTCATCACTGGTCAGACCTGCGGGCGTAGTTCAGCTGGTAGAACGTCTCCTTGCCAAGGAGAAGGTCATGGGTTCGAATCCCACCGCCCGCTCTATTTATTTATACGGCGTCGTGGCCAAGTGGCAAGGCAAGGGTCTGCAAAACCCTGATCACGGGTTCAAATCCCGTCGACGCCTCTCAGAGCTGCTTTTTGGAGCAGCTCTTTTTGTTACTCCCCGCTGCATGAAATTAATCATACATGCAAAAATAACCATAGGGACGTTGATCCCTTTAGCAACTGCATAAAACAAGCCATAGCTTGGTTTGCGAATGGCTACTTGTTCCGAAGTTCTTTGATGGTTCCAAAAGCTATTGATACTTAATAGCCATTCAGATCCAACATCAAACTGGTTAACTCTGAAAAATCATCCGGGGCGTATGTGTATGTTTCTCCGTCTGCATTAAAGGTGACCTGATACTCCTCCGATGCGGTCACCTTCCTGTTGGCCTGTTAGTAAGTTGATCACTGGCCACTGCGGATTATTATCGTTACCTTGCGCCATGGCTGTATTTACCACGACCCATTCCTGGACCGTGAAATCACAATAACTGGCATAAATTTGATATTCGCAATCCTGCACCACCTTACCGGCACCACTCCCCTGGTCTATGGTGTAAGGGGTTCCGCAGACTTCGGTGGCATTCGGGGCAGGGTTGGAGCTGGTTTCCTTATATTCATCCCGGCAGGAAACATTCTGTCGCTTCTGATGGCAAATCATCACGCCAATCGCTCTTTTTGGACTGGCTGCTTGTTCGAGGATTTCGATGGCGTACTTCCAGTGGATATCTGAGACAATGGCTGAGATATCGTTGGTCCGATTGCTCATGATGATAAATCCAATTATGCCCGCAACACATAGGATACCCAGGGCGATCAGGCCAACAACCAGCCAGATGGGAATTTTATTGGATTTGGCAGGTGGGGCGACCGTTTTGTCTGCTTCCACCAGGCTTCCGCCGCAGTTGGGGCAGCGTTGGGCATTCGCTTTCACTGGTTGACCACAGATTGGGCAGGGTTTATCGGGCACTGCATCTGGTTTATAGGCTCCAAGCACCTGCCCTGCCTGACGTGCTAAGCCTTCCTGGATGTCACCACCGCAATGAATGCATAGTTTCGTGTCTGCTGGGTTGAGCACATTACAGTAAGGGCATTGGATGGCTGGACCTTTTTTGGCTTCCTCCAGCTTTTCTTGCTGCGTGATCAGTTCCTGTTGGTCGGGCAGCTCAAACTTATCATCCTTGCCGATGGGAGCGCCACAATTGGTGCACACGCGCTTCATCCCCGGGTTTATCGTACCGCAATGTTTACAGGTCCATTCCAGTTCAACGTAGCCAAGCTCTTTTTGTGTCATGTGTGCAACTCCTCATCCATCATAATTCAGCGATTACTTCGTTTTTGCTTGTTGCAATAAGGATACCCGAAATCTACTAATGAATCAAAATGGAATTTAATCCAATAATCCTTTACCAAATGTCAGTGCACATTTTTCTCGATTTTACCTTGAAATTATGCTTATCAGGGGGATCGGAGAGAGAAAGTCAAGCCTTATGTTTGATAAAACCATTATTCTTGTTCCAAATCCAATCGGTATTTCTAAAATAGGATCCTCAACAGTGGGAAATCTTTACACTTTCTAAATATCATCTGAATATTCCGGTAATATCTTTTTGCTATTATTTTCACAAATTGTAGCAATGCCTGTGTATAGATTACTATGGCAAACCATTTTTAGATAGGTAAAGAGTGGATAAAGCGAGGCATGATGAAAACAAAGCAAAAGACGTATTGGTGGATTGACATGCTGTTGTTCCTAGGTTTCCTGGTGGCATTTTTCCTGAGTTTCACGGGGGTTGAACTGCACCAATGGATCGGCATTTTTGGTGGGTTGATGGCTGCTTATCATTTATTGGCACACTGGGATTGGGTTGATGCGGTAAGCAAGAAGATATTGGGTACTGCATCAGGTATTATTCGCCTGAAATTTTGGGTTGATGGTGCATTACTTGCTGGTTTTATACTCATCCTGGGTACTGGATTGGTCATTTCCACCTGGTTAAAAATCCAATTGAGTAACTATAACAGTTGGTTAATGATACACATCCTTGTTTCTATCACTACCTTACTGGCGTTACTGGTGAAGCTTGGTCTGCATTGGCGATGGATATCAAAAACAACAAAGGATATCTTCTCGCAGCCTGTTCTCTCGCCGGCCACAATGATGAATCTGCAGCCTGTCCCGGTTGAAAGAGGCACTATAGAGCGGAGAGATTTCCTAAAGGTAATGGGTGTGGTGACCGGTGGGTCTCTTATTGCATTAATGAGCGCCACTAAAAGCCTGGCAGCCTTACAGGCTGGAGAGGCCGTCACGGTGTCTCAGTCTGAAACGAGTGATACCGATCAATGGTTTTTTACAAATTCGGGAGTTCCTCAATCCTATGGGATGGATTCTGGGACGAATGACAGTTGCAGTATCCAGTGCGGGAAGAGATGCTCGTACCCAGGGCACTGCCGTCGCTATACCGATAGTAATAACAACGGCCGATGTGATTTTGGTGAATGTGCATGAGCACATGTGAAAGGAAAATAAAAATGAAGAGAAAACTTCTCGTCTTAGGCCTACTAGTCATCATCGCTGCTATCATGATTGACGGGTGTAAAAGTGAGGCAGCTGCGACCGTTTCTGAAAGCGGTGGTTTATCTAGTGTAACCCGGCTGGCACTGGGCACCATCATGCTGGAAGACACCGACCAGGCAGTAATTGCCTCACAGGCAAGTGAACTGGTTACATTATGGCAGGCATATCAATCCTTGAGCAAGAGAGACACAACCTCACAGGTGGAGCTGGATGCACTGGTGGAGCAGATCTCAGGGGTGATGACTGGAGAGCAGATCAAAACCATTGAGGCCCTGTATCTTACGGACCAGACGGTAAATGAAGTGATGCAATCCCTGGGAGGAAGCACTGGTGATAATACTCCAGGTAACACACCCGATGCCTCAGCGCAAGACCAGGCTGCTCCGATGGGTGGTCCGGGTGGCATGCCAGGTGGTGGTGATAGCGTAATGAGTGAAATCGGTAGCGCAATGGTCACACAGAGCACACCTACAGCTAGCCAACCTGCAGCAGTTACGCAGACCAACCAGGTGAATGGGATGTTGTTGAACACGCTGATTCAGTTGCTGGTAACGAGGAGCCAGACAACTGGATAACCGTAAAAATTTCAATAAGCCTGGGGCAATGATCATGTCGTTGCTTCAGGATTTTTTTAAGATAATGGTTGGTTGGACAGAAAAAAGTTTTGGTTTGTATTCAAGAGAAATGGGTGAGTTGGAAAACAACATTTATAATTGTGAGTAGGTATCATTGTTGATCGATGTATAAATTCCATGAATAAACTCGAAAGGTTATATAAACAGGTTTTGGCAGATATATACCGAACCAGGCAATATAGCTTGATTCTTTTGCTGGTTGCATGTTCCTGGAGTTATCTGGCTGGGGTTGCTTATTTAACCAATCCCTTCGGATATTACCCGTTGAATAAGCTGTTCAAGGCAATTGTTTTACTGCCATTTATATATATCATCTTAGCCTGGCTGGTGGGGCGTTTTATACTCGCACCTCAGAAAAAGTTAAACAGGCAAAAGCTACTTGCTTTACTGCTGGCTTGCACAGTGATTCTATGCTTGTTTATCATCGTCTTTCCTCCTCCAATGCCAGGACTGGCTCAAGCGCACCAGCTAAAACTTGTGGTGTTGGCAGATAAGAATGGGCTCTCAAGTGGTATGGGGGTAGAAATTGTTAAACTACGAAATTTGGATGGACGTTCGATCCCATGGGATAAGCTTCTTCAAACAGGGGACTGGCAGGTCATTGAAAATAAACTCGTATCAGGCGGTTACGAGACATCAATCCTTGAATATGACCTGCCTGAGTATGGAGGGGTTGTTTTTAATTTACTATATGACAACCGGAGCGGAAAAATCGAGATCTATTGGGATGATGTTCTCCAGAAAATTGATCTCTACGCGCCAGAACCGACAATCTTAAATGCCATATTCAAGCCTGGTTCATGGAAGCAGTTAGAACCAGCACAACTAATCATTTATTCGCTATCGGTGGGCTTATATGTTTTAGGGATTGCCTCACTAATCCTGCTCCTGGTATTTGGAGTTGAACAAATGGGGTCCAAGAGGCTAACTGTCCTAGTCGTGATTGGCATATACTTGCTTGCTTTTTTGATATTCATCAAGCTCAAATTGTTATATCCTTCATTTGATGCAGAAAGAGTCTTTCGTGACACCTACTCTTATGTGGTTGCAGCTGAAAAGCCGCTATCTTCTGCCGAATTTTGGGTTGGGGAACGCTCCTTTACATTACCATTAATGTTCAAGCTACTGGGAGTCAACACCCAGAATTTCCAGGCCAATAGCATTATGAGCCATGTGATGCAATTCCAGACATGGTTTTCGATTTTATGTTGGACGTTTTTAGGGTTGACTTTGGGGCTTAGCTTACGTAAACGTTGGCTGGGAATCGGCGCATTTGGAATTATTTTACTATTTAGCCTGAGCCTTGAAATAAGCTTATGGGATAGCTTGTTATTATCAGAGTCTATTTCGCTTTCGTTATTTGCCTTCCTGGTGGGATTATGGATCGCACTTGAAATTCTCCTCCCGCAATACTACGCTCAGTTTTTGGTTGGCTGTTATTCTTTCTGATGGTAATTGTTACGCTCCTCTACTCATTTACGCGGGATACTAATTTGTACTTTGTGTTCATATGTGGGCTCCTTTTCGTTATCCTTGCGTGGCTAAAAAAGAAAGATAAGACCCAGCGGATTTTTTATTCGATTTATGCCGTAATTGTGATCGGGTTATTTGCTTTCCAAAGCTATTCGGTTAGCAGTGGCAATCGCTGGCAGGTTTTAATTTATGATCACCTGGCGCTACGCTTGCTTAAAGGACGATCAGGCAATCAAATATCTTGAATCCAAGGGCTTACCCATTGATGAGGCATTGTTGAGTGTTACTGATATGACACCTCCGGAGTTCCAAAAATATTTCCTGACCTCCAATGACATGCAAGCAGTGCGCAACTGGGTAAATTCTAACGGGAAAAACATTTACTTACAGTACTTGTTATTGCATCCAGGCAATTCGCTGTTAGAGCCTGTTTATGAAGCCAGCAAGTTGATGAACGGTAGCTCGGTGGAGTATCGCCGCGAGAAACAACCGGTTCGGCCAATCCCTGAAGTCATTACCCGTATAAGTAAGATTTTTTATCCCCGCAGTCCGCTTATTTTGGGTTTTATGCTTGTGATATGCATTGCTGGAGCTGCATATTGGTTACTTGGTAGTGAGAAGACAGTCGGTATGGATTATCATACTGACGTTAGTGGTGAGTATTTATCCGCTTATGTTTATCGTCTGGCATGGAAATCCTCAAGAGATCGAGCGCCATGCCTTGCAAATCGCCGTTCAATTGCGCCTGGCTGGTTGGATGGGGTTGATATCATGGTTGGCTTGGTTGTCATTAACCATAGAAGTAGGCAGTCGGGTGCAGAAGAATTCCCGGATATAAGAGATTGAAGGGTAAACAATTAATGTATTCGATACCTGGAGGAATGATTTATATATTCAGGCAGTTTGCATCTTTAATATGGATGCTATTCATGATTTCAAAGTATTTTTAATAGAATTACTGTGAATATTTGTAGAAATGCTAATTTCCTGGTTTAACATATAAAAACACCCTCTATTTCACATATTCTAAGGTTTTTATTATATATCACTCAATCTGGTCCTCTTGATATGAAAGATAACCCAATATTTTTGGCGGAAAATAATTAGCAGGATGAGATATATCTTGATTGTTTGAATTTGCAGCATTTGAATCTATTAAGCTTGGGAATCCTACTGATGGTTTAGATTTTACTGTTAGGTTATCATAGAACGAGATAATGATCCTTCCATCACTACTGGAGCACCATCGTAGAGCAGATGTGGATTTTAGCCGTGATAAATGCCTGTATAGGGTTGCCTGGTTCCTGCCCGTGATTTGGACCAATTGCTGGATGCTGAGAGGCGGTGTGATCCTGCCATCCCATGCCTGGCAGAACAGTTGAATCCAGGTGAAAAGGACTGAGGGGGGTAATTGAGGGTTGAAGATCATTCTTGTGGGGATAAAAACCCCATGTGGAGGCAAAAGGCGCATCATGATACCGGAAGAGATTGGGTGGATAGCATTTATATTATAGCACATATGTTCTAGTTCGACAAGAGGTTACGTAAAATCCTGCAAGATGATGAGAGCTTAACTTTGAGATTTATCAGTGAATCACCAGGATAAACCTTAAACACTTTTCCCTCTTTCTCCCGAGGATCCTTGGAGTTTGGGGAGAGATTGATTTTTCACTTCCCAGAATCTGGTATATACTGTTATCACCTTGATACGGATTATGTTTGTAATTATCGATACTCACGCATCAGATAGATATTCTGTATTACAATCCTATCATCACCTAGATAACTCGAGAGGAAGCACGGGATGAGCGATCAACCTGAAATTGATGTCCAGCGGCGGCGCAAGGCAGATAAACCAACTGAGCGAGCTGAAGCTCCAGTTAGACGCCAAACAGGAGGAACAGGTGGAGCTGGGGGAGGTTCAGGCAGACCCAGCCTGGGGGGCGGATTTAACATCCCCACCAGAGGTAAGATGGGTGGTTGCGGTGGGGTGATCGTCATCATTATTATCATTTTATACATCTTGCTGGGCGGGGGTGGTGGGAGTGAAGTGGATACCTCTGCCCCAATCTATGAGCAACCGACACAAAGCAGCCAACTTGTCGAAGACTACCCCACCAACACACCACGACCAACCCGTGAACCCGTCACAGGACAGGCAGGACAGAAATGGCTGGTCATGCTTTACCAGGATGCGGATGACCAGGTATTGGAGCAGGATATTTTCTTCGACCTGAATGAAGCTGAGCAGGTTGGCTCAACTGACCGGGTGACCATTGTGACACAACTGGACCGCTACCGGGGTGCCTTCCAAGGGGATGGCGATTGGACCTCAGTACGGCGCTACCTGATCACCCAGGATGACAACCTCAATCGAATCAGCTCACAATTGATCGATGACCTCGGAGAGGTGAATATGGCAGATGGTGGCAGCCTGGTAGACTTTGTCACATGGGCGATGCAAACTTACCCTGCAGACCGTTATGCATTAATGTTGTCCGATCATGGGATGGGTTGGCCAGGTGGCTGGAGCGACCCGGCACCGGGAGGCAAAGACACCAGCCAAGCCCCATTGGCTTCCGCCCTAAATGGGGATTTCCTATTTCTTTCTGAGATTGACCAGGCATTGTATGAAATCCGGGATCAGACTGGCATCGATAAGCTTGATATTATCGGCATGGATGCCTGTTTGATGAGCCAGCTGGAAGTGTATGCGATGTTGCAGCCTTACGCTCACATCGCTCTGGCTTCTGAAGAGGTGGAGCCATCCCTGGGATGGGCTTACGCGGCTTTCCTGCAGCCATTGGTGGACAATCCGGATATGAGCAGTCAACAGCTGGCAACCGAAGTCGTAAGCTCATATGTGGAACAAGACCTGCGGATTGTGGATAACCAGGCGAGGCAGGAATTCCTCCAGCAGGGTTCACCCATGGGTGGATTTTTTGGCACCACCCGTGTCACTGCTGGTCAGTTGGCAAAGCAGATCGGACGTGACGGAACCCTTACTGCGGTGGACCTGGATGCACTGCCTGATCTGATGAAACAATTCAATAATTTTTCATACATATTACAAAGTGAGGACCAGTCGGTGGTTGCCACTGCGCGGCAACTATTCCCAATCTTATACCAGCGTGTTTGGCAAGAAATCTGGACCCTCTTTTATCGATATGGGTCACTTTGTCCAACTAATATCCAGAGAGGCTAATAGCAACGAAATCACCCAGGCAGCCAATGCAGTCCTAGCTGCCATAAACAACACAATTGTGTCAGAAAAGCACGGGACGGGTAAGCCTGGTTCCACCGGTATTGCCATCTACTTCCCCAACTCCACCATGTACAATTCACCTTATACCGGTCCGCAATCCTACAATCTCCTTGCCGAGCGTTTTGTTAAATCTTCATTGTGGGATGATTTCCTGGCATTTCATTATAACGACCGTTCCTTCCGCCTCGATGCAGCTGAAGCGGTTGCTCCAACAGCCGGGATGACCTCCCGTGCACCTGGAGCAGGGATGATTTCTCTATCCGAGATCACGGCTTCGAGTGATTCACTGGCTCCCGGAGAATCAGTGAAGCTGAGCACAAGCATCACCGGGCAAAACATCGGTTATGTGTACCTGTTCATAGGATTGTATGATGCGAACTCCAATTCGATTCTTGTCGCAGATACAGATTACCTGGAGAGCCCGGATACACGTGAATTAAGTGGGATATTTTATCCAGCCTGGCCGCAGAGTGAATCCTTCAAGCTGAATTTTAATTGGGATGGATCTCTTTTTTCGGTTTCAGATGGAACGACTTCCGTACTGGCTTTATTTACCCCGACTGTATATGGGGCATCTGCAGAGGAGGCTGTCTATTCCATAAATGGAACCTACACTTTTGCCGACTCCAGTGAACAAAGATATGCCCAGCTTCTCTTCATGGATGGTCGGCTGACCGAGGTGTATGGCTATCAGGGGGCAGATTTTGCTGGTGCTCCAGCAGAGATCACCCCCTCGGATGGTGATACTTTCACCATCCAACAAAGATGGATGGATTTAGATACCAGTGGAAATGTGACCCAGGTGGTTGAGGAGCCTGGGGAAACCCTGACCTTCAGAAGCGGTAGTGCCTTCACCTGGTCTGCCGTATATGCTCCCATCGGTGATTACCTGGTGGGATTCATGGTATCTGATCTGGATGGTAACACCAGCCAGACATTTACACGCATCACGATGCAGTGACAGCCGAGCAATAATGTCCTTACAGAATTCCAATGATATAAAGTATGGTTTTATAAATACAACCTCTCCCACAGGTAATACTCGCGATGCTACAATGCAAAGAACACTCCTTGTTCGACCCTACCTGCAAAATCTGGATGACAATATACTTTGGAGAATGATATGAAAGAAAAGATTCTGATCACTGGCGGAGCAGGCTTTATTGGCAGTCACTTGTGTGAAATGCTGGTTCACAATGGTCATTCTGTGGTTGCGATCGACAACCTAACAACCGGAAGATTGGAAAACATAGCGCATTTAATGCCCATGCCAGGTTTTCAATTTGTGCGTGAGTCGATCACCAACACCCAGGTGCTGGACCGCTTGACCAGCGAAGCGGACATTATAATTCACCTGGCAGCAGTGGTGGGTGTGAAGCTGATCGTAGAAGATCCTGTAAACACCATTGCCACCAACATCATGGGGACAGAGTCTGTGCTGACAATCGCCAACCGCTACGGCTGTAAGGTGATGCTGGCGTCCACATCCGAGGTGTATGGTAAGGGTTCCAAGGTGCCATTCAACGAAGAGGATGATTGCGTGATGGGACCAACCAGCCACAGTCGTTGGGCATACGCCACATCAAAGGCTATCGATGAGTTCCTCGGGCTGGCGTATCACCGCCAGTTCGGCTTGCCAGTGGTGGTAATGCGTTTCTTCAACACAGTTGGACCGCGCCAGACAGGACGATATGGGATGGTTGTCCCGCGCTTCGTCCGCCAGGCATTGTTGAATGAGCCTATCACCATATACGGAGATGGTGAGCAATCCCGCTGTTTTGCAGATGTGGCAGATATCATTGGAGCAATCTATAAACTTTCCTCCCACCCAGCCGCGGTTGGGCAGGTATTCAACATTGGAGCGACAGAAGAAGTAAACATCCGGGAGCTGGCTGAACGAGTCATTGCAGCCACGGGCAGCCAATCCAGGATCATCTATGTGCCTTATGAGGAAGCCTACGCGCCGGGGTTTGAGGATATGCGGCGCCGTGTGCCTGATTTATCAAAAGTATACCAACTGATTGGCTACGAGCCACACTTCACGCTCGATGATACACTAAAGAGGGTGGTCGATTTCGAGCGCCAATCGGTATTAAAACAAAGCAAAGAGCCTACTTTGCCCAGACCATCCAGGTGAGCTGAGCGACGATCAGTCCAAGAAGCATACCACCCAAGGCCTCCAGGGGCGTATGACCCAGGACTTCACGTAATTGTTCCTGCTTTAAGGGATGCCCGGCAGCCAAATCATTAATCATAGCGTTGATCATCTCGGCATGTTTGCCTGCTTGGCGGCGGATGCCAGTGGCGTCATAAATTACGATCATACACATTGCAAAAGCCAGGGCATATACCGCAGAATTAAAACCAACGTATAGTCCGATCCCGTGGGTAACACCCACCAAAAGTGCGGTGTGCGAGCTTGGCATGCCGCCTGCCTGGATCAGCAACGCCCAATTCCAGCGATGGGTTTGGAGGTATTCCAAAGGTACTTTAATTGTCTGAGCTATCCCCCAGGCAATCAATCCGGCAATCAAGACTTGATTTTGAAAGATAGACATACAAATTCCTTATTCTTCAAGGACTGCATCCACGAGGGTATCACCGGACAACTTTTTAACACGCAGCTCGGCATTATCTAATAGGTCAATACAGTGTTGGGTCAATATTTTGCCGCGTTCAAAAAGAGCCATTGTCTCCTCAAGCGAAAGCTTGTTACCTTCAAGGGAAGCAACGATGGTTTCCAATTCTGCCAATGCCTCCTCATAGGAGAGCTCTTCGATATCAGGTTGTTTGGTAACGGTTTTCTGTTTTGCGGGAGACATGGCTTACTCCTTTTCACTGCTTAGTAGTTTTTTTTTAAATATTGCCTGCTAACTCTAGATACGAAAATACCGACCAGGTTTTTATTTTAATATCCACCAGGTAGGATGTGATTTCTTCTATACGGGTAAAGTTGGCTCCTGTGAATTCGACTACATCACAAAATATTATCCTGCAAAGGTTAGCGGTTATCCACATGGGCGCCAAAAACTCCATCGCTAACCTCAATTCTTAATGCCTCGCCGCCACTCACCTGATCCACGAGGAAAATCGTATTCCCTGCCTGGTTAGTAACAATCGCATAGCCTCTTGCCAGCACCGCAGCAGGGCTGAGTACAGCTACCTGTTGGATCAGGCCTTTCAGCTGAGTTCGGGTCAACAACAGTTTATATTGGATGGAAGCGCCAAGGCGATGTTCCAACTCATCAACCCGTTGGATATCGGATTGTATCCGGCTAAGGGGAGAATTTCTACCCAGTCGATTTTGGAGATCTATAAGTGTCCATCTCAGCTCTCTTTGGTTTGCTTGTAACAGCTGAATAAGCTGGCCATGCAACTCAGATAGATCAAGACGCAAATCAACCTGGTTCGGCGAGGCAAGCTCGGCAGCTGCAGTAGGGGTGGGAGCACGCAGGTCCGATACAAAATCGGCAATGGTGAAGTCTGTTTCGTGACCCACCCCAGTAATGATGGGCACCGGTGAAGCAGCAATAGTACGGGCTACCTTTTCATCATTGAATGCCCACAGGTCTTCGATGGAACCGCCACCCCTCGCCAGGATGATCACATCAGGGTAAGCAATCCGCACCACATCATGCAGGGCTTTTATGATCCCTTGTGGTGCTTCCTCCCCCTGGACGGGTGTGGGTGCGAGCACTACTTCCACCAGGGGGTAGCGGCGTCTAAGAGTATTGAGTATGTCCTGCAGGGCAGCCCCAGTTGGGGAGGTGACGATACCAATCCGTTGAGGCCGGTACGGGATGGGTCGTTTTCGCTCCAGTTCAAATAATCCTTCAGCTTCCAGGAGACCTTTCAGTCGCAAGAATTCCTGGTATAAGCGCGCCTTCACCTGCTGGACGAAGGATATCTGCATACAGCTGATACTGTCCACCCGCCTCGTACACGCTGATGGAGCCATGAACTTCGATTGCATCTCCATCGCGGGGAATGAAACTCTGCCTTATGGCTGTATGCCGCCACATGACACAGCGAAGTGAAGCCGAATTATCCTTCAATGTGAAATATATATGTCCTGAGGTTGCCCGCATAAAATTGGATACCTCTCCGCGCACCCAAACATCCTGCAGCAGCTCATCCGATTCAAGCAGCTCGCGTAAGTAGCGGTTCAGGTCAGATACCGTCCACGAGGAGGGTATTTGCGATATGGGTAGTGGAATTTGTGACATCCGTATGAGGATACACGCTTTATTTTTAACTGTCAACTATTCCGCAAAGACCGATTCTTTGCTACAATAAGTCAGTCCTATGGATTATCTCTGGTCTCCGTGGCGTATGGAATACATACTCGCACCCAAAACTGACGATGACTGTATTTTTTGCATTGGGCTGAAACAGCCCGATGGAACCGATAACCTGATCGTCTATCGTGGAACCAAAGCATTTGTAATGCTGAACCGCTACCCGTATACCAGTGGGCATCTGATGATAGTGCCTTACGCGGACAAAGCATCCCTGGATTTATTGGAAACTGGTGCTAGGACAGATATCATGGACTTGTCAGCCAGGGCATTGCAGGTGCTGGAAGTTCTCTATAAACCCCAGGGTTTTAATTTAGGGATGAATATAGGCGGAGCGGCAGGAGCGGGGATTTTAGATCACGTGCATTTACATGTCGTACCACGCTGGGTTGGCGATACCAATTTCATGTCATCCATATCTCAGACGCGTGTCCTACCAGAACTATTAGAGGAAACCTATCGAAGGATAAAAGAGGCCTGGCAAGCCAGTTAAAGATATAACACTATCCGTTGTATGCGAGGCAGGGTAAACCAACGAATCTTATAAAATCTGATCACCCAATAACGAAATTTTCAGGAGAAAAGAAAATGAGCGATAAGCATAAAGAGGCGGTTATTTTAAGTGCCGTACGTACGCCTTCGGGGAGTTTTCAGGGTGGTTTCAACAGTTTGACAGCTATAGACTTGGGGGCATGGGTGGTTAAAGCAGCCGTAGAACGGGCAAGCATTCCTGATCCAGCAGATATTGATGAAGTCATCATGGGGAATGTGGTCTCAGCAGGTTTAGGCCAAAATCCAGCGCGCCAGGCGGTCATTCACGCTGGGCTGCCAACATCCGTGGGTGCTTTTACGATCAACAAGGTTTGTGGCTCTGCACTAAAAGCCATCATGCTGGCAGCTCAGGCAATCCGGGCGGGTGATGGAGAGTTATTTGTGGCCGGAGGTATGGAAAGTATGAGCCGGGCACCGTTCCTGGTGGATGGACGAACCGGAAGCCTGCGTTTCGGACATGCACAATTGACGGATGCATTGTTGAAAGATGGTCTGTGGTGCTCTTTGGAAAATTGGGGTATGGGAGATGCGGCTGAATTCATTGCTAATGAATATAACGTCACACGTGAAGCGATGGACAAGTTTGCCTATAACAGTCAGGCAAAAGCTATCGCGGCCATGGACAGTGGAAAATTCAAGCAAGAAATTGTACCTGTGGAAGTAAAGGGTCGCAAAGGGCAGGTGACGGTGGTGGACACGGACGAGACACCCCGCCGTGATTGCACACTGGAGGGATTGACAGGCCTTAAGCCGGCATTTCAGAAGGATGGTAAAGTGACTGCAGGGAACGCTCCTGGTTTAAACGACGGGGCGGCAGCCGTTGTCGTCGCCAGCCGTGCTGTGGCTGAAGGGATCGGTGCAAAACCGCTGGCACACATTCTCGGCTATGGGAATGTTGCTCTGGCACCGAAATACCTGTTTGCTGCGCCAGCTAAAGCTATCCCGATGGTGCTTAAGCAAGTTGGGTGGAAGCTGGAAGACGTGGACTTGATAGAGTTAAATGAAGCATTTGCTGCCCAGGCATTGGCGAATGGATATGAATTGGTCGACCAAGGTTGGAACTGGGACAAGGTCAATGTGAATGGTGGGGCAATCGCTTTGGGTCACCCGATTGGTGCCAGTGGAGCCCGTTTATTAGCTACCCTCATCTATGCGCTTAAGGACCGCGGGCTAAAGAAGGGTATAGCTTCCCTATGCCTGGGCGGGTCCGAGGCAGTGGCAATGGCGATTGAGGTGGAGTAAGAAACTACATTAGGTCATTACGAGGCGATCTTTGCCCCACGCACCGAGCAAAGCGAGGGGGAATCAATCTCCAATAAATTCATCAGGTTGCTTTGCTTATTAACACCAGGTGGCATTCTTAAAACTTCAAGGAGAGACCGATGGACATTCGCTCGATTTTTGTAGTAGGGGCAGGGACGATGGGAAATGGGATTGCGCAGGTGGCGGCAACCTCGGGCTACCAGGCGACCTTGATGGATGTGGTGCCAGGGCAAGTGGAACGTGCGCAGACAGTGATTGCAAAATCAGTTGAGAAATTGCTGAGCAAGGACGCGATCACCGCACAGCAAAAGCAAGCTGCAATGAATATAAAAACCAGCATGACCCTGGATGGTATCGCCGATTCAGACCTGGTGATCGAGGCTGCTACGGAGAACCCAGAATTAAAGTTTAGATTATTTCGCGAGCTCGATCAGCTTGCTAAACCTGGTGCGATCCTGGCGACCAATACTTCATCGATCAGCATTACCAAGATTGCAGCCGTTACCCGTCATCCTGAAAACGTGATCGGGATGCATTTCATGAACCCAGTTCCATTGATGAAGCTGGTGGAGGTGATCCGAGGCCTTGCGACCTCTGCAGAAACGACTGCGAGTACTATGGAAGTGTGCCGAAAAATGGACAAAGAGCCTGTAGAAGCCAACGATTCGCCAGGTTTCATATCCAATCGCATCCTTTGCCCGATGGTAAACGAAGCTATCTTCGCCTTGCAAGAAGGAATTGGCACACCTGAAGCGATTGACACTGTGATGAAGCTGGGGATGAATCATCCCATGGGACCGTTGACCCTGGCTGACCTGATAGGATTGGATGTGGTCTTGTTCGTGATGGAGGTTTTGCAGCGCGATTTGGGAGACGATAAATACCGCCCCTGCCCGTTACTGCGCAAGATGGTTGACGCAGGATACCTGGGCAGGAAATCAGGTAGAGGCTTCTATCAATATTAACGACCAAGGATTTCGAACTCCGGAGTCATTCTCCGGACCTATTCAATTGAAGGAGAAGTGACAACCATGGATACCCAGGTATATGATTATGTCATCATCGGCTCCGGTTTTGGCGGCAGCGTTTCAGCCATGCGTCTGGCAGAAAAAGGATATTCCGTCCTGGTCTTGGAGAGGGGTAGGCGATTTGAGGATGAAGATTTCCCCAAGACCAATTGGAACATCGGCAAATCACTTTGGTTGCCATTTTTACGCTGTTTTGGCATTTGGGAATTATCTTTTCTAAATGGAGCTGTTGCACTGCGAAGTAGCGGTGTTGGAGGGGAAGCATAATGTATGCGAATGTGCTTTTAGAGACGGACGATAGTCTCTTTGAAGCACCCAGTTGGCATCATCTGGCAGATTGGAAGACTATTCTTCGCCCGCATTACGACACTGCCAAGCGTATGTTCGGCGTAACTACCAACCCTCGCTTGGGTAAAGCCGATGAGATCCTGTTGAAGATTGCTGAAGAACGTAATGTAGCAGAAACTTTCCGTCCAACGGAGGTGGGGGTTTTCTTTGGAGAAGAAAACAAACTCGTAACAGATCCATATTTTAATGGTGAAGGCCCGGCGCGAATGGGATGTAATTTTTGTGGCGGTTGTATGGTCGGTTGTAGGTATAACGCTAAAAATACCTTACCAAAGAATTACTTATATTTTGCGGAGAAGATGGGAGTGAAGGTCCTACCTGAAGCCACCGTTAGAGACATACGCCCATTGGTAAATGCTGCCAACGATGGAATCCGCTACGAGGTGGAGTATCGCAAGGCTACCGCGTGGTTATCATCCCCAAGCCAGACTGTCCGTGCGCGCAATGTAATTGTCGCTGCAGGAGCTCTTGGGACTATGGAACTGCTCTTTCGCTGCCGTGAGGTGACCCGTTCTTTACCCCGAATATCAAGTCGATTAGGTTACCAGGTGCGTACCAATAGTGAGAATTTACAAGGCGCGGTCAGTCGGGATAAGAATATTGATTATTCAAAAGGGATCGCCATCACATCCATATTTTGTGCTGATGGGGTGACTAACATCGAACCGGTTCGCTTTTCGGATGGCTCTTCTTTGCTCCGCAACATCACTGCACCCATGGCTGATGGTTCAACAATCCCAGTCAGGATGATCAGAACCTTGTGGGAAATCATCCGCCATCCGGTAGATTTTTTCTATGCCAGATTCTTTTCACGTTGGGCGCGTTACACAACCATCCTGTTAATGATGCAACCCGTAGACGAGTTATTACACATGCGCCTCGGTAGGAATATATTTACGCTCTTCCGTAAAGGCATGATGTTTCGTACGGAGCAGGGTCAGCAATTACCTAAATCACCCTCCATAAGCAATTCCATCACACGAACTTTTGCTAAGAAAATGAATGGGATTCCAGCTGCTTCTATTATGGACAGCCTGTTTAATTTCCCAATCACAGCACACCTGATGGGAGGTGTTCCTTTGGGTCGGGATGAAAATGAAGGGGTGGTTGATGTGAATTTTCAGGTTCACAATTACCCCGGCTTATTTGTGGTGGACGGTTCCATTATGCCTGGTAATCCGGGAGTCAACCCGAGCTTGACCATCACTGCTCTGGCGGAATACGCCTTAAGCAAAATACCTCCAAAGTAAATTCAGAGAATCAGAAGTAGTATATCTATTCCCGCTTCATCACTAGCATGCTGTGGGGTTGGTGAGTTAATTTGCCTACCCAGTTGACGATCCGGCTTAGACGGCGGAAATAGGGGGTCATCTCAGTTGTTTCAGTGCTCTTGAACCCGAATTTCTGGTACATCGGTCCAAGATTTGACTGGCAGGTGAGATACAACGTGCCGGGATGCTGCTCAAGCAGATACTCTATGAGCCGCCGGGCAACCCCTTTATTGCGCCATTCTGGGAGAACAGCGATGGATGCCAGTTCGAATGAGCCATCCGTATGTGGCTTGATCTGGCCGCAACCGATCACCTTGCCGTCTGTGTCAATTGCTAAAGTAAAACGCTGCCAATCCAGCGCCAGTGGGTTAATCCTGACCTGGGAAATGATCTTGCGGACGGTGCTGGCATCAGACAGGGTTGCTGGTCTCAGGGAGAAATTGTCGGGTGAGAGACTGGGATCCATAACGGTGTATTTTTGCTTATTAATGAAGTTTCGTCAAGGATACGGATTGCCTTCTCCAGGTCAGAAATCCTGGAGAAAACTAGTGTATAATGGTGGTTCGAATTTTAATTTAACTGGAGTAAACATATGGATCAGACAGATGCCCTTGTTGGGCAGGAGGCAGCACCAGAAGGACAGATAACCACAAATATCGCAGACGATCGCCCGGCAGCAAGCACGGGTTCGATGGAAAAACTATTACAAGAAGAGGGTTTAAACCTTGATTTTCCAAAGCAGGGCGAGATAAGAACCGGTGTCATTGCCAGCATCGGCGATAATGAAATCCTGGTAAGCGTCGGAACCAAGTCAGAGGGGGTAATATCGGGGAAAGAAAAGGAACAAATCCCCGCAGATACTTTTTCCAGTTTCCAGGTTGGTCAGGAAATTCCTGTATATGTCCTAAACCCTGAGGATCCAAGTGGAAATTTGGTGCTCTCATATATGCGCGCCCGTGAAGAAAGCGATTGGCAGGAAGCTGAAAAGCTGAAGGCTTCGGGCGATGCATTTGATTGTAATGTGATCGGTTACAACAAGGGCGGGCTGATTGTCCCGCTTGGTTTGTTGCGCGGATTCGTCCCGGCATCACAAGTGAGCGTGATGCGCCGTGTGGAAGACAACGAATCGGTGGATGCCCGCTGGAGCAAGCTGGTGGGTGAGCCGATTAAAGTGGTGGTTATTGAAGTGGACCGCGCTCGTCATCGATTGATCCTTTCGGAGCGATCAGCGCTTCAGGAAACGCGTGAAACGATCAAAGACCGCCTGCTTGAGGACCTCCACGAAGGTGCGGTAAAATCCGGGCGTGTAACCAGCCTGGCTGATTTTGGAGCGTTTGTAAATATCGATGGCGCTGATGGTCTGGTGCATCTTTCCGAAGTAAGCTGGGAGCGGATAGATCATCCAGCGGATGTCTTAAAAGTTGGCCAGGAAGTTAAAGTAAAGGTGATCGCGGTCGATCTGGAACGCAAACGCATTGGTCTATCGATTCGACAGCTTCAACCAGACCCCTGGGTCGTGAAAGTCTCCAGCATGAAGGAAGGCCAGCTCGTTGAAGGCACGATCACGCATCTAACGAAATTTGGGGCTTTTGCAAAGCTGGATGAAGATTTGGAAGGCTTGATCCATATTTCTGAGCTGAGTGATCAGCGCATCAATCATCCCAAGGAAGTGGTAAAAGAAGGCGATGTAGTCACATTGCGGGTAATCAAATTGGATGCAGAAAGACGCCGTATCGGGCTATCCTTACGCAAAGTAGATTCAATGGCCTATGCCAATATGGACTATGAAATGATGCTTTCCGGTCAGCCTGGTGAAACTCTGGCTGAGGAAGTAACTGAGGAAGTAACTGAGGAAGTAACGGAGGAAGTAACGGAGAAAGTAACGGAGGAAGTAACGGAGAAAGTAACGGAGGATGTGACTGAAGATGCAGCCGCACAGCTGCCTGTTGAGCAACCAGCTCCTGATTTAGTAGCAGTTGAACCGATCTCAGCTGAGGCGGTTGTCTCAGATACGAATGCTGACACCACGAATCTAGAGGATGTTGATAAATTCAAATCCAACCTTGAATATATCGAAGGCATCGGCCCGGTTTATGCTGCCAAGCTGAATGAAATCGGTATCAATACCCTGCTTGACCTGTTGGAGAAAGGTGCTTACCCGAAAGGCAGGGAAGAGGTCGCCGAGGTTACCGGGATCAGTCATGACCTGATTCTGAAGTGGGTGAACCACGTCGACCTGTTACGCATCAAGGGGGTTGGTTCAGAATATGCTGATCTGCTGGAGATGGCTGGTGTGGACACCGTGGTGGAGTTAGCCAGACGCGTTCCAGAAAACCTGTTTGCCACATTAGAGTCGGTGAATGAAGAAAAGAAGCTGGTGCGCAAGCTACCCGTACTCAACCAGGTGGAGGATTGGATTGAGCAGGCCAAAGGTTTGCCGCGTAAGATCAACTATTGATATTTCATCTAATACTATTGGAGAAAAAACAAGGGGCTGTTTGATAATCAAGAAAAAACAACCTTGAGATGCCAACAATAGTAAGGATTTACCCGATGGTGAAAAAAATTGGCGGTCAATGGACCGCCAATTTTGTTATATCGTTTTATCAAACCACCCATGAATCAAAGCTCCTAAAAAAAGAGACTATCCCTTACAATTAGAACAGCTCCCCACTTATACGATGTTTAACGGACTCTAACACAATACATACATTCAGGGGGTGCAAATTCTGGTAGAATCTCCAATCGGACAAATTATATCCTGAAAGAGATATCGATGAGGAAATATTAATGGCTGGAATGGAACGTTTTACACAACGAGCTAGGAGAGTTTTAAGCCTTGCGCACCAGGAAGCTGAACGGTTGCACCAGGGTTATATTGGTACCGAGCATCTGCTTTTGGGCATGATGAAAGAAGAAGGTGGTATTGCCGGTAGGGTGTTACGCGAGCTCGGACTGGATGCAGTACGGATGGAAGAAGTGATCATCCGCATCACAGGTATGGGGACTTCCACAACCGCAAAACTTGATTTATCCCCCGGTGTTCAGCGGGCATTGGAAAACGCCGTAGAGGAAGCCCGGAAAATGGGCCACCATTACATCGGAACCGAGCATCTGCTCTTGGGGTTGGTGCAGCTGGGAGAAGGGGTGGCTCTGGATGTGCTGCGAAAAATGGGGGTGTCAGCTGAGCAAATCAGGCGCCAGACACGCAGGGTGCTGGATGAGAGCTCGCATACACCTCCTCCTGAGCAGACCCAAAGACGATCACCTGTGGGAGCTGGGGAAGGAACCTCCAAGGAAGCAGGCAAGGGTAAAACACCCATGGTGGACCAGCTGGCTACCGACCTGACCAGCCTGGCTGAAGAGAACAAGTTGGATCCGGTAATTGGTCGGCAAATGGAAATCGAGCGCGTGATCCAGATCCTGGCACGGCGTACCAAGAACAACCCGGCATTGATCGGTGAACCGGGTGTGGGTAAGACTGCGATTGTTGAAGGCCTGGCACAGCGTATCATTGAGAATGATGTGCCAGCTCCATTGATGAACAAGCGCGTCATGCAACTGGATGTTGGCTCACTCGTGGCAGGCACCATGTACCGTGGGCAGTTCGAAGAGAGACTGAAGCGAGTCATCGATGAATTGAAATCTTCGGGAGCCATCCTTTTCATTGACGAGGTGCATATGCTTGTCGGGGCTGGTGCAGCTGGTTCCTCGGTTGATGCAGCCAATATCCTGAAACCCGCGCTATCTCGTGGAGAGCTCCAGGTGATCGGTGCCACCACGATGGATGAATACCGTAAGTATATAGAAAGTGATGCCGCACTGGAACGACGTTTTCAGCCCATCATGGTGGATGAACCCACCGTAGATGAGACAATCGAAATTCTACGCGGTGTGCGAACTGCATATGAAGAACATCACCGCCTCACCATCTCTGACGAGGCATTAAACGCAGCCGCTCACTTGTCCGCTCGTTACGTCACCGAGCGATTCCTGCCTGATAAAGCCATCGATTTAATCGATAAATCATCCTCACGCGTGCGCATGTATAAGAGCCAGGCTGCCAAGACAGCCAAAGAGCTGATGATACAACTGAAAGGTCTGCGCCAGGATCATGCGCTTGCTCTCGAAGATGGCCGTGCGGATGATGCCCAGGATGTTCAGGAGCGCATGGATGAGCTGGAACGCCAGATGGATTACCTGCGCACAGGCTGGGATCGGGCGAGCAGCCCAACGGTAACTTCGGAAGATATTGCTGAAGTGGTTGCGATGTGGACAGGTGTCCCCGTGATGCAGATCGCCCAGGCAGAATCAGAACGCTTGCTGCAGATGGAAGATGACTTGCAGAAGCATATTATTGGACAGGAAGAAGCTATCCAGGCGATCTCGAAAGCCGTTCGCCGTGCCCGCGCAGGTTTGAAAGACCCCCGTCGCCCAATTGGCTCATTTATGTTCCTGGGGCCCACCGGGGTGGGAAAAACCGAGCTGACCAAAGCCCTGGCACGCTTTATGTTCGGCAGTGAGGAGGCCTTGATTCAACTGGATATGTCGGAGTTCATGGAACGCCATACCGTAAGCCGGTTGGTGGGTGCGCCTCCTGGTTACGTGGGTTATGATGAAGCCGGCCAGCTTACAGAGGCTCTACGCAGACGTCCTTATTCGATCGTGGTCTTTGACGAGGTGGAGAAAGCCCACCCTGAAGCCCACAATATGTTGCTCCAGATCATGGAAGAGGGGCATCTCTCGGATGCACGTGGGCACAAGGTGGACTTCCGCAATGCGATCGTGGTGATGACCTCCAATATTGGCGCCGAAATGATCAAGCGGCAAACTTCTCTTGGTTTCTCTCTAAAGCAGGATGAAGACACCGATGAGAGGCTGGCTTACGAAGATATGCGTAAGAAACTGATGGACTCCCTCAAACGCGTATTCCGGCCTGAGTTCATCAACCGCCTGGATTCGGTGATTGTATTCCGGGCACTCAGCAAGGAAGATATCAAGGCGATTGTCAGGCTCGAGCTGGATAAAGTGGCTGACCGACTTAAGGACCATGACATCTCTCTGGTTGCTACCCCACCCGCCCTAGACAGGCTGGCTGAACTGGGCTATGACCCCGAGATGGGCGCTAGGCCATTGAAACGTGTGATCCAGCAAAAAGTTGAGGATGTTCTCTCAGATGCATTACTCTCCGGCACTTTCATGGATGGCGATGCCATCACGGTTGACTACGTGGAGGACGAAGTAGTTCTGCACCGCGCAGCAGAGAAAGAACCCGCTGCCGAAGGGGCATAAAAACCTTCAGTTGTTTTTTCCAGATAATTAAAGTAATTACAATCGATTTAATATGACATATGCAAGCTCCCGATGACGATCCTGTCACCGGGAGCAATTTTTAGGCTTGCTATACAAGAAGCCTGACGGATTTCTAATCCACAGTATAATTTAATAAACTCCGATAATTCCGAACATCGGTGATTAAACATCGTTGCCTGTCTGGGGTTTGCATTGGGTGACTGTTTTATTTGAATGTGCTATTAGAACAAAATAATTGGGGTATAGATAATGGACGAGGAGCACATACCAGAGCATGCCAATTGTAATTTTAATCAAGCCATCCGACTCGATCCTGAAAACCCTCTCACTTTCCTCTGGCATGGGGTGATTCATGTGAATAATGGCGAGGCAGAAAATGTAATGTAGACGAGATTAATGTTCAGGAGATGTGATGTGCCAATCCTACCTTTTTCGGGCTACCCGACAGCAAATACATAATCTGGAAGGAATGTAATGGAGGTATATTTGTGGATGAACACCTCAGCCACTACATCTGGCACATCGGCATTATCGGCCTCGCCGCGCTGCTCATTTATCGAGATTGGCGCCGACCGGCGGACACACCAACCCGATGGTGGTCTACGGTATTGGCGGGGCTGCTTTACGGATTTTTGCTCTTCTGCATCTTCCTTGAAGGGCAAACCGTGATGTTGGGTCTACCATTCTGTTATATTAATCCCACTGGTGGTGTTGATATGGGGCCGCAAGCAGCTGGCGCAGAAACCTATCCTGGCCTTTTTCTTCATTGCTTTCCTCGTAGCAGCCTTGTTTCTTGTGGGCTGGGGGCTATATTGGGGCGGTTTCCCACAATTCTCTGATGTGGGGTTGATATAGCTACCTTTGATAAGCGATATTTAAAAAGATAGTACCAACACGAAGGATTCTGCCAGCAAAGAACAACTTCGGGATCATCTTGATTATTTTAATTCTTTCAAGGTTCAAATAAATGGATTAATAATTATGTTTGCAGATCGGATTATCCAGCAAATCCCATATTCAATCAGGCGACCCCTGAGAGATATCTATGAATATTCAAAAAAAGGGGCTCTACGAGAACTCCATTCCCAATTTATCCAACCAGGATCATTGGTATTCGATATCGGGGCTCATACCGGTTATTACGCCGATTGTTTTATAAATCTTGGAGCCAAGGTTGTTTGCGTAGAGCCGCAGCCTTATTGCGTTCAAAAACTAAAAAGAAGGTTCAGCGATGTTTCTGCCATAGAGATCCTCGAAATGGGTGTGGCTGAAAAAAGCGGTGAATTGAACCTCCATATTGACCTCGATAACACGGCCACAGCTACCTTTTCGGAAAAATTTATGAAACTAGGACCGTTTAAAAACAGGCATTGGGGAGGAGAAAAAATTGTCCCCGTCACAACACTGGACGATCTGATAGCAGAGTATGGGGTTCCTGGATATTGCAAGATCGATGTCGAAGGATATGAACCGAATGTCATCCAAGGCTTAAATACGCCGATCCGGTTTATTTCTTTTGAATATTTCCAGGCATTCTTGGACGATACTGAGCGCTGCCTGAATCATTTGGAGAAGCTTGGAGAAATTAGCATGAATTATGCGCCAACTTTTGATTTCACCACGCTGAAACTTAGAAAATGGACTCAAAACAAAGGCGAATTGTTTAGTGAAATTATGAAGTCATCTTTTGAATATTCTGGCGATATCTTCGTTATGTTGAATTGAACGAATAATAGAGATAATGGTTAGTACGTGGGTGATGTTCATTGAATATCTACCCAATAATTTCCCCTGCAAAGGTATAATCTCACCCATGCCAAAGACACACACCCAATACGTTTGTCAACAATGCGGGCGTACAGCTGCCCGTCCCATGGGGCGCTGCCCGCAGTGCGGTGCCTGGAATAGCATGGTGGAGGAGATTGTTGCCCCACCATCCAAGCCGGTGCATGCCGCTGGTCGTGGCCTGACCGGTGCTTCAACCCCGCGCCGACTGACTGAGATCGAGGGTGATGCCGATGAGCGCTGGGCACTCTCCATTGGGGAATTTGCGCGGGTGCTGGGTGGTGGCATCGTGCCGGGATCGATTGTTCTGGTTGGTGGTGATCCTGGCATCGGCAAGAGTACTTTGCTACTTCAGGTGGCGCTCGAAATAGCACGCACGGGTGTGGTGCTCTACGTTTCCGGGGAGGAGTCGGAACGCCAGATCAAGATGCGAGCCATCCGCTTGCTAAAGGATGAACAGGGAGAGATGCCGGGTGGGCTGCTGCTAGTTACGGAGACCAACCTTGGGGCGATTCTAGAGCACATCAGTGCGGTGAAGCCTGCCCTGGTGGTCGTAGACTCGATTCAGACCACATACATGCATGAGCTAGAATCCAGCGCCGGCAGCGTTACCCAGGTGCGTGAGTGTGCCTCCAGACTACGCGAGCTGGCGAAGAGCTCAGGTATAGCGATATTTCTGATTGGGCATGTGACCAAGGAAGGAGCCATCGCTGGTCCCAGGGTGCTTGAGCATATTGTGGATACGGTGCTATACCTCGAAGGTGACCGCTTCCAGTCCTACCGGCTGCTCAGGTCGGTCAAGAACCGCTTCGGTGCCACCTCCGAGGTGGGGGTGTTCGAGATGCGCGAGCACGGTATGGTGGAAGTCACCAACCCCTCCGAGGCATTCCTGGCGGAGCGCATGGTGAACGCACCTGGCAGCGCCATCGCTGTCACCATGGAAGGCACCCGCCCGATCCTGGTGGAGGTGCAAGGGCTCTCCAGCCCGACTGCCTTTGGCAATCCCCGCCGCACGCCGAACGGCATCGACTTCAACCGTTTGCTGCTGGTAAGCGCTGTGTTGGCTCGCCGGTTAGGCTTACGCCTGGGCGACCAGGACGTATTCATCAACGTGGTCGGAGGTATCCAGGTGGAGGAACCGGCCGCCGACCTAGCTGTGGCAGCAGCCATTGCTTCGTCGCTGCGGGATGTACCGGTGAAAGCCGATACCGTGCTGATCGGCGAAGTTGGGCTCTCGGGTGAGCTGCGCATGGTGGGGCAGATGCCTGCCCGTCTGCGTGAGGCTGCCAGGTTGGGATTCAAGATAGCCATTGTGCCCAGGCGATTGCGCAAGTCCGAGCCCTGGCCTTCAGGCATCGAGGTGGTGGAAGCCCGCTCGTTGCGTGAGGCGCTCGAGAAGGCGATCCTTAAAAGTGAATAAGTAATCATCTATAATGGATTGTGCTATTCTAAAATCATGAGCATCCTGGATACCGACATCCCCCCAAAAATGGGCGCCTTGCGAATATAGTTGCTAACGCAGACATCTCCTGCCCAGAAGATGGAAATGTTATCTGGGCTGAAAGCATCGGTTCGTATGCTGGCATTGATCGGTCTTCGCTCTCAGGTTCCTCACGCCAGTGAAAGAGAATTGCAACATAGGCTGGCAGGACTTCTCCTCGGGGAAAAGCGGGCTTGTAAAGTTTATGGGGATCTGATCGATGTTGCCTGAACCGATCTCAGCAACATTACTTGTCACCCAGGTTGATAAGAACCAAGAACCCTGAACAAGATCCGGGTTAACTTCCCAATCCCTCAAACAAATCCTTTTCTTTCAAACCCTTCTCGGGCGAGGGGAAGGCGCGCATGAATGTCTCAGTCATGCCGAAGTAGCGCCGCAGGAAGGCCATCGGACCCTTGCGCCCGATTGCTCCGCCCAGCTGGCTGGTATGGCAGGCGGTAGCCTCATCCCTGATCCTCACCACGCTGCGGCAGTTGATGTGGGCATGGGTGGGGAAATCTCCCTCTGCCACGAGTGTTGCCAGGTCGATATCCTTGTTGCGACCAAACCGGTGCGGGTCCATGCCCAATAGGGGAGCCAGTCTGACCGCCCATCGCAGCAGGGTCTTCGGCATGGTCTGGTAGTAGAGCTTGTTGGGTTGGAATGGGGGCAGGTCCGAATGGTAGTTGGGGTCACCAGCCAGCTCAAAGGCTCGCAGGCTGGCGCGGTGCATGGCGATGTGGTCCGGGTGCTTATAACCACCGATTGGGTCATGCGTGACCATTACCTGCGGACGCAGCCAGCGGATGAAATGCACCACTTTTTCTGCCACCTCGTCCACGGGTTGGGCAGCCAGGGCGTTGGGATGCTGGTTATCCGGGGTGCCCGGCATGCCAGAATCGCGGTATCCCAGGAAGTACAATCCAGCCAGGCCCAGGATGCCGGCTGCACAGCGCAGCTCCGACTCTCGCCGCTCTCCAATCGAGTTAAATCCCTGCATCAGCTCGGGGGTCATCTCACCCACCTCGCCGCGTGTACCGCATACCAGGTGCACCTTCACCCCACGTCGGGTGTAGAGTGCCAGGGTGCCACCCATCCCAAAGGTTTCATCGTCAGGGTGCGCCAGGCAGACCAGCATGGTGAGCGACTGGGATGGGTTTGCGGTCATTAATAGATCGGTTGGCTGGGGTCGATATCTTTTGCCCAGGCATTCAAACCGCCCTGAAGGTTGTGGAGCTTGCGAAAGCCGGCTCCCAGCAGGATGTGCAGGGCACGTGTGGAGCGTACACCCGCCTTGCAGATCAGGACGATCTCGTCTGTTGGGTCCAGTTCGGAGGTTCGGGAAGCCAGTTCTCCGAGTGGGATGACCTGGGCTCCTGCTAATATGTGAGATCTCCAGCTCGTGTGGCTCGCGCACGTCTACCAGCTTCAGCTGGATGCCTGCCTTGAGCTGCTCATCGAGCTGGTGCGGGGTGATGTCCCATGCTTCTCCTGCTGACCCGCTTTCCACTTCCTGACCGGGGACGCCGCAGAACTGGTCGTAATCGATCAGCTCGGTCACCGTGGGGTTCTTGCCGCAGACCCTGCACTTGGGATTCTTACGTAGCCTGACAAACTCGAAGCTCATATCCTGGGCGTTATAGAGCAGCAGCCTGCCAATGAGAGGCTCGCCGATGCCAAGGATCAGCTTGATAGCTTCGGTGGCTTGCAGCGTGCCGATGGTGCCGGGCAGGATGCCCAGCACACCGCTCTCGGCGCAGGTAGGTACCACACCAGGCGGAGGTGGATCAGGGAACAGGCAGCGGTAGCATGGACCTTTACGGGCATCGAACACGCTCACCTGCCCTTCGAAGCGGTAGACCGACCCGTATACATTGGGTTTGTTGGTCAGTACGCATAGGTCATTGGTCAGGTAGCGGGTGGGAAAGTTGTCTGAGCCGTCGATGATCAGGTCGTAGGTTTCGGCAATCTCCCTGGCGTTCGCAGAAGTGAAAGCCTGGTTGTATGCATCCACCTGGATATCCGGGTTAAGGTCAAGCAGGCGGTTGCGGGCAGATTCGACCTTCAGCTTGCCCACCGTGGACGTGCCGTGGATGATCTGGCGTTGCAGGTTGGTGTGGTCGACCACGTCGAAATCCACCAACCCGATATGCCCAACCCCGGCAGCAGCCAGGTATAGGGCAACCGGTGAACCTAACCCGCCGGTGCCAACGATGAGGGCAGAGGCAGCCTTGAGCTTGCGCTGGCCTTCCAGGCCGACGTCCGGGATAAGCAGGTGGCGCGAGTAGCGCAGGATTTCTTCGTGGGATAAAGTTGGGAGCATGGGGTGAGTATAATCGATTTTTTTCCCGCCCGGTACGGTTCGTATGTGTCCGAAACACTTTACAGACCTCACAGGTCTTCAAGACCTGTGAGGTCTAATTTGCCTAGATTGAAAAATCCTCTCCGTGCCAGGTGCCATCAGTGGGTGCATGGATGTGAGGTTTGACGGCTGCCTTCCATCCACCTGTTTTTCTAGCGCTTCCACGCGTTGCATCAGATCCGTCAACGAGACCCCCACCAGGTCTGGAAGAGATGTATGGTTCAGATCAGGCAGGTCATTGGCATGGTGTGGCTTGCTGCGGGCAATATTCTGCCCGGGAACACCCACCACCACCGAATTATCGGGCACCGACTTCACCACCACCGCGTTGGCACCGATGCGTGTATCTGAGCCAATGGTGATGTCACCCAGGATCTTGGCACCTGCGCCTACCACCACCCGGTCACCCAGGGTGGGGTGGCGTTTACCCTTTTCCAGGCTGGTGCCGCCCAGGGTCACCCCATGGTACAGGGTGACGTCCTCACCGATTTCGTGCAGTCTCTCCGATGACCACACCCATGCCATGGTCAATGAATAATCCCTGGCCGATGGTGGCCCCTGGGTGAATCTCGATCCCGGTCAGGCTGCGCACAAGCTGAGAAAGCAGCCGTCCAGTGAGCCTGTGATTGTGCTTCCAAAACCAGTGTGCGATGCGGTGACCCCATAGGGCATGCAGGCCCGGGTATACCAGCACAATCTCCAGGCTTGATCGTGCAGCCGGGTCACGTTCAAGAGCAGAGTGCACATCATGCCGTAACGTAGCCAGCAGGTGGGTTTGTTTTATCACTGTTGCTGTTGATGTAGTGGAAAGAGTGTTTGCTACCATAATCAATTTATCCTAAGAATGTTTTATAAACCAATCCGATGAATTCATCCAGGCTTTTGGGTGACATCGATTACTTTTTAATCTGCCAGGTCAGCAAATAAGGCCGTGCTGAGGTACCGCTCTCCGAAGGATGGAATGATGACCACGATCAGTTTTCCAGCGTTTTCAGACCGTTCGTGCGACCTGCAGAGCTGCCCAGGTAGCTGCACCTGAAGAAATACCGACCAGCAGGCCTTCTTCCCGTGCCAGGCGCCGGGCAGTCTCGAAAGCATCATCATTTTCACCCGCATGACCTCATCGTAGATGGAGGTGTTCAACATCTCCGGGATAAAGCCGGCTCCGATCCCCTGGATGGGTGCGGACCCTTCTGCCCACCTGACAAACCGGAGAAGCCATCCGGCTCGACCGCCACCACCTTCGAATGCAGGTTTGCGGGCTCTTGATCACCTCGCCCACACCTGTGATCGTTCCTCCCGTGCCCACGCCTGCCACCAGGATATCGACTCTACCGTCCGTATCCCGCCAGATCTCTTCCGCGGTGGTGCGGCGATGGACCTCAGGATTGGCCGGGTTCTTGAACTGTTGTGGGTAAAAAGTAGCGAGGATCGGCAGGCGGCGATCTCTTCGGCCTTCTTTACCGCTCCCGGCATCCCTTCACTTCCAGGAGTAAGGATCAGCTCAGCTCCATAAGCCCGTAGCAGCATGCGACTTTCCTTGCTCATCGATTCGGGCATGGTCAAGGCCAGCTTATACCCCGGGCAGCACATACCATAGCCAGGGCGATGCCCGTGTTACCGCTGGTGGGCTCGATGATGATCGTATCGGGCTTGATCATCCCAGCCCATTCGGCTGCTTCGATCATGGACATCCCGATGCGGTCCTTGACGCTGTGGGCTGGGTTGAAGAACTCCAATTTTGACCACAATTTCCGCCTCAGCCCCATCTGCTATTCGGTTCAGGCGCACCAGGGGTGTGTTTCCGATCAGCTGGGTTACATCATCTGCAATTTTCATTATTTCTAAGCTCACTTTCCAAGTATAAAGGTCGACCAACAAGTAAACAAAAAAGGTGGCCTTTCCAGCCACGCGAGTTCGAATTCGCATGCGGGGTGCTACCACCTTTTCGTCAGAATGTTGGTCGCCCGGTTAGGGTTGTTCTTTTGACGGAGAGGCGGTTATGAACCCCGCCTCAGACAGATGCAATAACGTGACATATCAATCCTGTGATGAATAAATATGACTAAGTTCATAATAATTATAACAATTAATCTCTGCCTGTCAAGGGACTACTCAGGCTTGAACGGCTGACCCACGGTCCGGTGAAGCCAGGCGGCGATATCATCAGCCAACCGCTGGTGGACATTACCAAAGCTGTGATCGGTATGGTAAACGATGAAGGTCACATTCACTGCTCCTGCCTTTTTCAGTGCCCGGTATAAGCGGCAGTTGGATAGTCATCGATGGTAGGTGCCCATATCCTCCCAACCCACCAACCATGAGTATCGCTCGGTCGGCAAGCTCTATCTGCATTCTCCCTTATCCCAAAGATATCGGGATTATCGATCAACTCCTGCAAGCTGACTTCCAGATCGAAACGAGCTGGTCCCATTGGGTGCTTGGGTGCTTAGCAACCAATCTGCGAATGTTTTTCGCCAAATGCCTGCGTCGGACTCTATACTGCCGTGCGAATTCACCGAAATCATTGCCAGCGCATGACGATGATGCGTCGGCATGCTCAGGGTGCTCGCGCGGCGTAGGCCATCGCCAATCCTCCGCCATTGCTGTACCCGCCAGCGATGTACCAGTCCGGGAAGGGTCAACCTTGAGCCGTTCTTGCATCTTCCGATTGGCACTAGCCAGCTGCAGCGCCACATCGATATCCTGCAATGCTCCGCAATGGGTGTAAATCCCATCACTGTCGTGCAATCCTCGGGGGTAGAAGCTCCACCACATTGACCCCCTGCGGAGATAGCAACTGGGACCCAGCTCGAGGAAATCCTCCGGGTCTGCCGGCCAGCCGGGGACAAACAGCAATGTCGTCGGCTAGATCACTCTCCGATGGCTTGGATAGAACCTGCCTCGTACTATTTCGCCCTCACTGGTAAACTCAATCGATATTGGTTCCATCTGTTAAATTCCCAATGGTTATGCTGAATTGAGGGTAACTGCCCAAGGTTTTGCGCCGCTGTGCATACGTCGTGAGTTTAGCGGGTAGTAAAGGTTCGAAAGCAAAAACCACGGACTAATAACATGCCCGTGGTTCCTTTTTCCCCTATTTATTTAATACTTCTGGTTCATCTGGTTTCTCGGGCTGCTCAGCAGGCTCGCCAGAACCGATACCCAGTGGCTTCCATTTGTTTGGGTCTCTGAGGCGATGCTGGAGCCCGCCGCGGGAGCGCAGCTTGTCGAAACCCTCGGGCTTGATGAACATCTGCTCGCCATCCAACAGGGCAGTGAGACCCTCCTGTCCAGGCTCAGGGCGCTTCTCGCCTATGAACCTGGCGGCATTCGCGGGATTGTAATCGGTGGGCTCCTCGTAGGTGGTGATGAAGCCTTCAAAGTTGCGCAGGATGATCTTGTGGTCAGACATGCTGAGCAGGTAGTTGGGCATGACGGGGATCTTGCCGCCGCCGCCGGGGGCGTCGATCATGTAGGTGGGCACGGCATACCCGGAGGTGTGCCCGCGCAGGCCTTCCATGATCTCGATGCCCTTGGCCACCGGGGTGCGGAAGTGACCCGCGCCGTGCACCAGGTCACACTGGTAGAGGTAATACGGCCGCACACGGATGCGCACCAGGTCCTGCACCAGCTGGCGCTGGATGTGCACGTTGTCGTTCACACCTGCCAGCAGCACCGACTGGTTGCCCAGGGGGATGCCAGCCCGGGTGAGCTTGTCGGCGGCCTGTTCCAGCTCGGTTGAGATCTCGTTGGAATGGTTGACGTGGATGTTGAGCCACAGCGGGTGGAACTTCTGCAGCATGTCGCACAGCTCGTCGGTGACGCGCATGGGCATGAAAACCGGCACGCGCGAGCCGATACGCACGATCTCGATGTGGGGTATCTCGCGCAGGCGGGTGAGGATCTCCTCGAGGATCTTGGGTGCCAGCACAAGCGGGTCGCCACCCGAGAGCAGCACATCCCGCACCTGGGGGGTGTTACGCAGGTATTCCAGTTGCATCTCGAACTCAGCCCGCGAGAAGGTGGCAGCAGGGTCACCCACGATACGTGAGCGCGTGCAGTAGCGGCAGTAGGAGGCGCACTGGGTGGTCACCAGCATCAGCACCCGGTCGGGGTAGCGGTGCACCAAGCCTGGGACGGGCGAATGGGCATCTTCCGAGAGCGAATTTGCCATCTCAGCGGTGAAGGGCACCATCTCGCAGTCGTTGGGGATCACCTGCTTGCGGATGGGGTCGTCGGGGTCATCCGGGTTGATCAGCGAAATGTAGTAGGGGGTCACATCCACCCGGAAGAGGTGGGGTGCGTAGAGGGCGTTCTTCTCGTCTTCAGTCAGTGGTAAGCACCTTGCCGATCTCTTCGGCGGTGTTGAGGCGGTGGCTGAGCTGCCAGCGCCAGTTGTTCCAGTTCTCGTCCGAGACGTCTTTATAAATGGGTGCTCGCTTGGATGTGAAGGGATATTTGGCCATAAGGGTCTGCTCCTGCTTGGGGTAGGGGGAGTATATCCTGATTTAGAGGAAATGACAATTGCAAGGGCATTCTTTGCCCGCAGCATCGCGAATGACCTTTATGAGCGATGTGGAGGAGGAAAAAAAGACTACCACCAAGGTCACGAAGGACACAAAGTTTATATATATTTTTCAATTTGATTGGGTGATGGTTTGCGAAACCCAACACCTTGTAAATCAGTTTCCCCGCCGAGTATGCATCGACCGCTCGCCTCAAGACCTCACAGGTTTCCAAAACCTGTGAGGTCTGGTTTCAATCTTAAAAAATTCATTAACCCCTTGCAAAAACAGAACATATGTGCTAAAATTACCTTGACTCTGGCGCGGGAGGTGGATAACCATTTTCGCTCTGTTCTTTAACAAACACCTTATCATGGAGAAAAGAATTGAATGTAATTGAATTATTTGATACAAAAGAACACTCATTATCTGCAGCGTTACGCATATTCTTTACGAGCGATGATCATCGTTAAAATAAATTCGTTCCTTGTCGTTTTTTTTAAACGTAACCGCCCCCCACTTTGTACATTGTGGGGCACGATCATGCTGGCGCATGCCAGATATCATGCCCCCATACAATTCTCTTTCCTAGTATTGGTGAACAGATTGGTAAGAAGAATGAAATAAAGACCGGGATCACTGATTCCGGCTACAGGTAAAATGATTGTTTTTTTAACAACCTGCGTGTTCTTCCTGTCCGTTGTGGTTAATAATTTATGGGCTCAAATACACTTCCACACTCGAGAGGTGCTCGACACCGGGGATGCGCACGCCTATCTCGCTGAGCTGTAACCTGACCCAGGTACCAGAGGTGACGGTGTAAGGCACCTCGATGGTGAACGGTACGTAGGCGCCATTCGGATCAGGGGTGAGGAACACCTGGCTGTAACCGACCACCGTCCCATCGGAGGTCACCAGCTCCGCATACATCACCTCTTCACTGGGTTTGGCCAGCCCACTGACAACAGCCGTGCCGCCCTGGATGAGGTGGTTGCGGGTGGGTTCGCGGATCACGATCGGCTCGGAGAGATCGCCGGTGGGGGTGATGTCCGAGAGTCCCATAGAGAGCAGGATCAGGTCGACCGAGTTGACCGAAACCGCCCGTCCAACCTGGTCATAAATGCCCACCCTGACCTGCCCAAACTCGGACACCCGGCTTAGCTCGAAGGGGATATGCGGGTCCAGGTAGATCCAGTCGATGGGGTTGCTGATGATTTTTTTCACCTCGCGGAAGAGCAGGCGCGGCTCACCGCCCGGCTGGAGCGGCTCGAGCCAGATCTCCACATGGTAGCTGCCCGAGGGGATGCTATGGAGGTTGGATACCAGTTCGAGCGGCGAAGCCACCTTAGACATCGGCCCGGGCTCAGAGATCTGCACGCCAGCATCGGGGACAGGCGGGGTGGGGGTGATGGTTGGCGTACGGGTTGGGCGGCGGGTGGGAGAGGCGTTTGGGTCCTGGCTGATGGTTGCGCTTGGGACCGGGCTTTCAGTGGAGGTGGAGTTCATCGCCAGGGGGGTGGGACTGGGTCCGACCGTGGCAAGTTGGATTTCAACCGTTAGAGTGGGGGAAGGGGTTGGCGTATCCGGCTGAATCACCACAGGGCTGGGGGTGATCAGGGCTGCCTCGCCAGCCTGGACGGTAAGGGCGATGATGGTGGGGACATAGTCCACCGGGTAGGGGGTGGGGGCGGGAGTGTAGGTCAGGTTGGAACAGCCTACCCCAAGCAGGATCAAGAAAATGGTGGAGAGAACAAAACTGGCTTTTCTCATCATGAAAACGGCAGTGGGTGGATTTGTCTGTTCTCTCTCTCCATGGGAATTAGAAGTTGTAAATCGCCCGGTATTTGCCCTCAAGGTAGCGCATGTAGGGTGCCGGGTCGATCTTGGAACCGGTCACACGCTGGATAAGCTGTTGAGGCTCGAACTTGTTGCCATGGCTGTGAATCTTCTCACGCAGCCAGGAAAGCCAGGCGGTGAAATCACCCTGGCGGATCTGCTCGGACAGGTCGGGGATATCGGCGTTAATGCGCTCCCACAGCTGGGCACCGATCAGGTTGCCCAGGGCATAGCTGGGGAAGTAACCGAATCAGACCACCCGACCAGTGCACGTCCTGCAGTACGCCTTCGAGTCATCGGGCGAGGCGATACCCAGGTACTCCTGGAAACGTTCATTCCAGGCTTCGGGCAGGTCCTTCACCTGCAGCTGATTCTCCATCAGGGCGATCTCCAACTCCATGCGCAGCATGATGTGCAGGTTGTAGGTGGCTTCATCGGCTTCCACGCGGATAAGAGAGGGCTGGACCTTGTTGATGCCCTTGTAGAAGGTCTCCAGCGGGACATTCCCGAGCTGGGTGGGGAAGAGTTCCTGCAGGCGGGGGTAGAAATGCTGCCAGAAGGGGAAGGAGCGGCCGACCAGGTTCTCCCACATGCGCGACTGGGACTCGTGGATGCCGGATGATGCGCCGCCGAATAGTGGGGTGCGATCAAAGGACTTGTCGGATCCCATGGCGTACATGGCATGTCCGGCTTCGTGCAGGGTGCCGAACAGGGCAGAAGCCAGGTAATTGGGATACACACGGGTGGTGATGCGCACATCCCCCCAGCCAAAACTGGTGGTGAAGGGATGCAGGGTCTTATCCTGGCGGCTGCGCTCCCACTCATAGCCCATCTTGGTAATGGCTTCCACACCGAATTGCCACTGTTTATCCTCATCATACTGAAGGGTCATGAAGGAGTTGTCCACCTGGGGGCGGCTGGCGATCTGCTTGAGGAGTTCCACCTGCTGGGGACGGAGCGTGTTGAAGATGGCTTTTATATCGGTGGTCTTCATCCCGGGCTCGAAGATTTCCAACAGGGGGTCATAGACATGCTCGTAGGGTGCAAAATAACCAGCATATCGATGCGCAAGGTCGAGTATTTTTTCCAGGTGTGACTGGAAATGGGGGAAGTCATTTTCTGCGCGCGCTTTTGCCCAGGCTTCGTGGGCAACGGTTGTGACCATTGCGAATTCAGCCACCCACTCGATGGGCACCTTGGTTTCACGCTCATATTCACGCCGGGTGACTCTAACCAGGCAGGCATCGAACGAATCGGGGTCAAGCTGATTAACGTAAGGTTGAAGGTCATCCAGCAATTTGCCGATCTCGTCGGAGACGAACTTGGTGTGGGTGATCTGCTGCAGGGTGGCGAGCTGATAACCGCGGTTTTCCGCCCCGGCGGGGGGCATGTAGGTTTGCTGATCCCAGCCGAGCAGAGCGGTTATCTGATTCAGGTCAGCAATCTCAGCCAACAGGTTCTTGAGTTGTTGGAGTTTTTGTTCGGGTTCCATGGTTGTCCTTATGATGATGAATGTTAATATCTATGATGGGCAAGACGCCTGCTTATAATATCTTCTGCAGGCGGATTGCTCATTCTACAGATCCTTGGCGGGTAAGATGCCCGCCTTAGAAATCTTCGATGGAGCTATCAGACGATCTTCCAACGCAGAGGTTCACCGCGCAGGGCGGTGAGCACCTCTGACGCAATGTCTTCAGCTGCCCGGTCCTGGGCTTCCTCGGTCTGGGCACCGATATGCGGGGTAGCGACCAGGTTGGGATGGGCTACCAGGGCAGTCAGACCAGGGGGCTCGGTGGCGTACACGTCCAGGGCGGCAGCAGCCACCTGGCCGTTTTCGAGAGCAGCCAGCAGAGCGGTCTCGTCGATGATACCCCCACGGGCAGCATCGATGATACGCACGCCGTGCTTCATCTGGGCGAAAACCTGTCCGTTGACCATACCCTTGGATTCGGGTGAAAGGGGCAGGTGAAAGGAGATGAAATCGGAATTGGCATACAGATCAGTCAGGGTGGTGGGCTCTGCGCCGCGCTTCTTGATCTCCTCGGGAGTGACGAGGGTATCATATCCAATGACCTTCATCCCCAGGGCAGAAGCGCGCTGAGCGAGCAGGGTGCCGATGTTGCCCATGCCAACGATACCGAGGGTCTTGCCGTTCAGCTCGATGCCTTCGAGCTGTTTCTTGATCCATTGACCTTGCTTCATGGTGGCGTCTGCCTTGGGGACCATGCGGGCTACTGCGAACATCATGGCGATGGCCAGCTCAGCCACGGCCAGAGAAGTGGACTTGGGAGCATTCACCACCGTCACCCCATGGCTGCGGGCAGCGGATAGATCGATGTTATCCACACCCACACCTGCTCGCCCGACAACTTTGAGCTTTGTTGCAGCGTCGAAAACAGCCGGGGTGACCTTGGTGCGCCCACGAACAACCAGTGCGTCATACTCACCTGCAACTTTCAGCAAGTCATCGGCGGAGATATCCGGCTTGTTGTCCACCTGGGCGGCGGAGCCTAAGATGGCGATGCCCTTATCTGATAGGCCATCGGTGATAAGAACTTTCCAACTTGTCATTGCATCCTCCAATTTAGAATGGTTCAATAAGTGATCCGGTGAATCAATTTTACCCCAAAAGGATGTTCGCAAGGCGTTGGGGAGGTGTGAGAGGATATTTGTCATGGGTAAAGGTGAAGAAGCGCGAGGGATGGATGGGTATAATAAACAGCAGTAAGCGCGTAGGTGTGGGTTCCTGGAGTAAAGTTATGAATTACTCCCCTGCGTTCATAATAATCCAAATAAAATTACCGTTGGCTCTCGGGTAGAATTCGTCCCGACCAACCATAATAACTTAGGAGACCCCCGGATGCGATACGACTTTGATCACCTGCCAGACCGCCGACCGACGGAAAGTATGAAGTGGAACAATATATGAGCCGGATGTGCTGCCCTTATGGGTGGCGGATATGGATTACCCGGTGGCTGAACCGGTACTACAAGCCCTGCGAAGCCGCGTCGAGCATGGCATATTTGGTTACCCGGATGTCCACCCGAAGCCTGGGGCAGTGTCTGAGCTGCAGGAAGTCTTGGTGGAACGTATGGAGAAGCTGTATAACTGGCAGGTTGCTCCTGAAGAGATCGTATTCCTGCCGGGGGTGATTGTGGGGCTGAACCTGACCTGCCACGCAGTGGCAACCCCAGGTGGGAACGTGCTGGTGCAAACGCCAGTCTACCCACCCTTCCTGTCCACACCTGCAAATGCCGGCATGCAGCGCCAGGATGCGCTTTTGAGGCAGCGAAAGTGATGGTCACTATGAGGTGGACTGGGATGCATTTGAAGCTGGATTATCTCCACAGACCAAGGTCTTCATCCTGTGTAATCCGCACAACCCGGTGGGGCGGGTGTTCCGCAGAGATGAATTGGAGCGAATGGCGGATATCTGCCTGCGCAAGGGAGTGGTGATCTGCTCGGATGAAATCCACTGTGACCTGCTATTCAAGGGGCACAAGCACATGCCCATCGCCTCGCTGGATAAGGAGATCGCCCAGAACACGATCACCCTGATGGCGCCCACCAAGACCTTCAATATTGCTGGCTTGCAGTGCTCATTCGCCATCGTTCAAAATAAAGAATTACGTCCAGAAGCTGGAATATTCGAAGGGAGGGCTGGTGATGTGGGTCAACCTGATGGGAATGATGACCGCCCTGGCAGCCTACCGGGATGGGCAGGAGTGGCTGGACCAGGTGCTGGAGTACCTGGAGGCTAACCGGGACTTCCTGTGTGATTATGTGAAGTCGGAGCTGCCGCAGCTGAGCATGGCAAAGCCGGAGGGCACCTACCTGGCATGGCTGGACTGCCGGAAAGCTGGCATCCAGGGCAACCCGTACGAGTTCTTCCTCAAAGAGGCGACGTGTGGCACTCAATGATGGAGGAACCTTTGGAAAAGGTGGGGAGGGATTCGTACGGCTGAACTTCGCCTGCAGCCGGGAAGTTCTGTCAGGAGCCCTGGAAAGGATGAGGACAGCCCTGCAGAAAATCCCGCGTTAGCGCAGCCTATTCGTATCGCAAGGCTTCCACCGGCTCGAGGTTGGCAGCGCGGTTGGCGGGATATAACCCAAAGAACAAGCCCACGGCGGTGGAGAACAGGGTGGCGATGAGGATGATGTCGATGCCGAAGGAGGGGGAGATGACCGCGTTGTTGGCTTTGGCGATCTGACCCACGGCGAAGGCGATGGCGTAGCCAAGGATGATGCCGATGATCCCGCCAAACAGGCTGAGCACAGCTGATTCAGCCAGGAACTGGATCATGATATCCGCCTTATGGGCGCCAACTGCCTTACGCAGACCGATCTCACGCGTGCGTTCGGTGACCGAGACCAACATGATGTTCATGATGCCGATGCCACCCACCAAAAGGGAGATAGCCGCCACGCCACCCAGGAAAATAGTGAGCACATTGGTAATGGTGCTGGCTGTGGTGAGGAAATCCTGCTGGGTGAGGATGGTGAAATCATCGGCACCAATAGCGGTGCGGTGGCGGGTGCGTAAAATCTGAGCGACCTCATTACTGGCGACGGGCACTGCCTCTGGGCTAGCAGCTTCGACCAGCAGCAAATCCACCCGGTCAGCTACAGCTCGACGGATGAGGCGCGTTCTGGGCGGTGGAGAAAGGTACCAGGACGATGTTATCCGCATTCGAGAAGCCCGAGCCACCTTTGGATTGCAAAACACCGATTACACGGAAGGGTTGCCCTTCAATGCGTACAGTCTCACCAACCAGACCCTCCCGGCGACCGAAGAGCTTGTCTGCTACTTCCGAACCGAGCAGCACCACGGAAGACTGGCCTAGCATCTGTTCTTGGTTAATAAACTCACCCTCGGTGACGGTGTAATTGCGTACGCTGCCGTATTCGGGGGTCACACCAGTGATGGTGGTGTTGGTGATTTCACGCCCAAAGGTGACTTTACCGCTATCCTGGATGACTGGTGCGACTGCCGCAACAGAGGCTGCTTGGTTTGGGTCTGCGATAGCCTCCGCATCACTCAGGGTGATGGGTTTGGGGTTGCGTACATCCTCAGAACCGCCGCGAAACACGAAGATGAGGTTGGTGCCAATCCCGTTGATGGAATCAGTAATAGTGGCTTGGGCACCTCGGCCAATGGATACCATGGCAATGACAGCCGCGACGCCGATCACGATTCCTAGAATAGTGAGGCCAGCACGGAGTTTGTTGGCTGAGAGGCTCTCGAGTGCTTCCAATACGGCTTGCCAGATGTTCATAGGGCATCCTCCACAACACCATCGCGGATGCGGATAATGCGCTGGGATTGTGCAGCGATATCAGGGGCATGGGTCACAATGATGAGGGTGGTGCCATGCTCCCGGTTCAGGTTCAGCAAAAGCTCTATGATCTCATGACCCGACTTGGTATCCAGGTTTCCGGTCGGTTCATCTGCCAGGATGATGGCTGGATCATTTACCAGGGCACGGGCAATGGCAACCCGTTGCATCTGACCCCCGGATAACTCGTTTGGGCGATGGTAAATGCGATCTGATAAACCGACTGCCTCGAGAGCAGAAAGAGCTTTTTCCCTCCCACCGTGAGTGACACCTGAATAGCGCAGCGGCAGCTCGACATTGGCAAGGGCGGTGGCACGCGATAGCAGGTTAAAGCTCTGGAATACAAAGCCCACCTTGCGATTGCGGATGGTGGCAAGCTGGTCATCCGTAAGCCTGGCGACCGGCTCACCATCCAGGATATATTCACCGGAGGTAGGGCGGTCAAGGCAGCCGATGATGTTCATCAGGGTGGATTTTCCCGAACCGGAAGGTCCCATGATGGAGACGATCTCACCGCAGGCAATTTTCAGCGAGAGGCCATTAAGGGCATGGACCTCCACTTCACCCATTTTGTATACTTTGGTCAGGTTTTCAGCCCGGATGACCCAACAGTTCGAAGGATCCTCTGTTCCGCCAGTCTGGTTGTGGCTTAGGTTCATTTTCACCCACCCATGCCAAAGGAAGGACCTCCACCATTCGTTCCGAAGAAGTCCTGGGGAGGATTAAGCACGATTTCATCACCCACTTGCAGATTGCCATCAATTACCTGGCTTTGATTATCGGAAGAAGCGCCTAATGTCACTTCCACCTCTTTGAGCTGGTTATTCTCCAGGATATAAACCACCCGTTGACCGTCCACCACACGCACGGCGCTGTTAGGTACCAACAAGACATCCGTGATCTGGTCAACGACGATATTGACTGCTGCGGTCATGCCTGGCTTTACATCTTGATCGGCATCTGACAGCTCAACTAATACTTTAAATTCCACTACCCCTTGGATGATGTCACCCACTGGTGGAACCTGACTCACCACTCCTTCATACTGCTTATCCAGGATGGCATCAAAGCTCAGGTTAACCGGTTGACCGACCTGGATACTGTTGATATCCACTTCTGAGACCTGTACATCCACCAGTAAACGATCCAGCTTGTCCAACCGGAAGGCAATACTGCCAGGAGAAACCTGATCACCGGGTTTGATGTCCACCTCAGTGATGGTACCGGCGAAGGGGGCGGTCAGTGAGATGGAGTCTACGGTTGCCTGGGCGGCTTGCAAGCGCGCCTGAGCGGCTGCCAAATCGTCCGGGTTTGGAGATCGTTCAAGCTCGTATAGTGATGTGACCGCGTTGCTCAATTGCTGACTGGCGTCCTGATAGGCCGTCCAAACTGTGTTTAGATGAATGGCGAGACCATAGACCGAACTTGTCGCGTCGGTAATTTGGGTTTGATCAGCGGTGATCTGTGCTTGCAATAATTGGATTTGAGCTTGTGCGGAGGCGATTTTTGCATCCTGGGCTGCAATATCAGAATCACTCCAAACAGATGTGCACCAGTTCAGATTCGCTGCGGCGGTTTGTAATAGTTTATATTCGCGGCTATTCGCGATGTGCCCTGAGAAATTGTATGCATTCAGGGCTTGATCATAGGCTGTCTGATAATCAGCAATCGTAGAGTCATCACAACGTTTTCCATTCATCCCCTGACGATGATTGGTGAGATCGGTGAGTGTGGTTTGGGTGTTGATCAAATCCGATTGTTTTTGTGCCAGGTCAGCCTGAACCTGAGCCAAATCGACGCTGGTATTTGTCGTATCGGTAATGACCGAACCAATGAAGTTATTCGTGGAGGCTTCATAGGCAGATAAACTATCCGAAAGGGTGCTGACCAAGTTCAATTGTGTCTGAAGTAAGCCCTGCTTGTAAGTTGTTTTGTTTGGTAAGGCTATCTTGTACGGCAATTTGCAAATCGGCGACTTTCTGAGCCAATGCAGTGTCTTCCGGATGTGCGCTGGCACTATCCTGTGCCACCGTGAGTGCATCCTGTAACTGGCTGGTCGCGCGTACCGTCTGGTAGTATGCCTGAACATCGATGGAGGCGTTTGCCAGCGGCATATTATTCCGAGCAGCATCCAGGGAAGTTTTTGTGTTAAACCAGTCGTTATACAGCGCTAAATCGTTGGCGTTCTGGTTGGTGATGATGGCATTCGTCAGGTTGGTTTGCGCCTGCTGATAGCTGGTGTAAGCAGCTGCCAGGGCTTTCTCGGCAATTGAGATGGTGGAAAAGTCCGGATTGGTTAGCTGAGTCACGGCGTTGCGGGCGGTAATCAAATCGGATTGAGCCAGGATGATATTCTGAGGTAAAGATGATTGGGCAAGACTGGCAAGAGTTTGACCGGCCGTAATAACCTGCCCCAAATCCACAAACACATTATCGACATTGCCTGTGGTCTCCCAGGTAAGCATGGCAGTCTGATCCGGTCGGACGGTTCCTGTGGCACCGACAGTGGCAGTCAGGCTGCCCTGGGTGGCGGTAACCGTCTCCAGATTGCTGATTGAATTTGCCTGACGTCTGGTCTTAAGTGCCTGGTAACCAAAATAACCGATGACACCCAGTCCGACGAGGATCAATATGATGATGAATTTTCGCATGTTTTTTCCCTCCCCTTACGGTAATCAAATCCGAAGAGGTAATCATTATTAGTGAAATTGAGAGCGCAATTGTAAGGCAGAATCATATATTGGTGTATAAGAAGCATATTAGAAATGAAATACTCTTGATTATGTATGCAAGATTATAACCAATCATCATGTGACAACCGTCACAAAATTATATGACAATAGGGACTAAAATTTAACCTTTAACCCCGATAATATGAAAATTGAACCACATGTAGGAGGTGTTGGATGGAAAAAATCGAGAGTGATTCACTAGCTATTGACCGGAAAGCACGTGCACGCATGCCCAGCCTGGATATCAGCCACCGCGCTGTATCACAAAGGGTGTGTGATTTTGATGATATCTGCATACCGATGACCCCAGAGGAGGCAATGTTCGAAGCCTCACGCTGTGTTCATTGTCCGGATCCAGCACCGTGCGTTGAAGCATGCCCAACGCATAATGACATCCCTTCCGCCATGTGGCTAATTGAACAGGGAGAATTCTTAGAAGCTGCCAAGATGTATCGCCAAACCAGCAGCCTGCCTGAAATCTGTGGAAGAGTGTGCCCTCAGGAGCAGCTATGCCAGGGCTCATGCTCGCATATCAAATCACACGCTTCCGTTCTAACCGGACCGCTTGAAGCCTACGTCACCTGCTATGAGCGCAGGACAGTCGGTGTAAAAGTGCCGGTTGGAGAGAAGACCGGAAAGAAAGTAGCTATCATTGGTGCCGGACCATCCGGGTTGGCATGCGCAGAACAACTCCTGCAAAAAGGCCATGACGTGACAGTGATTGAAGTCTAAACCAGCTCCTGGTGGATTGCTGGTTTATGGAATCCCTCCCTTTAAAATTCCCAAGGAGATTGTATTCTGCCGGGTGGGCGATCTGGAGGAGGCAGGCGCAAAGTTTTCATTAAATACCACGGGTCGGGAAGGACATCACGATTGATGACCTGTTCGAACAAGGATTTGAAGGCTGTGTTTATCGGGGTTGGCTCTAATGTTGATGCGCCTATGGAGGTGCCAGGAGAAGATTTAGCCGGGCGTGTACAAAGCGACAGAATTTCTTGCACGCAGCAATGTGGATATGGAACTTCTCCCGAAAGAATGGCGCTCGCGACCAGAGATAGGGAAAAAGGTGGTGGTCATTGGTGGCGGTGATACTGCTTCCGATTGCCTGCGTACGGCGTTACGCCTCGGTGCGGATGAAGTAACCTGTTTATATCGTCGCACCATCAAAGAAATGCCCGGCGGGGTAAAAGACCGTGAGTTGGCACTCGAGGAAGGGGCACATTACCAATTCCTGACCCAGCCAGTAAAATTCATCGCTAATGAGGAAGGACACCTGGCTCAGATTGAATGTATTAAAATGCAACTCGGTGAGCCAGATGCAAAGGGTCGTCGTAAGCCCGTCCCGATAGAAGGCTCCAACTTTATCGTTGAAGCAGATACAGCCATCCTTGCCCTGGGCTATTGGCCAGACCCGATCATTGGCGATACCACGCCAAACCTCCAGACCCAGAAGTACGGCTTGATAATTGCTGACCACGAAACAGGTGCAACAACACGTGCAGGAGTATTTGCTGGTGGTGATGATGTCACCGGTCCAGACCTGGTAGTGACTGCGATGGTTGCCGGGCGTAAGGCAGCTGCATCCATTGATAACTACCTGCAGAGCAAGTGAAGATTACTACGGACCTGCAAGCGGATTTTTCTTTGATCGATCGAAAATCCCGTATCCATCTGCCATCCAGTGGATTACCCACACGACCGGCAAAAGAACGGATGGGGGATTTTCATGAAGCACGCGCAATTTTAACTGAAGATTGGGCGAAATATGAAGCTTCCCGCTGTATCCATTGCCACGAGATAGCAGCTTGCCGGCGTGCCTGCCCGGCTGGAAGTGATATTTCACAGGCATTGTACCTTATTGAGCAAGGAAATTTCCTGGATGCTGCCAGGGTTTTTCGAAAAACCAATTTTCTGCCCGAGATCTGCGGGCGGGTGTGCCCTCAGGAAAAGTTATGTGAGGGGGCTTGCGTGTTAGGACGTATTGGAGATCCGGTGCTGGTTGGAGTATTGGAATCATTTGCCTGTGAGTATGAACGCCAGGAAAAAGGAGTGACCATCCAGCCAGGAGAAGGGACCGGGCGAAAAGTCGCCATCGTTGGGGCTGGTCCATCCGGACTAGCTTGCGCAGATATCCTGGTGCGGATGGGTCATTGGGTGACCATTTATGACTCACGCTCACACCCAGGAGGCGCATTAACTTACGGGTTTCCTGACTTTAAGTTACCACATACAATAATTGATGATATCTGGAAAAGCCTAAAACAGGCTGGCGTGAGTTTTGTGGGGAATACCTATGTCGGTAAAAAGAAGAAGACCGTTAATGACCTGTTTGAAGAGGGATACGAAGCGGTTTTCTTGGGGGTGGGAAGCGGCATTGATGCTCCCCTTGAAATCCCCGGTGAGAACCTAGCGGGTGTTTATAAAGCAACTGAGTTTTTAATCCGGGCAAATACTGAAAAAAACTATCTGCCACCACGGATGCGCATGAATCCGGAGGTAGGACGCAGGGTGGTTGTGATCGGTGGTGGCGACCCAGCTACAGATTGTGCACGAACTGCTTTACGTTTAGGAGCTGAAGAAGTCACCTGCCTGTACCGTTATACAGAAAATGAAATCCCAGGCAGGGCGAGAGATAGGCTCCTTGCTATTGAGGAGGGGATTAATTTCGAATACCAAAGCGAACCAGTGCGATTAATACCTGGACCTGATGGGGAATTGGCGTGGATTGATTGCGTCAAGATCGTAGTTGGAGAACCGGATGAAACAGGCCAACGGCACCCTGCCCCGATAGAAGGTTCTAATTTCATTGTTGATGTTGATACTGCTATCATTGCTATGGGGTATTACCCGGATCCCATCATCACTGCCACAACCCCTGGTCTGAAAACGCAGAAATGGGGCATGATCATTGCAGATCGCGAGACTGGTGCGACAAGCCGGTTTGGTGTATTTACAGGTGGTGATGTGGTCACTGGTCCGGATATGGTGGTAACTGCTATGGTAGCCGGGCGAAAAGCTGCGTATACCATTGATGCGTATTTGGGATAGGCTGGTTTTAGCCTGAATTCCAGCGTTTCTTCCAATTGGATAAGTGAGGAAGATTAATTCTAGGAGGAGCGATAAAGATGGACATCCCAAGGGATTTTTCAAGTGTTGATCGTAAGGCGCGCATGGCCATTCCATCGCATGGCTTGCTTCTCCGTCCGGCTGATGAACGTGTGAAAGATTGGGATGAAGCCATCATTCGCATCAATGAAGAATGGGCAAAGATAGAGGCATCCCGGTGTATTCATTGCCCGGATCCTGCACCGTGCCAAAAAGCTTGCCCGGCGAATAATGATATCTCCTACACGATGTGGTTGATTGAACAGGGTGAGTTCTTGCAGGCGGCCAGCGTTTATCGTCAGACCAGCTCGCTTCCAGAAGTGTGCGGGCGGATTTGTCCTCAGGAGAGATTATGCGAGGGGGCATGTGTACGAGGCAAGAAGGGGGAAGTCCCTGTTCCAACTGGTGTCCTGGAAGCCTTTGCCACCCATTACGAACGGCGTAAAGTAGGGGTTACCTTACCGGTGGGCAAATTCACTGGAAAAAAGGTGGCCATCATCGGCGCAGGACCAGCAGGGTTAGCATGTGCCAAGCAGCTGGTAGGTTGTGGGCACTGGGTGACCATATTTGACGCCCGACCAGCCCCAGGAGGACTGCTGATCTATGGCATACCTAATTTCAAGCTACCCAAGAAGGTCGTATTTGACATCTGGGATGACTTGTTAAAAGCAGGGGTGACATTCGTTTGCAACACATATATCGGACCGAAGATCACGGTAGATAAATTGTTTTCCGGTGGATATAACGCAGTATTTTTAGGTGTGGGTACAACGGTGGATGCCACCATGAACATCCCGGGTGAACACCTGCCCGGGATATATAAGGCAACAGATTTCCTGATCCGAGCCAATGTGGATATGGACCTGTTGCCGCACGAGATGTGTGCACGTCCAGAGGTGGGTAAAAGGGTTGTGGTGATCGGAGGCGGCGACACTTCGTCGGATTGCCTACGAACAGCCCTGCGCATGAATGCTGAAGAGGTGATATGCCTGTACCGGCGTAGCGAAGCTGAGATGCCTGGGGGATATAAGGATCGCAAGATGGCAGTTGAAGAAGGAGCCAAATATCACTTCCTTACCCAACCGGTTCGCTTCATTGCTGGAGCGGACGGGCGCCTGGCACAGATTGAGTGCGTCCGCACTCAGCTTGGCGAAGCGGATGAATATGGCCGACGTAAATTCTCAACCGTTGAAGGCTCTGATTTCATTATCGAAGCCGATACCGCCGTCATGGCAATTGGATATAAGCCCGATCCAATGATCCGTGAAACAACCCCTGGAATACAGACGCATGACTCTGGTTTGTTGATGACCGATGTAAATACAGGTGCCACACACCGACGGGGGATTTTTGGGGGAGGCGACATGGTCACTGGACCACACCTGGTGGTGACGGCCATGGTGGCAGGTCGAAAAGCTGCGGCATCAATTGACCGTTATTTAGGCTGGTAAAAAGTTCATATTCTTGGTTTATAATTCAGATGTGTGCGCCATCGTGGCGGACACATCTTTTTTGTCTCTGATGTGGCATGTTAAAAGATGATGAAAATCTGCCAGTGGAACACAGGCATAGATTTAGAGATGGCACTCTGAGTATGGATAAGTATGGAATGAGGTTTCGATGGATATTGGAAATATAGAGCAGGTTGATATTGATCAACAAATGCGGGCAGCGTATCTGGATTATGCCATGAGCGTAATCGTGGCACGTGCCTTGCCGGACGCGCGGGATGGGTTAAAACCAGTTCACAGGCGCATATTGTATGCCATGCACGACATGGGGATTGGTGCTACGACAACCTATAAGAAATCTGCACGTATCGTAGGTGAAGTGCTGGGGAAGTATCATCCACATGGCGATGCTGCCGTATACGAATCCATGGCTCGAATGGCGCAGGATTTCTCGATGCGCTATCTTCTAATCGATGGCCAGGGGAACTTCGGTTCAGTGGATGGAGATGCACCTGCGGCAATGCGGTATACGGAAGCCCGTCTCTCCCTGATGGCGGAGGAGATGCTGGGGGATATTGAACAGAATACGGTTGATTTTGTAGATAACTTTGATGCTTCCCTTAAAGAACCCGAGGTATTACCTGCCCGCCTCCCCAACCTGCTCTTGAATGGCTCCTCTGGGATCGCGGTTGGCATGGCGACAAACATTCCACCCCATAATTTAGGTGAGCTTATATCTGCAATTTCATATCTGATTGATCATTTTGAACGATTGGATGAAATCTCGGCTGATGAACTGCTCAGATTTGTCCCCGGACCCGATTTCCCCACGGGTGGAGTGATCGTAGGTAGTGAGGGTATCATCCAGGCTTACAGCACAGGGAAGGGCAGGATAGTTCTGCGAGGCCTGGCACATATTGAAGATATGAGTGCTGGAAGGCAGCGGATCGTCATCACCGAAATCCCTTATTTGCTAAATAAAACCAGTTTGCTTGAGCGGATTGCTGAACTGGCACGTGAGGGGAAATTAAACGATGTCTCGGACCTGCGGGATGAATCAGACCGTCGTGGGATGAGCATCATTATTGAGCTGCGTCGTGGGGCACAACCTGGTAAGGTATTAAATCAATTATATAAGTACACCCCACTGCAGTCAACGTTCGGCGTTCAGATGCTGGCACTTGTGGATGGCGAACCCAAGCTGCTCTCACTCAAGCGTTTGTTGCAGGTATACATTGAACACAGGCGGGATGTGATCATCCGGAGATCACGCTATGAGCTAGATAAAGCCCATGCCAGGGCACACATCCTCGAAGGTCTACTCATTGCTCTGGCAAATCTAGATGACGTGATCCAAACAATACGCCAATCACCTGATGCAGAGGTTGCTCGAGAAAGATTGATTACCCGCTTCAAGCTGAGCGAACTCCAATCCCAAGCGATCCTGGATCTGCAGCTACGTCGGTTGGCAGCGCTGGAACGACAAAAAATCGAGGACGAGCAACGGCAAACCTTGGAGCGAATCGCATACCTGGAAGACCTGCTTGCCAGCCAATATAAGGTGCTTGAAGTCATCAAGTCTGACTTGGGACAGCTGGCGAAGAAATTTACTGATCCACGTCGTACACGCATTGCCCATGAAGCCAGGGAGGAGTTCAGGGAAGAAGACCTGGTAGTCGATGAAGCTGTATTGATCAGCCTGACACAGCGTGGTTATATCAAGCGGGTGGCAGCAAAAACCTTTAGATTGCAAGCACGAGGTGGAAGAGGTGTAACTGGCCACACCACCAAAGGAGAGGATGAGGTCGTATACCTTTTCCCTGCGCGCACCTTGGATACCATCTTGTTTTTTTCGGATAAAGGTAAGGTATATTCCGAGAAGGCATACCAAATCCCCGATGCTGACCGGGCTGCCAAAGGTATCCCCATCAGTAATGTCCTTTCAATGAGTACTGGTGAATTAATTACTGCTGCGGTGGCTGTCCCGGATTTTGTTGCTGCAGAATACTGCACGATGGCGACTAGAAATGGCAAGATTAAACGGGTCGAGCTGTCTGAGTTTAGCTCGGTTCGACCTTCAGGTTTGATCGCTATCACCCTGGAAGAAGGTGACGAGTTAGGTTGGGCTCACTTGACGGACGGTGAGGATGAGATTATCCTGGTGACTGAACAAGGGCAGGCTTTACGTTTTAATGAAGCATCTGTGCGGTCGATGGGCCGAACAGCCAGTGGTGTGATTGGGATAGGGTTATCCGAGGGTGACCATGTTGCAAGCATGGAGGTTGTGGAAACTAACGGGGAACTCCTGGTGATTACCACTGCTGGTTATGGTAAATGCACCTCACTTACAGAATACCCTCCCAAGGGGCGCGCAACCGGGGGCGTGCAGACTATAGACCCAAAGAGCTTGAAGGTTATCGGAAACATTGCTGCAGCCAGAGTTGTGCAGCCTATGGATGAATTAACGATTATTTCAACTGGTGGGGTAGTTTTACGAACACGCGTTAAGGATATTAAACACGGCAGTAGGATAACGAAGTGTGATCTATTGATAGCTCTTGAAGGTGGGGATAATGTTGCTTCTCTGGCGCGTATTTCAACCACAGAGCTATTGCTGGTAGGCGTGAAAGAGGGGGAATAAGCTGAGAGACTCGAATCCTATTCCTGGATAACTGAACGTTTTGTAAGCTTTCAGTTAATAAAAAGAAGGGAAAACAATTTTTTCTGTCACCAACAGGAACAAAATCCCAATAAGGGTAATCATGAACATTAGCATAAGTGCAATTATGAAACGCTGTACGGGAGTCAGCCCCAAAAATCGGTTGTAACCTTTATGAGGGGGCTCTACCGGCAGCGTTTCATCTTGAAATTCATCGGGAAAATCAGCTGACTCAGCTTGTTTTCTAAAATCTTCGAACATGGTTCTACCCTCCAAATCATTCCAAAGGCGATAATAGCTGTCCAATCACAGACGGATGAAGATGGATCTCACCAACCGCAACTTCAACTAACTCACCAGTTTTAGTGGTCAATATTATTGAGCCATCCTGAGTAAGGCCGATCACTTTTCCCACCTCAGGTGGAGTGAAACTGGTCCCGTTTTGGGTGTGCGCTGTAGTATCTCCATAGGATAGCTCCACCCACTGCCCTCGAAACGCCAGGTTGGATTCCCAGGCAAGGAGGAAATCCGGTGATGAAAGGCGAGGCAGCCAGGAAATAAATTCTTGTAGTATGGCATGTAATAATTCCAGGCGGTTAATCTGGTATCCCAATTCATTTTCAATGCATGTTGCGGGGAAATTCAATCCTGCAGATTGAAGGTTGACCGCACTAACAGACTCTGGTGCAATGTTAATGCCAATCCCGATAACAACGGCTCTTAAAGTCTTTCCACTCCAGGTAACTTCAACCAATACACCACCTACTTTTTTCTGGCCGAGTAAAATGTCATTTGGCCATTTGATTTGCGCTGGCAGGTCATATTTCCTGTGAAGAGCTTCTCGAACTGATACTGCACCCAAGCCGGAGAGGCGGGAATATTGTTTTTGATCGATCGGTGGTGATAACAATATCAGACTGAAAGCGAGCCCTGCGCCGGGAGTTGTTACCCAACGACGGTTAAAACGACCACGACCCGCAGTCTGTTCATCAGCGACGATGAGAGCCCGGTCTGGTGCTCCAGCGTTGATCCATTTCGACGCCTCGTCATTGGTCGAACCAATGCATCGGTAGAACCGTATAGCCGGAAGATATAAATCGGCCAGAGTGGATTCGAGAGAATCCTGATCCATGGATATGATTTTACCGCGTAACAAATTTATGCTATGAATTTATTGACTGGTTTGGGGGTTGTGGTTCCCGATTTGGTCTCTTACGTTCACGAATAAACTCAATTATGGCTGGCATGACAGAAATGATGATGATCGCTAAAATGACAAGGGAAAAATTATCCTGCACGAACGGCAGATTACCAAAAAAATAGCCGCCTAAAGTGAACAATGCCACCCAAGCTAACCCACCAATCACGTTGTACGAGATGAATTTTCCATAAGTCATCGCACCTACTCCAGCCACAAAGGGTGCGAACGTACGAATAATGGGGATAAAACGGGCGATGATGATGGTCTTGCCCCCATGCTTTTCATAAAACGCATGGGTCCGGTCTAGATACTCCTTTTTTAGAAAGCGGATATTCCCGCTGAAAGCACGTGGACCAATCATGTGACCGATCCAGTAATTGACGGTATCCCCAAGAATGGCAGCTGCAGAAAGCAAGACAAATAATATTCCAATATTTAGATATCCCATTCCTGCGAACGTTCCAGCAGCGAAAAGTAAAGAATCGCCAGGCAAGAAGGGAGTGATTACAAACCCGGTTTCCATAAATATCACGATAAACAGGAGCAGATATGTCCACATGCCATAATCCAGGATAATTTGACCAAGATATTTATCCATATGGAGAATTAAATCGATAATATAAAGGAGTAAATTCATAGGTATGATTCCGTATGATTGGGAGGATTTTCTAAATCGGATAATTTCTGTGGATCACTTGATAGTGGGGATGACGAATGAGCCAATGATGGTGAGCTGGTTGATATTATGGTTGGGTTAATATCGCCCGATTCCAATGTGATTGATTCTCTAACGGTAGTATCAGGATCTGTGCCTACCCCATTTGCCTGTGAGCCTTTTACGTAACTGCTATTTCGTAAAAGCGCGTTGAAACTGATGTAGAATACCAGGTTGAAGGCACCCAGGGCAACAAGACTAATGGTCGCAATATTCCCAAATAATAGAATGTTCCCAGGAAGTGCGACATCTACTTGACCCTCCAATGAGCTAAGTGCGCTAATTACCGCCAACCCATTCCATAATCCATGTATGATGACAGCAGAAGCATAGGTGATTCCAAGGCGCAGGTAACGTTTTTCAGTCCATGCGGAAGCTAATGCCCAACCTACCAATCCGGTTGTAAGACAGTGCAACAGTAATGTGGTGACACGGGTGGAAACCAGGATCGCCCACATCTCACCACCAACGCTTGTGTTTCCTAGGTTTTCGAAAAGTCCGAATCCTGCGCCACACAATACCCCAAACGCAAATCCTTGCACAGGATTTATTTTTTGGCCAGCCAAGAACCAAACTCCAATAGGTTTGAGAGCTTCCTCAATGATGGGGACAATCACAGATATGAACGAAAAAGCAATAAACAATATTCCTGGTTTAAGTAAAAACGGAAATAAAATTTGGAGGATTGCATCCGGGTTAGAGGGCACATTTTGAAGGTGAAAAATTAAATTCTGAAGCTGACTGGAAATATCTGGGTTAAGGACTGCCCACAGAATAGCCAGAATCCCAAAACCGATAAGAGTAAATAATTCCAATATAAGGATAATGGAAGGTCCTAATATCAGACCACTGGAGAAGACACCCCATACTCTCCTTCGTGAACCAAGTTTAAGACCTCGGACACCTATATATACCACCCAAAATGCTGACAAACCGTTGACGATAATATTAAGCAGAGGCAACAACAACCAGGCGAGTTGATCATTTTGGGAAACCCAGTTGCCGAACCATAATGCTCTTGGAACTACTACCAGCACAAGTAAGGTTAAGATCAGCCCAAATCCGCGTGGTTCATGGTAACTTTCAGACTCGATTCCTGGAAAGGTGAGGGACTTCCAGGCGTACCAAGCGGAAGGCAGGAGTAAAACCCCAGCAAAGGCAAGACTGCTTGCAACCATAAAAGATTGGGTAAGTTCCTGGTTACCTGATCCTTGATTAAAATATTGAATAAAGCTCGATACAGAAATTATTGCAGCTAAGCCAATTAGCAAGAGTGCTGCAAGAGTACTTAATACAAGCTGGAACAGTGATGTCCAGTTGATTGGAACTGCCGATGTCTGAGTTAAAGTTTTGGGGGTAACCATAATGAAGTCAGCTTCCCAGAAGCAGGCACAATCGACCTGCTCCTGGGAAGGAAGAACTCATTTCTCCTCGATGGTCACACTGAGAATTTTATCGCCAGGGGGAAGCCCACCGTTCGCTGATGGATCACGAGGGGTGAGGCTGGTTGCAACATCCATCCCCTGGATTACCTTGCCGAAAATTGTGTAACCTCCATCGAGAGTAGGCTGGGCTGCATAAGTGATGAAGAATTGACTTCCATTCGAATCAGCACCTGCATTCGCCATCCCCACTACACCGGGAGCATCGAATTTTAGATCAGGAGAAATTTCATTCTTGAAAGCATACCCAGGAGTACCATAACCAGTACCGCTTGGGTCACCTGCCTGAGCGACGAACCCGGGGATAACACGGTGGAAGGTAACATCATCGAACCAGCCATTTTGAGCCAGGAAAATGAAGTTGTTAACAGCAAGGGGGGTTTTATCGGCAAATAATTCGATAACGATATCCCCCTTCTCCGTGTGTAATGTGGCAATGTATTGCTTCGTAGGATCAACTGCCATCGGAGGACATTCGGTGAATTGACGGTCTTCCAGCCTGGTCAGCTGGATGATTGTAGTAATATTTTCAGGACTCATTGGGACATTGCTAGGCCAAGGCTGGTCATTGACCAATAAAGACGGCGTGCTAGTAAAACCCATTTCTTGAGCATTATCCCAGGCAGATTGTGCCAAATTTACTAATTCTTCACTGGTCAGGTCAGCTGTGAATTTCTCCACGTCGAGATCAAGCTCACCAGCTTGATCGATCAGCCATTGCTGGAAGTCTTCAACCGAAAATGTAGACCATTCAGCTTGATTTTCAAAGATCACGTCGTGCATTTCCCAGAATTTCCCCTGCTTGTCAGCAGCTTCAGAAGCTTGCGTGGCCAAGGCAGCTTTATCATGAAATGGTGACTCGGGAGTTCCGATAAGTGGAAACTGACGATAAACGAAACGGAGGTCATTGGGGAAGTCTTTAAGGAGTTGCTCCATCACGGGAGCAAGCTGAGCGCAGAATGGTCATTGAAAATCTGAGTATTCAATGATGGTAACCTTGGCATCCTTCGGTCCTTTTACATGATCTGTATCTGTTACAGGTGGATATATTGATTCAGCGGTGGGTCCTGGCGTGGGTTTCTTCGTGACCACCGTACAGCCAGGATCGGGCAGAAAAGCAGATTGAGTAGGTACTGTCAGAACGACCGTTGGGGCAAGTCGGGCTTCTGTTGGCGCTGTAGATGTCGAAGTTGGGGTGGCTTGCTCCCGGGGGAGGCAGCCCGTTAAACTCACAACCAGAAGCATCAGGAACAGTAGAAATGATTTCTTCATTTGTTTCTCCATGAGAAGTATCCAGCAATTTTACCAGCGAAAAAGTGAATCGGGAGATGAGCAAGAACTTACTCACATGGGTTTAATATTTCCCAGGCGGGATATATCTTGTGGTAAACTGCAAGCGTGTTGAGAAGCCTGGTTATCGCGTGTATAATGCTTTTCCTGTTTTCGGCCTGTGGGTTTATTGGTCTACCGCAAAAGAGCATTTCACCTACCTTGACCGAGGGCCAGGAATCACCTATTCTATTCTTTACTAAAACTGCCCTTGGTACCTCAGAAGCAACAACTACATCCACAGTTCGTCCAACCCTCAGGTCCCCGAGTCCTACCCTTTTACATACCCCTATCCGAAATACACCAACCCCGACGCTGACCGCATGCATGAAAGCTGGTGGAAGGATTGAAATTAAGGAATTCACTACCAGCTTACTGCCCAATCCAATGGTATATCGGATCTACTTGCCACCCTGTTATGAGGCGGAGCTTGACCGATTTTACCCAGTTTTATACCTGATCCACGGACAGACCTACTCAGATACACAGTGGGATCGATTAGGTGTCCCTGAAACTGCGGATCGATTGATCGCTGGCGGTGAGGCAAACCCCTTCATCGTAGTTATGCCAAGAGATCGCATTTGGAAAGAACCGACTGAAGATAATTTTGGTTTGGCAGTGGAGCAATCATTAATTCCCTGGGTGGATGAACATTACCGCACTATTCCTGACAGGGAGCATAGGGCAATAGGTGGATTATCCAGGGGAGGCGCCTGGGCAATCCACCTGGGATTGTCACATCCTGAGCTGTTTGGCGTAATGGGGGTGCATAGTGGTTTTGTCTTTCACAGCGATATTCAACAGGTTTATCTTTGGTTGAATAATCTACCTATGGGGATGGCACCGCGGATCTATATGGATGTTGCGGATGAAGACCGGCCTGAGATTTCTGAATCAGCTGTATTCCTGGAAAAGCTGCTCACACAATATGATCTTCCTCACGAGTGGTACATGTTTGTTGGAGAGCATGAAGAAGCATACTGGCAATCTCACGTGGAAGATTATCTGCGCTGGTATATCAAAGATTGGTAATAATCCAGCAGTGGAAAATCCATCTGGCTGGATGGATAATATTGTGCAAATGACCTCACTGGTAAACAATTGAAAGGGAAAATTATGTTCAAAACACTTCCGAAAGACCCACAGGTATTCCTGCAGTGGAACTGGGCGCAACTCAAACCTTTTGCTGATGAACTGGCAACGCGCACCTTATCGAATTCAACCCTATCTGAATGGATGAAAGATTGGTCAGACCTGAGCCGGGTATTATCAGAGACTTATGCCAGATTATGGGTGGCAACCACACAAAACACCGCCGACCCGGAGATACAAAACCGGTTTAATATCTTCCTGGATGAAGTCCATACTCAATGGCTGGCAGCCAACCAGGGTTTGAAGGAAAAGCTTTTAGTCTCCGGGTTGCAACCGGAAGGCTTCAAAATACCCTTGCTGAACATGCAGGTTGAAGCAGAAATATACCGTGAGGAGAACCTGCCTTTACTTATGGAAGAGCAAAAACTGATAAATGAGTATGATGGGATCATTGCTGCCCAAACCGTAGTATGGCAGGGTGTGGAGGTAACTACCACTCAACTTCAGCCGGTCTACCAGAGTCTCGACCGTGAAAAGCGAGAAGCAGCCTGGCATCTGGAAATGCAGCGCAAGCTAACAGATCGGAATCGGTTGAACCAGTTATGGATCAAGTTGTTGGAATTACGCAACCGGATAACCGCAAATGCAGGTTTTAGTGAATATAGCGCTTATAAGTGGAAAGAACTGCATCGCTTTGATTACACACCTGATGACTGCGCCCAGTTTCATGACGCCATTGAAAAGGTGGTTGTACCGGCTGCCAGGCGTATCTATGAAAAACGCCAAAAACAATTGGGTCTCTCTACTTTACGCCCGTGGGATTTAAATGTCGATCCGATTGGACGAGAGCCTCTCAAGCCTTACCAGACCATCCTTGAGCTGGAAGAAAAAGTGTCAGCTATTTTCCACAAGGTTGATCCGGAGCTTGGCGATGAATTCGAGGTCATGCGCAACCAAGGATTGCTGGACTTGGAGAATCGCAAGGGCAAAGCGCCAGGTGCGTATTGTAATAACTATGATATGGTCAGGTTACCCTTTATATTCGAAAATGCAGTTGGTTTACACACGGATGTTGCCACCTTGCTGCATGAAGGTGGACATGCTTTTCATGTGTTTGAGACGGCTAGCCTGCCTTACTACCATCAGCTGTCGGTGGGAATGGAATTTGCAGAGGTGGCATCCATGTCAATGGAATTACTCGCCTCTCCGTACCTGCTTGCAAGGGAAGGTGGCTTCTACTCAGAGAAAGATGCAGCCCGGGCGCAAATCGAGCATCTGGAAGAATCCATGCTCTTCTGGCCGTATATGGCAGTAGTGGATGCTTTCCAGCATTGGGCATATACGAATCAGGCGGTGGCTTTGAATCCGGATAATTGCGATCAAAAGTGGAATGAGTTATGGGGGCGATTTATGATCGGTGTGGATTGGACCGGACTGGAAGACGAGATGGCCACCGGCTGGCAACGTAAGCTCCATATCTTTGAAGTGCCTTTTTATTATATTGAGTATGGACTGGCATCCCTGGGGGCGTTCCAGATATGGGCAAATGCGATGAAGGATCAGAAGGGAGCCGTGGAGGCTTATCGACGGGGATTGGCACTAGGTGGGACGGTTTCCATACCCGAACTATACTCCACCGCTGGGGCTCGCTTTGCTATGGACGCGGAAATCCTAAGCCAAATTGTTGACCTGATAGAGCACAAGATTTCGGAGCTTGAGCAAATCTGAAAAGGATGAACTTCGTCGCTTCGCCAAGAATCTTTATGCCTCATATCCACAGGTAATCAGGATTGCAAATAATTACTGGACCACAGAGATTGCTCAGGTTGCTGTAGCAGATTGAGCATTCCTGTGGTCTTTTATTTAGGAAAATTCCGAATGCTAGAGGCGAGAGTTGTTGACTTCCTCAGCGGAGAAGATTACTTCCTCCTTGCCGGTCAGTTTTTCCTCCACCTTGAGGGCGATCAAATCCAGGTGACCCGGGTGGGCAACGTAATCCAGGTCATCAGCCGGCACGGTGAGGACCGGGCACAGGCTGAAATTCGCGATCCAGTCTTCATACAGGGAATTTAGCTGTCCCAGGTATTCGGTGGTGATCGTGCGCTCATAATCGCGACCACGATGGGAAATACGCTCCTGCAAGGTGTCCACTGTGGCACGCAGGTAGACCACCAGGTCGGGTGGTGGGAGAAACTCGGTCAGGACGCGGTACAGTTCGCGGTAGCTAAGATAGTCGCGCTCACCCATTAAACCCTGTAAAAATAGGTTGTGGGCGAAGACCTCTGCATCCTCGTATACACTGCGATCCTGGATAGCAGAGGTGGGATGCTCGCACAGCTGGCGGTGGGATCGTAACCGGCGGGTGAGGAAGAATATCTGCGAGTGAAATGACCATTGGCGCATATCACGGTAAAAATCAGCCAGGTATGGGTTATCCCCCACAGGTTCAAAGAAAGGCTGCCAACCCAGGTGATCACACAGCATACTCACCAGAGTGGACTTACCGACCCCGATATTGCCTGCGATTGCCACGAACTTTTTCATATCTGTTCCTCCTCAAGTGTTCATGCCAAGCAAATTGGCATGTTTATTCCGATAAATTCTCTTCATCCGGAACCAGGTATGCCAGTGCTTTGCCCTTGTCGTCATCCATGACCAGCTCCAAATGGTGACCCGGGCGGAAGGATGCCACTTCGATCAAGCGTACGGTTTCGGAACATTCGGCACCTTCAGGAAGGAATTCATCCAATTGGTTCCGGGTGTCGTAGAAAAAGGAGTGGTTGAATTGAACTTCCGGATCTTCCAGATAGATTGCAAGTGGATAAATATTGGCTTCCACCAGGTCCTGGAAGAAGTGCGTACCGAAGGATGGCTCAGGGACTGCAATGCTGCCAACCCCGGCAAGCTCCACCAAGGCACGCGTGTTGTAGATATCGCCATAATTGATCGGCACGCCCAGGTCTGGATTGACGGTTCCCCAGCGCCCAGGTCCAATGGTGATAAATGTTAGACCAGCCATCCTCTCGTTGAGCTGGCTTACCAGGCGACCGATATGAGCCCGTTCAGCCTGGGTGGTGAGAGAGAAATAGCCTTCAGGTGTCACATATATGACATGGGTGATGCCAGTCACCCGCCCGGAAGGGACAAGGCGTTGGGTGGAGAAAATCAGCATCTGCCGGGTTTATGCTGGTGGGTAGATGGACTTTGCTTTCTTTGAAATGGGACTGCGGGCGGCACTGCAAGATGCAGATATCCACCTCGGGTTGGCTGGAATGCGGATTGGTCACTTGCAAGGTAAACTCGGTATCCACGGGTGAATGGTAATGCTCCTCCAGCTTTCCAAGCAACTCACGAAAGTTCGCCGCCAGTGGGGTACGCCGGAAAAGCTCATCGTAGGTGATCACCAGAGAGCATCTCATCCACCATATTGCTGCGGATGGGGATCATGTAATCTTCGTTGAAGAGTCTGGGCAATATAGCGTAAAGCTGGGTCTTGATTTGAAAGTACCTCTTCCACTGGCAAGGTCTTGAGCTGGTTATCCTGCAGGTCGATCAGGTCCACAAAGTGCTGCGAATACAGGTTGATGAGCCTGGGAGTGGCTTCAGGATGAAGCAGAGGGTGGCTGAGTGCCACCAGGCGAGGGTAATCATTGCCCACCCGCTCGACTGCACGCGTACCCAATCCCCACACCAGGCGGATAAACCCATCCTCCCGGCGGATCTGAGGATTCCAACGGTACTGGTTGCGGCTGAATGCCACCCCTGCCCCGTGGGGTAGGAAATAGCGCTCCAGCTTCTCACCCTGCACCACCTGGATAAGGATCGCCATCCGCTCATCATAATCCTGCAAGCCCTTGCTGCGCCGGTAGAGCAGCGCATCGGGGTTGAGAATACTGGCATAGATACGCTGGATGGCCTGGGTGAAATGCTGCAAGTTCTCCTCTGGTGTGCCCTGGTTGGGGCAGAACAGGCTCTCATATTTTCCTGCAAAGGAGGTCCCGAAATTGTCCTCCAGCAGGCTGGAAGAACGCACGATCAGCGGCTGATTGCCGACTTTCTCCAACAAAGTGCGCAGCTCATCCAACGTCTCTTGGGGGAATTTACCGGCCAGAAAATCGCGCACGATCTGTGGGTATTCCGAGCGGATGTTATGCTCGGTTTTGTATTTCTGATCGTTCCAGTGCATCAGGTTGTTCATCGCCATGAAGGCGTAGGTGACATCTGCCCCCAGGAAGTAAGACTCGGGGATGGTGAGGTGGGCATTCAGCTCAGGGGAAGCCACATTTTCCAGGATGCGCCTGGCGAGCAGCATACCAGCTGCCTTACCACCGATCTTGCCACTGCCAATCTTATGCTGGTAGGATCTGGCGCAAATCCTGGATGGTGAACCAATCCTTGGCGATGTTGACGTAAGCGAGCTGGTCGCTGATGAGGGTGCGGATGAGGACGACCTTGATCTCGCGCAGGTGAGGCTCAGCAACAGCCCGTTCATCCGCAGGTAACTTTTCGATGGCAGCGGCTTGCTCGAAGAGCATATATTGGGGTGCCAGCTCAGGATTGAACGAGACCAGCAAATCGTGAACGTTTGCCCCACGCTCCGCCAGGGTATCGCGTATGATCTGCTCGAACAACTCATAGGGCAGGTTGTAGGCGAAGTAGAAGTCCGTAAGATGGTCGCGCAAGCGTGCCAGTCGTAGCTCCCACACATCGGCAGGTTCCTCTGAGAGCGGGTCATGCAGAGCTTCACGCTTTTGGGATTGGATGGCCTGCTCGTGCAGCTCGGCTTCGAAATCCTGCTGGGTGATGACACCGTGTTCAAAGATGACCCGGCGCATACGGGCGCGGATCTGCGTACGCAGAATGGGATATTGAGCGAGAGCCAGGTAGATGCGCAGAGTCTTTTCAACGCTGACGGATGGCAGGGTCATAAGTGTTTTTATTCTCCCCTAAATCCCGTGGTGCGGATTTTGTGGAGGCAGGAGGGGCTCAGTCGCTCGCAGCTTACCCGCCCAGGTGCATGGGCATGATGACGTGTAGGAAATTGTCTTCACCTGCTGGGCGGAAGACACCGGGCGTGGTCTCAATATTCGTTTCGAGGATCACGTTGGGTGTCTTGATGACGTCCAGCACCTCACGCAGGAAGCGCACGTTGAAAGCAATGAGCAGGGCGTTGCCCTCGATGTTGGCGTCGATCACGGTCTGGTTGAAACCGGTCTCCTCGGATTGTCCGGAGATCTCAACCGTCCCTGGCTGGTTATCTGAGCCGGGGGTGATCTGGATGCGGGCGATGTGGGTTCCCTCACGGGCGAAGATCTCAGCCTGCTTGCAAGCTTTGAGGATGGCAGGGGTGGAGATGACGGTGCGGGTTTGGTGGGAGCGGGGGATCACCTGCTCCAGGTCTGGGTAGGAGCCTTCGATGAGCTGGGAGACCAGCTCAAGATCCTTGGTGTGGAAAATGACCTGTCCGCGGTTGGGGGGCAGCACCATGGTGACCATCGTTTCACCGTCACTGGCGATGCGCGCCAACTCGGCCAGGGCACGCGCCGGGATGATGGCTTTGATTGGGCGGGGTAACGAGGAGGAGAGCTCAGCTTTGCGGATGGAGAGGCGGAAACCATCGGCAGCTTGCAGGGTGATCTGGTTACCCTGGGCAGAGAGCAGCACACCGGTGAGCACCGGGCGGGCTTCATCGGTGGAGGCGGCAAATGCAACCTGCTGGATCATCTCTTTCAGCTCGATCACATTGAGTTCGATACCATCGGTGAAATCCGGGGTGGGCATGGGAGGGAATTCCTGTGCGTCGATGCAGTTGATATCAGTGTTGGAGGAAGCTGAACGGATGTTGAGCTTCTGGTTGCGAACGTTTAGGGTCATCTCCACCTGATCACTTGGGAGGGTGGCGACCAGATCGTTAAAGGTGCGCGCCGGGACGGTGGTTGAGCCGTCCTCGAGGATCTTGGCACCGATCCAACAGGTGATGCCCAGCTCAAGGTTGGTAGCGGAAAGGCGCAAGCGCCCTTCATCGGTGGCAACCAGGACGTTTGCCAGCACAGGCAAGGTGCTGCGGGGGGATACGGCACGTGAGACGATGCTCAGGCCGTGAGCCAGATTCTCTTGCAGGACGGTTACTCTCATATTAGCATTTCTCCTCGGTAAGGAGCACAGAGATAACGCTCCAGGGTGCATTGAGTATACAACGAGAGGCGTAAATTTTCCAGTATCAATGGCTCAATATGTAGGTGGTTTAGTGGTTTTGAATTGAATTAAATAATTCAAAAGCATTCAATTATTTTGCTCATCTAAAATATCTCAATTTACCATGGATAGAGAATGATATTCGTTCATAGATCGCGCGTATATAACTCTCACGACTGTGGGCAAAACATGCCCTTGAACAACGGGGAACGAATATTGTTTGGTTTGTAAAATGGAGGAAAAACAGATTTTGATGCATAGAAACTTATTATAGCACAAACGTTCTATCCCACAAGGGTAATTACTCACCCATCCGGATATTGCCGCCTCAAATACTTGCAGGTGATGGTAATAATAGATGGCCGGTGAGTAGTTACCCACAAGGGGTTTATGAGTATTTTACGATCAGGAATATAGCCATTGGCCGTCAGCTTCGCTCTGTCAGAAAAAATAAGTGATTTTTTTAGTTCAATCCGTTGGAATAAGTTATGAAAGTTTGGAAAATAAAAAAAAATGGATAAAAGCTGAAAAGGGCTTGTTTTATTAATCTTTAACAGACTGTTTAGAGGACAGGTGTGCGTTATCATGATACAAGAAGGCTGTTCACTGGAGCTGAAAAGCCTGGTGATAGAAGGCTTCACCGTATTCTTTCACGTACGCTATCGTGAATACCGCCGATTAGTGGGGACGTGGGAATGAGGATGTACTTCTATGGAGACGCCCTGCCGGGGCGTCTCTACTTTTTAATCGGCGATCGCCCTTACAAAAGATTTGATGTTGGGTTTCGGGTAGAAGAACGCTACCCTCTGCCACAACCTACAGAAATAAAAAAACAGGATATAAGGATGATCTACTTATATCCTGTCAAATGGTGACGAAATTTATTTAGATCCAGCCGCGCAATTCCATTGCCTTGACCACACGTGCAATGGCGACCATATAGGCAGCATCGCGCATATAGACTTTTTCCTTCTCGGACATATCGAGCACCGAGTGGAAAGCCTGGGTCATCTTGGTGTCAAGCCGTTGGAGTACTTCTTCCTTGGTCCAGTAGAAGTTCATATCGTTCTGTACACCTTCGAAGTAAGAGCAGGTTACCCCGCCGGCATTGCACAGGAAGTCGGGGATGTTGAAGATGTTATGAGCCTTGATCACATCGTCTGCTTCGGGGGTGGTGGGTCCATTGGCACCTTCGGCGATGATCTTGACACGATCGTGGATCTTCTTGATCGTCTCGCCTGTAACCTGACCTTCGAGGGCGCCTGGTATGAGGACGTCAGCCTCCTTGGTGATCCAGGCATCGCCTTCCTCGAGCACGTAACCAGCTGCATGAGCCTTCGATTTATCGATAGTGCCATACTGGTCGGTGATGGACTGCAGGAACCTGGGATCGACACCCTTGGGATGGCTGAAAGTGTAGGAGCACTTGTCACCACGATCCCAGCAGGAAACGCAGGCTACTTTGCCACCCAGAAGCTCGATGAAACCGATGGCAGCGTACTGGGTGACGTTACCGAAACCCTGCATGGCGGTCACGGATTTGGCAGGATCGATTTTGAGATGTTTCATGGCCTCACGGACGGTGTAGATAACGCCGAAACCGGTAGCTTCGGTGCGACCGAGTGAACCACCACCACCCAAAGGTTTACCAGTGATCACACCGGGGGTGAATTCGCCAACCAGCTTGGAGTACTCATCCATCATCCAACCCATCATCTGTGGGGTGGTGCCTACATCTGGGGCAGGGACGTCCTGGCGTGGACCGATATTGCGCCACATCTGATCAACCCAGCCGCGGCAAAGTTTTTCCTTCTCGAAAACCGAGAGCGTAGCTGGATCGACTGGAACGCCACCCTTGCCGCCACCGAGGGGGATATCGGCAACGGAGCATTTCCAGGTCATCCACATGGCGAGGGCACGCACGGTGTCGAGGGTTTCAGCGGGATGGAAGCGGATGCCACCTTTATTGGGACCGCGCACGTCTGAGTGCTGGACGCGATAGCCTGTGAACACACGGAGTGAGCCATCATCCATATGAACGGGGATGGTGAACTTAAACTCACGGGCTGGCCAACGGAGGAGTTCGGTTACCTGCGGGTCCAGGTTGAGCTGCTTGGCGACGCCATCGAACTGGCGCTGTGCCATCTGAAAAGCATTGATCTGTTCGGTCATAATCTACTCCTGATTAATAATGTGATTTTTTATTAAAATATAAGCGGGCAACCCGGATTGGTGCCCGCAATTAACCCATATATTCCTGATGATAAACCAACCCTCTCAAGTTTGCACCCTCAAATATCTAATTAACGACTCTTCAGTATAGCTTAAGATTAATCAATGTCAGACAAGTCGTCAAGTGACGAATGCCACACCTTTCGCGTGCCGGATGAGGATGTTTGGCATATGTGGCAAAATGCTGGCTCACCCGTAGCGATGCATGAAGCGCTGGATACGGTTTAACGCTTCTTCGATTTTCTCGTAGGCGGTGGCATAGGAGCAGCGAACATAACCTTCTCCACCTGCGCCAAAGGAGTTGCCTGGTACGACCGCGACACGCTCTTCGTCAAGTAACCTTTTTGCGAAAGTCTCATCATCCATCCCGGTGATACTCACATTGGGGAAGGCATAGAAAGCACCCCGGGGCTCAAAAGTGGGCAGACCAAGCTGGTTCAGGCCACCGACGATCAATTTACGGCGGCGATCATACTCCTCACGCATCTGGTCAACAAATACCTGCCCATGCTGGATGGCTTCCAATGCAGCCATCTGAGACATGGTAGGGGCAGACATGATCGTATATTGGTGGATACGAACTAATCCCTTGATGATGTCAGCTGGACCGCATGCAAAACCTGCCCGCCAGCCAGTCATGGCATAATTCTTGGAGAAACCTCCAAGGAGGATGGTGCGGGAACGCATCCCTTCCAGGGACGGGAAACAGACATGTTGAACTCCATAAACCAGCTGGTCATAGAGCTCGTCCGAGATGACGATCAGGTCATGCTGCCCAGCGATACGGGCAATCTCCAATAAAACCTCGCGGGTGTAAACTGCGCCCGTTGGATTGTTGGGGTAACCCAGCAGGATGGCTTTTGTGCGGGGATTGATGGCTGCTTCCAGGTGGTCGGGTTTAACTTGAAAGCCATTCTCAACGAAAGTTGGGATTTCCACGGGAACACCGCCAGCTAATATAACTTCAGCCTGGTAGGAGACAAAACAAGGCGTGGGAATGATGACCTCTTCACCTGGATTAAGCAGGGCGGTCATGGCTAGATATAGCGCTTCAGAAACGCCCACCGTAATGATAGCTTCGGTATTCGGATCGTATTCAACGCCGTATGTCTTGTAGATATGGCCGGTAATTGCTTTGCGAAGCTCGATCAGGCCGGCATTGGATGTGTAATGTGTCTCACCTGCCCGAAGCGCCTGGATGCCAGCCTGGATGATCGGCTCAGGGGTGACGAAATCTGGCTCACCGATTCCCAGTGAAATGACATCTTTCATGGTGGCGACGATATCGAAGAATTTACGGATGCCGGAAGGTTTCAAACCGGCAACATGGCGTGCCAGGTACCTATCATTCATGCTCACTCCTTTTATTGCTCTCAATGCCACTTGCTACGGTCTCGCTTGCAAAAAATACTCGTAAGGCTACGTCGCAAAGTACGCTCCTTGTTGTTTAACAGACCATTGGTCTATATTCAAATCATAGAAAAGCTCAAATAGCCCAAATTCTTGGTTAAGCACATTGAATGAATAACCTGCTGGATCATGAGACTCAGATATTATCCGGGTAACATGCAGGCGATTTCCCTGCCAATAAAAGACCACCGGGAGTCCCGGATAGGCGTGATCAGAACGACATTCAACCTGGTCCGCAGGCATTACAAAGTCAGCTCGGTATGGTCGCCAATATTCAGAATGGCCGCATGATCTTGAAGTTTTACAGATCGACCAATGATCGAATGTTCAAGGATCATGTCGGTCATGATGGAACCATCTTCAATGATGCTATCGCGGATGATACAGTTTTGGATGGTGCAGCTGGCGCCAATGGCAGCATGCGGGCCAATCACGGAGTTCTCGACTGTGGCAGATGGATGGATATATACAGGTGGGAGCAAGACGGTATTTTTGTGTGTATATGACTTCAGCTGAGTTATCATGCCCATGCTCCAAATAGTAACGATTGGTGCTCAAGACATCAGCGGTTGTGCCAGCATCCAGCCAGATCTCGACCGGTTGGACGCGCATCTTTAATCCATGTTCAAGCATCACATTGACTGCGTCTGCCAGGTAGAATTCATTTTTCAGGCTGAGATTGCGCTGCATCTGTTCGTCAATGGCTTGAAGCAACAATTGTGGGTCTTTAAAAGTAATAACCACCCACGAGAGCCAGGTTGTTATCCATATCTTTCGGCTTTTCAACCAGATGAGTAACCCAGCCATTTTCCCCTAGGCTGGCTACTCCAAAGCGACGCGGGTCGGGGACAGCCTTCACCCAGGTTACAGCACCGGCTGGTTCAGACACCAGGAATGAAAAATCGGATTCAATCAGGGTATCGGCATAAAAAACCAACAATGGACTGTCCAAATAATCGCGGGCGAGCGCTACGGCGTGGGATTGACCACGCATTTCAGGCTGTTCCACGTAGGTCACCTTGAGGCCGGGATGTGCCTGGTGCATATAATCCCGAATTTGGTTTCCCAAATAGCCAATGATGAAAATAAACTCTACATTTATCGATCCCGGAATGGTTGTGAAGGTATCCAGCACATGGTCGAGGACCATCTTGTCTGCCAGGCGGATTAATTGCTTTGGCCTGCTATGGGTGTGAGGTCTTAAGCGAGTACCATAGCCTGCCATGAGAATGACTATTTTCAAGGTCGAGTCAGACATCAAATTCCCTCCAATTGTGATGATTGTGACAAACCATGGCCATTTCAGTATTATACCTTAGGTGACGATGAGGCATTCAACATCAAAAACCTTTTCATATGAAACAATAATGGCGGATATTACTTCCTGCATGGGTGGTGGGGATGAAACCAGGTCAGCCAAACTGGTAACCGAGTAGCCTTGCAGACCGCAGCCAATAATGCCTTCCCAATAGCTCATATCGGGTGAGACATTCAGAGCGAATCCATGCCGGGTAATGCCATGAGAATCGACCTTCACCCCAATGGCAGCAATCTTCGCGCCATTGACCCACACACCGCTAAGATTTTTAAGACGATCAGCTTTCACTCCAAATCGGTCCAGGGCAAGGATCAGCACTTGCTCTAACTTACGCAAGTACCCAATATAATCTGCGCGGGGAATTGCCTCAACCGAGGATGGTTGAGAGTTTACAAGGCCACTAATGTTTAATGGCACGAGCGGGTAACCCACGAGCTGTCCAGGTCCATGATAGGTCACGTCACCACCACGGTCCACCCAATGCACCTCTACGCGGTGGTGTTTCAGCTCCGCCTTGCTCCACAGCAGGTTGGTGATTTTACCGCTTCTCCCGAAGGTGAAGGTGTGGGGGTGCTCAAGGAGAAGCAAGGTGGGAGGAAGTAAACCTTCGGCAATCTGACTGGCGAGCTGATTTTGCAGATCCCAGGCTTGCTGGTATGGGACCAAACCTAAATAACGGACATGACAGGGAGGCATGAGGAAAGTATAACATTGGGAAATAATAAAAGAGGGTGCAGACCTGAATGAATAATCCATTAAACCAAAAAACGGGTGTGAGGCACCCGTTTTTGGTTATTGGTCAATTATTTATGCTTAACTTTACCTTCGATCATATTTTGATCGCCCATCTTGATGGCAATGCGTTTCGGTTTGACTTCCTCTGCCTTGGGCAATCGAAGGGAAAGCACACCATTCTGGCAGGATGCTTCAATAGCGTCGCCCTTTACCTTGGTGGGAAGACTGATGCTGCGGGAAAATGAACCGTAACGACGCTCGCGCAGATGATACTGGTCTTCTTTGACTTCATTTTCCGATTTAATCTCGCCCTTGATGGTAAGAGTATCGTCGGTGTAAGAGACTTCAAGGTCTTCCGGGTTGATACCAGGGACAGAAGCTTTAATGATGAACTCATCCTTGTTTTCAATTACATCCACTGCCAAGCCCCACAGCGTGGGTTGTGCCCATTCGCGATCGGTGCCGACGTTATCGAAGAGACGGTCGACAGTTCGGCGAAGGTTTAACATTTCCTGGAAAGGATCCCAACGAGTTAACATAGTATTTACCTCCTGTGTTATTTTGTTAAATTTATCTTCTGGTATAAGATTTTTTAGATTGACCATACTATAGAGTAAAATTGTTAATAATTGATATATAGATGATATGATTTTTATAAGAACCAGTCCTTTTTATTTCCATAATATTCAATTCAATGCATAGGAGCAAAGGATAGGGTGTTGTTCAAAACGATGAAATGCGTGACGACCTGACATGGAAAATGAGATCAGCGACAGAAGAGGTCTGATTCTCATTCTGGTCATCGCGAGCGCGGTGGTATTCATTGGATTAGTTTGGACCATCGCAACATATTTTCCATGGAACCGTCTGGGATTTTCTGCTCCAGGTGATATCACCAATACACCGCGGGTTGAAGTGAACTGTACATACCCGGTCTCCTATTGGGTGGAACATCCTGAACTTTACCCACCTCAGATAATCCTGGGCAGCAAGGCCTACCAGGCAGATGATATCCATGAAGCTTTATCAAATGCTGACCAAGGGCTTGTTAAACTATTACAGGCGCAACTTGTTGGGGTGTTCCTGAATACCTCAGTGGGTGCTGACCAGGACATCATCGAGACAACTATTTTTCAAGCTTACGGGTGGTTGGTAGAGACACCCGGATGAAAGCCAAATACCAGAAAGTGACCGTGTGACAGGTTTAAAGTATTTAAGCGTGTTGGAAGCTTATAACCTTGGACAGGCTGGCGTGCCACTTTGCGAAGGAATATATATAGCTGTATTACCGCAATCCATAACAGTGACTGCTGCCCCAACTTTGATTTTAACAAGTACGCCTAGCCAAACACCCACAACCACACCCAGTGAAACTGCATCACCAATTGTTCTACCTGTAACAGCTACATTATATAATAATCTTACCAACCAACACAGCCATTCGGACTACTCAACCACCCATTCAACTTCCATCGAATACCCCAATCAAACCGACGGATCAGCCGCCTCCAACCAATACACCACGACCTCCTGATCCACCAACAAATACTCCACCCCCTCCACCGGTACCAACATTTACGCTCCCTCCTTTGCCATCCGCGACATATACCTTACCACCCCCTCCGTAGGATATGTAAATGATAAAGGAACATGTTATTGCATCTCGCATATCAATAACAATACTCATAATTATTTAAATAAAACATGAATATAGGTTTAGCGTATAATCTGAGTTTAGTGAGGCGCCTGATTTCATGAAGAAGAGTATCCATCTAGCTATACCAATTGGGGTTCTATTCCTGTTAATTACACTTCTGCATTTCATCTCATAGTGCATCTGGGGCAGCTACAAGTACAGCCAATTGGTATTGAGGAACAGAATGAAATTGAGCAAGTTGGCCCACCTTGGTATTACAATTACACAGCCTGGCATTACCGTCGACCTGTGGTCATAAATAGCAGCGTGCCCTTACCTTGGTATCAAGTATTAATTAGTATTAAACAGCAGTAATTTCAACTTTACCCATGCAAGATCAGATGGATGGGATATACGGTTCACTCATAGTGATGGTGAGACAGAATTAAATTACTGGATCGAATCCTGGGATTACCCACACCAATTGGCCTATGTATGGGTAAAGGTTCCTGGCTTAGCAAATGGGGATACAACCATCTATCTTTATTACAATAATCCAAATCGCAACCTCACAAAGTAATGGACCGGGAACCTTCGATTCATTTGATGATAATTGGAACCAATTTACAGGTACGGTATGTACTCTAAGCAATGAAATCCCCAATCCTGAACCATCTCAATCTATTGATAGCCCGTTCGTATGGTCTATTATCAGCGGTTCACCCTGTGTATCAACTTCAGGCTTAAATAATAATTTAGTCTTGGATGGTGCTGGAATTAAATCCAATCCCCCTCCTTCCTTATATAAAGCAGTTGGCTATCGAGCGATTTTCGGCTCGGGTACTGGACATGAATGGATAGGTTTCATCGATGGAACGAGTGGAAACCAAACAAGGATTGGGGATAATCCAGATAAAAACAACATATATCTGATGAATTATGTCGATGCATCCAATAATATTCCTATACCTCGCATTGTGGGGAAAGACTGGCATAATGAGTTTCATGTTTATGAAGTTCGTTGGTGGGATGATCTGAGCATTCATAAGAGCATGGGTGATATCGATCATGGTGCATCTAGTGCGTCCGCTAGTTCTCAAGTACCTGGTACTTCATTACCTGTAACACTTTTTAGTGATACAGCAGGTGCAACGTTGACGGTGGATTGGATATATGTCCGTCAATATCGAAATCCTGAACCGACTGTTATGCTGGGTGATGAGCAGGGGTTGGTTGAACTGAGTATCAGTAGTATCGATTCTCCTGATCCATTGCTTACAAATGCAGAATTATCATATCTGCTCACTATTACAAATAACAGCCTTATTACTGCAACTGGAGTCGTCGTGACCGATACACTTCCAGGAAGCGTCCAATTTGTTAGAGTAAATCCGCCTCAAGGATGTAGTCATATAGCAAGTTCTGTCGTGTGTAGCCTGAATCACGATCGCTGCAAATTCAACAACAAGCGTTAACGATCGTGGTTAACCCTACCATAGATGGGGTCATTACAAATACTGCGACCGTTGGTTCTCCAGGATATGAGCTGGATTTGAGTCAGTAATTCTTCCCAAGCAGTAACATTTGTAGCTGTGCCCCCCACTGTGGAATGGATAAAACCAGTCGAGAATAGACAATCCTACTTAACATATGGTGGCCCGATTACGCTGGAGGCAAAAGCATATGACAATGAACAGATTGCCAAGGTGGAGTTCTGGCGATATGATGGGACTTGGGTGAATATCCAAACAGATGTTGCATCACCATATCAATATACTTTTTCAAGCGATTTATTGAATCCGTCCATACAATACCCTTTTGAAGTATATGCGTTTGATCGTGCGGGAAATAAAAGCAGTCTTGCACCTGAAAATCGGCAAGTTATTTATATCGAACGGAAATTGCCTGTATTTTTACCATCATGATTAAATGAAATTATAAAATAAAGCAGAAGTAAAAATCCCCAGTTTTTTATGCAATTGCTAATGCGCAGTGCGAAGGGTGGGTTGGAGCGATTCAAGGCTGCTGCCTAGAAAACCAGCCGGGAGTGCCAAGGCGGCTACAGCGGTGCCAGGTTGGCTAAGCTCAGAAGAAGGGGCATAATACAGGCTGATATCCCCACCTGATTCAGGTTGGTATGAGTAGAATAAGTAAGTGCCGTCCGGACTCCAATGGACATCCCGATAACAGCAAGAACCATTCGGAGATATCTCCTGACTCTGGTTTTGATCGAGGTTGTAAAGTTGCAGGTCTCCAAAGCCCTCGTTATTCATGTAGCTGTTCAACAAGAGCTGATTGTTTCCATCCAATGCAAAGCTTGAAATTTCCGGGCGATTGAAATATCCACGCAATGTAAATAGGAAATGCGTAGGGAGGATTTCCTTCACCAGGGTTGGTGAAGCATTACATTGGCTAAAATCCAGGATATCGATCTCATCCCGATGGATGCCATCCAATTGTTTGGAGACCAGCACTGCCAGGTGGTTCTCGGCCTGAGACCAATTAACAGCCTTTAAGGTATCTCCAGTATTGTAAGGCGCATAATACGAGCACTGAGAAAGAGCGGGCAAACTCCTCCAGCTGGCTTTCCTGACGGAGATGAAATAACTGGGTATACGGAAGCAGATACAGGTCGGATTGCCCCAAGCCTATGGCAACATTTTGCCCGTCCGGGGAGATGTCAAAAGCACTGATGGTTGAGATTCCCGAAACACAAGTGAGGGTGAGAACCTGTTTCGTCTGCAGGCCAACATTATTCAAACAATTATCCGTGGTGTAGATGATCGATTGACCATCTGGTGACCAATGCATATGGGATTTTGACGAACCATCGGTTGTTAGCTGGATGAGGTCAGTACCATCCAGGTCACTGACCCATATGTTCGAGTTCTTTAAGAATGCAAGCTTATCTGCCTGGCCCAAGGCGGTGGGTGAAACGGATGAAGCGGCCTCGGGACTAACCTGAATATATGTATTTTGGGAATTGCGAGTGGAGCCGGATAAAAGTGAAAAGGGGAATCCGCCGTGCGACCATTGGATTACGTGTCAAGGATAGAACAATTAACAATACAGCTCCAAGCAACCAACCCCATAAGGGGAAGTTTCGAAGTTTTCGTCGGATCGAACCAGGTTGACCTTTTAGAGATGGAGGGGCGGTATCCTTTTGCGGTGAGGTGTTTTCTGGCCGTAAAAGTACTGGATGGCCATTAGATGATTCCAATGGAATTGGAGTTTTATATCCATTCAATTGGGGAAGACTAGAGGGTGTATTATGGCTGTGATTATTTTGGGAAACAGGCTGCTTGTTTGACAACTGTACAGTGGATTGATTTGCAAGCTTATTTGCAGCTGTGGTGGTTCCATTTTGGAGTTGAATCCTTTTATGAACACCAGTCGTGACTGCCTGGATAGCTTTAGCAAATTCACTTGCAGACTGATAACGGTCCTTGGGATTCTTTGCCATGGCAATATCCAAGACCGCTTGAATACCGACCGGAAGAGACTTGTTTTGGTCATGAATTTGGGGAACAGGATTGATCAAATGCATCATCATCACAGAAGCAGCGGTAGTGCCAGAAAAGGGCACTGACCCACAAAGCATATGATACAGCACGACGCCCATCGAATAGATATCTGAACGTCCATCAATTTCCCGATCACCCTGGATTTGCTCGGGGCTCATATAAGCAGGAGTTCCCATGATGGAACCATCACTGATATTCGTAAAACCGATCGTTTCTCTCAGACGGGCGAGACCAAAATCCGAGAGAAAAACATTGTTGTATTTATCGAACAGCAGGTTATCTGGTTTAACATCGCGGTGAATTACTCCCCTTGCATGGGCAGTATCCATGGCAGGAGCCAGACGGAGATACATTTCCATACATTCTCGGAGCGGGATGGGACCTTCTTTCAGCTTTTCAGCCAGAGAGCCGCCTGACATGTAGCGCATAACAATATATGGCTGACCATCTTCTTCCCCCATATCATAAACTGGCACAATCGCAGGGTGTTCAAGCAGTGCAATCATGACTGCTTCGCGCTCAAAACGATCTCGAAATCGCTCAGCGTGGACGTAATAAGGGGGCAACACCTTGATGGCAACTTCACGTAGGGAACGTGGGTCGTAACCCAGGTAGACAGCGGACATGCCGCCCTGCCCAATCAAAGATTTGATTTCGTAACGCCCAATCTGTTTAAGTTCCATATTCAATGTTTGTTATTGTATTCATGAGTGTTGGAATAGACAAGGTTACAAAGGGCTAGCTTGCAGCATTGAAAGGCATCCTTGTGTAAAAATGACGACTACAAGATGGCAATATTTATTGGCGTATCTATACATATATGCAAGGTCTTATGCAATATTATACACCTATAAAAATAAATGGCGAATGGAGTTTTTCCAATCGCCATTATGAATCAGTTCATTACTATTAACGCGTGAGAAATGGCAGGTAAATCAACCGGGCAATGGATGAAGAGGCATATTTCAAGTCTCCCAGGGTTGCCGAATAATAGCTGACAGCAGGGAAATCGCCAGGGGCAATTGCTAGAGATGGATTCCAACCGACATCACCGGGTGAGTCAATGGTACCGAAGAGCCAGCCAGAACCAGTGCCATAGGCATACTTCAACATGGTTCCGGTCGCGCTGTAATAGGCAATGTGGGGGTGTCCAGCATTATCTAGTGCCAAGGAGGGGAAGTAGCCTGTGCTTCCAACCGTATCCACCAACTCTTTGTACCAGGTGGTGCCATCAAAGTACATGTATTTCAAATCGTCGTCGTAATCAGAGAAGTAAGCAACGTGGGGGTGATTGGAGCTATCCAAGCAAAGGGATGGGTACATACCTACATTTGGTGCATCGAGGGTTGTGATTTCATAGGAATCACCATCCCAAAAATAATATTTCAATCCCGTATCGGTTTTGTTATAGTAGGCAATATGATAGTGATTTGATGCATCCAGCTTGATGGATGGGTAAAGACCGGTGATGCCGTTATTATCGAGAGTTAGAGTGACCCAGTTCGAACCGAACCAGTAGATCAATTTTAGATTACCGGATTTTGGAACATTGTTTTCTTCATAATAATAAGAATAAGCAATGTATGGGTTATTGTTGCTGTCCAGGTCGATGGATGAGTATAAGCCAACATTCGGATTGGAATCAATCGTTGAAGCAGACCAGGCACTGCCAGTCCAATAGGCATATTTCAAGTGCTGGTTGGTGAGATCGTAGTAAGAAATATGGGGATTACCAGCAGAGTCCAATACCAAGGAGGGGTGAAGACCGACTTCGCCGACGAAATCTACGACCAGGTCCTGCCAGGCAGAGCCATCCCACCAGGCATATCTCAGATCGTCATGGGTGTCATCAAAATAGGCAATTCGTGGATTTCCATTATATCCAAAGCAAGCGAAGAATTAACACCCACATCCGCACCACGAATGCAAGCTTGGTGATGGTCCAGGAATCGGTATAAAAGGATGCAAAATCCAGTTCACCTTCTCCGGCATCGAAGAAGGATATGCGAGGCTTGTTGGATGTATCCAGGGCAAGGGAGGTGTGCAAGCCAACATAGCCACTCGCTGGTACCGTTTCAATCTTCCAATAAGTAGACATTCCAGCTGGCATATTTCAGGTCGTTTGCGTTCGTATCACCATCATAATAACTTATGCGCGGCTGGTGATCACTGGTCATTGCTAGTGAGCTATATTGACCGACTTTGACATCCGGGTCGACTGTTTGATAGTTCCAACTACTACCATTGTATGAAGCGTAACGAAGCTCTTGCCTAGTATTGTCATAGTAACTGATGGATGGTCTCTGGTTATAACCCAAAGCAATTGAGGTGTACTGACCGGTATCACCTGTGGTTTCAACGTTTTGTAAAATCCAATTCGTACCATTAAAGGAGGCAAACTTGAGATTACCATTGGTTTTATCATAGTAGCTAATCTGGGGAAATCCATAGCTATTTACAACCATGGATGCGTAGGAGCCAACATCACCATTGAAATCTATGGTTGAGATGCTCCAATTTCCACTATATTTGATTGCATATTTCAGGTTGTTATTCACTGAATCGTAATAAGCAATGTGGACATTTCCGGCTGAGTCTATATCGATGGAGCTGTATAAGCCGTATCCGATCAAATCGGAGATGGGTGAAATAGCATTGGGATCGATACTATCTCCAGAAAGACCAGATGGGAAAGAATGCCACAAACGATCTGCGACGTAGCGATTTGGAGTACCAAACGCATCTAATAGGCTATTGGGATCATCCTCACCTGATAACGCATATTGTTCCACGGTGGTGATGATCCAATCCACACCATCAAAATAGGCATATTTTAAAGCGCCATGGATGGCGTCGTAATAACTGATGTGAGGATGATTTGAGCTATCCAAGGCAAGCGAGGTGAATAGGCCCACCCCATCCGATGGATCAACCGTCTCAAAGCTCCAACTTGTTCCATTATGATAGGCATAATAGAGATGGTCACCACCGAAGGCAATATGCGGGTGATCGGCAGTGTCCATACGCAGGCTTCGGTCTCCCATGTAGTTGAAGAGCATAGGATCAGCTACACTTTGCTGAGACCAGGCATAATTATTGATGCCGGCCTGGTCTGTTTGTGCTGAAGCAGAAATAGAGTTAGCAGCTGGATATAGCATTCCCACCAGAATGATCACTCCCATGAAAAGTCGATATGATTTGGAATAACGAGCATCCCACAATTTGCGTTTTGGCAAATGATGAATTTTTGATTTAAGGATCATTTTTTCCTCCATTTGTTTACCAAAAGTTATTCTACCAAATAAATCGTTGAAAATAGGAACTACAAGTATTCAAATGACGTATTAAGAATGGAGTTGTTCCGGCGGTATAATGGAAAAGGAATCAGAATTGGTATTTACTTACTAGGATAGAGAGGACGCGTGGCTGGTTTGCAGAATGTTTCTTCAGTTTGGATGAATTTAAAAGAGGTTGATCTGAAACCAATCCGAGATGCAGCCTTGCATCCCGTTAGAATTACAATTGCAGGTGAAACCGGGACCGGGAAGCACACCCTGGTAGATCAAATGCGGACAGACCCATCCCGACCCGGGATAACCACCCAAACACCCGTTGCATTATGCACTTTCAACTCATCCACTGAACTTCCGGCAGCTCATTTGACCATCCTCTTGATCGATGCAACCCGGGAGGATATCTCAGTAGAGAAAACCCTGGTAAAAAAGTGGATTGAGGCCGGAAAAAATATCCTGGTATTCTTCAATAAAATTGATCTCGTTGATAATCGAATTCTGGTTTCTTTACAACAGGAATGGCCAGGAAGTCACGTTTTACTTGGCTCGACCAATGATACCGGGTTCTTACAAAGAGAATTCATCCCGGCGGTGTTGGAGCATCTCCCTCAACAGCATTTAGCACTTGGCAGACAATTCCCAATCTTCAGATTACCGATTGCCCATCAGCTAATTAACGATACCTGTTTCTCTAATGCCGCATACTCCTTTAGTACGGGGGTCGCGCAAATTGTCCCAGTCCTGGATATCCCATTGACCGTGACGGATATGATCGTGTTGACCAAATCTCAAGCATTTCTTGCGTATAAATTAGGCTTGCTATTTGGATTTTCGACTCGCTGGCAGGATTATGTAACCGAGTTTGGGGGGGTCATTGGGGGTGGGTTTGTGTGGAGACAAATTGCACGCCAGCTGGTTGGTTTAATCCCGGTATGGGGTATCATTCCCAAGGTGGCAATCTCATATTCCGGGACTTACGTGGTGGGGCATGCCATCCTGGGCTGGTATATCACGGGGCGACACCTGACCGCAAAACAGATGCGAGCATTAACTTCCCAGGCGTTTACGAGAGGGAAAGATTATGCACGTAAGATTAGAAAAAAACTTCCCAATCCAAAATCAGGTAAACGAAAAAAAGGTGTGCTACCCGGTTCGCAGGCAAATCCAAAACTGACCCAGGGTGAAATAATTGTGATCACAGAAAGCGGGGTTAGCCAAGATTCCGCCCAATCAGTCCAGGCAGAAATTGTGGCCCAAAACGATCAGATACAAGCGGTAGAAATAAGAAATGATGGAACAATCCAACGGAAGCTGCTTCAGAAGCAACGTAAAGAAAAAAGGTTACAATTAATCAAGCGTAAGAAAAAAGGACCTTCAGAAGCAGATGACAAACGTGCATGTATAAAATGCGGGAGAACTTCATCGATGGATGCAAGCTTTTGCCAATATTGCGGAAACCCAATGGAAGTATAAAGCCCACGGCTGGCAGGTTTGACAATTCAGTAAAAGTTCATTAATATTACTAAATATAATAATCAAAAAAGTGATCATTGATGGTGGTTTGGAAGGAGGAAATTATGGGAAAAGCACAATATCGCCTCGTGGTACGTCAAGGCCCGATCCCTGGTCAAATTTTCGAATTAAATCGAAACGAAATATCCATTGGACGGGATATTGCTAATGATTTTGTCATCAATGATGCAGAGGTATCAAGGAGACATGCCAAGCTGACTTTAGAGGGGGATCATTATCGAATTGATGATTTAAATTCAACCAATGGAACTTATATCGATGGGCAACGGTTGATTGGTCCACACCTGATGGCAATAGGCGAAATCATCATGTTGGGGGATAATGTTGGCTTGATATACGATGGAGAACCTGCAACCCCCGACCTTACAGTTCCCAGCATTGTGGATATCGAGTCAACCCCAGTCGCGGCATTCGCACCCCTGGAAGAGATCACGCCACCACCTGTTATATCAAAGCAACCGGAAGTAAACTCTTATGATAAACCGGATTATGCGATTCCAGAAATTGCTCAAGAACCCCCTGCTGAAACTCCGAAAAAACCGATCAATACCTGGCTTTTAGCTGGATGTGGATGTATCGTGGTGATCTTGCTATTATTTATTGCCCTATTCGTGTTTATTGACCAACCTTGGAACCCGGATGGTGGCCTGTACTGCAGGGCTCCATTCGATCTCGTCTTTCAAACCCTGGGTTTTTGCCCTTAATTTAGCGTAATCTACCGGACCTGCAGCGAATACCTGCAGGTCTTTATTATTATAAGGGGGATAAGATCCATTCACTACCAGAAAAGGTGAGATGCAATTCCAATAAGGCTGGCTCTTTTGAATTGGAGGCGAATGCAATTGCTTCATTTCCATCAATATCAATACTCTGCACCTCATATCCCTGCTGTTGAAGGAGAACCGAGATCGAAAAATAATCAGAAGACATCTTCGCAATTGAAAATGGATCGGGGAAACCAAGCTCAATATTATCCAACACAGCGTTGATGATATCCAAAGTTGCGGAGGCATCGGAATACTGTGCTTTTGATATCTGCTGGCCGGCAGTGATAAACAGGGTTTCCATTGCTAAATTTTGAGGTGTGTGAGGATGACGTAGATAATCCGCCACGATGTTACGCTGGCGCATAGCTTGATTGTCCATCAGCCAAGCTGTGCGAAAGTATGCCGATGGATCCAGGAGCTGTTGGTAGCGCCGCAGTGTATCATAGTAGACTACGGAAAAACTGACGTCATCCACCCAAGCAAGAGTATCAGGTTCGTGGCTCAAGGCTGCCTGGAAATCCTTCTCAAGTTGAGTGAAGGATATAGAAAAATGGGATTGCAAAGCTGAATCGATGGCTTTCGACTGATTCTCACCTTGACTGATGTGAATATCTCGGTAGAATGCTGAAAATGCCTCCCAACCATATGTCCTGACCATATATTCAATCAACGATGCACCTTCCAGATAACCAATTTCGTGTTGAGAAGCATAAAAATCATCAGCAAGGCTTTCCAGAGTGATATACATATTTAGATACTTTTCCATTAGAGCGGCAGCACGGGGCATGAAAGGTTCTGGTTTATAGTGACCACCGGCCATATAAACAGCCAAACCTTCGACAAAGATATTGGGTCGAAAATCGCCACCAAGATGACCATCTATGGTATGGATCATTTCGTGGTGCACTACCATCTGCCATGAATTTGCAGCATAGTTTCGATCCAGGTAAGAAACACTGATGTCAGTGCTAGTAAAACCACCATGCCCAAGCAAGCGGGGAAGGATTGTAATGGTAATCGGTTCTGTAAAGTTCGATCCCATTTCATCCATTGAGAGCCTTGCTTGCTCGTCTATCAGTCCGATCAATGATGATAGATCACGTTCGGAAGCGGTGTGGGTAATATAGAAAACAGTACAACATTGCGTTTGGGTGGAAGCCCATGAGGCATCAGCCTGGTTGGGAGGCATTTGTTCGTCGGGCAGTAATGTAACTTGTTCAGTCCAGGAGTATCCCTGAGGCTGAACTGAAAAGGAAAGGGTGTGGGCACCAGGTTCCTGTACCTGAGTATCCCATACCCAGACCAATGTAGCTTCGTCACGTCCCTGAATACCCCAAGGGGCAAAATTAACTGGTCCAAGAACTGGTCCACCGGGTGGGTCAATCTGTACCAGGAGGCTTGCATCATTCATGTTAATTCCTGAGGGAGATATGACTTCGAGGCTGACCTGGTCACCCACGTACAGAACATCATCCGGATGATAAAGCACGGTGAATGACCCGGCAGGTGGGAGGGGAGTGAAGGTGGCAGTAGATTTTGGAGCTTTAACCTGAGTTGATGTTGGGGTGTTGGTTGATGTTGATGATGGAGGAATAACAGTGTATGTCGGAGGGCGGGAGGTACCGGTTGAGGTTGCTCTGGGTTGAGTGTTCAGGAAAGAGTAACTCCAACACACTGTTGACAGCAAGAGGATGAAAATCATAATCAAAATGCGACGCATGGTAATATTATAAAATACGCTGGGGTGGTAGAATAAAAAATAATCAAAGATTAGAGTTTTCAAATAATTCTTCTAAGGAGGTTTCAATGTCACCAATGTTTGTTCCGGGACCGGTGGATGTATCACCGGATGTGTTAGAGCAGCAAACAAAAGCAATGATGCCACATAGGAGCAAGGATTTTGAAGCAATATTCCAGCGTTCAGCGGAAAAATTAAAACAAATATTTTATACCCAGTACCGCATTTTCATCATGACGAACTCGGGAAGTGGAGCCCAAGAATCAGCAGTGCGTAACCTGGCCAAGGAGCGCGTGCTGAACTGTGTCAATGGATCATTTGCTAAACGTTGGTACGACGTGTCCATCGCCAACGGCAAGCTGGCTGACAAGGTTGAAGTACCAATGGGACAGGCGATCCTGCCGGGTATGGTTGAGGAGGCGCTTAAGAAAGAGAAGTACGACCTAATAACCCTAGTTCATAATGAGACATCTACTGGGGTTGAGAATCCGGTAAAAGAAATCGCCGAAGTAGTTCACCGGGTAAGCCCGGAAACCTTGATCGCTGTTGATGCAGTATCGTCGTTGGGTGGGACGAAAATTGAAATGGATGCCTGGGGATTGGATGTTTTATTTACCTCATCTCAAAAATGCATGGCTCTGCCCCCAGGATTAGCCATGATCGCTGTTAATGACAAGGCAATGGCGCGAGCAGCGGAGGTGCCTTATCGCGGGTGGTACTTCGACTACTTGCTGCTAGAAAAGCACCGCATCAAGGATTCTACACCGATGACTCCTGCGATGTCGTTGATCTATGCTCTGGATTACCAGATCGACCGGATGCTGGCAGAAGGCCTTGAAAATCGTTTTGGTCGCCACAGTGCGATGGCGAAATACTCCCAGGAATGGGCAACGAAAAAAGGCTGGGCGCTATTTGCTCCAGAAGGTTACCGGTCCCAAACCATCACAGTGGTGGTCAACCCTCCGACCTTTGATTGTGCGGAATTCAATAAATTCATCGCCCCACGCAATCTACGCCTGGCAAATGGGTATGGTGATATGAAGGGAAAGACATTCCGGATCGCGCATATGGCAGAGATTCAAATGAGCGATTTGAAGAACCTTTTATCTAGCCTTGATGAATTTATGCAAGGAAAGTAAAGCAGCGTGATATACCAGAGACGTCCCCGAATGGGACGTCTCTGCGCTTAAAACAAGCCATGGATGATACTTTTGAGGTCAAGATAGACAGGCTGGTCTATGGAGGGGATGGATTTGGAAGGTTGGGGGATGGCAGGGCAGTCTTTGTCCCTTTCACACTCCCAGGTGAAACTGTTCGAATCAAGCTGATCGAGGAAAAAGCCCGGTATGTAAAAGCTAAGCTGGTGGAGATTTTAGAGCCATCCACCAAGCGAATTCTTGCCCGATGCAGGCATTTTACCCAATGCGGTGGTTGTCATTACCAGCATCTGAATTACCCCGACCAGCTGGAGGTAAAAAAGGACATACTGCTAGAGCAGTTGGAACGGATTGGGGGATTAATAGATATCCCCGCCATCGAGATTGCTTCAACAACGAATCCATGGAACTATCGCAACAATGTTCAATTCCACCTCACCCGTGAGGGTAAGCTGGGTTTCCAAAAAGTTCAATCCAATCAAACGTTTCCTATCCTGGAATGCCACCTACCCGAGGCATCGATTAACCAGCTATGGCCACAAATTGAAATTGAACCAATTCCTGGATTGGAGCGAATCAGCATACGGTTGGGGATGAATGAAGATCTTTTAATCATCCTGGAATGCTTAAATGACCAAGGATTGGATTTTTTGATTGAGAATCCAGCTGTCTCGGTTGTTCAGAAGTGTCCATCAGGGAACCTGTTACTGGCAGGCAGTGATCACCTAATTATGGAAGTCCTTGGAAGGCATTACAGGGTATCGAGTGGTTCGTTTTTCCAGGTGAATACCCTACAAGCGAATGAGATGGTCAAACATATCCTGGGAAACGTGGCACTTGATGAGACGATGACCGTTGTAGATGTGTATTGTGGAGTGGGATTGTTCAGCGCATTTCTCGCCATGAAGGTAAGGCAGATGGTGGGGATTGAGTTTTCACCCGAAGCATGTGAAGACTTCACATTCAACCTGGATGAATTTGAGCAGGTGTCATTATATGAAGCCCCGGCAGAAGATGTTTTGAATAGCAATAACTTTAATCCCGAAGTGATCGTTATGGATCCTCCCCGGGAGGGATTGGGAACAAAGACCGTGGCTGGAATCTTGTCACAAGGTGCATCAAACCTGGTATATATCTCCTGCGACCCAGCCACACTGGCAAGGGATGCCAATCGATTGGCGTCAGGTGGGTATAAACTAATGAAGATCGCGTTGTTCGATATGTTCCCCCAGACATACCATATTGAAAGTATCAGCTATTGGGGAAAATAAAAGCCAAACTCCGGTTACCGGGGAGCCTCCTGAAGGTGGAATGTAACAGATTTCCAATTTAAACCAGGAAAATCTACACACTTATTAGTTCTTTATAGCAGATGGCGAGCCTGGTACGAAATCTGCAATATAGAAATCTGAAATTGGTAATCGAAAACCCTTGACATAGAACATATGTTCTGTTATACTAAAACAGATGAGCGATTAGGAAGATGATTGTACTTGATTTGAGTAACAGGTTTTTAGAGAGATTGAACAAGTTACTCAACACATTGATGAACACATGGAGGTCTGGAAATGAATATCGGGATGTTATGGTTTGATAATGATAATAAATCCGACCTGGCTACAAAGATCCAGAAAGCGGTTAACTATTATCATTCAAAGTATGGAAAAGCACCCAACCTCTGCCTGGTTCATCCAAGAACATTAGGCAATAGCTCGTTATCTGGCACGGGTATCGAAGTTCGCACCACACGCTCGGTATTACCCAATCATTTTTGGCTGGGAGTAAACAGTAATGGAAACTTACTTAAGCCGTAAGCTCGATTACCAATAGCTCAAGCGCTAAATCTGTTTCCATCTTGCCAGTTTTAATGGCTGCATCAAGCTCTAACAATCGATGATAAATCAATTCTAAAAATTTTTCGGAAAAGCGCGAGGCACTTTCCATGGCGAGTCGGGCTGGATAAGCAGCTATCTTTAATGATTTTGGAAAGTCATTAACCGTGCCATGCTCATCTAAAATTTCACGGGCAATAATCAATGTCCGTACTTGATAGACAATACCCTGAAAAATGCGCAATGGGTCTTCATCTTCCAAACTTCTATGTAACAAGGATTGTGCTTTTCGACCATTTCGATCACGCAGGGCATTCACTAATTCAAAATCACCAATCTTTGCTGTCAGAGGGGTCAGATGTTCAACATCATCAGCATCTACAGGACGTGAGAAATTTACATAAGATAATAATTTATAGATTTCTTGAGAAACCAGGCGGGTGTCATCACCAACCAGGTTGGTAAGGGTGATGGCTGCTTGAGGCGTAAATTGACCCCCAAGGTTTTTCGCATAATCCTGAATCCACCTTACCATCATTGCTCCACCTGGCTGAGGATGATGGCGTAAAAAAACTCGATTAGCCTGTGCGGGGGAAGTTGCCCATTTTTCCAGCCAGTTCAATCTACCGTCCCTTCGTTCCTTATCATGGGTTAGGAAGTTATACTCCACCAATAATAATTTTGAAGTGGGTTTTACAGTATTTAGAAAATGGATGAATTTTTCCTGCTGCTGTTTATCATTCAAATGGTGGGTGGGATGTGTGAGAATAACCAATCTTTTTGGAGCCAGAAAAGGCACAGTTGCCACAGAGTCTTCCAGCTGGCTCATTAAAAACGACCTGCCATCCAATCGGGTTGTATTCATCTCCGCAATATTTGAGTCGCCGAGACGGTGGAGTATTTTCTCTATGGATTCGCTGATGGCAAATTCATCATCCCCATCAAAGATATAAATGGCAGGACCTTCTTCGACCACGCTCAACCTCGAGTCTGAATCCGATGGATGCTTACCCGCCCTTGAGTCTTATGTGTGATCATCGTAATTTCCAACTCACCGGGGTTTCCTGAGGTAGTCACCTGTTCCTGGAGAAGTAATCCCAGGGGACGTGAGAAAATCAATGTAATAGTGGCAAGGATTGCTGCGATAGGTAAACGATTCAGTTTATCTCGCAAGCGCCTGCCTGAGCCCAACATTGCAGCGGCACCAGCAAGACCAGCCAAAGCACCCATCGTAGCATAATTGGTTCCGCAATTGGGGTGAATTGCCAAACTTGATTCGCCAGCTCTCAGGCGCGCGATCGCTTCCTGAACCGCAAAATGCAATGTCTCGGAGGGCACATCACCAATAATCCAAAAACCACCCACATCCGAATGACCAGCCAGCATGGTATGAGGGAGGTAATGAGCCAAGATATGCAGCGTAGCATGTTCCAAACCATGATTGCGGCGGATACGGGAAATGGGTGGAAAATTAAGAATATCGGTTGGAATGATTGATGATTGAGACAAGGAAGCCTCCCTTCCGTGATGATTATACCCCTTTACAAATAATGACAATTGGCTCTCCACGAAGATGGGTGAGAACCAAGACACATGTATTATCACCCTTCAAACGCAATTGATGAATAAGATAATCAGGCTCAAGTGGAGATCCACGCTTTTTCACGGTCACATGGCCGATGCCCTTTTGGTGTAGATAAGCTCGTAAGCGTTTGAGGTGGAATGGGAACCAATCTTCAATGCTCCAAATGCGAGCGAAAGGTGTCGGGGAGATTGTGTCAGAGGTAAGATAAGCGATATCAGGATCCAGCTGGCAAGCATTGAGCATCTCAGACAGGTCAATCACTAAACCTGACCGGATAACTGCCGGGTCGGGTTCATATAAGTATGAGCCTGGATCACTGATCCTCCGGGTGATTGTGGATGAATACTCTGGTAAACCTCCAACCAATTGATGCGGTCCAGGTAAAACAGTCGCTTTCCGGGATGAAGTTTTTAAGGGACCGAACCACATGACGGCTTCCTTAAGCTCTCCGCGCAATGAGATGAATTCAACCTCGGAATCATACTCACCAAGCTCTGATAGATCAACACCGGGAGAGATCTTAACTCCAAGCGCAGGATAATCTGGCAGCCAATTTTTTATGATTGATAAGGGAGGCCGGTATTGTTGAACTGAGAAGAACCTATGTTCTCCAGAACGCCTGGATGGATCAAAGAAAAGCGCAGTAGATCCAGGTGAGAATGGCAGGGCAAAAGTTAGATTGGATTGAACAAGCCGAGTCTGAGCAGATAATCCCAAGGCGTGAAGGTTGGCAGATGCCATTAATATTCGCAAGAAGTCAACATCCAATGCGATGGTTGGGGCGATCAGTGCAAGAGAAAATGAATCACTGCCGATTGAGCATCCTAAATCGGCGATATACGGGAATTTACGGAATCGTTCAGATCGGTAGGAAGATACCTCAAAAGATGAAGCTTGTTCCAGAGCCTGACGGGTGAGATACAACTTGTCAGCAAAAGGAAATTTAACGATAGCTTCACGACGCAGGATTGCAATTTCAAGGGCAGCGCGTGCCAGACCAGGTGGGAAGTGTCGGCAGAGAGATTGAAAATGGATTAAGAAGTCTGATTCGCGAGGTGTGAGAGAAGAGGCTACCTGAAGAATTTCTTGACCTGAATCAGTAAGTAAGAAGTGAAAAGAAGCAAGGTCCACAATCTAATTGTAGCATCATCATTCCTTCTTCCTTCGTTTTTTATTTACAAGTAAAAACGATCCAGGAAGAATATCATCCATAAGCTAGAAGTTCATGGGCTCTTACATAAAGTTATCAACAGAATATCACCGGGCGAGAGAACCGGGTGATTAAGTGAACTGCTTTCTGGTAGATATTCAAGAAGTAAGTGATTTGCGATTAAATCTGGATTATTCAGGATGAAAGGAGAGGTTGGAGCAATATGGAGTGCTCTCAGAATATTATCATCAAAGGAGTAGGGCGATAAAATAATATAATTTATTAAATCCCCTATCAAAACAGTCTCGATTAATATCCTTGGGGATTAATTGATCAGCATCAACCTTGCTGCACGACGTCCAATCTCCACAGCATAGTTCGTTCCCCGGTCCCAAGGGTATACCTGACTCATGCTGGCAAAATATAAGCCTGGAATGGGTGTTTGGATGGAGGGAATATTCCGTGAATGATTGAGCAATGGCACCGGTTGGGCATATTTGGTACGATACAACCATGTTTTATTGATCCAACCAGGCTCAAATTTCGGATTAAAACGATTTAATGCGGGCAGAAATCGATTCAGCAACACATCCTGGTCTAATTGAAAATATTCATGGTCCGCTTCCAGGTAATCACCGCAATAAACGATATGATCACCCCCAAAATGCTCAGGTGAGACAAAGTTCGTGTGCTCCACCAAGGCGAGGAAGGGGAAACCGGCAGATTTTGGAAGGTTATACCAATAATACCCCTGCTCTGAGAGCTGATGTTTCAGAGAAATGGTCATCACTACGGCGCCCATGGATTTTAACTCGAGCAGACCTTTGAGATAATCTGGTGGTAATGAAGGAGCCAGCTGAGCAAGAAGGGTGGGTGAAGTGGTGACCAAACATTGGTCGTAATGTACTTCACCATTTGGGGTAGTGAGGTCAACTCCACCTTCTTGAGCGGGAAGAATTCGTTCGACCGGTGAATTGAGATTGAGGTTTACTCCCATACCTTGCAAGGAAGCTGAAAACTGATCTGCAAAAGCCTGGAAACCTCCCTGGAAGGTGCCCAGGTGGGTGGTGCGAGCTTTGAGACGTGCCCACATCCAAGCCATGTTGACCTGTTGAGCATACTGCTCGCCAAATTTGCCGATCATCAATGGTTCCCACATCAGCTCATAGACGCGATCACCCGCCCATTTACGCAACCACGCGTTTACAGTAATTTTTTCGAGAGACCGCCAATCATTGGTCAGCCGTAAGAAAAGCCCAACCAAACCAAAGCGAATCTTGTTGAGCCCCCAACCCAAACCGGGAAACAGGATGGCTTTAAGGATCGAGTCAAAAGGATAAAAATGGCCATCATGGTACATCACTGTGTATGGACGGGGGTAAAGAACTTTATCACTCCATCCTAATTCATTAATCAAACCGAGCATGTGACGGTCGGAAGCGAACCAATGATGATAATACTTTTCTACAGACCAATCCCAATGAGGTTCTTTGAAACCCCCTGCCAGACCACCAACATTGTTGGAGGCTTCATAAACGGTTACTTGATTTCCCTGACGAATCAGATCGTAAGCTGCGGATAAGCCTCCAAAACCTGCACCCAAAATAGCAATATGCTTCATATCTACTGAACACCCTCTTCTGGTAAAGGCTCATTCCTGCCTTTAGTTACTTCTTTCCAGCTGATGCCTTCACGAACCATATAGTAAAGTCCCAAAGCGGTGACTGGGAACCATAATGCAAAATGGAGCACAAAGGTGTAGCTTGCAGCTACCTCACGTGGGATATTGTAAGCTTGCAGTACAGCGATGCCCGGCAGGTCGAAGGTGCCAAGGTAACCCGGGGCGGAGGGAATGGTGGTCGCCAAATTGACCACACCATTCATCAACATTAATGCGAAGAAACTGACTGAAAAACTGAATGCATGCATCACAAACCAATATTTAACCGTCTCAAGCAACCAGATAAGAACCGAGGTCAGAAAAACCATCAACACATCAAAGGGAGAGCGGAGAGATTCAAGACCTTCAAGAAAGCGACGGCTGATTCCCAAGGTTTTTTCCTGAATACGAACGGGGATAAAGTGCTCAACAATCCAGGTAACCAGGCGATCGGTGGAAGAAGGGAACATGGCAGCGACAAGGAAGATGGCAAGAACTCCAAAAAAGGCGATACTCCCCCAAATGGCGACCTCCTGGATGCCAAACTTAAATTTACCAAAATCAATTGCTACACTGGTTAAACGAGTCAATTCAGATAGGTTGACAAAGACAAATGCCAACATCACGATGCCGTCAAAAACCCGTTCTATGATGATGGTGGCAAGGGAGGCTGATATTGGCACATCCTGCTCGTGTTTGAGCACCACAGAGCGGAGAATTTCACCAGCCCTGGCGGGAAAAATGTTATTAAACGCATATCCCATGGTGACGATCGGGAACATTTTACGGGTGGGGATAGCTTTTAGAGGACGTAATAGATAATGCCATCGCCATGAACGCACCCATAAGGCAACGAAATAAACCGCAACGCCAGGTATCAGCCACCAGTAATTGGCAGTTATCAAGACCTGCCATAATAGTGTGAAATCGATTTTCCGTAATACCAGGTATAAAAATATCGCGCTGATAAGTATCCCAAACCAGATTTGCCAGCGTTTCATGGGTCTCATTCTACCATAAGGGAGCTACAGGTTTACTTGGGTAGGTTTAAGCCTTCTGGTACATCAATCTATTAACGTATTTGGTAAAAAAGACTGACAATTGGAGAAAATGTAATTCCTACACTACGTGTCAGAGAACTATTCGGAAGGGTTATAATTTCAACATGAAATTCAGATACGTGGTGATGGGAATTATCCTACTATTGCTCGTCCTGGTTGGATTAGTCGCATATGCGTGGATAAACAGACCAGAAGTGATCGATATCCATCCTGATGATAAAGCAGTAAACGTCCCAGTGACATCTCATATACGCGTACAATTTTCGCAATCCATGGACCGAGTGTCTGTCATCAGCCATCTAGCCATTACACCAGCCCAAGATGGAGAATACAGCTGGGAAGGAAACATACTAATTTTTACACCAGATCAGTCCTGGCCGAGTGGACAGGAAGTCAACGTAAACCTTGAAGAAGGGATAAGAGCAGCAAGCTGGTTGGCTTTCCCGATGCGAGGTGAGAGCTGGTCGTTTTCAACACGGGAAGCATCCCTGGCATATCTGTGGCCATCCGATAGCCCTGCCGATATATACGCCCTGAATCCGGCAACAGGTGAAATCCACCCATATACGCATCGAATGGGGGTCTTAGAATTCACTAGCAGCAATGACGGGATCAAGATATATTTCTCTGCCAGTAATAATAAAGGAGGGTCGGACCTTTACGAGATCGACCTGATTGAAGAAGCAAACGTGGACATCAATTCCTATCGTCCTAAAAAACTGCTTGATTGTGGTTCAGAGCAATGCAGATCACCTGTGATTTCTTATGATAAAAAGAGATTGGCTTATGAACGTCTCATTCCCAACCCAAAGGGTGAACTGGGTCCAGCTCAAATTTGGCTACTGAGTTTACCAGGATTAGATGCAGAATCCATTGGACAGGCTACCCACGAGACTATTCAACCTGCTTGGTCATCGACGGGATGGTTAGCCTTTTACGATCAAACAAGCCATGTCTATGAGGTAATTAATCCTGAGACAAGGATACGTTTCCAATTGATAAACCAAACAGGCCAACCAGGCAACTGGAGTCCAGATGGGCAGTTTTACCTGGCACCTGAGATGATGTATTATCCATCTACTGGAGATACTGAAACAGGGATCAGCCATCTGCTACAGTATGGAATAAAAACAGAAATATCTGGGGACCTTTCCAAAGCAGATAATGTGGAGGACGTGGAAGGACATTATTCCCCCGATGGAGGCAGGATTGCCTTTGCGCGAAAATATCTTGATATGGAACGGTGGTCATTCGGCAGACAAATTTGGATCATGAATGCCGATGGCTCAAATCCCCACCCGATCACGGATGAACCTGATTACAATCATTATGATCTATCCTGGAGCTGGGATAGTCTCATGCTGGCTTATATGCGGTTCAATGAGGCAAAAAAATATGAGCCTGCTGAACTATGGATGATAGATTCAAATGGCAGAAATCCTGTTCAACTTGTGATTGGTGGATATTCACCAATATGGATCCCATAAATAAGATCGGAGAGAAGGCTCCCCAGTTCCAGCTGATAGATTTAGAGGGAACTGTATATTCCCCAGAAGTGTTTGAAGGGAAGGATCATTGTGCTAAATTTTTGGTCAGCGGAATGCGATTGGTGTGCGCGAGTGGATAACGAGTTAAAGGCGTGCATGAACAGCTGGAAGGAGCAAGTGAAAGTATTATGGATAGCTTCGAATGCAAATGAAACCCGTGAACTGATCGAGGGGGTTGCGAATGAGAGAGCCATCGCGCCAGTTCTTTTGGATGAGCATCAACAAGCAGCTAACCACTATGGCGTACAAACTACACCTCATTTTTTTGTTCTGGACGCCAAGGGGGACATGGCTTACCAGGGATCTTGGGATGATATTTCATTCAGGCAGAGGGTGGCAACACAGATGTATGTACCTCAAGCAGTTGATGCATTGATGCAGGCTCGCACTCTCAAAATATCCCAAACCCCACCGTACGGATGCATGCTGGTGCGTTTTTCTGATCCTGATGGTTAATACACCAAAAGACGATTTCGACTATCTTGCGGTAACAGGCTGTGATAAATAATGGAAAACGTATGGGTGGGGATAATATGACAAGCGACCACCAAAAAATGCTCTGACTCCACCAAAACCTACTCCTACGATGTGCATCCTTGTTTCCTGGGGTGATTTATATGATTGTAACAGGGTTAAAAAACGATTGGAGATATACTGGCAAGGTACCCCAACTCGATAAAAATCGAGTAGAATTGTTTGGAACTATTTAATCTTGACATACGTCTAGTATCTTTGAGCATAATGGAGATGGGAGACCTATATTCCATGATTGTGAGGAGAGTCAAATGAGTGATAAAGAATCACCCCAAAAAGTAATCGAGGCACACCGCAAGCGCCAACAAATGCGGCAAAAAACTCCAATGGCGGTTATGATCGGGGCAGCAATCCTGCTCATCGTGGGGGCAGCAGCGTTAATCTTCTGGTTATTAGGGGATAATTCACCATTAAAGTCAGCTACACCAACGCCAACAGTTACATCCACTCCGACGAATACGGACACTGCAACCCCCTTGCCAGCCACCGATACACCGACGATCACGCCAACATCCTTACCTACAGATACCGCAACACCAACTGTGACTCAAACACCTTCCGGTCCATTTGAATACACGATCCAGGAAGGCGATATTTTAAGTGATATTGCCACACGCTTTGGAACAGATCTACCAACTTTACTTGCCCTGAATCCATCCATTGACCCGACAACCTTGATCATATATGTTGGACAGAAAATCTTGGTTCCACCACCCAACATGCTGCTACCCACAGCTACAGAAGTTTCAGCATCGTTACCCTTTGGCACATTGATCGTATACACTGTGATGCCAGGAGATACGGTGGGAGCAATAGCCATTCGCTTTAGAAGCACGGTGGATGCAATCGTAAAAGAAAATAAACTCGACAATGCGAATGACATCTTTGCGGGGTTAATCCTTAATATTCCAGTCAATATTGCCACACCAATCCCCACAGCAACAGTGGGAACGGTATATCCAACCGTCAATATTCCAACCAATACACCACTAGCTGCAACAGCCACACCATAAAAAACTTTCTCATTGGATGAATCTTAAGCCATGACATAATTAATACTTGTCGTGGCTTAATTTTTTTATTGTGGTGCAAGTATGTGAGAGTTCCTAACACTTGATGAAAATAAGGTAGACCGCCCTAATGGCCTTTACAAAAAAATCCGGATGTATTTTTGCCCGCAAGATAGACCTAATCCAACCATTCAACAATCGTTGCTTCACCCTGACCAACGCCGACACACAAAGTGGCAAGACCGTAGTAGGGACGTCTCTCTGAGGAAGCGCGGCGGCGCATTTCATGAAGGAGGGTGGTGAGAATACGGGCTCCAGAGCAGCCTAAAGGATGCCCCAAGGCGATTGCCCCACCATTCACGTTGGTTATTTCGGTTGATAATCCTAGCTCTTTGATAACAGCCAGGGATTGTACAGCGAAAGCTTCATTAAGCTCAACCAAATGGATATCTGCCAGGCTGAGTTTTGCCCTTTCAAGAGCCTTGCGTTACTGCACCAACAGGTCCGAGACCCATTATGCGTGGTGGAACACCTGTTGCAGCAGAGGAAACTAGGCGTGCCATTGGCTTAAGACTCAATTCAGCTGCTTTCTCATTACTCATTAAAATTACAGCGGCTGCACCGTCGTTCAAGCCTGATGAATTCCCTGCGGTTACGGTGCCTTCCTTACGGAAGGCTGGGCGTAGACGTGAAAGTGACTCGATGGTGGTATCGCGGCGCGGACGTTCGTCCGTATCAACCAGGATAGGATCACCTTTCTTCTGAGGAATGCTGACCGGGACTATCTCTTGTGCGAATTTACCCGAATCTATTGCAGCGATAGCGCGCGTGTGGCTTTTATATGCAAATTCATCCTGTGCCTGGCGGGTTATCTCGGGCATCATCAGGGCGATATTCTCAGCAGTTTCACCCATTGATTCGATCCCATATAATTCCTGCATTTTGGGATTCGGATAGCGCCACCCCAGAGCAGTATCCCAGGCGGTAAGGTTACCAAAAGCGAAAGGTTGCTCAGCTTTTGGGATTGAGTAGGGTGCACGAGACATAATTTCGACACCGCCGGCAACAAAAACGTCCCCTTCACCAGCACGAATAGCACGAGCAGCCTGGTTGATGGCATTTAACCCAGACGCACATAAACGATTAAAAGTTACTGCTGCCACCTCGACAGGAAAGCCAGCTAAAAGTGATGCCATACGAGCAACATTACGATTATCTTCTCCTGCCTGGTTGGCACACCCGAGATATACTTCCTCGATCAAGGCTGGATCCAGATTGTTCCGAGTAATAATAGTTTTAAGGACAAGTGCCGCAAGGTCATCGGGACGAACGGCTGCAAGCGATCCACCCAGGGCACCGATTGGAGTTCGTATAGCATCAATAATTACTGGAATAGACATAACCTTTCTCCTCCAAAATTACGGGATCATTTTTATATGGTCTGTAATGATTTTACCATTCCAACGTTAATAAAATCGGTACATGAGACCTATTCGCAATTGACAAGGGATTCCAGAGGAAATAACCTTGCGATTTGGCACTTAATCCAGTATCCTTAACGCTGCACCTAAGATGATGATATGAGGAGATGAACATGCAAGAACGGAGAAAATATCCACGAAAAGACTTGCTTTTGTTTGCCAATGTATATGATTCGAAGAGTGGTCGAATTATTGGTACATTACTAAACATCACCCTGGAAGGTGCTATGGTGCTTAGTGAAGATAAGATTGATTCGAACAAGGTAATGGAATTGCATATTAAATTACCCGAGAATTTTGTCCAGAAACATGAACTTGTGTTTCAAGCCAACAGCCGATGGTGTGCTCCTGATATCAATCCCGAATTTTTCGATGTTGGGTACCAATTTGTGAATGTGTCTGAAGAGGATGGCCAAATCATCCAGGCAATCATTGAAAAATATGCTTTTAAGGACTAGACCAGATAAACTTATTATTACTGCGGGCTAGCGCTCGCAGTTTTTTTAATTTTTACCCTGCTCCAGATCAAGAAGCCAGGCTTTTAGTTTAATTCCTCCCGGTCCACCATAACCATGTAAACTCCCATCAGAACCAATTACCCTATGACAAGGAATGACCAATGGGATTGGATTTGTGGCTTCCACCCGACCGACCGCGCGCGCTGAACGAGGATTACCAAGATAGATAGCGATATCTTTATAGGTTACTGTTCGTCCATAAGGAATATCCAAGGTGATTTTTAATACCTGCACCTGGAATTGAGACATGCGTGTTAAATCAAGCGCCAAATCAAATTCACAGCGGTTTCCTGTAAGATATTCAGATAATTGACGCAATGGTTCAGCGGTTCGTGCATCATTATAAATCGCGTTCGCATTGAAGCGCTGTCGTATCCGCTGAGTGAAATCAGCCTGCCCCGTAATCCAATCAATAGCCACTACTCCCAATTCTGAAAGCGCTATCCACAATGGACTGATCGGGGTGCTTGTTAGCTTACCGATAGAAAAAGGTTGCAAACCCACGGGGGAATTGATCGAACTTCTTTCAGTGATTATTTGCATATGATTAAGATGGATCAATCCAATGAAAGGAAATTAGTAATTCGTCACCATGTCGATCAGACCACGCTCCTGGGCAACATGCTCGCAATATCGAAAGAGAAACCTGGCGATAACTGCGAACAGGATGGTAAGTCCGATCAGGATACCCATGAGCTGGGAGTCACTTAGATTTTGGAATGTAGGAAATGCTGCTGCCACTGAGCCAACCAGAGAACGGCGTAATAACTCAAGCCAGTATGAGATTGGGATGATGTAACCAATCGGCTGCAACCACACTGGCAAGGTTTCCAACGGAAAAATGGCTCCACTAAATAAAAACAATGCTCCAGCTACAGCATCCCCAATGAACCAGACATGATTGACAATAAGCAAGCTGATCCCAGCCAGGATCAGCCCCATCATGGCCAGCATGACAACACCGATTGAAAGAGAACTGAGGAAGAGCGGCCAATTTATGGTAGCCAATTCCACATCTACGTGGAGAAAGAGCACCCCGAAGATGATGGTGATGAAGACCGAGATGGAACCAACCAGAAATTTGGCAACCCCACGTCCGATGAGATAGGTTGGGACATTAATTGGTGCGATGTACATATACTTCAGGGTTTTGTAGTGCTCACGGTCATCCAAAACTGCCCAGGAAATTCCAGACATAACCGCGCCTACATACAAATAAAAAGCATTACCCAGGTAGATGTATGTAAAAATGGGATCGGCGAAATCTCCACTGGTGATGATGCTGTACATGACCACCAGAATTGCCGCGCCTGCAAGCGGCTTGATGATGGAGTAGATGGCAAATAGAAAGGGATCGGTCCAGTTGGATTCAATCTGCCAACCCAACCATGCGGCAGTACGAAAGGAACGAGAAAAGATGGAGGGTTGTATTTCGTGAGTTTTAGGATTTGTTGGCAACATAGATAGTTAATATTATCCTAGCGGCGATTCTCTGTAAGGCGTCCTTCGCGGATGGCCAACTTTTCCATATGGGCAAGCATCCGGCGAGCGGCAAAAAGAAAAATGACACTCAGGATGATTAATAGAATAATTTCCACTCGAACTGAGAGAAAACCAAGGGATGGACCAGATTCGAATACCAACTGACGCATAGCATCCAAACCCAGGGTGAGAGGAATAATTGAGGCTGTTGCAGAGATCCAAAAACTAAAACTCTTGATGGGGAAATAAAAACCTGATAATAGAAAAATAGGTTCTTGAGCCAGATTGGATATATGCCAAGCCTCACGACTTAGAAGAAGGTAGAGTGAGGCTGACATCATTCCCAGACCATACAGAGACACCATTGTTAATGTAAAAACCGCGAAAAGTTGGGCAAAGCTGGTCACCGCATATTGGACATGAAAGAATAAGCTACCCAGCAGAATAATCGCCAGCGCACGCAGGGTTGTGGCAAGCAAGCCACCTAAAGCCATCCCGAGTAAAATCGCCATCATGGTTGTGGGTGTCATGATGAATAATGCCAGGTTGCCCTGTTCCTTTTCCCAATACAGCTGGCTTGACATACTCCAGAGAACGTTCATCCAAAAGGCGATCATTGCCCCACCGATAACGACGAATCCAATATAATCCTCGGGAGCACCGATTGCCTGGTAAACGAACACATAGGCACAAACGGATAAGAGGGGTAATAAAATGTCAAAAAACAGCCAGGATTTTTCACGCTGCTGGCCGATAATCCGCGGGTAAGCACGGGCGACCACGGTCTGGAGATATAATCTCCAACCTGTGTTTTTATGAAGATGATCCCCAAAAGGTCCTTGAGCACCGTACGGGGGAGTGAGAACCTGAGGGAATGAATTTGGGTCATTACTCATCTGAATCGCCTTCCTTCTCAACCTCTTCCATGCTTTGACCCACAAGTTTTACAAAAACATCCTCCAACGTAGGTTCATTCTTTTTCAAGTTCAGCAGGCGAATATTCGCAGAATTCAACGTGTCAATAACCTTAGCCAGGGCAGACTCTTCTTGCATTATCAGGTCAAGTGCCTCAAATCCATCTTGAGGCGAATGGACCACATTAATCACTCCTGGCAAGGTTTCGAATATCTCTGAGCTCAAACTACCATTGAATGGGCTGAGCTCCAGGTGATAAATCACATCATGCTGGAGATTGCGTTTTAGATTGGCGGGGGAATCACACGCCAGGACCCGGCCTTGATTAATAATTGCGACGCGATCACATAATTCGTCTGCTTCGACCATATAATGCGTTGTAAGCAATAAGGTTCGAGTGGGGTTATTATCGACCCAGGATCGGATAAAATGGCGAACCTCGCGGGACGCACCTACATCCAAACCAAGGGTGGGCTCATCCAGGAAAAGCACATCTGGATCGGTCATAAATCCACGCACGATATTCATTTTTTGGCGGAGACCTGTGGATAAATCAGATGACTTGGTATTCATCCGGTCTGACAAGCCGACCACATCGAGGAGCTGTTTGATTTTTGCATTCGCGACTGACGAGGAAAGGCCATAGAACTGGGAGAACATCCATAAATTCTCACGTACGGTGAGTAAGCCATAGCCTGAGGTTTCACCACCGGAAACCATGTTGATGCGGGGACGTACTTTGTCTGGTTCGTCAACGACATCAAAACCGGCCACCCAGGCATGGCCGGTACTTGGGGCGAGCAGGGTGGTGAGGATTTTGATCAGGGTAGTCTTGCCGGCACCATTGGGACCCAGCAGACCAAAAAGCTCGCCCGGACACACTTCGAGATTTATGTCATTAAGAGCGATCAATGAACGCGGTTCAGATTTCTTTCCACCACGAATTTTATATACTCGATCTAATTTTTCTGTTCGTATTGCAAAATCCATAGAATATACTCATCAAGTTATCAATATTGTTGGTATAGCGTAGGGTAATCGTAGGTTTATCGTCAAGCACGATATTATACTCTTTGATATGATGTTAGTTGTAGGGCGATTTCTCTTCTTCTCCTCCTTTTAAAGAGAGCCGGCAGTGGCGTACCCGGCTCTCGTTTATTTGGGAGAGGATAATTATCCTGAGTTTTTCTCATCCATTAGAAGCAGCTCATAACTAACCAACTGGCGAATATCCTTGAAACCCAGCTCACGGTACATTTTTAAAACCTCCAGCTTATCTCCCCATGATTCCATCTCAACCAGGGGGTAACCTTGCTGGCGAAGCCACTTGATACCAGTGAGTACTAAAGCCCGGAAAAGATCCAGGCGACGGTGCTGGGGTACGATCCCTGGAGCATCAATATAACCGGTAGGATTTCCATTCTTTTTAGTCCTAACATCTGATGGTTCTGTCCGGCTTATTCCTACTACTCTACCCTTTTCAGAAAAAACAAGGAAGATCCCGTCGAGGTTGAAATCTGGAAGCCAGGAGGCCATTTCAGATTCGCTAACTTCACGATGACCCCAGAGAGGAATATAGCTAAGGTTCATTGCCTGGGTGAGGATAGAAAGGTCATTTACATCTCGATAGGTACGCATGGTATATCCAAAAGGCCAAATTACCGGGGGAAGCCGGATATCTTCGGCGAGACGTAATTCTGTGTAAGCACCCTGTGGAATGAAAGCATGCTTTTTTAGGAAACCTGGAGCATCCGTATGCCTGGTGTTAGCAAGAACCTGGATTGAACCAGGCTTGAGAAGGTGGGCACGCTCGATAACCCTGGATACCAGGGCACTGCCTACCCCAAGATGACGCCAGCTGGGATGAACAATGATATTAGCATTCGCTACAAGTGTTCCAGGGGGATAACTAAGCAGGGCAGATCCAATCAATTGAGACGAACCATCGGGAGCATCGACCACCCAGCGATCGTGGATAGGATCATGCCCGGGTTGATCTAACTGGTCAAGCAATGCTTGCTCGGATATCTCAATACCTTCATGGTCAGTGGCTTCAACAGCAGCATATAATGATAATAAACCGGGGATATCCTGGCTTGGGGAAAATGTGCGTATGGGAAGCATGTTTTTATCCAGAGTCATTTATTATAATGGATACCGTGTTCAAGATAAAATTTTAATAATGTGAGTGCTTCCCCCCACCCTACGGCACAGTTTAACATCGCCCTGGAGCTGGATTCTGAATCATTATATCCATACTCACGAAGGCGTACAATTGTACCACCTTCGATTGGCTCGATATTAATCTCGACCGTGGTGGCATACTCGGGTGTGTCTGGATGCCATTGAAACACAAAACGTTTCGGTGGGATGGCCTCCAAAACAAACCCGTTGTCCTCAACCGAGAGGTGATCAGGTCCCCAATCCACCCAGCAAAAATGAACTTTTCCACCAGCAACAGCATTTACCATTGATCCAGTCGTAAACCAGGAATCCAATCCTTCGGAAGTAGTGAGAGCCCAATAAACACTGATTGCGTCTGAGTGGATTAAGGTTGAATGTTTAATTTCCAGGTTGTGTGTAAAACCCCGAGAACCAGGGGATAAATAAGATGGATGCATGATTTAATTACCTAGGTATTGATTTATTTATATCGGGATGGTTTCTGAGTGCCCAATAGAATCATTGGTGATTGAGGTTAAGGATTTCCTGATACCTGAAACAATCGGTGGTGTGATCGTTCACCATACCCACTGCCTGCATGTATGCATAGCAAATGGTTGGACCGACAAAACGAAAACCTCGACCTAAAAGATCCTTGCTCATCTTTCGGGATATCTCGGTCTCTGTTGGTATCTCTTGACCGGTGGACCAGGCGTTAATGATGGGTTGACCTCCAACGAAACCCCATATGTACGAATCAAAGCTTCCAAACTCCTTCTGAATTCTAATCAAGGCTTGAGCATTCAGAATAGCAGCATTTATTTTAAGCCGGTTGCGGATGATTCCCGGATTTGAAAGCAACTCAGCTACCTTCTTCCCGTCATACGGGGAAATTTTATAGGGATCAAAGTTATCGAAAGCTAATTGATAGTTGGGACGCTTTCTCAGGATGGTATACCAGCTGAGCCCTGCCTGAGCGCCTTCCAGGATAAGAAATTCGAACAATATACGATCGTCATGAACCGGGACACCCCATTCCTGGTCATGATATACCAGATAAAGTGGATCGTCAGTAGTTGCCCAGAAACAACGGGTGGACATAATTTCAACTCCTGGTCAGGACTATTCCAATAATCTCCTGGTGTCTTTTAGAAACTGGGTCACCAGGCCAATTTTGCGCCTGTAGTTTTTTGCAGGCAAGTGATGCATATTGCAGCTCTTGAGCCGCAAGTGGGTCAGCAATTTCAGAAAGGGTCAATAAGGTATAAAAAAACGGAAAACCATCCCACCTGCCTTTTCCGTCACGATGACCTGCCAGGCTAGCTAAATGGGTATTGATCCGTGAAGCAGAATCCCCGGTACCATCCAAGGATAGGTAACGTAAATAAGCAATCGTCAGCGCTTTGCATTCTCCCTTGGCACAGAAAAAGCTATAGCACATCTTTTTCATGCGTTGGTTTGCAAGCTGAATGGCCTGGGTGACTACCTGGTCCTGTGGGGTAAGGAGTTTAAGTATTCGAACAGCTTCAATCATAGGCATATGATTTCTAGCCAGGTCGGTTTTTAATTGTTCGCCGGAAAATAAATTTAATTTCACCTCAAACTCTGCTGTAAACAGTATAAAGAATCCTGCATTGACACCGCCCTGACACTGACGGCTAAGGATCAACGCAACGATTTCCTCGCGCTGGGAATTGGTAAAGGATTCTTGATAGAAAAGCTTTTCAGCTACTGCGCCAAGAGTTGCTAACAGGCTAGTCGGATGGATAATCATATTTCCTCCCTAATGGATTAAAGATCTAAAGATAATATCGCATGATGGGGCGAGTCTCGGAACGACGAAGCACTTCCGTAAACCCAGCCTGCTGAAAAGCCGATGACAACCCGGTGAAGACGAAGACGTCGGGGGCTTTTCCTGCTTTAGGTTCAACAGGATATCCTTCAACAATCCTGGCTCCCTTTGACCTGGCGAATTCGACAGAGGCTTGTAAAAGCTCTACTGTTAAACCCTTACGACGCTGACTGCGGGCAACAAAAAAACATACCACCGACCAGACAGGCTGGTCATCCACGGGTTTGAGGATACGTGAACGCGAAAGTGCAGAGAATTCTTCACGAGGAGCGATGGAACACCAACCAACAGGCTCATCGCCAGCATAGGCCAGTATTCCGGGAATGATGTTTGAATCAACTAGTGCTTTGATATTGCGATGATTAATCTCGCCACGCTGCTCATTGAACTGGGAACGAGAAAGCCGCCAGTACATACACCAACATCCTCCACAGGCGCCACGAGGACCAAAGAGTTTTTCGAAATCAGACCAACGATCAGGGGTGAGGGGATGGAAGGTCGACATTTAATAGCTCCTTTTTTAAGAAGTTTATAACTACTTCATTGAACCTTTGTGGCTGTTCCAATGGGAGCATGTGAGCTGTAGCTGGAAAGATGATCTTGCAAGCACCCGGGATATCTGTTTCAAGTTTATTTGCCATGGCAAGCGTACCGGTCGTATCATATTCTCCAACCAGAATGAGAGTAGGTACACTTATCTTACCCAGTCGATCAGCTGCAGGTGGGCTCAAAGGTAGTGCAATACCAGCATGGATGAATAAGACTGGATGACCTGAACCAGCAGCCTCATAGTAGAGCTGTCCCTTGTAGACAGGGGCAAAACCGGAGAAATGATGATTCGGTTTCATTTGATTTGAACCATAAAAAACAAATCGAAACGAATAACCTAGTACCTTACCTTCCAAAGATAAGCTTATGCCTAAATCATGAGCCGATCATTAATTTTCAATATTTCCAGACCAGGCATATTTCTTTAGATCCACACGATCGTGCTCATCGAAAATAATACCTTCAGCTTCAAGTAGCTCACGCTGGTGGGCTCCACCTCCACTGGATCGCAAGCTGACTTTTCCCTGAGAGTTAATTACTCGCTGCCATGGTACATCCTGTGGACAAGCAGCCATGGCACCACCCACCCACCTGGCACCGAAAGCCTTATAGCTCTTTGGATCCATACCTGGAGGCGAAGGCAGGAGAGCAGCAATTTGACCATAGGTGCATACTTTTCCGGGGGGAATCTGGCGCACCAGTGCCCATACTCTTAGATTGAACTCTTCTCTTTTAGGTGGGGAGGTATACCTCTGTGCCTGTCGAATTGCTGATGGTGTCATATTTTTTCACCCTTCTTTCTACAGATATACTATACCAGAACGCATGTTCTAGGTCAAGGGAGTAATTACTCACCCATCCCCCCTTCCCAAGAAATCTGGGAAGGGGGAAGCGAGACTGGGAAATAGGAGTCCGCAGGGAAAACCACCTGCGGATCTCCTATTTTCCGATAATGATGCCATTCAAATACTCGCCGGTGATGTGATAAGTAGATGGAGCAGTGAGTAATTACTATACTATACCAGAACGCATGTTCTAGGTCAAGGGAGTAATTACTCACCCATCCCCGATAATGATCCACTCTGATATACGCAGGTGATGTGAAAGTTCGGAGCAGTGAGTAATTACTCATGGGAGTATTAATCCTTTAAAATAAAAATGGAACGAAGGCAGAGAAAGCTGATTGCTTTGAAACGTTTTCCTTTGAACGTTCAAGCTGTAGCAGATGATAAGAAACATTAGAATATTCCACTCCGTTGTAAATCGCAGCACTTTCGAGATGTGAAGATTGTATAGAGAAAATGGTTATTTTGTTCACCCATGCCATGATGACCGACAGATTGGTATCGGGTACAATTGTCTTTAACTTAGCACCTGGTATTATTTTATAAGGAATATAGCATGGCGAATGATACTCCCTCCAGCTTTCGTAGCCTAGTATTTTACGAAATTTATGTACGCAATCATGGATTAACAGGCACATTTACTGATGTGAAGCGGGACCTGCACCGGCTCCACACCTTGGGAGTGGACGTGTTATGGTTCATGCCGATCCATCCAATCGGGCAGAAAAATAAAAAAGGCAGCCTGGGATGCCCTTATTCAATCAGGGATTACCGGGAAATAAATCCAGAATATGGCAACAAGGAAGACTTCATTCGCCTGATCCAACAAGCACACGAGATGGGGATGAAGGTTATGATCGATGTTGTGTACAACCACATGGCACATGATTCGACGCTGATGGAAGAGCACCCAGAGTATTTCCACCAGGACGGGAACGGCAACCCAGTATCAACTGTACCTGAGTGGAGTGATGTAATCGATTTGAAGCATCCCAACCCAGATCTCACCAGCTACTTGATCGATACACTGTTAAGGTGGGTGGGGATTGGTGTTGATGGATTCCGATGTGATGTGGCATCCCTGGTCCCGTTGGAATTTTGGGTTCAAGCACGGGCAGAGGTGGCAAAAATAAAAACTGGTGTAATCTGGTTGGCGGAATCTGTCCATGGCAGCTTTGTGGGTGCACGGAGATCCAATGGGCTAACTGGTCATTCGGATGGCGAATTATACGAAGCATTTGATATAACATACGATTATGATATCTGGCCTGTCTGGCAGCTGGCTGTACAAGGCAAGGTTCCGGTTCGCCGATATACGGAAATGCTGCGCTTCCAAGATTGCATTTACCCAGAAAACTACATCAAGTTGCGATGTGTAGAAAACCATGACCAGGCACGCGTTATGCGCATCGCACCCAGCAAAGCTCAGGGCATGGCATGGACTGCATTCGAAGCATTCAACAAGGGACCATTTCTGATCTATAGCGGACAAGAATCTGCAGTAAAGCATACCCCTTCGCTATTTGAAATTGACAAGGTGGAATGGGCTGATTACAACCTGCAGCCATTTCTGACACGCCTAGTGAAATTAAAGAAGGACCCAGCACAGGTTGGTGGTACATTTGTTGTTATGCAGGCAGATCCTGCAATCCAGGCAGCCTGGGAATACCCAGGCAGGAGCCTATATGGAATCTTTAATACCAGCGGTAAGTCAGGCTATATTATGGTTAACCTACATGATGGCACTTACCGAGATATACTCAATGATGGTCAAGTAGTTGTTAGAGGTGGAAAAATACAACTACCTGAGGCGGCAGCGATTGTGCGTTACACTGACTCAATCCTTTTAAGACCTGCGTACAGTGAGTTGTTGGATTACTCCTTCACGGGGCGATAATCACCACTCATTCAATCCCACCATAAGAACGCAGAATATCAACCAACTCGGACAGATGTTTCTCCATTGCCAAGGCAAGAGGAGTCTTGCCTTCGTAGCTTGGGTTTGGGACTACCCCATGGTCCAGCAACCAGCGTGCCATTTGGACCTGGTTGAAGATGACAGCAGCATGCAAAGGGGTTAACCCACCCGGTGAGGCTGCATTTGGGTTAGCACCACGCTGAAGCAGGTAAGCGGAAATCTTTTTATGGTCACGGATGACCGGGAAGTATAAGAGGGGGATTCCATGCGCCCCACGAGCATTAATCAAGCCTGGCTCATCGTTCAATAATTCCTGGATTCGACCCAGGTTACCTAGCATGGCAGCGGTGCAGATATCAAATTCAGCACCATGCTCAAGTAAATAATTAGCAATTTCCACTTGACCGGTCTGAGCAGCGGCTTCGATTGCGGTTTCAAACCACGAGGCGTTTGCATTTATCATGGATGGATATTTCTCATATAATTCCTTTACCAAAGAGAAATTTCCATGGGCGTTACCAACAAACTGATCAATAATTTCCTGGGTGGGAATGGATATTGAAGCCATTATATTTTTCCTTGATCATAAATATCAATCCGGAGAGGCATGCTGAATTACGGTCCAAAAGACATTGCTTGCAGATAAAGATATGGTGTAAGTAATGAACACATACTATTAAAGTCATATTAGACCATAATAGTCTAAAATAACAAGGGAAGATCAGAATTAGATGCTCATGATTGGCGATAACAAATGTCCGTCCATTGGATGCGGGGTGTATGACATTAACTTAAAGGTTGCATGTTAAAATATGTGTGTAATCGAGATATGATGGCAGAAACTCATGGAGGCATAATGATCAAACGAAATCTTCGGACAATTACAGCAGAGGACCTGTATCAATTCAATACAATTGCTGACATAAGCATCTCCCCCGATGGGAAAAATGTAGTCTACACCGTTCAGCGAGTTGATAAAAAGACGGAGAAAAAATATACCAGCCTGTGGGTGGCATCCACCGGAAATGGAGAGCCTCGCCAATTCACAACCGGTAGCCAACACGACGGGAGTCGCGCGATGGTCACCTGATGGAAGCCAAATTACCTTCCTATCCGATCGAGGTGATAAAGAAAAACCTGCCCAGATTTACCTAATTCCATTTACAGGTGGGGAAGCAAGCCGGCTCACCAAGATCGATGGCGAAATCGGTGATATGAGCTGGTCGCCTGATGGGAAGAGGTTATTGTGCACCGTCCGAAAATTGGATGCGGAAGCGCTCGAGCGGGAGCAGGACGAACAAAAGAAGAAGCTAGGCGTTGTAGCCAGGCATTATGAACGACTGTTTTACAAGCTGGATGGATATGGCTACCTACCCCATGAGCGAAGGCATATCTGGGTCATCGATGCACATACAGGTAAAGCAAAACAACTCACTGACCACCCGGTATATGATGAACAAGATCCTACCTGGTCACCAGATGGTAAGCAAATCGCTTTTGCCTCAAACCGGAGCGAGAACCCAGATCTGAATGTAGACCGATGGGATATTTTCATCATACCAGCAGCAGGAGGAGAGTTGCGGAAGCTCAAAGCACCGGTAGGTGAGAAATATTTACCGTCATTCTCATTAGATGGGAAGTGGCTGGCGTATTTTGGTATAGAGGGAGAGGGCGAGTGGTATAAAAATGCGAGCTTGTGGGTGGCACCTGTGGATGGCTCTAAAGAAACCCGTAATTTGACAGAAAAGTATGATATCCATATTGACGCAAGCACGATCAATGATGTTGGCGCACCAGAGCAAATGGCACCCACGTGGTCTATGGACGGCAAACGGATCTATTTCAACACAGTCCTGCATGGGAGCTCAAAACTCGCTGTCCATCTCTGTAAGTGGAGGTGACTTACGGGATGAAATTGGAGAGGGGGGCGTGGTAGGCTCATTTACTTTTGACCGGGAACAAAAACACCTAGCTTATTTTTATGGGCGGCTCAACGACCCGGTGCAGATATTCTGGCGCGAGATGAGGAGTGGGAAAGAACACCAACTAACTCAGTTGAACAGGAAGCTATTGAATGGGATCGACCTGGGAAACGTGGAGGAAGTGTGGTTCAAAGGACCGGACAATAATGACCTGCAAGGATGGATCTTGAGACCACCTGGCTTCGACCCATCGAAAAAATACCCGTCTATCATGGAAATCCATGGTGGACCACTGACTCAGTATGGCAAGTTCTTCATGCACGAGTTTTATTACCTAGCTGCAAATGGATACGTGGTCTACTTCAGCAATCCACGTGGCGGAAGGGGCTATGGCGAGGAACATGCCAAGGCAATCCATGGTGATTGGGGCAGGGCGGATTATGCCGACCTGATGGCGTGGGCGGACTACATGGAGAAGCAACCGTACATTGACCCTCAGCGGATGGGTGTTACAGGAGGCAGTTATGGCGGATATATGACGGTGTGGATCATCGGACACACACAACGATTCAAGGCCGCTGTAACCCAGAGGTGTGTAAGCAACTTCGTCTCCATGTGGGGATCAAGTGACATGAATTGGACTTTCCAACAAGTCCTTGGGAATAAGCCACCTTTTGAGGATTTGCAAAACTTTTGGGAGCATTCACCCATCGCTCACATCGGAAATGCACGCACACCCACACTGGTACTGCATAACGAGTTTGACCTGCGCTGCCCGATCGAACAAAGCGAGCAGGTGTTCGTGGCTCTAAAGAAGCTAGGCGTGGAAAGTGAAATGGTGCGTTTTCCGGATGAATTCCACGGTTTATCCCGCACCGGGCGCACCGATAGAAGGATCGTACGGTTAAACCATATCCTGAGATGGTTTGATAAATATTTAAAGACCTGATAAGAGTAGACGCATTGTCGTGAGTAGTTTGTATGAGATCATCAGTGATGGGTTTCACAATAATCTGCCACGCTCACCTCGTTGGGTAGGTTTCGTCGCAAAAGACGCTCTTCATTCAATCCAACATTTAAACGGAAAACGCCTCGGTGATTTCAACGAGGCGTTTTATATTTGAAATATTTTTGTTCGGTAATTGCTGGTATTCCAGCGATTGGTTTTGCCATGCGTACCGCTCTCAAGATAGACTGGGCAAATACTTCTGCGGCATAAGCTCCAACGATGTTCATATCGGCAGTGTGTTCACCGGTGGAGATGGCAAAGATGGTGTCACCATCCAGCATGGTGTGGGCAGGACGAACGGTGCGAGCCAATCCATCATGAGCCATTTGGGCGACCTTATTCGTGGCTTCCTTATCCAATTTGGCATTGGTGGCAACTACCCCAATAACCGTATTTTCCCGACTTCCAAAACCCAGAATGGTACGCCCGATGAGGGTCTGCATGACCTGCATGGTATCGGCGAAGAAGCCAGGAGCACCAATATGTAATGGTCCGACATCTTTTGAGCGTGCCCCAGCTATAATTTTCCCGGTGGAGGGGTCTATGATATCACCGAAGGCGTTCACGGCGACAATGGCTCCAACAATTACCCCAGCACCAATCTCCACGCTGGCAGTACCTATCCCGGATTTCATACACTGGCCCACCCCAAGAATCTTGCCAACCGTGGCACCTGTACCAGCACCGAAATTACCTTCAGCAGGCGGGTCTGATGAGGCATTCTGACAGGCGAGGTACCCCATGGCAGAATCAGGGCGGACATCCGATTTGCCTATTCCGAGGTCGAACAAGATGGCAGCCGGTACGATGGGCACTTTGACGATATGGGTGTCGAAACCTACATCTCTCTCCTCAAGATAGCGCATGACACCCGTGGCAGCCTCCAAACCGAAGGCAGAACCACCTGCCAGGACGATTCCGTGTATTTTGTTAACCAGGTGCATAGGATGCAAGGCATCCACTTCGCGCGTGCCGGGTGCACCACCGCGCTGGTCCACGCCACCCACAGCACCCTTCTCACACAAGATGACGGTACAACCAGTCAGTGCGTCTTCATCCTGGGCATGTCCGACAAGGATGCCAGGAACATCCGTTATGGCATTCTTTAACTTCATCTTTACCTCCATACATGATTACTGGTTGATGGAAGGATCGGACTTATTGGGTCAACAGTTTCACGACTTCAGTGATCACCCGATCAGCGACTTCGGATTTCGTCAATAAGGGTAAAGGCTCTATGCGTCCGTCTGGAAAAAGAAGGGTTACCTGGTTTGTACTCACACCAAAACCAGACGTGGCACTACTCACATCATTGGCGACGATGAGGTCCAGGTGCTTGGAGGCGAGCTTGGTTGAGGCATTGGTAAGCAAATCCTGGGTCTCTGCTGCAAAGCCAACTACCACCCTGGGATGGCTTGTTTGAAGCCGTAGGTTGGATACTGCAGAGAGAATATCGGTGGTTGGTATCAACTCAATAACCGGAACACCAGATGCCTTTTTAATCTTTTGACCAGCTGCCTTTATCGGTTTAAAATCGGAAATAGCAGCTGCCATAAGCAGTACATCTGCTTGCTGGCAGGTATTCAACACTGCTTCTTCCATCTCAGTGGCAGTCCTCACTTCGATATGTTTCACTCCATGGGGAATTTGTAATGAAACTGGTGTGGAGATCAACGTAACCTGAGCGCCTAAATCCAAAGCAGATTGGGCAAGGGCAAAGCCTTGTTTGCCAGAGGAACGGTTGGTTATAAGCCGCACTGGATCGATCGGCTCCTGGGTGCCACCGGCGGTGACGACAACCTGCTGACCTTCCAATGAACCGCGACGGGTTAATAAGAAGCGGATGTGATCCAGTAGGATTGCAGGTTCAGTCATCCGACCACGCGCTTCCAAACCAGAAGCCAGGTGACCGATCTCTGGGCCGATCATGATTGCCCCTCGCTGCCGCAGCATCTCGAGATTCTCCTGGGTGGAAGGATGATTTAGCATTCCACCATCCATGGCAGGGGCGATCAATAAAGGATGATCCGGGGTTCCTGGTCCAAATGACAAACCTGCAAGAACCAGCAGATTATCAGCCAGACCGTGAGCCAACTTCGCGATGGTATTGGCAGTAGCTGGAGCGATAACGAATATATCCGCAGTATGGCCTAAGCCAACATGCAATACATGAGCCTGAGCACCCCAGAGCGCTTCGTCAGTAAAGGCAGGTCGCCCGGTGACTGATTGGAAGGAAAGTGGACTAATGAATTTGGTCGCAGCTGGGGTAAGGATTACATCCACCAGTGCACCTGCCTGGGTCAGCTTGCTTGCCAGGTCAGTTGCCTTGTAGGTGGCAATCGAGCCAGTAACACCGAGTATGATACTCTTTTGATTCAGAAATTTTTCTGTCATAGTTTTTTAAAAAACACATCCCGAATGGGTCAACCGGGATGTGGCGGATGTAGTTTCCCCAATCCCTGCCCAGAATGATGATAGGGGAGTTGGTATCGAATTACTTCCCCAGGCGCTTACGAAAAGCTTCAGTAAGCGCGGGGATGAAGGTAAACAAATCTCCAACCACGCCATAACGCGCCAGCTTGAAGATAGGAGCCTCGGGGTCACGATTGATAGCAACGATGATCTTGCTTGTGCGCATACCGGCTTGATGCTGAATGGCACCTGAAATACCACAGGCGATGTACAGGTCGGGGGAAACAAGTTTGCCAGTCTGACCAACCTGGTGGGCGTAGGGGATATACCCAGCGTCCACAGCGGCGCGGCTGGCACCCACCGCGGCATGCAAAACTTGAGCCAAATCTCCAAGCAGAGCAAACCCTTGCTGGGCTTTCCAAATTTCAGCTTGTTTTTCATCGAGACCAGCCGGTGGAGTCAGACTGGGATTGTTTGAAACCCCACGTCCACCAGAAACTATCACGGAAGCATCGGTCAAGCTAACACCGCCTTCACCAGCTGCATACGATTCCACCTTGGTCAGGATATCCGCTTCAGGCATAACTGGTACTACTCTTGTCAAAGTCCCTGTATGGGAGGGATCAAGAGCTGGTTTAGGGAAAATGCGCCCGCGTAGTGTTACGAGCTGGGGACGGGTTCGGCACGAAACCTTGGAAAGAAGTTTACCAGCGTAAATTGGACGTGTGGCAATCAGCGCACCGTCCTTAATCTCTAATCCAATCACATCCGTCAAGACGCCTGTATTCAAATCGATGGCAGCCATGGCAGCCAACTCACGCCCACGAGTGGTGGTGGGGAATAATACAACCTCTGGAGCTGATCCTTGTGCGAGTTTTGCAAACAAAGCTGTAAATGGCTCAGCACGATAATCATCCAAAGAAGGGTCATCCGCAAGGATTACTTCGTCTACGCCATATTTGAAAGCTTCTGCAGCAACAGCCTCAACATTTTTTCCAAAGACCAGGGCAGTAACACCTCCTCCGAGCTGTTCTGCCAACATTTTCCCAGCGCTAATACCTTCCCAGGAGGCGGATAAAGCCTCACCTTTGAATTGATCGATGTAAACCCATATCTTGCTCATAGGATCTTCTCCGCCAGGATTTTTTCTACCAATGAGTCAGCAATCTCTTGAGGATTGCCACCTGTGATGATCTCGGTAGCGATCTGACGTTGGGGTGGATTGAATATTTCAATCCAGGAAACATTTGATTGGAGATTGCTCAAGCCGATGTCGGCTAAGCCCCAAATGGGAATTTCTGCACGGGATGCTTTTCGGATACCCATAAAAGATGGGTAACGCGGTTCGCCGAAATCCTTGACGATGCTAAGCACCGCTGGTAACTTGGTATTTACGGTAATCCTACCCTCTTCAGTGCTGCGTAGGACTTTGATGGAGCGTGTTGATGGATCTACATTCGAAATCACTGCCACAAGTGTGAGAGCGGGCCATCCGAGGAGACGGGCGGTTTGGGCAGTAGTGAGTCCAGTATCGGTGTCTATGGCTTGGCGGCCGAGAAAAGCCAGGTCCACCTGGCCAATTTTTTGGATCGCGGCAGCCAGGGTACGGGATGTCACCTGGCTATCTGCTTGAGATAATGAAGGATCCGAGACCAGGATGGCTTCAGAACATCCCATTGCCAGGGCATGCTTCAGGGCTTCTTTAGAGGTCTCCCCGCCCATACTTAAAGCAATGACAGTACCATTGTGAACCTCCGCTTGTTGAAGGGCAGCTTCGACGGCGTACTCATCCCACGGATTGATCACAAGGGGTGAATCGCCCCAATTCGCCTTTCCATCGACGGCAACAAGCTTGGCAGCTGAATCTGGAACTTGTTTGACACAAACTACGATTTTCAAGTTTAACCTCCTTTCGATATTCGTTAATCTTGATAGGATTGAGGGTTAGAGCTTAAGTATTTATATTTTCCAATTCATTATACAGTGAAACGAATAAAATATCTAACCTTCACAATAAATATTATAAAAAAATTTGAACCGACTATATTATAATAGCAGTAGATAATGTGGAAAATATTGAAAGGAGATCAGAATGAGACAGGCATTTAGTTTCTTTTTAGGTATTTTTGCGGGTTCGTTGGTTGGCGCAACGATTGCAATCCTGTTCGCTCCAGTTTCCGGGGAAAATTTACGGTTTCAGATTCAGGAGCGATCCATCCAGGTGAAGGATGAGATTAAATCAGTTGCAGAAGAACGCCGAGCGGAACTCGAACGGGAATTAGCGGCACTCAGAACACCAGTTAGAAAAGAAAATTAATAAAAGAGCTGATACCATCCATTAGTACAGAACCAGGTGGGGCTGCCATGCATTGGACCAGCCCCATTATTATTTATCAATCAAGGCTGGCTTACACTGAAACGATAGGGGGCTGACTGGCGGGTGAAACGAGTGGTGCCTGAAACCACCAAAACGACATTATCCACAGAATTATCAATTGTGAAGGGAATATCTGCCGTAATATCTGAAGCCAATGAGAAGTATTGGATGTTGGTATCATCTCCTGCAGAAATGAGTGCAAGTTTATAAGTTTGTGGTAAGACATTCTGAATGCGAGCCCAACCATCTGCCTGCCAACCGGCATCATCATTTTCAAAATCAGCAAAATAACTAATTTCGGGGATGGATAAATCATCCAACATGAAGCCTGCTCCGGTCACATTGGAATCGGTGACATATTCAAAACGGAGGGTGAGGTTCTGCCCGGCATATTGGGATAGGTCCACCGATTCATATATCCACTCCGGTGAGGATTTTCCTCCACTATAACCCGTATAACCCCATCCGTAATTACTTCCCTGGGGATTCTCACCGGTGCCGGAAGGGGTAGAGAGAATGCTCCAATTTTCACCATCGGTCGATGCCTCTAAGTATACCCAATCCCAACCATCTTCAATATCATACCAAATCCAATAATTGAGGGAGAGTGGTGCTGAATAACTAGTGAAGTCGAATGTACGCGTGAGTGACATGTCAGACACATTGTTATTATTCGACCAAAACGCATATTGCCCGGAATGAGGATCCTGTGGGAGGAGAGGCGTTTGAATAGAACCTTCGAAATGAATGGTATAACTGCCTGGGCAGCTGAAGCGAATATAATCCGCACCGTACTGGTGAACATCCGTGGTGAAGTTTGAAACTGGGCAATTAGAAAATGACAAGGTCGGTTCAACTGGTGGATTGGCGGAATAACTGGTATAAGCAAAACGACCATCCCCGACCTCATCATCCATCAGGTAGTTCGTGATCGCCCAATCCAAAAAGAAGTCATCCGCTGTAATTGGCTTTCCTGAGAGTGGATCGTTTATTAGCTGTTGTTGTAAAGTAGAATCCACGCTTTTTAAATCATCATCCGGATTGTCAATTAAAGCCTTGGTGACAGTTTCACCGAAACGATCCATGAAGTAAGTAACAAAAAGAAAGCTTGCGCCATAATGCGGGGTGGTATCTTCATACAAATCATCCGGCCAATAGGTCAACTGAATATCTGGGTTGCCGGTATAAAGGGAATCAAAGTAACCGACATAAAGGTCGTTTAATGTGACTGCCAGCTCTGAAAAACCTTCAGCCAACCAACTGGATTCATTTACGTCTTGATACCATTGAATCATGTGCTGGAATTCATGAGCCAATATTCCGGAGGTATAATCATCGTCCAGTGGTGAATTATCGGCGTTGAAAAAGAACATCTCGTGAGCATTTGAGTATTGATTAACCTGAGGGGGATATTCATCGGCAGAAGAAAAATAACCTGCAATTCCTTCACCGAGGCCACGAGCGTAGAGTATATATATATGCGGGTCACCATCCACTCCAGGAGTCCATTCACTTCCAAAAAAAGCGCGATTGGTGGGATAAATGCTGTTTTCAAAGGTGTCCGCAAGCTTGATCAAATCACGTTGATGATAGCGAACACCGTCTTCTATCCAGAAATAGGCATGATCCGTGATATAGCGAAGGGTGGCTTGTACGGTAAAATTCTCACCATCATTATTTCCAGCCCAGAAAGTCTCCTGGGCACCGATCTCGTACGGAGAAGACGGGGGATACACAGTAGGAGAAATATTGTTCTTATTTAATAGTCGATGGGTAATCTCAATTGGATCATTAATTGGGATGATAGTATTTTCAAGCGCATACAGGGTGTCAGTTGGAACCGACAACGGAGGTGGCGTGATGACAGAAACAGGAGCTGGCGGATCAGCGTGAGGCGTCGCATCTGAAAAGAAAGGTGTGGGGGTGGTCTTCAATCCTTGGGCGGTTGGACGGATAACAACCGGGGTGGCGGTTGGAGAACCTGTGTTGTAGGATTGAAAGGGTAAATTCCAAGATAGGGTGGGCGAGATATAAGATATATCCAGCAATACCGGCCAGACTTATCAGAAAACAAAAAAGACAAGCACACACCAACAATATGATTACAATAACACAAACTATCCAACCGTTATTCGTCATTCATCATCCAATAAATTGTATACAAGATGGGGGAATTATAATTCAGAACAAACTGACCAGTTAAGTGGTAAGTTCTCGGAAAAATAATCACACGCGGCACCAGAATACTTCATGAGCAAAAAAAGAGCGAGGGCAATTAGACGCCACTCGCTCTATTTTTATATTAGCCAAGATTGATTATGGGTTAAATACAAGGTCCCATTTTGGTGTAAAGGCAATCAGCTTATAAATTCCCAGGGATTTATTCACTCCAACCCGCCACCAATAAGCTCCTCTGGAGATATGGCTTCCATCATCCAACGTTCCATTCCACATCATGTTGGTGGAAGTCGTATTTCCAGAAGTCCAGGCTGGCTCATCACTGCCATTTGGACCAAGCTCAATAAAATATGTATCACCCAGGTAATAAAACGCCCAGATGAATTGAAGCGGATTGGCTTGACTTAAGACTGCAGCAGAAAAGGCAGCTCCATCCACTGGTGTTACCAATCGAAATACCATGCCCTCGATATTGAGGCTCACATCCAAATCAGGTAGTGCAATCGAATTTACACCCGTTGGGAGAGTGCCTTCAATCCATGCAAGTGGAGCAATTTCTGGATCTGGAGTTAGCTGGGGGTTATTATCCTGGTCGAAGGCCAGGGTGAAGGTTGTGCCAGGAGCAAGGGAGATGAATGAATAATGACCACCTGCGTCTGTATTCGATTTGCGGGTCGGGTTATCATCTGAAAATTCTATGACTGCATTTGCCATAGGAGTTCCATTTTGGACAGCCCGCCCGGTGACTAAATATTCGCCCGCCATGAGTGTCTGGGAGGCTGTTGGGGATACTGAGGAAGTGGCAACCGGTTGAATTGTGGATGTATTGGTTGTAAAACCAGGCACTGTTGATAATGTCCCGGTAACACCTGGTTCAGTAACAGATGTTGGCGGGCTGAGGGTCCCTTCTGGTGGTGGGGCAGATTCAGTTAGAGCTGGTGATGCAAAAGGTGTATAGGAGGTTTGCCGGGTTGGCATGCTGGTTGCCGATGGTTCAGCAGTATATGACGGTGAAGGAGGCAATGGTGTCATGGTGCTGGATGGAGGCGGTGGAACAAAAGGCAATGGCGCAGTAGGATCCTGTAACAGGTAGAATGAGAAGGCTGCTAATAGCAGCAGCACCGTCGCCAGGATAATTAATATAAGTTGATGTGGTGAGATGTATTTACTGCATAGAACATTCTCAAGGATGTATTTTATCCCCGGCGAGGACCAGCAAATTTATCCCTGCGTAATGCATTGGCAATTAATGACACTGTTAGCTTCAAACCCATTAATATATAGTAGAACCAATTGAATATGAAAAAATAATCCTTTGCCAAGTTTTTCCGGTAGTACAGGAAATATGAGCGATGCCATTCATAAATAGCGTGGTATGGATGAACCCGTGACCCCCCTTGACCACCATAATGGATAATTTGAGCCTGGGGATGGTAAACAACTTTCCAACCAGCTTTTTTTGCCTGGAAGCAAAAATCCGCATCCTCCTGATAGGCAAAAAAACGCTCATCAAAATATCCGACCTGTTCAACAACCACCCGGCGAACCAGCATGCAGGAACCGGATACTCCATCGACTTCATGCGTGGTGTTTTCATCTAAATAATTCAATAGATAGCCGCCAAAGAATTTACTTTTTGGAAATAAGGCAGACAACCCAGAAAAATAGCTAAAAGCTGCCCATGGGCGTGATACCCCCCTCCGACATGCCTTTTGTAAACTTCCATCGCGATTCAAAACTTTTGGACCGCATATACCAATATCAGGATGGGCGATCAGATATCCGACTAACTCATTCAATGCGCCCGGCAGGATGATCGTGTCGGGATTGAGGATGAGAAAATATTCACCCAAACTTGCGCGCATTGCCTGGTTCATGGGTTTTGCAAAACCATCGTTCTTTTCATTCAGGAATAGCTTTATTTCTGGGTAATCTCGATGGAGCATATCGACAGTTCCATCATCAGAAGCATTATCTACGATGATCAACTCAAAGCTCAACTTATTTAAAGGTGTTGACAAAAGAGGTGGGGAAGTGAAGTCGATATTAGAATAGCCATTCGTTGATTGCAAATATTCCGATTGTTCATATATTGAACGCAGGCAGTTCTGCAAATAATCGCATGCGTTAAGCGTGGTAATGCAAATTGAAAGATTCACCATGAGCAGGAACAGTTTTTTAAATCAGTATAGATTGACTTATCGTCTGGGGTGCAACACTGTGGAGCACTATAAAATATAGGAGTGAGATCATTCCTTGAAATTTTTGATGGCGTTCGTAATCCGCGCAGCAGCTTTACCATCACCATATGGATTAATAGCCTGCGCCATCGATGCATACTCCTGGGGGTTATCGAGTAAATTACGCGATTGACTAACGATTTGTCTTGTATCCGTCCCCACCAAGCGGACAGTACCTGCGCTCACACCTTCCGGGCGTTCAGTAACAGCACGCATAACCAGGACAGGAATTCCAAGAGCAGGTGCTTCTTCCTGTAAACCACCAGAATCGGTAAGGACGAGGCTGGAATGTTTCATGAGGTGAACCATGGGGAGATAATCCAAGGGCGGGAGCAAGAAAATATTTGGGATATCGCTTAACAGGCGATATACAGGTTCCTGGACATTCGGATTTAAGTGCACAGGATAAACAATCCTGATCCCATCCCCATAGAATTGCGCCAATTCTATCAGGGCTGTGCAGATATTTTCCAAGGGTTGGCCAAAGTTTTCGCGACGATGTGCAGTGACCAATATCAGGCGGGAGGATCTATGGTTTGATACCAGTGGGCTTTCTGAAAGGATAGATGGGATATCAATACGTTTGAAAAGCTCAAGGATGGATGGAGTAGGTGGCATCTTCATGACAGAATGCAGGGCATCAATGACTGGGTTTCCAGTGACAAGGATCTGTTCTGAGGGGATGTTTTCTCGCAGAAGATTCTGGCGAGCCCACTCCGTGGGAGCAAAATGTAAATCTGCAAGCACACTGGCTAGCCGGCGGTTGATTTCCTCCGGGAAAGGCTGCCACTTGTCATTGGTGCGTAAACCAGCTTCCACGTGACCGATGTGAATGTGGCGATAAAAGGCGGCCAGGGAAGCAGCTATTACAGTGGTGGTATCTCCCTGGACCAGAATCCAATCCGGTCTCAGATCAGTAAGAACAGGATCTAGGTGCGTAAATATATCAGCGGTTAAATTTGCCAGGTTCTGGTCGGGCTGCATCAGGTTCAAATCGATATCAGGGGCGATATTAAAAAGACTAAGCACCTGGTCCAGCATTTGCCGGTGCTGGGCTGTAACGCAGACAAGTGACTTAATCCCCGGCGTGCGAGCCAATGACTGGATAACAGGCGCCATTTTCACCGCTTCAGGACGGGTGCCAAATATGGATAAAACGCGCATTGTCATATCGCATCCATGGCGAGTTTCAACGCTACTTTCCAATCAGGTAAAAGTAAACCAAATGTTTGAGTGAAGTGGTCACAATTCAGCGCGGAAAAGAGGGCGAGGCGCCGGGGTGGGAAAATCGGCCGTCAAGGCAGGTAATAGTTCAAGGATGACCTGTTCTTCCTTATGCGGATCGAGGCGTAAGATTTCCTGCCCCCATTCAAAACGGCTGCAATGACCTGATCCTGCCAAATGGTACACTCCACGACGTTCAGAAATCCAATCCGCAATATCCTCCCTACCCAAACACGCTATATGGCTTACGACTTCAGCCAGCATTCGTGCCCAGGTGGGACCACTGACCTGGTCTGTAACAATTTTCAAACTTGACTGAGACCGTGCCCAGTTTAATACTTTTTTAACAAAGCTGTCACGCCGCAAGCTATACACCCAGCTGGTGCGCAGGATCAGGTAAGACCCATCAATGCTTTGAACTTCCTGTTCACCGGCAAGCTTGGTATGCCCATAAACACTGAGCGGATTGGGAGGTCCTGTTTCCAAGTATGGCCTTGCTTTAAATCCGTCAAAGACATAATCGGTCGAGAAATGGATAAAAGCTGCCCCAGTTTTTTGAGCTTCGTGGGCAAGGATGGCTGGTGCAGTGGCATTGATCGCATATGCCAGATCGGGTTCGGATTCAGCACGGTCCACCGCGGTATACGCAGCCGCGTTAATAACCAGATCAGGTTTGGTTTGATTGATAACCTGACGGATGCTTTCAATATTTGCTAGATCGACATCAGGATAATCACAGGCATGTATCTCACCCAGTGGTGCGAGGGTTCGTTCCAATTCCCAACCAAGCTGACCTTTATTGCCGATAAGTAGGATGCGCATGTTTAGCAGTATGACAGATGATGAAATGACATCGTTATTGACTGTGAAACGGGAGTTCCTCTTCGAGAAGGTGCAATAAGTATTGCCCGTATTGGTTGGCTTCCATTGTCTGGGCTTGATACCGAAGCTGGGAGGCATCAATGAAACCGAGGCGATATGCTATTTCCTCCGGGCAGGAGATCATCATGCCCTGGCGATCCTGAACCGTTTGAACAAAATTGCTGGCTTGTAAGAGGGCTTCATGGGTACCTGCATCGAGCCAGGCGACTCCACGTCCAAGGATTTCCACGCGCATCAGACCATTCTGCAAATAGATCATATTAAGGTCAGTAATCTCAATTTCACCACGGGCAGAAGGTTTAAGTGAGGGCGGCATATTCAGATACATGCGCATCATAGAAATACATGCCCGGAACAGCATAATGAGAACGAGGTTTTGACAGGTTTCTCTTCAATGCTCATGGCAAGACCCTGGGAATCAAACTCAACCACACCATAACGTTCAGGGTCGCGAACCGGGTAGGCAAATATCAATGACCCTTGGGTTAACTGGGCTGCGGAGCGAAGCTGTGCAGGTAAACCTTGCCCGAAGAAAATATTATCTCCAAGGATAAGACAAACTGGCTCGCCAGCGATGAATTCCTGACCAACCAAGAAAGCGTCTGCCAAACCGCGTGGCTCGACCTGCTCTGCATAGGAGATATTCAATCCTAGATGGGAGCCGTCTTTTAGCAAGCCCTTGAAGGCAGACAGAGCGTCGGGTGAGCTGATCACTAGAATCTCGCGAATCCCGGCAAGCATCAACATGGAAAGGGGGTAATAAACCATTGGCTTGTCATAGATCGGTAGGAGCTGCTTACTGACACCAATGGTAAGGGGATACAACCTGGTACCTTTGCCACCCGATAGGATAATACCTTTCATAGCTGTCTCCAAAACCTTTTCATTGCCTTTTATCGTAATTCCTTTCCAACCATTGTTGATAATCTTGCTGCTGGCGAATAGCAGATACCCACTCCGTGTTGGACAGGTACCATTCAATCGTTTTCTGCAAGCCACTGCCCAATGATTGCTTTGGCTGCCAACCCAACTGTGTCTTTATTTTTGTGATATCAATCGCATAACGGCGATCATGACCTGGACGGTCGGGGACAAAGCGCATCAGGGAAGAATGGGGAAGAAAAGGGGAATGGGGAAGAAGCTCATCCATGCCAGAACATAAATGCTGAACAACCTCTATGTTCGTGGGCTGGGTACCACCGCCAACATTGTAGGTCTGCCCTGAATGGCCTTTACGCAAGACCATCCATATAGCCTCACAATGGTCCTCAACATATAACCAGTCGCGGATTTGGCCTCCATCCCCATAAATCGGGAGTGGTTTGCCCTCTTGCGCATGCAGAATCATGAGGGGGATCAGCTTTTCAGGGAACTGGTAAGGACCATAATTATTTGAACAATTGGTGATGGAGTATGGCAAACCAAAGGTATGACCATACGACCTTACGTAGTGGTCACTGGCAGCTTTTGAGGCAGAATAGGGGGAGCTGGGCGCATAAGGCGTGGTTTCGGTCCATGCCGGGTCATTGAGTTTTAGGAATCCGAAAACTTCATCGGTAGAAATATGATGAAAACGTAAATCATCGGTCGTTAAAGCTTTCTCATTTAGCCAATACTGACGGGCAGCTTCCAATAACGTGAAGGTTCCGACGACATTTGTGTGTAAAAATTGCTCTGGATTCAGAATAGACCGATCTACATGCGTTTCAGCAGCAAAGTGAACAACGGTGTCTATTTTATTCGCATGGAAAAGGTGATCTACCAATGGGCGATCACATATATCTCCCCTAATAAATGTATGCCGTTCGGAAAAAGGTAAATCCTTAAGATTTTCCTGGCTACCAGCATAAGATAGCACGTCCAGATTGATCACCTGGACATCCGGTTCATTTTTTAGCAGGAAACGAATAAAGTTGGATCCAATAAATCCAGCTCCACCTGTAACCAGGACGTTTCTCACTTTATCTCCTGATTGTACACTTCAGCTTCAGCGAGGAGCTTCCCTTGCATATCTTTGGAAGAGAGGACAGGCAATTCTCCTTTAGGGATCGGCCAGCTAATATCCAAGGTAGGGTCATTCCAGAGAAGTGTTCGCTCCCATTGGGGTGCATAATAATCGGTTGCTTTGTATGCGACCTCTGCCCATTCACTAAGCACATAAAATCCATGGGCAAAGCCTGGTGGAATCCAAATTTGCTTCTTATTATTAGCAGAAAGCTCGATACCCAACCATTGACTGAAGGTTGCTGACCAATGACGTAAATCTACTACCACATCATAGATTTCACCTTCAAGGACATGAACGACCTTACCTTGCGGTTGGCGAATCTGATAGTGCAACCCGCGCAAAGTACCATGCTGGGAGCCTGAATGATTATCTTGCACGTAGATGAACGGTAAACCAGCAGCTCCAAACCTTTGAGCTTGATAGGTTTCCATAAAAAAGCCACGATCATCCCCAAACACCTGGGGGGTGATAATGACAACTTCGGGGATAGATGTTGGTTCAAACAGCATAATTATTCAAGCCTCCAAAATGGATGTGCCTATTGTAATATTAATTCCCGATAATTCCATTTGGATATCAGCGGGAAAAGAAATGGCGTAACTTAATACGTAAACGAATGGGTATCCAGGCGTAGAGGATGCGACGCAAGCGCCAGCGTATTGCCAGTAAGGAGATACTTTTCCCGCGTTCGCGCTGGTATACACGGATCATCTCAGGGTAACAGCGATCATCCATCATAACCGATTTCCCTTGACCATGCAGACGAAAATTCGCCCATAAGCGGGGTACATAAATCAATGGGGAAAGTTTGGCTAAACGCACCCAAAGATCGTAGTCCATGGCAAAGTGAAATGTAGGATCGAGCGGTCCCACCTGCATCCAGAGTCGGGACCAGAAGAAAGCTGCTTGCTGTGGGATATGTACAGATCCCCGAAGTAGTTTTGGCAGGTTTGTCTGCCGGGCGGGAAAGCGACCGATAATATGCCCGTATTCATCGATCAGGTTAGCATCTCCATATACAAGGGCTGCATCTGGATGGGCAAGGAGAGAGTCTACAACTTGTGAAATGGCACCAGGTTGGTAGGTGTCATCAGAGTTGAGCCAGGCAAATATCTCGCCTTTTGCATGAGCAAAGCCTTTATTAATTGCATCCGTTTGACCCTGGTCTGGCTCAGAGGTCCACCAAGCAAGCTGATTGGCATATTTCTTGATGATTTCCAGAGAACCATCGCTTGAAGCGCCATCCACGATGATATATTCCAGGTTGGGATAATCCTGAGATAGAATGGACATGATGGTCTGCTCGAGGAAACGAGCCTGGTTATATGATGGGGTGATGATGGAAACAAGTGGGCGCATTTTGAGCTAATTTTCAATACATGCGGGGGCAGTTTCCGGAACTAGCTGACCTGATTGGTTATAACTGACATCCTGCAGGAGAGAGAAATCCGTTCCGAAGTAATTATCGAAAATAACCCGGAAGGAATTGACTGGAGTAATGGTCGAATACAGGTCTTTCGCTCCATCTGGCGGGGAGATAATAGGCATTGAGTAATCTCAAATCGATTTGCGTCCAGCAGAGCCATGATCTCCATGAATGACTATGATCGGGGGCGTCTTGGACTGATCCAAAATAGAACCTGACAATCTGCACAATTTCTCGATCAACGTACTCCACCTGATTGGCATAGCCTTGAACAAGGTGCTGATCATCGCCAGGCCAGGAGAGCTTGCCATTGTAGAACAGAGGGTCAGTAACTATACTGCCATCGGCGGAAAAAACAAAAGGCACATGGGGAATCAGCAGATGAACAAAGGTAAAAGTTGGGTCAGGGTCTTTGGAAATCTGGGGTAACTGTTCAAGGATAAAGTTTTGGTTGTTCACATGAAAACTATACGGAAAGTTGACTTCCGTAAATTTTGATCTCAGCTGTTGATTTTGAGAGTCTGTCAAAATGAGCAGAGCGGTGCTTTTAATGAGCATGGCTTCGAATGGATTGACTTTTTGGAGCGAATAACTATCACTTCCAAGGCTCATATAGATATCTGCATCCTCCAGGCGGCTCCACTCATACCCGGTATCAAATGCAACCGTCTTATAACCAGCATTTTCTAGTAACTGCCGGACACGGCTTTGTTTTAATAAAATCCAGATATCGTTTGAATTCAGCTCTTCTAGGTATTGACCCAGGCCAGTCAGGTAATCCATATTCAACGCTGCCACCATTGACCCCTGGGTGTAATCATAATTGCTGCGGCTACAATCGGCAATGTAAAACCCCATATCCCGTAATTCATTAAGGTAAACAGAGTTATCAAAGTGGTAATCTTCCAACAAGGCATCACTGCGAGTGTGAGAATCCAGAACGATATAGTAAACATCGGGCAACGGCTGTAAGTTTGGCTCAAGTGGCCTATCCAAGACTGTAGCAGCCTGGACTGCCTTGTTTTGCTGCAGCGAAGTCTGCAAGGTAAACCAGGTTATTTGAATCGCAGGCAATGCAAGTACTGAAAGGCTGACGATATTTGCCAGAAATAAAGCCTGTGGGTAATTCTTTAATTTAAAGACCAGACCCCACAAACCCAACAATAAAAACAAGGCAAACAGGATAACCAGATAACGGTGCCGCCCAAAACTAAACCCAGCGACAGGATTTTGCTCGAGCCATGAATACACCTGTCCGTAAGAATAGAATAGAACCAGGATAAAAGAAGTGACCAGGGAGGCCTTATCCCAACGGTGGAAAACAAGACGAAAAATGATCAGGAGCAACAGTGTTACCAACAGGCTGATCAACAATGGCCGAATGGCAACCGTAAGACTGACTTCTCTTACATTACTGGCCAGCAAGGACAAGACGGGGAATATGGCTAGAGCAAAGGGTGCAAGGGGTACACGTTTTAACATGACTACAAAAAGAAATTTCCTCAGGTTTGATCAGGCGTACTGTAATGAGATACCGGTCTCAGAAACAATCAAGTGCTGGGAACGATGCTGAACCCGCCTGCGTGCCTGACGATAGGACAAGAACACTTTTTCCAAGCCGAGAGCTCCACCCAAGGCCTGGAGCACTTTATACCAGACAGAAACCACCCTGGAGATTGATAGCTGTGCAGCCTGTCGGAAGTGACCCAAGGCCAGGCGAGGCTGATCTGCATCGATCAAACGTCTGGCAGCAAAAATATGGAGCCCAGCGTAGATATCTTTCCGGTTATTGGCTATAAAGGACTGAAATGTGGAATCTTGCTCCATCGAATGGACAAAATGAAAGGCTTCATCCACAAACCGGGCAGAATAGGCAATGGTTTTTGCATCGGAATGGGTACGCTCCACTGCCCAATACTCATCCACATGATAGATGGGGTATCGAGCAGCAATTCGCACCCACAAGGTATGGTCAAGGATCATGTGATAGTCAGTGGGGAGGTAGCCGGCATGCTGCAATGCTGGCTGACGACATGAATACGGTTGGCTGCAATAACACCCTGAAAGACAAAAGATCTGTGAGCGTGTACTGGGGATAAGTATGCCAATCCAGAATGTTCAAGCCTGCATCGACCATTACGCCATCAGCATAAACCATACCGATCTCCGGGTGGGTCTGCAGGGTATGAACCGCCTGACTGACCGTATCCTGACGATAATACAGGTCGTCTGAGTTCAACCAGGCGATAATCTGACCATGGGCGTGAGAAAACCCCTTATTGATTGCCTCTGCCTGACCATGATCGGGTTCTGATACCCACCAAGCCAAGCGGTCGGAATAATGCTTGATGATTTCCAGAGAGCCGTCGGTTGATCCACCATCGACAACCAGGTATTCGATATTGAGGTAGTCCTGCCAAAGAACTGATTGTATGGTTTGCTCGAGGAAACGAGCCTGGTTAAAAGACGGAGTTATGATAGAAACGAGGGGAAGAGGAGTAAGAAGCCAAAGGTAAAATAAATTAGAAGAGAGAAGGAATAATCCACCTTTGGGAAGATAGCCAGTTTTCCACCGATGGTTGCATCCGATACACCTCGACCCGAATTTGAATAGGCTTCACGCGCCAATGAATAAGCGCGTTCTGAGCCTTCCAGGTCGGGGAGCTGCCACTTGAAGCCTTTGCCAAAATAGTTGGGGGCAAAGTGGTTGGGGTCGTCACCCTGGGAGACAATTGCCTGGTTAGCAATACCCTGAGTGACAAAGTTATGATCCACACCGACCAGAATCACCTGTTCAAACCCCATATGGTAAGCAAGCTGGAGGGCTACATAGGTAACGGTAAAACCTTCAAAAATGCGCCCCGTGATCTTTGGACAGAAATTCTCTTCACCGGTGAAGTCAGTGTCCAGATAAGTGACATTAGGATCATTACGGAACCAATTGCGGGCTCGCCAGGTAAGAAATTTCGGCATTGTAAGGCGTTGCATCTCTGTGACACATTGCTCGAGAACCAGATCATTAACAGAAACCAAATAGGTGGTGGGAAAGCCCAACTCGGGGAAGAGCAGATAGATGCGATTGAGACCAAATGTGTATTCGCCATTAAGCCTGCTTAGGTCAGTCTGGAGCAGGCTGGGACCATTACCAATGATGAAACAGCGTTTACCCTTGTGGATATTTTCAAGCTGGCGCAGACTACGCTTGCTTTCCGCCCAGCGAGGACTGATAGAACGTGCCAGGACATGCCGGCCGCGATTACGCCAAGCCCAATACGTATTGGAACCCAATTGCCATACAGGCTTTGGAGTATATTTTTTTAAAGATTGACGCATCGTGTGTGAATAGTTTAATCGTGAATAGGTAAGATCTTATTCTGTACTGAGGCGGGCGGTGGCACCACCATCTACGATCATTGCCTGACCGGTCATAAAAGAAGATTGAGAATCATCGGCCAGGAAATAAATGGCGTGGGCAATTTCATCGGGTGTACCAATACGCCCATTGACAGTTTTGCGGGCAAGATTATCGAGGCGGGTTTGGATATCGCTGCCTTGAACGTGGTCACGATTCAGACCCGCGCGAAGCATGGGGGTATCAACTGCGCCTGGAAGGATGGCATTCACGCGAATATTGTCGGGAGCGAATTCGATAGCCATGGCACGGGTGAGGGCTAACAGACCGCCTTTACTGGCAGCGTAGGCAGCAATATTGGCAGAGGTTGCCACGGCATGAACGGATGATACATTGACGATTGCCCCACCGTTGGCGGCTTTAAACAATGGATAGGCAAGCTTGGCACTCAGAAATACAGAGCGCAAGTTGGAAGCCATCACAGCATCCCACTCTTCCACACTGGTTTGAATGATAGGCTTGGCAACCTGTACGGCGGCGTTATTGACTAAGGCATTCAGGTAACCGGTGTGGGCATGAGCCTGGCTAAAGATCGACTCCAAATTTTCTCCTATAGAGATATCAGCTTGAATGAAGAAACCATCATCCGGAAATGGCTGGCCGAAAGATGACCGGTCTACACCGATAACGCGCCAACCTGAGGTTGCGAAGCGATGAACTGTGGCGCGGCCGATTTCGCCGGCAGCACCAGTGACCAAGACAGTTCGAGGAGACTCAGATGCCATTGGGTCAATTTTGTTGGTATGCATAATCATTTATCCTTATTGATAGTGATGCCTAACCCATTGAGTAAATTATTGATGGTATTTTGATGAACCCTTTCCCAGGCTCTTGGGCTGGAATTGGCATTGTGGGAGGCAAGCAAGACATTGTCCATGGTTGTGAGGGGACTGTCACCGGGTAATGGTTCGGTTTCATACACGTCCAGGGCAGCCCCAGCCAGGTTACCAGAAAGTAATGCCGAAACCAATGCCACCTCATCCACAACGGGACCACGCGAGGTGTTAATCAGGATCGCGGATGGATTGATGTGGCTGAGCGTGGTGGAATTAATGAGATGGTAGCTGGTGGGATTAAGGTCGCAATTCAGGCTGATGAAATCTGAACGGGATAGCAGGTCCTCCAGGGTGGTCATCTCAACCTTATTCTTAGAGAGAAAGACTGGATCGATGGGGATGATATCGTTTCCAAGCAGGTTCATCCCGAACGCTCGAGCGCGCCGGATAACTGCTTTACCAATTTTACCCACACCTACCACGCCTAAAGTACACTCACTCAGGGAACGCCCTGGAATTTTCTCCCAGTAACCAGATTTTATTGCTTTATCCATCCAGGGTAAACGCCTGGCAAAGGCAAGCATATAACCCAGAACCGTATCGGCGACAGGTATGGTAAACGCATTGGGGGTGTTGCATACCTGAATGCCAAATTTTTCTGCAGCCTGGCGGTCGATTGAATCGATACCGGTGCCCCACTTGGAGATGACCTTGAGGCGTGGTGAACAGGCTTCCAATACTCGGAGCGTGTAGTAGTCATCACCGCAAATGGTGCCATCAAACTGACCAGCGTAAGCTAGAATCTCGGCTTCGCTCAAACGCTCATGGACTTCGGGGACAATCAATTGTAATCCGAGGTTTTCCAACATTGGCCGATAGCGTGGCAGAAAGGGGATCATATTGGGAGCAGAATATAGAATAGTGGTCATCATAATCTTAGCTCAATCCTGTATTACCGAATTTGATATATCGTACCATCATCGAACGATTCAACAACATTCAGATACTCGGTTAGCTTTTCCAACAGCGGAAATTCTCCTGTTAAGTTTCCGAAGATAACCAGGTAGCTATTGGGAGTGCGTAGATGATCGCGGATTTGGGCAAAGTCTGCCTCAGTTGCACTTGCATTCGGGATGCCCACCGAATCCTTGCCGGCAAGAAAGTAGATGGCGGTTATATCGTTGGTGAAAATTACTGACGTTTCTTGCTGACGAATAAAATTTGCCGTGGGTGAATTCTGCCATTGCAATTCTGCATATCCCTGACCATCGGCGCGCAAATCGATGATGGCACCATCCACACGCGTGAAAGAGAAATAGGCTAACCATAAGCATACCAGCACTACGAAAAGGTGGGAGAATATTGTTTTCCGCTGCCATAATATAGCTGAACCGATGATGATTAAAAGTAAAACTATTACATATAAGGGTAGGAGAATGCGGTTTTCCAGGCGGGTGGTTGCATCAAGGAAGAACAAGGAAATAATCAACAAACCCACATAGAACCAAGCTGATAAAAGCAATGTGAATTCCTGGGAGGGTGCTTTTCCTGGTTTTGGGAAAGATGTTATTAGCCACATCACGCCTATGAGGGCAAGGAAAAAGATGATTGTTGAAAACGCCAAGGTCTCATGACCAACCACCAGGCGCTGGGGCAACAATCCCCAACTGTTTATTGCTTTAATCAAAAAAGAAAAATTCTCAATGGAAATTGGGTGCCAATCGAGTCTTCGATTGGTCAGCGTATCTGAAACAAACCAATTTCGAACCAGCCAAAGTATGGTTGGAAAAAGGGCAATTGACAGGAAAAGAAGAAAGTCTTGAATTCGGCGACGCCAAGGATGTTGTCGGTTGAGAAGCAGGACAAGAATGAATGCGGCGACCAAGGAAAAGCCAACGTAACGAGTAAGAAGGACAAGGCTGGTAATTATGGATGCCAGGACCAGCCAATGCCTGAGAGGCTTCTGTAGATAGATACCAAGAAGCAAGATACTAAGAAGCATCAGGACAATATATAGGGGTTCAGTCATTGCCCAGCTTAAGTTACGCAGGAGTGGATTTGAGACCAGGAAAAGAATGGCAATAAAAACGCTGAAAAATTTAGAGTGAGTGCGTTGATAAACGAGTAAACCAGCAAATATTATCGAGAGACCAAAGGCCAGCATGCTGAGCCAGCGGGCAGAGGTAAGTTCAGGTAATCCCAAGAGATGAAAGAAAGCGATAATATAAGAATAAAATGGGGGGTAATGTGTCATCGGCTTGAAGTCACCCAGCCCGGTGAGTCTACCCAAGCCGAGCCCAGTGATTAAATTTTGGGCAGAAGAAAAATAATATAGGGAATCTACATAAATACCTACCCCAAATGGAGTAAGCCAACCCATAAAAATTGCCCCGATGATTCCGAGTGGAATCAGTAGAATTGAGAGTGGATGAGATTTCTTCAAAGAGACCGACATTTTTTACAATAAATATTTATTGGTTGAATACCCGCAGGCGAATAACTCGCAAAATATCTTGTTAGGATACTTGCTGCATTAAAAACTCAGCGATCAGAAAATCCAACTCCTCGTCAATATCCCAAGCTTCAGCGGCATCCATCTCGAACATGAAAGGATGTAAGCCGAGGCGGTTTTGGCGATGGACCAACATCTGTCGGGTGAACATATAAATGCATGAGTTCTCTTCAAAAACAGGTGGTAAATCTTGGGTTTGCAACAGGATGGAGGGGTCGTGATTAATAGCCTGACCATACTGGTCCCACAATCGTTTTCGCATGCGGGTGACTGAAAAGAGCGAATCATAATCATGGATATTTGCAAGGAAGGCCTGGACTGCATGGGAGATGGTGGATGGACGCAGAAGTGGGTTGGTGGTATGCGTTTGAAAATAATAATCCGCTTGGACCTGCGAGGTGTCGTAAACCAGGATCTCGTTCATGGAAATCGTATCAGCGCAGAGATATTCTGGACGGACTAGAACGAGAACTTCTGGGAAATCTTTCTGTAAACCTTCCATCACAGGCTGACTATCCGTATCGACAACCACCTGGGATATCTCGGGGCAGGACAGCAATGTGGTGATAATATGGTGAAAAAGCAGCTTGCCTGCCAGAGGGCGATAGTTCTTGCCCGGGACACGTTGAGAGTGGTGGCGGATGGGTACGAGGGCGGTAATATTTGGCATTTTAGCTCATATCGGGTATTAGATAGACTAGTTGATGAGAAAAGTAAAATTCGATAATTGTCGAGATTGAGTCGTCTGTGCCCCAATATTGCATCCAGAGCACTGGGATCGATTAATAATCCGAATCCAATAAGAAATTACCATTTTCGAGAATACCTTTGTAAATGGCATTCATTGCCGGTGATACTGAAGTGGTAAGAGATTGAGGGGAGAAATTTTTTAGTTTAACAAAACCGGGCCATATTCCATCTGCTTGTAAGAAATCCCCGAATGGCAGAGAAGACCGAAAAAGCTGGTAAAACAGGAAGCGACGGGCATTGGTTTTATATTCTGATGGAACGGAAATCTCTTTTACATCCAGGAAAGAATTCACTTGTTGGAGATACTCCTGCGAGGTGGAAGGAAAGAATACAGTGGGCAGCTGGGTGTAGCGGGCTCGACCGGCAGAAATCACGGGGAAGCCCATGATAGATGCTTCAAGACCAATGGTGGAATTGTATACCATGACAAACTTCGAGCGCTGGATGAGCTCATAGGAGCTGAACCCCTGACCTGAATCAATAAATATAAGATTGGGTAATTCATCGGCATGTTTTTGGGCTACCCACTGGCTCACGCTCTCAAGGCTCGTTTTGCCAGGCCTGTTTTCGTCGGGATGGGCGCGCAGAACGAACAGGGTTTCAGGATGTTCCTGGACAATGGTTAAAACCATATCCAACCAGGCAAACATGTGGGGAAAGATAACGTTGGACTGCGGCTGACTGGTATCGAAAATAACATTGGTAAAAATAGGTACGATCTGCTTGTAGCCTTCAGCACGATGAAGAAATTCTTCATTCAGGACGCTCATCTTGGACCAAAATTGAATTCCAGCCATCGAAAACTGACCTTGAAAGCGCTGGCTAAGATAATCATCCAGGCGTTTGTTCTGGGCATCGTTGAGGTCAAAATCTGTTGGAATTTGCAAGGGGTAGGCAGTGGCTTCCCCGGTGGTGAAGAAGGCACTATATGGCTGAAGACCTACTTCATGGGTGATGACGCGAATCCCCCGCTGCAAGCACACCCAACGTGCAACTGCTTCAGGGAAGAATTGACCATTGAAAAGAATAACGGCTTGTGGATCGACTTTATCCAGGAAGGCTGAGAACTCTCGGGCAACATGATTAGCAGAGAGGATATACTGCCGGAAAATAAACCGGGTTGATTCGTCGTCCTGGAGATGGTGGCGCCGTAAAACCCAGCGGATGGATGGTAGCACCAATTGTCCGACAGGCATGACATTTAAAGATACATTTGGGGTAGATTGACCAGCCCGAAAAGGAATTTGAACTTCAATCCCGGATAAAGCATCTAGAGGTAGGTCTTTAACCAAACCTGTGAGATAGGGATTGGTTGCATATGTAAATGGGATAACGAGTCCGTCTGAAAAAAGCACACGAGATTGAGCAATACACGCTTTGCAGGGAGGTAATTTTGTTGGATCATTACGATCGGTGCCCAAAACACAAAGGCTCATGCCTCTTTTACAGGCAAAACGAACAACTGGCAATCCAGAAACCTGCAGCCCAAGACTGGCAAGGAGTGAAAAAGCAGCATTCAAGCTAATTCCAGTCAGGCGGGTAGAGGCGTTGAAGAATGCCACAGGCTTGAGTGTGGAATTGTTTGAAACGTGCATGGCGAGCTCATGCAAAGGAGAGTTTGAATTCACCTGGCGCACAAGCTGGCGAACAGAACGATTATTCCTCCAGTGCTGGGTGGACAAAGAGAAACGCTTATTAACTTTGCTACTAAACGAACTCATTGATTGGCTTCAAGTATTTTACGGTTGATGAGGGCTTAGAATGTACGCAACCAGGCCAGGATTAATCCTTTACCCGGCGAAGCCGACGTAGGGAAGACATCTCACTTTCATATATACGCTTTACCCCATCACCCAGTGATTGCTCAGTTACCCGGATGTACTTAACCAGACGCTCAATTCCACCAGGTTCGACTGAGGCAGCCTGATCACTGCCCCACATGGCACGGTCCAGGGTGATATGCCGCTCAACCATGCACGCACCCATGGATACAGCAACGACGGTAGGAATCAAGCCCACTTCATGCCCTGAATAGCCTATCGGGCAGGAGAATGTTTCCACCAGGGTGCGGATCATCTTCAGATTGAGCTCGGCCGGGTCACATGGATAGGTGCTGGTGGCATGGGTGATGAGCAAATTTTCCTCACCAATAATATTAACCGCCTGCTTTATCTGCTCCATGGTGGACATGCCCGTGGAAAGTATTACTGGCTTCCCCGTGGAGCGTGCATGAAGAAGAAGGCTTTTATCAGTCAGGGAAGCGGAGGGAATCTTAATACAAATAGGGTTGAACTGCTGGAGAAAATCCACAGAAGGCTCATCCCATACCGAAGCAAACCAGGGTATAACCTGTTGTTTGCAATAGCGGTCTATTTCTCGATATTCACTCATACCCAATTCAACCTTGTAGCGATAATCCAAATAGGTGATGTAACCCCAGGGGGTCTCGCGCATATGTTTCTGCTGGTCTGGTGGAACACACAACTCGGGAGTGCGTTTCTGGAACTTGACAGCATCGACCCCATTTTTTACAGCGACATCAATCAAGGACTTGGCGATATCTATACTTCCGTTATGGTTGATACCAATCTCGGCGACGACATAGGTTGGGTGCCCATCACCGACAGTCCGATTACCGATCATTATTTCACGTGACATGAGTATTCACCTTTCTGCTAAGAATTCTTATTTTTTTTTGATAAGCTATGAGAATTAACAAGAGCCCTTATTTCTGATTTTGGATGATCATGTCGCAAAGCTCTCGAACTGCTCCATGACCACCCTTACGAGTTAGTACCAGGTCTGCCTGGGCAATAACGCCTGGGTGGGCATCGGAGACCGCCACAGCACAACCAACCAAAGAAAAACAAGGCAGGTCATTTACATCATTCCCTAAATAAACAACATGCTGAGGGTCAAGCTTGCGTTCTTGTAAAAGTGACTTAAGGGCTGTCCCTTTATCACCCACACCCTGGATTGCGATCAGTTCCAGCTTGCGGCAGCGTGCAGAAACGATTGGGTTGGTCTCAGTAGAGAGCACCACCATCGGGATACCTGCTTTACGCAGCATGGCAATGCCAAGTCCATCACGCCGGCTTGCAGCTACCAATTCATGACCATCCTGGTCTACCCAAACACGATCATCCGTCATGACCCCATCGAAATCAAACACCACCAAGCTTATTTGACTGGGCAAAGGGCGCCTGGTATGGAAAGGGAGGACGATTGGTATATCTGCTTGATTGATGAGCCATTCAGCGCGCTGCCAGTCGCGGGATAAGTCAATATCAACTGCGTAGAGCGGGTCAATTTGGAGAGGATAGATGATATCACCACTTAAAGATTTTTTTTGGGATATCGTGGTCAGACGGATGGCATCCACGTGACCGGTCTGCCAATAGGTTTGAGGGAGAGCCTGGCGAGGGGCATTAAATGGCTCAGGGATCCCGGGTAAGCTTAACAAGGGGGTCATCTGACCATTGTCGTTGATCTGCCACATCTTGAAGGATTCTGACCGGAGGGGATGACACCACGTACTGAGTCGGCTTCAGGGTGATCCAACAGTACCTGAATTGCCTGGTCGACACAACCTGGTGGACGAAGGGGGGGAAGTCGGCCGCAGCTGAACAAGGATATCGGGCTGGTAATTCTCGTGTTGTTTAAGCCAGGAGATAGCATGCGTGAAAACTGGATAATCCAGCGTGTTATCCTGAGCGAACTCGGTTGGTCGCATGAATGGGGTTTCTGCGCCAAATTCACGGGCGACACTGGCGATCTCGTCATCGTCGGTGGAGACAATGGTGCGGGTGACTAATTTTGATCCTTTCGCAGCGGAAATGGAATAGGCAATGAGCGGAATATCTGCCAAAGGACGGATATTCTTATGTGGGATGCTCTTGGAACCACCGCGAGCAGGAATGAGGGCGAGAATATGCATAGGCTAATGTCCGATCTTAAACTACCAGGCGGTCCAACCACCATCAACAATCAGGTTTGAACCAGTCATATAGGAAGAAGCATCTGAGGCAAGAAACAGGAGAGCACCGTTCATCTCGTCCTTATTTGCCATACGTCCCATAACGGTGCGGGCGGTGTAAGCTTTGAGAAAAACATCATCGTGGTTATTATATACACCCCCGGGTGTAAGGGCATTGACACGGATATCCGTTCCAGCATAATAGGCTGATAAATAACGCGTCAGTCCCAGCACGCCAGCCTTTGTAACCGAATAATAGACCGGTTTGAAGGAGGTTTTTTTACCCTCACGCTGATATATGCGTTGGTCAGGTGCTACCAGACCATAAGTGGAACAAATATTAATGATGGATCCTTTCTTGCCTTGAGCAAGCATAGGCTTAACCGCAGCCTGGCAGCACAGGAACATACCGGTCAGGTTGACATCCAGGGCGGCTTTCCAGAATTCGAGGGGGTAATCTTCGAATGCGCCAGAGACCGTGCCGCGTTTTGCCATCTCTGCCAGGGCTTCGGGGTCGAATTTAGGGTCGAGGGCGGCGGAATTGACCAGGATATCCAGGCGACCGAATGTGTCCAATGTCTCTTGGAGGAGTGCATGGACTGATTCAGGCTGGGTAACATCGGTGGCAACTCCCAGGGCACGGTAGCCACTTTTAATCAAAACCGAGGCTACAGCGTTGACACCATCAGCGTTGATATCTGCAACAACCACAAAGGCACCGG
>CAVZSS010000018.1:0-143746 GCA_963777965.1 uncultured Chloroflexia bacterium | reverse complement strand
TCCTCTTGACGTCCTTATTAAAATTAGGTATCATAGGGCATGGTTTAGCACTCACGTCGGAAGAGTGCTAAACCACAAATAGTTAATGGATCAAATCCAAATCATTCCCATATAGGAGGTGGCTATGTCCATCAATTTCAAACCCTTAGGCAGCCGTGTGGTGGTTGAACCCATCGAACAAGATGAGATCACCCCCAGTGGCATCGTTCTCCCCGAGACCGCCAAAGAAAAACCCCAAAAAGGCACCGTTCTGGCCGTTGGCCCTGGTGACCGTGACGAAGATGGCGATCGCATCGCCATGGACGTCAAAAAAGGCGATGTGGTCCTGTTCGCCAAGTATTCCGGCACCGAAATCAAGGTGGATGGCAAGAAACTGCTCATCCTGCGCGAAAGCGACCTGTTAGCAATTGTAGAAGATAAAAAATAAAGGAGTAATGAACTATGGCAGCAAAACAACTGCAATTTTCTGAAGAAGCACGTCGCAAGCTGAGCAAGGGCATGGATGTCCTGGCGACCGCGGTCGTGACCACCCTCGGTCCCAAGGGTCGCAACGTGGCCCTGGATCGCAAGTTTGGTTCCCCCACCATCACCCACGACGGTGTGACCGTCGCCAAGGAAATCGAGCTGGAAGACCCGTTTGAGAATATGGGCGCCCAGCTGCTCAAGGAAGCCGCCACCAAGACCAACGACATCGCTGGTGATGGCACCACCACTTCCACCGTTCTGGCGCATGCCATCGTCACCGAGGGCATGAAGAACCTGGCCGCCGGTTTCAACCCGATGCTGCTCAAGCACGGTATCGAAGCCGCCACCAAAGCCGTGGTCAAGAAGATCGGCGAGGACGCCATCGAAGTGACCACCAAAGCCGAGATCGGCAACGTGGCCTCCATTTCCGCCCAGGACCGTGTGATCGGTGAGCTGATCGCGGATGTGATGGACAAAGTCGGTAAAGACGGCGTCATCACCGTGGAAGAATCCAAGGGCCTGGAATTCGAGACCGAGTACGTCGAAGGTATGCAGTTCGACCGTGGCTACATCTCGCCCTATTTCATCACCGACCCCGAGCACATGGAAGCCTCCGTCGCCGATGCATACGTCTTGATCTACGACAAGAAGATCTCCGCCGCGGCTGATATTGTCCCGCTGCTCGAGAAACTGGTCCAGATCGGCAAGCGCGAGCTGGTGATCATCGCCGAGGACGTGGACGGCGAAGCACTCGCCACCCTGGTTCTCAACAAGATCCGCGGCATGCTGAACGTGGTCGCCATCAAAGCCCCTGGCTTTGGTGATCGCCGCAAGGCCATGATGCAGGATATCGCCACCCTGACCAATGGTCAGGTGATCTCTGAAGAGACCGGCCGCAAGCTGGAAAGCGCCACCATCGCCGACCTTGGCCGTGCCGAGAAAGTCGTCATCACCAAGGATGACACCACCGTGGTAGGTGGCAAGGGTGATACCGCCATGATCAAAGGCCGTATCGACCAGATCCGCGTCGAGATCGACAAGAGCACCAGCGATTACGACAAGGAAAAACTCCAGGAACGTCTCGCCAAGCTCTCCGGTGGGGTTGCCATCATCCGTGTAGGCGCCGCCACTGAGACCGAGCTTAAAGAGAAGAAGCACCGCGTCGAAGACGCCCTCTCCGCAACCCGCGCAGCCGTCGAAGACGGTATCGTGCCGGGTGGTGGGGTTGCCCTGGTGAACGCCATGAAAGCCCTGGACGGCCTGAAGATGGAAAATGAAGATGCCCAGATCGGCGTCAACATCGTCCGCAAGGCGCTCGAGATCCCGCTGCGCAAGATTGCCGAGAACGCTGGCAAGGATGGCTCCGTCATTTTGGAGAACGTCCGCCGCGCCCAGAAGGAAAAGAAGAACAAGAATATCGGCTTCAACGTGATCAGCGAAGTCTACGTGGACATGATCAAAGACGGTGTCATTGACCCCGCCAAGGTGACGCGTGGTGCGCTCGAGAACGCCGCCTCCATCGCCGCCATGATCCTGACCACCGAAGCACTCATCACCGACGTGCCCGAGAAGGAAAAAGCCCCCATGATGCCACCTGGTGGTGGTGGAATGGATTATTAAGTCGATTTGGGTGGGTTTCATACCCAAGATTGAAAAGTTCGATAGCAGGGACGGTCGCAAGGCCGTCCCTAAATCAACCATCTGTAGGTTGGGTTGAGCGGACTTCGCGAAACCCGCCACTTTATCATAAGTTAGGGACGGTCGCAAGGCTGTCCCTTTTTGATTCCTATTAAAGAAATGAAAACCACAAAGTATCCTAAGCACACAAGAATTTTTATAATTTTTTTGTCATCAAGGACCGTTCTTTGCTCCGTAGCATCGCGTACGTATAAACCGTAAAACCATTTGGTAGGTCATTTTCTTGAACATGAAATAATGATGCCCGTTGCAAATCCAATCCCAGGTGGGCAGAAATATATAAAAGTCATCAAAACTGAAGAAAAAGGGTCGATGTTAATATTGCTGCTCACTTGATCCATGATGCTCATCAAGGGTTTTATGAAGTTGCTGTGGTTCTTTCCAATGATTCTGACCTGGTTGAACCCATTAAGATCGTGCGACAGGAACTGAAATTGCCGGTGATCGTGCTAAACCCTATTCCAGCCCATCCGAGTCATGAGCTTTGAAGAATGCATCCTTTATGAAACCCATTCGCAAGAAAGTGATTGCGGTTAGCCAATTTCCTGAGCAATTGATAGATGGCATAGGGAAATTCCGTAAACCCCTACGTGGTAGATGTTATAGGTTCGGTTGCGCGCTGATTTTCTCGGAACCCGACACTTTATCAAAAGTCAAGGACAGTCGCAAGGCCGTCCCTTTTTGATTCTTGTTAAGGATCAAGAACCTCCCTGCTCATTTCATTCGCTGGGCATGTAAAAGTACACAAAGGACCCAAAGGTGCGTTAAAAGCACCCTCCGACACAAAGAATTTTGAATATTTTCTCATCCAGGGCGTTCCATGTGCGTTGTATCAGGAATGTATTGTGAATGCGATAAAGAGAAGAGCGTTTTGGGCTCCTTATAGCCCGACGAAGAAATCTTCTCCATACGCGGGTGACAACGGTCCTATAAAAATAGCGCATCTTTTATACCAGCCGTCGCAAACGAAAGAGTGCCCAACAACGCTCGTAAAGTACACTCGCGTTGCTGCGGACAAATAACGTCCTTGATGCATTCAATAGCGCTCCTTGAAAAATGCCCAACATCGCTCGTAAAGATTACTCGCGATGCTGCCCCCTCACGATGTTCGGTGCGATGGTCGCAAAGAGCACTCCTTGAACGAATCATCTTCTCCAGCGTATTTTGAGGGAATTGTTTTGTAAAAAAACAAATGCATTCAATTAATATCCTTTAGAAACACCCTTAATCCGTGGCTGGTACTTAGGTCCAGGTATGAATGGGGGCGGGAGATGGAGTGATGGCATCCGTAGAGGTTGGGGGCAGCTTGGGCGGAGCTCGGCGTTGACCCCTCTTGCATCGCTCATATAAGTCATTCGCGATGTTTCGGGCATAAAACGCCCTCAATGTTTCACCTCGTCTTACTCAGCGCGGGTAGGTCAAATTCGCCCTGGTTAATCCTCGTGGCTGGTGACGAGTTGAGGGTCCAGGTATGGAGGTGGGGGCGAGGGAGATGGAGTGATGGCACCCGTAGAGGTTGGGGGCAGCTTGGGGCGGAGCTCGGCGTTGACCCGGCGGATGGCTTCGGCGATCTCGTCATCAAGGCCGGTGTTGCTGTTGGAGAGCAGGTACTGGGTGCGGGTAAGGCGGGTGATGGTGGAGGAAGCCAGGCAGAGGATGCGGAGGGTATCAGCGAGCTCGTAGAAGTCGGCATCGGGGAGGCAGGATTCAACCAGGCGACGGGTGAAGACGCGGATGAGGGCGATCTCTTCGACGAGACTTGAGACAACGGTGGATTCGACACCAGTGAGGTCACGTTTTTTTAGGCGACGGGTGTAGAAGCCGTGCTTGAGGGCATTGAGGTTGCCAGGAGGGGCACCGGGGCGGCGGGGGGAGGACATAGCGGTTAGTGGTTAGCGGTTAGCAGATGAGCTGTGAGCGTTAGCGAGCCTTGAGCTCTGAGCCGCGAGGCGTGAGGTGTGAGCTTAGCGAGAAAATCACTCGATACAGGGTGAGAAAAACGAAAAACAATCGAATTGGAATGGTTTATCTTGCAAACGAAACCTGATTCTCGATTCTTGGAATTTGGAATGCTTCCCTCTCACCCCTTTAATCAACTATGCTTTATATATTGGTTAATGATTTTATTTAAGAATTTATAGATCATCTTGATGATTTAAGAGGGTGAGAGGATTCCAGATTCTTGGATTCCAGATTCCAAGAATTTGGATTCTAAGAATCTGGAAGGGGAGAAGGCAATTCTTATGCATGTTCAAGATCAGATGACTGCGTGGCGAATGACACGATGATCGTTCCCTGCCCAGCGGAGCGCCATGATAAGGCGGGCATAGGTCTGAGGAGGGACATGTGCCAAAAAAGGATCGCCAGACACTTACCGGTGAGGGCGGTAAGCTCCTGCATGCGGAGGGGAGGCGTGACCTGCCCACCCCAAGCCAAGCCGCGCAACGAGAGCCAGGTGATAAGGAAAGCGGGGGCAAGGGGGAATGATAGATCATACGGGTGGGAATGCAGGCACCACGAGGAGGCAGCAGGGGTCGAGTCATTAGTGTTATCAATAAAGTTCGATCGATATACGAGTGCGTTTATTGAAATAAATCATTTGAATACACTCACCATCGGGAAAAACCACCCGATGTACGGGTGTGTTCATTTATAAATACCAAATCAGTTATGAACACACCCTAATTATAGCACATATGTTCTAATCCACAAGGGGATTATGTAAATTTTAAGGTTTCTCATAATACAGCAAGGGCTAACCGACAAAGAAAATCGTGCTATATAGAAATACTGATATTTTTTCATGGGCGGTCATCCTTTAACAGGATAAAAACTAATCATTGACCGCACATATCGATCTGGAAAACCACCCATCGATACAGAAGATCACTGATGTTCTAATCTGCAAGGGGTTTAAGGGAATTGGACATCGAGAAAAGCACTCGATGCAAGATATTTTAAGGATTCGAATGTGGGGGAAAGTCAGGAAGGTAAGTTTAGCGTATGTGGCTGCGGGTACAAGTGAAAATACTATATTTGCGTTTCGTTTTGGTCACTTCTGTTCGGACGCACACCTGGAGAGCGTGTTCAGGCGAGGGTTCAAATCCCTCCCTCTCCGCCAGGAGATGCCCATTCATATCGGGGAATAATCAGCGAATTACCTTTGATTAATTTTTAAAAGAGCGTGTGACCAAAAATTACTTATTTCCCATTGATTGAATTCTTTAACAAAAGTATACAACTTATTAGTTTTGGTTGGTTGGTGGTTTTGGCTGTGCCACCTTTTTAATTAGCTATGTAAAGCGTCAACATGCTATGAGTCTATAATATTTTGCAATTTACACCAAGCATTGCATGTGTGAATTGCTAAGCAAGTCAGGATTGCTAGTTGGAATTTCTGATATCCAACTCGCCCCGAGACCCACGCTAAATATGGCTATGGATTGCCGTCCACTTGCAATCTGTAAGAAGTCACATCAGTATAATCACGACCAACAAAAGTCATTTCAAAGGAACTTATCTGACCTGGGTTTAAATCAGTACTACTTACATAAGTGAAATCACAACCAATTACTTTGCCAGAAGCATTGTAAATCGTACCAACAGGACTAACATATTCTACACGACTACCGTTGTCGTTGCGAACTTGCCCAATTATTTCGTACCATCCAAAAGTTGGATCGTATGAACCACTGTCGTTTATAACTGTAAGGATGGGTAAAGGCTGTCCATCCGTCCAATAAGTGGGGGCTTCAAACTGAAAATATGACCAACCAGAAGGTACTGGCACTGAAACATCAAAACATGTTTTATCCCTTGCGGGTAAAGTATCCATCCACGTGTACGTGAAATCGGTGTCCAGAAGTTGCCCGCTGGCACTAAAAAAGTTGGCGGTGATTTTGACGTATCTCAGATTATCGTCAGTATTATTCATAATCTCACCAACGACATTTAGATAGTCAATACTGTCGACATAATAGGAATGGTTGGGTAAGATTTGAACACCCGTTGGTGGTGGTTGTGTTGGCTCTTGTGTTGGCGTTGGTGTTGGTGGCTCTTGTGTTGGCGTTGGACTTGATGGTGCCCTGATCACAATAGGCAAATACGTTTTGTATATTGACGCTGCGCTTACCCAAACAGTAAACAAAACCAGCACCGGTATACAGAGGAAAGCAATTTTTTTCATAGCAAACCTCCTTGTTGACAAAAATTTATCAATCTATGCAGAGATTGTATATCAAAATCACGCAATCAACGAGCGACAGAGCTATTAACGCTTAACCTTATGACGGATTGATTATTTCCTGAGGTGAATAATTTGTTGCCTGTTGGAAATTTTTATTGCTTGTTTTGCCATCACTCACGCACGCTCGCATCGCTCATGTTAACGTGTTATTTAGGAGTCAATTACTAGCGGTAGGTAAATATACATGTAAACTGGTGTAGAAGTGCCAGTTGGTGTGGAAGTGCCAGTTGGTGTAGAAGTGCCAGTTGGTGTGGAAGTGAATGTAGGCGGGTAGCAAGTAGGTGGCGGATAAGGATCGTAATCACAAGGTGATAGAGGCGTTGAAGTTGGGGGGCATCCTACAGGAGGTGTACCTGGAGGTAAATATGGATTGGGTTCACATGTGTTAATAGGCGCAGAATTTATTGCTGGCAGAAAACCCGCAAAATAACCGAGGATGGCTGAGTAGGCAGAACTAGCAAATCCTACCACTGATAAGGTTGTTATTGCTAAAATAGAGATTCCAATAAGGATAATTTTTTTGTTTCAATTCATTTTCTCCTCCCAAACCCTTACTATTAGAACATGAGGATATTGTATATCAAAATCACGCAAGCAACGAGCGACAGAGCAATTAACGCTTAACCTTGTGTCCCGCTATGTCCCGTTATATATCATCGGCGGGGCGATCAACTATCCCTCCAATAAAAGCAAAGCGGGCAGCTCGTCAGGCCGCCCGGTCAATCGCCGGTACCAGCGCTATCCCAGCTCCTATTATTTTACTCAGGGTATCCTTTTGCAACAGGTTACTGGAAGGATTGAATCACAAGAGATGTTTTCCTTTATTTCACTTGCACCATCATCAACAACCACTCCGTAATTAATGGGAGTGATGCTGTCTGTAGTCCAACCCTGGCATGACCAGTTTGACCAATCACTAACAGCAGATGTATCGCTAGATAATGAGCCAAGAAAGTAAAAATGATCCACCCAGGACCTTGGAAATGGATTCTCGAAATATATACCAGTCGTCTGGAAAGCATATTCAATCTCGTGTCGGTTACAGGCATGTGCAGCAGGGTCTTCATTGGTACAAATATCACCCATACCTACACGCCCGCCCTATTCTTACTTTAGAAGGAGTTGCCTCAAAAATATGTCCATTACTGCATTTCCATGTAAGCCTGGTATGGGTATTCGTATAAACCTGAGATAGACATTCTCCATTATGCTGTCTAACAAGATCCCTCATTTCCTCTATACTTTTTTTATGATTATTGGTATTACAAATAGGACACCAAGTTCCATGTTTAACGTTACCAGCCATAGCCTCCCATGTATGGCCTTTCTCACATTTCCACACATACTTTGTAGGATGATTAACTGAATTGGATAGACCGAGGCAATAACCTCCACGAGTCTTAGCAATATTAATTAATTCCTCTTCATTTGATTTCATTAAAATTCTTATCCAATAAAACCATCTTAAAAATTATATCAAGTTAATTATTCGGAAATTTATAGCAGCATTATTATTGCATTCATGATCTTATGGATTGTTAAGTCCTGAGATTAGTATTTCCCACTCGATAAAATTAATAAGGGAAGGCATACGGGGCAAATTACAGGTAAATCTATACCAAAATGCTCAAAGATATTCATTATTTGTCCTGCACACGGCAATGTTTTCTATAAGTGCAATTTTATCGAAGACTAATTAAGATTACCAGATTTATTATTGATATATTTTATAAACCAAAAATTCCCCCATTTGGTTTACGCTGTATACCCAGGATCAATGATTGCATCAATAAATTCTTATGACAAGATTGGATTCCTGCCCTATGAATGTTGGGTTTCACACTCGGGAAGAACACCCTCGGTGTAGCCGCAAAGTACGCATAGCTCGCAAAGGACGCTCGCGATGCTTGCTCAACCACAACCTACAATAAAAGAAATATATAATAAAACTTGGTGACCTTCGTGTACTTCGTGGTTTTCTTTCTCTTAAGACAGCCGGAGTGACTTGTCGGTAACGTTATTTCTACTCTATGAGAGTTGGGTTTCACACTCGGAAAGAACACCCTCGGTGTGACCACGCTCGGGAAGAACACCCTCGGTGTAGCCGCAAAGCTTCAACCCAACCTATCGTAAAAAATCAATGCTCCCGCACCACCTCACGCATGGGCTTGCGCGGGCGGGCGGCGGGGATTCGTCGGCATAGCCAAACGACACAGCGGCGATCAGCTCACCGGTCTCACCCAGCCAGTGGCACAGCGCTTCGTAGGCGATGAACACGTCACAGATCCACAGCGACCCAAGCCCAAGCTCCTGGGCGGCCAGGAGCATATTCTGGATGGCGGCCCCGATGGACTGGATATCGAGCACATCCATGAACTTCTGATGGACAGTATGTTTCCGCCAGGGTCGCAAGCCCTCGGGGTTAAAAATGAAGAGCGTGACCGGGGCCACTTCCATCACCCTGGCCGAGCCCTCACTGCTGCCGCGATCCTCACCGCGGGCGATGGCTTGGGCGATGCCCTCCCGCATGATGCGGACCATCTCGGCCCGCTTTTCGCCCTGGATGACGACAAAGCTCCAGGGTTGGCGGTTGCTGGCAGAGGGTGCCTGGATGGCGGCGGTAAGGATCTGCTGGAGCGTCCCTTCTGGGAGGGGAGTAGCTTTGAATTTACGGATGCTGCGCCTGGCGGCAATTGCGTCTAATGTGTTCACTCGTTTCACCTCGCAAATGGATGATACATCAGATTATATATTTATATAAATCCCAACTGGAAGCAAAGGTCCTCTCAATCACTCCATACCCTAAGTGCGTTCGGGATCGTGGAATGGTGATTGGAAAGCCGCAGGGTGGGTATCGTAGTTCTCGAAGCCGTTGGTTTCGAATACCAGTGTAGAAGATCGCTTCCCCCTCGTTCTGCTCGGGGCAAAGGTCGCACATACCGCTTCTTCCCCGAAAATCAGCGGGGATGACCGCAATGACAAATGGACGGCTCTACAAATATGTGTTTTTGACATCTTATTCTTCTTCCACCAACCTCGGGATGATCTTGGCGATGCGGTAGCTGTTCTCGATCTCATTGCCCAGCTTGAGGTTCTTCCCGATGCTCCTGCCATAGGCGAAGAAGTCGGCGTAGAGCTTTTCCGGGTCGGCGTCCGCCAGCTGGGACAGGCTGCCATAGCCGGCACCGATGATGTTGGAGATGGTGGCTTTGCTGGCCCAGGGCAGGCGCGAGAAATCAGCCCGGTTGACCAGGGCGGAGATGACACCCACAGGCAATCCGCTCTGATCAGCCAGCGACCTGCGCCCGGCCGGGGTTAGACCTTGCTGTAATATCTGCAGGTTGGTGCGTACCCCCAGGCCAGCCAGCACCTGGATGAGGTTGGTAACATCGGTGTCGTCACGTACCAACCCGCGGAGGTATTTCTCGGCAGGGATGAACCAGTAGACCAGGTACTTGAGCAAGGTGACGATGTTCAGCGGATCGATCCGGCTGAGGACAACAAAATTTTCCAGCTTATCCCGGGTATCGATGCGCCGGATCAGGTGCTGCACATCCTCCAGGCCGGCATCGTGCAGCTCGGAGATTATGCCAGTCAATTGGGAGAGATACTCCGTGTAGCGGTGAGGCGCGATCGCCTCCCAATATTTTTTGGGTATAGTCCGCCAGGGCCGGCATGGAAAGGTTGTAGAGGTTGGTAACAAATGGATAGGCCAGCGAGGCGCTTAAACGCCGGCAGCAATCTTCATAGTCCTTGATCGGGACCAATTCCTTTTGAACTTCAGCCCAGTTGATTGCCATGGTGACTCCTTATATTCGATGCCGATGATTATAACTGGAAGCCTGGAAGAGATGCAGTTAGCGGTTAGTAGGTTAGCGATTAGTTGTTAGTGATTAGTTTTTAGTAAAAAATAAATAATGGAATCTCGATACCACCTCTATCCCCCATACTATTGGGGTAGCAGGGTAAAAGGGCAGCCTCGCTCGGAAAGAACCCTGCGAGGTTTGGCAAAGAGCGCTCCGCCCCTACATGATTACTCGCGAGGTTTGGCAAGAGACGCTATCCTCGCTCACAGTAGTCTTCATCGCTCGCAAAAACATTGGCGATGTTTCGGGCAAAAGACGCCCTCAAGGTTGCCACCTCGCGATGATTCGGTGCGATGCTCGCTCATACGAGCATTCGCATCCCGCCCATACGAGATCGCGCTCCCGCCAGTACGCTCCAACGCTCGTAAAACACATTTGCGTTGGGTGCGGAGAAATGCAAAGGCAGCTGTCTAATGTTACGTTTCTATTATATGTAAAGGTCCCGGCGGTTGTAGACCAGGTAGGCAACCGCCATGCAGACGACGATGATGGCGACGGAGAGAAGCAGGTAGGTGGTATCCATCCTGCCGCTGCTGAACAGGGCGTAGGCATCAAAATACTTGAAGGGTGTGAACCACTTGAGGAAATCCAGCTTGGCGTGCATGACAGTGATGACAGACATGAAGTAGGTGACCAGGATGATGCCCACCGCAATGGAGCCGGCAAGCCGGTACTGCTTCATCACGCAACCCAGCATCAGCCCGACGGCCAGGAAGATCAGCTCGACCACGAACAGGGCCCGCATTTGCAGGGCGGCGAAGTCATAGAAAGCCTGGTCGGGGTTGTACGACCGCACCGCCAGCAAGGACACGCCCCAGATGACGAATACCAGGACGATGCAGTTGACCAGGGCGGCGAACGCCTTGGCAGTGATGACCCGGCTGCGCGAGACGGGCAGCACGAGGGAAAACTCGACGGTTTTATCGCGTTCTTCCTTGGAGATGATGTCGGAGCCCCACATGGCGGCGGCGATGGCACCCATCAAGGCAAAATAGACGAACATGATGCCATAAAAACCACTCACGGTGGTGAGGTTAAAAGCACGCATGCCAAAGGCTTCCAGCACCGCGGGGGGGAAGGCATCCAGGAGCTTCAACATCTCAGGGTTACCAGCATAGGCAGAAAACTTGGAGACCCCGACCACGATGAACAGGGCGATGATGACGCTCCAGATGATCAGCGATTTAAGATTGGCTTTAAGCTCACGGAGAAAGATATTCATCATGCCCTCCTTAAGATACCGCCGGGACATCACGGCGGATATACAACCAATAACTGACCACGATCGCCAGCAGGATGATCACGATATCAACCACCACCAGGGGTGTGTTATAGGCAGCGTTTTGGACGATATAAGCTGGATCGAGGTGTTTAAAGGGAGTGAGCAGCTCCAGCTTGACCTCGCCAAATATGCCGCTGAATGCGCTCAGAATATACGCCCCGAATGCCAGCCCAAGGCCGTAGGGGGTGACGCTGCGCACGCGCTTGACCATCAACGAAATGAGCAAGCCCAGACCCAGGAAAATGAGCTGGAAGATCAGGAGGCTGAACAGTAGCAAGATCAAGGTAGCTGAATCATACTCGCGCCCACCCCCAAAGAGCAGTAGGCCGACGTACGTACTCACCCATACCACCAGGTCGGTGATGAGCAGGCTGGTGAGGGCAGCCAGCAGCTTGCTGGTGAGCACCTGCCCACGGCTGACGGGCTTGCTGAGCAGGAAGTCGGCGGTCAATTCACTCTCTTCGACCGAGACCAGCCCAAAGCCATAGTTGCTGGCCTGGATCGCCAGACAGAGCTGAACGAAGAATGAAGAGGAAACCGTAAAAGCCCAACAGGCTAGCCAGATCCGTATTCCCCGATCCCGAAAGCTGCCAGTAATTGAGGCGGGAATTTGCCATCATTTCGTTCAATAACTCAGCCTGTTCAGAAAATGCCGTGAAGATGGAGAGAAAGAAAAGGATCAGGACCAAGATAGACAGTCGACCAGATGAGCACCGATTTCAGCCGGGCTTGGAACTCGTGTTTATAGATATTTGCATTCATGGTGCCCGCCTATTCGTAGTAGTGCATGAAGATTTCTTCCAGGGTTGGCTCCTCGATGGTCAGATCGGCAACCTGGACAGAACTGATCTTCTGCAGCACGGTGTTGATGTCGCCTTTGAAGAAGAAATGGACCGTGCTGTCATCCGTCTGCAGGTTGGTCACACCTGGCATGTCAAAGGAAGCCTGTCCCAGTTCCGACGAAGTAATATGCACCTTTTTGTAGTTATTCTGCTGCAGGGTGCGGATATCGGAAATCTCGGCGATCTTGCCCTCGCGGATGATACCCACGCGGGTGCACAGGCGCTGGACTTCGCCCAGGATGTGGGATGAGAAGAAAACGGTCACGCCGCGGGCGTTCTCCTGGCGGATCAGGTCAAAAAAGTTACGCTGCATGAGCGGGTCGAGGCCGGCGGTGGGTTCGTCGAGGAAGAGCAGCTTGGGGCTGTGCAGTAAGCCCTGCACGATGCCCACCTTTTTCTTGTTGCCGTAGGAAAGGTCGCTGATGCGGCGGTTCTGCTCCAGCTCCATGATGCCGGACAGCTCGTTGATGCGCTGGGTGCAGTCGTGAGCATAAAAACTGGCGGAATACTTGAGCAGGTCTTTGACTTTCATGCCTTCATAATAGTAGACTTCCGAGGGCAGGTAGCCAATATCACGCCGGATCTCCGGGCCGTGCTGGGTCACATCCTTGCCGAAGACCTTGGCAGTGCCGCTGGTTGGATGGATCAGCGATAGCAGCAGGCGGATGGTGGTGGATTTCCCAGCACCGTTGGGCCCGATAAAGCCGAAGATTTCGCCCTCTTCTTCGGTGAAAGACACGTCCACGATGCCACGCGATTTTCCATAGTACTTGGTGAGGTTACTTACTTCGATGATGCTCATAGAGTCACTCCTTTAAAATATTAGAGGGTGTGAACCACTCTCTTAGTATAGCCGTATCGAAAAGAGGCAGGGAGCCAGAAGGCGCTCCGAGGATGCGTTCGACCGCATCCTGGTAGGAAGTAGATAAAATCTCCAGCAATTGCAAATCTTCGGCGTGGATTTCTGGTTTAGAGATCAGCTTGACCAGGTTGTCGCCAAAGCCCTGCAGGAGCGAAAAAAGGATCTCGCTGCACTGTTCGGGAAATGCCGTGTGGAAGGCGCCCTGCTCGACACCCTGACAGACGATGGTTGTAACCATAGGCGCGAGAAGCGGCAGTATGGCAGACTGTGCTTTTAACCGTGGGATAGCATTCTTATCTGCGTACCAGACGTTCGCCAGGTTGAGCATGACATCCTTGCGGTCAGTCTTCCAGCGGGAGGCGGTGTCGAAACACGCGGTGCAGTTTTTCTGGGGCATTCAGGTGCTCATCCTGGACAATAGGGTTCAGGAGCTGGATCACCTGGGAGGCCATACGCTCGATGAGGGCTTCCAGCAAGGCTTGCTTGGAGTTAAAATAATGGTAGAAGGCGCCCTTGGAAATATGCACTTCCGCCAGGATATCCTGGATCGACATCTGCTCATAACCCTTGGTATACACCAGCAGTTGGGCCGCGTCCAGGATCTCATTGCGGCGGATCTCATACTCTTCTTTGTTTACAATGCGTGCCATGATTACACCCATATAATAAACCGACCGCCGGTTTATTATATGGGATTATATGTCGGATAAGCGAAGCTGTCAAGCGGATTCCAGGCCTGGGGGTCTGTGATTAACAGAATGCAATCTCTGAGGCTGCTTTTAACTCACAATTCTGTACACCCAGCTTCTGGTTCCATTCCTCGATCAGCCTGGCAGCATCCTTGCTGTAGCTGCTGTGCCCATCTTTCACCAGAATCACGTTGTATCCCGACTGCCGGGCACCCAGGCAAGTGGCCTTAACACAGCCATGCGTGACCAGGCCTGCGATGACCAGGTGGGTGATATTCTTTGATTTTAATAATGTGTCCAGGTTGGTATCTTCAAATGCGTTACCGTGCTGCTTATGGATGATGGAATCCATTCTTTGCGGTTGAAGCCCGGGGTGCAGCTGCCAGTCGTGCGACCCTTTCACCAAAGTCCTGTTGTCTGAGTGCTGGATATAAAATACCGGCACACCCACCCCATGTGCACGGTCAACCAGCAGATTGATATTCTCAAGCAGTTCATCTGCCTTATAGATGGGGGTGGATTTCCTGAAGAGGCCTTGTTGGACATCAATGATTAGAAGGGCAGTATTATTCATAATAAGATTATAGACCTTTCGTGGGTTAATTTCGATATGTTTCGCTCACACCGAGTAGCGCATCAGAGCGTCGCGCGTTGGAAGCGCTGGTCAGGCACCGGACAACCAATGATTCCGTGCTAAGGAACAGAAGTAACACACCGAAAGCCCACATGATCAGCAAATTCGTCTGCCCCAAGATTTGTGCGGAGCGCACAGCGGACGTGGTCTGGACTGGCATGCCATGAACCACCACGGGCTACTCGACGTATCCCTGATGAAGGACCAGTTGGGTTCACTTGCCGTTCCGTTGAATACTCTCCATTCCAATCTGCCACCAACTCCCATACATTGCCCGCCATATCCAGTGCCCCAATCCAACTGGCTCCTTGTGGGTAGCTCCCCACCGGTGCTGACCTAATATATCCGTCATTAAACGTCTCGTCACTTTTTGCGAGCGTACAATTGGTATCGCAGTAGTTCAATAATTTTCCATCAAATTCATCACCCCAAGGATACCTGCGCTCTCTCTGGTCCGCGGGCGGCATACTCCCACTCTGCCTCAGTCGGCAAACGCGCCCCGACCCACTCGCAGTATGCTTCAGCTTGAAGCCATGTCACACACACCACTGGTTGATTCGCGCCACCCAGTTGGTTTTCGTCCTGACATCCCAAGCTGCTACAAACCCCTACTTCCTTGCACTGCTCGTACTGGTCGTTCGTCACTTCTGTCTTATCTATCCAGAATCCATCCAGTTCTACTGTGTGTACCGGTTGTTCTACCGAAAAATAACTCCATACTGCAGTTGGTGTCATACTCCCGACATTGCCCCAGTGCATATTCTACTTCTTCATCGTTACTCCCCATATCAAACTCGCCTGCTGGCACGTATACCATTACCATTCCATCTAGTGAACGGACCCTTGTGTCACCGGGGAGTGAGACGGGCGTCTCGGTAATTGGCAGATCTACCTGCCCTGCAGTGGGTGTGCTCAGCTGCAATTCAACACGATTAGCATCACAACCACTTACAACAAGAAGGACTGCTGTGATAGATAACAGCGTAAATTGTTTCATTTCAAGTCATCAATTCAATAGCTCAAAACCACCCAAGTATGGTGCCCACCGGTTGGCGTTAGTGTCAGTAGTCGGACGGGCGTGGATTCTGCTTGGGAATAGAAAAAACTCGAAGCAAAAAAACGCCTGAAATTACATCAGAATCCCTACCGTCCAGTGCATGCTTTGTTGGGAGCATTTTTCTTATAAGAGCCGGTACCAAAAACTTGAATTTAAATCTCAAATAATGCCTCGATTACATTGGCCCGAACGGTATGGCTAACTCCATCCAAAACTACTTACCTTGTTCCTTATTATCAGGTATCTGAAACAGCGTAATCTGCATACCGTCGGGGTCTTGCAGCCGCACGTTATAATCACCCCAGGGAGTCATAATGGGTGGATGAACCAATGTCGCCCCATTGGCGAGTAACCGCGCCATCGCCGTTTGCAGGTCAGGCACTTGAAGCGCAAACCGAATCTGCCCACTAATGCGTTGTCCTACTTCGATTTGGTCAATCGTCTCTGCCTGGGCTTCGTCGAAAATCTCAAGGGTGGCGTTGCCCATGTTGAGAACGAGTGCTTGACCTTGACCGTTGTCCCAAATTGCAGCCGGTTCAATTCCGAGTCCATCGCAATAGAATTTTACCAATCGATCATAATCTCTGGTTGTGAGGGCGATACGCAATTCATGGACAGGATAGTTTGGAATTGGTATAGACATATTAGAAGGAAATCCTTTCTGGAATAATTTACAACATAACTTATAGGTGCACTGAATAATCCTGGATTAATGCTCACCATCCACTGACCGCGGTGCTGGGCAGCTTTTGGTTTGAGTATTTTGATTTTAATTATCCAATGTTATGTTCTTCTAGAATTCACGAATACTTTCTACTAACTATCTCAAAATGGTTTAAACATCATTAACCACAGCATGATTGCCAGTCCGCCGAAACCAATGGCAGCAATAGGGATTGGATTAATGGAGGCAGCACTTTCGGCAATCTCCTCAGGGCTGGCTGGTGGTAGGGCAGGATGGGGCTTCATGCCCTCAAAGTAGGGTAGACCGGCAGCTTTGCGGAGCTGTGTTAAAGAGCGTGATCCCACCATAAACATAGCAACTACTTTCACAATAATCAGCACCAGCACCAGCCAGATCCATACACTGCTCCACCAGTCACCCATGAAGCCCAGGGCGATGCCTGCCACCAGGATTACCAGCAGTGCCAGATACATCAAATTGAAAGCCATGGACGAAAGGTCAAGTAAAGCAGCGATGCGCTCGCGACTCGTCTCACCACGCAGTTTAAAAGCGACATTTGCCGCCGCTCCGTGTGCCATCAGGTAGGCAAACGCGGCAAGTACATGCAGAAATACGATCCAGAGGTACATGTAATGATTCTCCTTTCTTTAGTCAGAGATCAACCCGGTTGCTTGCGCAGCGGGTTAAAAAGAATATGCCAGGTTTGCGTAACCTGGAGAGATGCCCAAAAAATAATACCCCAGGGATTCCAATGAAAAGGAATGGCATAACCAAAAATCCTCCACCTGCAATAACTTGAGTAAGTGTTATCACTATTGATGCTGTTTCAGTACCCGCGATTGCTTCTTTGCTCATTTTTATTAGTAGGTCTTTGACAAACTGCATGGTTAGTGAACTTCCCCTTACGGTTCTGAACGAGCCATAAACTATGCCAATTCCACCCAGGAAGATAGATGGCTGGATAAGTGGTGGTTGTATTCATCGTCCCATTAACCGGAATTTTATGCCATAAAGAACAAATTGGCAAACTATGCAAATACCAATGATCAGCACTGCAGACGCAATCCTATCAGGCTTTGTATCATCCAATTCGATTTGCTTAGCCTGTAAGCTCATTTTTCCTCAGGAGGGTAAGGCTGTTTGACCTTTACTCTTGGGCGGTCTTCAACGACCAGAATATTGAGGATTTTATTACTAGCATTTAGATCATGCAGTTGCCCAATATATGATCCTACAGACCCTGGCTATATTGTGCCACCCATGAAGTAGATTATCTTGGCTTCAACATTCGGCTTCATCTACATGAAAGCATAGCGAAGCAGGATAAGTTGGCAGGATAGTTGGGTGGCTATTCTAGAAATCTGTAAACCTCAACACGATCATGGTGGTGGCACTGGTTCATATCCCAACGTTGATAACTGTTCGGCAATTAACTGTGCCCCAAGATCACTGGGGGGCTCTCCATCTTCCAGTATAAATCCCTTTGCGACTGCGTCTTCAGCATGGTTCACACCGTTATAGATATCATAACGATGGATGAATGGGATAGGATAGGCTTCAGCCGCCAGGCAGATGGCATTTGACTAATTTTCCAGGCATTCCGTGCAGGCTGATAATAAGCCTTTCTCTTTATACTCATTGATAAGAGGGGTATATAAATCCACGGTGCGGAGGATAATCGGCTTACCATTTAACCTGAGAATACCAAAAAATTAATGGTGAAATTACTATAGCATTTTTTGGGATCGATTGCAACAGATTTAAAAAACTGTAGAGACGTCTTGGCGAGGCGTCTCTACAGTAGTGATACCGACCATAAATAACAACAGGGCTGGTTTTGCCAGCCCCGTTAGGGTTAAGGTTGTGGGTTAATCCACCGAGAAGTTGTCGTCCTCGGCGATGTCATCCGCCAGGGCGAAATCCTCCGTGGTGTAGTCGTCCTCGAATTCTCCATCGATGCGGTCATGCGAGATAGCTTCATCGGTATCCTTCAACACAAAGCGACCGTGTACGAAACCGGTGCCGGCCGGGATGAGCTTGCCGATGATCACGTTCTCCTTCAAACCGTACAACGGGTCTTCCGAAGCGGCAATGGCTGCCCCCGCCAGCACCTTGATGGTGTGCTGGAAGGACGAAGCCGAGAGGAACGAATCGGTGCTCAGGGAAGCCTTGGTGATGCCCAGCAACGTCTCCAGGAAGCGCGCCGGGCGCTTGCCTTGAGCCAGCAGCTCCTCGTTGACACGCTTGAGCTCGAGCAGGTCCACCAGGTCACCGGGCAGATAATTGGTGTCACCCGGGCGGGTCACCTGCACCTTGGAGGTCATCTTGCGGATGATCACCTCGAAATGCTTGTCATTGATGTTCTGACCCTGCGAGCGGTACACTTTCTGCACTTCAGTCAGCAGGTACATCTGGGCAATATAGCGTCCCTGGATGCGCAGGATGCGGTGCGGGTTCAGCGAACCCTCAGTGATAGGCTGACCGGGTTCCACGTGGTCGCCTTCCTTGACCAGCAAACGGGCATTGGTGGGAATCTCATGCTCAGCTTCCTGGTGCACTTCATAGGAAACGATCACCTTGGTGCCATCTTCGCCCTTTTCAAGGCGGGAACGACCGGTATGTTGGGCCACGATGGTGGCAGTGTCGAGGAAAGCCACCACATCCCCCTGGGCGACCTCCGTGGCATCTTCCACGGCAACGGTCCAGCTTTCGGGGATGGTGTACTCGTCACTCACCATCTCGGAGTGCTCAATGCGCACCAGGCGCAGCTCTGAATAGCGGTCCGACTGCATGATATGGGCAGTACCGGCGATTTCGGCGACTTTGGCTTCACCTTTCGGCATACGACGGGCTTCAAACAGCTCTTCCACACGCGGGAGACCCGTGGTGATGTCTCCACCGGCTGCCACACCACCCGTATGGAAGGTGCGCAGGGTGAGTTGTGTGCCAGGCTCTCCAATGGATTGGGCAGCAACGATCCCGACTGCAGAACCCATCTCGACCATTCTGCCGCGTCCCAGGTCCATGCCGTAACATTGGGCACAGATGCCATGGTCCAGCTCACAGGTGAGCGGTGAGCGAACGATTACCTCAGGAATATCATAGGTGGTGAGGCGGCGGACCAGGTCATGATCCAGCACATCACCACGTTCAGCCAATACTTCACCCGTCTTAAGGTCAAGCACGTTCTGGGCAATCACACGCCCAAACAGGCGGGTGCCCATCGCCTGGCCGGCAACGTCGTCGCTCTTGCGGATGGGAATGCCATCCTGGGTGTTGCAGTCCAGCTCGTTGATGATCACGTCCTGGGCAACATCCACCAGGCGGCGGGTCAGGTAACCAGCATCCGCAGTACGCAGAGCGGTATCTGCCAGACCCTTGCGGGCACCATGGGTGGAGATGAAGTATTCCAGGGCATTCAGGCCTTCACGGAAGTTCGAGCGAATGGGGTGCGAGATGATGCGCCCGGATGGGTCAGCCATCAGACCACGCATACCGGCGAGCTGCGAAATGGGACCGAAACCACCCTTGGTGGCACCGGAGTTAGCCATGGTAGCCAGGTTGCCATGCGGGTCCATGTTGCGCTTGACGGCATCGGCAACATCGTTGGTAGTGCGCTGCCAGATGTTGATGACACGGTCGTTCTGTTCCTGCTCGGTGAGCAGGCCACGGCGGAAGTCGCGCTGCACCAGCTCAACCTCGCGCAGCGACTCGTTGATGATCTCCTGCTTCTCTGCAGGTACAGCAATATCGGAGACTGCGATGCTGTAGCCCGAGCGGGTGGCATAGGTAAAACCGATTTCCTTGATTCGGTCAGCCACGTCGGGGGTTTGATCTTCACCACCGACCTCATACAGCTCGGCGATCAGGTCCTTCAGCTCGCCTTTATCCAGTTTCCAGTTGATGAACTGGATCTCAGGCGGCAGGATGCGATTGAAGATGACCCGCCCGACGGTAGTCTTGAGCAGGCGCTCTTCTTGCTCGGGCAAGCGGTCACCATTCTCGTCGTACCAGGTCTTTACCAACACCTGGATCTCAGAGTGAACTTCCACCTGATCCAGGTTATAAGCCAGCTCCACCTCGTCGATATCGGCAAAGTTACGGCCATCTCCAGTGTGCTTGCGGGAGTCATCCGAGATCGTCAAATAATAGACACCCAGGACCATATCCTTGGATGGGCTGATAATGGGCTCGCCATCGGCAGGTTTAAGCAAGTTGCGGGAGGCAAGCATCAGGATCGCGCGCTTCCTGGACCGCTTTTTGCGACAGGGGAACATGGACGGCCATCTGGTCGCCATCGAAGTCAGCGTTGAAGGCGGTAGTCACCAATGGATGCAGCTGGATGGCTGAGCCTTCGATGAGGATGGGTTCAAAAGCCTGGATGCCGAGGCGGTGCAGGGTAGGTGCACGGTTAAGCATGACGGGACGCTCTTTAATGACCTCTTCAAGGACTTCCCACACTTCAGGGCGGTTGCGCTCGATAAAGCGCTTGGCACCCTTGACGTTGGCAGCATAATTATGAGAACCAGGCGCGAGATGACGAAAGGTCGGAACAGCTCCAGCGCCATGCCCTTGGGTAAGCCGCACTGGTAAAGCTTGAGCTGTGGTCCGACCACGATCACGGAACGGCCGGAATAATCCACACGCTTGCCCAGCAGGTTGCGGCGGAAACGTCCTTTCTTACCCTTGAGCATATCGCTCAAAGACTTAAGCTCACGCCGGCCACGGCGTGACAGGGCTTTACCACGCTGGGAGTTATCAATCAGCGAGTCAACTGCTTCCTGCAGCATGCGCTTCTCGTTGCGGACGATGACATCGGGTGCACCCAGCTCAAGCAGACGCTTGAGGCGGTTGTTGCGGTTGATAACACGCCGGTACAGGTCATTCAAATCGGAGGTGGCAAAGCGCCCACCATCCAGCTGGACCATGGGGCGTAAATCCGGTGGTATCACCGGCAGCACGGTAAGCACCATCCACTCCGGGCGGTTGCCACTGCGGCGGAAAGCCTCCACCACCTTCAGGCGCTTGGTGGCTTTCTTGCGCTTCTGCTTGCTCTTGGATGTGCGGACTTCTTTCCATAACTCTTCCGCCAGTTTATTCAAATCCAGGCGGCGAAGGATATCATAAAAGGCTTCAGCGCCCATATCGGCCCGAAATACCTGCCCCCAACGGGCTTTTAGCTCACGGAAGCGGGTCTCACCCATGAAGGTGAGCGGACGAAGATCAATCAGCTCATCGCGCAGGCTGTCATTCTCATCCCGCACCGTGCCTGACTGTTCTTCCAGCTGGTTGCGCAAGCCTTCCATGGTCATGTCGGCTTCTGCCCGGATGCGCTCAATATCCATGCGCAAGTGCTCGAGCTCGCGTTGTTTCTGGTCTTTCAGCTGGCGCTCCAGCTCTTCCAATTGCTCTTTAACAACTTTTTGGAGACGTACCAGATGCTGGTTGCCCACCTTCTCCCCGGCTTCAACCACAACGGTGTCCGTTTGGAAGGTGATGGCAGTCTTGGTTACCTTTCCCTGCTTATCTGTGATCTGGGTTTCAAGACGCTGACCCTCTTGAATGATGGGGTCGAGATCAGCCGATTCATCGTAATGCTTATTAATCTGCTGGCGAACCTGTTCCTTTTCAGCCAGCGCACGGTCACGACCTGCCTTGGTCTCGGCGATCTTGGAATTGATCTGGGCAGCAGCTTCACGCTCGGCGGCCATGATATTATCGTCCAGACGCTTGAGTGCTTTCTGGCGTGCGTCCTCATCCACATAGGTGACGACATATTGGGCGAAATAGAGCACACGGTCCAGGTTGCGGCGGGAGATATCCAACAGCAAACCCAGGTAGGATGGAATACGCCGGGTGTACCAGACATGTGCTACGGGAGCGGAGAGCTCAATATGTCCCATGCGTTCGCGGCGCACAGAAGAGCGGGTTACTTCCACGCCGCATTTATCGCAAATGATCCCCTTGTAGCGGATATTCTTATACTTACCGCAATAACATTGCCAATCACGGGTCGGTCCGAAAATGGCTTCACAGAACAACCCATCCTTTTCCGGACGCAATCGCCGGTAGTTAATGGTCTCGGGTTTTAAGACTTCACCGTAAGACCAGCTGCGGATGGTTTCTGGGGATGCCAGGCTGATACGAAGTGCAGTCAGTCCTTTTGTTTCCACTCAGTGCCTCCTGGAAATTAGACGAACAAAAGCCCGCGCTTGAGATTCATCTTCTCAAGCGCCAGGCGGTTAACAGTCATATCCTCGATTCATGCAAACTTAGATTATACCTAAAATGATAGGATTTGGTCAAGAGGGATTAAATAAGAGGAAGATTAGGATTTTTTACCCGTTATTCTTGTTTTCCCCTTTATGCTGCCGGAAAGGAATAGCCATATAAAAAGTACTGCCTTTTCCGAGCTGGCTCTCCACCCATACTCTGCCTTTATGGCGCTCAGTAATCGATTTTACAATTGCCAATCCCAAGCCTGTTCCCTGGCGTTTCTTGGCTTCTTTTTGACCACCACGGTAGAATTTCTCAAAAATGCGGGGAATATCAACCGGGGCTATACCAATGCCTGTATCACACACGGAGAATACCATCTGGTCCTTATCCGGCTCAACCCGCACGGTCACCTTGCCTCTGGGTTCGGTGTATATAACGGCATTCTCCACCAAGTTATGCAAGGCCTGCTGCAACAAAGCGTAATCTGCTTCCACCAGTGGGATTGCATGCGGTGAAATATCACTGGAGATGACTACTTGCTTTTGAGAAGCCTGAAGCTGCAAGGCACCAATCACGCGCTCCACCACATCCTGGACGGGGATCATCTCCAGCTGCAAGTCAACCCCCGCATCAATCCTGCCCAGGTCCAGCAAGCTTGTCACCAGCTGGATCATTCCATCGACGCTGGTGAGAATTTTGCGAACATATCCTGTCTGCTGCTCGTTCATCTCCCCGACCATCTCAAGCATGGTGGCATATCCACGCATGGTGGTAAGTGGATAGCGCAGATCATGGCTTACTGTGGAAACAAACTCAGATTTGAGTGTGTCAAGCTCCTTGAAACGGGTGACATCGCGCATGATACATATCCGACCGACTGGCTGACCCTCAACAATCACGGAAGAAGCAGTTGCCAGGTAAATCTTGCCATCCATCAACTCTACTTCAGCTGATTGTTTTTCTTCCGACACAACCTGCAAAAGCTGTAATAAGGATGGTTGTTGAATGATTGTATCGATCGGCTTTTCCATTGACTGTCTCACCCGGCAACTCCAGCACCTGCCAGGCGGCAGGATTTGCCAGAAGCAGCCGCCCCTGGTAATCAGTCACCAACACTGGGTCGGGGGTTGAATTGAGGATGGCAGCCAGGCGCTGACGACCGATCTCTGCATTTGCAAAAAGCTGCGAATTTGCTGATGCCAGGGCTGCCTGCCCGGCAATGGTGGTCAGGAAGCGGATTTCGTCCTCGCTGAATTGGTGCGGTTTATCATAGGCCAGCCAGAGAGCTCCATAAAACATATTTTCGTGATGCAACGGCAAGGCCAAAAGCGCTTCCGGTCGGGGAGCATTGGGCGGGAAAGTGAGCAACCTGACTCGGCCTAAATTATTCAGTGCCACACGCTCTTTTTGGCGTGTCATCGGCAAGATCTGGTCATCCAAGTAAGCAAACTGCTCATTACCACGACCAGAATCCGAAACGGGTAACCGGTGCAGATCCACCCTTCATTTCCGGCAGAGCTTCAGGTGAGAGAACCACGCGGACAGCATTGGCTCCGGTGCTCAGGGCTGCTTCCATGACAGGCTTGACCGATTCCTCAAATTCCAGGCTGGAAGCGACACCTCTGCTGACCTGTAACAAGCGGTTCAGCTCATCCAGGCGTGCTTTAAGACTTGAGCGCATATTCTCGAAAGCATGGCGCAACTGCCCAACTTCATCATTACCGTCGATTGCCAATGGGCTATCCAATTGACCACTGGATATGCGGTTTGTCTCCGAGCGCCAGATTTTGCAATGATGCAGTCACCGCCCGGAGTGAAAAGCGCAACACCAGTGCTGCAATCGAAAAGAGGATCATGATCATGATCAACAGTGGTGCGGCAATTTGTAAGCGCCAGCTGCTGGGCTTCCTGCACCGGCACTGATACGATCACAGCCCACGGGATCGACCCCATACCGGCTGGTAAAACATCATGCTTTGGGTGCCATCCGGATCCAATCCCATCAAAGGAAATCCCCTCCAGGGACGTTTGACCAGTATAGGTATCCATCACCCAATCGGGCGACGAGCTGTACAGAATAATCCCGTTTTCATCAATCAGCATCCCATTACCACTTGCACCAGACAAGCTATTCAGGGCAATCGTAATCGGCTCAAAGAAATGGATTGGTTGCCAGCTCAGTCCTGCCCACCAAAACCCCGGCGCGCGCCCCAGCTGAATCGGTAATCAGTGCTATAAATGACAAGCGAGCAGACAATCCGCCCGAATCTGGGGGAAGGGTATACATCTGGATCGGTAATCCATTTAATGCCAGAGTAATTCCCTATACTCTCTTCCGGAGAAGGGAAGGCAGCATAAAAATCATCCACCGGGTAACCAGTCACAGCCTGCCACTGGGCATCCAGCAGGTAAAATTCATCAAAATATGGGGTCGTACGAAGGTTATCTCCTGAAGCAGGATGTTCTATCTCAGAGAGAGTGCCTGTCGACCAGGTGGGGTCTTTAGCCATGATTTGGATTAAGTTCTGACCAGTCTCAAGGAAAGTTGGAACACTATTAGCAGCCATCATGGCCGTGTTTTCCAGGCGATTATTTAACATATCGCTGGCGGCTTTCCTGGAAACAATCCAACCACCACCCATTAATCCAACCACTAATATGATTGCCAGAGGTGTCAGGCTGGAAAGGAAGCGACTCTGTAATCGGCGCTCAACCGGAGAGGGCTCCAGTGGACTGGAAAAACCCCACAGCCGCGAAAAAACGAGGGCGACCGCTTCTGAAAGCAGACCCCCAACCAGCAGTTCAATTGCAACAAGAATGGAAAACAATTCCACGTTTGAAAAAGCATATTCCAGACGACCTGCCAGGTTTCCGGCAGTGGAGAGGGTGGTGTCAATTACATATAGCACCGGATAGATCAAAGCGAGCAGAGTGGTTGAGACGATTGGGTGGCGTAATGCACGGAAAACCCAAGTTCGGTAACGTTGATGGAATGCTGCCCCAAGAAGGGTGGCCATCAAAGCAAACTCAAGGAGAGTAAAAGACCTATGGGTACTCAATAGGGTGACCATCAACCCGGAGAGAAAACCCAGGATCGTTGCAGGAAAAACTCCCAACAACCCTGCTGCCAACACCCAAGGTAAGGCAGTGAATACAACCAAGGATAACCCACCCGTATCGACCGGTGGACCTTGCTGCAGCAGAGACTGGGCATCAGGAAAGCGAATGACGAAGAGTATATTGGTCAGGATTGTCAGAATCAGCAATCCGATGAAAATCCCCCAGTGTAAACGTGACCAGCGTTTATTAAGCCTTCTCCAACGGAATTGCAAGCAGAATAACAACGCTGAATAAAATGAGCCAGCCTACCCACCCAATTAAATCTTGTGGTAGATCGACGTAAATGGGATTACCAAGCAGGGTGAAATCAATAACCATATCGGTGGAATAACATAGGGTGATTAGCTCAAATGATTATAGCATGTATGTAGACACCATAATGCGGATAAAACAAAACTTCTTCTATATTTTTTCCAAACCGTACGTTTAAACCCACTCAATCGTTTCTTGCGTGGCAAGTGATAAATCGGCGTAGACACCCCGGCGATATTCCGGAAGCAAAGAGGCCAGGATATACATGGCTTCATCCGTCATTTTTCGTAAATCTTCCTTGCCTGCGCGCTTTCCAGAGTTTTTGAAAAGAAAAGGATTCCCAAAACACACATTGGCACCGGGCTCCCGCCAGCGCGGTAACAGCCGAAAAGTAGGGAAACCAATCGTGCCATCGATTGCCACAGGCACAATGGGCACATTTGCCCGGGTGGCCAGGTATGCAATGCCCTCTTTACCCGTGCGGAGCTGTGGGCCACGGTGGGCTTCAGGTGCCACCAGGATAATTTCACCAGCCCGCAAGACGTCCAGAGCTCCCTGGACAGCCCGCCTGTCAATTTCCTCCCTCTGGACTGGAACGACTCCATAGATGCGGGGAAATATGCCAACAATTGGGTAGGAATACACTTCTATTTTCGCCATTGGAACAATATTGCGTGGCAGGACATTTAAAACAACAAAAGGATCAATAAAATTGATGTGGTTGATCATCAGGATTGCCGGACCCTTCGCAGGCACTTTCTCAACCCCTTCCACGTGATCTATTTTCGCCAACAAGGTAAAACCAATCGTCCGTAGTAAAAATCGCGTGAAACGACGGCGTGCCTCGAAGCGTGAATGGTCATAACCGCCAGGCGACCAAACTGATGTCCCTGCACTTTTTTTAGTCATCTTCCCAAGGCCAATGCTTTCGCCCGTTCAAGGACCTGGTCTGCGTCCAGACCATCCGAACTCAGAAGATATGCATCTGCGGCCGGACGCAACGGCGAGACTTCCCGGTTGGAATCGATCCGATCACGCGTAAGTATGACCTGGAGGATAGCGTCATAATCAGCTGATTCACCGCGTTGGCACAACTCCCTAAACCGGCGGCGGGCACGCTCATCAGCAGACGCATCCAGGTAGATCTTTAAGTCGGCCTCTGGCAATACAACGGTGCCAATATCCCGACCAACCATGACCACATTCCCGCGCAGGCCAATTTGGCGCTGCTGGGCAGATAAAGCTCTACGTACTCCAGCATATACTGATACTGGCGAAACATTTCCATCCACTTCGGGGCGGCGGATATCCCAGGTGATATCCTGATCATCCACAATAACGTCATAAGCACGACCATCCTGGATGGATGGAGGCCGGACATCGATTTTCGTGTTCTCTGCTAGCCTTGTGATGGCAGGTTCGTCACTTATTTCGATCCCTCGGGTCAATGCCAACCATGTAATAGCACGGTACATCACACCTGTATCAAAATACAGGTATCCCAAAACCTGAGCTAGCTTATGCCCCAGGGTGGATTTACCTGATGCAGCCGGACCATCGATGGCGATAATTCTGGCAATTCCCATGCTCACTCCCGGATTTATTATTGTTATGGAATAATACTATCGGATTTGCTTGATGTGCTACCTGGGAAGATATCTGACCTTGCCCAGAGAATAATCAGTTCCTGGTTTAACGGAGCCTGGCGAAACGCCAGCCAGTTAATCAGGTTGGGTGGAAAAACCCCCTGCCAGCCTGGGGTAAGCTTCCAGATGAAATCCTGGCCGCGGTATTTTTCTGATAGGCTGGGAAAATCGGCATCTTTAGGGGTGATGACAACCGCTGGAGTTTCATCGGCAGATAGCGTAGACCCAAAACGGACATTTGGAAAGTGCCGCAAATCCCATTTGAGGGCTGGTGAATCCACCAACGTAACAATTTCCAACTGGTCTTTTAGACCTGTGTCCCAGCTGGATAGGTCAGATAGTGTATCGTTAAGCAAATCAGCCTGTCCGGTGGTCGCTGGAATTGGCCACAACTCCTGAGCGCCATTTTTCCGCACGATGGCCATTCCCCATGAATTGGAAAACAACCACAACCCGAAAATGAGGCAGAGTGCACCTACTGCGCCTATCCTGGCGGCGGATGTAGACCATGCCACAGCCACCAATAAAAAGGCGATAAACCCCAGCAGGAACGCTCCAATGATAATCGCCCAATAGACTACCACGTTCACCTGGTAACGACCAATGGCGAGTAAATTGATCCAGCTAACAACTGCCAGGACAAAGAGAAGCACTCCCAGGCCAGCGGCAACCAGGCGCGTCAATGAATCTTCCAGCTCGGTGATCAACAAGCGGCTGATCTCGACTGCGGTCAATGCCCAAAGAGGGATCAGTGCCCATGCCATGTCACCCACCTGCCGGCCAGCATAGAGCAATGGTAATAGCAAAGCCACCACTGTCCAGATGCTTAATCCCGATACGAATTGGCGAATGCGCTGATCATCAGGAACCCCAAACCAGATGTGCACTGCGCCAAACAGGCCAAAGATCAATAGCATCGGCTGGTATACCAACAGGCTGGCAGGCAGGCGAAGGACGGGAATCCCGGACGGTTTTATCCAGGCATTTATGAAAGCCGGGATCGTTTCTGCCAATGCCCCTAAACCCCCCGGGAAACGCAGGAAAAGCGTTCCAACAGCAAGTACAGTCCCCGCCAAAGCTGCAAGCAAAACCATTATAGACCTGGAAGAAATCGATTCCGTAGGTGGCTCACGATCAAATTCACCCCTTTGAGCTTGGAAAGACTTCCGCCATGCCAGGCGATAGAAACCCCAGCTTATCCCCAGGATGAGAACCCCTTGCAAGAATGCCATTCCTGAGAGCAGGGCCAACCCGGCTAAGATGCCAGCCCAGACCATACGCCGATTGTAAAGACTAGCAAGCCCCAATAAGGTGAATGTCATGGCGGGCATCAGGCTGCCAGCTTGCCGGGAGAGAGATACCAGACCCGGGTCAATCGCCAGACCGAAAGCCATGATCAGACCTGCCCGTCGAAGCCAGCGCGAATCTCCCATCCAATCCCTGAAATAATAAGGCAACCAGATGATCAGACTGCCAGCCATAGCGGGGAGGAAGCGTGCCAGGAAATTGGTGTCGCCGAAGATGGAGAAAAGCTGGCTAGTGAGCAGGATATACGCAGGCTGCGCTCCCAAGGCTGCGGTTTCACCATGCACCAGGCCCAAGGCTTGAAGAGCCCAGCTGGCTTCGGCGTCTGCAAGTGGGGTATCACCGAGCATGAAGAAGCGCATGCCCAGGGCAAGCAAGAAAGCCAGCCAATACAACAAATTCTCAGTCGTGATTTTATATTCTTTCATAAATTATCGACCGTATTATACCCTCAGTATTAAAAGTTTCGGGGTTGGCAAATTATTGCCAACCCCATGGACGATCTGAGAAAAGGTAAATCCTATACCTTGAATGTGAACGGAAAGAAAAAGCTCAATGGCTTAATGACCGCCACCGTCTCAGCACTTACAAAGCCCAGAGAATTCGTAGCCGTTACAGTAACAGCATACTCCCCGGGGAATTGATAGACATGTGCCACCACCTGCCCGGTCATCGTGATCCCAGCATCAAAATCCCAGGTGTAGAGCACGCTGGTGCCGTCCTTTATCGTCGCGGTAAAGGTGGCCGTTCCTCGCAGTAAAGTTGGGCTGTCGTCCTGAGCGGCTAACCCTTCAATTATTTATTACGAATAGCACTTATGGAACCCTGTAGATTGTCGTCTGCCCCTGGCTAAAGACGGGCTGAAACACACGCTCAAACTTTCGCAGGGCAGTGCTCATGGTGCAACCTCGCTCAGGCTGGCTGCATAAACGTTGAATATAGCTGAGCTCAGGGCTGCCGAGAATGAGATAACTCACATTCCACTTGTGCAGCAAATCCAAGGCGGTTTGGGCATCTGAGGTGGTATAGATGGTGGCAATGTCGGGTTCACGTTTGCCTTGCTCGTCATAATTACCGCGCCACTGGCTTTCGTGAACCGCCCATCCGAGCAAGGTGGGGAAGCCGCTAAAAGCGCTGATCCTGCCCTCGTAGGTATATGAGCCGCCCCCCGGTGGGACACTGGGTGCTTCCAGGATGACCGGCACCTTCCCAGATGGGAGACCTTCGAGGGCATTTTCATTCAACCACTGGATGGCAGCCCAATCGTCGGGATTATTCCTGGCCACCGTGCTTGCTCCATCCAAGTTGGCTGGTCCTTTAAAATCAGCTGCCCGGCTGGGGATAGCCATTAGCGGATAAACCATTCCAAGGCCAATTAAAATAACAGCTACAAGCAAGAACAGGAGACGGCTGGCTGGTCTCTCCAAGCGGTTCAAAATCCACCAAACAGCATAGGCGCTGGCACAACCCAGCATCACCCATGCCTGGTAGTAGAACTTAAACACAGTGTTCATACGCACACCGAAGCTATCACGGAGGTAGATAAACTCAACGATCAGGGTAAGCGCCAGGCCGGTAAAGATGAGCAGGAAAACAAATGGGTCACTGCTGATAGTGTGCGCGGATGTAACGTCCTCTGTTACCTCATCCCCAGGCTTTGCACGTTCGACGCAGCAAGCTGCCCAGGTTAGCCATGACCAGTGCCAGCAGAGCACAAATCATCAGCAAGAGCCAAGGGTCGCGCAACCGGGCGCTCACACTGGCAATAAAAGCCTGGCCTAAGCTGTACCCACCCAGTACGGATTGGATGGTTACCAGCATCGTGCTGTCCGGTATCAATTTCTGGAGGAAGAGCACCAGGGCAATTAATAACTGGATCACCAAATATGATCCGATACATATCAAGAGGATGCGCCACAACCAGTTTAAGGCTGATTTTATTACCCCGCCATTTTCGTGGCTTTGTTTTATTAAGTAAATCACCAGGAAGCTTGCCACAAGGAAGATGAAGGTGCCAAACATGACCAGATATTGAGGCAAACGTGTGGGAGGGAAGATATAAGGCAAGATACCCGCAGCTTGCGAGCTAAAACTAAGGTAGAAAAAGGCATACATCAGCCCCGAAAGGATTCCCAAGCCCAGGCCGAGGATCATAGAGCGTAAGATGACATCTCGATCCAGGCGGCCTTTCACCATGAGAGCACCCAAACCATAAGCCAGCATCACCAAACCCAGGTAAATCGGCAGGTCCCAGGTATTCAAGAAGCCCAACGCACCAAGGATCAAGGCAGAGAAAATAAACAGCATCCAATCGTTAGCGAGGGTAAAAGCGGGTGGATTCCACCACTGCCTGAGGTTGATAGGTTCGAAACCATCGCTAGCGTTTGTTGAGACATTCCCTGCCTTGCTCGTCTGCCGTAAAAATAGATTCAGAGCCAGCCCGATTGCCAATAAGACAAATGGCAGTGCCAGAACATGCGGGTGGTTATCACCCAACAGGAAGCTAAAAAAGGGGAATTCGTCGATGGGTTGAACGCCCATATCCAGCCCAGTAAGATTTTTATCAGCCAAGACACGCGAAGCGCGCCACCACCACATGAACACCTCACCGGGGTACCAGGAGTGAATTACAGGTGCGCCTGCCAATCCAGGGATATCAATCCAGGCCCAAAATCTTTCAGGTAGCACTCCCCAGGCATGCAATGATTCCAGCGCACCTTCCAGGTTGCCCATCACTGTAACCAACAACCCACCCAATATACCTGCCGCCAGGGGTGGGCCCTGGCGTGGAGCAGCTTCGTCTTGCTTACGACGAGACTGGCGCGTGAATGCCACCAGGTTATACACGACCCCAAATGACCCGATCAGAGCGAGGGCGAAAAGCAGGGCATCATACAGGTCAAATCCCACACCAGGGACCGCTCCAGACAAGCGTGTCAGCAGTGCCATCATTGTGTAACCAAAGTAATAATAAGAGATTGCAAAGCCTGACAACCAAGAATCTAGTGGCGGGAAGTTTTCACTGCGTAAAATGGCATTCTGGAAGGCGATTTCCATAAACTTTTCGCCACCGGTAGGCTCGATTTTATATGGAGCGTATGCTCGCAATAATGACCATCCCACCAGGGCAAGTGCAAAAAGCAGCTCAACTGTCAGGATCAGCTTCCATTTATCGCGCACAAATACCCGTATATCCGGGAGAAGGCTGCCCTTGCAGCGAAAGTAAAACCAGGCGGAGATACCTGCCAGGATAATAATGGAAAACAGGATACCCCCCAGGTTGTTGGCTAACAGGCCGGTGCTTGCCCCGATCCACAGGATATAGCTGATCAATAATAGCCCAAGCGATTTGGAAAACGTATAACCACGATCAGGCAGCCAGCGGAAAATACGCATAGCGGTTGGAAATGCCAACCAACCCAGCACCTGCATGATCAACCACCAAACCAATACCTGGATCATTGAATCACCTCATAGATGACCGTGTTTGCATCCCGGTAAACCTCATTCCATAAGATGCCGTTAAAAGCCGGGAATTTATCGAGCCCAGGTCCGGGATAGGTGACACCTTCGAGCTGCCCAAGGACGATATATTTCACTCCGTACAAGTTTATAAATTGCCTGGTTATGTCTGTATCCACAGTATTATAGAACTGATCAATATCACTCACCCGCTTTGTTACCCAATCGGGCGGATTGACAGCACGCTGCTGCTGCTCATGCCATTCCCAACCGACTACCCCAGGCAGGCCGGTGTTGATGGTAAAACGAGTATACCAGCGGTATAAATTACGAGAGATGGCTTCCACAATCACAGGTGAGCCCTGGATATTTTCCTGCATCCAGCGGATGGCGCGGTAATCCTGGCTTAAATCCATGGTTATACCTTCTGCATCAACCGGTGCTGACTCGCTAACCTTTGGATAACTCTCATAATACGAGGTGAATGGCATATAAGCCATACCGTCCAGGGTATGAGGCGCGTTGGGTACCCAACGGTCTTGAATCTTCGCCAAGCTGCCATACAGGGTGAACAGGGCAGTGCAAATTACCAGGGCTGCGAATACCACCCGCCAGGCAACCCGCCAACCTGTAAGCCAATGGCGGACCGGCTCGAGCAACCAGCCAAGGGCAGCCGCTGCGCTCAAGGCAAACAGCACCCACGAATGCAGGTAGAACTTGAACACGGTATTCATGCGGCCAATATCTCCCCTGACCACGACCACTTCGACCATTAACGTGATTAACAGCCCGGTCCCCACCCAAAAAAGGACCAGCCGCTTGGCATCCGGCATCCCTGGTCGTATCAGCAAGACCCCCGCCCAGGTGGCCAAGCGGCAGGATAACCCAAGCCAGGGTTGCGCCTCTCCCAAAGGGTAATTTACTCAGCAAGCTGAGTGCTTTCTATTCCGGGTATCCTGATACTTAAGAGCAGGCAGACCAGGAAGAGGATGACCAATAGCAGGATGATTAACCCGCTGAATTTTTCAAGCTTGCGCAAGGAGGTAAGCGGTGTATATGCCATCCATTGGCGGGTTTCCCAGACCATCCAGGAAACGATCACAAAAAGGAATAAACCCCAATGGGTCAAGTATGCCCAAAGAGGCGTGTGGGTTCCAAACCAGGGAATGATTGAGCTGTACCCCTGGGCATACCATAACCGGTAAGGAAGATATAAACCATAAGCAGCCACAACCAGCAAGAGCATCCCGGTACCAGCCAGGATGAGGCGTTTTAAGGTGAGGCTGACCTGCGGTAACCTGGAAAAAATACCAACATCCGCATAACGGAATATGGCGTATCCAAAAACAACCATCCCGATGGGCAGGTAGGTATAGATATCGGATAGATTGGTCGGGTAGAGAGCTCCAATTGCCAGGCCGCCCAAGAGGATACCCATAACCCCCACCCCAATATTCTGCCAGCGTGCTTTGCCCATCAGCACAGCCACCACCCAGGTGAGGGCAAGCATGGCAATTGCCAGGGCAATCATGTGAGCATGCAGGTCTCCATAGAGAAAAGTGAATAGGGGAAACTCGGTAATCGGTTCCACATCACCTGGGGCGGGAATCGCCCGGCTTGGAAGCCAATACCAATCTCCTATGCTATAAGGCATTTTTGCACCCTGGATCACGTTTTGATACAGCCCGAGAGGCACGCCCATTAAGCGGGTGAAGAAACCAGTGCTTTCGGTCAACCCACCTGGAACACCTATCTGCTGCCAGCCTTTAATGATCATGCGTATCGTGCCCAGGTTGCCGAGGATAGACATGCCAAATGCAGCTGCCAGCCCAATAAGGTAAGGCTGCCATTTGGATTTTGGAGGTGACAGTCCATCAATCTCTGTGCCTGGAGATTTGTCCTCCATGCTGCGTGAGCGGCTCAGGTTGTAACCGATGGAGAATGCTCCCATCGTGACCATACAGAAAAGGGTGGGGATGATCAGGTTATATGCAAACGACGGGACGATGCCCAATTCCTTAACCAGCACACCCACAAAGACATAGCCCCAATAATAGTAATTCATGTATCCACCGGCGTACCAAGGATCGTAAGGTGGAAAGGTTGTGCTTTTTAATACAGCATTGAAATAGGAAAAATCCATCGGCTTCTCGCCACCCTTCCATGGGTGCCATAGATCGGGATTTCCTAAGCGGATGAACAGGAAAATGAGGAAGAATGCCAGGACTAAACCTTCAATGATCAGGAAATATCCCCGTTTTGAATGCCATTCCTTGCGTAGTTCATCCGCTGGCGATAAGCCAGAGAAAGCTCCAAGCATGGCAATCAGCAGAATCACAATTGTGATCGTCAGCCGATTGAAGGGAATGTTTACCGATCCCGCCAGCCAGGTAAAGTAAGCCAAAACTAGCATCCCGGCCGTGCGGATGAGTGGATATCCATGGTCAGGTAAGCCAGGCAGGGTAACTCTCAGCAGGGGATACACCAGCAAGCCCAACAAGCTTACTGAAATATACCAGGCGATAACCCCCAGTACCTGGTAGCGGTTCTGCCATCCCTGCGAGTTAAACAAATCCGACCAGGTGCCGCCATCCGTCTGTGCAGCCAGGCGAGTATCAGGAAATTTCAGGTTGGCAGGGTGGTAGGCAGCTTTCTTGGGAGTAATGCGCACCATCTCGGTGAAATTTGCCTGGCTCAGGATTTTATTGGCTTGTTCGGTGTTATAAGCCTCGTTTTTATGGAAGACGAGAACTTTTGGATGGTCATAGACCGTGAACGCTTCCTCGGCAAACTGGTCGTTGATCGGTAAGGAACCGATCACCGGGTCTGATTGGAATATTTCCACCAGGTCGAAACCAAGGTCACCATGGAAAATACCGGGTTGGGCGACGCTGTAACACCAATAAATGGAGCGGTTCTCGGGGCACCCCAATAGATGGCGATAATGCAGGGTAGTCATTGGAAAACGCTCGGGCAGGCGTGGCAATGAACCCCACTGGCGGTTGGAGCTGACCAGGATGTACTCAGCCTGGTCGTAGATATTAATAAAATGCTCCAGCTTCTCCAGGCTATCATCGGTATACATGTTGAAGTTCAAGCCCGGCGGATAAATTCCTCCAAAAGCGTCATAGCCATCCACACGCAGCGGCAGCCCATCATCCCAATCCCCTTCGTTCGCAACCGCAGAACCACGCACGCTGATCATGCCGCGGTCTGATTCCAAGGCCAGGGACAAGCGATAGTTGTTACCTTTTTCAAGGTTGACCGGATGGTTGAGGAGCATGGTATATCCAGCCCCTCCACTTTCAGCCCCTTGGGTGAAGTCTGCGGTGAGGCTGGCGGTTGCAATCACCTGGTCGTCACCGGAAGACCCAATGGTGAGTTGCAAGGTCTTGGGAGTGGAGGCAGGGGTATGGTCATCCAGCTTACTAAGAACAACCCCTTCCAACAATCCGCTTTCCAGAGGGTTGATGGCAAGGACAAAAGGTGTCTCCAGGCTGATCACACACTGCTCCGAGCCTGCTACTGTCTGCGTCATCAGCTCGGTGGGGGTCTTAATGATAAAACCTACAGCCCCGCAAGCATCCAGTGCTTGCTCCCCTGCAGCAAGGGTTAGCAACAGGTAATAAACTTGGCCTGCTTCCACGGCTACCGGAGTATTAAAATTCAATTGGTATCCAGCCGGCGATGCATCATCCACTTTCGGGGGCGATACAGCGATCACGGCTGACATAAGCGGCACAGTTCCATCGGGAAATCCTGCAAGAGTGACATTCAAGGCAGCAGGCTGCAAAGCCTGAATGTCGAGGATATGTGCCAGGTAAACTTCGTTGAGCGTGCCACTGGCATTGGCAGTGAACATCATTTGGTACGGCACACCCGGTTGGACTGTGCTGCCATATGGGATTGAAAGGGGCTGGTTGTAAGTTTCGTCCTTTCCCTGGATGTGCAGATTAATAGGTCCAGGGATATTTTGGTAAATCCAGTCAGAGGCGGCCACACGAGTGATTGGGCGGGAATAAATCTGGCTGAAACTGAACGCCCAGAGAAAAGTAGCAATGAGAACAGCGCCGCCAACCAGGATGGATACCCAACGGGGCCAGCCGGGCGTAAGTCTGCGAGGATTGCTTGCCTCGGTAAATCCCTGGTTTTTCGTCTGCTTTCGGTAATTCCATATCTCCACCACTGCCCACCCAGCATAAATCACCAAGATGGGGTAGGTGGGCATCTGGTAGCGCATGGTCGGGTTAAATTGCAAGGATTGCCATGTGAAGTAGAAGCCGCCCCACAACCATAACAAGATATGGCGTGTCCAATCCCCTTTAATCATACGCCACCCAGCCCAAATGAAACCAATGAACGCCAGGATTCCCAGGGGTATACCCAATCCCCATTCGATCAAGTTCTGGGCAGAGAACCAGACTGGACGGCGTGCCCACTGAAGGGAGGGCGGAAAATCCACATCACCTGCAGCCTGATTGCGCTGCTCTTTAATATTTGCAACCCACTGGGGATTTGGACGGACGCCAAAGAAACCGGGACCATAAAAGGCATAGGGCTGAAAAATTCGAAAGACCAGGATACTCACAAAGGCAGCGATGCCCATGTAAACGACAGCTTTCACCAACCAACCTGTGCGTTCATGGGCTGATTTTTTCCAAAGAATCACCCCAAACGCCACAGGGAGCACGAAAGCCACCGGGGCTGAATTCAGCTTGGAGGCGACTGCACAGCCAAGTGCAATCCCGAAGGCAACGGAAAACCCAAAGAATGGATGTTTGATAAATTGGGTGATGCGGGAGAGAAATGTTTGCGGTCCTGAGTTATCTTCTATATCCGTGGATCCGGAGAGGAGTCGATCAAGGTTTTGCCCTTGATCGACTGTGGATATGCCCTCCGTCAAACCAATCCTGACCGCAAAATAGACCGCCAACAAGGTGAAGAAGTTGGAGAAGGTATCCATGGTGAAAAAGTGGGACTGCTGGATGTTCAGCACGGTGAAGGCAGAAAAAGCAGCCGCCAGCAGGCCCACCGGCTTGTTAAATACCCGCGAGCCGATTGCATACACAAGAAGGATGGCCAGAAAATCCACCATTGCGGAAAATACCCTTCCAACAACAGTCATTTCATTAAAACCAGCATGACCGTAAATCCACTGCACCACGTAACGGGTGAGGAACATGGGAAGGGTGCCATACACGTAAAATGAATGGCCCCGGTTGTTTGGATTGAGCGGAGAGCATGAAGCATCAAAATAACCGCCCCAGGTTTCACAATCGGGGTAGGCATCTCCAAAGGCTGTCCGATATGGGATATTATCAGAATTCGGCGGTGTACCAAGGGCTTCAGCAGGTGTCCCAATGGGTTGAATATCCGTACCAACCCAGATCAGAAAACGCTCATCCGGGTGAAGATATTGCCAATCTCCCCACTTCAGGCCAACAAAACGAAACAACCCTCCAAAGAGGAGGACAAATAACAGCAAAACATCGAATATAAACGGGGTTACCCAGCGAATCTTCTTCTTCGGGGCAACCTGGCCTGGAGGAGCAGGCATACCATCATTCATAGAGTCAGGTGTAATCATTGATGTAGTATTTTTACAAGAAGCGGCCTATGGTGAGGTTGTCCAACCTGCGTCAGGAATTCCATCGGGACTGTTTGATGCGGGCGGCACCATGTAAATATAAAAATCCTTTCCAACTTTCGATGGATACGTTGAAAGATACCCTTGAGGGAAAAGTTGGCGCAGCAAGCCCAGGCCTGTTTGATCTTCAAGATTTACAAGGAACATCTTGGGGCGGAAGTCGCTCAATGTGGCAGAGATTTGATCAGGTGGGATGGCATAATCGCGGGTCGGGTCGCCAGCATTCATACCAACCAGGCGCGTATCCACCCAATACGGGTATGGCACCACATAGGCAGTCTCAGTGCTCCCGTACATTGTCCCAAAATCACGCACCACTTCACCCATTTCTGAGGTGTTCCAGGATGATAATTCATATGAACGCTGGTATTGGTTGAAAACCAGGTCATAATTACCCAACGCCGATATCAGGATCAACATAACTGCCATTGCCCAGGATAGAGTCGCCCCAGCCTTGGATGGTACTCGCCTTTCGACACCCGACATCAGCCCATCCAGGGCAATCGCGATGATCAAAAAAACCGGAATGATGGCACCCGAAGCCCTATTCAGGGCTGGGTTCTCGTCTGGAAAAGCCAGTGAAAGGATGGAAGGCAACGTTAACAAGGGAACCGTAAAGAGCAGGACCAAATCCTGCCAGATGCGTTGCCTGACATACCTGGCGATTAAAAGAACTACCCCCAGAAAGTACAATCCAGCAGAAATGACATCCAAGGCAGGGCGGTTGGTGACCGAATGTACCCAGATTTGGCCATCCGACCAGAAGTACATGGTTGAGGCATTCCACAGGTTTTTAAGGAAGATTATCAGCGCAGGACCAGGCAATGGGCGTTCCGTCGTCCCAAGGCGGGAGAGTGCCCGCAGGTCAAAAATGGTAGGGTATTCAATCGCAAATCGTAATAACGGTAAGAAGATGATCAACGATACCAGGATCAGAACCAGCAAGCCAGATACGGTCTGCATACGCTTATCTCGGGCCTGGGGGTGCAACAAATACGTTCCGATGATGATCAGTATGACGATCGGCAGAATGCGGATGGGTACGTATCCATGCAAGCCGATTCCCAAAAACAGACCTGCCAGGATGAAATCGTTGCGGTTGGAAGTACAAATCCCACAAATCAAGTAATACAACACAGGAGCGACAAACAGGGGGTAGAGTGAAAAACGCAGCCCCACGCGTGAGATGACATTCGGCCAGTATGCCATGCCTGCAAACAACAGGGCAAATAAACCCACCCGTTTATTGCCTAGTTCTTTCCCCAGCAGGTATAGATAAGGCAAAGTCAACAAGCCTGCCAGGAGCATGCCAATCTTCAGGCTGAGGAATGTATAGCCTGTGCGTAAAAATTGGATAATACCTGCAGTCAAATACATCTGGAGAGCTTCACGCCCGGTATTACGCGGGAAGAAAATGCTGGTCTGCCCATGCAGGACATCCCAAACATCCAACAACTTCTCTGCATGGTCACTGACCATCTCAGGTGGCACCTGGTCGATCCGATACGCACGAAAGAACAACACCAGAAGGACAGATGCCACCACCAGCAACGTCCAGGCTGGGATGGACAACTTCCAGGGCAGGTGAAAATGTTCTTTCAGCCATCGCCACCAACCAATAAATGGATATTCCCCCTGCCAAAACGCCAGGCATGTAAAAATGGCTGCGAGCACCCATAAAGTGACATTCAGGGCGTTAAAGCGGTTGCCTCCCAGGGTGAGGAATGCTGCCAGAGCAAGGGGCAGGCTGATGTACAGCCATCGGGCGCGCACCCGGTAATCTTCATTTTTGCCTTGCTCTTCGGGCAGTTCGGTGGGGCTCAATTCTCCTTTCAAGACCGCCCAAACCAAGCAAGCAGCAGACAGCACATACAAAATGACTCCAGGCATCCAGGTGCGGTTAGCGCCAGGCTCTAGAGAAATTTGAGCTGCCATTGCCAGCCCAAGCGCCAACAGTGAGCGCCAAGGAAGGGTGAACCTTCTCGCAGGAACTTCTGGGGCTGGAGCAGGCGCTGCCTGTTCATCTGCCATAACAGGCTGCTCTAGAGGCTGTTCTACCAATGGCTGAGAAGGCAACGCTGATTCGTCTGCGGCAGGAATCTTAATAGGTTTCCCACGAAAAATTGATTTTACGTAATCCAGAACCGATGGCTCGTGATTCATGCTTTTTCCGCCAGGATGATCAAGCTTTCACCCATACGAAGGGGAATAATACTCCATCCAAGAATAGCTTGCAAGCCCCCTGGAAAGCCGAAGACCAGCTTTTGAAGGGCGCTAGGAACAATCGGGATATACGGGGCATCCCAAAAACCGTCTGAGAATACCTTGCGAGGACGCAACCCGTGGCAACGCAGGGACGTAAGCCACTCTTCCGGAGGTTTCAGGCTGATGTGAGTGGGATCCTTGTAGCCGATCCAATCCCCCTTTTTTCGCTCACGCATCGGTGAGCTGAGATTTGGGGTTACCAGAATCAGCAAACCACCCGGTTTAAGCACACGTGCCATCTCAGCGAGCGCCTGCTCAGGGCGAGCTAGATGCTCAACGACATGTTTAGCAATTACAATATTAAAAACTGCCTCCTGGAAGGTGTAGGGCATGTCGCCAGAAAGCAGGATAAAATTTCCTTGGGGCACGTTCAACCTGGCCTGGGCTAAGGCCCATGCGTTGATATCACACCCAAAGACATGGTACCGTTCTACCAACCATGCCAGCAGGTGTCCCATTCCACAACCCAGCTCCAGTACCTTCCCCTGGGGCGGTCCATACCGCTGAGCAAGCCTGGCATAGTACCGGTTTGACCACCAGTATTGGCTGTAACGGGTAAAGTCTACCCCTGCATATGGCCCGGTAGAGAAGTAATCTTGATTGAAAGGCTGGCCTTTAGAATCGGTTTGGCTCATGGAGGCTAGATACTTCTGGAAACATAAAATGTGAAAGTCCCTTGAGAATCTGGCTCGGCAACCGTGTACCTCCTTGCGTATCGCTCGGTCAGGAATAAACTCCAACGCCAGGGAGCAATGATCCATTTCTTGCTGACGGCGTGGGGAAGCAGCGTGGGAGCACCCAAGTAGTGACCCCATTCCAGCGCACGCATCGCCTGGGGTGAAAAATAATGCCACCATTTTTCCAACCGAAAACCAGCACATTCGAGCCAATTCTGCCAGGTCTCAGGCCATTCGGCGTGCTCAACGCGTGACATGCGCCGGAACCAATCCCTGTATGCCTGACCGGTAGCCTTCAATCCAACCTTTGCAAGCATTGCCGGGATGGATAGCTCACTCAGGTAACGCGGGTTGGGTACACAGAATAAAAATTGTGCCCCAGGCTTCAACACCCGCCGCAACTCTGCCAATACAGCCTGGACCTGTGGGATGTGTTCAAGCACTGAGTTGCTGAGAGCGCTGGCAAAGTACCCATCCGGGAAGGGAATCCTGCCCCCGTCTGCCTGAACGAGTGAGCAATATCCGCCACTTTTAGATGCCTGTTGGATCGGACCCGCCCACGGATCTAATCCCACCTCCAATTTACGGTCGAAGGTAATGGAAGCAAAATGACCATCTCCACAACCAAGGTCGAGTGTCGGCGCATCCAGCTCAAGGTCTTGATAAAACCGTGCTTCCACCGCCCTGAGCATGGCTCGGAAATATGGCAGGTCACGCAGGTTTAACCACAAGAAGTCTTTATTATCCATAGATGTTTGGGCATTGAGTCACAATGGTATTCGTACGAAAATCGCGATCCTGCTGCATGGTAATTTAACGGTTTCTGAGCACTTCCTGAAAAACTGACTCGTACTCCTGTGCGGTATGTTGAGGAGAATATGTATTAATCAGAGCATCCACATCCCCGTTATACTGTTCGGGGTGGGACAGCACTTCACTGATCCCCTCAGCCAAGGCGTGTGCATCGGCCGGAGGTACCACGCGCCCCATACCAGTCATCTTCACCGGTTGGCGCACACCAGGTAGATCGGAAGCAACTACGGGTGTTCCGTAGGACATCGACTCCACCTGCACAATTCCAAACGATTCAGTGCTGTTTGTGCTGGGCAAGACGGTTACATCACATTGCCGGTAAAAAGCAGCCAGCTCCCCAGGGGGCAATATCCCCAGGAATGTCCACCGGTCACCCAAGGCATCGATCATCGGGCGCAGCTTATTTATATAAACCTCCTCACCCAACACATTTTGAAATTGCCCAACATACAACACGCGTGCATTCGGGTGTTTTTTTAGGATTTCTGGCATCGCTCCTGCCAGGTATTCCACCCCTTTCTCGGCTGCCAGTCGGGCTACCATGCCAATGATACGCTGCCCCGGCTCCACTCCGGCTTTGAGCTTCAAGGAGTGTTCATCTGCCTGGGTCGGGGTCAACAGCTCCACCGGGGTTGGTATGGCACGGATTTTTGGGAGGTATTGACGTAAAAATAAAGATTGTTCCGCATAATCCATTGTGTTCACCACCACCTGGTTGGCATAGCGCATAGATATTTTGTTAGCCAAGTGAGATACATGGTTGGCAAAGGAATGAATTAACCCTGGTGGAAGGAGCAGGTCACAATGGTAGGTAAGTACAGCAGGTTTCTTGAGCAGGTGGCCAATCCATGCAATGTATGCGGCATCCAGCTGTGGCAGGTGCAGGTGAACGACATCCGCTTTCTGGATATTTACCCATGCCGAATAGAACATTGTAGGCATGAGCACGCCCTTGCTGATATTCATTAATATGTATGAGCGAATGACCTGCACGCCGTCAAGAAGCTCTCGGGCAGGCAAGCTGGGGTCATAACGCGAGGTCAAAACGGTCACTTGATGACCACGTCCCACCAGGGCACGGGCAAGCCTTTCAGCATATATCGTCAGCCCGGAATAATATGGGCGGTAATAGGTGAGGGCGGTTAATATTCGCATGCTAATAAGAATGACGGATCAGAGTGGGATAATGTCTCACCCTTTCCAGCTCTACGCCTCTCCTTCAGTTTTCATCTTCCCAAGCCGTGAATACATACTGGAAAGAGATTCGCCATCCTTGTATAAGGCGTACCCGCCAATCAACCCGGTGATTAAATAACTGATGATATGCATGGATAGTGCAAAGGCAAAGGTTACAGATGTCTCCAGCCCAAAGACAGCCAGCGCCCCCACCAAGGCAGCCTCGTACACCCCGATCGCCCCCGGAGAGGAAGGTAAAGCGATGCCAAGCGCGCCTACGCCCACTGTAAAAATCACCCAGAGCAAGCTTGGATGGGGGAAAAATGCGTGTAAAAATAAATAGTACATCAAGATTCCCACAAGCCAATTGAGGCCTTCCCAACCTAATGCTTTTAGGAATAACCTGCCATCGGTCAATATCGCCAGCCCGTCAAAAAAAGCGATCACACGCCGGCCTGCCAGCTTTTTCATCAGGCTGAAGCGCTCACCCATCTTAGCCACCCAATCCAAGACGCGCTCCCGGCTGCGTGCCAGGATATAAAATAGTCCCAACCCGATTATCACGACAATGCCGATACCTATTGCCGCCTGCTGAGCCCAAGGGACACCAATAACAAGGGGTAAGGTGCATAAAAACAAGCCGGCAGCAAATGCCAGGTCTAATGAGCGTTCAATAATTATGGAAGGGATGACCTGCCAAAAATTCATGCCTGCCTTGCGGCTCATGAGAAACGCCCGCGCAATCTCTCCAAGCCGGAATGGGAGAATATTATTCAACAGGTATCCTTCGTTTATTGTCAGAAAGGAGTCGCGGTAGGAAGCCCTGTTGAGCAACAGTGTGCGCCAGACAAATCCCCGGATAATCAACCAAAGTAATGAGGCACCAATCCCTAATAAAATAAAGCGTAAATCAGCCTGTAATAATACCTGGGCAAACTTTTTAAAATCCAGCATGGAAATTATCACAGCCAAGGCAACCACGCTGACGATCAGGCCAGGCAGAATGCGCTTCCAATTGTTCCTGGTTGAAGAATTAGTGATCTTACTCCTCCCCAATGCGCAATACCGCTAGAAAAGCCTCCTGGGGAATTTCGACATTCCCAACCATCTTCATGCGTTTCTTGCCGCGTTTTTGCTTTTCCAACAGCTTCTTCTTACGCGAGATATCGCCTCCATAACACTTGGCAAGCACGTCTTTCCGCATCGGCTTTATATTGGCGCGCGAGATGACACGCCCGGCAGCGTATGCCTGGATAGGCACCAGGAATAACTGGCGGGGAATCACGTCTTTAAGTTTGGTAATGACAGCTTGCCCCTTGTGATAAGCATCATCCCGGTGGACTATCGTCGCCAGGGCGTCCACCGGCTCTTCATTGACCAGGATCTCAAGCTTGACCAAGTCGTCCGGCCGATACTCTGCAAATTGGTAGTCCAGCGAGGCGTAGCCTCGCGTGCGCGATTTCAACAGGTCAAAGAAATCAACGATCAGCTCAGAGAGTGGGATTTGAAAATTCAGCTGCACCCGGTTGGGGGCAGGATAATCCTGCGAGATGAACACACCGCGCTTTTTCTTGGTCAACTCCATGATCACCCCATAAAATTCAGTGGGGCTGAAGATTTCGATGTTCATCCACGGTTCACGAACCTGCTCGATCAGCATTTCATCTGGTAGATCAGCTGGAGAGTCGATCAGGATGGTCTCGCCCGTTTGAAGCACTACTTCGTATTCCACCGATGGTGAGGTGACAATGATATCCAGGTTGTACTCGCGTTCCAAACGTTCCTGGATGATCTCCATATGGAACATCCCCAGGAAGCCGCAACGGAAGCCGAAGTTGAGCGCCTGGGAGGTTTCAGGCTCATATACCAGGGAGGCGTCATTAAGTTGCAATTTTTCCAACGCATCCTTCAGGTTGGCGTAATCCTCACCCTCCACCGGGTAAATCCCCGCGAAAACCATCGGCTTTACCTTGCGGTAACCAGGCAGTGGGGAAGGAGCAGGATTGGTCGCGCTTGTGATCGTATCACCCACCCGGCACTCGTGAACTGTCTTCAGCCCGGTGGCGATATAACCCACTTCACCCGCCATCAACGTGGGAACAGGCCGCAAATCTGGGGCAAAAATTCCAATCTCAACTGGCTTAATATCAAAACCAGTAGCCATCAAATGCAGGATATCGGTGTGGTTGATGGTGCCATCCATCAAGCGCACGTAGGCGACCACCCCTTTGTAAGAATCATAATGTGAATCGAATATCAGCGCACTTAAAGGGGCATTATCGTCCCCTTTGGGTGGAGGTATTTCCCTGACGATTACTTCCAGTACCGCATCGATGTTGGTCCCTTCCTTGGCGGAAATGCGTATGATCTCGCCTGGAGGTGTGCCCAAGAGGCTGCTGATATCCTGCGCCACTTCATCCGGTCTGGCTGAGGGCAGGTCGATCTTGTTGATGATCGGGATGATTTCCAGGTCAGCTTCCAGCGCGCTATAAAGATTGGCGAGGGTCTGGGCTTCGATCCCCTGGCTGGCATCCACCACCAGTAATGCGCCTTCGCAAGCCTCCAAGGCTCGGCTGACTTCATACCCGAAATCCACGTGCCCGGGCGTATCGATCAGGTTTAATTCGAATATTTCACCATCCTTGGTGGTGTAGTTCATGCGCACGGCGGAAGCCTTGATTGTCACACCCTTCTCACGTTCCAGGTCCATGCTGTCCAGGATCTGCTCCGTGGTATCGCGGTCCGAGACCGTGCCGGTGAGATGCAGCAAGCGGTCGGCCAGCGTGGACTTGCCGTGATCAATATGGGCAATGATGCAGAAGTTACGAATATGTTCAGAGGTCATTGACGGGGTTTAGTATAACCGATTTTAACCTATGGAAGGCAGGGCGGTAATGTATGCCTTATTGAGGCTCCGCCAGCACCAAATCAACCAGTCCATCGATTGATTTTGCCTGCTCTCCAGGATATTCGAGCCATGCCAGGAATTCAACGTTGCCCTTTGGCCCAACCAGGGGCGAACGTATCAAGCCTCTTATTCCGTAACCTTGTTGGAGAGCATAACCCAGCACATCCGTCAACACCTGTCGATGGATTGCAGGATCACGGATCACACCCTTGCCGCGCCTGACCTGCTGACGGCCAGCCTCAAATTGAGGTTTGATTAAAGCAATCATCATTCCTTGTGCAGTTGACCGGGTATGGGTTTCTGAGAAAAACCAGTTCTTTATAACTGGAAGCAATACCTTCAATGAAATAAAGGATGCATCGATCGTGATGATCCCGACCGCCTCCGGCAGGCGATCGATATAGCGGGCATTGGTGCCTTCCATGACCATCACACGCCTGTCCTGGCGCAGCTTCCAGTCCAGGATGCCCTGCCCGACGTCTATTGCATAGACCTTTGTCGCACCATGCTGCAAAAGGCAGTCCGTGAAGCCCCCGGTTGAAGAACCCACATCGGCGCAAGTTTGCCCTTCAACATGCACTTCAAATGCTTTTAATGCGGCCTCGAGCTTCTCGCCTCCCCGAGAGACAAATTGTTGCCTGGTCTCCACCTCAAGGCGTACATCAGGCACAACATTGACGGCTGAACGAAGCACAACCTCACCATTCACGCGCACCTGTCCTGCCATTACCAGGCGCTGGGCAATTGAGCGGCTCTCTGCCAAGCCACGTTCGACCAGGAGCAGGTCCAGACGGATTTTCTTCACATGCATATATTAATCGAGAATCCAGTTTCGGTAAAACAAGTTTTCTCCATTCTCAAGTTCCTGAATTGACGATTCTCGGATAAGCTACTATCATTAGTACATGTCGATTGTATGGTTAAAACCACTGGTCCAAAGCATGCGCCCGCGCCAGTGGGTGAAAAATGGGCTTTTATTCATACCCCTCATCTTCGATAAGCAGCTGACCAACTGGCCGGCATTCGCGCGGGTTGGGTTGGGTTTCGTGCTTTTCTGTATATTGGCCAGCATGGTATATATTATTAATGACCTGATGGACTTTGAGGCTGACCGGAAACACCCACTGAAACGCCAGCGGCCTATTGCATCGGGAAGGTTGAAAGCCTCGACGGCGCGCATTGCTGCTGGGGTGCTTGCATTGGTCTTCTTTGTCTCAGCGATATGGCTATCGCCCGAATTTGCACTGATTGGTCTGATTTACCTTGCGCTAAACCTGGTATATTCAGCCTGGCTCAAGCACACTCCAATCCTGGATGTCATGATCCTGGCCAGTTTCTACGTCTTGCGCGTGGGGGCAGGCGTAGTGCTGATCGAGGTACACCAATTCTCGCCCTGGCTTTACCTGTTTACCACCTTTTTAGCACTATTTTTAGGGATCGGAAAACGACGGGCAGAGTTATATCTCCTGGCAGATGATGCAAATTCACATCGCAAGTCATTGGAAGGTTATTCATTATCATTACTTGACCAGCTCATGCTGATTGTTTCCAGCAGCGCCATTATCACATACAGCCTGTATACGTTTTCAGCCCCTAACCTACCAGCGAACCACGCCATGATGCTTACCATTCCCTTTGTAATTTATGGTATCTTCCGCTATTTCTATCTTGTCCACATGGAACAGCGTGGTGGTGAACCAGAGGAGGTGCTGTTTACAGACCGGTCTCTGCAGGCAGCCATATTATTATGGGGTCTTTCCGTCCTATTTATATACTATCTAGCCCCAAGTTAACTGATACAAGGCTCCGCTACAAATAAAATGCCAGCTTATTATGCAACTGCACCGGGTAAAATTATCCTTTTCGGCGAGCATGCTGTTGTTTATGGGCGTCCGGCGATTGCCGTCCCCGTCCTGCAGGTGAGGGCAAAGGCAACCGTCACCTTTGACCTAAGAAGCGCTCCAGGAAAAGTACTATTCCGGGCACCTGATATTAGCCTTGAGTCTGCGCTGTCTGACTTACCAGAAAATCACCCTCTTGCGGCGGTGATCTGGAAAGCAGCATCTGCCATGAATTTAAGCCATATCCCGGCATGTACCATTCAAGTTGCATCCAATATCCCGATCGCTGGTGGGATGGGTTCAGGTGCAGCTGTCTCGGTGGCGATCCTGCGCGCATTTTCCACCTCGTTGGGGCACCCATTGAGTGATGAACAGGTCTCCAAGCTGGCATATGAGGTGGAGGTGCTCCACCACGGTACTCCGTCTGGGATCGATAATACTGTCATCACGTATGCCAAGCCCGTATATTTTGAAAAAGGGGAAATGCTTGAAATCCTTAAAGTTAAACATCCTTTCACCCTGGTGATCGGTGATACCGGGGTTCAAAGCCCTACAGCAAGTGTGGTGGGTGATGTGCGTCTTGCCTGGGAAAAGGCGAGTGGTCCATTAGAGGCTTTTTTTGATGCAATTGGAGCGATCTCTGCTTCTGCCCGTGAAGCCATTGAGTCAGGTTCGATCGAGCTACTTGGACCATTAATGAATGAAAACCACGCAAGATTGCAAGATATGAACGTGTCATCTCCAGAGCTTGATCGGCTGGTGGAGGCTGCCCGCTCAGCAGGCGCGTTGGGAGCCAAGCTCTCAGGGGCAGGGCGCGGAGGCAATATGATTGCCCTGGTCATGCCTGATAATTCTGAAGCGCTGGCAGGAGCTCTTGCCAACGCAGGAGCGAAGCGGACTATCATAACGGAGGTCCGGGCAACATGAGCCGAAAGCTAGTGTTCTTAAAACTGGGCGGTTCATTGATCACAGATAAAAATCAAGCGCATACTGCCAGGCTGGATGTATTGGAACGGCTGGCAAGGGAAATCGCGGCTGCCCGGATGGATGACAGGGATTTGCAAATCGTGCTGGGTCATGGTTCCGGTTCTTTTGGTCATTACCCGGCAAGTAAATATCAAACCCGCCAGGGAGTGAAAACTGCCGAAGAGTGGGCCGGGTTCGTGGAGGTGTGGCGTGAGGCAGCGGATCTAAACCACCTGGTTTTAGAGGCGCTTGCAAAAGCCAACCTGCCTGCGCTCGCATTTCCCCCCTCAGCCATGGTCATCGCCCGGAAGGGAAGGGTGGCGAGCTGGAACCTGGACACGCTGCTGGAGGCGCTGGATAAGGAACTTCTCCCCGTGATCTATGGGGATGTCGTCTTCGATTCATTGCTTGGAGGGACCATTTTATCCACGGAAGACCTGTTTACCCACCTGGTATACCATATCCCGGCAACACAACTCCTGTTAGTGGGGATCGAACCCGGAGTTTGGGCAGATTTCCCAAAGAACACACGCCTTCTTCAAGAGATCACACCCGGAAGCTTATCGCTCGTTAAGGCCGGCCTGGGTGGTTCATCTGCTACGGATGTAACCGGCGGTATGGCTGAAAAGGTGAGACAGGTTTTGTCTCTGGTTGAGGCATTCCCTGGATTAAAAGGGTCCATCTTTTCCGGGGAGATACCGGGAAACATCCAACGGGCACTGCTTGGCGAGCCCATTGGAACGACAATTCATTCTTAGGGTTTGTTTCCCCTCAAATAAGAAGCGTTATAATACGGTTTGGATAAATTAAACCAAAATTGTCCTTTGATAAAGGGAAATTATGTTTTTCACCCGAAAAGAACTTGAATCCATTGAAGACCAAAGCCTGGCACCTTATGGGATACGCAGCAAGAATACAAAAGGGCGCTGTTACCCGGAAGAGGAGCCGGAGTACCGCACTGCATACCAGCGCGACCGGGACCGCATCCTGCATACCACAGCCTTCCGCCGCCTGGAGTATAAAACGCAGGTTTTTATCAATTATGAGGGGGATTATTATCGCACAAGGTTAACCCACACACTTGAGGTTTCGCAGATCGGGCGGACGATTGCGCGTGCTTTGGGTGCGAACCCGGATCTAACCGAGGCAATCTGCCTGGCACACGACCTGGGACACCCGCCATTCGGCCATAATGGCGAGACCACCCTGGCACGCCTGATGAAGGATTACGGCGGCTTTGATCACAACCGGCAATCCCTGCGCATCGTCACCAAGCTTGAGCAGCGCTACCAGGATTTTCCCGGTCTTAACCTGACCTGGGAAGTGCGTGAAGGCATCGTAAAACACGAATCGGAATATGATGTTGCGGACGCGCGCGATTTCGACGTTGAGCTGAGAGGACCCCTGGAAGCCCAGGTAACGAACGCAGCTGATGAACTTTCGTATACCGCCCATGACCTGGATGATGGACTGCACTCGGGGATGATTACCTCCCGCATGTTGGAAGGCATCTCACTTTGGGAAATCCTGGTGGAAAGCGTGGGTTGGCGTGGGCAGGTGTTGGACGATCTCTCTCGCCATAGGATGATCCGCAACCTGATCGATATGGAGGTCAGCGACCTGATCCATGCCACCGACCAGCGCTTGCGTGAGAGTGGGACAAGGTCAGTGCTTGACTTACAGCACCTGCCGTATAACGTGGTGAGTTTCAGTGAAGAAATGCACCGGCGTAACCGGGAGTTAAAGGACTTTCCTGTATACCAATCTTTACCGCCACCACCGTGTAGTCAGGATGGCGGTCAAGGCAGAGCGAATCATCAATGACCTTTTCCGGGCTTATAAGCTGGAACCAGCCATATTGCCAAATCACGTGCAGGATTGGACGAAAGAACGCGGCCTGGAGCGCACCATCTGCGATTATATTGCCGGTATGACCGACCGGTTCGCGGTGGAAGAATACCAAAAGCTGTTTGACCCGGTGATGAAACCTTAAAGGTAAGCCTATGGAGCAGGAGACATATTTAACACAAGAAGGTGCTGCAAAATTATCGGCTGAGTTGGAAGAATTGAAAGGTCCAAAACGGGATGAAATCGCCAAACGTTTGCGTTCAGCCATCCAGATGGGCGACCTTTCTGAGAACGCAGATTACCATAAGGCAAAAGAAGATCAGTCATTCCTGGAAGGGAGGATCCAGGAGTTGGAGTATATCCTGAAGAAAGCCACGATCGTGGATGTCTCCGAGCGATCCACTGATACGATCCAGGTGGGGTCGTGTGTCACTGTCCAGGAAGGTGATGACCCGGAGGAGACATATTACCTGGTGGGAGCCAAAGAAGCCGACCCACGCAACGGGAAAATCTCCAATGAGTCTCCCATCGGAAGGGTCTTGATGGGCTGCCATGTGGGTGATGTGGTAACAGCCACCACGCCCGGTGGGGAGATCAAACTTAAAATACTCAAAATTGAATAGGTGTTTAACAAAAAGAGTGGATTGGCACCAACCAATCCACTCTTAATTTAAAGAGATGCCGGTTTACTGCTGCTTCTGCCAGATAGCCAGCTCAAGCACCAGCGAGTCGAAGTAGCTGCTCTCGGGTAACGCACCCTGCCCGTAGGTCATATCCACCACACGGGCAACCAGGCGCAGGGTGGCGGTTTCGAGGATAGTCTGCCCGCCCGAATTTGCCTGGAAGGGCTCACCCTTGGCTTCCAGCTTTTGCCGGATGGCGGGGTCGCTGAAGGCATGGGCACTCATCAGTACCTTGGTCACCGTTTGAATGTCATTCTTATCGAACAGCCATACCTCAAAGGCAGTCACCTTTTTAGGCACACCCACACCAATGGTCTCGGAGATGCCAACGCCACATTCACCCAGGAACTCGCCAGAGGGTGAATCAATGCTGAATAAGTCGTCGAACAGGTCATCTCCGGCCTTGTAGGAGGCCATAAACTGTGCCATGGGGGCTTGATCACTTGGTGCAGCGTAATTTCCCCAATCAGCTGGGGCTTCACCTTCCGAGATGGGCATCGGGGTTATGGGCTCAACGCCGCCGGCTTTCTTGCGACCCTGAAGGACGAAATAAATCACGATCGCTGCTCCCACCAACAGCGTCACCACGCACATCACAATCAAAAGCGTGGTAATGCTTTTCTGTCCGCCCTCTGCCGGGGGTGCAGTGGGAGTGACCCCAGGTGGAACCTGGGTAGTTGCTCCCACCACGGCTGCATATTGCGAGATCAGGTTTGGATCAATCCCCTTGGGGTTGGACTGTACCCGAGCCAGTGTATCGTCAGCGAAATCACCCAGTGCATCGTATTGCACTTTTGCTGCAGCTGCATCACCCGTGGCCTGATAAGAATGGATTGACATTTCCAGCCACATATCCTGCCAGCCTGCCTGAAGTTGTGCAGGTGAGGCATCAGCCCATTCAACAGGCCATAACCACCAGCCGAGCACTACCAGACCGATGATCACGCCCACAATAAAAGCAAGGATACCGATTACAAGCGGTCGTTTGGAATATTCACGCATTTGGTCCATAATTTCACTCCAGGACTAGGATTCTAATGATCATGACGAGGCGAATGCATAAAACTGCCTATCGTATAAGCCGTCTCCTATTTTAGACCATACTTAGGAAACATGCAACTAAATTTAATCATTGAATTTACACGGCGCAAGAGCTCTGCCGAATGAAACCTTTATAAGAATGAGACGCCTTGCCGGGGCGTCTCTACATATCCAGATAAACTTGTTTTTATTTTCCCACTTCAGCAGGCTCTTCAGCGGTCACCTGGTCGAGCGGGAACAAATTCTCGCACTGCATACACTGGGCCTGGTTTTTATTGGCTACCACGAGCATCCCACCACAATCGGGGCATGGGTGGGCTAGAGGTAATTTCCAGGAAGTGAAATCGCAACTAGGATAATTGGCGCAGCCGTAGAAGTTGCGCCCTTTGCGGGTCTTGCGCTCGACGATATCCCCCTGGTCCTTGGGGCATGACACGCCGATCTTTTCAAGCCAGGCTTCGGTATGGCGGCAGTCGGGGAAGCCGCTGCAACTGATAAACTTGCCATAGCGCCCGTAGCGGATGACCAGCTCGTGACCACAATCGGGGCAGATGCGCCCGATAGGCTCGGGTCCCATGTTCATCTCGGGCATATCCTTCTCAGCCTTGGCGACCTGCTCGGCAAATGGTCCATAAAACTCACGGATGGATGTAACCCACTCACGCTTGCCTTCAGCAATCAGGTCCAGGTCCTGCTCCATTTTGGCGGTAAAGCCGAAATCTACAACCCCGGGGAAGTGCTCAGTGATCAGGTCATTGACCAAGATACCTGTCTCGGTTGGGGTGAGACGTTTCTGTTCACGCACGACATAACCGCGCTGCTGGATGGTACCCAGGATGGGCGCATAGGTGGAGGGGCGACCAATACCATATTCCTCCAGGGTGCGCACCAGGGTAGCCTCGGTGTAGCGGGGGGGAGGCTGGGTAAAGTGCTGCTCGGGGAGCAAGCGCACCAGTTTCTGACTCTGCCCTTCAAGGATGCCGGCCGGGATGCGGGCATTCTCCTCTTCCTCTTCGGAGACCTGGTCTTCATCCTTGGCTTCTTCATAGACCACCAGGAAGCCCGGAAATTTTACGGTGGAACCAGAGGCTCTTAATAAGTATTCATGCTGGGCGGATTTAGCAGTGACTTCAACCGAGAGGGTGTCAAATACGGCGGCTTCCATTTGAGAAGCGACGAAACGCTGCCAAACCAGTTGATACAGGCGCAGCTGGTCGCGGTTGAGGAATTCCTTGATGGCATCGGGGTAACGCATGACCGAGGTAGGCCGGACGGCTTCATGGGCTTCCTGGGCACCCTTGGCCTTGGTTTGATACTTGGGAGGCTCGGGAGGCAGGAACTTCTCTCCATAACGTTCTCCAATGAACTGGCGTGCTTCAGCCTGGGCAGTCTCGGCCACATTGGTCGAATCGGTACGCATGTAGGTGATCAGACCCACTGCGCCCTCTCCCAAGTCGATACCTTCATAGAGCTGCTGTGCCAAGGCCATGGTGCGCCGGGCAGTGTAGCCCAGGCGCCGGGAAGCTTCCTGCTGCATGGTGCTGGTGGTAAACGGGGCGGAGGGTTTGCGCCTACGCTCACCGCGCTTGATCCTTGAAATGCTATAGGCAGCGGTTTCCATGTCAATCAGGATTGGCTGGACTGTTGCCTGAGCACCCAAAACCGGGTCTTCACCATCCATCTTTGCCAGCTTGGCAATGAAGCTCTCCTTGACCTTTTCTGGGCGCAATTCAGCCGCGATCGACCAGTATTCGACCGGGTTGAAGGCTTCGATTTCGCGCTCGCGTTCCACCACCAGGCGCAGGGCAACGGATTGAACACGTCCAGCGGAAAGGCGGCTGCGCACCTTACGCCACAGGAGCGGGCTCAGATTGTATCCCACCAGGCGATCCAGGATGCGGCGTGCCTGCTGGGCATCCACCAGATCCATATCGATGGCGCGTGGGTGTGAAAAAGCTTCGTTGATGGCGGGCTCAGTGATCTCATGGAAAACCACCCGTTGCGTCCGCTTGATCTCGATCTTGGCCGCCTCGAGCAGGTGCCAGGCGATCGCCTCGCCTTCGCGGTCGGGGTCAGTTGCCAGGTAGATCTCAGCATGCGACTTCGCCAAGGCCTGGATCTCCTTGACCACCGGGCGTTTCTCATTGGGCACACGGTACTTGGGAGTGAAATCATGTTCCACATCCACCGAAAGCTGGGAATGCAGCAGGTCGCGCACATGCCCAACCGAGGCTTTAACCGTAAAGCCCTTGCCTAAAAACCGGCCAACGGTGCGTGCTTTGGCGGGTGATTCGACGATGACCAGTTTCCCTTTGCGGTTGTCACCTTTCTTGGGGGCAATCATGCCTTCGTGGGCTGGAGTGTTACCCATGCGAAAGAGGGTGGTCCCGCAAACCGGGCAAGTGCCACGCGAAGCGGGTGTGCCATTGGTGGTGAAGACCGGAAGTGGGTCAGTTATTTCACGTTTTGTTCGACATTTTACACAATATGCATCCAAAGTAAACCTCCTGGTTCTTTAACAACAAAATGAATTACAAAGCTTCGATTTCAAGCTTGAGATGGTCAATCATTTATACCTCGTAGACTTCGGGGTGTTCCCGCACTGCCACATAATTCATCCCACCCACCTGGCGTACCATCCCCTTCAGCTCCATCATGGCCAGCGTGGCAGAGACTTTTTCGATGGGCATATTGGCTTGGGAACGGATTTCATCCACATGCCTTGGTTCCTGGGAGAGCAATTGGTATAAGCGGGCTTCAATCGGGTCGGCAGGAAGTACCACCCGGACGGTGCGATGCTCAGTGACCATGGTCAGGTTTAGAGTTTCGAGTACATCCTGCGGATTCAGAAGCGGGAATGCTCCATCACGGATGAGCCGGTTGGTGCCCTGGCTTTGAGGGGCATTGATATTCCCAGGCACTGCGAATACATCCCGGCCTTGCTCAGCTGCAAATGTGGCGGTGATCAGCGCGCCGCTGGTTGAACCGGCTTCCACAATGATGACCGCCCTGGATAAGCCTGAAATGATACGGTTTCGGGGCGGAAAGTTGATCCCATCCGGCTGCGTGCCAAGCGGGTAATCACTGACCAATGCACCATGTTCCATGATCTGGGCAGCTAAATTCCTGTTTTCCGGGGGGTAAACAACATCGACGCCATTACCCAAGACAGCCAGGGTGCGACCACCAGCACTGATGGCAGATTGGTGGGCAATTGAATCGACCCCACGCGCCAAACCACTCACAACCGTCACCCCATTTTGTGCCAGGTTGGTGGCAACTTCTTCAGCCACCTGGCGGCCATAAGCTGTTACACGGCGTGTGCCCACGATGGCCACCGACCAGTCATCCTCGGGTAACAATGAGCCCCGCACGTACAATACCGGTGGAGGCTGGTCTATTTCCTTTAAAAGCCGTGGGTATGCTCCATCATCCCAGGTGAGCACCTCCACACCCAGAGACTGGATGCGGTCCCAAACCTGGTCCAGCGAAACTCCCTTCCGCACTCGCTGGAAGGAGTCGACAATCTTCTGGTTTAACCCCATGTTGAGCCACGCATCAGGCGAGGCATTCCAGGCAGTTTCTGGATCACCCAATACATCCAGTAAGGCCTTGAACCTAACCGAGCCTATCCCTTTAACCATATTCAGCCCCACCCAATACATCCTGGGATCGGTCACTATCCAGCCTCCTCCGCCAGCATGCCCGGGATAAGCTGCACAGTTATCTCACGCCGGTCAAGGTTAATTTCGTTGACAAATGAGTCAACAACCGGGATCAGGATTTCAGGGCCAGATTCTGGGAGAACCAGCAAGACATCGCTGGCTCCAGTCTCCAATATCTCGGTAACTGTCCCAATGGTCTTCCCGTCACGGGTAACTACGCGCAATCCGATCAACTGGTGATGGTAATATTCGCCATTCTCCAGTGGTGGGCGGTCGATAGATTTGACATATACGATCTGGTTACGGTACTGGCCAATCTCTTCCGGTGATGAGAAACCTTCAAAGGTCATCAACAGACCTTTCCCATGCTGACGGCATTTTATCAGCCGTAATTGCAAATCTTCTTCGCCCAGGTATAAAATAACTCCTGGCTGAAGGCGATCAGGAAAGTCGGTGTAGACTTCCATAAGTATCTCACCATGTACCCCATGGGCATGGCGCAATTTACCAACAGCAATGAATGCAGGCTCGCCGAGCGGTGGCGAGCCTGCAGCGTTCGCTCTGGTTGAATAACCCCTGGCTCTCCTCATTGAGGATCTTCAACATCCAGGTAAGCTTGTTTGCCCTGCCGTGAAGCAGATACATTCAGGAGCATGCGCATGGCATTGGCGACCCTTCCCTGCCGGCCTATCACGCGCCCCATATCCTCCTTGGCAACCTTCAGCTTAATATACGTTTTACCACCCCGTTGTTCTTGCGAGACCCTTACTTGCGTAGGATCGTCCACCAATGAAGTGGCGATGAACTCGATGAGTTCTTTCATAAATCACTCCCTGTTCCTGGCAGTTTACGCAGCTTTCTTCTATGAGGCATTGCCACATTCGATCAGCATGCGCAATTGCCCAAGGATCTGGTTGTTATATTTCTTAATCCATCACTTGCGCTGGCTGGTTTGAGGGCTCGGTTGGCGTGATGCCTGGGCAGCTTTTGCCTCGGCCAACAGTGTCTCAAGTGGCTCACCAGCTTTTAAACGTTCAAAGCGGCCTGTCAAACCACTGGTTTTGAAAAGCTTGCTGACTGACTCGCTGGGCTGAGCGCCTTTGCTGATCCAGTCGTATATTCGCTCTTCATTCAACTCAATCGTCCCCGGTTGAGTGCGTGGATTATAAAAACCCAAGATTTCCAGGAAACGACCATCGCGGGGATGTTCGATATCTGCAGCCACGATTCGGTAACTGGGCTGCTTCTTTGCACCTACACGGCGTAAACGGATACGTACCATTTTTTAACTAGTCTCCTTCTATCTAATAATCTTGATCAATTTTTCTGGGTCACATACCCGGTGAGTATGAGGGGAACGCGGAAGGGTCGCGCACCACCGGTATTATTTCCCAGTCGAAATGGGGCAACCCCATCCCGTCATCCAAACATGCGTGGTAACCCACGCGCGCCAGACTTCTTAATATTCTTGAACAAACGCTGTGCCTCGTGGTACTGCTTGATCAGGCGATTGACATCCTGGACTTCAGTTCCAGAACCCGTGGCAATGCGTCGACGGCGGCTGGCATTTAATACATCTGGCCGGCGCCGTTCGTGGGGCGTCATCGAGTTGATGATCGCTTCAGTCATTTTAAGCTGTTTTTCAGCATCCTTCGGGTCAATCTGGCGTGCTAACTGACCCATCCCACCAGGCAACATCTCCAGCACCTGGGCAATTGGGCCCATCTTCCTTACCTGCCTGAGCTGATTGGCGAAATCTTCCAAAGAAAACTCACCTTTTAACAGTCTCTCGGCATCTTTCTGGGATTGCTGCTGGTCGAAGGCAGCCTCTGCCTTTTCTATCAACCCCAGCATATCACCCATTCCCAGAATGCGGGAAGCCAGGCGACCAGGGTCATATACTTCAAGCGCGTCCAAAGCTTCACCCGTGCCAATGTACTTAATCGGAACGCCTGTCACAGCACGGATCGAAATTGCCGCACCACCCCGGGCATCCCCATCCATCTTGGTCAGGATTAAACCCGTAAGCGGAATAGCCTCGCGGAAGCCTTTGGCGATATTGACTGCTTCCTGACCAATCATCGAGTCCACCACCAAGAGTGTCTCAACCGGGTGAACTTTTTTGGCAATGGCAGTCAGTTCATCCATTAAGGTACTGTCGAGCTGTGAACGTCCGGCTGTATCCAGAATGAGGACTGTAATGCCGCCTTTTTGGGCTTTATCCAGGGCATGCGCTGCCAGGTCGGGTGGTTTAACTCCGGGCTCTGAATATACAGGGACAGCCAATTTTTCACCCAGCGTTTCAAGCTGTTTCACTGCTGCCGGGCGGTATGGGTCAGCAGCAACCATCATCACCCGTTCACCTTGGCCACGCAGCTGGCGTGCCAGTTTTGCAGTTGCGGTGGTCTTACCTGAACCTTGTAGCCCAACCAACATAAAGACACAAGGGCGTGAACCAGTCAGATTAAGCCGTTCAGGATTACCAAGCGTGTTAATCAATTCCTCGTTAACTATCTTGATAACCTGCTGCGCTGGGTTCAGGGCTTTCGATACTTCTACGCCAATCGACCGTTCACGTACACGGGCAACAAAATCCTTTACCACGCCGTAGTTGACATCAGCTTCCAGTAAAGCAAGCCGAACTTCGCGCATGGCAGTATCAACATCAGCCGCCGAGAGTTTTCCCCGGCGGCGTAGTTGCGTGAATACATTATTCAGGCGTTCAGTCAGGTTCTCAAACACAGGACTGCATTTTAGCGTGTAAGCCTAGAATGGTCAAGAGTAGATAATGAAGAGAGTCCAGCCCATGCGTGTGCTCAATAGCGGCTCTCTTATGATTGGGTCTACACATGTGCAACTTTAAGCTACTGGAAGGGTTGTATTATCACTAGAAATACTTTACAGAATCAGAAATATCATCCTATAGACATAAGCTATATCTTCGCCAAGGAGTTATTAATGTCAAAAATTGCAATCGTAACAGACAGCACATGTTCCATGCCAGAGGAATTGATCAAGAAGTATAACATTACAGTTGCTCCGCAGGTTTTAATCTGGGGAAAAGAGACCTTTGAGGACGGTGTGGATATCACGCCGGGTGATTTTTACACGCGCCTAAAAAAAGCAACCGTTATGCCGTCCACTTCACAGGCGACCATAGGCAAATTTCTCGAAATATATAACAATCTGCTTGCGCAAGATTACCAAATCGTGTCCATTCTCATCTCGTCCAAGTTATCAGGTACGGTTAACTCGGCTGTCCAGGCTAAAGCGATGCTGGCTCCTGATGCACCAGTGGAAATTATCGATTCAAATTCCACAGCCATGGCATTGGGTTTTCACCTTCTATCCGTGGCTCGAGCCATTGAACAGGGAGCCAGCCTAGCAGAATGTGTTGAATTAGCCCAGAAAGCTTCTCAGAATACCGGTCTCTTTTTTGCTGTGGACACACTGGAATTCCTACACCGGGGTGGGCGGATTGGAGGCGCAAGCCGTTTCCTCGGGACCGTATTGAATTTCAAACCTATCCTTGAGCTGCGTGATGGTAGAGTTGAAGCGGCAGAACGGGTACGTACGCGCACCAAGTCGCTAAGCCGGATTATTGAGCTTGTGGGAGAACAAATAGGTGGTCGCACCCCTGTCCGCCTGGCATCCCTGCATGCAAGCGCACCCGAGGATGCACGCGTTGTGCTTGAGGAAGCTATCAAGAAATTCAAACCAGTAAAATCATACTCCTCTGAGGTCAGTCCAGCCATCGGTGCCAACATTGGCCCAGGGGTTGTGGGTTTGACATACATGGCTGGTATGTAATCTAAAAATCATCATGAAAGCCGCGGGCAATCATACCCGCGGCCTTTTATTTAAAGGTAAAATCGTAATAGATGGTAGATCCATGCGACTTGCGACCAGAAATTGCAGGAAAGGCTGCTCTGGTACAATTACTAGAACTCATCCACGCTCGGGAGATACTATGAAGTCTTACCCTAATCTTGGCATACAGGTTCCGCGTGTATATTTGCCCCGCCCAGGTGTAGACCTGGGTAAATGGGCGGTTATTGCCTGTGATCAATTCACTTCACAACCGGAATACTGGAAGACAGTTGAGGAGACTGTGGGTAATGCACCTTCCACGCTCAACCTGGTCTTCCCCGAGGTTTATCTAGATCTGCCAGGGGCAGAAGAACGCATCCAGCATATCCAACAAAATATGCAAAACTACTTGTCCGATGGTCTATTGGTGCCCTATGAGGGCATGGTGTACGTTGAACGGTTCACGGGGGGAAAAACGCGCAGAGGTCTGGTTCTGGCACTTGACCTGGAACAATATGAGTATAACAAAGGCTCACATTCGCTCATCCGTGCAACAGAAGGGACGATCGTCGAACGCCTGCCTCCACGGATACGTATAAGGGAAGGCGCCAGGTTGGAGCTACCACACATATTGGTGTTGATCGATGACCCGGAATGCACAGTGATTGAACCGGTTGGAAAATCCAAAGCCCACCTGAGAAAGTTATATGATTTTGAATTGATGGCTGGTTCCGGCCATTTAAGTGGGTACCAGGTGGATGACATGTCCATCGAGTCTGGTGTGGTTAAAGCCCTGGAGCAGCTGGCAAACCCGCAGATATTCACTAACAAGTATGATATAGCAAAGGATCAACCAGTGCTACTGTTCGCCATGGGGGATGGCAACCATTCACTGGCAACCGCTAAAGCAATTTGGGAGATGAAAAAAGCCCAGGTAGGAATGGACCACCCGTCTCGTTATGCGTTGGTGGAAATTGAGAACGTACACGATGAAGGTTTGGATTTTGCACCCATCCATCGTGTGGTTTTTGGTCTAAAGCAAGATGTATTCAAAGCCATGAGGACTTCCTTCCAATCCGGGTATTCTTTTATGCCTAGCAGGGACCAATCCGAGATGCTCAGCCGGGTCTGCCAGTCGACCAGTGCACATCAAATCATTGGGGTGATCTCGCCACAAGGATGCGGAGTCATTGAAATCGCCAACCCAACTTCAAATTTACCTGTTGGTACCCTGCAAACTTTCCTGGATGACTTTCTGAAGCATGGTGGAGCCGAGAAAATTGACTACATACACGGTGAAGAGGTGATCCTTTCTCTTGGAAAGACCCCTGGAAATATCGCCTTCTATTTACCTGGGATGAATAAGAGCGACTTGTTTAGGACTGTCATCCTGGATGGAGCGCTGCCGCGCAAGACATTTTCTATGGGCGAAGCCCATGAGAAGCGTTTTTATATGGAATGCAGGGAAATAATCTGAGGCGGCATTCCTATCCATGGATATCTTTTTCCAGGACCAAGACGAAGCTCGACTACCTCCCGAGCAAGTGCGTCTAATTCAGAGCCAAATCACGCCTTTGCATGGTACCAACCGGGTTAAGGTCTTTCTAGAGCTTACATCTTTCATCAAGAGACCAAATATTGAAATCATCCTCTCCAATGGGACTGGAAAGGTAGTAGCACAAACAAGCATCCTTGAGACCATGTTACGTAAATTGGAAATTACCATGCATATGGGCGAGTCTGAACCAGGTAATGAATATACATTCGAGTCCATCGTATATTACCAAAAGCTGCCGGAACCGAGCGATACCCCTGTGGTTGTGCCGCTGCCGGATCCCATGATCGTGGACCACCATACAGCAAAGTTTATATTTCCTTAATCCAAAACTAGATCGGTAATCCTCCAAACCAGCCAATAGTAATAGGCGCATATCATCTGCAAGAATCTCGTAAAGAGCTTTTTGTGGGGTATGATGAAATTTGACTGTGCACATTTCTTGCATCGGGTAAAATAGGATGATCGACCTCTTATGAGCAGCCAATCTGAACCTTCCAGCACACCCCGTCCTATACGTGATCAGCGCCGACGGAGGGGGTGGACAATACGCATCACTCCTGCAGGTGTGCTGCTGCTTGTCGTGATCAATCTGCTCATCCTGGGTGGGTGGGTATATGGAATAACCCGATTCATGAATGGATCGGTCATTCCTGGCCAGGAAAGCACAGATAAACCATCGGAGACTCCGATGGAAGTAAGTGTTACCTATACTCCTGCCGAAGTGACAGCTACAAGGCAACCGACTGCCTCACCAACAGCTCAATCTACAGACACATCCACACCAGACCCTGCTACAGCAAGCCCTCAGCCTTTAGCCACCCTGACCCTAAACCAGGGTTTGATCATCCTGGCTTTGGATGAGGGTGGGGATACTCATTTGTTTGCATACCAACCGGAAGAAGTTGGTGCGGGGCTGCCACTACCACTTACCAGGTTAACCTACGGCCCCTGGGATGATATCACCCCTGCCATCAGTCCAGATGGACAGAGCATAGCTTTCGCCTCCAACCGGAGCGGCTATTGGGATATATACCTTATTAAATTTGAATACTGGTGACATCACGCGCCTGACAGACACGCTTGAATACGAAGCCTCACCAGCCTGGTCTCCAGACAACAAATGGCTTGTTTATGAAGCCTATGTGAAAGAAAACCTGGATGTCTGGATCCAATCTATTGCTTCTCCAGAGGAAACCATCCAGCTTACAAGTAACCCTGCGGCTGATTTTAGCCCAGCCTGGTCACCCGATGGCAGGCGGATCGCTTTCGTATCCAACCGCGGTGGCGAAAATGACATTTGGCTTGCTGATCTAGATAAAAGCGAAGAGACGCTCTTCCAGAATATAAGCCAAAATCCCAACGGCGAAGATACCCATCCTGCCTGGGCTCCGGATGGACAATCCTTGGTCTGGGTTGGTGAACTGGATGGATTGCACCAACTTTTTCTAATGGGACTTCCGCCTACCGATGAGGCGAACACCACCCTCACTGCTGTACAACAACATAACCTTGGAAGTGGTGATTGGCCTGTCTGGAGCACCGATGGTGAAATTATCCTGACAAGCCTACAGGCACCGAACCGGGTTTACCTGACCGCCTATCGCGCTCAATACCCGGGTTTGGTGCTTCCAACCCTTGAATTGCCTGGAGCGCTACGCGGGTTGAGCTGGGGAAAGATTGAATCAACCACACCCTTGCAAGTGATCTACCAAATGGCTGCCGAGCTTACACCAACTCCCATATATTATCCGGTCCTGACAGCCCAGCCAAGTGATAATGGTGGACGGTACCAACTATCACCCTTGGCGAGTGTAGAGGCACCCCAACCCTATCTGCACGATATGACCGATGAAAGTTTTTCGGCCTTACGGGCGCAGATTGGCACAGAGGCGGGTTGGGATTTCCTATCCAGCCTCGAAAATGCGTATGTTCCTCTTACCACCCCACTGGACCCTGGCATGGGCAATGATTGGTTATATACTGGGCGTGCTTATGCTCTTAACACGCTGCCGATAGACGCAGGCTGGCTGGTGGTGATTCGAGATGATTTTGGTTCAGAAACCTACTGGCGGATTTACATACGGTCTCTTTATCAGGATGGTTCGGCAGGTATTCCCCTGCATGACCAACCATGGGATTTCTACTCCCGCAATAACGGGGATACAACCACCTATGAACAGGGAGGCGCAAAACAAATATCGATTCCACCGGGTTATTGGATAGATTTCACGGCGTTGGCACGTTCCTATGGATGGGAGCGACTGCCTGCACTTAACACCTGGAGGGCTTCCTACCCAGCGACACGTTTCAATGAATTTGTAATAACCAACGGGTTGGATTGGCAAACCGCAATGCTCGAGATATATCCGCCAGAAACAATGATCACACCTTCTCCCGTTTATCCACCCACACGCACAGCCTCTCCTACGTCGCGGTGGTATGTGTCTCCTACACCGACCGCCACAAGCACCCCTCGCCCAACCTTACGCCATACCAGGTTTCCCCTACCATCTCTCCAGCATCACCGGTGCCAATGCAGACCGCCTCGCCAACTCCCTGAGGTTGATCTGGAAATACAGGAGTTTACTTTCCCATTTCCTATGCCATCATCTACAAAAACGACCCTGGGGAAAACAGGCAGGTTGAAACAAGTAATCTGCTTGCTGCAGGCAGTGACGATCATATTTTTCCTTACTGCCTGCCAGCCATTTACTCAAAACGATCACACCTATACCAGCATTTCCAACCTACAAATTTAACGCCCGGCCATCCGCCACTGTATCCAAGCCAGCCACTCCCACCCCGGGTGTTACCCTGATGCCAGAATCTACACCACCCCCAGAAATTTCACCAACCCATATCTCAACCATTGTGCCTGATCCTATGCAAATTTTAATGCCTACGCAAGGATCAACCCCCATCCCTGACTGGAGGCCCCCTCTCTACACCACACCCTGGGCACCCACCCCATACGATCATTTTTACTTTGCCAGCCCTATTGCTGCCAATGAAGTGAACCTCCCGGTAGCAGACTATAGATATGGAGGGATTTTCTTCAAGGATGTGGTCCACACCGGCGTGGATATCCCTGCATCCAAGGGAACTCCCGTTTTAGCGGCCGGATCAGGAACGGTTGTATGGGCAGGATATGGTGTGTACAGGGGTGGATTGGACACCTCAGATCCATATGGACAGGCAGTCACGATTAGACATGACTTTGGTTACCAAAACCAGATGCTATATACAATCTATGGGCATTTAGATCGGATTGATGTTGCCGATGGCCAGCATGTGGAGACTGGTGACCAGTTAGGATTGGTGGGAGAGACAGGCATGGTCACTGGACCACATCTGCATTTTGAAGTGCGGATTGGGGAAAACAGTTTTTTCACTACCCGAAATCCTGAATTATGGCTGGTGCCTTCCATCGGTTGGGGTGTGATTGCCGGTCGAGTGATGAATACTGCTGGTCAACCATTAAATGACCAAATGATCATCGTTACTGATAAACAAAAAGAGCAGAATTGGTTCGCCTGGTCTTATGGAAAAACTTCAGTAAACAGCGACCAATACTATCAGGAGAACCTGGTTGTAGGTGGTATGCCAGCTGGTACATATCTTATCAGAATAGCTTTCGGGGGTGTTTATTTCTCTGCAACAATCGATGTTCTGCCAGGGATGGTTAATTATTTCACCTTCAAAGGCTACGAGGGTATATCAACCCAAACCCCAGCGCCACCGGGTGCCGAGTTTACCCCGGCACCGTTTGAAACGCCAGCCCCTTGACACGTCGAACATATGTGCTAAACTATAAACACTATTCGAATTAACGAGGAGCGTCTCATATGGCTAAAAAGTCAGTATCCCAGCATCCCGAAATGGATGAAGCTCGCCAGGCAGCATTGAATAAGGCGGTTGGAGACATCACCAAGCGTTATGGGGATGGTTCCATCATGCGCTTGGGAGAGGCTCACCAACTATTTGTCGAATCCATTCCTACAGGCTCGCTGTCATTGGACATTGCTTTGGGTGTTGGTGGGGTACCACGCGGACGTATCACAGAGATTTATGGCCCCGAATCATCGGGTAAAACAACTATATGCCAGCACATCGTCGCTGAGTCACAAAAGTTAGGCGGAACCGCTGCCTATATCGATATGGAACATGCCCTCGACCCTACTTATGCTTCCCGCTGTGGTGTCGACGTGGAGAATTTGCTCATTTCACAACCAGATATGGGCGAACAAGCCCTGGAAATCACTGAAACCCTGGTCCGGTCTGGTGCGATTGATGTTATCGTGATCAATTCGGTAGCCGCACTCGTCCCCAGGGCTGAAATTGAAGGTGATATGGGAGATGCCACCATGGGTATGCAGGCACGCTTAATGTCGCAGGCTTTGCGTAAACTTTCAGGGGCGATTAAGCAAACCAACACTTCTGTAATTTTCACCAACCAGCTTCGCCAGAAAATTGGAGTCATGTTTGGCAACCCTGAGACAACCACGGGAGGTATGGCGCTGAAGTTCTATGCATCGGTGCGCCTTGATGTCCGCAGGATCCAATCCATTAAACTTGGGGCTGAGATCATTGGCAACCGTACGCGGGTCAGGGTGGTTAAAAACAAGGTTGCGCCTCCATTCCGAACTGCCGAATTTGACATTATGTACAACGAAGGAATATCCAAGGCTGGCGACTTACTCGACCTGGCAACCGCAATGGAAATAATCAGCAAAAGAGGTTCTTTCTTCAATTATGGAGAGCTTCGCCTTGGCCAGGGGCGCGAAAATGCCAAGGATTACCTGCGTGCACATAAAGAATTGTCGTCAGAGATTGAAATGGCAGTACGTGAGCGCGCTGCCAGTGGTGAGGCTGCCCTCGGTTTCGGTAGTGTGGCAGACGAAAGCAGTTCAGACGATGGAGATTTGTGAACAGCAGGCGATTGGTTAAAAGTATAGTCACACCTTGTAGTATCGATACGCAATATTGGCTTCCATATTGCGTATCGTAAATTATGGGGAACCCAGCGTATCGTTTTATTCCTGACTCTTCTCTCGCTTTGTGGGGCGGGTTGCAGTGAACAGCCCACACCATACCGTCCGCCCACCATTGTTGCCCAGGTTACCAGACCTGTTCAGGTTTCCACAACACCAACTGCCACAGCGCAAGTTGCTGTTACTCCATTTCCCGTATCCACGCCAGCATGCACGGATAATCTTACATTCCTGGAAGACCTTTCGCTACCAGATGGGACAGTTGTTAAACCTGGAGCTCCTTTGGATAAGCGCTGGTTGGTCGAGAATAGTGGTTCGTGTAATTGGGATGAGAAATATCGATTGAAATTCATGTCTGGTGCTGAATTAAGCGCTCCTTTAGACCAGGCACTTTATCCCGCACGCAGTGCATCTACAGCAACCATCCGAATAATATTTACAGCCCCGTCCGAACCAGGTACCTATCAGAGCGCCTGGCAAGCTTACAATCCACAGGGAGAGCCCTTTGGTGATCCGGTTTTCATGCAGGTGACGGTAGGTTCTGATAATCCTTAGGTGGCTGAAGATTAATTTTTTATTATTCATCTTGTTTTCAAAAGCATTATAATTTTAATAAACTACCTCTCGGTTCTCAACATAATGAACAGCCGAGAGGTAATATTTGCTAAATCGGAAATTTATAATGCAAAAAACTTTAATCATCCTTTTTGTTTTCATCCTTGGGTTTGGTTTGCCAGTCAACGCAAGCACAGCAGCCTTGCAAAACGAACAGCCCCAGGTGAATGCTATCTTATTTTGGTCAAACGGCTGCCCTAATTGCGCACAAGTTTTGACAGATATTTTGCCACCCCTTCAGGAAAAATATGATTCCGGATTGAACATCCTGATGATCGAGGTCGTGAGTGCAGAGGATATCAATACCCTTTACTCATTAGGGTCGGATTTAGGACTACCCAAGGAGCAGATTGCAGTTCCATTCCTTCTCATCGACCACACGTCACTGATAGGCGCAGATGAAATTCAGGAAAAATTTCCTGGACTAGTTGAAAAGCATCTCTCCACGGGGGGGCTGGGGTACCCCGATTTACCTCAAGCTGACAAGATGCTACCCAAGGGAATTGCTTTCACATCATTTGATCCCGAGTCTCAGCTTATTCCTCAAACCGCAAACGAGACCAAGGCGACTGGTATGGCCCTGGCATGGGGAATTATGGTCTTCATGGTAATTGCTTTAATCCTGGCGATCGTGATGATCCTGCGCGCGTTTCAAGGCAAGCCAATCGGCAAGGTTAATCGATGGCTGGATATTGCCATCCCGGTTCTCGCAATAATAGGCTTGATTGTATCCCTTTACCTGACCTATGTCGAATTTACAAGCACACGCGCCTTATGCGGCCCGGTGGGCGACTGTAATGCTGTCCAAAACAGCCCATATGCAAAATTGTTTGGGGTATTACCGATTGGACTGGCCGGGGCAATCGGATATATTGTCATCCTGGTTGTCTGGTTATGGCGTCATTTTAAAACCGATACACTCGCCAGGATTGCCGGTCCTGCCATGTTTGGAATGGCGCTGTTCGGTACGCTGTTTTCCATATACCTGACCTACCTTGAGCTGTTTGTCATCCATGCAGTTTGTATCTGGTGCCTGTCTTCAGCTATCTTAATAACCGGGTTGATGTTGTTAAGCTTACCCTCTATTACACAATGGCTGGCAGTTTCTGACGAGGAGGAGTAGCTTGGTGCGAGAGGCGGGCGTATCCCAGGAGTTCTCCCTTCATAATACTTTTACATCGCTGAAGTATCCCAATTATCGTTTATGGTTCGCCGGGCAATTAGTCTCCCTGGTTGGAACCTGGGCACAATCCGCTGCCCAGGGATACCTGATCTACGAATTAACAAAATCCCCAGCCTACCTTGGGTATGTTAGTTTTGCGAATGGTCTGCCAACCTGGATATTCACCCTATATGCCGGAGCAATAGCCGATAGAGTCTCCAGGCGGACTCTTATGGTGATTACCCAGAGCGGCATGATGGTTCTGGCATTCATCCTGGCATTTTTAACCTTTACCAATGCGGTTCAATGGTGGCACATCCTCATCCTGGCATTTTTACTGGGAGTATGTAACGCTTTTGACGCACCTGCCCGGCAGGCATTCGTGGTCGAAATAGTGGACCGGAAGGACCTGACCAATGCGATTGCCTTAAATTCAACCATGTTCAATTTAGCGATGGTATTAGGACCAGCCTTTGGTGGTTTGATCTATGCCTGGATTGGACCAGGCTGGTGTTTTACCATTAATGGCATTTCGTTTATTGCGGTGATTATTGCACTCGTTTTAATGAAATTAAAGCCATTTTCTCCAGTTCTGACCAACAGCAGTGCCTTCCGCGACGTAAAGGAGGGATTGAAATACGTCTTCAACCATCCCAGTGTAAAAATGCTGATTTTCAATCTGTCTATCATCACCTTCTTGGGATTAGGTATTGCAGCACTGATACCGGCCTGGTCCGTGGAAGTTTTGGGGGGCAATGCGACGACAAATGGATTTTTAATGGCCGCGCGGGGTATTGGATCGTTGATTGGAGCCCTGATGATCGCTGCCCTGGGAAGGATGCGAGTGCACGGAAAGCTATGGACGATCAACAGCATCCTATTGCCAATCTCGATGATCATCTTCGCCTTCATGCAATGGTTGATCCCGTCTTTATTAGCCATGGCCTTAATGGGGTTTGCTTTCATGATGATCGTCAATCTTTCCAATTCGATGGTCCAAACCAGGATCGCAGATGAGATGCGCGGTCGGGTAATGGGCGTTTATACATTATTCTTTTTTGGAGCCATGCCGCTGGGCTCGCTGATCTCTGGCTGGACAGCTGATATTATTGGTGAGCCGCTTACGGTTATCATCAGCGCATTGATTTTATTCGTCTTTGCGGTATGGGTTATCTGGCAGCGACCTTCTTTGCGGGCTATGGAATAAACCAGGCTTGCTTATTGAGAAACATTCAAAATAGATCCAGGAACATTTATAGTATTTTTAAAGGCTTATAATTGACGAAGCCTAAGGGTGATGGTAAAATTCCGTCGCTCTCCGCCCCCATTGTCTAGCGGCCCAGGACACGGCCCTCTCAAGGCCGAAACACGAGTTCGAACCTCGTTGGGGGCACAGAAACCCGGCTCTCTCATCCCCGTTCCAGGGACTTGAGGCCGAAACACGAGTTCGAACCTCGTTGGGGGCACAGAAACCCGGCTCTCTCATCCCCGTTCCAGGGACTTGAGGCCGAAACACGAGTTCGAACCTCGTTGGGGGCACAGAAACCCGGCTCTCTCATCCCCGTTCCAGGGACTTGAGGCCGAAACACGAGTTCGAACCTCGTTGGGGGCACAGAAACCCGGCTCTCTCATCCCCGTTCCAGGGACTTGAGGCCAACCGAGTTCGAACCTCGTTGGGGGCACCTGAAAACTCAGAGTTCACCTCCGAGTTTTCTTTGTTTAATCTATGAAGAAATAATCCCATATGTTATATAAAAGTGCTCTCTGACACTTCTCACATCGTACCAAAAACTATATACTGGTGTTATGAAATTTTTCAGCAAAGCAAAATCCAATCCATCCTCTCTACGGCAAACGGGGCCAGGATACAACGGGCAGATTGTCTCCCGAATCCGGGTTGGATGTCCGGCACATAACTGCGGAGGACGCTGCCTGCTCATCGCCTCCATCGAAAACGGCAGGATCACCCAACTGGATACGGACGACCGCCCGGACAGCCTGGCTGCTCCACAGCTGCGGGCTTGTGCCCGGGGACGCGCCTACCTACGCCGCCAGTACCATCCCGACCGCCTGCAGTATCCGCTTAAACGGGTGGGTGAACGCGGTGAAGGCCAATTCGTGCGCTGTACGTGGGAGGAAGCTTTGGAGACTGTGGTTGGGCAGCTTCACCGTGTTAGAGAAAAATATGGTAATGAAGCCTTGTTTGTACCCTACGGAACGGGCAGCTACAACCAGCTCAACGGCTCGCACACCGCTCGCCGCCTGATGAACCTGTTCGGCGGTTGCCTCGGTATTTACAATTCCTATTCGTGGGGCGCAATCAATATCGCCACTCCGACTGTTTATGGAACCCTGGTCACTGGCAACCAACGCCAGGATTGGTTGAACAGCCGCTACATCATTATGTGGGGCTGGAATCCCGCCGAAATGCGCGATGGCACCAACAGCGATTACTTCGTCAAGCTGGCACATGAGAACGGCGCAAAAGTTGTGTGCATCGACCCGCGCCATTCACTTTCAGCAGCATCCCTGGCCGATGAGTGGATCCCCATCCGCCCGGGCACCGACACGGCCATGATGAGCGCCATGGCCTATGTGATGCTAACCGAGGATCTATACGATGCCGATTTTGTTCGCACCCACTGCATAGGTTGGGATGGCTCCCACATGCCTCCAGGTGCAGAGAGCTCAGAATCATATTCCGATTATCTGCTCGGTGTGCGTGACGGAGTCCCCAAAACCCCGCAGTGGGCTGAAGCCATCACCGCAGTGCCTGCGGCGACCATCTCCCGTATCGCACATGAGTATGCCACGATCAAACCCGGGGTGCTCTACCAGGGATACGGAATGCAGCGCCGCGCTTATGGAGAACAGGTGGTGCGTGCCGGTTGTGTGCTGGCTGCCATCACTGGTAACGTGGGGATACCGGGTGGGTGGGCAAGTGGACTGGGTATGCAAGCACCCGACGGCGGTCCTTTTTGGACGCTTTTCCCGACGGGAGAGAACCCAGTAAAAGCGAGTATCCCAGTTTTTCTGTGGAGTGAAGCGTGCCTGCGTGGACATGAGATGACTTCGGCTGAGGGTGTGATCGGCGCCCCAAACTTGAAGACCGACATTAAGCTGATCTATGGCGTTGCCACCAACTGCCTCATCAACCAGCATGCTGATATCAACCGCTCGGCAGCAATACTGAGGGACGAGTCAAAAGTTGAATTTATTGTAGTTCAGGATAACTTCCTGACTTCCACCGCAAAATTTGCGGATGTTGTGCTACCAGCCTGCACCCAGTTCGAAACCTGGGGAGTGGAGGACGGCTGGAAGTATGGAGATGAAGTTATTTTACAACCCAAACTGGTCGAGCCACTCGGTGAGTGTAAGAGTGATTACCGAATCTGCGCAGACCTGGCGGATCGTTTAGGCTTTGGGGATGCTTATACAGAAGGCCGTGACGAAAAAGGCTGGGTGGAATGGTGCCTTGACCGTTACAGGGAAACACGCTTCCCTGACCTGCCCAGCCTGGAAACATTCATTGAGCAAAACCTGGGTGCCTACTCAAAACCAGTCACCCAACCTGCCGTTGGCCTGGCTGATTTCCGCCGTGATCCACAAAAATACCCTTTGAAGACACCCAGCGGTAAAATCGAGATCTTTTCCAAGACCCTGTATGACATGGACAGACCCTATGATATCCCTGCGGTACCTAAATACATCCCGGAATGGGAAAATCCATTCCCTGAGGGAGACAATGGATCAAATGCCTCAAATAAACATGGGGAAAAACAATATCCACTGCAAGCCATTGGGCATCACAGCCTCGCCCGGGTGCACTCCACACATGCTAACAATGACTGGCTTCAGGAGGCTTTCCCACAGCGGATCTTCATCAATCCACTGGATGCAAAGGCAAGGGGTATCGAGGATGGCGATTTGGTACGGGTCTGGAATGAACGAGGGGAGCTGGTCATACATGCCCGCCTCACCCAGCGTATCTTGCCAGGCGTGGTCGACATCCCGCAGGGTGCCTGGTGGGACCCCGACCCGGAGGGTGTTGATCATGGCGGTTGTATCAATGTGCTGACTTCCCACCGTTGGACTCCACTGGCATTCGGCTCGACGCAGCATACGATCATGGTTCAAGTTGAAAAATCCAACCTAAAAAAACAGCAGAGAGATTCAGGAAATCCTTGAACCTGCGGAGTGAATGATTCGAGAGATGAGCTATACATTCACCTTTGACGCAAGTGCCTGTTCGGGTTGCAAGACCTGCCAGGAAGCCTGTAAGGATAAAAACAACCTGCCGATTGGAATAATGTGGCGGCGGGTGATTGAAATCTCTGGTGGGGATTGGCATATGGCCAGCAGTGCGTGGGAGAACAGCGTTTTCGCCTATAACCTATCCCTTGCATGCAACCACTGCACCCATCCAAAATGCGCGGGCGTATGCCCAGTGGATGCCTACACCGTCCGCCCGGATGGGATCGTATTGATCGACTCGTCCAAGTGCATGGGTTGCGATTACTGCGCCTGGGCATGTCCGTATGGAGCACCGCAGTACGATACCATGCAAGGCATCATGACCAAATGCGACTTTTGTTACGATCGACTTGATGCTGGTATGCCACCGAGTTGCGTGGCAGCCTGCCCGCTCCGGGTATTAGATTATGAAACAATCGAAGAATTGAGTACAGTAAATAAAGGTCAGAATTTATGGCAGCTGCCAGCGACCGAACATCCTTTCCCATTGCCAGATTATTCACGCACGGAGCCGCATCTGGCCATCAAACCACATGCAGGGATGAATAACCCGCTTACCAAAACGGTTTCCAACCAAGAAGAACTCCGGCCACCCCATTCGTTTGAGAATACCCATCGAATCGACACTGTGCGCGAACTGCCATTAGTTGGCTTTACCCTGCTCGCCCAGGCGGCAGCAGGTATGGCAGTTTTCAGCCTGGTGCTTTCTCCAGTACCCCTGCCTGTGCTGTCTGGCCATCGGTATTCTACTGGGCAGCGGGGGGAATAATTTCGTTCCTGCACCTGGGCAGGAAAGGCAATGCCTGGCGGTCGGTCATACATCTCAAAAAATCCTGGCTGAGCCGGGAAATCCTGGTGGCAGGCTTGTTCGGAGCAACCTGGGCGGTAGCAGTTGGACTTCAATTTTTCTGGAAAATTTCTCCCAATCCCTGGCCTTTGGCGATATTAGGCCTCGGGCTGATTTACTGCATGACCCAAGTCTACCACCTTAGAGCGGTCCCAGCCTGGAACAACTGGCGCACCTCTGCAGCATTTTTCTTGAGCGCAGTGACTCTTGGAGCACTTGGCGTAAACTTCGCTGCACCGCACCCTGAATGGGTAATCCTTGCCGGGATCGGAATGATAGCAGGAATACTAATGATGCTGACAACACAATCCACCAATAACGACACGGCACGTAAGCTGCGAATTGCTTTTCTCGGCCTGGGAATTATCGGGACTCTGTTCTTAGCTATCGTACCTCAGGCCAATCAAGCATGGCTGGCTATTCCAATTTTCCTGGTAGTCATGGCAGCCGAAATTATTGGCCGGTGGCAGTTTTACGCTATTCGTAAGCCGTTTCCCATGAATGCCAATCATGCGGGGACTTATCGTATTTATAAAGTGCGGTCCTCTCGAGGCCGAAACAAAAGTTAAAACCTCATTGGGGCACACAAAAATCCGCCACAAAAGGCGGATTTTTTAAGTGCTGTTAACAAACTCGCAGTGATCAGTTCACTATCGATGCGGTAGACGAATTCCAATCCAATGCGTTCCGCCTTGATGGCTATATGATTCCAAAGACAGGCTTCGAACTTATCGAGGGAGGTTCCAAGAAGAGGAACTGCTCGAAAAACTTGGCAGCGTTTGGATTCCTGATATGTATTATCCAGTCTCCATAAAAACAGGTTAAAACATCTTGTTGATCAGCATCTGCTTGAGAACTGTTTCGGAGACCTCCAAGACCCTGTCAACATGGCTCTGATTGTGCGCAGTGGACATAAAGAGCGGGTGGGCACTGGCCATAATACCATTGGCGCGCAGGCCAAGGTGGAACAAGCCTGCAGCTTGCTTGTTGGCTTTCATGGCATCGCGCTTATTCTTGATCCCTATGGAAGTGAAGTGGAATTGGAAGATAGATGCCACCCTGGCAGCCATAAGAGGAACACCCAGACGTTCGCCAAGACTATCCATTCCGCGGCAGAGGGTTTCTGTCAATGCATTGATATACGGGTAAGTTGTGCCTTTCTCGAGCTCCTCCAGGACCGCAAGGCCAGCCATCATCGAGACCGGATTGCCAGAGAAACAGCCGGACTGGAAGATTTGTTCGGACAGGTCCCACAGGCCGACCTTTGGGGTGACTACCTTGTCCATAATCTCACGCTTACCGCCGAATCCCCCAATCGCGAAGCCACCACCCAGGATTTTTCCCAGGCAAACCAGGTCGGGCAGGACGCCAAAGTATTCGAGGGCACCACCGAGTGCGATGCGGAAATTGGTCACTACCTCATCGAAAATCAGCGGGACGCCTGTTTCAGCAGTCACCTGGCGCAAGGCTTTGAGGAATTCGATATCAGCTGGCACCACCCCCAAACCGAAAGCCGAGACCGGTTCGACGATTACCCCACCCAACTCGTTGGCGTGCAGCTTGATCTGCTTGACAGCGGTGTCCGGATCATTGTAGGGCAGGATGATAAGGTTGTCTTTTACATTCTCAGGGATGCCAGCGCTATCCAGATGGGGTTGAGGGGTTCCCGGATCACCTTCCACTGCCAGGGTACTGACCAGGACTGTATCATGCTGGCCGTGAAAGTTACCTTCGAATTTTACAATCTTGGGGCGCTTACGGTAGGCACGTGCAGCACGTAAAGCCATCAAGGTTGATTCAGAACCGCTGTTCAAGAAGCGAACCATCTCGACCGAGGGCATCAGCTTACAAACCTTCTGTGCCAGTTTGACCTCTGCTTCGGCCGGGAGATAATAGTGCACTCCAATGTCGAGCTGCTTGTGCACAGCACGCAGGACACACTCAGGTGAATGTCCCAGGATATGAACACCCGCACCCATCAATAAATCTATGTATTTATTGTTGTCGATATCGACCATCTCTGCACCCTGGCCGCCGACCATGTAAATTGGGTAGGGCGGGAGGTATTTGCCATTGGCGGCTACACCACCTGGCAGATATTTGCCTGCCAAATCAGATAATTGCTTGGATGCAGATGTGCGCGAACGGTAAAGTTGTTCAAGTGGATTGATGTCTGGGGTCATGTCCTTCCTCCGATTTAATATTGGATCCAATAAAATGTAATTACTCACCCATCCCCCCTTAGTCCCCCCTTTCCGCCTTCCCAAAATTGTCTGGGATGGGGGGAAAAGGTCAGAAAATAGGGATCCGCAGGGAAAACCACCTGCGGATCCCTGTTTTCTGGATATTGCCGCCTCAAATACTCGCAGGTGATGGTAATAATAGATGGCCGGTGAGTAGTTACAATAAAATAAGTATAACCCGGATTGATAGAACTGGAAAAACAATCATTTACCCGGTGGGACCAATTTTATCTTCTGATAAAAATGTTCGATATATCCTTTTGGGGACTTTATAAAATTTTCAGGGAAATATACTCCTAAATTAGGAATTACCATATCTAACGCCTTAGCGATATAATCCCCGTATGCCGGAAGGTTTACCCTGAATCAACTTTTTTCTCCTGCCGCACGACCCAACCAGCCGATGCGTATAAAACTAACACACCTTCCTAGAAGAGATGCACGTTCATGGTAGTAAATCTTAGAGGAGAACGCCGATGACCACAATAACCGATACTCAGCCCCACTTTTCCATCAAAACACCTACCAATTTGTCACCACGCATCCAATGGCTACGTGATTATTATTTCCAGGGGGTTAACCGCGCCTGGAACAACGAGTACACCTCCTGGAGCACCGGAACGCCCTGGGATTTCCAGTATAACGAATTAACCTTCTATATCGTCCCGGAGACATACTCTTTCCTGCAGACTTTTCGCTCATCCTTTAAACAAGTGGCGCACCCTGTCAACCTACATCCTGATTTCTGGAAGTGGTCACTGCCGGAGCGGCGCGCCTGGTTCAACCGCGAGGTGATGGTACATTATCTACCAAAGGAAATCCTACCCGGGGACCTGCTTGCTGGTGGGCGCTTCAACATACAGACATCCACCTGCCTGACGGAAAAGGAGACAAAAGACCGCGATCGCCTGGTCTACGGCCTCAAGGGCAGCCGCGCAGCGATGCTCTGGTTCCACAACCATGGCTACGGTAATGTTGGCGCTACGTCCGGGCACCTGATCCCCGATTACGGTCGTATCATCCGCTATGGGTGGAAAGCTGTGCATGCCGAACTTGAATCAACCTACGCAGCGTTAGCCGAAGGGGATAAAAATGGCAAAAAAGGTGCGCAACTGCGCGCGATGATGACTGCTGCAAGCATGCCACGCGACCTGGCAGCGGAATATTCCAAGGAATGCCAGCAACTGGCAAAGATAGAAGCTGACCCACAACGTCGCCAGGAATTGCTCCAAATGGCCAATAACCTGATCGCGCGTCCCCTGGGAACCTGCACAAAATTTCTGGGAAGCGCTGCAGTCCCTTTGGCTAACTCACATGCTGGTCATGTCGGATGAAAATTACCCAGGCCCGGGTGATTCCTTCGGTCGGTTCGATCAGTACTTATTTCCCTTATGGGAACAGTCCATCCGCGAAGGCATGGACCCGGAACTCGGCAAGGAGATCCTGAAATGCTTCTGGCTGCATTGCAACACCGCCTACGATGGCATGATCCGCACAGGCGGCAACCAGGGAATTACAGCAGGTTATGGACAACTTTTCACCATCTCAGGCATGGGAGCGGGTGGGAAGGATATGTCGAACGATCTGACGTATATCCTGCTGGATGTGATTGACGAGATGTCACCCGTCCTGGAGCCCAAACCCAATGTGCGCCTGCACCGCGGCTCGCCAGACAGATTGCTTGACCGCGTGGTGGAAATGATCGCATCCAGCCAGGGATCGCCCTTCCTGCTCAATTTCGATGAACGCTCCATGGCCGGCATGATGCTGCAAGCAAAGAAATCGGGGGTGACGCAACTCATCCATGAGAAAAATGTCTTTGAGTATGCCCCAGTCGGCTGCCTCGAAAACACGATGGTTGGAAACGACCGCTCCGGCACCGTGGATGCCAACTTGAATTTGTTGAAGGCTGTGGAATTGGCACTGACCGGAGGCTATGACCTGATCCCGTTCACCGACCCTATGACCGGCAAGACTGACCCGCGCTCCCGCTGGGGAGCGGACACAGGTGATGCTACCCAATTCCATACGTGGGAGCAATTCTGGGAGGCGTATGCTGCTCAGACCCAACACATCATCCGCCGAATCGTGGAACTATACGAGCAAAGCGAGTCCATTCGTGCCCAATTTGCACCTACACCGTATGTCTCCTGCCTGGTTAAAGGCTGCGCTCAGAAAGGGATGGACATCACCGAAGGTGGCGCGGAATTAGGCTACGTAACGATCGAGGCGGTGACATACGCCACCACGGTTGATTCTTTACTGGCTGTGAAGTATCTCGTCTTCGATCAAAAAGCATGCACAATGGCAGAGCTCATCCAGGCACTCAAGGATAACTGGAGTGGGCACGAAGTTCTACAGGCACGCGCCCTTCACAAGGCTCCCAAGTATGGCAGAGATGATGAGGCAGCCGATGCGCTGGCTCGCCAGGTTATGGAATTATGGACTGGAGAAACCTGGAAATACAAGACAAAATCCACCAGCCGTCAATTCCGACCCGGCATGTTGTCGTGGAACTATTGGGTAGCTGATTCATTCATCCTGCCTGCCAGCCCAGATGGACGCCCGCGTGGAAAATTCCTATCGAATGCATTGTGCCCTTCCAATGGCGCAGATATCAACGGACCTACAGCAAATGTCAACTCGGTGGGTAAAGCCCTGGGTGGAAAAGCCGCAGATGGCCGTGGAGATTGGGAGGAATACCTGAACCTTCTGCCCAACGGTGGCAGCCACACGATGACCTTCAACCCGTCCATGCTGCGCGATCCTGAACACCGTGAGAAGTTCAAGGCCTTCCTGAAGGGTTACATAGAAAATGGCGGTTCCGCATTGCAGGTAAATTTGGTCAATGCTGACCTGTTGCGAGACGCCCAGTCTCACCCAGAGAACTATCGGCACCTGCTGGTGCGCGTCACCGGCTACAACGCTTATTTCACCTCCATTGGAAGGGAACTCCAGAACGAGATCATCTCCCGTGAAAGCCACCAGATGAAATGACCACCGGCCGAATCCTGCACCTCCAGCGCCTCTCCACTGAGGACGGGCCAGGCATCCGCAGCACGGTTTTCTTCAAGGGCTGCCCTCTGCAGTGTGCCTGGTGCCACAACCCGGAGAGTATCTCCATGCAATTGCAAACCCAGTGGTTCGCAACGCGCTGCATCGGCTGTAAATTATGCTTGGATGCCTGCCCAAATAGATGCCTTGCGATGACTGGCGCGGGACTGGTGATTGACCGCCAACGATGCGAGGCGTGCGGTAAATGTGTTGAAACCTGTCCATCTGGTGCGCGCGAGATGCTGGGAAGGACCTTGTCCGTAGAAGAATTACTGGCTGAACTACTCAAAGACCGGGCTTACTACGAGAAATCCGGCGGCGGAGTAACGCTATCCGGTGGTGAACCAACCTATCAAGCGGACTTTACCGAAGCGCTCTTGCGCAGCTTGAAGGAGCAGGGAATCTCGACCGCCCTCGATACCTGCGGTCTCACGTCACCCCGTACTTTTGACAAACTCCTACCTTACACCGACCTGATCCTCTTCGACCTGAAACTACTTGACCCTGGCTTGCATCGCAAGTTCACCAAAGTCACCAACCAGCAAATCCTTGAAAATCTGGTGCTCATCCGTAAGTTCATTCAACAGCATCCCCAACGGATCGAATTATGGATCCGCACCCCTCTGATCCCCGGCGCTACCGACACAGATGAGAACCTGTCTGCCATCGGGCATTTCCTTGCCGAGCAAATGGAGGGGACCGTCGCACGCTGGGAATTATGCGCCTTTAATAACCTATGCCGTGACCAGTATACTCGCCTGGGATTGGAGTGGGAGTACGCAGACACTCCACTCATGTCCCTCACCGACATGCTTCGATGCGAACAGATTGCTAAAGCCGCCTTTATCCAACCGGAGCTTGTGCTGGCTACCGGCGCAACACGCCCGGAAGGACCATTACAGGAGTGATCCATGCAAACATCAAACCTGACAACCTTTTCTGAAAGCGATATCCAGAATACCCAACCTGCGATGAAGGTTGGGCTGCTGGCAACCGTCAACCCGGAAGGTACGCCGCACGTATCGCTCATCTCCTCTCTCATGGCGTGCGGACCAGCCCAATTATGCTTCGGCCAATTCACAGAAGGGAAGTCGAAACAAAATATCCTCATCCATCCAAAAGCTGGTTTTCTGATCATGGGCCTGGATAAAAATCTCTGGCGCGGTAAAGCCATTTTCAGTCACTCGGTGAAAAGCGGTCCGGAGTACGATTATTACAATAATGTGCCCATGTTCCGCTACAATGCCTATTTCGGCGTGCATACCGTGTATTACCTCGACCTGATTTCTCACACCGGCAAAATTCCCCTGCCGATGAACAAAATCATCTTTGCCGCAATCAAAACGATGCTGGCGAGAACGCTGGGGAGCAAACCAGGAAAACTTCACGTGCTCAACAGCTGGACGCGCGCCTTCGTGGACAAGATCGATAACCTGAAATTCCTGGCGTATGTCAATGAGGACGGTTTCCCGGTCATTATCCCTGCCATCCAAACCCAGAGCCTGGATTCCCAGCATGTGCTCTTTTCAACTACAGTCTATACTGAAGAGCTGCAGGCTATCCCAAGCGGAATTCCGCTGGCTGTCTTCAACATGGCACTGACGATGGAGGATGTGCTATTGCGTGGCCAATATCTTGGCATACAGCGCATGGGTGGGGTAAAGGCTGGTGTGGTGAAAGTGGATTGGGTCTACAACCCTATGCCTCCGGTGCCGGGACAGGTCTATCCACCCGTGGAGCTGACGGCGGTCAAGCAATTCTGAAGTTATAGAGTTACGATACTTTAGCTCTAATGAATCCAGACAAAAGATTTTAAATAACAGATGCCTGTGTCATCAAGGTTCCCACAGGCATCTGTTTATTTTGTTGAATGAAAATGTAAGGTTCAGTATTCTTCGGGAGGCTTTATTGGCAGGGATTCAATAAACCCCTGGCATCAGGTTAGATCCTTATAAGCGCCGGCTGGTGGAGGTTGCCTCATCGTTCCTTCCGCTCATTGCCTGTACAGGCATTTCAAGAGAGCGCACAGGTGGCTCACGGGAGACGAAGAAAACTGGTGCCGGCACTTCCGGGCGAGCTGTAGCTGCGGCAATCCTCTGGGCAGTCTCCGTGGTTGCAGTAGCCTGCTTGGCCTTGCTGAGATAGATAAACCAATACATCAAACCCACCATCAACACCCCGCCGATGATATTCCCAATTGTCACTGGTAGCAGGTTTACAAGGAAGAAGTTACTCCAGGTGAGGTGAGGAAAGTCAGCGGGTGTTTTCTTGATGGCTTCAAAGAAGGCTGGTGTGCCCATCTGTTTGATAAAAATGGCAATGGGAATGAAATACATATTGGCAATGCTGTGCTCAAAACCCGCTGCAACAAAGGCTGCAATGGGTGGAACGATCGCCAGGATCTTGTCTATTGTACTGCGGGCGCTGTAGCACATCCAAACAGCCATGCAAACCAATGCGTTGCAAAAAATCCCGAGCACAACGGCCTGGGCAAAAACCAGGCTGGTCTTCGCCTCGCCAACGTTCAGGGCTGCCAAACCCACCGAGCCAGCTCCAAAGGTGTATTGGCGAGTCAGGAACATCAGGACCGCAGTCAGGATTGCCCCAACAAAATTACCCAGGTAGACCACCCCCCAATTTCGGAGCAGAGCGCCTAAGGTGATCCTCCGGTTAGCGAAGGCAATTATGATCAGGTTGTTGCCAGTAAACAACTCCGAGCCCGAAACAACCACTAAAATCAGGCCCAAAGTGAAGGCTACGCCCGCCAAAAGCCTGGCAACACCATAGGGTAGAACCGAGCCTCCTGCACTTACCGTGGTGGCAAAGATAGCACCCATGGCAATAAAAGCACCTGCCAGAACGGCAAGCAGGAACATACGCACTGTATCCAAGGCAGTTTTCTTGACCCCGGTCTCAGCAGCTTTGACTGCCATCTCCGCAGGTACCAGGGCATCAAATGAAACTTCCTTGGTTGGTTGCTTAACATCTTTGAGCGTGTGTGTGGAAGTAGTAAACATGGGAGTCACCTCATGCAATCATGGTAATTTCAGTATCAATGGCAAAGATATGGTCGTAGCGCTCGTCGATAGGCGAAGCGACTGGCAGTTCAGGCTGGATGACTTTTAACAAGCCCTGGCACATGGCATTGAGGCCGACATGCGCCAGCTCAGATTCAGGCAATCCGGTTCTCCCTGCCGTTTTATCAAACGGGCAATCACAGATGATAAAGCGCAATTCGGGTCCAATCTGGTGAATGGTGAAGTTCACCTTGAGCGTCTCAAGCACGCATTCCAAAGCACACACCCCTGGGTTGGGGAAACCGTCCGGGAATATGTTATCCAACATATAGATGGCAGTCGCCTGTCCCATCCCGGAGCCAAAGCTTTCCATGAGGGCATAGGCCTCGGCTTCCACATACCCAGTCTGGCAGAACATGGCATATTCCAGGAATATCTCACAAAACGAGATGGCTGTTTCCTCTCCGGCTCCACTTAACTCTCCCCAAATCTGGAAACCTTGCAAGAGATCATCCCGTACAAAAACATCCCTTTGTCCCACCTCGTTGTAGTACATATCGGAGCTTGCTATCGGGTAACGGCAGATCAGTGTTGGTTTTGTTTGAATTAATGCTGGCATGGGTCCTATCCTCCAATTTTTCAAAATCCTTTTTTATCGGTAGAGCCAATAAAATTTAATCGGCACCCTTTTGGGGTTTAATTGAGAAATAATTCACTATCTAATTTATACCGAAAGAGGGTTACAACCACAAGCACACATTGGTCACAATGTGGTTACAATATCTCCCCCCATATTTTTTGTTATCTTGCAGTTACTTGCTAAGACCTGTTTTTTGCGTGTTCAGCACATAGCCCGCATTAGGGATGGTTTCAATCAGGGACGGGGCACCAGATTCTGTTTCCAGTTTGTTACGCAGCCGATACACAAGCTGCTTGAGCATTTCATTGGTAGCACCCTCGGGACCCCAGACCCGCAGGATCAGGGTATCGCTATTAAGTACCCGGTCTGGATTCTGCATCAGGGCGCGTAACAGACGTGTCTCCAGGTGCGTCAGGCGAATTGGCTCAGCCTCACCAATGTGAACTTCACGCCTTTCCGCATCAAAAGTAAGCGGACCTGCCTGAAGCACCTCCTGGGGTTCTTTTACAGCCCGGCGGAGTAATGCGCGGATACGCGCAATCAGCTGCCGCGGGCTGAAGGGCTTGATGATGTACTCATCTGCTCCGGCTTCCAGGGCAGCGATCACATTGTCATCAGTATCGCGCACAGTGAGCATGATGATCGGCACATCTGATTCATTGCGGATACGTGTGCAAACTTCCAACCCATCCAGACGCGGTAAACCCCAATCCAGCACAATCAATTCAGGGTTTTCCTTGGAGAACTGCTCCAGCGCGCTTAGCCCATCGTGGGCATTGACTACTTCAAATCCAGCCCTGCGGATGGCAAATGCGAGCACGTCTGAAAGTGCCAGATCATCATCGACAACAAGTATCTTGGTCATAGGTTCTCTTTCTCCTCTTTTGGACGGATGGGAATAGTAAACCAGACTTTAGCCCCCCCTTCGGGCAGGTTCTCTGCACCAACCTGCCCGCCATGCATTTCTACAATCGACTTAACCACTGACAATCCAAGGCCAATCCCATACTGGGTATCATGCGATTGGCTGACCGTTACAAAGCGCTTGAACAGGTCTGCAAATCGTTCAGTAGGAAGCCCAGGTCCACTATCGAGCACGGCGATGGTTATCCATTCGGGAGCCTGGACGATGTTAAGCTCAATCCTGCCACCCATCGGGCTGAACTTGCTGGCATTGGACAACAGGTTCACTAACACCTGGGTCAGGCGGTTGGCATCCGCCCAAACGGTGGGTAAAACAACCGGACCGGTGTAATCTAAGTGCTGATTCCGGCGTTTAAGCAAGGGGAACATTAGATCAGCGGCTTCTTTGACAACATCCTCAAGGTTGACCGGGCGGCGATGGACCTGAAAACAGCCTGCCTCAATGGTGGTGCTTTCCAGTAGATTCTCCACCAGAGTCTGCAAGTGTAAGGTGCTCAAACGGATGGTCTCCACTAATTCCTTTATTTCATCGGGTGTAAGATCATTAACTTCATCCACCAATACCTCGGTGGTGGCAGCGATACCGGATAGCGGGGTGCGGAATTCATGCGCCACATTGGCAAGGAAATTATATCGTAATCGATTTACTGCTTCTTCTTCAGTCACGTCTCGAATGACCACTACCCGCTCAGAGCCATAACCGGTAGGAGGGTTATTGTCTAACGGAGATATCGTGACATATAAAAGCAGTGGTTTCCCATCCGCGTCAAGCACACTCAAGCTCTGGGCAACAGGGCTATCGGTAGGCCTATTCAACATTTCACCAACCGTCGCTGTCTCCCCAGGGGCAGGGGGGAAAATATGCGTGTAGTGCAGGCGTTCTACATCCCAACTCTTGTAGCCCAGGATCACTTCAGCATCCGGATTAAAGAAGGTTATCCGTTCATTTTCATCAAGGGCAATCACCCCTTTGGGGAGCAGGGATAAAAGCCGCTCGGCATGTTTCATCTCGCGCTGAGTCACGGCAAGTGTATGGCGCAGCTGCCGGCGGGCTAATTCAAAATGCCGGCTGAGCTGATTTATCTCAGGCACACCACTTTCGGCTGGGGTGGATACATCCAGGTTTCCCTGGCTAAATTGGTCGGCAGTTTTACTCAACTGTAGCAGCGGCTTTGTAATTGAACGCGCCTGCCGCGCTACCAGGAATGAACCCACCAGCATGACCAACAGGCTAAAACCGCCAGAGACAACGACGGTGCTAACCATTCCATTGCGGATGGAGTTACCTGGAAGGGCAACCTCGCTTAATGCCAATACATCCTCCTGAGCATCGTTAAGCGGCATCAAGCCAGCGTAATAGGTCTGATCCAAAGCCGATCCCATGGTGCAACAGGCTTCCCCCGTTTTTTCGACATTCAATGCCGATTGCGGATCAAGAGACCAGTCAGGAGCTGCAGGCAGGCTGGAGGCGATCCGCCTGCCATTAACGATCAAGCTTTGAGCTAGGCCGGTTTGATTTTCCAGGGTGAGCATATAATCTGTGGTTAACTCACGCGCCACCAGCACCCATCCCAATCCAGGGTTATTGGTTTCCTTCGATTGAATTTGACTGACGCCCACAATGTAGAGCTTACCCGGGTCTCCAACCACATAGAAATCCGCAAAATAGGGCTCATGTCCGGACAGGAATGTCTGTGGATCAGGCAAGCCTGCTAACTCGTCACCGGTTTGCAGGTCAGGTGTAACAATCTGAACAATATCCAGGTTTCCGCTTTCCTGCTTTAATGCCTCCAGGTATGGGCGTAACGCAGCCTCATCACCCTGTTGGATTAGATTGTATAAAGTTGGACGCCCAGCAATCAACCCGGATAGTTTCTTCAGGCGGGTGATTTCTGCAGTATAAAGCCCCTGGGTTGCAGATTGAGCATCTTGAACACGTAGCCACACCTGGCGTTCGAGCGCTCGCCACATGGCAAGATTGGTCGGTATACCAATGAAAACAATGATTGCCACTACAACCAACACGAGGTTCAGGATGAGCCGCTGTGACAGGTTCATCTTATGGTAACGCCTTTGAATGCCATTGATCAGGCTGCGCATATTGGATAAATAGCCCAACGGAAATTGTGCCAAGTGACAGGATGACTTTTGTTAATTTTAACACAAGAGCAACGGGTAGCGATCAACAATTGCACTATCCTTATTATCCGTTACCGGCGCTATGATAGAATTCATTTATCTAGCTCAATTACCTGGATTTTTTTCTTTCCATGGGTGACTTATTGGGTGCGATAGAGGGTGTAGATGAAAAACATCAATGGGCATAAAAGTGAACAATTGATTGATTTAATCACAGGCCATCCGCAGGAAAAGAACACCTGGCTACAACGCATCTGGCTCATATTCCTATTCATCGGTGGGTTATTTCTCTGGGGACAATTGTTGAACTGGGGGAGAGGTCCATTGAATTTTCATGATTGGGCTGTTATCTTTGGTCCGCGCCTGGCAGTCCTGCGCGCCGCAATCATGGGTGGAGTGCTACCACTGCATTCGTCTGTTCCAGTCATTGATGATGCAGTGATTCTACGTTACCTGTCCATCCCTGATCAGATCCTCTCGCCACAAGTATTCCTTCTGCCCTGGCTGGATATTGGGCATTTTATCCTGCTGCAATTCTGGCTCATGTATACGCTGGGGTTTTTAGCACTGTTGCAATTGCGACGCAGATTTACGCTTTCCTTACTGGCATTCACAATTTTGTTTGTCTTGTTTAACTTTAATGGCCATATCTTATCCCACGCCAGTGTGGGTCATTCCAATTGGGGAGGATATTTCTTGTTCCCCATTTTTGCTGTGCTGATTTTTGATTTATTGGATGGAAAAACCAACTGGCAGTGGGTGACAAAAGTGGTTTTCCTCTCCTTCTTCATCTTTTTACAAGGTTCATACCACCAATTTATCTGGATGCTCTTCTTTTTAGGTTTATTTGCCATAACTGTGCCGCGGCGATTCTGGTGGCTCGCAGCAGCTGCCGTTTTTGCCGTGCTGGTCAGCATGGTTCGGCTTTTACCAGCAGTCCTGCTGCTTGGGGAGGTCAAATACAAGTATGTCGCTGGTTATCCGCTCGTCCTATCCATCTGGCAATACATGACTCAACTGCAAACTCCTTATGATTACACCATCAATTTGGGCTTGACCAACTCTATTGGCACCTGGGAATACACATTCTTTGTCGGGATACTCGGTGCGTTGTTCATCCTGTACTTTGGTATCGTAAGACCATTGTTAAGCCGGGACGGGTCGGATAACTTCCGGTTATTATTAATTCCATGTCTGGGATTGATCATCCTATCGATGGACAAAGTGTATAGCATATTACGAGAAGTTTTTCCCTTGCCTTTGTTCACGGGTGAACGGGTGGCAGCACGCATTTTCAGCCTAGCATTCGTATTCATCTTAATCAGCGCGGCAGTCCACTTTCAGCGCTGGTTGGATAACGACCGCCCATCACCAGCAAGGGTTGGGGCAATACTGGCACTCGTTATCCTGGGTGTCAACGATTTACAGCGTAATCTGTATATGTGGAGTGTGTTGAATGCAGCAAAATATTACCCGCTTGAATATTTTAACCCGGCACTCTATTACCCTGCTAATCAGCTTGGGGATACAAAGTACCTAATTTTGCTTTCGATCGGTTTACTCATTTCACTACTTAGTGCGGTTGGTCTGCTTTTCCTTGCCTGGCACGAGAGGCGTGTGGCATTGCGGAGATTTATTCCGATGGAATAATATGATTCAACCTAATAGGAAAAATCAAGATAAATCGAATAGCAAGGTTAACTATCGATATCACAAGGGGTGAATAAGCGAACTAGATAAAGAATTGCAAGTAATGGATACGTATATGTGCGCTAAGCTCTATCCATAAGGTATATGTATGGATATGGAACAGATGATGCAAATGTCTTGTTTGTCGGCAGGCGTAATTCTTATTATTATCTACGCATCAAAATAGATCGGGTTGGAGATCAGGGCGGGTAATAAAGGCAAGCCGGGCAAGAAACTCCTGAGTATGTCAATCCGCACAAATCCAGCGGCTGGAATGGTATACACCCCGTGCATATCTCCATCGGTTTCCGCTTTCACCAGGAGGTTATTTCCAGCCTGAGTGACTGCCTGCACCACATCCCCCGCGAGCAAGCCGCGGGCGGAATATTCCACCTGCTGCACATCCGAGAAGGCGACGCTATCGCCAAGAATTGCTGCTCCTGCTGTCATCTCAAGGGTCGGACCATCCGCGCTATACGTGATGAAGGCATGACCGAGTTTGAGCGCAGACAGGATATCGTCCGGGCTGGCTGACATGGCATAAACGCAAGTGGTCGGACCACCGGCGAAGAGCAACAGAGAATCGCGGTGGTAATCGCTGCCACCACATATGGGCACCTTTTTCCCGGCAGAGAGCATGCCATGCCAGAGCCCAATCGCCTGCAAGTTGGAGCCACGCATCGGACCGTTCCATATTTCAAGGCAATCAAAGGGCAGCGAATACATATCAAACAGGAACGGGCACACAGGATCACATGGGTGATTGATGCTGATGAAAGCCCCTCGGGCGTGCGCAGAGGTGAAACGAGCCCGTACCTCTTCAAGTGTATTGGCAAGGAACGGTTCGTCATACGGTTGATCCACTCCCAGGAAGTTGGCATGTCCAAGGTAATGGGTCCACTCAATCCCAGGTATCAAAGTCAGATGAGAATGTTCGAGCAAGGTATCGGTGCCCACCATAAGGTTGTGGTCTGTGATTGCAAGATAGTCCAGGCCATTCCTGCATGCATGCAATGATAATTCTTCAATGTTGAGCACGCCGTCCGAAGCCAGGGTGTGGGTGTGTAAATCTCCCTTGTACAGGCGCATGTGTTTCGAGGTGAACGAGAGCTGATAGAGGACATCCACCCCTGCATCCGCCACTTTATACGCCCCAACGATGATCTGCCAATCACCAGGAACTAATTTACGCGGATGGTAGCCAGGGGTGGCGTAGGTCTCGCTGACACAAATACTCAGTTTATCAGAGCCAGAGGCTCCCACCTGCGTCCCATCCGGGGCAATCAAGCCAAGGTCAATAATATTGATCTCCCTTCGGGAGGTAAAATAACCATTCTCCACATGGCTCTCGGTTTCAGCATGCCGTTTATACGAATAGGTCAGGGAGAATGATTCGGTATTAGCAGGCATGTTGAATGGAACGGTAAAATAGGTCCCCTGCCGGCCGTGGTCAATGAATAATGGGATTTGCTTACGTGTTTCGGTGGGTTTTTTATCCATAGTATCCTAAAGTGGTTTCAGGTTAGCCGCCAGGAAGCGCTGTATTTGCTTATTCCAGAAGAACCAATCGTGAAATCCATCTTCCTCATGATAATCCACATGGATCCCCAAGGCCTGGCAGGAATTGTAAAAGTAGGTATTAAGCGGGTATAGGTCTTCCTGACGCCCACAAGCCATAAACAGGCGAGGCAGTGCCTCAGGATGAGACGATGAGCGCTGTAACCAGGCCGCAGGGTCATGTTCGCTGCCAACGAGCTTATCCAGGTCACCAAAGAGTTTTTCGAATTCACCCCGGCGGGGGTCGTCATGAAAAGCCTTGATGAAGGCAAGGGATAACACTCCGGAAAAGCTGGCGGCTACCGAATACAATTCAGGGCGTAAAAATGCAGCTTTAAAGGCGCCATAGCCACCCATAGAATTGCCTGCGATGAGCGTGTCATCACGATGGGGTGACAATCCAAAGACATTTTTAAGATAACGAGGCAGCTCATCCGTCAGGTACGTGAAATAATTCTGCCCATTGGGTTGGTCGGTATAAAAACTGCGACCTGCCGACGGCATGATGACCACCAATCCATAGAGAGTTGCGATGGATTCTATGGCGGTATAGCGCTGCCAGGCACTTCCATCATCACTGAGACCATGCAGCAGGTAAAGCACTTTTCGCCTGGCAACTGGAACAGCTCTCATTTCGCCGGGACCAGGAATGATGAGGTACAGGGGCAGATTGACTTTTACAGTTTCTGGGACGTGATCGATACGTAATAATGCCATATTATCCTGCCTGTTTACTCAATTTCAACTGCTGCCGGAGAGGCATCTGCTTTTTCGAAGTTGATGAAGAACGAAAAGACGAAGCTGATCACCATCAGAATTGGAGGGAAAATGGTGAGCAGGAATCGGGCTGCCTGGTCGGGATGAGGCCCAGGGTTGTTTCCGCTCTCATATTTATATAATACAAAAACCAGGTAAAAACCAAAACTGGTGAACAAACCACTCAGCCGGTTCATGAATCCCAGTGCGTTCGAGATGAGCCCCTCCCGGCGCAGGTTGTGCTTTTGTGTATCCTCGTCCATGATCTTCGCACCGATCAAATCCATGGTGGTAATCACCCCGGCAAAGCCGAAACCGACCAGGGCACTGCAAATAATCCCGGTAACCAGGGAATTGGCAAAATAGAGCGGGATGAAGGCTACTGCCAGAGTGCCCAAAGAAGCTCTCCAGATGGGCATCAAGGAGTATTTTCTGACCCATCTAGCCCAAATTGCAACACAACTGATGGCAATGAGCAGGACCGCAGCAAATAGGAATGTCGTCTGGCTATCTGAAAGTCCCAAGGCATATTTGACAAAAAAAGGCATCGAAGCAAGTACAAGTGCCATGGCGGCGCTATAAAAAGCATTGGCAAATCCGGCAACCCAGAATTTCCGGTTGGTGATCAAATCCTTGATACTGTTCCATAGACGGGGCTTTTCTTCATCGGGATGGATGCTCGTTTCCTTGCTGGTAAAGGACATATACAGGATAACCACACCACCAAGGAGACCATATAGTATGGCTGTAAGGCTGTATCCAAGGGCACTGGTCACCATCGGCGTTAAGGCAATGCTGATGATCATGGCGACCAATTGAAACGCCTGACGGAGGGCATTTACATTTGCCCGGTTTGAATCCTCCCGGAAAAGTTCCGGGAATAGCGCCCCATAATTGGCATTGATGACTGAATTAAGGGTGCCGGTAAGCATATAAAAAAGCATGCAATAGACAACCAGTGAGTTTTCTTCCAGAAATTGCGGGAGGGCTGTAAAAAGCGATGAAACACAAGACTAATAATGGAGTACCGATCACCAACCAGGGACGCCTGCGCCCCCAACGTGTGCGTGTCCGGTCGGAGAGAAAGCCGTACACCGGGTTATCCAAGGCATCGATAAAGGTATAAATCAACAGCATGAGAGAAAATTGGACTGTCGTCATCCCCAGGCTGTCCACATAATAAATAGCCGCATAGGTTTTTAGCATATTGATGGGGATCGAAGTGCCAAACATCCCGACAGCATAATTAAAGGATTTCAGACGAGGATTTTGCATCGTGAAAACCTCCTTTTATGAAAGGAATATCTTGCTTATAGCTGGTTTTGGTGATTGGTATTTAGTATTATATAACAGAACCAGAAGCGGGAGTGTCACCAACTAAGGGGAGGTTGGTGTGAAGAGAATGGGTTATTCACTATGAGCCAGCACTGGGTGGGTGAACCGCTGCTCTTCAATAACGCACCTGGTTATCTCATAGCCCCTGGTAATCAACGCATCGGTATGGCGAAAATCCCAAATCTGGATCTGCGTTTCACCCGCAAGACCAAGGTAAAGCACGGGGACACCCCGCGCTTCAGCCAGCTCCAGCTCAAGAGTCTTCTGGCGTGTCTCCACTGAATAGATCATCCGGTCCACAAATCCACGGACGCCATATCCGATATTATTCATCTCGCGTGAGTCAATCAAATCCAGGGCAACAATCTCTGTCGCCCCTGTTTTAAGAGCGGACTCGATGGGTAATTGACTCACAAACCCTCCGTCCATAAGGTACCGCTCTTGTTTTCTATCAGGCATGAACCAGGGAGGTAGGGCGGTGGAGAGTAATAATGCATCCAGGATTTTGTCGTCCAGCTGCTCTCCATGTAAAATTGGTTTCCCCGTGTTCAGGTCTGAAGAGACCAGGATTAGCTGGGGCTTCGTTATGTCCCCAAAACTTATGTCAGGATTTAAACCGTTGTTAACCAAAAACTCTTTCAGGTGGTGGGAAGGATCGCTGGAAGAGCGCCCAAACATGGCGCGTACAGTCAGCCATATATAGTTGGTTGGGAGCAGATCGCTCGTTCTAGCATGCTGCCATATGGATACAAGCTTATCCAGACTTTCCTTTGAAAAGCCATTGATAGCCAGGTGGGCAGCATTGGCAGCCCCAATTGAAACGCCGATCAACAAGTCGGGGTGAAATCCATACTCCAATAAGGCATACAATGCCCCCACCTGTAGTGCCCCACGTGCCCCACCTCCACTAAGTGCAAAAACCAGCTTCTTGTCCAATAAAAATCCCCTCTCATCGATCATAGCGTATCTGGATGAACTTCCTTACCAGTCCTGGCAGATTCGAGCGCTGCCAGGCTAAATTGTAGCACCGATTTACCAGTGGGACCATCCAGCTTCGGTTGGCTGCCAATTTTTAACTTTTCAATACAATCCTGTGTAGCAGCAATAAAACTATCATGCCATTCCACACCTGCCACAGGGATGGGGGTGGTCTTGCCGTCCTTGAAGAGCATCAACTCCGGTAAATCTAAAGTTTTGGCAGTATAGCGGTTGATAAACAGAATCCCTCTCTCACCAACAATCTCGATACGGTCATCATCGGCATAATAGAGCGAGTTGATGCGCATTTTGGGGGTATGTTCAATATCCAGTGTTCCATAACAGCGCGGCGCTTTGTATTGGAACATGATCACAGCCGGGGCATCGATACTGACCATCCCGCCCGCCTGTGAGACAGGTGTTTTATCAATCCAGGCATACACTCTTTCGACTGGTCCGCCTAAATAATATGCCACCGAGAATAAGTGGTAGCCATGGTCAAAGACCAGTGGACCACCACCGCATTGCTTCTCATTAAAACGCCACAACCATGCAGAAAGCGGTACATCCCAGGATGAATCGGCCGTCCCGGTGGAAACATGCAGGCGAATGGCGCGGATGGCACCAATCTCCCCGGCTTCGATCATCTGGCGGGCACGCACAGCGGGGGCATAGTAGACAAAGTTCTCATAAACACGCAGCATCACCCCGGCTTTATCTGCCGCGTCGATCATCTCGTCCGCTTCGGCGGACGATAGCGCCATTGGCTTCTGCACAGAGACATGCTTTCCAGCCTGGCAGGCCTCCACGGTCATTGCGCAGTGCAAATGGTGGGGGGTCAAGAACTCAACCAGGTCAATTTCCTTATCCTCCAACACCTGGTGATAATCGGTGTAGACTTTTATCCGCTCCCCATTCCCTGGCTTTCTTACGGGCGCGGGCTTTGTTGGTATCGCAAACGGCAGTGATACGGGCATCCTCGCGCCCACGGTAGCCCATCTGGTGCAGGTCGGAGATGCGCCCACAGCCAACAATTGCAACTCGAATCGGTTTCATGATCTGCCTCCTCATTATGGGATTGGCTGGGGATATCCTCTTAGAATCCATTATGATCACTCATGACATTAGAATTGCGCCTTGATCAGCCTGGGAAACAGTATGCCGGTAAAGCCCCAGGAAGCCTTTGGTATTGCCGGGTAAACGTGGCTCCCAGGCGGATAGGCGGCGTTCAAGCTCTGCATCGGCGATAATTAAATCTAAACGCCGATCTGGAATATCTGATCTTAATCAGGTCGCCGTCTTGAACCACTGCAATTGGACCTCCCACGAAGGCTTCGGGGGCTATATGACCGATGCAGGGTCCGCGGGGTTGCACCGGAAAAGCGCCCATCGGTGATCATCGCCACCGAGTTCATTGAGCCCCATACCGGTTAGAATAGCGGCAGGGATGGATAATTCACGCATGCCTGGTCCCCCGCGCGGCCCTTCGTTACGGATCACCAGCACATCCCCGGGGTTGATGGGTTGGCTATGGAGACTATCCTGTAGAGCTTCTTCGCATTCGAACACCCTGGCTGGACCCGTATGACACAGCATCCCCGCAATCACACCGCTTTGCTTCACCACAGCCCCACTTGGAGCCAGGTTACCGCGCAGGATCGCAATCCCGCCCTCGGGATCCAGGGGGAATCCAGTGGGTGGAGTATATCGGGCCGTGAAGGATTTCCTCTGGCCGCTCGTTCACGGATCGTTTCTCCACTGACCGTGGGCAAGTCAAGATGTAGCAATGGAGAGAGGATATTCAGTACGGCGGGGATGCCTCCTGCATTATCCAGGTCGACAACCGTGAACGGGCTGGTTGGCTTGAACTTCCCAATCAACGGTGTCTGGCGGCTTAATTCATCAAATGTGCCCAAATCCAAAGCAACCCCAGCCGCATGTGCAATAGCCAGGAGGTGTAATACCGCATTGGTTGAGCCCCCTAAAGCCAATACAACCCGAATGGCATTCTGCAAACTTTCGCGGGTCAGCATGGCACTGGAAGTGAACCCCAGGCGTACAAGGTCCATGATTCTTTTCCCGCTATTCACACACAATTCCCGTCGCATTGGGTGGAGAGCTGGTAGAGTTGCACAACCGGGCAGAGACATACCCAGCGTTTCAGTCACACAGGTCATCGTATTAGCTGTACCCATAAAATTACAAGCACCCGCACTGGGGCAGGCGTTGCTTTCGATGGCGTAGAATTCCTGCTCGGTGATCTTACCCGCATTGAGTTGACCCATCGCCTCTTTGACATCACTGGTCATGACCATTCTCTCTCCCATGCGGCCGGAAAGCATTGGGCCGCCCGTGACGAACAGGGTGGGTAGGTTTCAACGGGCTGCAGCCATCAACATGCCTGGAACAATCTTGTCACAATTACACAGCATGACCAGCCCTTCGAATCGGTTCGCTCCTACCATGAGCTCAATCGAAGCGGCAATCACGTCACGCAGGGGAAGGATATTATGCATGCCTTTTCCCTGGGCAATGCCATCACACGGAGCAACCGTGTTGAATTCGGCCGGCATTCCACCAGACTCGCGAACCCCCTGTTTGATCCACTCAGCCAAGGTGCGCAGGTGAAAATGCCCCGGATTCACCTCGCTCCAGGAATTAACAATTCCGATCAAGGGCTTATTGAAATCGCCGTCTTGATAACCCATTGCCCGATATAAGGCACGCGGGTAAGCAGCATGTGTCCCTTCAAAGATTCCGCGAGAGGATGCTTTCATAGACCAATCTCATGGCGCAAGGCTTGGGTCTCTTCGACCCAATTGCCCACATTCCAACGACCAAAAACGCCCATCCCACCCAATTCATTCGACCCATAATAAACCGGGAGATGGATCAGGGACAGCCCAGCATGTCGGCTTGCCTGTTCGAGGGCAGCCTGCAGCTCTTCGGGGGTGCGCCCGCCATCCAGACACTGCAGGCCAGGGATGGAACCAGCCCAGGCAAGGTAATCCACTTTCAGGGTGTTCCAGGTGGCAAAGCCAACCCCATATTGAGCCTCCTGCAGCCCGGTGATGGCTCCCATGCGGCCGTTATCCAGGATCAAGATACAGCCGTGCGCCGCATGCTGAATACCATCAATCAGTATCTGCGGGTTCATGGTGAACGAGCCATCGCCGGTCAGCGCTAAGGCATAGAATGGCTGCGTGGCAGCGGTGGTTGATAATAAAGCAGAAACTGCAAAACCCATATACGAAGCTCCGGTCTCGGTATAGGTCTGGCAGGGGTTATCATCTTCAACAATCTGGAAACCATTGGCCTGCACATCCCCGGCATCAAAAAAGCAGACCGCGTTATGATTCTTTGCCCAATCCGTGGCTATTTTAATGGCGGCCGGCTGCGTTAATACTACCTCATCCCAATAATCATCCGCCAGCACAGGCGTTTTATAGCGCAGTTGCTTATATTCCTGCCAGGAGGTTTTCTTTTCAGCACAGGCTTCCAGCCAGTCAGATCTGTCCAACCCGGGTGAACCGATAGCCTGGTTCAACTTTTCCAGCGTCAGGCTCACATCTCCAACAAATGCCAGCGTGTGGTTGTAATGGGTGGCATCATCCCAATCGGCGTTGAGGTTGATCACCCGGGTAACGTTCGGGTAGCCCGTGCGCGAGCAATCCGACTGACAAACCGCGCGTGTGCCAACTGCGATAAGCAGGTCGGCATGTTCCATGGCGTAATTCCCGCATAGCGAGCCCTTCGAGCCTCCCACAGACATGTTCTGTGGGTGACTATAAGGTATGCAGCCGGTGGCGATGGGTGTATGCACAAGCACGCTGCCCGACCGTTCGAGCAGTTTTAATAACTGTGAACCGGCCGCGCGACCGCCCCCACCTACCTTGATAACAATACGCTCTGCATCCATGGATCCAGCTTGCCGCTCGGGAATAATCAGCCCTCGGCCGCACCCTAACGTTGAAATATGTGCCTCGGGTAATTCATCCAGGTTGAAATTGGGCATCCAGGTCGGTTGGGTGTTCATCGGCATCAGCAAGTAAAACGGTCCAGCACGGTAGGGATGGTCCACTGTGGCGGCACCGCGTTGCAAAGCGGTCGGCAAAGCGGCTGGTGTGTGCAGAGTGTAAGCGCGTCCCATGGAGGCGGCCAGCTGAAGGAAAAGTCCCTGGTCATGCTTTGGGATCTGCTGCATGTTGAAACCCTCGTCCTCCGTCGTTTCGTCGCCAAACAGATACCAGACACCTATGCCATCCGAGGCCGGGTACAAGAGAAGCGGCCAGAGCCTGCAACGCACCCGGTCCAATCGAAGTGACCACGGCAGCTTTTTCTCCCCTGACCCAACGTAATGCAGCGGCAGCATGGGAGGCTTCGATCTCACTGTGTACGCCAAAGACCTTGAGCAAGCCCGGTTTGCTGATAAACACGCAAGACTTCTCCCACTTCCGTGGAGCCATGACCGAAGACAACAAAAAAGGCCTTCACGCCCTGACGGAGCAAACCAAGCACGAGTGCTTCTGAGAGGGTGAGTCCGAGGCGTTTTGGCAGCATTCCCTGCTCAAGGGCAGCTGAAAGACTACCCGCGCGTGAAATCACAGCCGCATGCTGAGCTCTTTGTTTTGTTATTTCAATATATGGAGGCTTAGCACTTTGTGTCATTACATTGTGCTCCCTTGAATTAAGAATTTATGGACGGGTAAAGGTCATACGTTCAGAGAGAGCCTTTCCGATTTCTACCAGCTTTCCAATCAGTTCAGGCAATTTCTCGGCGGTTAGGCGTGTGGCAGGACCGGAAATTCCCATAGCGCCAACTACATTATTGTTAATATCATAAACCGGGACTGCGATACAACACACTCCTGGATCGAACTCCTCGTTATCCAACGCAAATCCTTGTTGTCGCACAGCCTCCAGGTGTTGCTGCAGTGCTTCGGGCTCCGTGATGGTATTAGGTGTAAAGGCTTGTAGGAATGACGGTAATTCAGCACCGCTATACGCCAGCAAGATTTTCCCCAACGCGGTGCAATGCAAAGGAGCCATCTGCCCCACCCGGACATTGACACGCAACGTAGCGGGTGATTCGACCTGGTCAATGTACAGCGCCTTACCCTGAGCCAGTATGGCCAGGTGCGCACACTCGCCAGTACGCTCCATTAATTGCTTTAGAAATGGTTTTGCTGATGCATAAAGAGGGTTGCGGGTAAGCAGACTGCCACTGAGCCTGATGATTTGCGAACCCAGAGTATAGCGGCGCGTGACAGGATCTTTTTCAGAGTAGCCATGCTTTGCCAGGGTGGACATCAACCGTGAAGCGCTGCCCTTGTCCACCCCCAGGATATCAGCCACTTCGGTGACGCTGGCACCTGATGGGGATTGGCCCAGAAGGTCAAGGATGGTCAGCCCACGCGCAAGCGATTGGATTTCCGCCATTGTTGATTATTATACAATAGGATTGCATCATACGCATCATAACAGGGTGTGTGTTTTTTTCTTCCTTGAAAAATATTCCCTATTAAACAAGTGATTCGTGACAGCGAATATATGATAACTCATGAGCGATTAAACAATATCAAGAAATGCATAGCTAAAAAATCTGAATACCTCGCATACGGGTATTTTCCTGACAAACCTGTATAATTATTTTGTCAAATAAGAACCCATTACGCCTGGTCTGCAAGGAGACCTGATGGACACAAACCAATCTAAATCAACAACAGTTTCATTGAGCATCTTCATCTGGGTTGTGGTCTTGCTGGTCTCAGACCTGCCCAATGCCATCTGGCAAGCTTTATGGGGAGAGCCACCTGTCTGGCTTTTCTGGGTGAAAGTCCTTATCTTGTTAGTCGTTATCCTTGTCAGCCTGGCATGGAAACCGATCCAGGTCGTTTGCCCTTATTTTTTCCTGCTGCTCATACTGATGCTGGCATTATGGGGCATGAACTGGGTGATGGGGACCGAAGCTTACAGCCAGTGGCAGAAACAAGCAGGATGGTTAGCTGCCATGGCAGGCTTCCAGCTCCTGAAGCTGGCGGTTACATCTGTCATGATCATCGTTTTGCTACTGATGGGAAGGCGGCGGAAGGAATTTTTCCTCACCCAAGGGGAGCTTCGCACGCCGATCAAGCCCGTAAAAGCCGAGAAAAATCCGGGCAAACACCCCATGTCATGGGGAACCCTGGGACTCATTCTGGGCATCTGCATTGCACCTCTCACGCTGCTCTTCTTTGGATTAGGTAATCTCCCTTCCGCGGATATCCTGAGCGAGGCATTACCACTATTTCCAGTGGCGCTGCTTTTTGCCGCCACCAATGCCTTTTCTGAAGAAACACAATACAGGGCATCCATGCTTGGCGACGCACAAAGAATTGTCGGGCCTGATCAAGCCATCTGGCTCACTGCCACTTTTTTCGGATTTGCGCATTATTTTGGTGGTGCGCCCGCCGGAATACCCGGAGTTTTGATAGCCGGATTGCTAGGAGCTTTGTTTGCCAGGTGCATGCTGGGCTCAAAAGGAATCGTTGTCCCCTGGTTCATCCACTTTTGCCAGAACGCAGTCATCTTTGCCTTTTGGGCAATTGGCGCAGTTGCTTGAGTGGGTTAGACGTGCTCTATAGATTAGAAAATAAAAACTGATTTATTGCCCAGAAGTTGAAGCCCGGACTGCGTTGCAGCGTTCACAATCCTCACGCTCACATAACAGGGCTGCAGGATCGTCCTTGAGCATCGTACATGCCGTATCCACCAATTTAACCAGGGGCAAGGCTTGAATTACTGCCTGACCCAGCTCTATCTTTCGGACAGAATCAGTCAAATGCGGGGAAAGGGCATTAAAACCATCTGAACACCCCGGGAACCCAGGGCAGGTAACAACTCCTTTAGGGGTTAACGCCCAGCGCACGAACTGTTTACGTCCAGCCAGCTTCTCGCCATAATGGATGCTGGTATTGACCGTTTGGTCAACACCCAAGAGAAGCACCCATCCTTCTTCTTCTGTAAGAGCTTGAATGGGAAGGAGTGGTTCCTGGATAGTTTGGGTATCCAGGATTGGTTTCACATTCATGCCTGAGAAAGACAGGATGGGATGGATTGAACGAGCCGCCTTGGGGTGAATGCGCAGCGCTTCAGCTAAAGCCCCCATCAATCGATCGGCTGGTAGACCAGGGCGGTAGAATTCCGCCATCGTATTGGCATCTCTCCCGCTTCCGTAAGTAATGGCATTATCTGGTGGACCCACTTCGGGGACAAGCATCGTTTGGTAAGTAAAAGCGGGCATGATGAAAGTATGGAAAGACGATAAAAGGGCACCAAGGATCGTATCCACTCCACCATGCACCTCTCCAAATGCAGCCAGTGAAGCATGGGCAATTACTGGTCGGGAGCGTTCAATATCCAGCTTTCTAAAAGCGGTGATGAAATCACGAAAGGTCAACAAAAACGTTCATACTCCCTTCCAGATTGCCTTTCGCTTTTCCACAAAAGCCTGCATGCCTTCTTTCTGATCCTGTGATGAAAACAGCAGGTAGAATGAGCGGCGCTCATCTGCCAGTCCATCCGTCAGGAAGGATTCGTAGGCATGGTTGATGGCTTCTTTACCAAGGCGTACTGCCAAAGGCGCCCTGGCAGCAATTTCCTCGGCAAGCTGTAAGCGCTTCTTCCAGGTAGCGTTCGACCGGGACCACCCGGTTGACCAAACCAAAACTCCGGGCTTCTTCTGCTGTAAGGGTACGGTTGTTCAGCACCATCTCCATGGCGATGGCTTTGCCGATTGCGTTGGTCAGGCGCTGCGTACCTCCCGCACCGGGAATCACCCCAAGGTTGATCTCCGGCTGTCCAAAACGGGCAGTTTCTGAAGCAACGATCATGTCGCATGACATCGCCAGCTCATTACCACCCCCAAGGCACCATCCTGAAACCGCTGCGATGATCGGTTTGTGGATGCTTCGTATGCGATCAAATTGGGGAATGTGGCTGTAAATCAGCATGTGCACGGAGGACGCATCTGCCATTTCCTTGATATCTGCCCCAGCGGCAAAAGCCTGGTCATCCCCGGTGATGACCATTGCACCTACAGAAGGATCGGCATCGAAGATTTCCAGGGCGTCGTTTAACTCCCGCAACACGGTGCTGTTAAGTGCATTGCGTACCTTGGGGCGGTTGATACGCATAAGCCCGACGTGCTCATGGGTCTCAACCAGAATGGTTTCATAAGTAGCGGTCATAAAGCCTCCCTTATCGAGATGATGGGTTAATAATATTATGGGACCTTATGATTAGGATTATATATCATCCTGGAGAGTCACACGGTAAGAAAGGCGGCTAACTCTATTAAATGCTGATGGGAATACTCCAGCTGTAATTCCACCCACCATTGCAAGGTGTGTTCGCCCCACCATGGATGCCGGGCAGTGGTGCTCCAGTTTTCTGAAGGTAATGAACTCAACCAGGAAACTTCCTGGATACGTTGGCCTGTAAACTCTTCTAAAATCACTTGGACTGGCGTATCTGGATCATAATGGTTCGTCATCCAGGCATTGTCATCGAAGAGAGGCAGTCAGGTGGGCTTTTTTACTCACAATCCCCTGCAGCAGGGGGTAGAAAACATGGATTTCGAGCACGCATAAGTGAGACAGCATGTAATGGGGTGTATGTACAGCGTGTTCATATGGAGGCAACCAGGCATTGGGAGGAAGCGCACCTATAGCTTTGGATAAAACAGGAATCACACCCTCCAAAGCTGATAACAATCCCCGCCGGTAAGCTTCCAATTCTTCCATACGGTCCCTCACTCCAACCAACGACCTTTATCCCGTGAATTCAACAGATATCACCTGTCCTGTTAGGGAAGAAGCTGCATTGGAACACAAGAACAAAACCAGGCTGACCAGGTCAGGGTGGTCTCCCAATTTGACATCAGGAAACGATTGAAGCCACTGATGAATAGTATCGATATTCCATCCCTGTGTAATGAACGGCGTTTCTTCACTTACACCCGTACAGATAGCATTTAAACTGATATTGTAAGGAATTAATTCTTTTGCGGCAGCGTGGATTAGTCCAATCAAGCCTGCCTGGCTGACTAAATATGCAGCACGCCCCTTGTGTGCCTTCCCTTTCCCGGTGGAGGAGATAATATTGACTATCGCACCACCTCCATGGGGGCGCATTACACGCCCAACTTGCTGTATGCAGAAGAACGCTCCTCCCAGGTTTACGTCCAAGGTACGATGAAATTCCCACTCATCCATATCAAGAACAGAAGCATCCGGTTCCACCGATGCATGATTGACCAGGATGTCTATTTGTCCGAATTGCTCCAGCACTTGTGCAACCATGCCTTCGATGGGCATACGCCTGGCAATATCAAACACATACGCCTTGGCGTTCCCGCCAACTTGCAGAATTTGATTGACGGTTTCATCCAAATTGATTGGGTTGATATCATTAGCAGCCACTGCCACACCCAGAGAGGCGAAAGCCACGGCAATCTCGCGGCCTAAACCCCGACCAGCTCCGGTGATCAACGCTACTTTACCAACAAATTCATCCATAACCCATCTCCCATACCTTATTGATTCAACTTACTGGTCATCGTCTTTTGAAACACAGGCAACAACAACATCCTGGTTTTGGCTGGCGTTGAGCGAGAGACCCAGGTAAGGAGAGGGGTCAAGGGTGTTACCAATCTCCAGCTCATTGCTGAAGCTGCCCTGGCCATCATCCTTTACAATGGAAAAGTGCAGGTGAACACCTACCGGGTTATTGGGGTCACCGGAGAAATCTCCCTGATAACCCAGGAAAGTGCCCTCTTCAACGAAAACCTCATTGGTTCCGGGTGGAAATTGTGGTGAAATATAGGAGGTGCCATTTTTATCTGCCATATGGGTGTAATAGGTCCATATTTGGCGCCCGGGATGCAATGGATCTGACGGAATGCGAACGATGACGGTCGATTTCCAATCAGGCAGGCGGGTGAGGTAACCGGAGTATGCCACAACTACCGGGGTCTTGCCCGGTATCTCCCCACCAAATACATCGATACCTTGATGCTTGTGCCCTGGGCGGAATGAATCTCCCCAGACAAAACCCACATAACCGCTGGTGGGCTGGCTAAATGGTGCCTCTCCACATCGCTCACCTGTCTGAATCGTCCAATCCGTATGGGCGGAGGGATTGTCCATCCACTGGTACAGTCGGTCCATTCGTCCGGCCCGGGTGCGCAGCCAGGGATACCCAAAGTAAGCAGCAACAAGGATGATCACGAAGAGCAAACCAAAAATCCAACCGCAACATCACAGGGCGCTCCTTAGTCTGCATCACCAGACCCCCAGGTGCTTATCATGTTCCACTTATTTATACATTGAGTTATTTGCATTGACCTAATTCGTGCAATCTCCAAGCTTGGATACACTTCAAACCAGGAATTAATAATTGTAACTAAATTATAAAGTATATAATGCCTGTATATAACCAAACAAAGCGTCATGGGCAGGTTTTAATCAGGCAGGTTAATTTTCCGCCCATCAAAATAAAGGATAACTATGCATCCGGAATTCCCCACACACTTCGAAAGTGCACGTTTATGCCTGCGGTGCTATCAACCTGGCGATGGGAAATGGTATTATGCCATGAGCCAAAAGAATCACAATCATCTCATGCAGTACGAATCAGAGAATGTCGCTTTTAATATTGCCAGCGAAGAAGCTGCTGAAGAGTTAGTGCAGGATCTGGCCAATGAGTGGACGAAGGGTACGTGTTTCTTTATCGGGGCATTTGATAAAAAGACTGGTGAATTCGTCGCCCAAATCTACGCTGGACCGGTGGATTGGAAATTACCGGAATTTGAGATTGGGTACTTTGTGGATGTGGAGCATGAAGGTCGGGGGTACGTGACTGAAGCCATCCAGGCTACACTGGGGATCATCTTTAGCCAATTAAATGCACATCGTGTGCAGACTTGAATGCAACGAAGCTAATCTGCGCAGCATCGGGGTGGCTGAGCGATGCAATATGACCCAAGAGGGTCGCCTCCGGGAAAACAAGCGCAACCCGGATGGAACCTACAGCAGCTCATTGATATACGGGTTGTTAAGAAGTGAATATCAGGCAGGGTGATGCCAGGCTTGTAAATCGAATGGGGTTAGTCAGGTGGTTTTCTCACCTGGCGCTTGAGGCCTTCATGATACGGGCATTCGCCAGGCTGACATACTCAGGATTGAGCTCATAACCGATATAGTGCCTGCCTGCCTTATGGGCTGCAATGGCTGTTTGCCCGCTTCCCATGAACGGGTCAAGCACCACATCGCCCTTGAAAGAATATAGCTGGATCAAGCGACCAGGTAGCTCAACGGGGAATGGGGCTGGATGTCCGATTTTACTGGCGGGTTCGGCTGGGAACGTCCAAACACTTTTGGTGAATTCGAGAAACTGCTCCTTAGAGATTGTATTTTCCCTGTGGAATGGATTTTGCCGTTTGAAAGCACCCTTCGAAAAGACCAGGATATACTCGTGTACATCACGCAAAGTGGGATTAGAAGCCGATTTCCAGCTCCCCCAGGCCGTGGATGGGCTGGCACTGGCAGCTTTGTTCCAGATAATCTCGCCGCGCATTAAAAAGCCCAGGCGAAGCATACTCTCGGTGATCCAGGTATGCAGAGGGATATAGGGCTTGCGCCCGAGGTTGGCAATGTTTATACAAGCCCGGCCACCTGGAACAAGCAGCCTGAAAACCTCTGCCCAAACTCTTTCCAACCATTCAAGATGCTCCTGCATGGTCAGATCTTCATCATATTCTTTGCCAACATTATAAGGAGGTGAGGTCACCATCAGGTGTATGCTGCTGTCAGGCAACTCAGACATGCACTCGGCAGAACAGCAAAAGATATGGTCCAGGCATTTCAAAGGAACAGGGTTTTCCACAAAATCAGTTATGAGTTCCCGGGGCTGTCCCTGGTATATACGACCGGCATAAAAAGGTGTCGAATCATGATTTTCGCGCCCGGGCATCCCAAATATGCTGGTAGTCGTGCTTTGCCGTTTTTTCGCCATGGGCTATTCAAGTAAATCCAATATCTTGGCTCCGGTTACCCTAAGGATTTCTTGCGGGTTGAGGCGCACCAGGGCATTCTCTGCACCTCCCCCTGCATAGGCTTCAGGCGATTCGAGCACCCTCGGGTCGACCAGCGTGGTCAATGGCTGGCGATGACCAAACGGTGGCATCGCACCCACTTCATAACCGCTGATTTCGGGCACCCTATCTGGAGCGGCTAGTTTTACCCGTTTCTTGCCCACTCCAAACAAGTCAGCAATAGCCCGTCGATGAATGGCCGATTTTCCACAAGCAACCGCCAACACCGGCCGATCATCAACCATGAACAGGATGGATTTGACAATTTGCTCCGGCATGGCACCCACAGCCAAAGCTGCAGCCTCCACGGTGGGAGTGGGTACGCTTAGATGCAAAATTTCACCCTGGATACAGTTAGCCTGCATATATACAGCTAACTCATCCACGCCCATTCTAGCTGCTGGCATTCAGTCCTGCTTTCCTATATTTGCGAATATTTTCCATATCGTCCTGGCTGTGATCGGCGATAAATAGTTTCACCCTACCTCCGGTCATATCTTGCAACAACCTGCCCGCATCCTTACCCGATGGAGAAGCCAGCCCGGCTTGCAAGGCAGGTAAATTATCAAAATACAATTCGTGGACCAGGGCATATTGTATATCGCCATATAACACCTGGCTTATCCGGCTGGTGGATTCTCTTCGTAGACCAGGAATGTTTTCAGCAGCATGTAAAAAACGAGGCCATAAATTGTGAAAGCCAGGCGTTGAAGTCAATTCAACCAGGATGATCAATTTGTACATGTGACCATTATACCCTTGGGAATTGAAGCAAAAAAATCGGATAAAACCATTATTTTTCGTGGTATGATTCCGAAAATAAGGAAGTATTAAATGGATGATAAGATCACGATTATCGAAGGCCCACCTCCAATCTTTGAGGATGTACAGGAAGGTTGGCCTTTGGGCTTGAATGAAAGCCCATCGTTACATAAGCTGGCGCTAACACGTTTACGAGCCTTTAATGGCCCTTCGCTGGTGGAGCGGTGTTACCGCGCCTGGCGAGATTTGAATACCATCCATCTGGAATTTCGTGCTGCCGACGGATTGATACACAAGACACCTATCGTAGCATCGCGCACTTTGGAAACAGACGATGGACAGCTCATCTTCTTGTGGGTGCGTCTGACCGAGCAGGAAGCATTACTGGAACTCGACGCAGATGATGACCAAAATGATAGAGAGGATGATGATCCAGATTCACCGGTCTAATTCTTGACTAGGCTCAAAATGGCAAGGCAGGTTTGACCAACCTGCCTGTTTTTTTATTAAGAGTACAATAAACATGGGAGGAATACTGATGACAGAATTCATTCGTTCCGAATTTCAAGATGGCATTTTCGTGATTACCATGGATCGCCCGAAGGTGAATGCTCTAAATTTAGAGATGGTGAAAGCCCTTCAAGGAGCATTCAGGGAGGCAGCCCAACATACACAGGCTCGAGTTGTGCTCCTGAGAGCAGCAGGGTATACCTTCAGCGGCGGACAGGATGTTTATGAAATCCTGAATGCCGAAGGGATGTCTTACCGCAAGCATATGCAAGAGACATATAACCCGTTAATCCTCCAAATACGCCAGCTGCATTTACCCATTCTGGCTGAAATACAAGGAACAGTGGCGGGGGCAGGGCTGGGAATGGCTTTAGCCTGTGACTTGCGGATTGCCAGTGATGACACCCGCTTCGTTTTTGGCTTCCTTGGGATCGGGCTGGCACCTGATTCAGGGATCTCTTTATTTCTGCCCGCATTGATTGGCTTGGGACGGGCTACTGAAGCGGCTTTTTTCAATGAACCAATTACGGCTCAACAGGCTTTAAGCTGGGGATTGGTCAACCGCGTGGTCCCAGCAGATAAGCTGCAAACAAACGCATATGAGATGGCTAAAGCGTTGGCGATGGGACCAATTCACACCATGGGATTGGCCAAGCGCGACTTCAACAAAGCCATCTTCCCGCACCTGGAGCAGATTTTGGATTATGAAGCACACATCCAAGAGATCGCCCGGTTAGGAGCAGAGCACAAAGAGGGGGTAAAAGCTTTTATGGAGAAAAGGCTGCCTGATTGGGAATAATGCTATCCAACACGGAAGAACATTGTTGCTAGAGTCAGGAAAGAAAACAAAGCTCCCACACCAACACCTGCAATAATGACCTCCCGGTTGGTGCGTACATCCTTGAGCATATAAGGTGCGTACAACCCTTGCCTCTGCAATAACGGACCGCCAAACCAGGCAAACAACGTTCCCCCAATCAGACCGCCGATATGTCCCCAATTATCTATTCCGGAATTCGGAGTCGAACCAATAATCAGATTAATCACTGCGATCATGACCACCTGAGATAACGCCCGACGGGCGACACTTCCAAATACTTCCCGATTCTTATAAAGGAGCACGCCTTCTGCTCCTATTAAACCAAATATGGCAGTGGATGATCCGAGCGAAGGATTTTGAGTGAACATGAATGACATTACATTCCCTGCAAATCCAGCCAAAATGAACAGCACCAGGTAGCGCTGACGACCATAAAACCGTTCAAGCGTCGGACCGATAGAAAACAATGCATACATATTAAAACCAAGATGCAGGATCGAACCATGCAAGAACATGGGAGTAAATAATCGCCAGACCTGGCCTTGCATGATCAAACTATTATCTTTAATTAAAGCGCTTGTAATGTCAATATAATTGGTAACCTGAAGAAGGTAAACAACGACACAGAAACCGATCAAAACGTAAGTCACATAAGGGCGGAAAGACAGACGGACTGCCGGTTGCCCACCAGGAACTGCTGATGGAGGAGTAATATCGTATGGGGTGGGGTTACCCTGATTCATAGCGTAATTTTCCTTTGCTTCACCCGGTGGTGCTCCGCCACAATAATCGAAATGATGATATCCACCGTCTCATCAAGGTGGTGCACACGATTTAATACCACGTAATCGAATGAATCAGCATGGGTCATCTCCTGACGGGCGGTGGCGATGCGCAGTTTTAGACCTTCAGGCGTCTCCGTCTTTCGTTCTTGAAGGCGATTAACCAGATCCTCTTCATCCTGGACAGTCAGGAAAATCGTCAGGGCCTCCGGGCATAACCTGCGTATCGTAGCCGCGCCCTGTACATCCAGGCGCATAATGACATCTTTACCGCTAGCTAACGCATCCCGAACCTGGGCTTTTGGGATGCCCTTGTAGTCGTTATAAACGATGGCATGCTCTAATAACTCACCTTTTTCGATCATTTCTGCAAATTCATCGTGTGAATAGAAAAAATAGTCCCTCCCGTTAACTTCATTGGGGCGCGGCAAGCGGGTAGCCGCTGTCACTACAAAGTGAAGGGGTAGATTTCTCTCTTTCATGCGCTGAATTACCGTATCTTTGCCAACTCCTGAGGGGCCAGAAATGACGATAACGAGTGGTTCCGGGTGTGGTATGTTGAATTCGAATTCGTTCATAGAAATCTCCGCTGACAAGCATTATAATTCAGCCTTGCGAAGGCTGCGAAGGTAAACTAACCGGCATCGTTACAAATGGAGATCAATTTATGCCAATTTATCAGTATAGGTGCTTAAACTGTAAGAAACGCTTTGAGATTTTCTTATCCTACCAGGAATATGGGGAAAAGAATGTTTTATGCCCTCACTGTGCAAGCGACCAGATTCAAAGGCGCATTGGACGGATACGGATTGCCAAATCAGAAGAAAACCGGATGGATGACCTAACAGATATATCGGATCTGGAAGGGCTCGAGAATGATCCTAAGGCACTGGGTAAAATGATGCGGAAAATGAGCAACGAGATGGGCGAGGAAGTAGGCCCGGAGTTTGATGAAGTTGTCGACCGTTTGGAGTCCGGGCAAAGCCCGGAAGATATCGAGAAAGCGATCCCTGATCTGGAAGGGGGAGGTAGTAATTTTGGAGGAGCGGATGAATACTAAACGCTACCTCTCTATTTGTTTATCTGCAATCTTTCGGTGACCACGCGACGTATCTCGTTCTGCACCTGGATAGGGGGCTGTGAGGCATCGATAACTTCCCAACGCTGTGGCTCGGTTCGCACAAGCTGGAGATATCCCTGCCGTACCCGGTGGTGAAATTCCAGGTTATAAGCATCCAAACGGTTCCACTCTCCCTTTAATTCCTTACGGCGCAAGCCAATTTCCACGTCCACATCCAATAAAATCGTCAGGTCGGGTTTCAATCCCCCTGTCGCAAATGTCACCAGCACTCTCAAGGGTTCGATGTCAATTTGATGACCATAGCCTTGGTAAGCCAAGGTTAAATCAGCATATCGGTCGCTGACCACAACGCCTCCTTTAGCTAGATGTGGCCGGATGACCTGTTCAACCAGCTGAGCTCGTGAAGCCTGAAAGAGCAATATCTCCGTGCGTGGGTTCATTTCCTTGTTTTCAAGGTTATGCAGGACTGTTCTTATTTGCTCGCTGATAGACGTACCGCCGGGCTCGCGGGTAGTCAATACATCAAAACCAGACTTACGCAAATAATCTGCCAACTTAGGGAGCTGGGTTGTCTTTCCACTGCCTTCAGGACCTTCAAGCGTAATGAACATACTCGTTAATCTCTAAATATCCTGACTCGCCGGTAAGGTTCCTTGCCATAGGAGTGGGAAGTCAGGTTTGCCTGACGAGCCATCTGGTGTTGCAAACGGCGAATATACGCAGTTGCTGGTGGCAGCTCAACATATCGCTCGCCATTCAAGACCGCATCAATAGCTGCCTGGGTGCTCTGCACGGCTGGATCCATGGTTCGATCTTCGGGCACTGATGTAGAAAGGTTATACAAATCACTAAGGAAGTGCTGCATTTGATTAACCGTATTTGCCCGTAATACATAAATGGGCATACCTCGATTCTCAGCATCTATCACAGGGCGCTGCCGGTTCCGGTAATAGGATCTAAGTGTCACCAATACTTCTGCTTCTTCCAATTCGTTTACAACCACTGCAGGAACCCCCAGCCACTTGGCAGCCTGAACCAACCGGTTGCGTGCCACTCCATATGGATAGATCCGCATTGGTTGCAACGTTGAAGCGGTGTGATTGCCATTTTCATCCTCGCGACCTCTCGAAACCTCCTCCGAACTAGCCCGGCTTTCAACAAACGGCTGCCTGCGATCCTTGCCAAACTCCATCGGCTGCCGGCTGAATCCCTGGGCACCTATTCCACGCTTGGCCGGAGGGGTGGAATGTTCAATATGAATTTCACCGCTCTCGTCCCGAAAACGGATTTCGGGCGGGCTAGGATACCCCCGCAGCAATGTATCTACCGAGTTGCCTACATCCAGGTGTACTGCCAGGCGGTCGCGGGTTTGTATTTCAATCAGCATATCAAACGTAGGAGGTGACCGCCGTTCGAGGACAGTTTTCTGGGTACCCCGCCGGCGTGCTTCCTCATCGGAAAGTGTTACCGATTCAATGCCTCCTACAAGATCCGAAAGAGTTGGATTGAGTAATAAGTTTTCAAGGGAGTTACCGTGGGCGGTCCCAATCAGCTGTACCCCACGCTCGGCTATCGTACGAGCAGCCTCGGCTTCCAGCTCGCGGCCAATTTCATCGATCACGATCACCTCAGGATTGTGATTTTCCACCGCTTCAATCATCACTTCATGCTGTAAGGCTGGGGTGGATACCTGCATGCGCCTGGCACGGCCAACTGCAGGATGGGGCACATCTCCATCACCCCCGATTTCATTGGATGTATCGACAATAACCACGCGCTTTTTTTCCGCCAGAAGGCGTGCAGCTTCACGCAGCATGGTTGTTTTACCAATCCCTGGGCGACCCAACAGCAGTATGCTTTTGCCACTTTCAATCAAATCCTGGATGATATCAGTGGTCCCATAGACAGCACGACCCACTCTGCAGGTCAGTCCTACAATACTTCCTCGGCGGTTGCGAATGGCTGCAATCCGATGTAAAGTCCGCTCCATCCCGGCGCGATTATCTGCATCAAAGGCGCTTATGCGCTCGACTAAGTAATCAATATCTTCATGGGTAACCTCAAGCTGGCTGAGCGCTTCTTCCTGATCAATATACCGCGCGGTCGGAGTCCGCCCAAGATCGAGGATCACTTCTAGCAAATCATCTGACCGATTAATAATAGTGAGTTGTTTAGCCATCAGGGGCGGTAAAACATTCAACAAAACATCCAGGTTGTCAGTTATTCGTTTTCTTGTCATATATATTCCAAAGAAACCAGTCTGATTTTGGAGGTTTCTTTATCCTCTGGTTAAAGAATCGGCTCTTGGATGATTTTCAATGTCTGAAAGTTCCAGGGGCTGTGCATTCTCAATCTGAGCGATGGGTACTGTTGGCTCGGCATGGGTACCATTCATGACAGATAGAGGGTGGGTTTGTTTAACCCGGTTGGCAAGTGCGAGATGCCGTACCATTACAGCTTGTTGTGGTCCCGGCAGAGCACCAATAGCCTCAATGGCTATTTCCAACCAGGATTGGTATGATCGCACACAAATATACAGTGGGCGATTGCGCCTGCCAGGTAATCTGTTCAATAAAAATGCTAGCTTACGATCAAAATTTTCAACATCTGGGTGGACGTAAGGCTGAACCCATATACCATACCGCCCGTATTTTAGCTCAACGAATGCCCTTATATCGCCATTGTGGTGATGTATGAAACCTTTTATATTTTTCTTTGACATTGGTTCTACTTGTTGAACCAAACCTGGCACCACATTAGAGTATAAAGAACGTGCCCCTATCATATCACTCGACCCAATTGCTCTCCAGGTAACCTTGTCTTCTTCACCTGCGGCTTGTTTGTCCAATTGCCATATTCGCTGCCTGGCATAAATTGCAAACCCTACCCGGCGTATAATTTGATACACCTGGCTGCTTTCATTAACATCTGCCAGGATATGGAAAGCTCCTTGATTTCCTATCTGCACAGCCATGTAATCTAACAAAGCAGATAAATCAGCTATTTCCATGCTGTTCTCAGGGGCAAGAAAAGAAAGCCTGGCGTATGAAGTCCCCATCCCATGAGTCATCTGCCCAATTAGCGGCTTACCAGCTGGTGAGCAGTTCTCACATCGATAGGTATAGGACCTTGTTGCCGGTCCCAGGAAGGTGAGAAGTGCACCTAAAGGTACCAATGAGGGACCGTGGATGAATACGCGGGTACTATCCAGGAATAACCCCTGATTGCGATAGCTATGCAGGAGCGGAAAATCACGCCATTCAAATGGGTGAATATTCATGCTGCCAGGTGTAAGAAATAGCGGTGGAAACGATCGTCTTGGGTCAACTCTGGGTGAAAGGCAGTAGCTAATAATCGCCCCTGCCTGGCTGCAACAATGCGACCATCCTGAAGGCTTGCTAAAACACAAGCATCACCCTGTACTGACTCAATCAGAGGTGCACGGATGAATACAGCATGGAAAAGCCTGCCGTCAAGATCAATTTTTTGCAGTGCAGGAACTTCTAAATCCACCTCAAAGCTATTCACCTGGCGACCAAACGCATTACGCTCTACCGTAATATCCATCAATTGGAGAAGAGGCTGGTCGCGATGGGCATCCTTGGACAGAAAAATCGCCCCTGCGCATGTGCCCCAAATCGCCTTGTCCTTGCCAAATCTGCGTAAGGGTTCCATAAGTCCGTAGCTCACTGCCAGTTTGGCAAAGGTTGTCGATTCTCCACCGGGGATGATCAAGCCACTTAGGCCTTCAAGCTGTTCGGGTAATCGTACTTCAGCGACTGCAACACCTAATCGACTGAGCATCAGCCTGTGCTCAGCAAAATCACCTTGTAATGCTAATATACCAATCTGCATTTACCAGCCGCGTCCAGCGATTCGCTCCACTTCTGGCATGGTAGAGACATTACGCCCAACCATGGGTTCACCGAGGTTTCGGCTTACTTCAGCCAGGATGTAGGGATCGTTGTAGTGGGTGACTGCCTTGACAATCGAAACTGCACGCTTTGCCGGCTCTCCAGACTTGAAGATACCCGACCCAACAAAAACGCCATCCACACCCAGCTGCATCATCAAGGCGGCATCTGCAGGGGTTGCGACGCCACCTGCCGCGAAATTCACCACCGGCATACGACCTAACTGGCGTGTCTCAACCACCAGCTCATATGGTGCTCCAATCTCTTTCGAAAAAGCCATCAACTCTTCATTTGGGAGATTCTGCAAGCGCCGAATCTCCCCCATGACGGTGCGCGCATGCCTGACAGCCTCGACCACATCGCCAGTTCCTGCTTCGCCCTTGGTACGGATCATAGCCGCTCCTTCACCAATCCGCCGTAAAGCTTCCCCAAGGTTTCGACAACCACATACAAATGGAACCTTAAAATCGTGCTTATAAATGTGGTGCTCTTCATCTGCGGGGGTTAAGACCTCTGATTCGTCAATGTAATCAACCCCAATGGCTTCCAGAATCTGTGCTTCTACGAAATGCCCAATCCGGCACTTTGCCATCACCGGGATGGATACGGCATCCATGATCTGCAGGATCAGCTCCGGATCGCTCATACGAGCCACGCCCCCTTGAGCGCGGATATCCGCAGGTACCCGTTCTAGTGCCATCACCGCAACCGCACCAGCATCCTCCGCAATTTTGGCATGCTCAGCAGTGACCACATCCATGATCACCCCACCCTTGAGCATCTGAGCTAGACCTTTCTTTACTGTAAATGTATTTGTTTGCGCTTCCATTCCATCAACCTCCTAAAAACAAGAAAAGACTCCCGTGCTTCACTAGCAACGCCAGTCTCGCAATAACATCATTTATAATAACACCTCTTCTAGCATTCTACCACGCCCCTTGGGAGGTGACAATCCGTCGGCTAGTTCACAAAACAATGCTACACTTGAATCCTGCCAAGTATTTTGATACAGTTAAGGAAATTCCAGTTTAGCGATGCAGGAAAAGCGGAATGGAGAGATTTCAATGAACCTGATCAGTGTAAAAATCGAAAAACCCGAGGAAATTAATTTCATCCTGGGGCAGTCCCACTTCATCAAGACCGTGGAAGATGTACACGAAGCGTTGGTAAACGCGGTGCCGGGTATCAAGTTTGGGGTTGCCTTTTGTGAAGCGTCTGGGAAATGCCTGATCCGCTGGAGCGGCACCGATGAAACCATGATCGACCTGGCACGCAAGAACGCCCAGGCAATTGGTGCCGGTCACAGCTTCATCATCTTTTTGGGTAATGATTTCTACCCTGTCAACGTGCTAAATGCCATAAAAACTGTGCCAGAAGTCTGCCGAGTATTCTGCGCAACCGCCAACCCGGTGGAAGTCTTGGTTGCTGAAACCGAGCAGGGGCGGGGCATCCTGGGCGTGGTGGATGGCTCGTCACCGATGGGAATTGAGGGCGATGAGGATATTGCCTGGCGCAAGGGGTTTCTGCGGATGATCGGCTATAAATTGTAATTATCAATGGGAGCGCTTGAACAAGGGAGCTCATGGAAGGTCTTCCGAAGAACATCAAAAAAGCTAAGGTTCCCACAATTATAGGATAAAGCCGAACTTATTCCAGCGTGTACCTGATTTCACTCCCAGCCACTTTTGGGCTCCACGATGCTAGATCGCCACGCACCAAGAAAAAATCGTTACGACGTCGTTTTGATCCATAAAGTGATAACCATCACCAAGGCAACGCCAAGACGGAGCAATTGGGTGCTAATCATGGAGACTGAAAAAGCATGGCTGTCAAACCAGCTCTGCCATTGAGCTGTAGCTCCAATCCAACCCGATACCTTTTCAGCCAGAAAAAGGACAAAAAACACAATAAAATAATTGCGTAATGCTTTTATCTTCTTCCAGGCAAAACTCAATCCAATCATTATCCCAAGCAGTACCAGCTGTACCCAGAACAGCCACGCAGGCACCTGCCCGTTGCTTCTCTCCAGATTATCGCTGGTAGTGAGATGCTCAGGGTTACTACCCAAGCAGTTACACAAGGGTTGGATTTATGCCCGGTGTTGGAGATGGCTGTTCAGAATTCATTGGGTAGCCTATTGCCGATCATATGCTCGATGCAGACCGTTTTTATGAATAAGTGCCTAAAATTTTACCCGGGTGGGCTTAGTTAGCGCTTATTGATTTTAGTGTGGTTAAGCACGTTTATAATAATGTATTGTAATATTATATCATTTTAATAGTATAATATTTAGAGTAAATCCTATGAACCTAGATATATCTATTGATAAAAACAACCATTTCCCGATATACGAACAGATAAAAGACCAAATCCTGGGTCTGATTCAAACGGGTCAAATCAAACCAGGCGATCGACTCCCCACTTTACAAGAGCTATCGGTTGAGCTATTGGTAAATATCAATACGGTTGCGCTTGCTTACCGCGATTTGACCAATAATGGGACGCTCATCAGCGCACGCGGCAAAGGCACCTTTGTGGCTGGTAATGCAACAGAAGAAGAAATTCAGGCCTTTCGAGTGGAAAAACTACAAATCCTTGATCGATGCGTTACTCAAGGAAACCGATCATTTAGGCTACAGCCGCGAGGAAGTGGGGCGTGCAATCGTAGATCAATTTAGGAAGGGGACCTCGAATAGACCTTAAGAATCAAGTTGCCTGATACAGGGAGCATTATAGTGTATCACTTCAGGCAATGGTGTAATCCAATCCAAAAGGGTAGATCAGCTGTGTGGGGGAGATCCCTATGCGCTCACTCTGGAAATCGAAAGCACAAGGGCCGGATTAAATCTGAAAATATATTATCAGGTCCACCCTAACTTAATGTCCCAACGCCTCAGGGTAAACGCCTATCGAATATTTCCAGAAGCCACAACATTTTTATTACAGACGAGAATAGGAGCGCCACTAAAGATTTCATAACGATTTCTTCCCTGGGTATCAGCACTCGTCATACAGCAGGGTGGATTAAAAAGTGTCTGCAGCGCAGGTTATTGGAGTTGGTTTTTCCAGCAAAACAACCAAGGAACTCAAGGCTGGGTAATTCTGATCAAACCAGATGGATCCAATTAAAAACGCACTAACACAGTTTTCGAAGAATATATCCTGCTATTATGTGTATTATTGAACAGACAGATGGATTGTCCTTCTAGAGCGATCCGTTCACTTACTCTAATGCTTTTAAATACTCTTTACAGGCCTGTAAATCCCCGATGAGCTCGTCAACTTTACTGATGGTATACCGCAGGGAGGCGCCTGAATACCCGCCCGATTTTGAAGTACCCACCACCTTACGGACCGTTTTACGGAGAATATTCATCACACCAAGAAACTCCCTGACAGCAATACCGAAATCCTGTTCTTTCCTGCGTTTATCTAATTCTTTTTTTTCCTGAGCATCATTCTCGTGCAGCCTGCTCGTCTTTTCTAACTCCACCCTGGCAATCGACCGGCGTAAAATATCGGCAGCTGTGTCACTCGATAACACCGGAGAGGCAATGATCAACTGCTTCACTTCCATTGTGGGGGCATCGTGATAAGCGCGTGCAATTTCAGTGGTTTGGATCTGGGTCAGACCTTCTGCAGAAACTTTTGCAGCGACCGCTTTCTTTGCCTCCAGGTCATCCCCCAAAGCCTGGGCAATTTTCACGGTCTTGATCACACCCTCGTCCTTGCCTTGATTTTGTACGTGCACGAATACTCCCGCCTCTTTTTCACGCCGATACTGAAGCCATTGATTAATTGTGCCGACGGGGATGGAGGTCCTGCGTGCAATTTCATGCTGGCTAAAGCCCATATCGACCAACCTATGTGCCCATTCCGCTTTATCATCGGCTGACATATCTTCGCCGGACAGATTCTCAATACCAGACTGGACAAGGTTGTCAATCTCATCATGCAACACAACCAAAGCGTCTATCTCGCTCCAACCCGCGCGACGGGCAGCTTCCACTCTTCGATGCCCCCAGACAATCGTGTAGCCTTCGGGTGTTTCATAAACACCGATTGGCTCAACCTGACCTTCCTCCAGCAGCGACCAGCAAAGCTCCTTCATTTTTTCTTCATCCCAGGACTTTCGAATGGGATTTGGTGAAGGTTTTATATTTTCTATCCGGATTTTCATATGCCCTTACCTCCAGACTATTTCATGACAGGAGCTTCAACCGATCGGCCAACAATATTTTTAGCATTGATCGGCATAACAATTATAGTGCAGAAGGGAGGAAAGATGAATATACCAACCCCCAAGAACCCCTGCATCTCCAGCGTCAACAGCAACCCTTAAGCGAGCATCCTTATGAAATAATATTTATCTCAGCAACCAACAATCGCCATTTAAACCGGAATGTTTCACGTGAAACATATCTGCTAAGGTGCGTTCCCTGTATATTGGATTGAATAGTGTTTCACGTGAAACATCATCAGCAATTACACGTTATATTGCCATATAATAAATTCATGTATGATATGTTACGTTATTATGGGTTTGTATATGTATGCTAACACGGGGGCGTGAAAACAGTAAACCACTAAATAATCTATATTAATTATCCCCCATTTTCGCGCGCCCAGGTATCAATTAACTCCTCGACCATATCCAGGTATGCATCCAGCCCTGCAACCTTCTCCGAAAAGGCATCCCCGAGCAAGCCTAATTGTTCCCCAGCTTTCTGCCAGGCAGAACGAATTTGATTATCCCCCGGTAGTATGCTTATAGCTTGTGTCCATGTGCGCCATAATGGCCAAAGCGCATCGTGTGCAGTTGGGCTTTTCAAGATGGCATCCACCGCCCTTTCATAATAAAACCACCGCTGTGGGTGCAAACGGGCAGGTGTTTCATCGCCTGGTAATGCGCTATATGCTTTCTGCCATTCGGGTAGCCATGCGCGGAGGTTATCCGCATCCACCGCAGAGGCGCCCAGCAAGCCTAAAAATCCTGCATATATCCCCGGCTTGTTCACAGTCTCTGCTCTAGCGGGGAGATCCAATAAAAATCTTCGCTCAGTCAGGTTATACCCACTCAAGCCTGCCACGGCATTGGCAGTATGTTCCAAGGTGCGCAGATAACGAAAAGCGTCCTGCGGTTCAGGAGGGTGAGGGTGGTCAATAAACGATTCCCACATTTCTCTTGCGTGTCCCGCTTGCTTGCGCACGCGGTGTAATATGTTTCCCACGCTGGTAAATTGTCCCCTGACACTGGCTTGTACAAAATCCATAAAGTGCTGTGGGTCATGCATAATCTTGCACCCGTATACTGCCGGTCCCAGCCATGGATGCACCCGCAGCTCACGCGGTTGACGATAAATTGAGTGCGAATGGTGGGAGATATCTAGGTGCACTTCGTCGGATATCCTGACAATCTCACGTTCAATACCAACTTCATTGGTATGAATTAAAAAAAGGTCAATATCTGCCGTATTTCCAAGCAAGGGTGAATCTCCCAGTAAAGACCCTTGCAAATAAACAGCCAGCAGCGTACGATCGGTCCCCACATATCTAGTGACGGCATCATTGGCAACTTTGAGCAGCATACTTTGATTAATACGCATTTTTACCCCCCCACAAAGAAAAGCTGGCTTTTTTAATTGGTATTTTTTCTTGGTACGCGAAAATCATAGCTTGCCTCGAATCATCAGATTCCTTCAACCAATGTGAATGAAGCCTGAAAAGGCACTTGTTTTAATGTTTGCCGTATCCGATTCTCAACCCATTTGAGGTCTTCTACCCGGCGAATATAATCCAGCTCATTGGTATCCAAAGTGAGGACAGTCACATTACCCGTAACATTCCTGGCCTGATTTTCAATAAAAAAGGAATCATAAGCTTGATTAAGTTGATCGATGTAATTCCATTCCATGTTGCGCTCATATGGCCTATCGCGCGAAGCGATACGCTGCATGAGCACCTCCGTATCGGCGCGTAAGTAGACGATTAAATTGGGGAGGGGGATTTTTTCTGCTAAAGCATCATGCACCCGGTAGTACATTTCCAGCTCATCACCATTAAGGTTGATGCGAGCGAACAGGGCATCCTTAGCAAAGGTATAATCCGTGATCAATGGTTCACCTTGCTTAAGAAGCTCTGGCACAGACCGTCTTTGTTGGTAATATCTGCTAAGCAGGAAGAAGATCTGCGTTTGAAATGCATATCTTTGGCGGTCGACATAAAAGTCGGATAGAAACGGATTTTCCTCAAAAACTTCCAAAACCAAGGCAGCCTGGAAAGCCGGCTGCAGCAGGCGAGCCAAAGTGGTCTTCCCAACTCCAATTACACCTTCGATTGCTACGTACATATCAAACTCCCTCGCCTGGGCGAAATGTAATATCGTTTAAAAATGACTGTAGACTGTTTGCGACCAGGAGTGGTTGCTCCAACATAACCATATGGCCAGCGTTGGGTATAACATTTAATCGCGCATTGGGCATGAAACTGGACAGATATTGAGCATAACGCACGGGCGTCATCTGGTCGTCCTCACCACAAATTACTAAAGTGTTCTGGTGGATCGCTCCTAATCGATCCATAACATCAAACTGGTTGCAAGCCTGTAAATCACCATATAACACACTTTGCCGGGTTTCTTCCATGCGCCTGGCGGCAAGCTCTACCAACCGTGGAGGCGCTTTTGAACTGAATGAACATGCCACCAATAATTCGGCAGCTTTATAGAAGGTGGTTAGATCAGACGCAAAATTCAAAAGTTCCGGATTTACGCGTAAACGTGCCCCGGCTCCGAGTAAACCTAATCCCACAACATATTCTGGATGATGGATTGCCAGGGCTAAGGCAATTGCACTTCCCATTGAGTGGCCAACAAATACTGCCCGTCGTATTTGAAGCGATTCCAACCATCGGACTAAATATCTGGCGTAGTCTTCGATGGTTTGCTGCCCATCACAAACATCAGATTTACCATGTCCGGGCAGGTCAATTGCATAGATTGTATACCCACGCAGCCGGCGAATATCTGGCGGCCAATAAAGATGCATGCCCCCTGCTCCGTGTATCAACACCAATGGTGGGTTTTCAGCTCCAACATCACGATGGAAGGAGTAATACAAATTTTTCGAGACAGGCATTATTGCTTAACCGCCTCTTCGCAGCCGTTCTGTAGCCTCTTCGGTTAATGGGATGATTACATGGACTGTTGTGCCTTTGCCCACATCAGAATCGAGTTTAAAGACACCATTCACCATTTCAGCGCGTTCATTCATGTTTTTAAGCCCCAAGCTGCCGCGCTGATCATAATTAGATTCAACAGCTTTTTTATCAAAACCAACCCCATCATCCTGTATCTCGAGCAAAATAAAATCGTTATTGAAGCCTTTCATTCGGACCCAAATATTATTTGCCTGGGCGTATTTACATGCATTATTAACCGCTTCTTCGGCAATATAGAATACGATGGTTTGACGGCTCATCTCAAGCTGTGAAACCACATGCTCTTCAGCTTCCACAATCACATTCTGGTCATAGGTCTCGTGTGTCTTTTCAGCCATCGCTTTCAATGCACCCACTAAACCTTGCGATTCGAGCTCCAATGGGCGCAAGGTAAATAACATATGGCGAATTTCTTTGGTTGTTCTACGGGCAAGTTCTTCTATTTTTACCAGCTCGTCGGCGGTTGCTTTTGGATCTCTTTCTAATAAACGGCGTGCAAAATTAAGACGCATCGCAATAGCAGCCATGGATTGAGTGGGCCCGTCATGCAGGTCACGCGGCGAGCTTCTTGTGCTCCTGCTCCTGTATTTCAATCATGCGCTCTTTTTCTTGTTGGATTTCACTATAGAGACGGGCGTTTTGAATCGCAATTACTGACTGGTGGGCGATGATTTCAAGCAGTTCACACTTGGGTTGAGTGAAAAAGTTTGGGTCTGAGTGTGCAAATAACAGGACCCCGTATGTTTCCAAACCTGCCCTTAGAGGAAGGCAATATGCAACCCCACAGGTACGAAGAGCAATGATACGGCTTAATTCCGGATCCTTGGCGATGTCATTGCTGCTTTTAGGTATTCCCTCTGTAATTACTTCTCCAATCAGCCCACTGGTACCAGGAAGCAGCACCCGCATATCCGCCTGGGTAAAATGCCGAGCTGAGCCAACGGACAGTGCGGGGTGTTCGTAATCCGATTCTGTAAAGAGCATGACAGCACTGACCAGTTTTTCAGCCGGGCTGTTTGGGGTAGCCAGGACCCTTGCGCCTAGATCCAGTGCTATTTCCAGTACTCTCTGGTACTTTAAAGTTGCGGTCAATTTGGATATGAGGTTATATACTTCACGCATCCTGCGGCTATCAATATTCCTAAAATTCTTATCCCCGCCGTGATTTGCGCGTAGCCCATGAAACAAATCACCCAGATGCAGCTGTCCAAGTGCGCTTAAAAGAGCCAAGCAAAGCAATATACCCACAAAAATGGAAACAACGACAACGAGGAGGGTATCACTTAACTGGCTCATCGCCATTATGATAACTCAAAATACACGGCTTGGAAAGCTTCTTAAGATATGAAATTTAGATTTGAAGCCTTAAGATTTACCGAGGAGCTCCAGCAGTATTGGGATGGCTGCCTTAATCGCCCTTGCCCTATGGCTGAGAAGGTTTTTCTTACTCATACTGAGCTCTGCCATTGTCATCCCAACTTCAGGAATAAAAAAGATGGGATCATAACCAAAGCCATTCGTTCCACGTTCAACTGGGATAATCTCACCCGGGCAATCCCCTTGGGTGAAATATACCTGTTCGTCTGGGGTGGCAATGGCAACCGTGCAATGGAAATGGGCTATCCAGGGGCGAGGCTGAGGCTTCAAGAAATTCAACAAGTAAGCTCTTCGGTCTGCATCAGAGGCGTTGGGCAAGGGAGAAAAGCGGGCAGAACGGATACCGGGTGAACCATCCAAGGCGTCCACTTCTAAACCCGAATCGTCCGCTAAAGCCACCAAACCAGTTGCATGCATAAATGCAAAAGCCTTCAGTGAGGCATTTTCTTCATAGGTATTACCCGTTTCTGCTACGTCCAGAGATAGACCCATCATATCCGGAGTGAAAATCTCCAAAGCCAGGTCATCTAACAGCGAAAGTATCTCGCTTAATTTGCCGCTATTATTGGTTGCAACTAATAAACGCCTCATAATTTATCTCCATTATCCGGTTAACTGCCTTATAAAGCACCATATATGGACAATTACCACCAATTTTACCCTACCCGTGGCAACAAAATATGTTATAATAACCGACCAATATAATAAATTACTTTGCGTAATTCAGGGCATTATTAATAGTTTAGTTATAGATCAACGTGTCTGACCCACATTCTCCTCTGCGCCTGAATGTCGGCTTCATTGTTGCCCAATCTGCCGGTTTTAGCCGGGATTTTCCCTTCGATCTCCCACAAATAAATATCCCTCCAGATTTAAAGATAGGCAGCCTGTCAGGTTCAATTCGGGCTTCCCGCACACCACAGGGCATTTTATTGCAGGGGGATTTACAAGCCAGGATGACCCTTGAGTGCGTACGCTGCCTGACGGACTTTCAACAATCCTTGAATGTCAATTTTACCGAATTGTATGCTTTTTCCCAGCGTTATGTAACGGAGGCAGGTTTATTAATGCCCGAGACTGGCATGATTGACCTCACACCTGTATTGCGTGAATATATTTTATTAGAGATTCCTATTAGCCCATTGTGCAATGTGGAATGCAAAGGCCTTTGTCTGATATGTGGAAATAACCTGAATGAAGGCACCTGTAATCATGATGATGAGACCGGTGATCCGAGATTCGCTTCATTGAAAGCATTGTTGGACAAACAGGCATCTTGAAGGGGAGGGAAAATAATGACAAATCACCAACTGCATCAACTTGAAGCAATCGAAACATTACTAGAAAAAGCCGATCTGCAAGGTTATCTGACCACTGGGGATATTATGGAGGTTTTCCCATGGGATGGAGATGATGATGAGCGCCTGTTGGAACTCTTCGGAATGCTGCATCGCCAGGGTGTGGAAATTGTAATAGAAGATGAAGCGGAACCAGAACCCGACCTCTCTAAGCTGGAAACATCCCCCTTAGATTTAGGTTCTTCATCCTTGGTTAGCGCTCTACTGCCTAATCTCGAAAATATCTCTGCGGATGATAGTGTTGGCCTGTATCTTAAAGAAATGTCACGGGTTCCACTACTAACCCTGGCAGAAGAGGTGAGTTTAGCGCAAAGGATAGAGCTCGCCAAATACTCAAAAGCCAGACTTTCAAAGATGAACGGGAAAGGCTCCAGCAAAAACCGGAAAGAGCTTGAGAATAATGTCAAGGATGGAATTTTAGCACGGGAGCACCTGATCAAGGCTAACACACGCTTAGTTGTCAGCGTGGCAAAAAAGTATATTGGACGTGGGGTTGCCTTCCTTGATCTAATCCAGGAAGGAAATCTGGGCTTGATGAAGGCAGTATCGAAGTTCGAATACCAGCGTGGTTTTCGTTTCTCAACCTATGCTACCTGGTGGATCAGGCAAACAATCACCCGTTCCATCGCTGACCAAAGTCGCACCATACGTATCCCAGTTCATATGACAGACCGTTTACGAATGATGTATAAAGCTGCCCACAGGCTGGAGCAAAGCTATGGCCGCCCACCAACCCAAGAGGAATTATGCCTCGAAATGGGAGTGGGGCATGAAAAGCTTCAGTGGATGCTTGAAGTAGCCCGTATCCCGGTATCCTTGGAAAGCCCAGTTGGAGAAGATGATGACACAGAGCTGGGTATGTTCGTGGAAGATACCATCACCCCTTCACCATCTCAGACCACTTACGAGAAAATGTTGCGAGAGTGCGTCGAGCAGGTGCTTGCCACACTTTCCCCACGTGAAGCCCGCATCCTGCGCCTGCGCTTTGGACTTGAAAATGGGCATTCGTATACATTAGAAGAAGTGGGGCACAAGTTTGGATTAACCCGCGAGCGTATCCGCCAGATTGAAGGGAAAGCGTTACGAAGGCTGCGCCACCCCTGCCGGGCAAGGATGCTTAGGGAATATCTGTAAGGGTTGACCATACTAAATCCAGCTATCTTGACAAATCATTCCCGCCCGTGTAGACTTATTCTAGTTATTAGAAAGGTTGGTTACCGTGGTTGTATCATTCCGTGCTAATCGATTTTTTTCACTTTCCATGCGCATGCTGGGTATCATTCCACGCGCCTGGGCAACCAACTCTGATTATGAGAAATAAATTATTATAGAGTAAACGAAAGGGCTGCCCGTGATCGGCAGCCTTTTTTTATGTATATAATAGCTAGACGCAAGAAATGGATTGTAGAAGGAGGCCATTATGTCCAATAATATACTCATCGCGATCGCCTGGCCATATGCCAACTCGGAGATACATGTCGGAAACATAACCGGTTCTCACCTGCCTGGTGATATTGTCGCGCGTTATCACCGGTTAAAGGGAGACCGGGTGCTGGTGGTTTCAGGCACTGATTCGCATGGAACGCCCGTTACCCTAAAAGCGGACAGCGAAGGGCTACCTGTAGAAGACGTGTATCAACGCTTTCACAACAAGTTCATCGAGCTGTTTCAAAAAACCGGCATCAGTTATGACCTGTTCACCTCCACGCATACTGAGAATCATTTCCGAGTCTCTCAAGCTGTGTTTCTGGCTTTAAACAAGAATGGTTATCTTTATACAGAATCGCGCCCGCAATGGTATTCTCCATCTGCCAACCGCTTCCTGCCAGATCGGTACGTGGAAGGCACCTGTTATATATGCGGGTATGATGGCGCGCGTTCCGATCAATGCGATCGATGTGGCAGCGTTCTCGAACCAGAGAAATTGCTCAACCCACGCTCCAAGGTAGATGGTTCGACTCCAGAACTGCGCGAGACGAAACATTATTTCCTCGATCTATCAAAATTAGAGCCCGATGTGGAAGAGTTCCTGCACGAACGCCAGCATTACTGGCGTGAGACGGTGGTAGGACAATCTCTGGGACAAATCGAGAGCGAGGGATTGCGCCCTCGACCGATCACCCGCGACTTGGACTGGGGTATTCCAGTTCCGGTGGATGGCTGGGAGGGAAAATGCCTGTACGTCTGGTTTGAGGCTGTCATCGGCTACCTATCTGCCACGATCGAATGGGCGCAAATCACAGGCCAACCGGAGGTATGGCGCGACTGGTGGACAGATATCTCTGCAAAAGCCTTCTATTTCATTGGCAAAGATAATATCTTTTTCCATGCAGCAATGTGGCCGGCGCAGCTTGAAGGGGCTGGAAAGGAATTCGTAGAAATTTTCACGGGTGGGGAAGGGGCTCCACTCAATTTACCATATGATGTGCCTGCCAACCAGTTTATGAATCTGGAAGGCCAGAAAATTTCGGGCAGCCGCAACTGGGCGGTTTGGGGGTTGGATTTCCTTACGCGCTATGAACCAGACGCGCTCCGTTTCTATTTTAACGATCAATATGCCAGAATTACGCGATTCGGACTGGGATTGGGATGAGTTTATCGCCCGTAATAACAATGATCTGGTTGCTACCTGGGGCAACCTTGCCAACCGGACACTTTCCTTTGCTTACAAACATTGGGATGGTTTCGTGCCTGATCCAGGAGAGTTACGCCCAAGTGATAAGGAGATCGTCAGAGTTGTTGAAGGCGGATTTCAAACGGTTGGCGAGCACCTCGAGGCTGTGCGATTGCGTGCAGCTCTCAGTGAAGCCTTACGCCTGGCATCGGAGGTCAATAAATACCTGGATACCGTCTCTCCCTGGTTTGAGATCAAGACCGATAAAGATGCAGCTGCCAAATCAATTTATACAGCTTTGCGTGTGATTGACTCGCTTAAGCTTTTATTTGCACCCTTCATCCCATTCAGCAGTGAGCGCCTGAATACCTATCTGGGTTTCAGTCAGCCACTTTTCGGAGAACAGTATATCGAAGAGCAACAGGACAAGCTGGGTGCTCACAATACTCTACAATACCGTCCAGCGCAGCCCGGAGGGTGTTGGGAACCATCGAATTTACAACCTGGTCAACGCCTGGAAGCCCCTGCTCCATTGTTTAAAAAGCTCGAACCAGCTTTGGCTGAAGATGAACGTAAACGTTTAGGCAAAGACTGACAGGATGGGTCTATAGAGAGGTTTATTCTCTTGGAATAGGCAGAACGATATCATCCAGTTTAGGCTGGAGGGTGGCACTGTGCTGAGAATAAAACTCGTTAACAAGGCAGCCTATCGACATGCTGAAGCCAATGGGATTTCACGCTGGGGTAAAAATGCTCCTATTCCACTTGTTCTTTGATGAGGAAGCCTCGCCTGCGCAGCTCATTCACGAATGGCACAGCCGGTACAAAGCTTTCCACTCCACCGGCACCACGCGGGGTTATTCCATGGGCCATCATCTCTGCCACGATGGCAGCATCCCATCCAGTAGTGCGTTCCATGGCGGTAAAGCCTGTCTGCTCGTCAAAATGATCCTCCAACTCAACCACTACCTGAGCTGGTTTCCCAGCTTTCTTTCCAAGGGCTTTCACGCGCACAAAAACAATGTCCCTGCTTTTCTCTGGATCATTCGGGAAAGTAACCTTTGGTTCAAACAAGGCGTGAAAAACATCGCGGGGAACAATTTCGTTCTCGCCCACCATTACTGGCTTTAAATCCCACATTCCCAGGTCCCAGAATGCACGCAGCTGGTTGAAATGTCCTGGGTAACGCAGGGTTAGGTTCTGTAATGTGCGCAGTTTGCCTTCAAAGGTCCAAGGCATCGTGCTGGTACCACCACCAGCTACAAAAGCCTCCAATTCACCCACAGAATCCGGAAATTCCACACTCTCCAGCTCTGTCATCGGTTCCACCTCGGTGATCTTACCGTTGCGTAGAAAGATGGCGGGCTCGGCGTATTCATTGGTCAGCCCGGCGACATGAAAGGTGAGCAGGTAGTTGAATGGAGGTTCTGGATTTTGTGGAATACCCCCGTCCCACATAAATACATCCGTAACTTCATCGAGCAGCCCCATCGTGTAGACCGTCAGCGATGTGCCCAGGCCGGGTACCTGGCCACAATCTGGAATGATACTGATCCCAGCCTGCCGCGCCTGTTCATTGAATGTATGCTGCCGCCTGGCAATATCGGTGTTGCCACCCAAATCACACATGCTGGCCTTTACCTTGACTGCCACACGGGTGATGTCTAGGTTGAAGTAATAGGGTACCGCACTGACAAATGCGTCCACGTCGGTCAGCACTCGCTCCAGGGCGGCAGTGTCGGTCACCTCGACTTGAACGGCTTCAGCTATTTCTGAATCGATCAGCTGGTTCACGCGGCGAGCAGCGCGCTTTGCAATTTCTAAATCCCGGTCTGCCAGGATGACCCGTTTTGCATCCCCCCAACGTGCCATATCATAGGCAGAAGCTGTCCCTTGCCTGCCCGCGCCTAAAACTGCATAGGTATATTTCATTGTATCTGCTCCTGTGAATGGTCTGACTTGATTATAAGTCAAATCACTCCTCCCCGTGTCAGGCTCCTGTGGTAAACTCCCTGATTGTCTGACTTTTAAGCTAGGTTTAATTCGAATGGATACAAAAACCCTACATACCCTTGAGTTCCAAAAAGTCCTGGAGCGCCTGGCTGGTTATTGTGCTTTCGCTGCTTCGATAGATAAAGCACGCCAACTACAGCCAACCAACAATATCGATGAAGCCCATCGCCACCTGTCTGAAACAAGTGAAGCGGTGCAGATGCTCGTCACGCGCCCAGACCTCTCCATTGGAGGTGCCGCGATGTTCGCCAGGCTGTGGATTTGGCTGCCCATGGGGGTGTACTTGCACCCACCGACTTGCTCGATATCAAGTCTACCCTGGTTGCTGCTCGAACTCTGGCACGCACATTTGAGCGCCTGGAAAGCCAGTTTCCGACCCTGTATGCAATCGCTTCTCAAATTCCCGCCTCTTTAGGTCTGGTAGACGGGATCACACGTGCCATCTCGGAGCGAGGTGAGATATTGGATAGCGCATCCGATGCGCTTGCAGCCATACGTCGCAACCTGCGCATCGCCCATGACCGGTTGATGACCAAGCTGCAGCGCATGGTATCCGATCCACATACCTCTCCATACCTGCAAGAAGCTTTGATCACCCAACGGGATGGCCGCTATGTTCTACCTTTACGGGCTGAATTTAAAGGACGGATCAGGGCAGTCGTCCATGACCAATCAGCTTCAGGAGCGACACTGTTCGTTGAGCCACTGAGCGTTGTGGAACATAACAATGAGTTTCGCGAGCTTCAGCTTGCAGAGCGGGATGAGGAACGCCGCATTTTAACCCTGCTATCTCAGCAAGTAGGGATGCAAGCAGGCAATATTCTCAATACAGTCGAGCTGATTGCTGACCTGGACTTATGTTTTGCCAAAGCCAAATATTCCGATGATTTATCTGCCAGTGAACCCACTTTACACCCAATCAGCAAGCCCTCGAACCATCACCCGGGGACAATCATCCGCTTATACCAGGCGCGTCACCCTCTTTTAGACCCGGCAACCGTTGTTTCGATCGATGTCGAATTGGACGCCCAGACTTATGCCATGGTTGTTACGGGTCCAAATACGGGTGGTAAGACTGTTACGCTTAAGACGATTGGACTTCTGGCGCTCATGGCGCAATCCGGTCTGCATATACCCGCCCATTCCGGCTCTGAGATCAGCTTGTTTCATAACATATATGCCGATATCGGGGATGAACAATCCATCGAACAATCCCTTTCGACATTTTCCGGGCATATTACCAACATCATCCGTATTTTGGAACACGCGGATCCCCGCTCGCTAGTTATCCTTGACGAATTGGGAGCCGGTACCGATCCGCAAGAGGGGGCTGCCCTGGCACGTGCCCTGCTGACACACTTGTTAGAGCGCGGCATCACCACCCTTGTCACGACACATCACCCGGAGCTGAAAGCGTTTGCACATGCCACACCTGGAGTGGTCAATGCCAGTGTTGAATTTGACCTGGAAACGCTACGTCCAACCTTTCACCTAACCATTGGTTTGCCTGGTCGCTCCAATGCTCTGGCAATTGCTCAGCGCCTTGGCATGCCTGAGCCAATTATCACGTCTGCCCGTTCTGAATTAAACCCGACCGATATCCGGGCTGAAGACTTGCTGGATGAAATCCACCGCCAACGGGACCTATCCCGCAAAGCCCGCACAGCAGCTGAAAATGCACGCCACGAAGCCGAAGCTATGCGTGCTGAGCTGGCAAACCGGTTGGAGAAAATTGAAGACGAGCGCATGCAGGTGCTGGAGAAGGCTCGCCGCCAGGCAGAGGAACAGGTTGAAGAAGTACAGGATGAATTGAGAGATGTGCGCCGGCAGCTTGCCCGTACCAGGCAACCGCTAGAAGTCATTGAAGAGGTGGAAGAAAAAGTTGAAGAATTGCAGGAAACTGTCGTGGCACCTGTCGAACGACGCGCACCTGAAAAATCCATCTCCGGCGTACGCCGTGCTGTTCGATTGGGGGATAAAGTGCGCTTGCACTCTTTAAATACTCAAGGGGTCGTCACCTCACTAAGTGAAGAGGAGGCCGAGGTGCAAGTGGGGGTTTTGCGCATCAGAGCAAGGCTGGCAGAACTGCAAATAATCGGGGGAGATATCCCGCCTGCACAGGGTTCGTACGGGTTGCCAACAGCACGGGAGTTGATGGCAGCTGCTCATCCAAACATACCAGAGGGGACAGCAACAGGAAGTGTCCATGCCCCTGCCAAAAGCTTGTATGCGGAATCTCCGGGGATTGAGCTTGACCTGCGCGGTCAGCGTGCGGAAGAAGCCCTGGATTCACTTGAACGCTACCTAGACTCAGCCTATCTTGCCGGGCTTCCCTGGGTTCGCATCATCCACGGGAAAGGCACCGGGAAATTACGCCAGGCAGTCCGTGAAGCTTTAAGCCAGAGCCCTCACGTGAAGTCTTTCGAGTCAGGTGGGGATAAAGAAGGTGGTGAAGGGGTCACAGTAGCCAAGCTAGCACTCTAAATGTTAAAAGAACATCGCATACCTGCCACCTTCCGCGCCTTTTCTCATCGAAACTATCTGCTCTGGTTTGTAGGCCAGGGAATTTCACTGATTGGTACATGGATGCAATCCATGGCTCAGCAGGTGCTGGTTTACCAGCTCACCGGTTCTGCTGCCTCCCTGGGGATCATTAGTTTTATTGGATTGATCCCTCTTATTCCCCTTTCACTCTGGGGAGGATCAATTACCGACCGTTTTCCAAAACGCAAGATACTCCTGATCACCCAGAGCATCATGCTGGTGCAAGCATTCTTGTTGGCAGCCCTCACCTGGAGTGGAAAAGTTCAAATCTGGCAGGTGTATGTACTGGCATTCATATTAGGGGCTGCTATCGCGGTAGATTTACCAGCCAGGCAGGCTTTAACCGTGGATCTAGTTGAGGGTAAGGATGACCTGACCAGTGCAATCGGCTTGAATTCTGCCATGTTCAATGGAGCGCGCGCGATCGGCCCGGCTTTGGCGGGCATCCTGGTGGCAACCACCGGTGCAGCGAATGCATTTTTCCTTAATGGATTAACTTTCATCGCGGTCATCATTAGTTTACTGTTTATGCGTGGATTGCCGCAACCTCAAAAATCGACTGATGGTGAGACCAACCCGATAAAACATATGGTGGGGGGCTTACAATTCATCATCCAGCGCCAGACAATCCTTATATTGGTGAGCCTCATTGCGGTAAGCGCATTTCTGTCTATGCCATACAATACACTGCTGCCAGTGTTTGCCAGTGATGTTCTAATAACAAGTGCTCAACCGTTTGTGGCAGCCATATGTAACTCGAACAGCCTGGTAATGGGCTGCCAGGCTCCTGAAGCACTGCCTCTTGGATTACTTTATTCCATGATCGGCGTCGGGGCAGTCATCGGCGCGCTGGTCGTTGCTTCATTGCCTACAAACGCCAAACGTGGCCAATTGTTCACCTTTGGCAACCTGGCTTTTCCTCTATTTCTGCTGCTATTTGCATTTTCAACTAATTTCGTGCTTTCCTTGGTATTAACGCTGTTTATTGGCTTCAGCTTTGTCTGGCAGAATGCACTTGCAAACACATTGCTACAATTCGTCACACCCAATGAACTGCGCGGGCGGGTGATGGGTGTATATTCCATGACCTTCCAGGCGATGTTCCGGTTGGGTGGCTTGCAAGCCGGGTTCATGGCTGATTGGCTTGGGGCTCCAATTTCTCTAGGCATCGGTGCAATCGCTTCTTTGCTCTACGGAGGATATGTCGCGATTCGCTATCCCAAGGTAAGAAAACTTTGAATCCTGCTTAATGGTGTAAACAAAGCATTATCATGAATGCTACTCAAGGGGATTAACATGCCATAGAGATTCAATTTCGTTCTGATCGGAGCGGGGCAGTGGATTTCTAAAGCTTAAACTCGTTAGGCATTATAAAAAGAAATATTGGCTCCCTGATATAAGGCACACCAGCTACCTGAAAAACCTTTTGGAACCATCACGGACCCATACCTCCAGGCATCTTGGCAATTAATGGAGTGAATTAGCTATCAATAAACAACCAGGAGGCTGATTGTGTCAAGCCTCCTGGTTTGAGCATATGAACTTGAATTTCCAGCTAAACTACCTTTTAATAATCGGTAAGTAGATGGTTGGAGGAGTGTACATAATCGTATCATTGACGATGAAGGATTCGTTGCCAACTCCATCGCGGAATTGAACATAGACAATGTAGACGCCAATCGGACCGTTTGACAGGATCCAGGGCTTCTCTTGCTTCAACGGCTCCCATATCGCCCCTGTGAAGCTGGGCTCGTTGGCGATGCGCATCTCGATATTGGCGCTGATCTCGTTGTACCTGAGCGCCAACGGACCACCCCCACCGCCGCTGGGAGGGTCAGCTAAACCGGGGAGGGGGGTATCTGAAGAGCTGAGATTTCAGAATCACATTCTTGGAGGTTGTCTGGAAGGCACCATTATTGATCAGCACTGCCCCACTGGGGGAATCCGGGTCAGCTCTTGGGGTGACCGGAAAGGGATCGCTGTATTCGCCCAAAGCAGTACCGTTCTGACCAGAAAATCTTACAAAGTATGGCAAGTTATTGGTAACATTGGTCACGGTATAGATACCGGAGTTCCCCATGTCCACCGGTCGCCCCAGGTCTCCCGGAACAATAGAGATCCAGCCAACCATGTTGGTATAGGAGATTGGGTGTGTCCATTGGATACGGATACGCTCGTTCAATCCCACCACGCTAAGATGCCCAAGCTGGCGCACCTGGTCGTCAGGGGCGAAAAGCGGATTGCGCTGCCCGTTCACTTCCGAGCCATCCCGCTCGCCACCGTCGTCGGTGTCAGCCTGGCAGGGCAGGGTACCCAAGTCGAACTCTTGGAAATTCAAAAGACCATCGTGATCATTATCCAGATTCGCATCGTTGGACTGGGTGTTCAGATCGCAGCGCCGCTCCCAGGCATCCGGCATACCATCTTTATCCCCGTCATCAGCAGAGACACCTGTCAGGAAGAAACTACCGTTCCACTCGCGGGTGAGGTACTGACCGGTGTTGATGGGATCTTCTAACCAAGTCACCAAACGTACGTTATAGTTACCACCGAAGTTTGTGGTGCGATATTCTGTGCCGTAGACGCCGTCGTCTGAACTGCCATCATTATGCAACCCGTCATCCCACAAGATGATGAGTTCCGCCGCGCCACCCGGTTTTTCAACTATCCCAGGTATCACTCCATGCACGCCATAGAATTCAGCGCCCGGGATTGCTCCCTTGCGGTCCAATAAGGTGGCGATGATGGGCACATAATCGCCTGCAGCACCCTGGTTGTTCACGATGGGGGGCAGGAAGCGTACGATGAGCTGGATGTTAGACTCTGCCGAGGCGTTAATCATGAAATCTGATTCAAGAGCCGCAGGTATTTCAGAAGCGTTGGCGCACAGATTATAGTAATACCTGGCAGTGATCTCCCAGGTACCCGGCTCCGGGTTGGAGATGATAGCCACATCATCATACAATGAATTGCGGATGTCCCAATCTGCAGGGGTGAGCTGAGGATTACGCGGGCTGATTGGGAAAGGGCGGATTGCGCTGGGTGGCTTTATCTCCACCTTGCGAATATAACCACAGCCGCTTAATAAATCAGCATCCTCCTGCTTACCTGCCACTACAAAGCGAACAGCATTGACACTGTCATCCACGTACATCTGGGCAGTCTGAGGAGTGTTGTCTGCGATGGTCAGGTAGTTACTATGGAACAGACGCGCCGCACTCTGGCTCCGGGTCTCGTAATAGTCATAGACATTGTCCAGTCCAAGCGGGCCAGGCAGTGAAGTTGCCGTCAGACGGTTAATCTGGTCGGCGGGGACTCCCATTTGAGTGAGCTGGTCGACCAGCTGCAAGACGCGATTGTTCAATATCAACAAGCGTACCTGGAGAGGTGGGTACATAAGTGTAGCTCCCACCGGTATCAGCAGCTATCTGAGCCAGCAATGCACCGGGAGCATCATTAGAGAAGCGAATAGTATCGATTACAACTCCAGAATCAACCAGCTCGTCTTTTACCGAAGCATACAGTGGATTGACATTCTCTTGCCCATCGCTGAGCAAAATGATGTGCTTGGGGTTGGTGTTTGTAGGCGCAGCCAACAGCATGTCCTTGGCACCACGCAATGCCGCACCGATGGGAGTCCATTCGCGCGGCCATATATTGCTTATAGCCGCTTTGGCAGCAGCAATGGCATTGGAGGCCGGGACGACCACGTTGGTACGCGCCAGGCGGGTGATGATATCTAACGCACAATTACCACTTCCAGACGGCAGGCCGCAACCAACTGGGTTATCATGGGCGGAGAAGTCGGTCACCAGGATGCGGTCGCCAACCCGCAGCAAGTCTGCCAGCACTGTACCGACTTTCTGGGCGTTGATATAACGTTTGCCTTCTCCGGCTACATCTTCCAAATCCATCGAACCAGAGCCATCGAAGACCAGGGCAAAATCGGTGTTACCAGGATTTACATACAGCAGGGCATCTACCTCGGTGTCGCAAATGGTGGTGTTCAGGCAGATTTTAAGATCAACGTAGGTGGTTCCAGGCTGGCTTGGTGGGAGGCAGCAGGATTGCCCAATATTCCTCACTTACCTGGGATAAGGACCCAGGCACAATGGTAACAGCACCACCCTCGGCTTCAGAGGTAAAGAACGATTCGGTCAGACCGAGCACTGGACTACCGTCACTGGTGACCTTGAAACGCGCCAGGAAGGCAATTGGGCTATCCGGATCGCCGACCAGGGCAAAATTCGTTTGGCGTGGCTCCTGGATATCCAATGTAGGAGTCACACAGGTAAAGGAAACATCATAGTCGGCTAGATTATCGAAGGCGTTGACCACTGCTACGATTCGGTCATAGGTGCCTGAGGCTGGGAAAGTGCGTGATAGGTTCTCACCGATCCAGGCAGTACGTCTGACAGAGGTGGGAGCGGTAGTGTCAGCTGCCATCAGGTTGATGCCCAGATGTGCACCAGCCTCACCATCTACTTTAGCGGTGACAAACTTACATTCACTCTGAGGTTTCACCTGGTAATAGCGGGCCGCCCAGTCATCTGGGGTGCTCTCCCCAGTCCAACTCTTAGTCCCACTGGAGATTGTTTCGTCTTTGTATAAGGTGATTGAGCCATAGGAAGGCCCGGTGTCATCGTCGAAGTAGACCAACTCGGGCTGTGAGGCCGGGTCAGCCCAGTCCTTAGCCCAATTGGCAGCAAAGAAATCCAAGAACAGTTCTTCCTCACTCAAGCTGGGTTTTAAGAAGGAACCAAGGTATCGAGCACATAGAGGGTGTCACGGGCATCGCACTCTTCATAGTGGCGCCGGACGGCATCCATGTGCCATTGCGGGTCGCTGCTAGAGAACAGAACCCCGAGTTGTTCGCTGTAATACTTATTGAAGACATCCCAATAACCCTTATCATAGAAACTCTGCATCGGGTTGTAATCACGGACGATGTTATTGAAGAGAGTTAGATCTATAGCTGAGTCAACCGCGTCCATGGCCAGATCTGCATACCCCTCGACAAACTCGGCGTCCCCGGCCGCTGAACCATCCAAATAGTTAGGTTTCAGAAACCCATAACAGCCAGAATTGTATGAATACTGCAAATAATGCTGAAATTCGTGGTACACAACTTCCTGACCACCTCCAGTGCGGATCATAGGCGCATCGATTCCAATCCAGCATTTACCTGAACTAGCCCAGTAGGCTATGCCGCCCCAGCCGACGCCATCCTCAAGCCGGACATTGATGCGATTGCTGCAACCGTCATCATAGGGATGGTGATTGAAGATCTCGTAATAGCGCTGCCAGGCTTCCCTCCCCCACTGAGCCACATCCTGTGCCTCAGCATCAGAGTTAATATAATGGGTGAGGTTATAAATCGTACCATCATCGTCGCGCTGGGCAGTTTGGACAACTTTACAGTACCAGACGCGAACAGTTTTCGTAGTTCCCCCAACGGTGAAAGTATTGTCGACACATTCATCCAAGAGGACTCCGTCAATAGTTGGACCACCGGCGCAAGGAGCATTGGGCTCCAAGCTGGTTTGTGATAGTGAGTTTGTGAACACCACACTCTCACCCATTAATCCAGGAGTCGATGGAGCACCAAGAGCTTGGTTAGGTGTGAAGCCAAGAAGTAATCCGGTGACACATAGAAGCCCGAAAACAATAAGCAGGCTCACGATTCTTTTCTGTAACTCATTACGAGACACCATGATATCCTCCTCTGAACAAAAGCGTGATTAATGGTTTATCGTCTTTTACATGAGAATTAAATCGAAAGAAAAACAACACCCTCCTTTCTTAACAACAATTGACCAGTCCATTGAGGTCGCCTGAGGCTTATCCGAAGTGTTCTTTCCAACCAAAAAAACTAGTTTTATCTTGTATTCGGAAGCCCTAGAATTATTATAATTTCAATGTAGCATAATTATAGAAAAAGTCAAGCTACTTTTGGTATTGGATTACTGTCAAGGCTTCCCATAGAGATACGAAAAAGGAAGCGTTTAATGTCGATACGCATAGCGGTACAACTCTTTTACCCAGGGCATGTCTTGAGCTGCTCCTTCAAAAATTGGCGTCCTGCCAAGCAAATATTCGGCCCGATCTAACGGTTTCCCTTTTCTTCGTTTAGACTGCTCGTGTATCTCAATCGTTATGTAGTGAAAAGCCAAATGCTTCAAGGACTCTTTATTCTGACAAACTGCCAGCATAGTTCTTGCCCCGCACAATTTCCAACCACAGGCTCGTTCCTTCATGTAGTAGATGCCAACTTATCCATGTTTCCTTCGATCACCTCCAGGATGACTGGCTCGTTTGAGTAACCTCTCTGGGGTAGATCCGGTAAACCATCCTGTTGGCAGTCGATATAAGGATAGAACTGCGCTAAGCTCTCATTTTCTTTATCCGAAGGCTTATCGACATGACTTGGTTGATCCCTCTTTCAATCTCAGCACTTGCTAACATCTGCGTGTACGGGATCATTTCGCCTTATACTTTTACGGTTATACTTGATTACCCAGGCTTCTTGGAAGGAAAATTCTTCCGTGTTGATTTGAGTTATAACAATATTGCCCTTATCGGTTCTTTATGTAGCATTTAATGTGTTTTATGACTCATGAATACTCAATTTCAGGATTCCAGAAAATTTGGCCTTGGCTTGTCTGGCTCAAAATATCCATTAGAATATTTTTAGTCCCAATTCCCAGGATAAAAATACCTGAAGGTAAATTTTTATGAAAAACCGTTTCTTTACTGTTGTGATGCTCTTGGTTTTAATTGTTTCCTTGACTGGTAATGCCCAGGCGACACATCAAACATCTCTTGATCTTAAAGCGCTTGTGTATGTCTATATGGGATCTCCAGACAGCTTTCACAGCTTTGCCTCCACTCATCTGCCTATGTACACCCTGCTGGATGGGGGTCTTTTGACTGGTGCAAACACGAAAGACCAGCAATTATTAAAGGCTGCAGGTCTGGATTTTCAGGTAGTCGATCCTGATTTGCGGGTAGGCACATACTTCCTGGCAGAGACCAGAACGAGCCGCCCATCTCCCAATTTTGCATCCTTTGGTGTGGTTTTGCTGAATACCACCCATGGCGCTCTGCTTCGCATGGATCCATCCCAGGTGGACGCACTTGCCCAGGCAGGTGCTGAGCTAAAGAAAATCACCCTAACTCCCAAACCACTGACCCCTGCGCTAAGTGATGGCAGTTTCCCAGACATTGTCAACCCTGACCCTCTTATCCAGGAGATGATTGACCAGGTTACCCAGGAACAGGTTTATCAATACGATCGCGAGTTGACCGGTGAACTGCCCGTCTGGGTGGATGGCGTCTGGTATACGATTACTTCACGCCACACCTATAGCAACACTCCTATTGAGAAGACCATGCATTATGTGGGTCAGCATTTGGAAGGATTGGGGTTGGGGGTTGAATATCATCAGTGGGGAGGCTCAACCTATCCCAATGTGATCGGACAGATCACTGGCACGGTCAATACGGACGATATTTTCATCATTGGTGCCCACATTGATGATGTTCCCAACACTCCCGGCGCAGATGACAATGCCAGCGGTTCGGTGGCAACCCTGCTTGCAGCCGATATCCTCTCACAATACCAGTGGGGCTGCACCCTGCGATTTGCTTTATGGACCGGCGAAGAACAAGGCCTTAATGGGAGCCATTCCTATGCCCAGAGGTCATATAACAATGGTGAGAACATCCTGGGTTATCTAAACCTGGATATGATCGCCTGGAACACACTTAATAGTCCTGCAAGTATTTATCTTGGATACCGTCCATCTGTACCTCATTCGTTGGATCTAGCTAATCTGTTTTCAGACGTTATTGATACTTACAACTTTAATTTTCAGCACGTAATCGGCACAAATTATGATGGCTCAAGCGACCATGCCTCATTTTTAGATCTTGGATATCCAGCCATACTTGCTATAGAAGGGAGTGATGATTTAAACCCTTATTACCATAGCCCACAGGATACTCCAACCCATACAGACCCCATATATTTCACCAATTTCGTCAAAGCATCTATCGCCACGTATGCCCACATGAGTGATTGTCTTCTAATTCAACCAATATGGAAATTCTTCCTACCCCTTGTAATTAAAGATCAATAGCTGAATAAATAGTGAAAACTTTTTTATCCATCTCTTGAAGGATTGCTTTTGGGAGAGGTAAGCTTATTTATATACACAACATATTATTTATATATGTATTAATAGTAGCCGTAGTAGACCTTGTGGAAATGTGGAAAGGGGTTAATTAGAACAGAGGTTTCCTTATAGATGGTGGTGAATGCTCAACAAAATGTATATATGGGTAAAGAGGGGAAATATTTTATCCACAACGCAGATAAATTGAAATGTTGATAAATAGACGCACCTGCGCTGAGACTGGCGATGGTATGGATTTTAGAGATAAGCCTGGCTTCTTATCCACAATAGGCGTAAAGAAATCCAAGTAACTCACACACTACTTGGCGAGTTATCCACAATTAAGATGACTTATCCACAGAAATTTGGTAGTTATCCACAATTTATTGAAAGACAGGTAAATTAAGTAAATAATTATGGATAGAGGTTATTTTTCTATACCCACATTCGTAACCTTTGTCATTGACAAGGAGTATGTTCTTATTAATAATAGTCAATAGAAGACCATGATTGCCAGCATCCAGAGAACCATAAAAGACTACGGAGCTCACCTGGCGGCATTCCGCCCTAATGCACGCCTGTATTTAATCTACGCAATTATTACCGGCATTGCCATGGGGATCTTCCGCCTGTTGTTTAATTTTTATATTCTCAGCCTGGGTTATGACGAGAAAGTATTGGGTAACCTGGTGACTGTCAGCAGCATTACAGCTTTGATTTTTGCATTACCCATGGGCTACCTGGCGGATTTACTCGGACGTAAATCTTCCCTGCTCATTTCAACGGTGCTCATCAGTGTCTCTGTTGGCGTGATGGTGATCTGGCCGGTCACTTTTGTTCTTTATGCTATGAATATCCTGTCTGGTATTGCCCAGAGCCTGGCCGCTGTCACGATGAGCCCGTTTCTAATGGAAAACAGCGGTGAGCATGAGCGAACATATTTATTCAGCATGACATCAGGATTACAGATGGTGTCTGCCTCGGTGGGCAACTGGATAGGTGGCTACCTGCCCACCTGGGTGGCAGGCAGGCTTAATGTCGAGTCGATAAGTAGCCAGGCTTATGCAGGTTCTCTCTTGGTTGTGGCGATTGCGTTGGCTGTAGGGATCATTCCATTACTTCTAATCCACGTACCACGCATTGAGCACGCAGAGCGAACTGTCTTTGCGCCGATTACTTATGCCACTAAAAACCCGAGAAAATTGACCAAGCTCATTCTACCCATGCTGATCACTTCCATTGGGGCGGGGTTAATCATGCCCTTCATGAATGTATTTTTCCGAGTTCAATATAATCAAACCGACCAGGTGATCGGCGTTTTATTTGCCTGGGGTTCACTGGCTATGGGGCTGGGTTTATTGGCAGCCCCTCCATTGGCTGATCGCTTTGGAAAGATACAGGTGGTTGTGATCACACAAGGGTTATCTATCCCATTCCTGATTCTATTGGGATTCGCCCCGGTGTTCTGGGTGAGTGCATTTGCTTATTACATTCGAGTTGCGCTGATGAACATGAGCAGTCCTGTGTACCAGACTTTCGTCATGGAGCAAGTGGATGCTTCTTCCAGGGCAATGGTCGCCAGCCTGGTGAGTATGTCATGGAACTTCGGCTGGGCGATCAGCCCGACCATCAGCGGGATCCTTCAAGTACGTTATGGATTTGGACCACCGTTCATGGGTACGATCATTCTTTATATCATCGCGGTTTTCCTGTATTGGTTTTTCTGGCTACGGAAAGGCGGGCAGAAAGAATCTGCGCCTGCTTTCAACCCAATTGAGTGAAGGAATTCCATACCCAGAAGTATTTGATACGAAACGAATGGCAGATTATTGCATCTAAACTAATGAAAAAATGAGTAGAGGAGAAAAATTTTATGGAAATGATGGTTGATTTTCCGGGTGGAGATCGTGTGGATGCCCATTTTGGACCTTATACCGTGATGACTGACCAACCTGGCAGAAGTGGTGAGCCAGGGTCGGCACCCACACCATTTACACTATTTCTGGCTTCAATTGCCACCTGCGCCGGGATTTATGTACTTGGTTTTTGTAAGCAGCGCAACCTACCCACGGAAGGGATGAGGGTAATCCAGCGAGCCCATAGAAATCAGCAAACGGGCATGATTGAGAGCGTAGACCTGGAGATTCAAGTTCCTGCCGGGTTCCCGGAGAAGTACCTTCCATCATTGATTCGCTCGGCTGAGCTATGTGCGGTGAAAAAGCACCTGGAAACCCCGCCGGTGTTCAACGTATTTACCAGTGCAGCAGCTTACGCGGAAACAGCATAGAAATAAGAAATAAAAACCACCCAATTCCAGACGGGCTTTTGCGATCAATATGTTTCGTGCAGGGGTCGATGCATTCAGCCTGCAAAAGCTAATGGGGCTTACGGATAAGCAGGTGCTTCGCAGGCACCTAGCACAAACGGCGGAGGATATAGCACAGGCTCACAGGCTCACAGGCTTGGAAGCCCTGTGGATAATAATAAGCTATAAATAGGACTACCTATTCATCTCCATCATAATACCACCACAGCCATACCATTATTCATGTTTTGGATGAACAGCAGGGCATTGCTGGCGCTTGAGGCTTTGGAGATTGATTTTATTGGCGCATATCACATAATATGATTGGGTTTAATGTGTTGGCTATGCCTACACAATCGGATTGATCGCCGCGCGGGGTGCAGCATAGTTTGCATTGCATATCATGTCGGATGCAGTGACTGGTTGAGCTACCGCCTATCTACGAATTCCAAATTTCCTACCATTATAACTTCATACTCTTAGGCCATCGCTCAATTGCGGGTGAGACTTTAATTCTCTTATTCTCAGTTTGAGATGCCAATAATTGATTGCGTGAACAGCAATTACCAAGAAACTCATCAAAGTCCAACAGGGCAGCATAGTCCATCCAAACAATCGTGTCCTTGAGGTAGAGCCCACCTTTCTGAGACCCACTATGGTATTCTCTGGTACTTGATAACCTATTTTTCTTCAATCCATACAGATAACTTCCCAATGATGCTTGCCAGTCTGTTTTTATATTTGAATTCATTATCAAGCTATATATCTCAAAGTGACAACAGATACGTAAAAGAACTTTATGGAATATAGATTTCACCCCATGTCCATTCATCACCAAACCGACTACGCGAATCTGTTTGAGAAGAATATATGTTATTAGTCGTATACCAACCAGTGCTGATTTGGTATTTCCCTGAAGTAAGATTAAATGGCATGCTTACATCAAAGGTTTCAATTACTTGCTCATCAAGCTTCCATTCAGTCGTGGGTAATATGACTTCTGTTGGTATATGTAAGATACGTAGGTTTGCATTTTCATTCGTATGCGAAGGATCAACAAGCTTACTGACAGCAAACAAGGGGCCATAATTCGTGATGATTTGATTAAGTTTCCAGGTGAATTTAAAACGATATATGCCTGTACTTACTTCTTCTACTGAGGGGTTCACCAGTCCGATTCTCCCATCGAAAACGTGAGCAAGTTCGACAGTAGAATCAAGGGGTTCTACTTCAATATTTTGACGTAGGTTTTCAGCCTGATGACCACGTTCAAAAAATAATAAACCGTCTTGTACATATGTCAATGAAAATTCTGGACGTTGTAAGAAGGTTTTTATGTAAGGAACATCGTGAATTACCGAGCTAGTGTAATCTTCAGAGAAAGGAATCGCAAAATCAAATAGACCATCAGCAATTACCATATCAAATACATGGGATGGATTATCGAAATTCCCTAAAACAAACAAGAATTGTCGATTTGTGAAATGAGGTGCTAAAGGCCAACTAACAGCTATTGGAACGCCAGGTGGGACATACTGTTTCAATAATGCGTCCTTCATAACATCACGAGACGACCTGCCATATCGCAGTGGGTCGGATTTTTGACCTGGTTGCCCTAACCAAAAAGAAGGATTTAATGGAGTATCTACTAATAAGGCATTAAAAAACAAGGTTAGTAATAGCGAAAGCAAAATCATTTTTCGAGGGTTTATAAAAAGTGAAAAATAAGGTGAGCCTTTCCACCCATTTTTCAATTCCGCGGCGCCTATAATTGCAGAGAAAATAAGGAAGGGTACTGCAAGTGCATAATGATGGAAATGATATGTGTATTGGATATTGTTGGATAGTAATGCAGGTAGGGCTGTAACAGCTGCTGGTAGCAACCATATACTAGAATGTAGGCTTAACCAGATGATAGGCATAATAAGCAGGAGTAGAACACCAAAACGGGGAATCCATGAGCGTGATAAGTTATTTACAATCTCGTCAAAATAATAGAGCAAATAGCCAGCTGGAGAGTAAGTAGAACTCAGGTTGACACCCGAGTCTGGCGAGAATAAAGGTCTCAATATTAAAAAAGTAAATCCTCCCCATACCATAGCTACTAAAGCTGTAAAAAATCCAACCTTTTTGAGAATTGATGAGTGCCTGCCATATTTAGTTAATATTACAAGACCCATAATAAACACAGGTACAGCAACGTAAAACTTACTACTTAACGCCAGAGTAACAAATAATGCATAAGACTTCCAATGCTGCTCTTCAAGTGAGTCCAAAGCAAAGAGCAACAATGGCATCGCCAGGGTATCTCCGTGGAAATCAAACAGAACAGCTGTCTGAGCAACTGGATAGAACAGGTATATAATCACAAGCGCAAGAGATAATCGCGGTTCTTTCAGGTGTCTTTGAGCAATACGATATACAGGAATAGCTCCAAGAGTGAACAAAAACGATTGAAGTACAAGCAAAGTGGTTGGTTGGGGAAACAGGGCATATAAAGTACTTATTAAAAAGTAAATCAACTCAACATGTAACCCAAGTCGGCTTAGCTGTCCATTATTAATTGTAAATTCTAGCGGAAGACCCTTTGTTGCACTCCATATCGCTTGAGACATATTACCGAGGTCAAACATTCCGTCATTGTATCCACGGTAAACCTGCACGCTTAAAGTTGCAAGCGTGGCGCCAACCAAGATAATTACAAGAGGAAGTACCACTTTTACCCAATTAATTTCCCTCATAATTGAAAATTTTGAATTTAGTTTTTTAAATGGATTTGTCATTCTTGCTACATTCTTGTAGAGGTTTATAACGAAGTATTTGTACTAGTAGGAATTAATAATAATTCAGCAAATTGTGTCTCTGCAATTGCAGTTTGTACAACATTTCAGAAGGAGTACCAGAACATCCGATTAATAAGAGTGCAAAAATAACAATGGTTAATTTTCTCATTTTTCCCTCCAGGCATCCAATTAGGATTGTTATATAAATCGAGAAAATGGTTATACCGATTATATATCAGAAGGTCTACTTACACGGTTTCTATGACCATACACTTTGGTTAGTCTGAATGTGACGTTCTTTCATGTGAGATACTACGAGTAGGTGGATTTGTAACTTCTACCCCTACTTGTTTTGAAGCCACTTATGATAAAGGGGAAAGAAGGCCATACGTGAGCTTAGAGCGTGAACATTGAATATTCATTCGTGTTGGTAGCGTAACCCCGATTTATTTATTTTATCGAACACATAGCCTTGCCATCATAGCCCCTGTTTCATCCATGGTAATATCTTGAAAATGCCCCAAAACCATAGTGAGCGACAGTTATGGCTTATTATTACCGACTACTCTGACGTCTGAGAATCAATCGCATTCTATACGGGGGCTGCCATAATTTCATTCTATCCGAATGTGTTCCAAATCTTTGTAAATTTCCCATATCCACCGCAATAATTTGAACCAATATAATTTTGACCGCCCCAAAGTAGTGTGTCCGCTCGAAAAGTGAACATGGGGGGGTATTTACAGGTGAATAATAATTCCCAAGTGTCGACTCACCCTCGATAGGGCACCGCCTGGACACCTGGGGGAGCGGAGAAGGTGACCCATGCAGCCTACAATCCACGTTTTATCGCATCAATTCACCTGTCCACCTCTATCGAGAAGCGGCCTTTTTTGATTCTATAAATGAAGGATAATCAGAATTTAGCGCACACTATCTTTTAAAAACGAAAAATGGTAATCTCTCGCATCACCACCGAAGTGGGGTTAATTATCGAGTAGATTACCACTATATATGCCACGAGTGCCGAAGGAGGGAATTGAACCCTCATTCCTTACGGAACACGATTTTGAGTCGTGCGCGTCTGCCTATTCCGCCACTTCGGCATGGTGATGGAAAACATTATACCCGAAACTAAAACGAAAGTTTTCAGACTTCGCGCCTATGCGCGGGTATAATCGCACTGGATGAAAAATAATCCAATCATGATTCACTGAATTAGGGAGAACTCAAATGCGACTAGGGATCATTGGCTTGCCCCAATCTGGAAAAACGACGGTTTTTAATGCTCTGACGCGCGGGGACCAGCCACTGACCACCAGTGGGGGCAGGTTTGAGTGCATACCGGGGTGGTGGACGTGCCCGACGACCGGGTTGACCGCCTGTCGGAGTTGTTTAAACCCAAAAGACGATTTATGCCAAGGTGACTTACGCCGACATTGCCGGCTGGAAGGCAGCCAAAGTGCCATATCCGGGCAACTGCTCAACCGCTTACCCAAATGGATGGCTTGCTGCATGTGGTGCGCTGTTTTGAAGACTCGAATGTCGCTCATCCATCGGGTAGCGTGAATCCCTTGCGTGATATCGCCACGATGGATGCTGAACTGCTCATAAATGACATGATTGCGGTAGAGCGAAAGCTGGAACGCCTGGCAGAAGAACGGAAAAAAGGGGCCGGGCGCGAGCGCCTGGTTATCGAGCGGGAGGTTGTACTTTTTGAGCGTTTTAAAGAGGCGCTTTCCGGAAAGATCCCCTGCGGAGATCGACCTGACCGCTGAAGAAGAAAAGACCCTAGCTGGCTTTGGATTTCTGACACGCAAACCTTTGTTTATTTTGCTGAACCTGGGCGAAGGACAAGAAACGCCTGCGGTCGAGTATCCTCACACACACAGCAACCTGGTGGCGCTTCAAGGCAAGCTCGAGATG
>CAVZSS010000017.1:0-53274 GCA_963777965.1 uncultured Chloroflexia bacterium | reverse complement strand
TGGGATGGGCATCCTTTTGATCTCCTCAGAGTTACCAGAAATTCTAGGGATGAGCGATCGAGCGCTAGTCATGCGAGAGGGACACCTGGTTGGAGAATTTAATCGTTCGCAGGCTAATGAGGAGAAGTTGCTAGCCTCAGCTGCGGGAGTGAATCAATGACCATTGAAAATTCACCATCACCTATGAAGCCACCCAAGGTGGAAACAGGATTGCGCAAATTACTGCTCGGTTCTTCAAAGACGCAAAAAAGACGACGCTGGATAAATTTAGCTTTCGTCATTGCTTTCATTGTTATTGTGATCTTGATAGCTGTAATGGCGGATGTTTTCTTCACCCAACGAAATTTGAGCAATCTGTCTCGGCAAGCGGTGACCAATGGATTACTCAGTCTGGGTATGCTGGTTGTTATTATGACTGGAGGCATTGACCTCTCGGTGGGCCCAATCGTAGCGCTTACAGGCATTATGGTTGCAGGGATGTCTAAAGATGGGATGCCTCTATTCCCTGCTATCCTGATATGCCTTCTGGTTGGTATATCGGTAGGAGCGATTAATGGCTTCTTCATCTCCCGCTTCAAGCTACAGCCATTCATTGTAACCCTGGCAACCTTAGGAACCATACGCGGTTTGGTGTATGTCTATTCTGATATTCCAATAACTCCGACGGATCCTGCCTTCCGGGCTGTCCTTGGAGCTGGTTTCATTGGCCCTTTCCCTATATCAGCCTTGATCATGCTCGCCTGTTACCCCATCGTTTGGTTCTTCCTGAATCGGACCAGCTCAGGGCGAGCCATTGATGCGATAGGTGGAAATGAGGAAGCAGTGCGCCTGGCAGGAATTAATGTTAAATGGAATATTTTCCTGGCCTATATGATCTCCGGCCTTTTTGCCGGTCTCGCAGGAGTCACTCTGGCTTCTCGCCTTGGGATTTCCCAACCCAGCGTGGGTGCGGGTTTTGAGTTGGATGCCATTGCAGCCTGTGTTATCGGCGGTGCCGTCTTAGGTGGAGGAGGTGGAAGTGTTTTTGGTACGCTCGCGGGTGTGGGGGCTCTGGGCATAATCGATAACTTGCTCAATCTGTTCAATGTTCAATCCTACTATCAACAAATCTTTAAAGGTCTGATCATCCTGGTCGCGGTTTTGGCACGCCGTAAGAAGTGAAATGTGAAAGCTAACCGATTGCATACTGAAATTCGTTCAGATGGGGAGAAAGGAGGCAAGAAGGAGGAATAAACACGCCAAAATTGTCCTACTACAGGTCGCTAAATTCAGAATAGTATTTATAAGGAGAATGATAAATGAAACGTACCATAATTCTGACGAGTATTTTAGTCCTGGCAGTATTGATTGCTGGATGTACACAGGCAACGGAGACACCTGTCGCTGAGACGGGACCAACCAGCTTGAAAATTGGGATGGCTAATTTCTCCCAATGTTGCCCGTACTTCATCGGAATGAATAATGCTGCCATAGATGAAGCAAAGCCTTACAGTAATGTCACGATTGTTTCCACCGATGCCAATGGTGATGCCGCCAAATTCCAATCAGACATTGAAGACCTGATTGCCCAGAATGTCGATGGGGTAATCGTTTCTGGTGCCTGGCTCGAGGAAGCTCCAGCGGCATTGGATGCCCTCTAAAATGCGGGGATTCCTACGGTTCTCGTCGATCGGCAGTTTGGCAAGGGCAGCAGTGAATCGTATACGTCCTATATAGGCCCGGATAACTTCACTATCGGTGTTCAGGATGGTCAGTACATTGCAGATCGTCTGGGTGGAGAGGGCGTCGTTGTGGAATTGCGTGGCGGTCCAGCGGATAACTCAATTGGCCTTAACCGCAGTAATGGTGTTAACAGCATCCTTGAAACCTTTCCTGGAATCACCGTTGTCGTTGCGCCGGATTTTGGAGGCTGGAGTGCAGATGGCGGTATTGCCCTGATGGAGGATATGCTGGCAGCCAATCCCCAGATTGATGCTGTATTCTGCGAGAATGACTCAATGTGCCTGGGTGCCCAGACAGCCATCGCTGATTCTGGTCGTACGGACGAAATGTTCCTGGTGGGTGTCGATGGGGAAACAGCCGCATTGGAAGCAATCATGAACAACACGAATTATGCTGCCACTGGACTGAATAACTCAGATCAAATTGGACGAGCAGCTTTCAATCGTCTGATGGCAATCCTGGCTGGTGGAACACCCGAGAAAGACACATACCTGCCCTCACCGAGCATTACTATCGATAACGTGATTAGATATTACAATCCCGAAGGTGAGTTCTAAAATTACCAGAAACCGCGTTTAGTACGTGAGCCTCCACAAGGTAATTACCATGCAATACTTTCCTTGTGGGGGTTCACGAATGCGTACTGGACTAATGGTTCTTGGCAATCAAACGTAGTGATTGGGTAATATTTTTCCGGTTAAATTGTTGAATGAAAGTTTGCTATGATCATCAAGTCAAAATTAATAGAACTGGGTCTGTCCCTGCCTGATCCTCCCAAATCCGTTGGCGCATACCTGCCAAGCCAACGCAGCGGAAATCTGCTTTTCCTTTCAGGCACCACTTGTTACATTGAAAACGGGCAATTGCTTTTTACAGGACGTGTGGGTAAAGAACTTAATATCGAGCAAGGCTACCAGGCAGCCCGGCAGACCATGCTCAACCTGCTGAGTGTGGTCAAAGCGGAACTCGGTGATCTCGACCGGGTGGAACGGATCATAAAAGTAAACGGCTATGTCAACAGCGCTCCAGATTTCGACAAACAGCCTGCTGTCATCAACGGAGCATCCGAGCTGCTGGAAGAATTATACGGACCGAGGGGTAAGCACGCCCGAACATCCATCGGGGTGAGTGATTTGCCTGGTCATATCCCCGTGGAAATCGAAATGGTAGTGCAAGTTTACAGTGAGTGACCATTTGAATGGAAATTGGGTGATCTTACCAAAGCAAATCCGCTTAGAGTGATTGGAATAATTTAGAGGTAGATTGGAGGTAAAACATGACCGGTCGCATCGTCACATTTGGAGAGGTAATGCTGAGGCTGAAATCCCCCGGCTTCGAACGATTGTTCCAATCCCCGGTGCTGGAAGCAACCTTTGGGGGTGGCGAGGCGAACGTTGCAGTATCGCTTGCATATTTCGGTCATAAAGTTGCTTACGTAACTGCCTTGCCCCGGAATCCCATCGGCGAAGCCTGTATTTCATTTTTAAAGGGAAAGAATATAGACACATCAGGAATCGTAATTTCCGGTGAGCGTATGGGGATTTATTTTTATGAAGCCGGAGCCAGCCAAAAACCTTCGCGAGTTGTATACGACCGGACTCATTCAGCAATTGCCGAGCTTAAACCAGGCAGCCTGGATTGGGATGATATCCTAGATGGGGCAGCCTGGTTCCACCTCACAGGCATTACACCTGCCCTGAGTGCCAGCGCGGCAGATCATATCCCTCCATGCCATGGCGACCGCCCATAAAAAAGGCGTCACGGTCTCTTGTGATTACAACTATCGAAAGAACCTGTGGAACTATGGGAAAAATGCCTCACAGGTGATGAGGGAACTGGTAGCCCTGGCAGATGTTGGTATCGCCAACGAAGAAGATTGCCAACGCTGCATTAGGGATCACCATTGAGAACGAAAATGGGTTAAATTCCATTGAAAGTGGACAAATTGATCCTGGGTATTACCGCCAGCTTTGCGAAAAGGTACTTGCCACTTTTCCGAACTTGAAATACCAGGCAATTACCCTTCGGGAGAGCTACAGCGCAGACCGGAATGGCTGGTCAGCCTGTTTACATAATCGGAAGGAATTTTTCTTAAGCAAGCATTACGAGGTTACCCATATTGTTGACCGGGTTGGGACGGGCGATGCTTTTTCGGCAGGCTTGGTCCATGGGTTGGTCAGCGGGGTACCAGATAAGGAAGCGCTGGAATTCGCTGTGGCAGCTTCCTGTTTAAAGCATTCGATCCCGGGTGACATGAATTTCTGTTCCTTGGATGAAGTCAACCAGCTCATGGGGGGAAGCAGTTCAGGCCGTATCCAGCGCTGATACGAAATTAGGCGATTACCTGGGTGGACCGTTACCCAAATATGTTACCTGTGTATATTCTGCATGGTGATCGCTGTATTCCACCCGCAGAAACAACACTCCCCATGTTGCTCTGACCATTTAGAAAAAAACTCCTTCCCCAAATGTTTTGATTTAGGGGAGGCGGGAGGGAGTTTTTGAAGTGCGACCTCCTAATCCACCACCGCTGGATCTGTATGATTTTCAGGAACATTTATTCATTGAAAGCGTCTACAATGATAGGGAGGTGGAACCATGAAAAACCTTCGCCATATTTCGCTTCTTTTTCTCCTGTCCGGGATCATCCTGGTATGCATCCTTCAGTTCCTCCCGCCCTCATCACCTGCCCTGGCTGACGTTGGCGTACGTCCCATCCTCCCCGGCGGAAGCAGCCTCCATCCGGATGATGAAACTCCCATCCAGATGCTGGATGAGGTTGTTACGATGGATGTACGGTCAGCCACCGAAGCCGATAACACCATCATCCAATTAAACCCGGAAGCATACGGGCTCCAATTCCAGCCTGTTTGGTACTCGTATATCTCCGAAGTGCAGGCTGACTTCACCATGCACAACCCCACCTCCGAACCTGTAAGCTTGACCGCCTGGTTCCCTCTTGCATCCGCGTTGGAAAACGTGAGTTGGGAAATCAACCCCGATGAAATTGTGCCACGTATCGCCAGTTTCAAGGTGGTTGTAGACGGTATTCCTGTTGATTATGCGGTCAGCGATCTTCCCAACCCAAAAGGCGTAGATAAGCCTTTGTTGCCGTGGGCGAGCTTCCCGGTCTCCTTTCCGGCAGGAAAAGACACTACCATCCAGGTCAGCTACCTGGTCCCGCTGCAACCAGCCGTGAAGGGCAGTGAGCTTGCGCTGTATTACATTTTCCAGACCGGTGCCGGCTGGGCAGGACCCATCGGGCAGGCTGAGTTGATCCTGAATCTGCCTTACCCGGCTTCAGAGGAGACGTTGACCCGTATGGACCCGAGTATCCTCGGTCTGCCTTATTTTATGGCCGATCCGGATGCCAACCTGCCCTTGGATGGCGTGATGGAAGGCAGCCAGGCACGCTGGAGCTGGACGGATTTTGAGCCCGGCCCTCAGGATGATTTCTCCATCTGGCTGGTTGACCCTGGCCTGTACCAGCAGCTTGAAACTACCCAGGCAGCCATCCAGACGGATCCGCAGGATGGACAGGCCTGGCTGGAATTGGCTTCTATTTATCGTAATTTAGCTACCAGGGCTTGGAATTACCCATCGATTTTTGCAAAGAGCTTCCTATCCCCGGGAATCGAAGCTTACCGGAAAGCGGCTGAATTATTGCCCGAACACCCGGAGCCACACGTTGGATTGGCCATGCTTTCCCTGTCACCCTATATGATGGATGTGAACGCTCCGTCAGAAGTGATGGGACTAGTCCAGGAAGAGCTGCGCATTGCCAGGGAATTGGAGGCCGCCCATCCGGATCTGGCAGAAGGGGCAGTTATTTCCAGCTCACTACTGGATAATTCACTCAAGGATTACTTTTATAAGATCACCGCCACGGCAATAATGGGTGCCACCAGCACAGCCTGGGCAAAAGAGACTGAGGCTGCCATCCTGCTTTCAGCCCCATCCAGCACGCCCACTCCAGGACCTAACCTGGCCACCATGGTTTTGCCTTCTCAAACACCTGAACCCCGGGTGCTCACCCCTGTTGCTCCTGTTACAGTCCAACCCACAGGCACCCCCAGCGATACGCTGCCCACTGGTATCATCCTGGTGGTGGAGATCATCATTTTCTCAATCGTTGGCTTTATCGTGTACAGAAGATTGCTCCGTAAACCTGGGAAATAGTGAATTTATTGCTGGGCGGGCATCCTGCCCGCCGAAATTCCCTGTAGCCGGAATCGTTGATCCCTGCAATCCGTAGGTTGGGTTGAGAGCGACGTTCTACCGCTCGAAACCCAACAAAACGCAAACCCCTTCCCGCGAGTTGCTCTGGATGTTGCATCCCGAATGCCTTTTTCGGGAGTTCGTAGGGCGGGCATCCTGCCCACCGAAATTCCTGTAGCCGGAATCGTTGATCCCTGCAATCCGTAGGTTGGGTTGAGAGCGACGTTCTACCGCTCGAAACCCAACAAGACGCAAACCCCTCCCGCGAGTTGCTCTGGATGTTGCATCCCGAATGCCTTTTTCGGGAGTTCCGTAGGGCGGGCATCCTGCCCGCCGAAATTCCTGTAGCCGGAATCCTTGTTCCCTGCAATCCGTAGGTTGGGTTGAGAGCGACGTTCTACCGCTCGAAACCCAACAAAACGCAAACCCCTCCCGCGAGTTGCTCTGGATATTGCATCCCGAATGCCTTTTTCGGGAGAGCGGAGGCAGGATGGGGTTTTGTAGGCGGGATCATTAATCCCGGACCGCCATCAACTATGGTGGCTACATAAATCCGTAGCCTGCTGACCTATCCCAGGATTTTCTTCATCCATAAATTCCCAACCGTTCCTGGTGAATAAGGTAGAATCTCTGGGAAGAATGTTTCCGCATGCAGGATGCTTCAAACTCTGCTGATAGGTGGATGATGTGCGATAATTTATCGGTCATCGCAGGTTGGGTCCTGTTCAAGGAAATACGATCGCGATCAAATAACGGCTCAGAAATTCATACCTAACATAACAATATGATCATAAAAGAGATCCAGTCAAAGTCCATCCTATCGGCATCCAAGGTTTATCCGTACGTTATAAACCCATACACAGGCTGCCAGCATAATTGTTTATATTGCTATGCCCATTTTATGAAAAGATTCAGCGGGCACAAGGAGCCCTGGGGTCAATTCGTGGATGTGAAGCTGAACGCACCTGATTTATTAAGCACGGAAATTGCCAGGAAAAGAAAGGACAGGGTATGGATCAGTGGCGTATGTGACCCATACCAGCCGCTCGAGGCAAAGTATAAACTCACCCGCCAATGTCTTGAAATACTGGCAGGCAATCATTGGCCAGTGACTGTTCAGACCCGCTCCCCTTTAGTGCTGCGAGATCTGGATATTTTAGGGACAGGGGCGGATTTCGAGGTTGGCCTGAGTATCACCACCGCAGATGAGGGTATCCGGAAATTATTTGAGCCCAATGCTCCTCCGATCAAGGAGAGGGTCAGGGCACTGGATGAATTACACCACGCTGGAATACGGACCTACGCCATGGTCGCCCCGATCCTTCCCCACGCAGAAAGTCTCCCCGAAATCCTGGCTGGTAAAGTGGATCATGTGGTATTGGACCGCATGAATTATCACTATGCCGATTGGGTGTACCGGAAAAATGGCCTGGAGGAGTTCATGACGGATGACTATTTTTCCCGCACGCAGCTGGAACTTACCTCAGCATTCAACAACCTGGGGATCAGTTGTCGATAAATGCAGTCATGGAAATGCCGTCACGATGATTGTGAATTATTATTGCGATTATTTTATACTTCAGATAAAGGAGGATAAAAACCTATGGCGAAAGTACTCGGTATCGGCGGAATCTTTTTTAAATCAGACGACCCCCAGAAGCTCTGTCAATGGTATTCACAATGGCTTGGTCTCCATGTCGAATTGGAGGGCATGTCATTTGTTATTTTTCACCCCCACACCATGCCAATGAATGGTTACACGGTTTGGAGCGCATTTGAGTCCACAACCACCTACTTTTCTCCCTCCGAAAATGATTTTATGTTCAATTTTGTTGTGGACAACCTTGAGGATGCCCTCAGCCAGGTTAAAGCAGGGGGTGCGCAGGTTGTTGGTGAGGTAGAGAAGAGTGAGTATGGTCAATTTGGCTGGTTCATGGATCCGGATGGGAACAAGGTGGAATTATGGCAACCGCCGGATGCATAACCACACATCCTAAAAAAATTGTAGAATTCATGTAAAGAAAAGGAATGCTTAGTTTGTAGGGCGGGCATCCTGCCCGCTAAATTGGATGGCTTGGCTCGAGGTATGGCAAGAATATTATTACCAGCGAATCATTCTTCGCCAAGCTAACAGGAATAAAGGAGGTTCTAGCCATGACACCCTTCCGCATGGATCGAATTGAATCAGGCGTCCGCACCATCATCTCATTCAACGAGGCATTCAACCGTCACGACGTCACCGGGATGATGGAGCTGATGAGTGACGACTGTATATTTGAAAACACTGACCCAGCCCCAGATGGGTCAGTGTATAAGGGCAAACAAGCAGTAACCCAGTTTTGGCAAAATTTCTTTAGAAAATCACCCCAGGCTCATATCAAGATCGAGGAAGCCTTTGGCTTCGGATCCCGCTGCATCATGCTGTGGAATTACGATTGGGTCGATACATCTGGGGAAAAGGGTCACGTCCGTGGCGTCGATATCTTCCGTGTCCAGAATGGGCTCATCTGCGAAAAACTGTCTTATGTCAAGGGATGATTGACGATTTCATCCTCTCCGATTTTTGGTTGCAAATGCGGAAGGAGGTTCTTCAAAGGACGGGTAGCCAACCCACCATATATTATTGTAGGCTCGAGTATGGGACCCGCCCGTTTGGTAAGAGCTGATATCGCTGATAAATAGAAAATATTTTTCCCCTTGACTTTTATTAAAATTGCCGTATAATACGTAGTTAGAATATATATAGCGCAACTACATATGGAGTTGTTATGAACGAAAAGGATTGCCTGCCCCTCACCGAAACTTCTTTTTTTATCCTGCTTAGCCTGGCTACTTCTCCGAAACATGGTTACGCAATCATCAAAGAAGTTGAGGCGATGAGTGACCAGAGAGTTATCCTGGCAACCGGTACTCTGTACAGCGCTCTCCGGCGGATGTTGAACGATGGATGGATCACACGTGTAAATGATATATCCTCAGATGATGGTGCGCGGGAGCGTAAACTTTACAGGCTAACAGAGCTTGGTCAGCGCATTTTACAAGCAGAGACTGAACGGCTTCAGAAGTTGGCCGGACTCACTCAGCTAAGAGATGCTAGAGACGAAAGATGAGAGATTCTCAGCAGTTTATTCGAATTACTGTAATCCGACTCTATGGATATCTTCTGCTGCTCTATCCACATCGTTTTCGTACTGAGTTCATGGAAGAGATCCGGGAGATTTTTTTGAAAGTAACACTTGAGGCAGAGCAGGGTGGAGCGCTATGGCTGGTAAGAATTTCCCTACGAGAATTAATCGCCCTTGTGATTTCAATCTTCCATGAGTGCATGGATGAAGTCCGATCACTACTTGGTAAATCAATAACATCCAAAGCTGGGAGGTGGGGTGTGATAAGCAAATTAGGCACGGAAAGCAAATCGTTCATTATCTGGATTGTTGCGAACATTCTTGGTATTAGTGCGGTAGCTGCTTTGCCACTTATGTTTCCATCCATCACATCAATTGGTAATGAAGTGCTATCAACTTTTATCGTCTTGATACCAATTAGTCTCGCTCAATGGCTGGCATTGCGAACCTTTTCCAGGACCTCGGTATTATGGATCTTCACCATCCCGGTGAGCCTAGAACTTTATTTATTAATTATTAGATACATCCCGGAGGGGCTGATAAGTTACGCGGATAGCGAATCGATTGCAGTATTGACATCTCTTTACTTGTTAATCGGCTTTATCATCGGGCTGCTGCAGTGGTTAATTCTCAGGCGTCAATTTGCCAGGTCAGTAGTGTGGTTGTTGGGGAGCACACTGGGGTTCGGTTTATGCTTCTGGTTCATATTTGCGACGAATTTGATCAATCGATCTGTGATCCTTGCCTTCATCGTCGCAATCCTTATATACACCGTCACAACCGGGCTAGTCCTTTCTTGGTTGATTGCCAATCGCACCAAGTCAGGTGAGACTTTACCAGTAAGCAGCTAGTTAATTAAGGCGGGCATTCTGACCGCCAAAAACTACTCCCCCAAATTTCCTGAAATTTTGGGGAGGTGGGACGGGCCACTCCTATCTTCACAGCCGATTCTGTTTTAACTGCTTGATCCTCCAGATCAGCTTAACAACCACCACCGCGTAAATTGGGATGATCACCACATAGCACAACATCGCCAGGGAATAGATGACGTCTATCAAAAGTATATTATCCGCTTCGGTCCATGCTCGATTAATGAACATATTCGTACCGATAAAGGTCAGGAAAATCAAGAAGAAGACCATGATGACCAGCATGCGTTGATATTTCTTGATTTTTGACTCATTATCCGTGAAAATCTCGGCGGTTTCACCATTCATGACCCTCTTTCGCCAATATCGCCAATTTGACATCTCGCCCACATACTCCCACCCCGCATCCTGGAAGATCTGCAGATATTCATCAGTCTGGTCCTTTTTCATCAGCATATAATCCAAGCGATAGGCATTTCTGCAGGGTTCGCCTTTCTTAAAGGTGTACATGCAAGGCAGCTGCACCGCCTTTCAAGTGCCAGCCTGATTGGGACATTTCTTCCAGCCAGCCTTCTTCCTTTTCATCCTGCCAGGGCCAAGAACCACTTGGTACGTTTCTTTTGTTGTGTTCATCGTTGATGCATCCATTCTTCCTCACTTTCTAACTCAAACCGCCGATCCGCTGCGAACCATGATCCTGAGGCGGTTGACCTGTAGTTTCAATACTTCTCTGCCCTTTGGAGTCAGCGTATAGATCTTGCGCCGTTCCTCTTCACCTACCTTGACGATCAAGTCTTCCTTCTCCAGGGTCTGGAAGGCACCGTACAGCGTGCCCGGGCCGATTTTCACTGTTCCTTCGCTCAGGCTGTCCACGTTTTGCATCACGCCGTAGCCATGCATGGGTTCAGCCAGGGCGAGCAGGATATAGTACGTGCTCTCCGTCAGGGGTAGATATTGGTGGATATCATCGTGTCCACTCATGTTTGCCTCCAATTCCTTCTCAGTTATACCGCTTGCCGTTATACCGTTTGGCGCTATATCGTATAGCGCTATATTACCATACGATATATCGGCTGTCAAGGTACTTTTTATTGTTTTTCCTTATCTTTTATAACCCTGCTATTCCATCCCCTTGGGTATAATTGCTTTCATAAATATCATATTCGATGATGTAAACATCAAACCATCCCGTTCGGGAAGCCCGCTATGCTTGATCCTGCCATACAAAGTCAAGCCTGGTCCCACTCAATGATCATCTAAACCCACCTCAAAATGTCGAGCCTGCGCAGTTACCTCTTCAGAGTATTGATCAGGGCGATTTCGCCGCTGACCATGTCCACTTCCTCAATCCCCAGGCTTCGTGCGATGATGGCAATTGTCTCGAGTAAGCCATTCCTGCCCGCCGAAAACACCTCCCCCAAATAATTGAAATTTGGGGAGGTGGCGAGTCAGCGCTCCCTTCAATCTACAGTTGCTTTATGCTTTCACTGCTGGAAGGGGTTCTTCTTACTTCTTCAAATCCGCCAGATGCTCCTCCACGGCTTGCACCTCCAACCTGAGCTCGCTCAAATAAGCCTCCAATTCGGCGATTTTCTCTGCCTTGGTCTGGTAGCGACGCTCGAAATGGTTTTCATGGCACCCGCAATCGCAGGTGTTACCGCATTCACAATCACATCCACAATCACATTCTTTGCACATGGTTATTACTCCTTGTTTTATTGGGTACTACCTTTATATTATATTCTCACTTCCCGTTCTTTAGATATATTTGCTCGATCAAATTAATTCAGATCATGAATCACTTAAAACTTTTCTTACATTAGAAATCTTAAAATATTCATAAACCTCTTGTGAATTAGAACATATGTGCTATAATTAGTCCATGCTAACCACACCTCAGCTTGATTCTCCCATTGCGCTTTTATAGGTGAATTGAATCGATTTGAATTTATCGAAACAATTCCATTTACTCCTTAAAAATAACTTGCCTTTTTAACACAAAATTCCAAGCCTCATGACTCGACCCCTGCTGCCTCCTCGCGGTGTTTACGTACCCGCCCGTATGATCTATGACAACCAGTTGCCCCCCGCACTGATCCTCACCTGGATCCAGTTACGCGGCTTGGCCTGGGGTGGGATGGTCACGCCTCCCCTTCGCATGCAGGAACTTGCCGCGCTCACCGGCAAGTGTCAGGCGACGATTTATGGTCACATGTCCCAGCTCAGGCGTATGTCCACCCTTAATTGGTGCTCCACTGGGCAGGGAACGATCATCGTGACCTTCGCCGGTAAGACAGGAAAAGAATTGAAGGACCATCGAATGCCCCCGGTCATTCCAGATTTGCAGATTCTAGAATCCAAGAATTTAGAATCAACGAATTCCTCCCTCCCTCTCACCTGATTATGAAACCGATAATATTCAGATTCAAATTTCTAATGAGAAATTGGAAGAAATGAATATTATTCAAAAAAATAAAGATGATCAATATAATTATAGAGATGAGGTGTTAAAGGGTGAGGAGGGAACAAAATTCCACGAATCTGGAATTCATTCCAGCATTTTGGAAGCGCTAGATCCAGTTTCAGCCTATCGTTTGATGGCACATCTTACACCTAATCCTGCCCAGCGCACTATCCTTGTTGAAAAAGTCACCGACCTACCCCGATGGCAGGGAACGTTGGAACATTGGTTAGGGCATGGCTGGAATCCAAAAAATATCACCGGCATGCTGCAGCTTTATGGGCGGGGAGGTGAATCAGGATGCCGCGCATGCTCGGAGCAACAAATCCACGCTCGGGTTACAAAAACTGCATACGAAGCTTCGCTAGAAGCCCTGGAAGAAGTGCGTCGTGAGCTGAGTAAATCATCAGGTTCTGAACCAACCTAAAGTCCTCTCGAGTAAAGTCCCTTGTTTCAATTCCTTACTGCGCAAATTTTCAACCATTTGTTTAACTCTCTGATACCACCCAACCAAAAATTGAGGAATTCCATACTGCTCACATGCCAGATCTTGAAATCACAGCCATCCTGGAGTGGCTTATCCAGGCCTTTCCAGAAAAACGTCTACCCAAAAACTCGTATCTGGTTTACCTCGATGAATTGTCGGATATTCCTATCATGCTGCTCGAGCGGGCTGCCAGGCAGATCATCCGTAATTCCACCTACTTTCCACGCATCTCCGAGCTACGCCAGGCAGCCGATCAGATTGTCGGGAAGACATTTAACTCCCCTGCCTCGTCCCTTGGGGCGAGTTACCTTAACCTGGAAGCACAACTGCTCGAAAGGGATTACTTTCATCAAGGTGAATTTAATATAAAAAAGTGGGAAAAATTGGCTGACCAGCTAGAAAAGGCGAACCGTCCACACCGCGCAGCGGAAGTACGTGAGAAAGCCCGTCACATCCTGGAAAGTGAAGCTGCCTATCAGCGTGGGGAGGATTATCCTTCCGTTGAAGCACGCCAGCATTATGCCAACTGGGATTCCACTCCATGAGCCAATTCATTGGGTCAGCCACATTCCTTGTGATGCTATCCCGCAGCACCAGGTAACTTGCATGTTTAATCCCACTAAAACCAGCCCGGTCAGGCGGAGTGTACCGCGCAGGGTCAAGCTTCCCCACTCCCTGCGCCAGGCAAGGCGTCGCCGGCAGCGCTGTGATTGTGGTCGTCTTGCCGTCAAGGTACTCTTCGTGAAGGTGGGCAGCGATCCCCAGTACTCCGTCAGCCTGCCCCTGTGCAGCGAATGCCTCTCTGTGGAGAAGGGCATGCATGATGAAGCTAATCGCTAATCATTGGGCTCTTGCGTGCCTGGATGGTATGACCTCCAGATCAGGTAGCCTAAATATAACCATATCAGTACAAATGCTACCACCACTGCGATGATTAACACTCGAAACCGGACAAACTGCCCCCCATGCAGTACCTGGTAAACCCCTGTATAATTTGGTAGGAGGCTCGAAGAATGAAATCTATTGTCATCTATGATTTACAGTACGGCAACACTGAAAGAATTGCTCGATCGATCCGGGATGTGCTGGCGGAACAGGGAGATGTCACCCTCGTGCGGGTGGCTGATTATAATCCAGGCATGTTGACGGGGGTTGAATTATTGATCGTTAGCTCCCCCACCCAGAAATTCAGACCCACGGATGCGATCAAAGGATTATTGAAAGGGATCCACGTTGGTCAGCTGAAAGGATTGCGGACGGCAGCCTTCGATACTCGCTTGACCCAGGAAAATATTGATGGGACGCCCATCCTGCCACATTTTGTAAAGCTCTTTGGCTATGCAGCTGAAGCAATTGGTAAAGAACTACAGAAAAAGGGTGGGGTGCTGGTCTTACCACCGGAAGGATTTTTGTAGAAGGGACGGAAGGCCCCTTGGTGGAGGGGAGCTTGAGCGGGCAGCTGCCTGGGCGAGAAATTTGTTCTCATAGGCGTGGGTTGGTTTGCGAAACCCAACAACAACTATTACCTGCATATAGTGTCTTTGGGTATCGCTCGTGCCTCGCTTACACAGATCGTTCGCGAGGTTTCGTCGCACAAAACGCTCCTCACTCAACCAAACCTATAAAAAACCAATCTCTGGCTGATTGGATAGTTTTTCACTCTGGTGGACCTTCGCGGATACGCGCTTATTTTTTTTGGAAAGAACCGGTTGCCGAGTATACAAAATGGCACCTTGGTTTGGCTTGTGAATTTACTTTGATTTTTAAAAACCCGGTACCTGGATAATCTCCTTTACGACCCACGATCATTACATCTTTGAGGTGGCTTCATGCATCAGCTTCCAAACCTTTCCGAAGCTCTTTTATGATTCACTTTCCACTTAGTTTTTCAACAATCTTCGAAATCCTACGTGTGCGGGTTTCTTGTGCTTTGGCCTCTTCAACCTGGCGAACATATTCTTTCCGCATCGATGGTGCAGAGTTCTCGAAAGCTTTATATGCACCTGCATTTATTAAGGCAGCCTTTAAATCCTCAGGTACTTCGACTACTCGTGGTTCCAGATCGAGTTCGAGGGTGACTTCGACTTCATCGCCACCTTGAACATTGGCTGCCTGTCGGTGCTCGGCGCTCAGGCTGATCATATACTTTCCATCCATTACAGCTACTGCACTACGATAGGTATAGTTTTTGATCGTTACTTGCACAAGAGGTCGCCTGTTCGAACCAAGTTTTTGGATAATCTCTTCTGGAACTTGTATACCTGTATTATTCTTACCAGTCTTCAAAATATTGGTGCGAAATGATATTGGCATTGATCGTGTCCTTTGTAGTTATTGATTTTTATTTTGGCGGGGGACCCATTTTAGAGTAATCCACTGTCAGCCAGCGCTCAGGTGTGATACACAGCAGGATATCGTCCTTCCAACTATCGTTTTTGCTGATATTAGCATAGAGATACTCACCGTTTTCCGGACCATAATAACGCAACGCCATCGGGTGGATATCGCGCTCAAGGTCCACTGATTGGATATTGAAGGGACCTTCGATGGAGACATACTTATAATTTGGTGGGGTTGCGTCTTGAACACAAAAACTGATCCGCTGGGCTTTCCCCAATAGCATGGCTTTGCGTGTTTTTTTACCAGTCCAGACACACACCTCTCCACCCGGCCGATAGGTGTACCAGACTGGAACTGTAAGCGGACCACGCCCTTCTTCTGGGATGCTGATGATACCTACACGAGTCTAACCAGGAATGCCTGGCGTTCATCTACGGACATTCTAGTATCCATACTCACCTCCAAGGGATTTCTTTGTAAATTATACGGGGAAATAAGCGAATGGAGGACGGATTTAAGAACAACATGATTAATATCATCAAACTACGGTGGCTGACAATTCATGAATATTTATCTTAGCGCAAGACGAAGTAAACCCAAACCGCGCACTAAAAGCCCGGCTGAAAGGGCGATCACTACCGTCAGGGCGCTGACTGCCAGCATGGAGCGCCAGCCCAGCTCACGGCGCAAAGCTGATAGGGTTGCCAAGCAAGGGATATAAAACACCACAAAAACCGTGAAGACGAGCATCTGCAAGTACGTGAGTGCCTGGGAAAAATCGGTGACTCCTAATGCCTGGCGCAGCATGATCAGGGATAACTCTTTGCGAAATATCCCGAAGATCAGTGGAACGCCGGTTTCGGCGGGTAATCCTAGCAACCAGGTGAATGGGCGTACCAAAGCGTCGATATACGAGCTGAGCTGATAATATAACAGGACAGCTAACAGCAAGCTGCCAATGATCAACAGCGGCCAGGCTTCGACGATGAATTCGCGAACCCGAAACCAGGTTTTATTCACAACATTTTTGAAGGTGGGTATTCGATAGGGCGGCATCTCCAAGATCAGTCCGGGGGTGTCTTCCGGCAACAGCTTGGTGAGCACACGCCCCGTTAGGGCGATGACGAATATATTGAATAAATAAACCGCTAATGCCCAGGAGGGTCCAAGGTAGAAAGCCACCAGACCAAACACAACCGACAGGCGGGCAGCACAAGGCACCAGCACTGCCAGGGTGGAGGCGATAATACGATCCTTGCGTTCTTCCAGAATGCGGGTTGACATGACTGCCGGGACGTTACAGCCGTACCCCAGGATGAATGGCACGATGGCTTTGCCATGCAATCCCAGGCGATGCATCAATCCATCCATCAGGAAGGCAATCCGCGGCAGGTAGCCGATATCCTCGAGGACGCTTAAACCAAACAGGAATGGAATGAGGTAAGGAAGCACGATGGCAATGCCACCTGCAACTCCTTGAATTAAGCCGACAGTTAATTCTCCCAATAACGAGCTTGTACCAAAGAAGCTGGAAAATTGACTGCTGATGGCATTGAATAAAACCAGCACCGGGGCTTCAATCAGTTTTCCAAATCCATACACGATCTGGAAGAAAATGAACAGGATCACCACGAGGGCAAGGAAACCCCACACGGGGTGGAGCAGAATATCGTCCAGGCGATCGCGCCAGCTAACCCTATGCGGTCCCTGGCTGACAATTGACTCGGCTAATTGACCAGCGAGCTGATGCCTTTGCAGGGCATCCTGTGCGACCAAAGTTAGGTCGGGTGGCTGAACCGTCGCCTGTGCAGATTGTAAAGTTTTAAGGAATAATGCCTTGATCCCATGTCCACGGCTTGCCACCAGGGGCATGACCGGGACGCCCAGTCTCGACATCAGCGCAGGTCCATCAATGTTCATCCCCAACCGGGTTGCTTCATCCATCATGTTCATGGCAACCACCAGGGGGCGTTCAACTGAAAGCAATTCCAGGGATAATTCCAATCCCTGACTCAGATGGGTGGCATCAAGGACATTAATGATGGCATCCACCTCATGTGAGTTTATGTATTTGTTTACCTCCGCTTCAGCGGGATTTGTACCGTGCAAGGTAAACGTTCCGGGCAGGTCGACCAGGTCGATGACCTTACCGTTCAGACGTACTTTGCTCTCTGTAAAAGTGACCGTAGTGCCAGAGAAATTTCCGGTTTCAGCCTTATACCCCGCTACCTGGTTGAAAAGTGTGCTCTTACCGCAATTGGGCTGTCCGATCAGGGCAAATCGCATGCTGCCTCCTCCACCATGATGAGTGAGGCAATCCCCCTGCCCAAGGCGATCTCCATTCCACGTACTTCAAGCAAGACCGGACCGTGAAAGGGAGCGTGGCGCACCACACGGGCGAGGTCGCCAGGGTAAATACCAAACCGATTCAACTTGGTCTTCATCCCATGACCACCCTCAAAAGAGGCTATCTTGACCAGCCTCCCCTTCTCAACATCAACCAGTCTTGTGACAACTTTATTCAACATCGGATAACATTTCTTTGTCAACAGAACCTAAATATTTCTTTATCGTTGTAACTCAAGGTAAAACATCCGGATTTGTGATAAAATATATATTAATCCATTAGTTAGTATATACTAATATATATTATTAGTATATCCTGTTATGTGAGGGATGTAAAGGGAGATAAATGCCACAGCCATTATCTGCGGAAAGCCGGCCTACGCCTACGATTGAAGATTACCTGGCCATCATGTACATCATGGAACGAGATGGCGAGGTGATAATCGCCGCACGCCTGGCAGAGTCATTGGAAGTGACCCCACCCACCGTGACGGTGACCCTGAAACGTATGGAACGGGATGGATGGATCGAGTTGGATAGGCGCAAGGGTATCCATCTGACAGATCCTGGTTGTGAAGCAGCCAGCTCAGTCATCCGCCGACATATGCTCACCGAGTGGATGCTAGCCCGTATGCTGAAAGTTCGCTGGTCGGATGTTCACAGCGAGGCGCATGCCATCGAGCACAGCATCTCTAATGAAATCGAAAATAAAATGCGGCAGAACTTTGACGATCCGCAGGTTTGCCCACATGGCAACCCGTTGCCCGGGTACGAATATATCACTCAACAATGGAAACCTCTTACTCAGATGCAAGCAGGCGAAAAGCTGATTATCCGCCGCATCCATGAAACAGCTGAAGATAATGACAAGTTAATGCAGTTCCTGGAAAACAATGGCGTGTTCCCTGGTACCCAGGTTGACATATGCGAGGTCCTGCCTTTCAACCAGACCCTTACCCTGGATGTGGGTGAGCGGAGAGTCGTCCTGGGATTTCCTGCAGCACAATATATATATGTTGAAAAAGCAATTAGCGATTAGTGGTTAGCGATTAGCTAATTCCTGTGAGCGATCAACTTTTAGGCATATACTTCATCCAGAGAATAAATTTATTTCTACAACAAATATAAGGAAAACTATGACCTCCAACGACCGTAATGTTACACAAATCATCACCCCCATCCGCGTCCTGGAAGGCGCTGGTGTGCTGCTCAAGCGTTCCATCGCCACCCGCACGCTTGATTACCTTGACCCATTCTTGCTGCTCGACCATTTCGGCTCAGATGACCCGGCTGAATACCTGGCGGGTTTCCCGATGCACCCGCACCGCGGTATCGAGACCGTGACCTACATGCTGGCAGGGCGTGTCAAACATAAAGACAGCCTGGGTAACCATGGCACTATTGGCGGAGGAGATGTCCAATGGATGACTGCTGGGGGCGGAATCATGCACGAAGAAATGCCGGAGCCTTACGAGGGAAAGATGGAGGGTTTCCAACTGTGGGTAAACTTACCTGCAAAATTAAAGATGACCAACCCACGCTACCAGGATATTCAATCGGTTGACATCCCCGAGATTGATCTGGCGGGCGGGGTGAAAATCCGACTGATCGCCGGGCATTATGGGGAGGCTTCGGGGGCGGTAACCGATATCTATGCTGACCCGACCTACCTGGACGTGACACTGCCTCCTGATACTACCTTCACCCACCCCATTCCGGCTGGTCATACGGTATTCGCATACCTGTTCGGCGGTAAAGGAACATTTGGCGCTATCAGATGCCACAGCCGAGGCACCTCAGCTCGTCATTTTTGGGGATGGTGAATTCGTGACTGTTGAGGCTTCAGTGGAAGGGGCACGCTTCCTGCTCGTTTCCGGATTACCGCTCGGAGAGCCCATCGCCCGATATGGTCCTTTCGTGATGAACACACGGGCAGAAATCGAACAAGCACTGATGGAGCTGCGGAATGGGACGTTCATAAAAACAAGTTAAGAGCTATCAGCTGTCAGCTTTGAGCCCAAAGTTTTGAGCCTTGAGTCCTGAGCTTTGTAGCCTTGATTCTTGATTTTTGCTTTTCACCTGAAATATGGGATTATTGGAAAGACTAATTCTCCAATTTTAGCCTTTGGATAAATCCGAAAAGCATTTTTCTTATTTCTATGAGGTTCTGATGATAGCACTGAATATGAAACATCATCTAAATATTTCAGATCATGAGAAAGGATTAGTTGGTATTCTAATTCACATGCAGAACCAATTGCAATATTAAAGAACTGAATGATCTCTCCTTTCCCACTACGTCCATAACCTTCTGCAATATTGGTAGGTATGGATGAGCATGAACGCCTCAATTGGCTTGTTAATCCATATAACTCTTCTTTAGGAAAACCCTTCGTAATCTCGTATACCTTCAAAGTCAATTGATGGGCTCGTTCCCAAACCTTCAGTTTGTGAAAATCTCTCATACATATCTCCTTTATACTGTCGCTTCTTCTGTTAACTCAAAGCTGGGGGCTCATTGCTCATAGCCTTCTGCTCTACCCACGTGTTGACTAAAATTTCTAAGACTCCCAACGGCACGGCACCCGACAGCAGGACCACGTCATGGAACTCACGCAGGTCGAATTTATCTCCCAGCCTGGCCTCGGCGCGCCGGCGCAGCTCACGGATCTTTAGCTCGCCAATCTTATAAGCCAATGCCTGCCCAGGCCAGGCGATATAACGGTCAATCTCGTTGATGATGTTAAGCATGGTCGAGGAGGTATTTTCAGCCAGGTGGTCGATGGCTTGCTGGCGATTCCATCCCAGGACGTGCATACCGGTATCCACCACCAGGCGGCAGGCGCGCCACATCTCATAGCTTAAGCGGCCGAAATCAGCATACGGGTCGGTATAAAAACCTGCTTCCAAACCTAGGCGTTCAGAATATAGAGCCCAGCCTTCCACGAAGCTTTGGTAGCCGCAGTAACGGCGGAAAATTGGCAGGTCGGCTAATTCAGCCTGGAGTGCCAGCTGCAGGTGGTGCCCAGGTACAGCCTCATGCAGGGAAAGGGCTTCGATCTCATACAAGGGTCGTGATGCCAGGTCATAGGTGTTGACGTAATAAATCCCAGCCCGTGTGCCATCGCCCAGTCCTGGGTTGTAATAAGCAGCCGTCTCGCCTGGGGCAGCGTAATCCGGCACAGCCCGGATGCCATACGGCATTCTGGGGAGCGTCTTGAACAGGCGCGGCAGCTCTCCATCCATGCGCTTGAGGATATAGGAGGTTTTTTCCAGTAATGCCTCCGGTGTGGTGACGTAGAACCTTGGGTCGGTGCGCAGGAATTCAAGGAAATGCGCCATGTCCCCCGAAAAACCGACCTTCTGGATCAAAGCTTCCATTTCCGAGCGGATGCGCCGCACCTCATCCAGCCCGGTCAGGTGTACCTGTTCTGCACTTAGATGCAGGGAGGTGAAGTAATAAATGCGGTGGGCGTAGAAAGCCTCTCCATCGGGCAGTTCGGCTGTGGCGATGCTCTCACGGGCAGCCGGCAGGTATTCTTGCTCCACAGAAGTCCAGCAGAGCCTGGTAGGCAGGAACCACACAATTAAGGATGGCTCTTTCAGCAGATTCGCACAGCTTTTTGCGTTCCGTCTCACCAATTAGAGCAGGGAATTGCCTGAATGGATGGAAAAGTGCGCTTGCGGTCGGGTCGGTCACCATCTGCGCCTTGAATTGTTGACCGATCTCCGTCAGGGTGCAGCGCGGTGGAAGGTACTTTGTGCGCAAGCCTAGCCGCATTAGGACGATATTCTCCTGAGTGTAGCGTTTGAAGTCACTCAGGCGTGATATGTAATTCTGCGTAATCCTGCACTTGATTGAATGGCATCACCTGGAAGATATCGGGAAAGCTGAGGTGAAAGCCCCCACAGCGCGAGATGGGCAGGAGGTATGGTTTGAAACCAAGTTCGGCAATCTCATCCTCCAGCAGATGGCTGAACAGCCTGTGATTTAGCTGATCGCTGGCTGAAAGGGATTGGGGTGAGATGCCTTCCAATCGTTTACGAAATACAATGAGCTGGTCCCGCCAGGATTGGTGGGATTCTTCAGTGGCCTCCGGCAGGCGGTCGTTGTAGCGCTGGTCACCGACATAAGTGGCGAAGAAGGGGTCGAAGCGCATCCAGGCATCCCATTGATCCTGGAACAGCTGGTGCAGGGGAGAGAGGGTTGTGGGCATGAGAGGCTCCTTGTGTGATGAGTATTATACAAAATCGAAAATGAGCTTCCACGGGGCAAATTACAAATTCACGGAACCAAATGTTTGATGAGGGGAATTCGCTGCATGAGATAGACGATGCCGATGCTGAGTGGCATGACGACCAGGAACGTGAGCAGGATGCCCAGTCCAAGACTAAAGCTGGCACCGCTGAGGGTAAATCCCAACCGTCCGCCTTTTAGGATTGAAAGCAGAAGCACATGCACCATGTACACCCCAAAGCTTGTCACACACACAAGCATGACAAGTTTGGACAACCAGGGCAGTTTCCCATATACACGCTCATAGGGCAACCAGCGCAATAGCCAATAGGCAGCGAGTGACATGATGATCACATTGGGACTCAGGTATTCGTAGAAATACGAATCATACTCGCCTTTCTGCCGCAGTAGTAGATAGGTGCCGAGGATTGTCACAAATAGAGCGATGACATAGAAGGCTATCGCCCACCATATGGAACGTGGCGAGTACTTTACCTGGCTTAAAAAATATCCGGCGACAAAATACCCACTAAAACCGATGACGATCACCCAGAAGTCAGCCAGAGTAATACCAAAAAATTGGTCCAGCATGGGGGGCAGACAGACGGCGATAATCCAGATCACCAAAAAATACTTTAAACCAGCCTCTGAGGCGTTGTGGGTGAATACACGCAGGATGGGTACAACCAGATAAAGGCCAAGAATCATGTACAGGAACCAAAAATGATAGGCAACCGTCCCCTCAACGACAGCAAGGATGGCCTGCCCAAGCGTAAAGCTGTCACCCTCGTAAAAGATACGCCAGGCGATATAAATCACCGACCAACCGATCAGCGGGATCAACACTTTTACGAAACGCTTGCGGAAAAACTGGGATAAGCTCTCGTGCTTGGCTGGGTTAAGCAGCAGGGTGCCGCTGACCAGCACAAATAATGGCACACCGATCCGGGCGGCTGAATCCACCAGGTTAGCAACCCACCAATTAAGCTTGCCGGAGGCATAGCCTCTATCAACCAGTGAGGCGGCGATGTGCAGGATGACCACCAGGCTGATGGCCAGGGCACGGGCAGCATCTGCATAAGGCAGTCTTCTTGGTGAGGCTTTATCCATCCAAAGTATTATAACGGATGGACGAAGATAATCACCGGACTTTCAAATACCTCTCTTCACCAGATATTACAGAATAATAAGTCTGCCAAACGCGATGCATGCAAATTGGCATAGATTTTGCAGCCACCATCTGGCAGGGATGTGCGACCAATATCCAGTTGTACGAAGCACTCTTTTTTGCCCAAGGTCGTAGATTTTCCGATTTTTTTGAGACTACAAGCTTATCCAAGCATAGAGGAATAGATTAATTTTACAAATTTAGGATTATTTTCAACAATTCTTATTAATATTAAGAATCGAGGTCAAATGGTGTTTCGAAAAAGCTTATTGTGGGTTTTATTGTTAATCCTGGTATTTCCAGGTTCCACGGTGGCAGCGGCTCCTACACCGGATGAGGAGTGGGAGCTGATCGCCCCGGGGATCGAGTACCGCAAGTTCCAGCTACCTGACCCAAATAATGCCTTTGTTGTACGGATGGAACGTAGTAACCCAAACGTTACATTGGAGAGCACGATCGCCCAGGGAAAAATTGCCGAGGGGAGAGAGACGGTCAGCAGTATGGCTTCTCGTTATGACCAGGCACTCAGTTACTGGGGTGGCAGTGCCAACCCACCCAATTGGGGCATGCGCAACCAGGTGGTCGTGGCGATCAACGGCTCATATTTTGACTGGAATAGTGGAATCCCACAGGGCGGGCAGGTGTACTCCGGATGGTATTCAAAGCGCTATGATAATATGGGCGGTTGGAGTGGTTTTGCCTGGAAGCTGGACCGCAGTGCATTCATCGGTGAGTGCATTTACCATCAACCAAAAATTCAATTCATCACTTACTATAATACAGGCAGTACCCAACCGATCACGCGCTATCAACGACACACGCGGTGGAATGAGCTGGTACTCTTCACACCCCAGTGGAACACCCGCACCGGTACGGACAACACCGGTGTGGAAGTAATCGTAGAGATGGAACGTCCCACGATGATCCTCCCCGAGCCCGCTTTTGCACGGGGATTCGTGCGCCAGATACGTAATAATCAAGGCAACAGCCTGATCCCTTTTAATTCCATCGTGCTATCCGCGCATGGCTCTGCAGCTGAAATCCTGCTTGATAATGTCGAGGTTGGTAGCGAAATTCACGTTTCGCAAGAAATCACCTCTTATGAGGTTGATTGCTCAACCACATTACCCCTCAGCTGGACGAAGACCTTCGCAAGTGTCCAGGGAGCTTTTTTCTTCCTTAAAAATGGACAGATCCGAGATTTTGATGATCCTGGTGCCACTGAGCGTCATCCCACGCACCGCGATCGCATATAATGATCAGTATATTTTCTTCCTGGTTGTGGATGGCAGGGATCCACAGAACAGCCTTGGGATGACCATCAACGAATTAGCCCATTTCACCCGTGATACTCTGGGCGCGACCTGGGGTGTGGCGCAGGATGGGGGTGGTTCCTCGACCATGGTGATCAATGGGCAGGTAATCAATAACACGTACTGTAATATCTACTCTTGTATGGGGAAATACAAATATTTCCTCCCAATGGTCAGGAGGGATAACCAAACGGGTCAATCGGTACCTCCAGAAGAGAGTGATATTATCCGTTCAGCTGCGGGAATTGAACGAGCGGTAGCCAATGGGATGTTAATGGTAATCGTGCAGCCAGCAGCATTCTCACCTGCTTTTTCAACTGGAGATTCTGTGAGTACAACCAGTGCAGCTGAGATACGTTTAGGACCGGGGATGAATTATGCCAGCTTTACGAGCATACCTGCAGGCACGCAAGGGATCATTGCCGACCAGATGAATGGACTGGATGGTGTGCAGGCAAAATCGACCTACTGGTGGTATGTTAATTTCGGGGGAGTGACTGGCTGGGTGCCAGAAGGAGCATTGGCTCACCAGGCTATTTACAACGATATGCAGGATGACTACCAGGCTGATGGACAATGCCCAGGAAGCGTCTGCATGAAGTAGGGATTATATTGAAGTTTTGTCCTTCCGTTATTTCCCCAAGCATGTGAGGGCTATAAAGTAGGGGCACGATATCTAGCATGATCGTGCCCCTACGATTAAATTATTCACACACCGACCAATAAAGTTGGCTCATTACAATGGTTAGGGTCTTTTCACCCAAACCAGCTCATCGATTTCCATCCCGCGGGCATTGGAGAACCATTTGCCATCCCCCGTGAGCTCAAAACCGTTCTTCTCCAGCACGCGGATGGAGGCTTGGTTATCCTTAGCCACCCGTGCAGCCAGCGGCCTGGCGGTTACCTCCTGCAGGAAAAGCCCCAGTGCCTGCGTGGCAATTCCCTTACCCCAGAACTCCCTGCCCAGCCAATAACTAACCTCAAGCTCCCCACCCCAACCATGGCACAGCACCGAGCCAGCCACCTGTGCATCATACAGGATCGTGCGGATGTTGATGCCTTTATCTACCAGGATCATTGCCCAATGTGCATCGAATGCCACCCGGTCGGTGGGATCCTTAGCGGTAAATGCTGCGATCCAGTTGGCTTTTGGGTCAAGCTGGTGCTCAAAGAAGATGGGCAGGTCATCGCTGGATACTTCCCGGAGCATGACATGATGGATCGTTTTATATTCTGTCATTTTATTTTTCCCAACAAATGGCTTGCTTACCAGCCGGCATATTTACCCAATAAATCCCTCTTTCTTGAAGCGCTCATATCCCTGTTCGGTCAATATCTCCAGCTCTTTGAATAATTTCTCATCCACATGCGTGAAGTTAAAACAGGATTTACCCTGCATGCGTTTCTTGAGCTCGGGAGATATCCCATCCAGCAGATCTGGGCAAGCATACACCGGCATCAGGTGATAGGAAACGTATCTTTTGCCAACCCGCGCCGCGCCAAACCACACTTGCCTGCCATGGCTGTGCGGGGTGGGTGGTCCGATTAATTCAAATTGGTCGGGGTTTTCATTATGTATGAGCAAGTTCTCACCAGCATAAGTGCCCAGCATATCTTTGAACCGAATAAAAATAAAATTAAAGTCAGATTTGGGATTGGTTGCCATATGACAAACGCTTCTCATGTGCTTCTCGCTAGATTATAGAAAGAGGCTTATGTAGATGTGATAGCTTACTTTCCAAACATCGTCAGCGGAGGCCAGTGCAGCCACAGTTGGGTAATGATGACCGTCAGGTTCACCAGCTGGGCAGCCAATGTATTGAACATCGGCCATATCCCCCAGAAGAGGCTGATACCGAACAGGGATACAAAGGCGAATACCAGTGCCAGGGATCTCCACAAATTCACCGGGAAAAGGATACCCCAGAACGATAATGCTGCGGCAATGAACCCCAATAGTGATAGAGCCCAGAAGGTGATGGCAATGATCTTCGCACTTCGGGGTGGCAGGTTTGGAAATAGCCATGACCGGGCTGGTAGCCACTTGCCACCAGTAGCACCCCGATCGATGTAAAGGAGTGCTCCGATTGCTCCACCGTGGCCGAGCCCATGCACAAGTAGAACGCCAGTAATGAGGATTGCGATGGTTTGTGGTGACATGTCATTCTCCTACCTAGAATGTCGTTCTAAAAATTTTATCATGCTAAAGGCAAGATACCAGGCATTATCGTACCAATTCTACCTTGCCTGAAAAAACTCCCCTGGTTTTGATAGAGACCTTAATTAGGAAATATGATTTGGTTATTTTACCGCGCTCACATAGAATACGCTCTTGGTGAAATGGATTCCATCTGGTTGTTTGAAACGTTGAAGATCTATGAAAATAGCCTCTTTTATTCTTTCCAGTTGATCGGAACCAGTGATCTCTATCCTATTGAACATTGATTGCCAACCAACAGAAGCCAACATCTGCCACCATTCTTCTTCATCGCTGGATACAAACTCTGCCGACTCCCCTACGACCTGGATATCATGAAATCCTGCTGTTCGTAAAATGATCTCGTAACCGCTTGGGTTCTCATAGGACATCCCGATAGGGCGATGTTCCAGATATTCCTGGTCTACCAGAAAGCCTGGGTGATAGCGAAGTATGGTTTCTTCCATCCACGCCAGATCTTCCTGTGCCTCCCAGGAACAACACACGAATCTGCCCCCCTCACGCAAAACGCGGTGGATTTCAGGTGCCTTTCTATCCGGTTGGATGAATTCATTCCGCACAAAATCGAAACAATCATCCCAGCCCATGAACCCACATAATGCTATGTCGAATGAACCTGTGGGGAATCCCAAATTCGTTGCATCGGTGAACAGGACTGCGGTATGTATCGGATTTCGTTGCTCCAGACTGGAGTGAGCGATCGGTGTTCAACCTGGGCAGATATCTACGCCAACCGCGAAACCCTTCGGACCAGCCTTTTCCGCGGCTGGGAAAAGGGAAGAGCCGGTACCGCAACCCACATCGAGAACTTGATCCCCTTGCTGGATACCAGCTAGCTCAACCAACCTGGCACCGAAATATTCCCAATAATCCGGACCGTTCAGGTCGGTCACTCCAAGGGGTCGACTCCAGGTTCGTGTCATCTTCACATCCTCAAAGATCAATTATCGATATATAAACGCGTGAATTTTTCCACCTTGAAACGTGAGAATAACTTGCGACGCTGCTCCGGCAGGATGGTGTAACCCACTTGTGAATTAAGCACAAGCGGATCCGTGACGCGCATCCTTTTATTTTGCCTGACAATTTCACAGCCTCCCTCTACCTGCACATTGCGCAGCCAATCCACGTGCTCACCATAGGAAAGGGGGATGATCACCATCGCACCAACATAAGAAGCAAGTACAGGTGATCGGTAACCCCGACCACTGTGTCGACCACGATGGTATACAACTGAAAATGGACCGATCCTGCTTTCAGCAAATGTCAGGATGAGATGATTGAAAATATATTTATTAAAGGTTCGAACCGCATCAAGGAACTTTTGATGCATGTCCCGGGTCGGCTGTTTCATTGAATTTTTTCCCTTTATTCCAGTCACCCATGGAGAATGACTTCCAGCGCTCCATGAATAATCTGCATCACCACCTCCGGCTTGCGCGTCGAAAATGAGATATCCCGCACCGGTCCAACTTTTTCCTTGAATGCAATCACCACCCTGGGATATTCCAGGAAATTGAAGGAGGCCCGATATCTTTTACGAATGGTCGTAAAGTGAATCCCTGCCCCTCCGTACTTCATCATGATTGGAGGCTCATCCAGGCTGCATGCTTGAATATTATTCACGGGCACTGTCCAGGTAAAAATGCCAAAGGTGAGTTTTATCGCAACTGGGGTGATATGTATTAAAAGTGTCCTGTAGTTCACCGAATAAAACAAGAAAACCAGGAAGAAAATGCTGAACACAGCTGATAACCAGTCTAAACCAACTGCACCCACGCGCCAGATGAAGAGCAGGATGAAAAGGATCATCAGCACCAGGAAGAGCGCCTCTGTCTTGTTCGAAGAAATCCTTTCGGTGTATAACAAATCGTTTGTCGGATCAGAACTCTGCCTCATAAGCATTCCATTCCACCTATAGATAATTACCATACTCCCGGTAACAGGCGATAACGAACTCGCTTTGTATAATCACGGTAGCCATCTAATTCTTCCTGCAAGAACCCATCTTCCAAATACGTACGAATTATCAATACAATAGCTATAAATATGGTTGGTAGGAATGCCCAGGATGAATCCAGAAACAGAGGCGTTGCTAGATATGTCAACAGCCCACCTGCATAACCGGGATGACGAACCCAGCGGTAGGGACCGCTCGACACAACCTGGTGCCCGCGATCGGTTTGTAGGCGTACCACTCCCGAGAAAAAGCGGTTTTCAATCAAGGCATAGGATCCCAAAGTATAACCAAGCAGGATGGCGATCAGGGATAAAGTCTTAACGGGAAGGCTATACGCAGGTGACCAGTCATACAACGCATCCAGCCCGGCTATCACCATCACCAACCCACCACCAACCCCAAGAAGAGGGGCTAATCGTTTATCCCAGGGTTGGGTGTCCTCATGTTGAAAAGTTTTGGCACGTTCCGCGATAACATCTGGATTCCGCCGTGCGGCCAATACCCGGCTGATGACAAATCCCAGGATGCTCACAATCGCATATATCCAGGCTTCCCACCAATCCCACTGCCCGGAGATCAACAACGGCAGGAAGGGTATAAAGACAATAAAGAATAGCAGTTGAAGAATTACACGCGGGGAGATTAGCTTTGGCTGATCGTCCATTTTTCACCTCGATCGCAGTCGGTAGCACCTGGCAGGCAGTTTATAATCCATAATAGAAAATTTCCTCTCCGATGACTCAACCCATCTGGATTTTTATCATAATTCAGAAAAACAAAAAATAACGTGGAACTCTTTTTATATAAGTACGATAAGATTCACCATATCGGTTCAGGCATACCTCTTCCTCGGCAAGAATACTGAAATGCTGCAGTAATTTGGATATCAGGAGCGAGAACAGAGCCGCCCATGAGCCTATCGCCATACAAATCCCCAATAAGAAGATAACTTGCGCCACAATTTGGGGATGGCGCGAGATCTTATACAACCCCTTTGTCACTGGCTGATCAAGCGGGGTATCTTTGAAGTTATACATAGCCACGACCAGTCCAACCACCCCTACAACATATAAGATCATCCCGAGTATAAAAACAATTGAGTTAATTTTTAAAGGCGTGAAGATTACCAAAAAAAGGGTAAGGAGGGAAAACACTTTACCAACGAGTAAATAAACCCTTTGCTTCACACTCCACTCAGACCTGTCAAACAGGCGAGCTACCACATCCTTTGGAAAGACCAGCAGCAGGGTTCCCTGGATTAAAAACTCAAAGGCAAGCAGGATCCATCCATTCAGCCATCCAATTTCAAGGGTTGGGAATAACTCCAAGATACACCTCCTATCGTACTCAACATCCTTCCCCCCTTCTGCTGGTCAATAGATTTATTTCAGTAAAAATTCCTAACGATTCTGGTCGGCATACTTCCACCAGAGATATGTCGCAACCATACCTGCCAGACTGGTGACAAACAAAATCCAATAGCTGATGGGTATCAAAGAGCTCTCCCCCTGTGCAAATAACATCGGGATCGCCCAGGGGAAATATTCTGCCCATCCCACTACCATCATCAGGTTTGCCAGTAATTAACGTGAGAACTGACAATGCCATGGGCAGCAGGTAACCTCGCCCCACACTGGCGAAAAACGCAAACGGAAGCGCAACCGCAATCACGAGACAAACAGTGATACCTGCAACAGCGATACCCTGCAGAATCACATGCAGTGAACCTCCTGGGAGCTGGATGATCGCGCCCGTTATCAGGCCGAAAATGAGCACAAGTATCGCCATTACTGCACACCAGCCAAACGCCAGGATAAATTTTGCCAGCACGATACTATAACGATGAACAGGCACAGCCAGCATATCTTTCAATGTACCATCGGCAAATTCACGCCCAAATACCCAGCTTATTGCCAGGATGAAAAAAAAGAATTCACCTGCTGAGACGATTTCTGCGAACAATACCAGATACGACGACCAATTGGTTGCGCTATATGCCATCAGGTTAGCTTTTGCGCTGATCAAACCAAGTTTTTCAGAAATCTCAGGATTCTTGGCGACTAAAATTAACATTGCAATGCCCAAAGGCATGAAGAGTGAGCCGAGGGAGGTCCAAAGTGGCATTCGGGAGCGGATAGCCTTTCGAAACTCGATCCAAATCATGGCGTAAAGATTATTCATGTTGGTTTCCCCCTTCCATCCCCACCAGCCTGAGGAAGTAATGCTCCAAATCTTCCTCCTCGATATAAAGCTGGGTAGGTGGCGTTCCGCTATTGACCAAAATACGGTTGATCTCATCGGGGTGTTCCAGTGAAAATGCATTTTTCAGGAGTATCCTTCCGCCCTGGATGACCTCACAAGCCTGATCATGCGCTTGTAGCGTCTGCTGGGCTGCGTCAACATCCCGAACCTGAACCGACAAGTACCGCTTTCGATTCTGTTCCAGCTGATGGGCGTCCAATTCCTGGAGCAGCCTCCCGTTATGGAGAATCCCGATCCGGTCGGCAAGTCGTGAAACCTCAGCTAATATATGAGATGACATAAAGACTGTGCCGCCAGTTTCGCGTGTCAACTCAAGCAGCATTTTTCGAATCTCAACAATTCCAGCCGGGTCTAAACCATTGGCTGGCTCATCCAGGATGAGCAACTTAGGACTATGGATCAGGGCTTTGGCTAATCCAAGCCGTTGGGCATTACCATGCGAAAGTGTCCTTGCCCGCCGACCTGCGTAAGCTCCCAAATCCAGGCGCTCAATGATTTGTCCAACCGCCTGTGGTGGTGTGCCTGGATGTAAGCGCCGGGCAACCTCCAGGTTCTCGTAGACAGTGAGTTCTGGATAAGCATGCGGATCCTCTACCATATATCCCACAGATTCCCAGGGTTCCCGGCTTCCAAGACGCACCCTGGTTTGAAGCACCCTGGCATACCCGCTGGTGGGTTTGATCATCCCGAGCAGCATGCGGATGGTGGTTGTTTTCCCTGCGCCGTTCAAACCAAGAAAAGCATAAATTTCACCCTCGCCGACCCGCAGTGAGAGGTGATCGACAGCTTTAACATCTCCGTAGCATTTCCCGATGTCTTCTGTTTCAATCAGCCAGTTCATACTAAATTACCTTTTCTAATATCCTTGTGGGATGAATTGTTGTTTTTATACGCCAAATTGATATACCAGGATCACTTAGCCTTCAATTTCTCTCTGCCATTTCCTTACCCAATCAGCATCCATCCGACTTAGCCGGTTTTTCTTCAAATTTTCCTTCATAATCCAACGAATATCTTTGTCCAAACTATGAAACCACTTCTCCATCAGTGCCTTGCCCTCTGCCGGTAGAGCAGCAACCGCTACACTCCAGCAATAACCCATCCCTTTGCGAAGGGCTATGAAATCCTCGCTCCGACGATGCTCCAACTGTGTAATGCTTTCAGTAATCTGGTCCAATATCCCCAATACTTTAAGAGCATCCGAGTTTTGGCATAATAGCCTGGGCTCACATAATGCGGCGGCTGCCGCCCTTTTCTCGAACGCGTTGCCTTTGCTCCACTCGTGCATTGCCTCAATCAGCTGTCCCATATTGACGTCCCCAAATCGCTGTAGAGCCATAGCGACCGCCTCCCGTATTCGCCAACGAGGATCAGAAGCATAAAGGCGAATGTTTTTCAGGAGGTTGTGATCGCCCTCCGCAAGGAGTCGACCGAGGCCAACGACACCACAGAAAGTGAGAAATTCATAAGGCGAATTAACCGGGGCTTTTTCGACGGTGTAATTGATATACCGATCGAAAAGAAGGCGATCACCTTCTTCCGCAACCACCTGGGCTAATTCGATGTTCCCGCGTGGTCCTGGCAGCCCCGATTCTTTCAACAAATATTCATCCCAATCAGCAAGCTCATGGAGTTTCGTTCTGTACACTTCTGCTTTTGTCATATTCAACCGGATATTTTTATGAATTAGACGAAGTACCCTGTACGCTCCAGACCAGGAGAACCGTTCTGATATGTTGGCAGATCAATAAAAAGAAATTGGTGAGATTACCTGATAATTATCTCACCAATTCTATCCAGCCAGTATAACTGCGGGTGTACCGGTAAACCTGATATGATCAGGAGAAAAGTTTGGTTATCAATGGGCTGCCGTGAATTTCATTTCACTACTTTGACATTCAACATCATCTAAATGCATCCTACCAATTCATTGGATATTGGGTTGTTTATTCAACCATCTCAACTGTGCCAGGTATGAGCCAAACAGGGTGGTCAAGAATTGTAAAAATGGAGATACCAGGATCATCAAGGCGGTCCAGCCAATAAAGCTCGCCAATGGCTCATACAGGATCATTGGGATTCCGAAATTGGCAATATCGCTACCTGGATCAAAAAGGAGGCGCATGGTAGGTGCCCAGATGACCACCATCCAAAAAAGGGTTACTGAAGAGGTAAGCAAGGCGTACAAGAGCACCTTGCGAAAGACCTGGGGAACCGAGCTAGTTCGTAGAGTGACATATTTGACGATAAACCATCCCACGAAAAAACCGAACAGGATAGGGAAGATGGGCACACCCATCCCCATACCTACGAGGAAGGTATCCAAAACAATAAAGAGCGTAAAAACCCACACTGGTTTTGAATTACATATTCATTTCATAGTGACACTCTTTGTAAGCACATTTATCCTTGATGAAAGTGAAGATCTTGCGATATCTTCAATGGTTTGGGTGGCAAAATAATCCTTAATTACAACAGTCGTTCGGGTATTTACTCGCCAGTTATGGATAAATTACCAAGCACCACTTCTTACCCAATAACAGGCTTCCCATCCTTGTAGAATAATTCGCCATCCACCATAATTTCACTATTCGTCATATCGCACAGCATATCCCAGTGGATCCCAGAATCGTTCTGGCTGCCCGTCTCAGGGTAACCTGCACCGGTGGCGAAGTGAATAGTACCCCCAATCTTCTCGTCGAACAGCATATCCTTGGTGAATTTGGTGATCCCGTAATTGGTGCCGATGCCCCACTCGCCCAGGTAACGTGCGCCGTTATCCGTGTTGAGCGTGGAGGTTAATAATTCCTGGTTTTTGCTGGCTGTTTCCTTCACCACCCTGCCATTTTCGAACCATAGCTCAATATCTGTTATTTCCTGCCCCATGTAGATTGCCGGATATTTAAAGCGTACCCAGCCATTGGCTGAATCTTCAACCGGGCCTGTGAAAATTTCGCCATCGGGGAAGTTATACTTTCCATCACAAGGTTCAAACATTCTATCTTTTATGGAAAAACTCATGTCAATACTGGACCCTTTTAAAACCACCCTGTCCCGCCCTGTGAGCCAGTCCACCAGCTTCTTCTGGCGTTCGCCTTCTTCTTTCCAAAACTTAATCGGATTCTCCTCATTCAACATCCCGGCTGCAAAGACAAACTCGGTGTAGTCCCTTAATGACATATCTGCATCCTGGGCATTGGCATTGTTCGGGAAAACGGTCAGGCACCAATTCAGCTCTTTACGAGCCGAGCGTGCCATGAATAATTTGGAGAGCTCAGCCCTGGCTTTGGCATTACGAGCCATTCTGTCGGGATTGACCCCGCTCAGCATGCGGCGATTGGATGAAGCATCAATTCTCAGGTCTGCATCGAACGTTTCGACGATAAGTTTTCTGACCGGAGAGACAAAATCCAATTGCTCATCCGAGGCAAATTTATAAAATATTTCCATTGCCTCTTCCGATGGCTGCTCCACAAACACATGCGCACCTGCTTTAATGGCTTCTTCATAGGCAGCCAGGGTCATCTCGCTTACCAGCGGGCTGGCAGAGATACGCAATTTCTGCCCGGGTTTAATATCCAGGGAATAATGGATCAGGATTTTTGCCAGTTTATGCACACGTGGATCGGGCATATCGACTCCATAAATATTAAATATTTACCGGATAAAGCAATTAAACGCTAATTATAACGGGAGAAACAATTGTGTGCTATGTCACAATCGGGTAAATCGTATGCAACAAAAACAGTATACAAGTGAATTTTCCAATAAAAAAGGGGCAGCGACGCTGCCCCTTTTTCAATCCCCTAATTACTTAACTTTTTCAAGCGGGATGCCCAGAGCATCTGCCACACCCTTGCCATAAGCCGGGTCAGCTTTCAGGCAGTTCGCACAGTGGCGGATTTTAATAAATTCAGGTGCATCACCCATGGCACGGGCGGTATTCTCAAACAGCACCTGCTTTTGAGCCTTGTTCATCAAGCGGAACAGTTTTCCGGGCTGGGTGTAGTAATCAGCATCATCCTCACGGAAATTCCAATTGTCCGCTGCACCAAACAGGTCTAAAGGAGGATCCTTATATTCCGGTTGTTCCTGCCATTCACCGAAGCTATTTGGTTCATAGCCAAGGGTTGCGCCATGGTTGCCATCCACACGCATCTGACCATCACGATGGGATGGATTTGCCGGGGCATTCTTTGGGCTGTTGACCGGGATCTGATGATGGTTGACGCCCAGGCGGTAACGATGGGCATCACCATAGGAGAAGAGGCGACCTTGCAGCATTTTATCCGGTGAAAAACTGATGCCAGGAACAACCGCGGCGGGATTGAAAGCTGCCTGTTCCACATCCTGGAAATAGTTCTCCGGGTTGCGGTTCAGCTCAAGCACACCCACCTCAATCAAGGGGAAATCCTTCTTGAGACCAGACCTTGGTCAGGTCGAAGGGTTGTAGGGCATCTTCCTGGCCTGCTCTTCGGTCATCACCTGGATGTACATCGTCCAGCGGGGGAAATCACCCCTGGCGATGCTATCGAACAAGTCACGCTGGTTACTCTCGCGATCCTTGGCCACGATTGCTTCGGCTTCCTGATCAGTCAGGTTTTTAATACCCTGCTGGGTAACGCAGGTGGAATTTGACCCACACACGTTCATTCCTGGCATTGATCATGCTGAAGGTATGGCTGCCAAAGCCATGCATGTGGCGGTAGGAATAGGGGATGCCTCGTTCGCTCATGGTGATGGTGATCTGATGCAGTGCTTCAGGGAGAGAGGTCCAGAAATCCCAGTTATTGGTCGCAGAGCGCAGGTTGGTCTGCGGATCGCGTTTTACCGCCCGGTTGAGGTCCGGGAATTTATGGGGGTCGCGCAGGAAAAAGACCGGGGTATTATTACCCACCAGGTCCCAGTTTCCTTCTTCGGTGTAGAACTTCATGGCAAAGCCGCGGATGTCACGCTCGGCATCGGCTGCCCCACGCTCACCGGCGACGGTGGAGAAGCGCACGAAAACATCGGTTTCCTTGCCAATCGCCGAAAAGACCTTGGCTTTCGTATATCTGGTGATATCATGGGTGACGGTGAACTTGCCAAAGGCGCCCGAGCCCTTGGCATGCATGCGGCGCTCCGGGATCACCTCCCGGTCAAAATGAGCCAGTTTCTCCAGATACCAGACATCCTGTAGCAACATGGGGCCGCGTGGACCAGCAGTCACAGCATTTTGATTATCGGGTACAGGTGCGCCTGCAGCGGTGGTTAATTTCTTTTTCGTCATCGATTTCTCCTTTTATTTATGTTGGTAAAGTTTTTATTGTCGTATTATTCCTGGTTGCAACAATAAATATATTATTTATCATGCCACCTCCTGTTAAATCATAGCTATTCTTTGAAAGTGATTCATTGATCATTGGACAAAAAAAATTATCCGCTTTTCCTACAATCAGGGCATAAGCCATAGAAGTTGATTTGTGAACGAACGATTTGATAACCCGGAAGTTTGCTCCAATTTATTAATTGTGGGAAGATCGATTTCGAGTCTCTCCATCGGTGATCTTCTTACATTGCATGCAAATCAAATGAGGATGGGGGTCTGGGTCGATTGCCATCATAATGACGATCATCACCCAGGTCGATCTCCAGGACCTGGTCCATTTCCTTGAGTAATGCCAGGGTTTTATACACCGTAGCCTGGCTCATGGTGGGGAATTGGGTCTTGATTTGTGCATAGAGCTGAGCCGCGCTTGGGTGCCCAACACTGGCAGCAATTAATCGCACCAGCTCAACCCGTTGGGGAGTCAGCCGGTAATTGCGTTCTTTCAATACTGAGATCAGCTCATCAAAACGTGTTGTTGAATCAGGCAGTTTGTTCATTTATAATAATTGTTATTTATAAATAATGATTATCCATAATTATACTACAATTCATGAATGGTCTGACCACAGGGGGAGATCCAATGCCATGCTGACGAACATAAACAGGGTCGGTCTTGCACGAGCTACCACGCCTTTTGTTATTTCATTCTCGTGTTTTTCAGGTAGGAGGCCGTTTTTTTTGTGTTCAACATCGCCTGACTATCTACTTATGGCGCGAACCAAACTACGTCCACACTTCCAACACCATCATCACCCCAAATCCCAACATGGCGGCCACGGTCGGAAGATTGGTATTCCCTTCACGTTGGCACTCAGGGATGAGCTCCTCTACCACCACATAAAACATAGCCCCAGCTGCAAATGACATTGCGTAAGGCAGGATAGGCGTAATGGCTATAACTGCAGCTGCGCCTACTACCCCAGCAAAAGGTTCCACCATACCCGATAGTTGCCCGAACCCAAAACTTTTTCCCATTGACATCCCCTCGCGTCGTAGGGGTAGCGCTATAGCCATTCCCTCAGGGAAATTCTGGATGCCAATCCCAACTGCCAGGGCAATGGCACTTGCTGGACTCACAATATGGGATAACGATGCAGCAGCACCAAAAGCGACCCCGACCGCCAATCCCTCAGGGATATTGTGCAAGGTCACTGCCAGCATTAACAATGTGCTGCGTTTCCAGCTGGTTGGCAGACCTTCAATATCTGCCGATGGGAAACCCAGGTGAAGGTGGGGTAACAATCGATCTATCGCCCACAGCACTGCCCCACCTAAAAGGAAACCCGTCAGTGGAGGAAACCAAACGGGAAGACTGCCTGCGCGCGACAATTCGACCGATGGTGCCAGCAGAGACCAGTAGGCTGCAGCGATCATCACCCCAGCAGCAAAGCCAAGCATGGCATTGAGAACGCGAGTACTGACGTTCCTGGTGATGAATACAGAACCCGCACCTAAGGCGGTGATTGCCCAAGTGAACAGCGTAGCGATCAATGCCTGGTAAACAGGTGAGAGAGCAAGGAATTGTTCCATAATCTCTTTTCTACATATTATTCATGGTATATGTAAAATCTATTTCAGAATCAGGTTTCTCATATTCGTACTGCAAGGCTTGAGGGTAAAGATTAGAAATCAACCTATTCTCTCTTTTAATAATTATGGAACCTACTCATAATCTTTATTAGTTTTTAGATTCCCGATTACTCTAATATCCGATGGCCATCGGTAAGGCTAGGTCGCAACTCATCCCTGCTTATCTGGGTAAATTTTCCCACCCTACTGGGAACGCTGGAATCCCCCACTCCACAGGTGGAGTCCAGTTCTCCCAACCGTCGCAGAATGGGGAGGCGTTGGCGTTTAGCAACTCAATCACACGCTCCCCTTCCTCCCGAATGCTCTGCGCCTTCCTAGAGGTATAAACACCGATTGCTTCAGCTTCGCTGAATTCATCTTCATCCTTCCAGCGCCAGCTTGAGCGGTCGGGACTGATAACTATATCCAGCATCTGGTCCATGGTATCAAACCCGATCCTCGTTCGGCGTAGAGGCTCCTGCAGATGAACATACCAGCAACGCATCCTATGCGTGCCTGCCTCCCACATGAGCTCAACAGAATAGGCTGATCCGGTCGGGTTCAGGGAGAGCACATCGTTTTCAGTCCAGTTGCGCGCCTTCCAACAGGATGCGATTGAATAACTCGTCTTCGACGGTCGGACGCCTGACAGGTGACCGGGTGGGTGTGCCCACCGGCCAATACATGACGATCAATCCGGGAGAATCCTGGATAACGAATGCCGGGCATGCCCACCACAGCTTCCCCTTCCAAATACCACGCATTACAATGGTATCGCCAAATTTCCAGGGATCCATGCGATCAGGGGTCTTGTCTAATAAGAATCAGGCTTTAATCATCGGCAGGTTGGTGCCGCAGTATGGGCAATCCGCTGACTGCGGACCGGTCCACTTCACCATATGCCCGCGGACGGGAGCGTTACAGTTGGGACAAACCTGGGGTAAAAGCTCCAGTCGATGTTCCCGTATTGCAGCAGGGGGAGTGCTGGCAGTTGGATCGGTCACGAGCGGGGGTGTTGAGGTTGGCGATTCTTCAACCAAGGAAGCAGCTGCTTCAGGGATTTCTTCTTCAAAGGCATGCGGGGCATATTTCGCCAGCAAGGCTTCATATATTGCGCTGATCGCGATCAAGACGAAGATGCCAGGAAAAATCCAGTCTCTCGAAATCAGGATAAACAACCCGACCATCCAAATCATCACATGGATGCTCCGCCATGGTCCAACCAGTTTTTTCTTCGGTTCTTTTTTGCTCATAATCACTCCAGCCGTGACAAAATCGTCAGTGTTAATCCATCGCGATTTAATATACATCAAGATTTATAAAAAGCAAAGTGGGATGGAAAGTTTTCAGCCATCAGCCTTCAGCCAGGCATCCATGAGCTAATGACTCGTAGCTGATGGATCGATGCTGGAAGCTTCATACTTTTTGCACCCAGAAGTGGTGATAGTCATTTGCCTCGGCCTCAACCTTGATGGTGAAGCCTGCAGCCTTGATCCACTCCCGCACCTGCTCCATGGGTGGATAGTAGTGGTAGCCGCCATCCTGCTCTCGCCTCTCCTGTAGCAAACACCGATTCACCCGACAAAACCGGCAACCCCAGCGCAATGGCAGCCTGGTAATCCTTCTCGATCATCTCCTGCTCTGCGATTTCCACCGTGAAATACAGCTGCCCAACTGGTTTAAGCGCACGGTGAAAATTTGTTAATACTTTAGGCCAATCCTCGGGGAAAACCATCTCCATCGCATCCATACACAGGATTAGGTCAAATGCTTCCAGGAAGTTCATTTCCTGCAGACCAAACTTTTTCACCCTCACCTGAGGATGTTTCCTGATGGCACGATCCAACATTGCCCGAGATTGGTCGATACCGGTAAACCTTCTCCCACTGCTGATCAGGATCGGCCAATATTTGCCTGTCCCACAGGCAGCATCCAGGATGGATCCATTCTCAGGGCAGGTTTTTACGAGATGAGTGATCAGCCCCGCATGGACAGGGTCTATATCCGCACCCCAATTTTTGTCATAGGTGGGTGCCCACAGCCGGTCATAGCGTTCTTCGGTTGAGTGACGTTTCAGCTTAATCCAATCAGAGCGGTTCATTTCGTTATTCCTTAGTTTGCTTTAACTCCCATCCAAAATTTATGCCAATCTCCATGGCTGGCATTCAGGGCGAGAAAAACATACAGCGCAGCAGTCCAATTCCCCAATATCATCATCAGCGCCACCCAGATGACTTTACTTACCAACGACTTCTCGCGATATACAATCCACATCGAGAAAAGGACGAATCCAACATACAGGTCAACCAGCGAGGTGACCCCCCAGGGATGCGAAATTATCCAGGCGCCTTCTTCAGCAAAATTGCCGTTTGCAAAAGCATTTATGATTGCCACCGTCATGGCGACCAGACCAAGCAGTGAAATTACTTTGGCGATTTTCATTGTTGACCATCTTTCTTTTTTGATTTGCGCGGTAACCAGGGGATGAACTCGCTCGTTGTTTCAACATATTCCTTGTAGCCCGGCTTGGAGTCTTTCAGCGTTTTTTCGAGCAAGGTCACACCCGAGACACGCATTAATAAGTTCGTCATGATGATCGGGCTGAAAATCGTCCACCAACCTCCAGCAGCAAGCGCAATCATGTAATATGCCCACCACTGGGTCGCATCCCCAAAATAATTCGGGTGTCTAGTATATCGCCAGACCCCCGTGCTAAGAACCCTGCCTTTTTGGGAGGGATCGGCTTTAAACCGCATCAGCTGCCAATCTCCCAGCGCTTCAAACACAAACCCAACCAGCCAGATAAGTGTGGCAAACAGATCCAATGGGGTGAGATGATCCGGTAGAGGCTTGATCTGCGCGGCCAAAAGAGGTGTTGCCACAATCATCAGGATGACTCCCTGTAGTAGAAATACTTTTAGGAGGCTTTTCCACCACCAGGATTCCCCGGCTTCTTTGCGCCAGGTCTGGTAACGGAAATCCTCAGGCTTGCCCCAGTTACGAATGAGAATATGAAGCGAGAGGCGTAAACCCCATATCGTTACCAGTCCACACAGCAGCAGTTTGCGGGGCATGAAACCGCCCGGGGTGAGCAGGAAGGCTACCCAAGTGAAGATGACAAAACCTGTGCCCCAAAAGATATCCACGATGCTGGAGTTTTTCAGCCACAGGCTTACCAGCCATAGCAGCACCATTATGGTGAGAATGGCGAGAGATAGAACCAGGTAAGATTGAAAGAAATTCATGCGATTAGAGCACCAGTATTACGCCACAGACCATCTCAATGGCCAGGCTGCTCCAGTTGGATTTGTCGTAGGATTTATCGATAGATAATCGAGAAGGCTCTTGCAACCGCGATGGCAAGGTAGGCAATGCCCAGCATGCGGAAAGCGGTTGCCCCTAAAAACAGCGGCGTAAGCCCCAGAGCGATGAACAATCCACCGAAAATCGCCCGCATTTCTGATACACCGCGGACTCCGCTGGGAGTCAGCCCAATGAATCCATAAGCCATGTCGGGTTTAAAAGTGCAAGTAATCCGGTTGCAGCAGTCGCAAGGCAGGCAATGATTTTCAAGATCTGTAAAATGTCCACGTGTCTCTCCTTTGGGTCGAGCATGTTCTATCTTCCCCAAGAGCTAATATTTCTTTAGTATCTTTCCATGATTTATCCAATTTTACCAAAGATTGGCACATGGGCTTGGGAAGTTTATCCAATCCCTCATAATGACACATAATTGTCGTATTCCAGGTCACTTCGAAGCTGCCCGAGACTTAGAGCAGTTTTATCAAGTAAGGCAATAGCGAAGTTTGCCGGCACCAGATGAAATATCTTCATACAATTCTAAAAATCAATAACTTGAATACATCTGCCTGGCTCGCGGTGGGAGATCATGCACGTGCCGGCAGTGGGCGACTGACACGTTCATCTTCGCCATAAAGATAATCAAAGCCGAAATGCTGTGCGACGGGAATAGCCACCCTCCTGAATAGCTCCCCCATGGTAAACAAGGCCTGCCAGGTATGCTCATAATCTGCATCCGAATAGGTTTTCATCAGCAGCTCCCATAGTTCCGGCTCAAGGTATTTGTCCAGATACTTGCCCATCTTACCGGGTGATTTTTGGAAATCCGTCTTCATCCCCACATACCAGTTCAACATCTTCAGCAATTGCTCTCGTACATAAAGGTCGAGCATTTGCTTGGCATAGGTGATCTCCCCCCGCCACAAGCCTTTGGCAACATAGGGAGATACCCACCAGAATTCGTTGGTGCAGTCAAAAAATTGCTTGGCGGTGGGCGGCTTGGGGATAATTAGCTGGAATCATTGGGGGGGGAATTTCAGGAGTATGCCATCCTTATCCAGCAACGTCAGAGTGAGGCTGTCCTCCTCCAGTTTATCCAGCTTGCTCACCAGGAAGAGGCTCAGGTCGATGCGGTTGCCATCGGCGAACTGCATCAGATAGCCATAGTAATCCTTGCCCTCGGGTGGTGGGTCGGACATCTCATCCGGCAATTGCAGGATCATCAGCTCACCGAAAACCTTGATCCAGCCCGGGTCTGCCAGGAAGGATTCCTTTTCGGTCACAATATATACAACATCGTAATCCTGGAAAAAATCCTTGGGGGCGTTGGGGTTGACTTTCGAGCCATTCATAATGACAGCTCGCACGCGCTCGTCACGTTTGGCGGTTTCAAGGATCAAGTCTAGCATTTCACTTTCACTGCGCATGTTTCCTCCCTTGAGATCAAGGACAACTACTCAGCCAGAAGGGGAAGGATGACTAACAGGTCATAGCCAGCATGGAAAAACACCGACCCCCAGATGCTGTCTGTCTTCAGCATCATATAGGCATTCACCAGCCCAAGCCCAATGACAATTGTAGCAAAAAGGAGCATCTGGATCGGTGTGATGTACGTCGCTGCTGCGTGGGTGCTTCCAAAAACCAGGGCGGTGACAACGATCGATGCCGTCCTTCCCAGCACTGGGGTAAGCTTTCCGAGGGAGACACCTCGGAACCACAGCTCCTCCATGAAGGAGTTAACAAAACAGAACATCAATATCCAGGGGATTGCGTTGACGACAGTATGCATGGGTATCCCTGAAGCGAACAATCCCTGGGTTTTTGGGCCATTTTGCCTGGACAACTACGATCACGATGAAGATGACTGCGAAGATGGCAAAGGAGATCAAGCCAAATTTCAACCCCTGGCGTAGGTTGCCCTTTTTTAGGAACAAAGAGCCCAAATCATCCCCCCTCCACAAGGTAAGCAGGATAATGGTCAGAACAATGGGGATCGCCTGTGAGAGCTTATCAAAGGCAAGGAATCGCATGTCCTCTCCGAATAAGATGGAGGATCGGTCGCAAGAAAGTTTCCCAGGGACAGGTTGACCGCGTTGGCAGCTGAGGCGATGAATAGGGCACTGGCAATTTTCCAATAAACCTGCCAACGTGGGACTCTTTGCATCACAACCGCCAGCAACAATAAGATCAAGGTAAGCCCCCATTCGTATACAATGTTCATATTGGTGGGGAAGAGCTTGAATGTGTTGGCACCCCACAGGAAGACCAGTAAACCGCCGATGAGGTAGAACAGGAATGCGATCGCCTGCGTGAGCTTACTTGTGCTTTGTCCATTGGTTGTCTGCATGGTTGGTCCTCGTTTCTGTGCTTGGAGAGTTGATTTTATTCGATGGAATGGCTCAGCGGAAGGAAGATAAATCAATCACGGATCCAATTATCGCACAATTCGCAACATCACAATCAACGCGATAGCATTTATCTCCTGTGTTCCAGTAGATCAATTTTAGAAAATTTACCAATCGGCAGCTACTGCCAACGTAAGCAAGTGAAGAACGATAGTTTTCTGATTAACCATAAAAACCAAAATAGATTAACAGAAAACCGACCGTATCGATCACCCCATGGGTAAGGATGGGCAACCACAAGTTTCGCCCGGCATACAGGTAGAGCAACCCAAGCAGCAGGCCTGCCAGGGTGGTATCCACCACCCCACTGATGCCCTGGTAGGCGTGTGCGGCACCAAATAGGAGGGATGTACCTATCAACGCCATGCTGACTCCCATCCGCTCCTTACCAAACAAGTCCGTGATGCGGTTGAACAGGTAGCCTCGGAAGAACAGTTCTTCGATGAAGGCAGCTTCCGTCCAGGAGACTGCCAGAAAGAATAAGAGCAGAAATAGGTTGCCCTGCAAGATCGTTGAATAGCGAGAGGTCAATCGCTTCACCTGTCAGGCGCTGCAGCAATGGAGCGATAATGAGGATATCAAACATCTGGTAGCCAATCCCGATGATCAGAGCAAGCCCAATGGTGGTCAGCCATCGGTCAGGTCGCCTGAGACCAACATCCCGCCAATGCAGGTGGCGAAGGCGCAGGGATACCCATGCTAAGACGAACAAAGGCAAGATGGGGAATGGCAGGTAACCCAGGGCGTACACACCCAACCCCAGCAGGAGGAGGGTGAATTCAAGGACTGAGCAGGGTGGATTTCATGGGAAAATCATCTTCAACGATATAGTCTCATAAATCCGACCGTAGGGGCACGATCATCCTCAGGGATTACATCTCCTTTCGGATGTTCAATATCGTACCCCTACAAATTTATGGTTATCCCAATCATTGGTAATATGAGCATAAATATGTATCATATGAATAAGCTTACCCGGAATTATAAGAAATATCAATAACACCACACCGGTTGGGAGCAGTCTACATTGGTAAATCCATACTCCCACGCCAGCCGTCCAGATACGAGTGCCTGCCTGGTCTTCTGCATCACCTTATTATCACATGGCAGCGCCACCACAGCAGTACCCACAAAAAAGGGGTCTCGGAATAAGCAAAATACCTATAGCAAAATAATATGAGACCTGGATTCTAGACCTGATCATTCTCCTGGCCCAGGTCGGTAAGGATCTCATAGTCAGACACGATATCTAGGGTAGGTTTCAACGTGGCGAAGACAGAGCAATACTTTTCCTCGGTGAGACGGATGGCACGTTCAACAGCTTCCTTCTTCACCCCTTCTCCCCAGATCCGGTATAAGATGTGTACTTTACGGAAACACCACGGAGGCTCATCATCCTGCTCACTGGATGCTTCGACTTCCAGGCGTTGGATATCCTGTTTCTGCTTTCGCAGGATGCTGGTCACATCATACACAGAACAACCGATCAGGCTAAGAGGCAACAGGTCGGATGCCACCACACCCTGTGGTTGTGCCATCACAATTGGAAATCCGTGACGGTCGCGCAGCAAAAAGACCTGGTCCCGCACCCACTCGGCAGTTACTTTTTCAATGGTCATCGTTCTATCAACCTCCTTTTAAGAAAGCTCATACCTCCCAGGAATGGGCAGGCTACAGATATATTCTACTTCATCAGCCAGAAGGCTGGTTTCTCTTAATCATCGGACAGCTTGAGAAATTATGTCTGGCTGCCTGAGTCGCCTCGGTTTTGGATCGAAATAAACCGATAAAACGTGGCAAATACCAGCAATCCATCTTGTAAAGAATGTGCCGAAAAAATTAACCATCTCACCACCCCGGAAACACCGGCTGGATATCATACTCTGCCATCAGGGAAGCCATTTCGGCATCCGATGGGCAATCTTCAAAACAACTGGCAGCTTCCAGAACCTGGGGGAGCAGCTGGATATCCCCAGGAGTGATCACAAAGCTATCCGGCAGACCCATTGCCCAATGCATTGATTTATCGATGGCAGACGGGGTTTCGAGTGGTTCATAGAAGAACATATTATATGCCCTGGGGCGAGTCCCCCAGGGACGCCGGGCAATGCCTAAGGATGGTCTGGACGGCGATATTTTTCTCGCCACACCAGCGGACCATTGAATGAAAGGTATTTGCATAGCGATGATTTTGCATCTGGCAGTAATTATAGGGGAGCATGACCGCATCGAAGTCAAAATGTTCCAGGCTGCGCAGGTGCATTTCCGGAACATGGTTGCCATGCCCGGTCACCCCCAAAAAGCGTACATAACCTTTATCCTCGCGCTTCAATGAGGGCTTGCAGGGCACCACCTTCACCCAGGGTCCTTTCCAGGCCCTGCCGGATTGGTCAGGGCGTGCAATTGCCACAGGTCAAGATAATCCACCCTTAACGTATTCAAAGAGCGTTGAAGGTCTGCCCAGGCATCCTTATACCGGCGTTTACGGGTCTTGGTTGCCAGGAAGAAATCACCCCGGTGATGCTCCATCCATGGACCAATGCATTTCTCGGCATTTCCGTACATGGGCGCAACGTCGATGTGGTTAATGCCATATTCCAGCAACAGCTCCAGCACCTGGTCCGCCTCTTTCTGGGTGGCCTGGCTTAACGCCTAGGCACCGAAGATCACCCGGGTGCTCGTATGACCGGTGCGTCCAAAACTGGCTTTTGGTATCACTTCATCCCTCCTTCATATTTTCGTAAGGTCAACCTATCAATCTTTTCCAGGATGGCAACTGCATTGGCGATGCCATCTTCAGCCTGGATCTTCGCTCCCAGTTCAGCGCCGCGCTGGCGCATGGCAGTATCACTCACTGCCGTTTGAATCGCCTGCGAGAGACGATCAACCGTCAGCTTCGTCAACGGGATGGGGGTTGGTCCAACCCCAAGTTCAGCCACCCTCCGCCCCCAAAAAGGCTGGTCGGCAAAGAAGGGAATCACGATCGATGGCACACCTGCCCTGAGACCGGCGGCGGTCGTTCCCGCGCCACCATGATGGACCACGGCAGCCATGCGTGGAAATAACCAGGAAAATGGAACCGATTCCAGCATGAACACCGAGTCCGGTAAATCATTCGCGTGCATGCCTCCCCATCCCGATAGTATGATGCCGCGTTGGTGTGTTTTTGCCAGCGCCTCCAGGACCAACCTGGTCGTTTCTTCCGGTTTGCTATTGCTCATGCTCCCAAAACCCACATAGACTGGAGGTGGTCCAGCCTGCAGAAATTCAACCAGAGCCTGAGGAGGCTGTCCAATTATCATCTGGCATCCAGGAACCAGTAGCCGGTGATGTGATTTTCATCCCCCCAATCAGGGGGTTGAGGGATCACAGATGGGCTGAATCCATAAAGGATTGGATTTTGTTTCGCAAATTTCCCATTGTAAGGTCCCCAAAACGGGGCTGCGGGTAATTCCAGCTCGTTCCGGCGCGCCAGTGTATCCGCCCGGCGGAATCCCTGCCACATCACCTGGCGGGCAAGGTGGTATGAAAATCGATTGAAGCTTCCACCCAGCTGAAAGGGCAGTTTCAGGGATCAAGAAGCTTGGAAACAGGCGGGTGGGTGTAAAGGGGATGTAATATGCCTGCACCAATGGCAGTCCAAGCTTCTCTGCCAGGGCGATACCAACATACAAGCCACCCACCCCGGTCAATATCATGTCCATGCCCTGGCAGGCAGATAAACCAACCTTTGCCAGGAGGATGCGCACTATTCTCAGCTTCTTTTGCCATCAGGACATGACCTTGAGAAAGTTCCCGCCTCCCAAACGGTCGCTCATTTCCGGCTTTGAGCAATGTCCTGTACATCAACATCCACTGGCCAAAACTCCAACCCCTGCGGATTGATCAAATCAGCAAAGTTGGTATGGCTGACCAACCGGACATCATGACCCGCTTTTTTCAGCCCTACCCCCAGGGCGACATAAGGTTCAACATCCCCCCGGCTTCCTGTAGCGATGATGACAATGCGCATTGAGCTCGAGCTCCTCCATTTTCTCTTGTGTGAACACAAATGATTTACGAATGGGATACGGGTGTCCAGGCGTGCCAGGAAAGACCGTATATCCATCAAAGTATACTACCCAATCATGACCTGGCTCGTTTAAGGCATCCGTTAGTGCATGGGATCAAGGAAGTCTGGCATGGATGGGTACTTCCCGGATCATCGGGAATTTACCAGTGGATGGTATGTAAACGCCGGACCTCCCACTTCACGAACACCATGCTAAACCCAAACGGCCAGGGATATCCCGGCGTAGGCAGGATGCAGGATGTACAAGGCTAATGAAAAAAGACGAGAATACCCTTAGGAGGTTGCTCTCGTCTTATAAAAAAACAGGGTTTTGGATCCCTAAGGTTGGGCGAGGCTGGGTTGGCTGCCCTGGGTAATCTCCGTAGCTACCCCATTGTCCAGGTCGTAGCTGTACACCATTTGGGATTTATACGGACCGGCACTGAAGACCAGCGCTTTTCCATCCGACGACCATTCAAGGTACCAGACTGATTCGTAAGCTGCCCAGCTCGCGGACATCGCCAGTCGCAAGGTCTTGCACGACCAGCGTGTTCAGGAGGCTCTCCGGTCCGCCGGGTTGACCAGGTAGGCAATCTGTTGCCCGTCTGGGGAGTAGACCGGGTAGAAAGCATAGCCCTGGTCAACATCTGGCGAGACTTGCACCTCAGCACCATCCAAACGGGAGCGGGTGAAGATACGCTCCGTCCCGGTGGCGGTGTAGCTCAATCGATCATAGGTGAGCTGGCTACCATCGGGCGACCAATCGTAATTCCCCAGAGGTTCATCCCAGGCGATATACTGCTGGGTTTCGAAATCAAAATAGGCGAAAGGTCCCTCTCCCTTCCATGTAAATCAGCTCGTCAAAGCTGAGGTAGCGTCCGTCGGGTGACCAGGCTGGTAGCATCAGGGTGTAGCCATTATCAGGCGCTACTAAAAGACTGGACGTGCCAGAATCCAGATCGGCGGCGTAAATACCTGTCGCCAGGTCGACATCCGGTTTGCCACCACGGATGATAAAGTAGTTGGGGTCTGCGCCTCTTCCATACGCCAGCAGGTGCGAACCCGGCTTCCAATCAAAACCAGCAGGTGAGGCATCTGGGTCCTCATAGATCGGATGGGATTCTCCCGTCTCGTTATCGTAGACCCACAGACCAAACTGGTAACGTCACGCCCTCCGAGACGGGTACTCCAGCGTCCCGGCGGACAGCGACGAAGCGCCCATCGGATGAGATCTTCGGGAAGTAGTAGCTGATGATCTCTCCGCCGGCTTCCTGATTGGTTGCGTCACTGGTGAGCTGGCGTGGGGGACCACCGGAGGCGTCGGCCAACCAAAGGTTACCATCCACACCGATGTAGGCGAGGGTCAGACCAAGGTTTTCCACTGGTATCGGTTCAGGTGATGTGGCCGTCCACTCAAAACCAGACTGGACCCCGTTTACCACCACGGTATAGGTGCCAAGGGTTTCCCAGTCATGTTCAGCGGGAGAGCGATGCGAAATGGGATTCCAACTAAGATCGGGTGGGCAATCTGGGTCTGCAGATGTTGCCAGGATCTCGATTTCAAAGCGTGTGCCTTCCAAACTCTGCGCGACTTGCGTAACCTGGGCACACAAATCAGGCCAGGATCCACTGGCAACCACATCCACTGGGATGGGAGAGCCAACCCCAATTTGGACCTGGACATCTGTGATGTCAATGGGGCGGGTGCTGACTTGCACTACGGTTGGCGTGGGTACTTGTGGCGGCGGGCTCACTGGCAGGGGTGTGGCAGCAACCGGCTCAGGCGTGGTGGGGGTTTCAGGGGCTGTACAGGCAGCAAGAATCAGGGTGAGTAAAATTGAAAGCACCCCAATTTTGATAAACGTAGACTTAATGAACATACTTCCTCCGAAATGAATTGTTAGTTAACATGCATTTTCTCCGTGATACATGTAGCAAATGTTTACCCGATAAATTTTATCTAATTTATCATAAATATTCGGAAAATTAATTAGAGAATGATTAGGAACAGATGTTATTGGGCATCAATTCTCAGGCTTCCCCCATCCACAGATCCCCAACATGAGGTACTGCAATCTCTTCACAAGCTCACAGATCACCACCGCCGTTTCCAGCTCGCAGATGTCATGCATCACGACGATACCGTCGGTTGTTCTGATGGCTTGGTCCAGATTATCCCTCTAGGTACCTACTCACACATGATCGAACTTCAAATTTCGTAGAAGAAGATCTTTCTTTAGGATAGACATATATATGCCATCAAATAGTCTTTCGGTAAACCGTATCGCGTTAACCACCTGGAAACCACAGCTCTCATACAGTTTGGTAACACCACTTGTACTGTCGCTATCGGCGACCAGCGCTGACTCGGCCATACCGGCTGCTTTTTGCGCTTGAAGGCTTCGGCTGATCAATGCACGCGCCAGTCCGCGCCGCCGCCAGGATCGGTCAACGCCAATCCCTTCGGTGTATCCACGCCTGCGATTAAATTGTTTGTTCTCATCCTGATCAATAAAAGTCAACACATGACCAACTACACGATTGGTGTGAACATCCCAAGCCACCTGCCAGAGGTCGGGCTGAAAATGAGGGCCTGTCAGCCATTCCTGATAATCCTCATCGGCTGGTTTTTTATATCCCCATTCATCCTGGCTTGTTTCATCAACGGATTTCCAAATGGCAGGATAATGCTCCGGTAAGGCTGGACGGATTTCCAGCCCATCAGGCAACGGAATTTCAGGAATATCAGCCAGGGTTGGTCGCACCATTTCATAAAAATAGCGTTTTGGCTGGTAGCCCGAACACTCCAGCAGGATGGCAGTACCTTTTTGGAATTGTGAAACATTTACCTGAAAATATTTAGCAGTGTCTGGCGGATGGGTCGCTGTAATCTCACGAAGGCGTTGCTCCATCCATAACAACATAGCTTGACCTATCCCCTTTCGACGCCATTCAGGAATGAGGAATCCATTATGTGTGTATATTCGCTTCGTGTCCGATTCATCCAGCCACCACCCGCGAGAATAGCCGATCATCTCACCTCCCACTTCGGCAACGATCATGTCTCGATATGGGTCACAGTTACTCAGGTGCTGATATGCATTGGAAATATCCGCAGCATCCACTTCGCGCTTGCGTATGGTCTGCAGCGTCGCTGGTCGTTAAGACGTATGCAATTTGATCATAATCACTCTCACCCTGAAAGTGGCGAAAACTCAATCCGCTGATAACAGGTGCATTATTTACTTCCATCATTCTTGGTTTCCCTTTACCGCCTTTATGCACATAAAACCCGGGCTGCGCATCAATTCCTCATAATCCTCGGGATCCCTCTCCCAGAACTCCTCGGTGGGGATGGGCTCCAGGATTTGCTCCAGGATGAATCCTGCCTGCAGCAGTGGATTGATCACCCCGCTCAGGGGACGACGGAAGGAAGGCACACTTACGGGCTTGCCAAAGCCTCGCCATACGTATTCCACCTGTTCTACCTTGAAGTAGTTGCTCATCAGATGGTGAGTAGCATACTTCATATAAGGATGCTCCATCGAAAAAACCAGGTAACCACCCGGTTTTAAAACACGATAGAACTCGCGAAAGACAGGCTCCCACGCCTTAACATAGTCCATCACCAAAGGACTTATCACCCCGTCAAACGAGTTATCCGCCAAGAAATCCAAAGGTGCTTCGAGGTTCGCCTGCAGTACCTGAACCTTCTCTCCCAGCCGCTGCATGGCTAAAGCGACCATCTTTTCGTTGGCATCAAACGCGACCACGATTCCACCATGGGCGGCCAACCACTCGGCATATACACCGGGTCCACAGCCAGCATCCAGGATACGCTTGCCATTCACATCCGGCAATAACGATAGTGTCGCCGGACGCTCATAATAGGCGTTGTGAGGCTTGGTGTCCACAAGAGCAGCATATGCCTCCGCCAGCTCATCATATGCATCCTGCGCTATCGGTCCTTTTTTAGCCATCGCCATCCTCCTACTACAACTCCAACGATCAGCAGCACGAAGCTGCCTCCGACAAGCATCCACTTTCCCAGGGTAAATATCGCTGCCAGCCCAGCCACGATCGGCAACTGGGCTGGATACTGCTGCATCACCAGCGAGGTGGCTATATTTTCGAGATAGTCAAACAGGGCAGCCAAAACCGGCACCAGGTTCATGCGCTGCCAAAGGCTATCGGGTGAAAACGCTTTCCCATAAACCCAGCTGATCCCGGTGCAGAGGAACAGCATGTAGACCAATGGCCAGATCAGGTCGAAGGTAAAGCGTGCCCTGATATAAGCCTCCCGCCCCTCCTGACCATATGCTTCAGCCATTTGATAGAGATCATCAGCCGAATAAAAGAACGATAAGTCGGGCGATCCAGCTGAACTCTTCCCCGATTCTACCTTTGACGATTGAGCAGGCAACACGAGTGCTGTAAACAGCAGAAAGATCACCGTGGCTGAAAAAGCCACCCAACCTTTCGAAACATGGTGAATCCAATCAGAGACCTTTTTAACATGGAATGAATCCATTGGGTGGCCTACATAAATAGGAAAAGGCTGATCGCCATAACCAGCATCCCGGCCACCAATCCGCCGATGGCAATGTGGTGCTCACCATATTCTTCAGCAGTTGGAAGCAGCTCATCCAATGAGATATACACCATGATCCCAGCCACACCTGCAAAAACTAAACCAGCGGTCATTTCGTTGAAAAAAGAGCGGAATAAAAAATACCCAACCAATGCCCCAACCGGTTCAGCCAGGCCGGATGCGAATGACAGGAAAAAAGCTTTCCTACGACTTTGGGTGGCATAAAATATGGGGGCTGATACTGCCAGGCCTTCGGGAATATTATGGATGGCGATGGCAATAGCGATGCTGATCCCCAATTTTGGGTCGGCCAGGGCAGCCATGAAAGTCGCTAATCCTTCAGGCAAATTATGGATCCCAATTGCTAGTGCAGAGAACAGTCCCATGCGCATCAGTTTATTCTTTTCGGGTTGTTTATCTTGCTCCAGGTCATGCACATTTTTCATCTCATGCGGATTTTCATAAGAAGGGATCAGTCTATCAATCACTGCAAGCACCGCGATCCCTACAAAAAAAGCTACAACAGCCAGGCCATAACTTTGTTTCACTGTAAAGGTTTGGCTCAATGAAACTCTGGCCTTATTAAAAATCTCAACCAGCGATACATAGACCATCACGCCTGCCGAAAATCCCAATGCACCAGCCAGGAATTTTGGGTTGAATTTTCGCGAGATAAGTCCTAAGAGACTGCCGATACCTGTAGAGAGACCTGCGAATAAGGTGAGCCCGAGGGCAAATAGGATGGTTGTTGTTTCCATGATGAGCTCTAATCAAAATATTCTTATCGAAGTTGGCTTATTGTAATGATTAAATCCATTCTTGAAATCCTCCAGTGTAAAACATCAGTCAGATTGTGTAATCACTGGTCGATCTCGACGTCATGGAAAATTAACTACCTTCAGGTTTCATAAGTCGGGAGTCGGTGAGAGGCAGGAACGCGCCCAATCCTCCATCATCGATGCTGCCAACGATGCGGATTGAACCATTGGGATGGCGATCCCATAGGATACTCAGCTCAAGCTGGTAGTCGGTGCCGCTATCACCCCGCCCTCTCGAAGGCTTGATCCTCGCCGATCTGCCTCGCCAGGGCGGCATAACCCAATGCTTCCAGGCTATCCAGGTGATGGTTGAGGATTGCGATGGCTTCGGTGCGATTCATCTCATTGACACATGGGATAGATAATTCCCATTATAATCAAGATATCTCATTCCTGTCAGTTGCTGGTCCAATTATAAGTATCAGGAGATCATGATCCGAAGTGAT
>CAVZSS010000016.1:0-60850 GCA_963777965.1 uncultured Chloroflexia bacterium | reverse complement strand
TATCGGGGTGTTGGTGCTTACGGATTAAGGTTTCGGTGAGGGAGCTCACCCCTGCATTATGTGCCAGCTCAGCTCCCCATACAGCATGCTGCTCTGCAACAACGAATGGTTTTCGCCAGCCACGCAACTCTTCCCATGCGTTGGGCGGTGGATTCCCCCACTTGCGCGCTTGCTCCGGCATGGCTGCCCTTGCCAGGACAACTATCGTCCGTTCCAATGGATTCATGGCATATCGATTCTTGCCCACATCATGTAATAATGCCGCCACGAGCAGGTCGAGGTTATTTTCATCCTGCTCTACCAACCTGCGGAACAGCATCAGGGCATGATCCTTCTCGCCGGGTTGCATTTGCATAAACAGTACCATTTGCTCTGGACTTAATATTGCCTGCACGTGCTCAAGTTCTGAAGCATCAGGCGTTACGGAAACCATGCGCCAGAACTGACGCACACGATAAAGGATACGCACAACCTTTACACACCAATCAAAAATCGGGTTAGATTGTTTACAGCTGGCAGGATGACCGTACCAAGCAAGTCTATACCAACCAGTCTGGGTAATATAAAAACCAGGGCTAATAGGATCATCGGACCATAAGGGCGTATGCTTTCCAAGACTCGCGCTGCAGATGGGGGCAACAAATAATCCAGGACCTTCTCACCATCCAAAGGGAACAGGGGGATCATGTTGAACAGCATCAGTAAAAGGTTAATTCTAACAAAAATTACCAGGAGCTGTGCAATGTTGGGAAGGATCCCCACTGGCGGTATGTTGATAGCATCGGTTGAAACCAAACCAAACCGGAAGAACAGTGAGGCAAAGATTGCCATCAACAAATTCGACATGGGTCCTGCCAGTGAAACCAGCATGGTTGCAGACCGGGAGTGCCGCTCCAACACGTATGGATTGATGGGCACAGGTTTTGCAAACCCAAAGCCAACCAGGATCATCATCAGTGAGCCAATGGGGTCCAGGTGCGCCAGGGGGTTAAGTGTAAGGCGACCATTGGCACGAGGAGTGGTATCTCCAAAGCGATCGGCAACCCAGGCATGCGCGAATTCATGCACCGGGAAGGCGGTAAGTAAAATAATGGCAAATATGATCAGCTCAGACGGTGAGGGTAAAAAATTAGACACTAGCCAGGGTCTCCTTAGGCAAAGATTATACCATCCAAGGCTATTACGGCTGCGTGTTATAATGCCCTCATGCTGCCTGATTTACGGCTGGATGATGTCCTTCGTTTACGTAAACCCCACCCCTGCGGAGGCTATGAATGGAAAGTAGTCCGGCTGGGCGCAGATATTGGTTTGGAATGCCTGAGTTGCGGGCGACGAGTTCTCTTACCCAGGCGCCAACTCGCCCGTAGGGTTAAATCCATCTACCCACGCCCTGATACACCAATCTCCCCCAATGGATGATCTCCCACCTAAACGTCCTCATATCCTGTTCCTGTTCTCAGATACTGGCGGGGGGCACCGCAGTGCCGCAGAAGCCATTATCGAAGCCCTTTGGCTTGAATTTAACGTTCGCATTACTACCCAAATGGTGGACATCCTGCGGGATTTTGCCCCACGCCCATTAAACTACCTGCCCAAATGGTACCCCTACATGTTGCACTTCCCTGAACTTTGGAAGGCCGGCTACAAGCTTAGCAATGGCAGCAGACGCGCCAGGCTGATCGTTGAAAGCGCCTACCCATATGTCAGACGTAGCCTGCACAAGTTGATTGATCAAAACCCGGCTGACATGATCATTTCCGTCCATCCATTAGCGAATGATCCTTTCCTGCATGCCCTGGGGAAGCATCACCCTCCTTTCATTACGGTCGTCACCGACCTGGTAACCACGCACGCCATGTGGTATCACAAGGATGTGGATATATGCCTGGTACCCACCGAAGCTGCCCGTCAACGCGGCCTGCTGGCTAATTTGAAACCTGAACAATTGAGAGTTGTTGGTCTGCCGGTGGTAGACCGCTTTTGCCAGCCAACCGGTGATAAAAATGCCCTACGCCAGCAGTTGGGATGGCCGCAAGACAATCCAGTGATATTGCTGGTGGGTGGGGGTGAGGGCATGGGACCATTGGAGAAAACCGCTTTGGCGATTGCTCGAGCGAACCTCCCCATCACCCTGGTAGTGGTGGCTGGGCGCAATACGGCACTAAAGGAACACCTGAAGACCCGCCAGTGGCCGATGCCAACTCTGATCTATGGCTTTGTGCACGAGATGCCAGATTTTATGCGCGCTGCCGATATCCTGTTGACAAAAGCCGGCCCGGGAACGATCAGTGAAGCGCTCATCGCCGGGCTGCCCATGATCCTGTACAGCCGAGTGCCAGGCCAGGAAGATGGCAACGTGGACTTTGTCATCTCCGAAGGCGTTGGCGTATGGGCTCCTCAAACTGAGGATATCATCCATGCAATAGAGTTTTGGATCACCCACCCACAGCAGCGTCAACTGGTAGTGGATGCTTGTTACCAGGCAGCCCGCCCGATGGCAGCCCGTGAGATTGCGCACATCCTGGCAAACCGCCTGGGGATGCAAAACTAGGGGTATTCATCGATGGCTACCACAAAACACATGCCTATCCGGTTTACCCTACTGACCGCCTTTGTCTGGTTGGCTGTGGCAGCCGGGATCATCTTCCTGCTCTGGCAGTTGATCACACGAATATCTAGCAGGGATCTACCGGTAAGCACCCCGACGCCCGATTTAACCCAAACCTCCCAGCCCATCGGTGTCGTGGAGACAACTCAGCAAACCAGCACCCTCACCACCCCGCTCCTGACGATTACCCCATCCCCTACAGCGAGGCTGACCCAAACACCTTCCACGCCCCTACCAACACAGCTGGTGACCGCCATACCCGGAGGCTCTACTCAGACCAGCCAGCCGCAGGTACAGTGTGACCAGGCCTCGGCAGGCAACCCGATCGACGTCACCATTCCCGATGACAGTATCCTCTCGCCCGGGCAGAGCTTTATAAAAACCTGGAAGCTGGTCAACAATGGCACATGCACCTGGACACCCTCCTATTCTGTACGCTTTTTTTACGGTGACCGCATGGAAGCTCCTGATGCAGTTGCTCTTCAGCAAACTGTCCTTCCATCCTTTAGTGTTGAGATTTCCATTGAAATGGTCGCACCACTCTCGGCAGGTTCCTACCAGGGGAATTGGAAATTGAGCAACCCGAGCGGGGTTTTGTTTGGTATCGGTCCAAACGGTGATTCGCCATTCTGGGTACGCATCATCGTCCCAGAAAATCCATCCAATACCGCCACTGCCACACCCGGCCTCACCGCCACTCCTGGAGCCACCCAATCTCCCTCCCCCACCGCCACCACCCCACCACCCGTCTATGCAAGCGGTGAGTTATCGCCAGCCCCAGGAGACAGCATCGACCTGGACAGCCTGGTATTGAATGCGGGTGATGCAGACCTGATGTACCAGGTGGATGCCAACAATTATCATTGGCTGGCTCCCAATGATGGGGCTACGATTGGTGTATATGCCAGCCTGGAACCCAACCTGGCGGATTGCCAGTCTGCCAGCATGAGCCCCGCACCCATCGCCGTGGAGAGCCTGTCGGTGGGGACGTATTTGTGCTATACCAGCAACGAGGGGCGGATCGGTAGGGCGCTCCTGGAAGCGCTGAACCCGGACGATTTTACCCTGGCCTTGAATATGCTCACTTGGGCACTGCCATGAGCACACTCTTCCTGGTAGCCACCCCGATCGGGAACCTGGAGGACATCAGCGCACGCGCCTTGCGCACATTGCGCGAAGTGCGCCTGATTGCCGCCGAAGACACGCGCCAAACCGCTAAACTGCTGCAGCGGTATGACATTCATACCCCCTGTACCAGCTATCACGAGCACAACAAGCTGGTGCGGATGGAACGCATACTGGAGGCACTTCAGGAGGGTGACGTAGCGCTGGTCTCGGATGCCGGCACCCCAGCTCTAAACGATCCTGGCTATGAGCTGGTGCGGGCAACAATAGCCGCTGGTCACGCGGTCAGCCCCATCCCGGGAGCCTGTGCACCCATCTCAGCCTTGGTTGCCTCCGGCTTGCCCACCGATTCGTTCCTGTACCTGGGCTACCTGCCACGCAAGCCGGGTGAGCGCCAGCGCCTGCTGTCAGAAGTTTCGGAATTGCAATACACACTGATCTTCCTGGAGGTACCCCACCGTATCCTTGCCTCGCTGGAGGACCTTCAAGCTAGGCTCGGTGACCGCCAGATTGCCGTGGGACGCGAGCTGACCAAGCTTCACGAGGAGATTTTCCGCGGCACATTGAGTGAAGCTCAGGCATACTTCACGGTGAACCCACCGCGCGGCGAGTTCACCCTGGTGCTGGCAGGCAACACGCTCCAGGCTGAACGCTGGACGGAAGAACACCTGGACAAGGAGTTGAAAATTCTCCTTACCCATGGTGAGCCTGCCTCACAGTTGGCAGCCCGGCTGGTCGCCCCATCCGGCTGGTCACGTAGGGAGATCTACCAGCACCTGCTTAAAATCCAGGGTAAAAAGGGTTCGAAAAAAATTTAGTATTTTCCTTTTAAAGGCCAGACACAGACTATGGACCTAAACGATCACACCTCCTTCCTGAATATCGACAAGCAAAACTACCTTTCAGAGATTGAAAACCTGCCCAGCCAGCTTGAGAATGCCTTCCAGCGCGGCTTGAGCCTGAGCCTGCCTGAATGGCAGGGCATTCAACGTGTGCTCATTGCCGGTATGGGCGGATCCGCCATCGGGGCTGACCTACTGGCAGCATATGCCGCACCACTTTGTCCTGTTCCCATCGTGGTACAGCGCAACTACATGCTCCCCGCCTGGGCGCATGGGCCCGATACGCTGGTTGTCGCCAGCTCGCACTCGGGCAACACTGAAGAGACCTTAGCAGCTTTTGAATTAGCGTCGAAAAGCAACTGTCGTATCCTGGCACTGTGCACGGGAGGGAAACTGGCTGAAGCAGCTATGGCCTCAAATATCCCATTGTGGACCTTTGAGCATCATGGCCAGCCGCGTGCCGCGGTGGGCTATTCGTTCGGGATGCTGCTGGCATTATTCACACGCCTGGGACTGATCCCCAACCCGGCTGCTGAATTATCCGAAGCAATTACGGCTATGCGTAAACAACAGGCCAGCCTGCAGGCAGACGTGCCGGTAGTACATAACCCAGCCAAGCGCCAAGCGGGGCAGCTTATGGGTCGTTGGGTGATGGTCTTTGGGGCAGATGTGCTTGAGCCGGTCGCCCGGCGCTGGAAGACCCAGGTCAACGAGCTGGCCAAGGCTGTAGCTCAGTTCGAGGCCCTTGCCGAAGCGGACCACAACGCCCTGGCCGGACTGATGCAACCCGAGCAAACCCTGCATACAATCATGGCGTTGTTCCTGCGCGCGGCTTCCTACCACCCGCGCAACCTGCTGCGCACCGAGCTGACCAAGCAAGCCTACATGCTCGAAGGGTTGAATACCGATTTCTACGATGCCCAGGGCGAAACACCCCTCGCCCAGCAGTGGACCGCCCTACACTTCGGTGACTACGTGGCCTATTACCTGGCCATGCTCTATGAGATCGATCCCACACCCATCGAGGCGTTGGAGGGGTTTAAGCAACAGCTTAAGCAGCGTTAGCACATTGCACGTTTAACGTTCGAACGTTTAACGTGACAACTTATAAATAGAGTTAATAATATAGTAATCTTGACACTGAAGATGTTCTTTCTGAGCAGCCTGTCTCCAAGGCTACCGCTTCATCCTGATTAATCTCCTTGACTTTCATTCCATCATGGGTCGCAAGGTATTTGTCTGGTTGTTATCACGATCCAGTGTTAATTGGCGCTAACCATATCTGCCACCCTGATAGGACATTTATCTACTCATACTATGACAATCTTAACTATTAGGATTTATGAATACGGAATAACATTTTTAATTAGACCTACCATCCCGAAAGGAGTACCCATGAAAACTCGACCCTTTTTTATCTGCCTTTTTTCGTTGCACTGCTATTAATCAGCTGCAACCTCTTTACAAACACTGGCATCAAGATAATCATTCCCTCCGATGTGAACATCAGCGAGAATCGCGATGTAAGTGGTTTTAATGCGCTTGAATTTAGCACCATGGGAAAGATAAACATCATGCAGGGTGACAAAGAGTCGCTCAACATTTCAGGTCCCGACAACGTGGTCCCGGAAATCATCACTGAGGTAAGAAATGGGTCACTCATTATCAGGACCAAGGAAAATATCACCATCAACCCTCTTGGCAATGATAATCCACTGACATTCACAATCGTAGTCATAGATCTCACCTCACTGACGATCAGCGGGGCAGGAGATGTCCAGGTGGAAACCCTCTCAACCCCCAGGATGGATATTAACTTAAGTGGTGCCGGGATGGTTCAACAAAACCAGATCACGACGGATATTCTCAATATCAACCTAAGTGGATTGGGAGGGATTGAAATTACTGGTCAAACCACCCAGGCTACCATCGATATTTCTGGCGCAGGGAACGTGAATGCCCCTGACTTGAAGATTGAGACAGCCTCCGTCACCATCTCGGGGGTGGGAAATGCCACAGTGTGGGTAACCGATCAGTTAAGCGGCGACATCAGTGGTGGTGGCGGTGTCTCTTATTATGGAGATCCCCAGACCGATACCACTACAACCGGAGTTGGCACCTTCAAACCCCTGGGAGAGAAGTAATTCTACATGCATTGGGTAATATATCAATACGATTTTTTCTGGGGGGGTTGGCCATCAAGAAAGCCCTCCATCCAAACCAATGCGTTTATTGGTTTACGATGGGACTGAATTCTCTTGCCCAGCTTGTGTCTTGCGTATAGGGGATGGATAATCGATAAAATAACGTTCCAACGTTCAACCGTTCAAACGTTGGAACGTTTTGTTTATGGTTTATAAGCCGTGATCTTGGCGCTGAAGACGGCTTCTCTGAATGGTTTATCTCCCAGGTCAATGCTCTTCATCCAACTCGATCATCTTGGACTTCGACCCCATCACTGATCACCACCTGTGGCCTAGATTCGCAGCACGACCCACCATCGGCTATCTTTGCATATTCGTCAACCGTCTCCTGGTCGAAGTAGACTGGGTTAAGCTCGATATGGGTAAAGCCAGCCGCCTCGATGGCTGGCAATATAGTCTTTCACATCTAGCGCCCCGGCCACGCAGCCCGCCCAGGCACTCAGGCTGTCCTTGACTTCCTGCGGTAGGGGACCATCGGTGACGATATCACTCAGGGCCAGCTTGCCACCGGGTTTCAACACCCGGAAGGCCTCCCGGAAGACCTGCGGTTTATCCGGCGAGAGGTTGACCACGCAGTTGGAGATGATCACATCCACCGTGTTGTCCGCCACCGGCAGGTGCTCGATCTCACCCAGGCGAAACTCGACATTGGTGAAACCCAGCTTGGCCTGGTTGAGGCGCGCTTTCTCGAGCATCTCGGCGGTCATATCCACCCCGATCACGTGACCCGTCTCGCCCACCTTTTTGGCCGCCATGAAGCAGTCGATGCCGCCACCTGAACCCAGGTCGAGCACGGTCTGCCCGGGCTGCAGCGAGGCCAGGGTGATGGGGTCACCGCAGCCCATGGAGAGTCCGGTCACCTCCTCCGGCAATACCTCAATCTCGGAGATGGGGTACAGCTTGCTGGCGGTCAGATCCACGGGGTCTTTCGAGCCACAGCAGCTGGATGGAGCCTTGGGCTGGAAGCTGGCAGCCGCTTCCCCGTAGTGCTGTCGCACCGTGGTGCGGATATCGGCCGGTTTTTCTTGTACGTTTGATTCTGACATAGTAATTCTCCTTTTTGGATGGTTGTCATTGCGAGGCGGTTTTTGCCCCGTGCCCCGAGTGCAGTGAGGGGAAGCAATCTTCTCCAAAGTTGTAAAATTCATGAATCTGAAAATGGTTTTTTTGATCGCTCTAAGTCATGAGACAATTTGTATCATGCAATATATTGTATCCATAATTTTCGATGCGTCAAGAGGAAGAATGTCATATTAAACTATTAATTTTCGATGCTACATCCCTATTCTTGACATAATTAATGACCAATGATATCATTTATCCTGTATAAATTGATAATTTTAGATGGATTTTTGGTGCAAGGATAACCCATGGATAATATGACCTCCAAACTTGATCTCCCAGTTGCTGGAAAAAGCGCTGCAAAATACCCAACCCGAAGAACGGTTGGCCTTCGTGGAAAAGTTGTTTGCCCAGCTGCCTCCAGCAGGTCAGCAGGAATTCCTGCTCAGCCTGACCCGCACGGTGCTCGAGACTGGCGTTGCTCCTGCAGAGGTGCAAACGTCCTTCGACCCAGCCTTCATTGAGCCAAGGCTGGTGAACATCTATAGGTCGGATGCGGAAGATTTTGCCCCCGGGCAAATCTGCTGCCAGGCGCTGACCGGGTTCTCCAGGGTTCCTGGCATGGATGAAAGCCAGGTGGTGGTGATTGCCCAGATGTTCAACGGGCTGGCGGACGAAACCCGCGTTAAGATCGTCAAGCTTCTTTCAAAGGGTGAGTTCACCGTGGACGAATTGGTGGAATTCCTGGATGTCCCCCAGTCCACCACCTCGCACCACCTGCGGGTGCTCAAGGATGCCAATCTGATCCAGGGGGAAAAGCGTGGCAGGAATATCTACTATTCGCTGGTGAATCCGCATGAGGCAGCGGTTGTAAGTCTGGATAAATTGTCGAAAAGCCTGCCTTCACAGGCTGTAAATAAATGTTAACGATTTTTTTAGTTTAAATACCTTAGCGCTTGGTGATCGTTGTGGTTATCTTTAAATTTACAACCCAACCCCCTCTCTTGACACCCCCCCAGCCTCATGTATAATCCTCATCAATCGATCCATAAACGACCAGCGTGGAGATAAGTAACCTTTCCGCCTTCCAGAGAGCCGCCGGGTGGTGCGAGGCGGCAGGAATAAGGGTAAAATCCACTCCGCCGGACCCTCAAGTGGTCCAATTGCTCCCGCAGAATCGGTGTCACGACCGGTATAAAGGAGCCGGGTCAGCCCGTTAGCGCTCATTGGAGGCCAGCCGAATCACCCATTGCAAAGATAGGTCATCCGGTCGGCAAACTGCAGGTGGCACCACGGGAGCCCCCTCGTCCTGCGGGAGAGGGGGCTTTATTATTCACCTTGGAGGCGCACCAATGTTAGACATCAACATCATCCGCGAGCATCCCGACGTCGTTCGCAAAGCCCTGGCAGACCGTCAGATGGAGGCCAGCCCCGTCGACTTGGTTTTGGAGCTGGACCAGAAACGCCGTCTGACCATCCAGGAGAGTGAGAGCCTGAAGGCCGAACGTAATGCGGTCTCCAAGGAGATCGGGAAAGCCAAGGACCCAGCCGAACGGCAGGTAAAGATCGAAGCCATGCGCCAGGTGGGTGAGCGCATCAGCCAGCTCGATGAATCCTTGCGCAAGATCGAGGAGGAGTTAAATGCCATCCTGGCAGGCATCCCCAACCTGCCCGACAGCCGCTCTCCCTACGGGAAAGACGACCGCGAGAATGTGGTTTTGCGCGGGGTGGGAGACATCCCCGAGTATGATTTTCAGCCCAAGGCGCATTGGGATTTGGGTCCAGCCCTCGGTATCATCGATTTCGACCAGGGGGTCAAGATCACCGGCTCGCGTTTTTACGTGCTCAGCGGAGCAGGGGCTCGCCTGCAGCGCGCCTTGATCGCCTGGATGCTCGACCTGCACATCCGCCAGGGCTACACCGAGAAGTACACACCCTTCATGGTCAAGCAGCAGACCATGTTCAGCGCTGGGCAGCTGCCCAAGTTCGAAGATAACCTGTACCATGACGTGGAGGACGACCTGTGGATGGTGCCCACTGCCGAGGTGCCGCTCACCGGGCTCTTCATGGATGACGTGCTGGAGGAAGTCAGCCTGCCGATCTGTTACACTGCCTACACACCCTGCTTCCGCCGCGAGAAGATCAGCGCCGGGCGCGACGTGCGCGGCATCAAGCGCGGTCACCAGTTCGACAAGGTGGAGATGTACATCTTCTGCAAGCCTGAAGAATTGGACCACTTGTTGGAGAAGATGCTCGCCGACGCCGAGGAGACAGCCGCCAAGCTGGGCCTCACCTACCGCGTCAAGCAGCTGTGCACGGGTGATTTGGGCTTCAACGCCCGCATGACCTATGACATCGAGGTTTGGGCACCCGGCTGCAATGAGTGGCTGGAGGTTTCGTCGGTCTCGAACGTGGGAGATTTCCAGGCACGCCGTGCAAATATCAAATATCGCCCAACGGAAGGCGGCAAGCTGAGACTGGTGCATACTCTGAATGGCTCCGGGCTGGGCATGCCGCGCACCCTGATCGCTGTGCTGGAGAACTACCAGCAGGAGGATGGCAGCGTGGTGGTGCCAACCGTGCTGCGCCCGTGGATGGGCGGGATCGAAGTGATCCAACCCGAAGGCAAGTAAGGGAAAAGCATGCCAGCCTGGCTTTCGACAACCATTTTCTGGACCACCCTGGTCATCATGATGGTGGGCTTATTTGGGTTGATCGTGCCAGTCTTCCCCGGTATTGCGGTCATCTGGCTGGCAGCGCTTGGATACGGGGTGACGACCGGGTTCACCACCCTGGGCTGGGTGCTGTTTGCGGTGATCACAGTGCTGTTCATCACCGGGGCTGTGATTGACAACGTCTTGATGAGCGCCAAGGCGCACAAGGAAGGTGCAGCCTGGTCTTCGCTGGCTTTGGGGGTGCTGGCAGGTATCCTCGGCACGATCTTCTTCCCACCCTTCGGTGGTCTCATCGCTGCCCCATTGGTCCTGTTGGTGCTGGAGTATATCCGCCAGCGTAATTTCAAAAAAGCTCTCGTAACCCTACGCGGGTTGGCAATTGGCTGGGGGTCGGCTTTTGTGGTGCGTTTCCTTATCGGGGCAGCCATGATTGGTATCTGGCTGGTATGGGCATTAAATAGATAGGTGTTGCCAGTTAATCATATCCGCTCTACAGTTTTCAATGGAACGGGGATAATTCAACCCATTGGCTATCGAATAAGTTTAGGGGCACGAAATCTGTCTTTATCATGCCCCATCATTAACATCAAAATAAATTGATCTTAACCCAGAATTACTCTGGTTTAAAATACACCATCCCCACCCCCATCTTCTCCAATCCCTCGCTCGCCCAATATTCGATCAAGGCTGAGAGTCGTCCAGCGCTACGAACAGTGCCGGGATGGCACGCGCATCGCCAATCTTTGCCAGGGCGCGCACAGCCTCCAGGCGCACCAAATAATCATCCTGCTGCATGGCCTCCAAAAGCCCAGGAACAGCCGGGCTGCCTATCGCCACCAGTGCATCTCCAGCCAGCCGCCGGGACAGGGCATCTTGATCGGCGAGCATTCCAACCAGGGCAGGGGAAGCCTGGCTTGACGGGTGTTTGCGCAAAGCCAACCCTGCACACCAGCGCACGCTATTATCCGGGTCAGACAGGGCAAGCACGAGCAGTCCGGGCACGCGCTCATCCTGCAGCTCCGCAAGTGCCCGCACCGCCCACCAGCGTACTTCTGCCTCAGGATGGGATAATCTCTGCTCCAGGGCTGCCACCGCTTCGGGTCCCCAATCGGTCAAACGATTCAATGCCTCTTCGGCCTGCTCATCGTCCCCACAGCTCAGCTGGGAAAGCAATACCGATAAATCTTCCATTCACACCCCTAAAATAATTACTGATTTAATCACAGAGCAGGAAAATGACTAATCACCCGGAGGTGGTACCTGCAGTGCCTCCACGGGGGTGTTGATCCACTTATCACCTTCGTCGATCAGCATCACCGGGATATCTTCCCGGATGGGGTATTTACGCCCACAATCCTGGCATATCAACCAGGACTCCTTGTAATACTCCAACAAGCCTTCTTTTTCGCGCACGCAATTTGGGCAGCGCAGGATATCGAGCAGTTCTTGACTGACCATATTTCCTCCGTCACGATCTGGCTAGATTCTCATCAACGGCATGCCAGCCTCCAGGCATCCAGCTCCCACCGCTTGGAGAGAAACAAGCTCCATCGCGTTCGCCTGGGGTTAGAAATCTGCCGGAAATAATATTCTACCCCAAAAACTGCCTACCCGGCAGGCATCAGCAGGAGCATGGTAGTCCGCTTCAACCGTCGGAATTAAGGTTAATTTTATAGTTATGGTGTTTCGGTTGGTTCTGGAGTGGGCACTTCCGTCCCGGGTCCATATTGGTATTTCGCCTGCCAGGGCTGGTAATGGGTATTGAACACATCTTCATAGAGGAAAGTGCCATCACGGTACACCCGGCGGGTCACCGATACGTCTGCACCATCCACTGCCCAGTCCACCTGCTTGATCTCTCCCTGGGCAAGCTCAGGGTTCTCTTCGTACAACGGGTCTGGTGGCTCAACGATGTTTTGCAAGCCGGTAGTATCCCAATCCACGCTTCGACCATCGGAGGTGGAATAGAACTTCCAAGTGAGTGAGCTGCCCCCCACATACGTCTCCATCAGCAGCCAATAGGGTGTATCGTTTGTGAAGCGGAAGTCCACTTGCGGGGCAAACACGGTGGCATCCAACCCCGCCAGGTTTTCATCGTACCCGCCGCTGGGGGTTTGCTCGTAATATCCCACCCGGTAGGCATGGAACCAACGTTCGTCGATCGGGTAACCTCCAAAAAAGGCGGTGCGGAACAAAGTCGTGCTCACCTGGCACACGCCTCCACCCACTCCCTTGATGGTGCGGTCGCCGAAGATGATCAGTGCTTCCGAGTAACCATTATCCAGACTGACGTCCCCCAGGGCATCCGCCATGGAGAAAGATTCTCCAGGTGCCACCAACAAGCCGTGGAAGCGGGAAGCTGCGGTGGTTATATTTTGGATGCGCGCCGCACTCGAGCCGTAAAAATAGGAGCTATGGGCATTGACCAGTTCGGTGATGCCGAGGGATTCGGCGGTGGCATCATCCGTCACTTCCGGGTTGGTGGTTTGCATGACCAAATCCACGTTATGCTTCCCATTGAGCAACTGTTGGTTGATTTGTGTCAGGCTTGAATCCACGTCCAGGGCACGCCCGATAACTGCCGCTTGGAGCAAGTCCAATTGGCGGGTATCATCATTAAAAATGAACCGTGCATCTTGCGGGTTGCGCCCAAACCCGGGGGCAATATTCAGAAGGAAATTCCTGAGCGCCTCAGGGTTCAGACCTACCTGGTAGCTCTCTCCCAGGTCAGCCTGCACGCGTTGGATGGTCAGCATCTGTGCCAGGGCAGCCGGCTCAAAGGACCATGGTCCTGGGTCACCTTCCTGAGGATTGGGAACCTGCAACGTGAGCGGGGCAGATAGGATCTGCCGGGCTAGCTCTGCCTGGGCAGTTGCATCCAGGATCACCGGCGCAGTCTCCTGCACCACAAGGGGGATGAGTCCGTCCGTCATGGAGTGCAGCTGTGTTTCCAGGCTGGTGAGGGCGGTATTGACATCCAGGGCTCGCCCGACCTGCCCTGAATTGACCACCACTTCCACCCCATTCACACCCAGGGAAGCTTCAATGATTGGCCGGTCAATTTCTTGGGCAATCCCTTGCAGGTAATTCTTAGCGACACCCCGGTCGAATACGAACAATGGTGCCAGGTCAACTCCGGAAGACCAGGCGTTCCATTGATTTGCCAGGCGTTCGGGACGGCCCCCTGCCCTCCCCATGTTATAGGCTGCCAATGCAGCTGTTTGGGCATCCAAAGACAAGCCCAGGTCCGCAGGTTTTGCGGTCCACAGGTTTGTGCCTTCCTGGAAGACGATCTTTCCCCGCTGGGGATAATCCAGCCGTTGGGCAAGCAAGGCTGCTGCTTCCTGGGTGGTCATCCCCGAGATGTCAATACCAGCGACAGCCACACCTGGGAAAATGCGCCCTTTATATACCGCACCATAGGCACTGGGAACCAGCAGAACCAATCCGACCAGTATTACAAGCCCCAGCGCCAATGCTAGGATGGCTTGGCTTAATGGCCTGGGCTTAACCGGGGTGGGAAGTGAGTGCGCCATGCTCTGGCGGGAAGTGGTGTTGGATATCATAGTTTGATTTTACCAAATAGTTTGAACGTTTTTATGCAAAATAGGACAAAATTGCTAAGAATTGGATTAGTATCTCCAGCCGATATTTGCCAGGTATGTCCTTAGACGTATAATTACCCTGTGAGGTTCCCGCACCTAAATGGTGGTATGAGTATTTCTGGCCATGCTGGTGAGGAATATAAAATTCCAGGTTGGCGAGAAATACTGTCATCTATCGTTGAATAGAGCCTTCCATTTACACACGTTCTGCTTGGCCGCTATATGAGTGTAGGGAACATCCTTGAAGTATCGGGCGTCACAAATCTAACCACCGTCTTGATGACATAGCAAGATAAAAAGGAGCAATAAGTGTACCAATTCTCATCCAACCACAGCATTGGCACCCTGGTTACACACATCGGGGAGGACGATAATCCCTCCGATGCTCATGTAACCCCTATCTACCAGACTTCCACTTTTAATTTCCCGGATGTCGCCACAGGCGCTGGGATTGTTGCTCGCACCCAGCCCGGGTATTACTACACCCGCCTGGGCAACCCCAACCTGGAGCAGCTATCCCGTAAGATTGCCGTGCTGGAAGGCCTTGACCTGATCCGCGCTCCATCCGGAAACTGATCCCAGTACCCTGGTTGCCGGGCTGGTCTTCGCCTCAGGCATGGCAGCCATAACCGGCGTATTCCTTTCCTGCCTCAAAGCTGGAGATACGGTCATTGCCCAGGAGGCGGTTTACGCCGCTACGTTCACCTTCCTCAAGGATATCGCTCAATCGCTTGGCATCCAGGTTGCCTGGGTGCGCGATACCAGCCAGGCCGGCTGGGAAGCCGCCTTCAAAGCCCATCCTGGAGCCAGGCTGGCCTATGCAGAGACGCCCGCCAACCCAACCATGGCCGTGGTCGACCTGAAGATGGTGGCTGAGCTTGCTCACCAGCACGGCGCCTGGCTGGCGGTTGATAACACCTTTGCCTCCCCCTACTGCCAGCGACCTCTCAGCCTGGGTGCGGATATCGTGATTCACTCCACCACCAAGTTCCTCTCCGGGCATGGGGCACTCACCGGAGGCGTGGTGGTTAGCTCACATCCCGATTATATGCATAAGTCGCTCTACACTTTCCTCAAGGTAATGGGGGGCATCCCCAGCCCATTTGATTCCTGGCTGGCGAACCTGGGCCTCAAGACCTTTGAACTGCGCATGCAGCGCCATTGCGAGAATACACTGCAGGTAGCCCGGTTCCTCGCCACCCACCCGGCTGTCGCCACGGTCCATTATCCTGGACTGGAAGACGATCCCGGTCATGAGATTGCAAAACGCCAGATGCATGCCTATGGTGGAATGATGTCTTTTGAGCTAAAAGGTGGCATGCAAGCAGGTATCCGGCTGATGGAGCGCGTGCGAGTGGCAACCCTGGCTGTTTCCCTGGGAAACGTGGACACGCTGATCGAGCATCCGGCCAGCATGACCCATGGTCCGGTGCCGCGTGAAGACCGGTTGAACCAGGGCATAACGGATGGGTTGGTGCGCCTCTCGGTGGGCATTGAAAACCTGCCCGATATCCTGGCAGACCTGGAACAAGCGCTTCAGTGACAATCCATCCCGCACCGAGCTGCCAGAAGTGCGGGTGTTATAATCATTTTTTGGAAGGACCATCCCCTTCCACAATAAGGAGAGAAACCGATGTATTCCTCCCATTTTTCCCACCGGATGTTCAATAAACCAGCTATCGTTGGTATAACCATTTCCATTTTGGTGTTGGTTTGCCTGTCTGGGTCCCTTGCGGGATGCAGCAGGAAAACACCAACCCCCACGGTGACTGCCACGCAACCCATACCCACGAAAGCGGTTCTACCTTCACCAACGCCCCTTCCATTGGATCTTCCACCTGCACTGGTGGAAACCAACCCACTCCTGGGGGCACAACTCGTGCTTGATTCCCCGCTCACCTTCTACTTCAACCAGCCCATGGACCGCCCATCAGTTGAGGCTGCGATCAGCGGGGATCCAATCCTTTCCGGCAGCTTCACCTGGCTGGATGATTCCAGCCTGACCTTCACCCCTGATACTCCCTTCATGCCAGGCACCTCCCAGACGATCAATATCGACACCAGTGCCCATTCTGCCAAAGGCATGGCACTGCTCGAGCCTATTCAGCTTACCTATACCACCATTGATTACCTGAACCTGGTGCAGGAATTACCGGCAGGCGGCACCAGTGATGTGGATCCCACCTCAGCCATCGTGGCATCCTTCAACCAGCCAGTCGTCCCGCTGGGTGCCGACCCTGCCAGCCTGCCTGCCGGGTTCAACTTGACGCCCACTGCAGATGGGCGTGGCGAGTGGATCAACACCAGTACATATATTTTTTATGCAGAACCTGCCATGGCAGGCGGAGAAAACTACCAGGTCAGCATCAACCCTGACCTCACCAGCACGGGAGGCTCGCCATTGGAATCCGCCCCGGGATGGTCATTCGATACCGCCCTGCCACGCCTGGTCTCCACCCTACCGTTGGATGAACAAGGTAATCTAGCCCCTGGACACCAATGTCCAGCTCAATTTCAGCTATCCCATGGATTCAGCCAGCGTGGAAGCCAATTTTTCACTCCTGACCAGTGACGGACTTCCCATCACGGGTCAGCCTGCCTGGAATGAAGATTTCACCAGCTTCACTTTTACACCTTCAGCCTTGTTGCTGCGTGATACTACGTATGTGGCCACTTTGGGTGCCGAGGCAGCTGCCCTGGGCGGAACACCCCTGGGTGAGCCAACTCCGCCTGACCTGGACAACCGTACCTGAGCTTTCCATCACCGGTAGTAATCCGGTTGAAGGTGCGAGAATCCAGTTGAAGGTGGTGTGAAGGTAAATTATGAGGGCGTCCAGTTATTCGTCACTTCCCAGCTATCGGAGGAAGAAATTGATCAATACATCTCCTTTACGCCGCCTGTCCCTAACCTGGGTTCCTGGATGGATAATGAGCAATTGACCTCTCTTTTTACGGTAGCTTTGACCCGGATACCAGCTATACGCTTATCCGTCTCTCCAGACCTGGCCGATCTGTGGGGCAGCCGTTTGGGGCAAGCATACACGCTTCATTTCCGCAACGGTCCCCTCGAACCATCCGTTCAATTCCCCTACGACACCGGCACTACCTTCCTGACCACCCAGGATAGTGGCCTGCTTGCCCAGGTGACCAATGTCTCCTCCATCCCTCTTTCCGTGGGCAGCATGACGCTCGATGACCTGGCAGCGATGTATGCGGATAATGGTTACGATTTCCGCCAAAATTTTTACCCGGAAGATGCGGAATCATGGACCTTTTATCCGGAAGTACCACACAACCAGTCCACCACGGTTTCAATCCCCATCTCACCGGATGGGCAGCCTCGCTCTCCTGGGCTGTACTTCATGCGTTTAACCCTGCCCAATAATTATGGGTATCCATCGAATATCATCCTGGCGGTCAGCCATTATCAAACCACCCTCAAGCTCAGCCCAAGCGATGCCCTGGTCTGGGCAGTTGATTTAGACACCAACACTCCCGCACCCAGCTTGCCGGTCACCATATACGATCAAGCCGGCAATATGCTCGATTCCGGGATCACGGATGACAATGGCGTATTCCAGAGCCCCATTGACCGCATATCAGGATCCGTATAATTCTTCCTATGCTGTCCTCGGCGAGCTGGGGCAGGATAATTTCGGTTTTTCGATGTCACACTGGAATGATGGCATCAGCCCATGGAATTTTGATATACCAGAAGATTATTATCCGTCCAGTATTTTTTCATACCTTTATACCGATCGCCCCATCTACCGCCCCGGAGACACGGTCTCATTTCCGATTGGTGGTGAGGCAAGCTTCTAATGGACGCTATTCCATGCCAGATATCAGCTCTTATCCGTTGGCGCTCAATGACCAGGTGGGGATGACGGTTGCCACATTTGACTTGCCTCTCTCAGGGTTCGGCACTGCCCACGGAGAATATGAGCTTCCTTCGAACGCGATCCCCGGAACATACTGGTTAAATAATCCGGACGACTACTCAGGGGTTCAGTTCCAGGTCGCAGACTACCGCAAGCCAGAGATCAACCTGCAGGTGACCTTCCAGGACCACGGATGTAATCAGCGGGACTGCCCTGCTGGCTGAAGTCAACGCACGTTACTTCTTCGATGCCCCCGCCGGGAATATGCCCGTGCACTGGGTGCTCTATCGCTACGATTCCTATTTCAGCATCCCCAACTACCAGGTGGGTCCCGTGGATACCAGCTGGCTGAATGTCTACAACTTTGACTTCAGCACAGGTGGGCTTGGTAGATATGTGAGCGAAGGGGATGGGCAGACAGATCCAAATGGATTGCTCAACCTGGAGCTCTCCCCTGAAGCCACTCCAGGGCGGCAGCAGTATACGCTTGAGGCTACCATCACCGATGAGAGTGGTCTGCCTACCAGCGCGCGCAGCTCGATATATGTCAACCCCGCTGAATACTATATCGGGGTCCATCCGGATGCCTGGTCCTTCCAGGCGAAATCTGAGGCTGGTTTTGACGTGATGGTTGTGGATTGGAACGGTGACCCGGCTGGTGAGCGGACTTTGTCAGCAGAATTCCAGCGTGTGGTCTGGGTGCGACAGGACCCACCGCCCGACAGTCTGGGCTACGAATTCCCCACGTATGTGGCTGAATACACACCCATTGACAGCACCTCCATCACCACGGACGCGGAGGGCAAAACCCGGGTGGGATTCATCCCTCCCGATCCTGGCACCTACCAGCTGGATATCTCAGGGGATGAGGCGCTTACCCAGGTCATCCTATGGGTGGGTGGAGCAGGTGAAGCGGAATGGCCGTCCCTTCCCAACCAGCGCCTGCGATTGGTGGCTGACCAGGATGCCTACCAACCCGGCGACACTGCCCAGATCTTCGTGCCCAACCCGTTCGGCAGCACTGCCCTGGGTTTGCTGACCGTGGAACGGGGTGCAGTCATGCGTTATTTTATACTCAACCTGGAACCCGGTGGCAGCACCTTCCCGGTGTCACTCAGCAACGAGGACGCCCCCAATGTATACATCGCTGTCACCCTGCTCGGGCAGGATGACCAGGATTACCCCGACTTCCGCCAGGGATACGTTAACCTGCCGGTCGACCCGTCCTTCGAATACCTCACGCTTGACCTGACCAGCCAGCCTGAACGTACCGGACCAGGCAAACCGGTGGTATTTTCCATGCGTATCACCGATGCAGATGGTAACCCTGTCCAGGGTGAGTTTTCACTCTCTGTGGTGGATTTGGCAGTCCTCTCCCTGACTGACCCCAATGCAGAGGATATTTTTGCTGCCTTCTATGGGCAGCAGCCACTTGGTGTTCGTACTGGCCTCAGCCTGGCAGCCTCCGGGCAGCGCTTGCGTTACATGCCAGGTGGAATGGGTGGTGGAGGCGGTGATGAAGCTCAATCGGTCACCCGGGAGAATTTTCCAGATACCGCTTACTGGGATGCCCAAATTGTTACCGATGCCAACGGCGAAGCCACCGTTTCCATGAACTTGCCCGATAGCCTGACCACCTGGCAGGTGCTGGTGCGTGGGCTGACCGAAGATACCCTGGTGGGTGAAACCCAGCTGGAGGTCATTACCACCAAGGAACTGCTCGTTCGCCCTGTCACGCCACGCTTTCTGGTGGCAGGCGATCATGCCATGCTGGCCGCTGTGGTACAAAATAACACAGCGGAAGCCCTGGATGGAAAGGTCACATTACAAGCCACCGGCTTCGAGCTGGACGACCCCAACATTGCCACCCAACCGGTTACCGTTCTGGCAAACGGCCAGACCCGGGTGGAATGGTGGGGCACAGTACCAGACGTGGCCAGTGCTGACCTCCGGTTTTCTGTCCAGGCGGGTGGTTTGCAAGATGCGGTCAGGGTAAGTCAGGGTGCCCTGCCGGTATTACGCTACACTGCACCTCAGACCTTTGCCACCTCCGGAACCCTGCCTGAAGGTGGTCAGCAGCTGGAGCTGGTCAGCCTGCCCGTGACCTTTGACGCCAATAGCGGCTCGCTTGAAGTTGAGCTTGACCCCTCCCTGGCAGCCGCCATGCTGGATGCCCTGGATGCGCTAGAGAACTACCCATACAACTGCACCGAGCCAATCCTCTCCTCCTTCCTGCCCAATCTGGTCACCTATACCACCCTGCAAACCTTCGGTATCGACTCTCCAGACCTGAAAGCCAGCCTTGACCGTGCCCTCGAGCAGGGACTGAACCGGCTGCTCTCATTGCAAAATCCCGATGGAGGTTGGGGTTGGTGCCAGGGAAATGAAAGCGATAGTTATATCTCCTCTTACGTGCTCTTCGGCCTGGCAACTGCCAGGGATGCTAATATCAGCGTCCCAGTAGATACCATCAACAAAGCCAGGGCATATATTTCTTCAAACCTGATCACTCCCAGTCAATCCTCCGAAACCTGGGAGCTCGATCGGCTGGCGTTTGAAAACTTTGCCTTGGTCCAATCAGGACCCGGCGACTCGACCAGCACCAACCAGCTTTATGATGTTCGCGACCAGCTCAGCCCATGGGCAAAGGGGTTGCTGGCGCTTTCACTTGATTCTTTCTCATCCACGAGGGAAAAGGTTGATACTTTACTATCAGACCTGCAAACCACTGCCATTCGCACATCTACCGGGGTCCACTGGGAGGTAGAGTTCCCAGATTGGCGCAACATGACCTCCACCCTTTCCAATTCTGCCATGGTCGTATATACCCTGGCACAGCTTGAGCCAGCCTCCACTGCTGATCCCTGATGCGGTCAATTACCTCATGTCCAACCGACTTGAAAGTGGTTGTTGGGGCTCCAGCTACGAAAATAGCTGGATCTTGCTCGCCATGGATGAAGTGATGATAGCCACAGGTGAATTGAACAGCGATTACGACTTCAGCGCCAGCTTGAATAATAACCAGGTTGCCAGTGGCCAGGCAGGCGGAGAAACCCAGCTGGACCCGGTGGTCACCAGCTTGCCGGTTAGCGAGCTATACCCAGATGACCCCAACGCACTGCTTATCCAGCGCGACTCAGGCACCGGGCGGTTGTATTACACCGCTGCTCTGCGCGTGTACCGCCCGGTGGAAGATGTCGCCCTGCTCGATCGAGGCATTCACGTGAGCCGCGCGTATTTCACCCCAGGTGTTGACCTAAAAACCGCCACCCCCGTCGAGGCAACCCGGGTGGGTGACTCGCTGACCGCCCGCCTGACGATCGTGGTTCCCAACGATGTTTATCACTTCGTCGTGGAGGATTACATCCCTGCTGGGACAGAAATCCTCAACACCAGCCTGAAAACCTCCCAGCTGGGTGAATTCGGTGAGCCGGGTCCGTTGTACGACCCGCGCACCCCGTACAGTCAGGGTTGGGGCTGGTGGCTGTTCGACCCAGCCCGCATCTACGACGACCACATCACCTGGACTGCCTCCTACCTGCCTGCCGGGACCTATGAGCTGACATATACCCTGGTCATCCTGCAAGCCGGGGAATACCGGGTCCTGCCAGCCCGCGCCTGGATGTCCTACTTCCCTGAGGTCCAGGGGAACAGCGCTGGTGCAATTCTGGAGATTAAGCCTTGATCCGATGTCTCCCACGGGTATACACCCGTGGGAGACTCTCTTAATGGGATATCAAGCATATACACTTAAACCACCGCACCCCATCTTTTTATGCTCAACGTGCCCTTGTCTATGCACAGGCACTGGCAAGGAATCCACGCGGCTCAACGACCCAGGCAGAAAAGCAGGCGGCTGAATATACCCTGGCAGAGCTAAAATCCATGGGGGTTGAAGATGTGAAGCTAGAGCCTTTCATTGGACTGCGCTCCATCTGGTTGTTCATCGCCCTGGCATTCGGCATAGCATTGGTGGGGCACGCTGCCTTTTGGCTGTTGCGCGATCCGGCAGGCGATTATCCTGCTCTGCTCATCACCCTGCTTGCCTTTGGCCTGAGTGGTCTTGTGCTGTGGCGTAAATTCACATTTCGTAGCTATCCCCTGCGGAACTACTTGCCGCATGCACCAAGCCAGAATGTGATCGCGGTCATCCCCCCCGCTGGCGAAGTCCATAACCGGGTTGTGCTGGTCGCCCATCTGGATAGCCACCGGGCAGTTTTTTGGTTCGCCAATAATATACTGGTGGCGTTGTTTGCCATCTTTTCCGTGGTTGCCCTCTATGGGGTGTACCTTTCAATGCTGGTATATCTCCTGGCAGTCCTCACCCAATTGCAATTCTTTGCCTGGGTCGGGTTAATCCTGGCAGCATTTCATTTCCTGGGCTGGTTCACCGGCATAACTGCCGACCTGGGCAGGTATTCGCCGGGAGCAAACGACAATGCCTCCGGTGTCGGCACCGTGCTGGCATTGGCGGAACGCCTGAAAAGTCAGCCGCTCCAGAACACTGAAATCTGGCTGGCACTCACCGGTTGCGAGGAATCAGGCTGTGATGGTATGCTTTCCCTGATCAAGGAACATGGTTCCATGCTTCGAGAGGCACTCTTCATTGATTTTGAGATGGTGGGAATTGGTGATAGCCTGAGGTACATTTCGGAGGAAGGGAATCTGCACCGGCATCGCATACCGCAGGAAGTCGAGAGTTTGTTGAAGGAGGTCGGTGATCCGTTTGGGATAAAGCCAGCCAGCACACCACCGGCTGGTGCATTCAGCGAGGGCGGCACCTTATGGGAGCATGGCTTCAAGGCTGCCTGCCTTTCAGCCTATTATCACAACTCCCCCATCCTGCCTGAATGGCACCGCCTGACAGATACACCAGACCGCCTGCAGTTAGAATCCCTGGAGCGGATCCACGCGCTGGCTTGGGCTCTCTTACAAAGGCTCGACCAGTGACGGTTCAGGCTTTGCTTTGCGGTTGAAAAACACACTCTCCAGCGAATATACCAACAGTGCCAGCCAGATGATGCTGAATCCCACCAGCCGCGTGGGTGGAAATGGCTCTGCATAAACGAACACACCCAGCAGGAATTGCAGGGTAGGGGCGATATATTGGATAAAACCGAGCATCGAGAGGGGTATCCTCCTCGCCGAGTATCCAAACAACAGCAGTGGGACGGAGGTAACCGGGCCTGCCAGGATCAATAACAAGGTCACCGCTGGTCCCTGGTGAACCAACGCACCCACCCCGTTCGCCTCCCGGTAAAGCAAGTAAACCATGGCTGGCAGGAATAATACTGTTGTTTCCAGGCTGAATCCATGCATGGATTCCAAACGGGCGGTCTTCTTGATCAGGCCATACATTCCAAAGGTGAAAGCCAGCACCAGCGAGATCCATGGCAGAGAGCCGTAGCTGACCGTCAGGTACACCACCCCAAACCCAGCCAGGATTACTGCAGCCACCTGCCCACGGCGCAGCTTCTCGCCCAGGAAGATCACACCCAATAAAATATTTACCAGCGGGTTAATGAAATAACCCAGGGAAGCTTCAACGACGAACCCGGCATTCACTGCCCAGATATAGGTGAACCAGTTTATCGAGAGCAAAATGGCTGCCATGGTATACGTTAGTAATGTCTTGCGGCTGCGTGATGCTTCTCGAAACCATTGCCAATCCTTCTGCACCGTCAGGATGATGGCCACGAATACAAACGACCAAACCATCCGGTTAGCCAGGATCTCGATCGCGGGTACATCTTCGAGCAATCGCCAATAAATGGGAAACAGCCCCCAAAATATATACGCGCCGATACCGGCCAGGATACCTTTATTCATTCAACTCTCCCATGGAATTTCCATCCAGGAATTGAGAAAGCAGTTGTACGGCTTCCTGGGAGGTCTTATACGAATGTGTTGTAAGATGTGGATGGGGGTTGCCCAGGATCATCTTTGAAACCTTGCAATCCTTCCGGTAAAGGCACAATACCCTTTTTCCAAGGGAAAGGGCATAACCAACTTCGTAACCTACACCGTGCGAAGGCGTGCTGACCTCTGCCACCAACAGGTCGCATCCTTCGATCCAGGCAGTATCGCGGGCATAAATATCCGCTGGGGTTGCCATGCCTTCCAGTGGCATAACTTCAGGGCTTGCCAGTATGGCTGTAGGCACCTGGTGGCCAGCTTCCTGCATGGTTGCCACCAGGGCTTGGTAGATGATCTCGTCCTGGCGTCCCCCGGTGATCGAACAGGCAAAGTATATATTCATACCAGCGCATTCTCCCGGCTGAATTGAGTTTCATAAAGATGGGTATATAAACCACCCTTGGCGATGAGCTCTCGATGGGTGCCGCCCTCAAGGATCTTTCCCCGATCAAATACCAGGATCATATCCGCGGCCAGAATAGTGGATAGGCGATGTGCAATAACGATGTTGGTACGCCCGGCCATAACTCGTTTAAGGGCTTCCTGGATGAGCATTTCTGATTCGCTGTCCAGGTGGCTGGTTGCCTCATCCAGCACCAGGATGCGTGGGTTTTTAAGGATGACCCGGGCAAGTGCCACGCGCTGTTTTTCACCCCCACTCAGGCGGTATCCGCGCTCGCCCACGATGGTGTTATAACCATCCGGCAAGCTGGAGATAAAATCGTGAATATTAGCCACCCGTGTGGCGGCTTCCAGCTCTGCCTGGGTGGCATCCAGCCTGGCATACAGCAGGTTCGTGTGGATGGTATCATGGAAAAGGTGAGTCTCCTGGGTTACCATACCAACCTGTTCAGAAAGCGAATCCAGGGTCACCTCCCGCAGGTCTTGATTGTCAAGAAGGATGCGACCTTCAGTTGGATCATACAGGCGCGGGATCAGGTAGGTAAGTGTGGTTTTTCCTGCTCCGCTTGGTCCAACCAGGGCTACCAGCTGCCCAGGCTGGGCAACGAAGGTGACATCTTCAAGCGCATTCAGGCGAGCCTGGGTATGCATTACTTCTTCTTCCTCGCCCTGGAGAATATCACTTATCTTATCGGTTTTGCTGCTCACTTCCTGGTCTCCACCGGAGAGGGCTGCGTCGACATCATCCATGCGCCCATAGCGTTTCACCGAGCTCAGCAGAGCATCCTCATTGACCGTATATCGAAAGGTGACGTGCTCAAAAGTGAGTGCTCCGCGGACATTCTCCAATACGACTGCATGCGGAACCTCAGCTATGTCTTGCGGTAGGTCGATCACCTCGAAGACTCGCTCAAAGCTGACCACCGAGGTAGCGAAATCCACTGGCGCATTGGTAAGCCCCTGCAGGGCGCTATATAGGCTGGACATGTATGCCCCAAATGCTACGATGGTTCCAATAGTGAATGCATTTTGCATCACCAGGTATCCACCAATACCATACACTAGTGCCGTCCCCACTGCGCTCACCAGCCCAATGATGATAAAGAACAGCGCTCCGAGGATTGCCCGTCTGATGCCCAGGTCACGCACCAATCCAGCGCGGTTCTCGAATCGCTTGACCTCCGTTGCAGTCCGTCCAAATAGCTTTACCAGCAATGCCCCACCAATGTTTAGAGTTTCATTCATGGTGGCATTCATCTGGGCATTGGCCTCCATTTGCTGGCGTGAGATATCGCGCAGCTTTACGCCCATGCGCCTGGCAGTCAGGATAAAGAGTGGCAGGATGACAATACTGATCAATGTCAGGCGCCACTCCAGGGTCAGCATAACGACCAGCACAGCCACAACCTGGACGATATTGGTGATCATGCTCACGATCGTGTTGCTGATGGCGTTTTGTGCACCCACCACATCATTATTGAGCCGGCTCATCAGTTCGCCAAGCTTGGTATTGGTGAAGAAGTGCAATGACATGCGCTGCAACCGGGCATATAACGCCACGCGTAGGTCATAGATCACTCCCTCACCTACCTCCGCATTCAAGCGGCGCTGGATGATGGCAATGCCCCCGCTCAGGGCTGGGATAAGCAGAAGTACAAAAGCCAGGAAGACCAGCCGGGTCACATTTCCCGATGGGATGGTTTTGTCAATTAAGTCACGCAGGATCAGCGGAGTCAGCAATGACAGCCCGGTGGAGAACAGGATCAGCACCAGCATCCCAACGATCTGCCAGCGATAAGGCTTTGAGTAGCCCATCACCCGGCGTAGCAACCCAAGCGTGATCTTGGGTTTCTCGTCAGTAGCGCTCATGAATGAAAACCGTCCACCACCATGCAATCCCATATTTACCTCTCACTTAAAGTAGAAGGATTATTATACTTCTATGCTTCTATTGACGCCTACCTGAAATTGTGTGATACTTTACTCAGTACCACGTAATCTCACCACTTTCCAACGCTATCCCACCATATAGGAGGTGATGTCAGCTATGTCAAGTGATAGTATAAGACGCAGCGCTGCGGCATCCCTCCTCCTGATTGGATAAGGATGCTGCAGCGCACCAGGGAGCCGCTTAAAAGGCGGCTCTCTGTGTTTTTATGGAATTAACTTCCTCCAGCAGCATTTCTAAGGGCATGTCATGCCAATGACCCCAATTGAAAATCAGCCTGGGATAAGTCTAATTTACAGGTAAGCTCATTCGGCACAGCGACGCAATACAAACCGGCTTCTTTGGCCGAGCGGATACCCAGGGGGGAATCTTCAAGCGCAAAGGCTTCATTAGCGTTTACCTGCAAGCCATTAAGAGCTGCCTGATACAGTGCCGGGTCGGGTTTAAGCTTATGGACATGGTCAGACGTGGAGATGTAATCGAAGCAATCCTGTAAGCCATGCTGGGTGAGGTATCGGGTCACCCATTGGCTTGGTGAATTCGATGCAATTCCCATTTTCAAGCCCAGTCGTTTGGCGTCCTTTAGATAATCCTCAACTCCTGGCAAGACAGGCTGTGCTTCAATGAGTGCGTTCTCGATGACCTGCCGCTTTAATTCAATTTCATCCCAATTTAAGCTTTTATTTACCAGCCTTTGCAGCTCCAGGCGCGGGTCAAAGTCGCTTTGCGTGGTTCCAACCATGCTTGACCAGGTTGAAAATGGCAGCTTATATCCATAAGATTGATAAATCTCCTGCCAGGATTGGTAAGTCGGTCCTTCGGTCTCGATAATTAAGCCATCAAAATCAAAAATGATTGCACGGATCATGGATTAGCTGCTCCCATCAAAAAATCAAGAAGCTATTATAATGGGATATCTCTGTGATTCGGAGTGATAGATTATGAAAACCCTGCTCCTTTTACGCCATGCTAAATCCAGCTGGAAAGAACCTGGACTGCATGACCATGACAGGCCATTGAACAAACGTGGTAAAAAAGAAGCTCCAAAAGTTGGTATTTACCTGAAAGACCACGACCTTGTGCCCGACTTGATTCTCAGCTCAACCGCCCGCCGCGCCCACGACACTGCCCAGGCTGTTCATGATGAGAGCGGTTTCTCAGGTGAAATCAATCTGTACCCGGATTTATACCTTTCCGACACATCCTGCTACCTGGATATCCTGTGCTGCCTTCCCGAAGATGCTAACCGTGTTTTGGTCGTCGGTCACAACCCCGACCTGGAAGAACTGCTGACCTTGCTGACAGATGTGACCGAACACATGGCAACCGCAACTTTGGCACAGGTGGATCTGCCCATCACCAGCTGGCAGGAGTTAAACGAAGCGACCGATGGAAGACTGCAGCTCTTGTGGACGCCGCGGGAAGAATAAACCCTCTAATCACGGTTGTTGCGTTTCATAAAACTGCCAATTACCATCAAGAGCACCCCCCCAACTGCCAATCCAATAATCGCAATCACGAGGATATTCCCCACCTGGTCTGAGTCTGGTGCAGATGCCGTCTTCTGGTTCAAATCTGCCGGATCGGGTATGCTTGTATCGATCGGCGTGGACGAGGGTGTGGGCGTGCGGGTCGGATGGCGCGTGGCTGTTGCTGCCCGGGTGGGTGAAGTTGTGGAAGTTGTGGTGGTAGTCGGACCGGGCGTGCTGGCAAGTCGGATGATCAGCTTATCGCCCACGTAAATCGCATCGTTTGTCAGGTTGTTCAAAGCCTTGATTTCTTCCACGGTCATGTCATAGGCTTGGGCAATCCCGATCAGGGTCTGCCCACTTTGTACAACATGGATAACCGAGCCATCCGGCTTGGGGGTGGCGGTTTGCACCATGTAGATGGGTATGGGGGTTGGTCCACCGGGGGTGATTGTTGCTGCAGGTGGGATGTAATTGCTTCCACCCGCCACATAACCCACATCGATCGTATAGTACACAAAACCGTTGGAAACAGCTACCCCGGCTCCAATATCCTGGTAATTGGCTCCCAGCATGGTTTGGGTATGCGGGGCATCTCCCAGCCACCACGAAATCACTTCATTAACAGATAGGTCAGTGCCTCCAGCGATGTTCTCGGAGATAAAAAATGTTCCCCCGCCACCGTAACCGGCAGCAGCAGCTCTATCCCGGGGGCGTGTGCCACCCGCACCGGTGTGAGTTACCTGCCCAATCGCAGCCTGGTAATCGCTGTGACCTTGTGCGGCGGACATCAATGTGCCGTTGATCTGTAAGGCAGGTAGACCATTGGCGGCACGCAGGTTATTGACCGCCTCAATGAGCGTGTAAGGGTCACCAGCCTGGGCTCTACCACGAGCAGGGCAGCCAAACAGCACCATCAGGATCAAGGAAAAAGATACCAATATAAAACTGGCTTCCGCATCATCGGTTTAGATAAACGCATGTCCTGGTTCTCCTTGCCTGATGAACCAGTGCCCCTCCCGACTCTTAAAGATTATTTCATAAATCCGCCCATTCATAACCATGACCAGGAAATGCTGCCCGGTTTCATCTGTCCAGCGCCTGCCAGTGGATTCCACCCGCTGAAGGCTGCCTTTCCATGTGAAGTGCAGGGGTGTAATCGTACCGTGTTCATCAAATCGAGCGGTAACTTCGATCGGTTCCATGATATTTTAGTGATTGCCTTCTACCAGAGCATGCCGTGCATGGTAATTGGGTCATATCTGTTTTCCTTCTGTAAATACTCCACGATGATGCTTAAGGCTGCCTGGGCAGTTTGCTCTTTGACCGATAGGCGGTCACCCGTCCAGCGGTAATGCCAGGAAAATTCTCCCTGGGGTGTGCTCAAGCCGATCCACACCGTCCCCACAGGTTTTTGGGGTGTGCCACCGCCGGGTCCGGCAATCCCGCTCACGGAAATTCCAATATCCGCCTCCAGGGCTTTGCGTACACCGTTTGCCATCTCGATCACGGTTTCTGAGCTTACAGCCCCGTATTTCTCCAGGGTTTCCATGCCTACACCCAAAAGGCGAACCTTGGCTTCGTTGGCATACGCGGTGACGCTCCCCAGATAGTATCTGGAAGAGCCGGCTACATTGGTCAATCGATGCCCAATCAGGCCACCTGTGCATGATTCAGCGGCTGCAAGCTTTAGCCCGTGCTTGATTAATAACTCACCCACCAACACTTCAAGCGGTTTTTCCAATCCAGAACTCCATTTGGACCCAAATGCGCTCTACCTGGGTTGGCGCAATTATACAACACCCTCAACAAGCTGCAGGATTAAGGGAGATTGAGTAACCCTCACCGGCACCTTATCCCCTGCCTTCATCAGTGATAAAATCGAAGCCCGATGGACATATCTGAACATCTCCAGGGAATTCTAGATACCGCCCCGCTTAAACCAGGCTGCTATCTCATGAAGGATGTGGATGGCAAGGTCATCTACGTCGGCAAGGCGGTTAATTTACGGAATCGCCTGCGGTCGTATTTTCACACCAGCGCACAGGAAGATCGCAAAACTCGCAAGCTGGTCAACCATATTGCGGAGATCGAATGGATCATGGTTGGATCAGAGCTAGAAGCCTTGATCCTGGAGATGAACTTGATCAAGAAGTATCGACCTTATTACAACGTCCGCCTGGTCGATGACAAGAGCTACCCTTATATCAAAGTACATTGGAACGAGCCCTTCCCTAAGCTGACGGTCACCCGCCAGATGGTACAGGATGGCTCGCGCTATTACGGGCCATACACCAGCGTCTGGGCTGTTCACCAGACTTTAGACGTCTTGCGCCATATTTTCCCTTACCTGACCTGCGACCGGGTGATCACCGGGAAGGATGAGCGGGCATGTTTATACTACGATATCAAGCTCTGCACCGCACCCTGTATTGGCGCCATTGACCAGGTGGGCTACCGCCAGATGATAGATGACCTGGGGCAGTTCCTGGAAGGTCACACTGAACCTATCGTCTCGCGCCTGCGTGTTGAAATGGACCAGGCAGCCGAAGAGCTTCTTTTTGAGCGCGCTGCCATGCTGCGCAACCAGATCCAGGCAATTGAAAAGGTGGTGGAGAAACAGAAAGTGATCTCCAGCGATTATATCGACTCGGACGTGATTGCTATGGCACGCACAGATGGTGAAGCCTGCCTGCAGGTTTTTTTCATCCGCAATGGTAAGCTGGTTGGGCGGGAATATTTCCTGATGGAAGGTGCCGAGGAAACCCCCGATGCAAACGTGATTGGTGATTTCATCAAGCAGTTTTATAATCAATCCCCGTCCGTGCCAGCGCAGGTCTTATTGTCGCAAGAGATCGAGGAAATGCAAATCATCCGCGAATGGCTGAACACAAAACGGGGTGGGAAGAAAGTTGAAATTCATATTCCGCATGAAGGACCTCAACAGGAGCTGATCCAGATGGCCGCCGAGAACGCCTGCGCCACCCTGGAGGCTCTGCAAGCCCAGTGGCACGCTGATACCCATCGCCAGGAGCAGAGCCTGGCGGAGCTTAAAGCCGCCTTGGACCTGACTGACATCCCCAGTCGTATTGAATGTTATGACATTTCCAACACCCAGGGGACGGCCGCGGTTGGCAGCATGGTGGTCTTTGGGCAGGGCGTACCCAAGAAGAACCTCTATCGGCGTTTTAACATCCGTAGCGTCTCGGGGCCAGACGATTTTGCCAGCATGGAGGAAGTGCTCACCCGCCGCTTCAACCGCTGGAAAGCCGCCCAAGAGCTGGCGGAAATCCCAGGTGAAAAGCCCGACCCGGCTTTTGCCATTCTCCCCGACTTGCTGATCGTGGATGGTGGGAAAGGCCAGCTAAGCCGCCTGGTGAAGGTCCTGGAGAAATTTGAGCTGAATGGGAAGTTCTTTGTCGCTGGGCTGGCCAAACAAAACGAGGAGCTGTTCACCCCTGGAAAATCCGAACCCATTCTGCTGCCACGCCACTCTCAGGCATTGTATTTGGTCCAACGCGTGCGCGATGAAGCTCATCGTTTCGCCATCACCGCCCACCGCAACCGGCGTGATAAAGCTGGGGTGGCTTCCGTGCTCGATTCCATCCCCGGGATCGGTCCATCCAGGCGCAAAGCCTTGCTGACCCACTTTGGAGGGATTGACGCCATCCGCGAAGCATCGTTGGAAGAGATAGGCTCAGTTAAAGGCATGAACGAGAAATTAGCCCAATCCGTCAAAGAGAATTTGGGTTGACGCAAGGGTTAATGGAGAAAATCCATCCATCATTTTTATTTTTTACGGTTATAATCGGTATCCACGAAGGAGCAAGATATGGCAAAAAAGAAAGAGCTTTCCAAAGGGCAGAAACGCAGCCTGCGCACCCAGCAAATTGTAATGGGGGTGATCGGCGTGATGGTGATCCTGGCGATGGTCTTGGGAATGATCGCACGCTAGTCTGTATGAATTCGCCCATTGTTATGGGCGTTAAGCGCATTGAAACAATCCTTATTTCTATTCCATAAACTTGCAACCATTAAATGAAAAGTGGGCGGTCCTCGGAACCGCCCACTTGCCACATTTCTTACTCTAGAACAATCCCAACACACGCCCGGTCTCGAGGTCCAGGTCTACATCATAGAAGACCGGTCGGGTCGGCAGACCCGGCATGGTGCGCATCTCGCCCAGCAATGGGTATAAGAAGCCAGCACCCACCGAAGCGCGGATGTCGCGAATGGGGATTTTATATCCTGCGGGTACACCCTTCCTGGCGGGATCGTGGCTCAGGCTGAGGTGCGTCTTAGCCATGCATAAGGGGAGTTTGTCGAAGCCCAGCCGGTTGTAGAGCTCGATCTTCCTCTCAGCTTCCGGCGAATATTCCACTCCGTCTGCACCGTAGATCTGGGTGCAGATGGTCTCGATCTTATCTTTGATCGACATCTCAAGCGGGTACAGGAACTTGAAGTTGGTCGGTTTTTCAGCGGCCTTGATGACCGCCTCGCCCAGCTGGATCGCTCCTTTACCACCCTCCATCCAGTGACGGCAGACTACTGCATCCTCGGCACCTGCCTCGACGGCAGCCTGGCGGATGAGCTCCACTTCAGCATCGGTATCATCCTTGAATGAATTGACTGCCACCACCACGTTCACCCCATACTTCTTGGCGTTGCGGATGTGGACTTGCATATTTCCCAATCCGGCTCGTAGCAGGTCAAGGTTCTCAGTCGTGTAAGCGTAGTCCAACGGCTTGCCTGCCACCACCCTGGGTCCACCTCCATGCATCTTCAGCGCACGCACGGTAGCCACAATCACTGTCACCTGCGGAATTAGACCAGAGGTGCGGCATTTGATATCAAAGAATTTCTCCATACCGATATCGGCACCGAAGCCGGATTCAGTCACCACGTAATCCGCCAGCTTCAGGGCGATTTTGTCAGCGATGATCGAGTTCTGCCCGTGGGCAATGTTGGCAAAAGGTCCGGCGTGGACGAAAACCGGTGTCCCTTCCAATGACTGCATCAGGTTGGGCATGATGGCGTCCTTCATCAGGACGGTCATCGCCCCTGCCACACCCAGGTCTTCAGCAGTGATGGCTTCCCCTGCCTTACTCGTGCCGATTACAATGTTCCCCATCCGGTCGCGCATGTCTGCCAGGTCCTTGGTCAGCGCAAGGATGGCCATGATCTCGCTGGCGACGGTGATGTCGAAACCGGTCTGGCGCTCATTACCTGCTTCTTCCGGACCTTGCCCAACGGTGATGGTACGCAGAAGGCGGTCGTTGGTATCCACCACACGCCGGAAGGTGATGTTGTCTGGGTCGATATCCAGACGGGCAAAGCGCTTGCGCTCATCAGGGGTCAGCTCGTTCGGGTCAGTCTTATTAATGCCCAGTTTCTTCAGCCGGCGCAGCATGGAGATGGAAAACCGTCGGTTACCCAGTTTGTCTGGCGGGCACAAGGCATTGAACAGCTTCTCATCGTCAGGTGTGGCTCTTTCATGCAGCAAGCGGGCATCGATGGCAGCCGCCAGCAGGTTGTTGGCGGCTGTGATGGCATGGATGTCGCCGGTCAGGTGCAGGTTGAAGTCTTCCATGGGAACCACCTGGCTATACCCACCGCCAGCCGCACCACCTTTAATGCCAAAGGTTGGGCCTTGCGAAGGCTGGCGGATGCAGGTGAACACCTTCTTACCCAGGAATGCCCCCAGTGCCTGGCTCAAGCCCATCATGGTCGTGCTCTTGCCCTCGCCGAGCGGGGTTGGGGTGATGGCGGTGACTTCGATGTATTTACCGTCGGGTACATCCTTGAGCCGCTCCAGCACACTCAGGCGTATCTTGGCTTTATACTCACCATGATATCTCGAGTTCCTCGGGCAGCAGGCCAACTTCCTCCGCAATCACCGAGATAGGCTTTAGTTTGGCTTCCTGTGCGATCTCAATATCCGAAGGGACAGGGAAGCGTAGATTTAGCTTTGATGGGGTAAATGGACGTGAACCACCTTTAGGACTCATTGCAAAACTCCTCCTTATTAAATTGTGTTGGTAAATTTCTGGTTTGCAGCCATTGTATTGTGACAAAAAAGTCCCTCTAATGCAAGGGACGCTTATCCCCCTCTGTATGTGCCATGTGTCACAAGTTGTCTAGCGATTTAACCAGGTAGAGCTCACCCCGCTCATACCCTCGCTCAAGATAATAGAGCCGTGTCCCCACGGCGGAAATGACCGCCAGGTGACCAAATCCATGTTGCCTGGCAATGAACTCGGCCTGTTGGAGCAGGCTGCTACCCAGGCCAGCATGCTGGGCAGCTCCATTTTGCTCTGTTCCCACCGCCAGTGATTGCCCGAAGACGTGCACCTCGCGGATAATGGCTGCCTTGGATAAATCGTTCAGCCCCGTAGCGGGTGATGCCACCCCGGGAAGTGACAGGCGCAGGAAACCTGCCAGCATGTCTCCAGGTGTGACATAAGACAGGAAATGCTCCTCCGCTCCACCAGCCTGGTAGACCAGGTCGTCCAATCGCAGATCTTCAGCCTTGACTGTTAGTTTTCTCACTTCGCGGCAGCGGATGCACTGGCAGCGTGTTCCCCTGCGTGAGAGCTCCCTTTGTACGTCCATGCCGCAGGCTGGTGCGCTTATTGCCTTCCACCACGTTCACCGATGGGATATCGCGCACCACCCGGTTCACTCGGCAGTAGCGCGGGATGGTTGGCTTGACATCAGCGATCAGCTCTATCAGCTCCTCGGTGGTATAGGGAGTATATTCGCCCCGCTGCCAATAGGCATGCAGGTCGCTGTTTGCCAGTAGTTGGGTAGGGTAGATCTTGATCTCATCCGGGCATAGGTCATCCCACAGGTGGGTAAAATCCTCCCGATCTGAATCCAGGCTTGCCCCCAGCAGGTTCGGCATCCAGTGCAATACGACCTTGAACCCTGCCGCCCTGAGCAGTGCCACCGCCCGTTGTGTGTCCGCCACAGTATGCCCGCGTTGGTTGAGTTCCAGGATGCGGTCATCCATACTTTGCGCCCCCATCTGCACCTTGGTCACCCCCAGCCTCCGCAGCCACGTGAGTTCTTCCGGTGTGATATCCAACGGGCGGGTCTCGATGACCAGGCCAACATTGCGCTTGTCTGCCGTCTCGTTGATTGTCTGCGCCTCCTCTAGGCTGGCAGACTCCACGCCATTCAATGCCTCAAAACAGCGTTTGAGGTACCATTCATGGTAATCTCGCCGGTAGGCACACCACGAGCCGCCCAAAATGAGCAGCTCCACCTTGTCTGTCGGATGCCCGACGGCTTCCAGGGCTTGCAGGCGGCTGGCCACCTGCCCGTAAGGGTCAAAGTCATGTTCCAACCCGCGCCGGGCGCCAGGTTCGTCGGGAAGGTAGCTCTTCGGCATGCGCACGTCCGTCGGGCAGAAGATGCATTTCCCTGGGCACGGATACGGCTTGGTCAGCACGGTCACCGTGGTCACACCCGAGAGGGTGCGGATGGGCTTCATACGGATGCGCTCGAGGAATGACGGGTCAAATGTCCATTCACCGTGCTTCGACCAGTTGCCGGTAAACCGCAACCAACACATGCTTGGCCAGGTACCCGCCCTCCGGGTTGGGGTGCCGCTTAAGCGCCTTCTCCATGGCTGCCCCGCCTCGCAACTCCTCCAGCACCAAGCGCGCCTGGAGCAGCATCTCGGGCGTATATTGGAGTGACTTATACCAATCCTTTCTTTCCATGCCTGTGCTTGTTATCCTGCAATCCGATTAAGCTATAATACTTGCGTGAATCCTACCACGCTTTCACGCCTGCTCGAGCTCAACCGGGGATTCTACCAGGCTTTCGCGGCCCAGTTTTCCGCCACTCGCCAGCGCCTTCAACCGGGAGTAAAGCGTATCCTGGAAGAGCTGGATCTGTCCAACAACCTGCTGGACCTGGGCTGTGGTAACGGCGAGCTTGCCCGCCAGCTTTCCCGTAAAGGTTATTCCGGGCTCTATAGCGGGCTTGATTTCTCGCCTGCCCTGCTTGAGCATGCTTCTGCGGGTCAGCCGTCCAATTTTCGTTTCATCCAAGCGGATCTATCTAGCCCGGATTGGGATGCTCCGTTGCAAGCTGAGCGATATGATGCCATCCTGGCTTTTGCTGTGCTGCACCACATCCCCGGTGCAGATCTACGCTTGCAGCTGCTATCTAAAGTGAGGTCGCTTCTTCTGGATGGTGGTCGCTTCGTCCATTCCGAATGGCAGTTCCTCAATAGCCCGCGCCTCGTCGCCCGCCTGCAACCCTGGGAAGCGATTGGTTTATCGAAGAACGACGTCGACCCCGGGGATTACCTGCTGGATTGGCGCCTAGGTGGCGTGGGCTTGCGCTATGTGCATCACTTTTCCGAGGGCGAGCTCGGAGAGATTGGCTGACAGCGGCCGGACTTCGAGTCGTCAAGAGCTTCCTCTCCGATGGTGAAAACGGCCGCCTAGGCTTGTACCAGGTGTGGAGAGCCTTGGAATAAATAATAAAGAGTAGTTTGTCTCCCAGGGCATAACAAAGACACAGAAATGCCCCTTTGTATTGCTGATGTCCAGGAGTAATGACGATGTAATTTCACCCCACTTGGTTTACTTTAATGCTAGAATAAAACATCAACGGTATAAGGAGGCACGCTCCCATGGATAACAAAATAGATCGTGAACTGCTCCAACAGCTTCGTGATGAAATCAAGAACACCCAGACAGTTGACGAAAAAGGTAGAGATTTGCTAAGGGACCTTGACGGGGATATCCGTGCATTACTGGAAAGATCAGAGGAACACCCGGATGAGGAGCATCCTTTCGTTATTCAAAACCTGGAAAGCACGCTTACTCATTTTGAAGTCACCCATCCCGAGCTGACTGCACTGGTCTCCAAGCTGCTGGATACACTGAGCAATGCCGGTATATGAAATTTGCAGCTGCACTCCCCTACGGCAGTGCCCGCGCTGCTGCCAGCCTCGCCCAGATTGCTGAAGAGTCAGGCTGGGATGGCATCTTCCTGGGGGATGCCATATGGTTGGAAGACCCGATGGTCTGCCTGGCAGCTGCCGCCATGACCACCAACCGCATTCGCCTGGGCACCATGGTCGTACCCGTGCCCCTGCGCCGCCCCTGGAAGCTGGCCAGTGAATCGATTGCCCTCGACCACTTGTCCAATGGGCGCCTGACCCTGGGCCTAGGGGCTGGCGCGGTCTGGATGGGCTGGCAAGCCTTCCCCGACGAGGTGACCGATACCAAAATCCGGGCGGAGATGCTCGATGAGACCATCGACATCCTCGACCTGCTCTATAAGCGCGAGCCATTCGATTACGACGGCAAGCACTACCACCTCAAGCTGACCCTGCTGGACGAGACCTACTATCCACCCAAACCTGTCCAGCAACCGCGCATCCCCCTGTGGGTGCCAGGCATCTGGCCGCGCATGAAATCCATGCAGCGCCTGCTCAAATGCGATGGATTGTTCCCCCAGAAGATGAACTCAAACGGCGAGTTCGAGGAAGTCACCCCGCATGACCTGCGCCAGATGAAAGCCTATATTGACCACAATCGCAGCTTAACGACCCCCTTCGATTACGTGGCGGAAGGCAAGACCGGCGACCTGGATCCCGTTCAGTTAAAAGATAAGATGCAGGAATGGGTTGAGGCTGGCGCCACCTGGTGGGTGGAAGGCTTGTGGGAAGCCAGCGAGGAGCAGGCAGCTGCCCGCCTGCGCCAGGGACCACCGAAGGGGTAAATTGGATATGCCGATTGATATCCTTCGCATATATAATAGAGACGCCCGCACGGGGCGTCTCTAAAGAAGCACTTCCTCATTCCCACGTCCCCGCAAAACGGCTCAATATACGCTTGCGTACGTGAAAGAATACTGCGAGGCTTCCTATCACCAGGCTTTTCAGCTCCAGTGAGCAGCCTTCTTGGTTCATCATACCGTACACCTGTCCTCTAAACAGTCTGTTAAAGATTAAAAAATCGCCTTTTTACTGCATTTTTACGCTTATTATTGCTTTTAATATTCCAATTTTTCTTCCCTAATTCCTGTAGGTAATCACTCATTCACTTTTATTCTAACAACTCAAGGCTGAATACTATTGGCTAATTACCAACTGCTTACCTGTCTCAGGCGCTCTACTTGAGATTGCAAACTGCTTCTTTTCATGCTAACATTAACCCATGCGCACCCTGATCATCTCCGACATCCATGCCAACCTCATCGCCCTCGAAGCTGTCCTGCTCGCCGATGCATGCTACATTCGATGCCACCTGGTGCCTGGGTGACCTGGTTGGTTACGGTCCAAATCCAAACGAGTGCGTCGAGCGCATCGCCCAGCTCCCCAACCTGCAATGCGTGCTCGGCAACCACGACGCTGCTGCAGTGGGCTGCATTGCAGTGGATGCTTTCAACCCAGATGCTCGCAAGACAGTTTTATGGACGCAGGAAAAGCTCACCCCAGCCAATAAGGAATACCTTAAGAACCTCCCTGAGCGAGTGAACCTCGAACACATCACCCTGGTGCACGGCAGCCCCTTCCGTCCTGTATGGGAATACCTGCTGGACACCCGCACTGCCACCATCAGCTTCGAATTCTTCGACACCCCCTATTGTTTCGTGGGTCACACCCACCTTCCTGTTCTCTACCACCTGCCCGATACCACGAATACCGCCCAACTCAGGGTGCCTGAGAAAATTTCCCAGATGACCCTGGCTCCCCGTTCCATCCTCAACCCCGGCTCAGTCGGGCAGCCACGCGACCGCGACCCGCGCTCCGCCTATGCCATCCTCGACCTGGAAGACTATACCTGGGAGTGGCACCGGGTCGAATATGATATCGAAAGTGTCCAGGAACAGATGCGCCTGGAAAATTTACCCGAGCGCCACATCGCCCGCCTTACCGCTGGATGGTAGATAAGAACTTACGATCAAATAAACGGGAACAATACGATCGGCAGGGGCGTTTTAAGGCTAGTTTCCATATAAGGAGGAGCCCATGTTTAGAAAATTTTCAATCGCCCTGTTAATCTTTACCCTGCTTCTGGCGGGATGCAGCGCTTCATCTCGCAACTACAGCCCGTCCGACCAGATGGGGGTGGTCACTGAGATGATGCAAGTCGAAGCCCCTGCCTCTGCGCCATTGGCTGAGGGTGAAAAAGGTTCATACGCCCTGGACCAGACGGCTACCTCCACCGAACGCCTGGTGATCAAAAACGGCTCGCTATCCATGGCGGTGGATGATCCTCTCATCTCGAGGGATAATATCGCCCGCATGGCTGAAGCGATGGGTGGTTTCGTCGTCTCAGCTGATATGTATCAGCAGACCCTGAGTAACGGAATCCAGGTTCCCCAGGTTTCCATGACCATCCGCGTGCCTTCTGAACGATTGGACGAAGCCCTGACCACCATCAAAGCCGAGACTGACCAGCCGATCATCAACGAGAATTTAAACAGCCAGGATGTGACTGCCGAATACACCGACCTGAACTCAAGGTTGATCAACCTCCAGGCAGCGGAAAAGCAGCTGCAGGAAATTATGGACGATGCTAATCGGACGGAGGATGTGCTGGCGGTATATTCACAGCTCGTGTCTGTCCGCGAACAGATTGAGGTGATCAAAGGTCAGATGAAGTATTACGAACAGTCTGCAGACCTTTCTGCCATCAGCATTCAGCTGATCGCCAATGCCGCCATGCAGCCGATCTCGATTGCCGGGTGGCAACCGGGTGGAGTGGCTAAGCAAGCTCTGCAGTCGCTCATCCATGCCTTGCAGTCGTTGGCAAATTTTGCCATCCGCTTCCTCATCCTGTATCTGCCTGTCCTGCTGATCATCTTTGTACCCATCGCACTGATCATTTGGGGAATTTCTAGCCTGGTGAAGAGAAGGCGAAAATCCAAGAAAGTCCCCTCTACTGAACCGGAAGCATAAAGTACTCGCCCAATGAAATGAGCTGTCCATGGCATCAAACTGGACAGCTCATATGCTTTAATTAGAACAGGGTAGAATAGGGTTTTTTTGCAGATTCAGGGCCGTGTGTGGATTACCATGAATAGCTTGCTATTTCAAATCTAACACTTGGCCTGGATGGAGAGTGTATGGAGGCTTTAGGTTGTTCAGCTCAACCAGAATGCGCCATTCCACCCCGATGCTTTTACTAAAGCTGACCAGGGTGGTTGAGCTGCGTACAATGACCTTCAGGGCAGTTTTGGGCAGCTCTGAGGCAGGTATCACTGCAGGGGCTATTTGAGCAGTTTGGTTTCGCTGTATGATTGGCAGGCGTACCTGGAAATTTACTACTTTTAACGGCGGTGGGTTTTGAACAGCCTCCGGCTCAGTCTCACTTTGTAATTCAGCTTCGTTCTCTTCTGCACCAGGCAGCTTCAACACCTGACCAGGGAAAATCGTGTACGGATACCCAATCGAGTTTAATTGCGCCAGTTCCTGCCAGGTTGTTCCAAAGCTCTCCGCAAGCGCGACCAGGAAATCACCATATTGCACGCTATAGGATTCTGTATGCATCTCAGGTGTTGGGGAGCGATCATGATTAGAGGCCTCCTGCGAGGCAAACACGGCCATGTTTCCAAGCACCGCCCATGATTTCAAGAAAGTACTCAACCTGTAACTTTGGTAATTCCCGCTATAGGCATCCAAGACCTGAACGGTATCAGGGCTGTAGCCGGTCAGGATCATGGTGTGCTCGTAGGCTGCCACCGTGCTGGTGCTCCCATCCGGAGCTTCATAATCGACCGGTTTTCCGTCCCACATCTGTCCAATTACCCAAACGATCACCGGGTGACCTGCTCCAATTTCCTCGCGCAAGTCGTCCCAACCCAGGTCATGCTGCGCTTCAGCCGCCAATCCAAATCTATGCAGTGTCTCTGCCACAGGATCGGCATGGACCCCATATCCAGATGGCGGTAGATTTCCCCAGGCGTCGTTTGGATTGCCAACAAAGCCATGCGTCAGGGTTGTCGCTGCGTGGAAGCGATTGGAGGAATTCGTCTTCGCCAATACCAATCCCCCAAAAGCCTGCCAGATCAACAGCAGAGCGAGATTCACAGGAGAGTAAGTAACTCTGGGCATACCCGTTCACTCCAGAGATGTAAGTTGAATCGGGCAGCGCTTCTCCGCTGGCTGGAGAGACATTTAGCAATGCAATCGACAGTACCCAGGTGAAAATTCGAATCATGCGCTTCATGCTTTTCAATACCTTCGATCATCTTGAACAACCACCTGTCCTGTTGCAGGACTCATGCCATGCTTATGATGCGTGTATAATCGGACAATATGCACGAACTTGCCCAACATGCCCGGCAACAGCTGGGATTACACCTGACCCGTTCTCAGCTTTCAGCGCTCTCGCTCTACGAGCGGGAACTGATAGATTGGAATACCCATTTCAACCTGACTGCTATCCATGACCCAAGGGAGATCCGTATTAAGCATTTCCTGGATTCACTCACCTGCCTGATGGCACTGCGAGATAACCCTATTGATCGGCTAATTGATGTGGGCACCGGTGCAGGATTCCCAGGAATACCGATCAAGATCATTTACCCCAAAATGCAGCTTACCCTTGTTGAGTCGGTTGGCAAGAAGGCAGATTTCTGCCGCCACGTAGCCACCATCCTCGACCTTAAGAAAGTGGATGTGATCCAGGAGCGCGTTGAAGTTCTCGGGCAGAATCCATCCTACCGCGAGCAGTTCGATTGGGCGGTTGCGCGGGCTGTAGCCATTTTACCTGTGCTGGTTGAGTATTTATTGCCTTTGGTCCGGGTGGGAGGAAGAGTGCTGGCGATGAAAGGGGAAAGCGGTCCGGCAGAAGCCCATTCCGCTGAACGTGCCATGAGCCTGCTTGGAGGTCATTTGCGCCAATTATTACCGGTGACACTGCCAGGTGTAGCGGAAGAACGCTACCTGGTAGTAGTTGGTAAAGTTGCAGCTACGCCTGATAGATACCCACGCAAAGTGGGGCTGCCCACCAAGCGCCCTCTATAGCTAACCAGGGTCAGACCTTTCCACTCTACCCCCCGCAACGCGCCAGATTGTTGCTTTTTTTACATACTCCGGGTCAAACAGGTCCATATCCGTGGTGGATAACAGCACCTGCTCCGATTGGTCCAGCCTTTTTAACAGGTCAAACCGGCGCTCTGTATCCAGCTCGGCCAGCACTTCATCCAGAAGTAAGATTGGCCAATGACCGCTCTTGGCATTCATCCAGGAGACTTCGGCGATTTTTAATGCCAGGATGGCTGAACGTGCCTGGCCACGCGAACCGTAGGTTCCCAGGTCTATGCCGTTAGCCAGGAAACGCAGCTCGTCCCGGTGTGGCCCGATCGTGGTGATCCCCCGGGCGATCTCTTCATAACGTAATTTCCCCAGGCTCTCCAAAAAACCTTTGCGGATTTGCTCCTGTGAAAACCCACAGCGGTCAACAGCTGCATCCAGAGGTAACGTGAATTGACCAGGGGATTGAGGCAGAGGATCATAGGCAGGTTGGTAGCACAGCCGCAGGACTTCCTGGGCGTGGGTAAGCTCCCGGTGCATGCGGGCTGCCAGCCTTTCTAGCTCTTGGATGGAATGAATACGGGCGTGGATGAGCTGTGCCCCGAAGGTGGTAATTTGATCATCCCAATAATCCAGTTGGGAGGCATCACCCTTGCGCTCGTAAAGTTGTTTCAGCAAGGCATTACGCTGAATGAGGGCTTTATTGTATTCACCCAAGGCTGCCTGGTAATGTGAAATGACCTGCGCCAGCGCCAGGTTCATGTACCGCCTGCGTTCTTCCGGGCCTCCCTCGATCACACCCATCATTTGAGGTAGAAAAAGGACCGCATTGAATTGACCAATGACTTCGCTGGCTTTGCGCTTGACGCCATCCAAAAGCACTTCCTTGCGCAGATGCTTAACCCCGTTTTGGCTGTTGGGCTCCTGGATGAGGCGCACCTCAATACGGTGGTTTTCCAGCCCTCGGGTGAAGTCAGCTGTAATCCGCCCCACTGCGAGGTCCTGGCGCGCTTCAATGAAGTTGATCAGCTGCCGGTCCGAGCTGGCATGGAACGAAGTTAAGGTGGCCAGAAAGTAAATAGCCTCAAGCAAGCTGGTCTTGCCCTGGGCATTATTACCAACCAGCATAACTGTTCCTCCCGGCATGTCGATATCCAGCCGGGTGAAATTTCTAAAATTTGTGAGGGAAAGATGGTTAAGCCGCATTTCCTGAGCTACTCACACAAATGCCACGGGGCAGTTTCGCCGTGGCATTCCAAGGGTGTGTAAATTATATCAAAGAGCAGCGTTTATTGGGTCAGGTGTAAACGAGAAGAGTTTTCTACTTATACATTATCAAGGCCAACCTGCCCCGGTTGCGTCTCTACTTGCCAGAGTTTTTCAGCCCGATCCACAAATAAGACACCGTTAAGATGGTCGATCTCGTGCTGGAAGATGCGTGCCAACCAGCCTTTTGCTTTAACGGTCATCGTATGACCATGCCGGTTCAATCCTTTAATCGTAATGGATTCGTAGCGCTCAACCTCCCCCTGGATGCCAGGAACTGAAAGGCAGCCTTCTGTACCGAGAACTGTTTCCTGGGAAGTGTGGGTTATCTCGGGATTAGCCATAACATACAGTTTTGGGGGTATCTCTTCATTATCATCATCGCCATATTCGACGACAATCAAGCGCCACGATTCGCCCACTTGTGGGGCAGCCAGGCCAACTCCAGGAGCCTGGCGCATGGAATCAACCATGTCATCCACCAGTACCTGAAAGCTAGGCCCAAAATCGTTCACTTTTCGTGCCTTCTGCCGTAAGATCGCCTGCGGAAGGGTAACAATTTCTAGATTCACCATGGCGGCTATTTTACCCGAATTCGGTCAAATTTGGGGAGGTTTCTTGATTGATTGGCGGATATCCTCCGCCTGGCGGTGGTATGCCGCAATATAGGTAGACACGCGATCCTGCTCTTGCATGGTATCAGCCTGCAGTTTCTTGCGCCGCCGTTCATACATATAATCAAAGATATCCCTTTGAGCACGTGCAGGGTTGTGTATGCCATAGAAGATAAATTTATTATCCGTCCCAACATTTATGATCACATTTCCAAAATTTAAAACCACACCCAAAAGACCCAGGCGTTCATAGTCCAATCCAATGATATTTTCTAGTGGGGCAGATTTGGTGATTTCATCACCAAGTGGTTTGCGCTCGCTATCAATTATTTTTTCAGATGTGACCCGGTAAATATCGTTACTCCAATCCACAAATTTATAAAGCCACCATAACAATGCCATCACTGTCAGGCAAATGCCGATAAGCAAGATCAATCCAGGCTTAAGCAGGTTGATTTGATCCATCACACTCCAAAAATAAAGCAGCCCTGTTCCAACCATCATCCCAAAAAAACATGCTGCTGGGAGCCATGTCATCCTAAAAAGCACGTACAGGTGCTTGCGGTATGTGATCATCCCGTCTTTTTCCCAGCGGGTCTGAAAGCGCATCCGAAAGGACTGCCAAAAAGACATCGGCTCAGTGACAGTTTTAGTTTCCTGGTCGGTCACTCCAACTGTGATCCCGGCTGTGGTATTTACTGGAGTCGGGGCTGTTACGGCTTGTGAAGGTTCAATTTTCTGCCTGATTGTCCCTTCAATGGAGTGAATATCGGTTGCCACTTGGCGCCCCAGAGCCTGCGCGCGTTCCAGGTCAATCATATTCTTGATCTCACCCGGGTTTCTAATATGCCGGAAGAATATCTTACCCATGAATGTCTGGGTGATCACATCTCCATAGCCTAACCAGCGCCCGAGTTGGGAGGATTTTGTCTCTCCAGCCTTTATTGCCACGAGGGGTGCCTCCTGGCGACTGTCATACAGCCCAACAGTACGTTCCAACCAGACAATACGTTCATCCGTAATGATATAAAAGTCATTTCCCCAATCAAAGTAGAGCCATAAAGCCCACAGGATTGACACACCTACTACCCCGGCACCAAACCACCCCACCACCAGGCGGAAGGAGGTGGTAGAAATCTGAGTGGCCAAGAATATTATCAGGACTCCCATCCAGGAAATCACAAGGGGTAATAGTTCAGTTACAAACAAGTACGCGGGGTGTTTCCGGCAGATCAACTTGATTGTTTCTTCCTCCCCCAACCAGCTGAATGGCTTTGAATGGATCAACTTGTACCAGACCAATTGTTTCTTGATATTTTTTGTTAAGCCAGGAATGGTATTTAACAGGCGGCGCAGCGCTTCCACCTGGATGCTATAGAGTAAAGCTGGCTTTTTTGCAATGATATGATATGCCCTCTGCTTACCGTGGAAGACTACATCTGCGCCGAAAAAATCTCCCTGCTTAAGAGCATAGGATTCGCCATCGCTCCCTTTCATGAGCTGGGTAGAGCGTAAATTCCCGGAAACGAGCATGAAAAACGGGCAGTTCTTCCCATCCAGGCGCAAGGTGTCCCCTTCTTTCAACGGGATAGGATGGATAGATGAAGCCACTTGCTCGAGCTGTGCACTATTCAGCCCATCGAATAGCCTTATTTTTTTTAGCGAAGCAACGATTTGCTGACGATCTTCAGGCATAACATGATTGTAGCATGAACAAAGCGTTTCGTTGATAATTCTTGCACATGCCTCACAGATTTATATAGCACCAGGTCCGTGGATGGATAAGCTTATGATACAATCAAATCTCTTTAAAACCCATCTAGGAGGCTGCCCACATGCCCATCCACTTTGGCACTGATGGCTGGCGTGCTGTCATTTCAGATACATTCACATTTCATAACCTGCGGTTGGTCGGCCAGGCGATTGCTGATGCAGTTGGATCAGAACACTGGTTGAATGGTAAGTCTTCCGCAGAAAATATCGATTCACATAAAATGGTGGTTGGCTACGACACACGATTTCTATCCGACCGTTATGCATCAGACATGGCGCGCGTATTGGCAGCCAATGGGTACAAGGTTCTTCTATCCCAATCAGACGCTCCTACCCCGGTGATATCATTCACCGTTCGTCAACAAGGCGCAATTGGTGGGGTGATGATCACGGCTTCACATAATGCCCCACGCTACAATGGTGTAAAGTTAAAAGCTGCTTATGGTGGTTCAGCGCTTCCTGAACAGTGCCGCCGGGTAGAAGTGTATTTAAATGACAACGAGGCGCGTGGCCGCGGTCCCAACCAGATGGACTTTGAGCAAGCTCGGCAGGCGGGGCTCATTCAACGTATTAACCCCTTGCCTGCCTATTATGATCACCTGCGTACGCTGATCAATTTCGACCTCATCGCTGAGAACCCTCAGCGGATTGTCGTTGATTCGATGTACGGATCTGGACGTGGGGTCATTAAAGGTGTCCTGCAAGGGACTGGTTGCGAGGTTCAGGAAATCCGGGCTGAATTGAACCCGGGTTTCGGTGGTGTTCATCCTGAACCGATTAGCCGTTACCTGGGAGCACTGGCCAGTGCCATCAGCATGGGTATGGGCGACCTTGGTCTGGTAACTGATGGGGATGGAGATCGAATTGGTGCTATGGATGGGCGCGGCAACTTCGTCGATCCGCACAAAATTATGGCTTTAGCTTTACGGTATTTGGTTGAAAAAAGGGGATGGCGAGGACCTGTTATCCGTACTGTATCCACCACCAGTATGATCGATCGATTGGCAGAACATTATGGGCTCCCCATGCACGAGACACCCGTCGGATTCAACCACATCGCTGATTATATGCTCCAGGGTGATGTGTTGATTGGTGGTGAAGAGTCTGGTGGTATCTCATTCCAGGGACACATCCCTGAAGGAGACGGCATTCTCATGGGGCTCCTATTATTAGAAATTGTCGCCACTTCCGGAAAAACTCTCTATGAGTTGGTAGAAAACCTGTTGGAAGAAGTGGGACCTGCTTTCTACCAGCGGACTGACTTGCGGTTGAGCCACCCGGTTTCCAAAGAGGCAATGAGCCGCAGCTTGGTGGAAGATGCACCCGCTGAGATTGGGGGAGAGAAAATCGCCAGCATTTCTACGGTCGATGGGGTTAAATATTTGATGGCTGATGAATTGTGGTTGCTGATTCGTCCCTCGGGCACGGAACCTGTATTACGGGTGTATGCCGAAGGACGCACGCAGCAAATGGTTCAGGATTTGCTCGGGTATGGCGAGCAAGTAGCACTCAGGGCTGCATAATTTAAAAAAAAACAGATTGGGGTTGTACAGGCTCAACAGACCTGTGCAGCCCCAATCTGCGGTTTAATCGACCTGCAACCTCTAAGATGCAGTTCGTAGTATGCGCATCAGGAAGATGATGACCACTAATAAGAACGCTGCCACAATTAGCCCAGGGGTTCCAAGCTCATCTGCTATCCCGGTTTCTGGAAGGGCAGTTGAAGTTGGTTTAGTGGTAGGCGGTGGTGTTGAGGCCAGCCCAGCTTGTGTGGCCAGCCTAGCTTGTGTAGCCAGCCCAGCTTGTGTGGCCAGCCCAGATTGTGTGGCTAGCCCAGCTTGTGTGGCCAGCCCAGATTGTGTAGCCTGCCCAGCTTGTGTGGCTAGCCCAGCTTGTGTGGCCTGCCCAGCCTGTGTGGCCTGCCCAGCTTGTGCGGCCTGCCCAGCTTGTGTGGCCAGCCTAGCTTGTGTAGCCTGCCCAGCTTGTGTGGCCTGCCCAGCTTGTGTGGCCAGCCCAGCTTGTGTGGCCAGCCCAGCTTGTGTGGCTAGCCTAGCTTGTGTGGCCAGTCCAGCTTGTATGGCCACCCCAGATTGTGTGGCTTGTAGGGTTTGTGTGGCCTGTGCTACCTGAGTGAGAAGAGCATCACGAGTCGCAATTGCGATATCAACCGTTGGAGTTTTGGTGGGACCTAAAACGATCACAGGTGTATTGGTGGGAACTTTCGTGTTAGTTGGAACAGCAGTCGGGCGGAGGGTGGAGGTTGACGTGGGCACTGAAGCAGTTTCGCTGGCAGCAAAAGCAATCACTGTCGCCTGGGCTTCGTTGGTCGCATTCGCACTCTGGGCAGACCTCTGGCCTGGTAGATATCTGAATAATGCAATGCCGGCAATACAAAGTAATGCCAGAACCATGATCCCACCCAAAACACCAGCAATGATCAAGAAACTGCGATTTCCATTTCCATTCCTTCCATTGCCATTGCCATTCGATGGTTTCTCTTCTTCAAGTTCGTTTTCGACATCATTCATATCTGAAAAGGCCATAGTGTTATCTCCTCACCGATCCAATATTTCACCCGATAATCTCAAGATTTGCCAGGGGAACCTGGACCGTCTCACCATTGGATAACTTAATCTCTGCTGTTTTTGCCAGCAAACCGCTTGGAAGACGGGATAAACTCTGTGGGAGGTTGGTCAATGTGCCTAGCATACTTTTATAGGGTGGGCTTACCACACGAACGGTTTGACCGATGGCAAAAGAGGCCAACTCTGTGGGGACTTCAGGAAACGCCCCCTCCGATGTCGAAACCACGATCTCCGGACGCGTGTTCCCGATCCGATTCCATGATTCAGCATTTAAGGCCACTTCGTTCCTGCTACTTAACGACAAAACTGAAAATGCCTCCAGGTTCATAGGTAGCTTACCAAAACCCTCGACCAGCACAATTGGATAATTCACGCTCAAGGCAGCTGGCACCAGGGATGAAGCCATACTTGCAAGAATCATTCCGCGTATGGGTGTCTCTTCTGCAGAGAGCAGTACTTTTTCATCCTCACAATAACCGGCCATCACTACCGCAGCGCGTAAACTCACATTCATCATATCAGGTGTAATCAACTCGTCAGGGTCGTGCGCAAGGATATTCAATAACCCATAATTGATCTTACCATTGCCCCAGACGCCCTGGATGAGAGAACCCGTCGTTTCAATGATTACACCGCGATCGTCGACAATCTCCACAACGACTCCAGAATAACCAGCCTTTAATTCGGAGAATTCTCCTTCCAATTCCATCAGCACCTGCCCACCACCAGCCACCACAACAGTTCCCGACTTTGGAGCACGCACAACACGGCGTCCAATTCCAACAGGTCCTGCGATTACATCCCCTTCACCAACTTCATCTCCCGCTCGACGTTGGATATACTGGTCAGCTTCCTTGGTCGATAAGCCTAAACCAAGCCCGATATCTAAAAGGAGGTGCTCCGGACGCAGAACTGCCTCAGCAACGATATCCGAAGGATTTACCTGCTGCCCTCGACGGGCAATTATTCTCCCTTCGGTGGGCATTAATCTTTCGCGCCGAATTGCTGCAACCGGTAGGACATGTGTGACCGAAGCTAGCATGCTAGAATCTCCAAGGCAGCGTTAACACGATATAGCGCGATATATGAGGGGTGCAAGTTAAATGCCATTAGTATTATCCCGTACCAGCTATTGCCAGCCATTTATTGAGTGCATCGCGTCGCCTGGAAGGTTCCGCGGGTATGCGTAATGGTCGACCACGCCCATCAATCACGACCCCAAACACACCCCCAACCACCTTCACCGTTCCCCCTCTGCCAAGCCCTCCCATACCTACATCGAAACGATGCAGTGGTGTCAGTTGCAGTGTTCCGGCTTGCCCGATGGGTAATCGAAGGGTAGCTAATGTGCCTTGCTTTACCTCCAGCTCAGATTCTTGCCCTTCCTCGGTTGTCATCCGCACCTTTAGGATGGGTGTTCCTGATTGTGCTTTTCCAACAGGTGAGATGATCGTGCACAGGTTAATAAAATTCGTTGCTTCGAGGGATTGGATGGTTAATAATGGCGCTACACTAGCCGCAGCACCAAGAGAAGCAGCTAGATTATTTCGATCCACGGCAATGGTGGTTATTCCAGTGGGTTGAAGACCATTCAATACCATCATCAAGGTTTGGTTTCGGTTTGGGGCTTTAGTAAGCACACTGCCCGAGGCAATGATCGGTTCAAACCAGGGTAAAAGGCCAGGCAGTGAGCCAAGAACATCGGGTGGGTAAGCTTTGGAGGCTTGCTTTACTGCCAGCTGCATCGCCTGGCAGGCAATTGCCTGCTCAATTGCCAGTTCAATCGAGGTGATTGGTAGGCTGTTGGGATAGATGGCTTTATTAAATATATAATCGCGGAGGTCCATCTCGGATACATCCACGGTTAGCCAACGGGATATATCACTCAAAGGACAAAGTTTCAGGATCTCAGGCAGATTCTCTCCCAAACCAAGCCCCGGGTAGATGCTTAATATTAAATCACCAGAAAAGGCCGATGCTACAGTGGTGGCAGATGCGCCGACATCAATCCCTAAAACTCCCTTGCGCGTATGGGCATACTCTTTGCTGATATAACGGATGGTTCTTCCAAATGCTGTAGCGGCTGGCATGAGATTGTTGCCGGTCCATAAATCCACTTCCTGGATTCCACGAATTTGTCGCGAGCGAACCAGTCGGTAAATTTGAGCCAGGGCAGGTTGTGAGGGTGTCAGCTGTTCACTTTCGTATGACTGGCGGACGTTTGGAGAAATATGTAGATTTGTAATTGAACCTAGGGTGGCCTGCACATCTTGAACCAGTGCAGAATTACCTGCAAATAACACTTCAGGGCGGTGTTCTTTAGGCATGAGATAACATGCCAAGCCAACTGCTTCGAGCTGATCAATCACCGATGCCCTGGCGCCACCTTCAATCCCTCCTGCAACAACAATCAAGTCAGGTCGTAATTGAAGAATAGTGTCCAGGCGGGAAACAGTTTTTTGCCGGTCATTTAAACTCATGCTTCCAACAACCTGGGCATAGGTTGTGGTAGCCAGGTTTTTTGCGCTCTCGGTTGAGATATCCTCCAGCAAGCCAATTGCCACCACTTTGAGTGGGGGCCCTACCGATACTGTTGCGACGCATGCGTCCACACCGGTCCCGTCTGGTTGAGAGGGAATTTGTATCTGTCCGTCCGGATTAAAAAACACACGACCGGTAATATCATGTAATTGATCCAAAGCTTCCTTAACCCCCACGCTAACGTCGTTCAATGGAGCAGATGCGGTTGTTGGCACGCTGCCATGTCCTAAAAAACGATATCGACCATCGACAACATCAAATAGTATCACGCGCGTCGAAACCGTTCCGATTTCTATTGCGAGGACTGAGTCAGCATCTATGAGTGAAGTTGGCATGATGATTAACTTTTAGAAAAACCCGATAATAATATCCCAAAGAAACTGAATGCGATCGATCAACGCTATGAGGGTGGCAATATACACCCCAGCAAACAAGACGCCCAGCGTGATAACAATGAAACCCTGCCCGGCGGTGGATAGATACTCCAGGATAACGGAGTGTTGAGCTGGTACTCCTTCCTCCTGGCGTTTGATTCCAAACTTGAAATAGATAAGCGTTGTCACGGTGCCCACCAGGATTATCAACCCATTGATGAACCAGCCCACCAGCCTGCTTAACTCTTCTGGCGCTGTTTGGATATTGAGCAGGTTTGCCGATGCTCCAACCTGAGGAAATATCGTTCCCCGTACTGCACCAGCAATCACAGTCGCTGCCCCAACGCCAGTAAGGAGAGCCAGCACCGGTGTACCCCCACGCGACAAGCGCGGAGAAGCCTTGGTCAACATCCAAATGCCAAGAAGAACCGCAGGCAGCACATGTGTAGCATAGGTAAGCAGATTATCTGCTTTACCGGTGGTAATTGCCTGGATTACTGGCACTAATACCTGGTACAAAATTACATTATAAAGAATAAGAACAGCCGCATATCCCGAGGCAACCCCAATAAATATGGAAATTGCCAATCTGAAAAGGATATTATCTCCAATTAAGTAGCTAAGTACCATTATCGTAAGCGCAAAACCGATAATTACACCGATTGGGTCAGCCAATTGGCTGATTCGCTCCAACATGGTCGCTCCTAGCTTTCCTTCTTCTTACCAGACATTGGTAACTTCATTACCGCTCTGGAAATGCTTCCAATCAGTATGATTAAAACAGAAGCTGTAATTGCGATGCTAAATGCGTCCCATTCTCCATTTTGCTGGATATTGCCGACTGACCTGCCATAAGCTAATCCTCCAGCAAGGCTGGCTACCATACCTTGAACTTGTGAGGGGTTTGCTTCATAATATGGTCGGATCAATGGTTCAGCTTGTGAACTGGTAACGATCAACAGTGGTGTACCGTCCACCTTCAACACTGGGCCCACTTGTTCAATCCATGAACGGGCTGTATCAGGGTCATTGGTTAACACAATGACCGCACTGAAATCATTAATCGTCGCAACGGTATCCAATGGAGCAGATAGCCATACATTGACTCCGTCCAATGAGTACGGTAAAACCGACTTGGGGGAAAGTCGCTAAACCAACCAAACCCAAGGTGCCACCGGGAATATAACCAAGGTTAGTATAGTAAGAATAAGATCCCAGATTACCCTCCAGGCTGGTGCTTAGGATTAATCAGGCTTTCTGCCAGGGCGGGACCGGATGGATTCGTTGTTACCATTGTCATGAAGTTGTTCTTGATCGTCAGCTGGTTGATCAACGTGGAAATAGCAAGATTCATCTCTCCCGAGAATCCAGCTTCATAATCAAACGCCAGGAGGACTGGTGATCCAGCTGGTATTGCCTGGACCTGTTGGGTAAAATCAACCACACCTGGAACCTCGCCGGGTTGTGGAGCCGGAACTTGCTGGCTACCTGTGATGATCATCCATGCGATGGGCAAAATCAAAGCAGCAGCAATAACCAGGCGAAAAATATTACGTGAAGTGAGGACCGGTTGGGAGGGTAATGGCTTTGGTTTTTGTTCATCAGCAAGTAACGCTACCATCATCTCTACCCGGGCACGTTGTTCATCAGTAACACGCAGTTTGATGGAATAAGTAGGCGGTTTTCTCGCCCGGATTGCCGATGGGTGTGCATTGATCACACCACGTAATCCAACCAAAGGCCCTGCAGTGACGACATCGGCAGCTGATAGGTCTTCGACTGGCTCAGTTGCGGATACACTATCATCGGGTCGAAGGGCCTCCAACCAACCTGGCAACTCAGCAGGGGCGATCTGAGGCCCTGGTTCCTCCTGATCAGGCGGAGTTTCCTCGGGTTCTATCTTTCCGATCCAATCTGGTATGTCCATCGAGCCTGTATCGGCTGATTCCACAGTATCAGCAACACCTGCGCCTATAACGAATGCCTCGCTGGGAGTTATCTCACCTTCCACTTTAATCTTTGAAGACGCTTCGAGCCCGGTTAACCAATCTGGTTTCTCGATTTGGGCAGGAGGTAAAACTCCCTCATCCCCGTTTGGTTCCTCAACAGAAGGTCCAGTTAAATCCGCCTTGACTGGCACTTCTTTTTCATCCAGCGGCTCTTCTTGCAAAGACAGTGGCGATGATTCGCCGCCAGCTTCTGCAAGCAAGCTTGCCAGCCAATCATCATCGATGTCAGGTTGCACACCATTATCGGGAGTGGATGGCTGACTTAGCAGGGAATCGATTTGCTCTGCAATGTCATCCGGAGCTTGGCTCTCAGGTTTTGCTTCTGTTCCTTCAAGGAAATTGGCTTCGGTATTTTTAAGCCAATCTGGGATGGCTTGCTCCAAAGGTGAGGTGGATTCTGGTTTTAATGCCTGGCTTTCTGACTGATCAGAATCACCTGATGAAACAATAAACGGGTTCTCCTGCCCTTCCTGGTCAGATGGAGCAAGAAAACCAGACGTATTCAAAGGTGCCTGGCAGTACTTACACTCGTCCAGCTCGGGTGGGTTTGGTTTACCGCATAATGGACAGATGATATCAGTCATGACCTATCCACCGTATGGGCGATCAACACCCATTAGAATTCGTATGCCCGTGGCAACTGTACCTAATGCCACACCCAATAAAAGCCCACGCGCACCTGCAACTGCAGGCACTTGTGCCAGCCATCCACGCAAAGCAACCAGAGGGGCTACTTCTCCAAGGAAGAATAATGGCACTGACCCCAATAATACGATCAGCACGGTAACCAGGAATAGAACGGTATACCATTTGGGTCTGCGTGTCAGCAAGCGTGCGGCGGCATATACCAAGACTACAGCCAGCACTGCTAATAAGCTAATTTCCACTGGCACCTGGAAAGAATTAAAAATCCATAACGATAAAGCTCCGGTTGGTCCGCTGAGGCTGACCAAAATGATCGTAATACCCAAGGTTACAAGTAAAACAATGCTGTTGATACTGCCCGTACCACCGGCTTTGGTCTTTTTCCAGTGAACGAAGGCTAAATTAAATATTCCCAATATCAGGGCAAAAGCTGCCAGGATGATTGACCACCCTATCAGGATAGACTGGATATTACCAAACACCCCCGGGAAAAAGTATCCCAATAAAACAAGCAAGCCTGAGATAACCGCAATAATTGCATTGGAGGTGGGCAGGATTTTCTTCAATTTAAGATCCCAAACAATTTTAAGATTGCCCCAATTACAATCGCTCCAATCAATACCCAGCGAAGGATATCTTGTGTACGTAAACTGGCTAGGTGAGCAGGACCTGCACCAAGGTATGCGCCTGCTGCATATAGTTCTTCACCGAGTAGTGGTTCATCAGATGTGACGTATAAGACAGCCTGGGCATGGATGCTGTCTGAGCCAGCTACGGTCAGAGAACGACTGCGCTCTCCTGCTTCGGTCAACAGGGCAATCTCGGTCCCCAAATGTCCTGTGAAGAAATTGGCAGAGACATATTCATCATGGATGGTAGGCATGGCACCAGCTGCATAAGCCAGGGGACTAAGACCAGTCATACGTGCATTCGTTGGATCATAACGCTGCTCTGTCCCGAGGCTGCGATATGTGCTTTGCAGGGTATCCTGGCTGAGAATGGTGAGTACCCCATCACCCGATGTCGTCATGGGGGGTCGGTCGCTGTTGGAGGCTGCCCGGGCAGAACGATCCAGGATGGTAAGCCCGATAAAAGCAGCTCCACCCTGTAGATCGGTTATACTACCCCGGCCTAATGAAATATGGAGCCTTTTCCCGGCCTCCACTGCCAGGTCAACTTCGCGCCGAACATGCCGGAAAGCCTGGATATTTCGTAGGTTGATCTTAGGTCGATTACCGTCTGAGAAAAAGTAGAACAGGATCAAGCCCAGGCAGAGCAGGATAAATAGCAAGCCAAGGTAATTGCTGATTGAGCTAAGAACTTGTTCCACTGGAGGGTGCCTCCCTTAGCAAGGATACAAATGCACGCGTTTCAACAGGGCTTTCGAGCATCTGAGCAAATGCTTGGAGTGAACGAGCGGTTATCACACCAGAAAGCAAGGGCTGGCTGAGATACAGAATCTGGGCAGCAAGCAGGCTAAGTGAACCAGATGCTTCCAGCACCAAAGCTACTGACTCGCTTATCCCCCATCGATGGAATATACGCGACCAATTTACCCAGTTAGCCTGGTTTTCACTCATGATTAAAGTATAGCACAGAATTTCCATGCATTTTTACAGGGAAAACCTTAATTGCCAAATGAAATTGATATATGACAGGGGACAGGTGTTTTTTATGCCTTATATAACTGTCTCTTTCATTACAGAACGGCTAAACTATCTGATTGGTAAATTATATCAATCTAGATTTCCAAACCCAATAATGGAGTAGGTTTAATGAAAAAAATAACAGCAAACCTTGATGGCAACGAGGCAACTGCCTATGTTGCTCATAAGACAAGTGAAGTGATAGCAATCTATCCAATCACCCCCTCATCCACCATGGGTGAGTTCGCCGACGAGTGGACCGCCCACAAACGACCAAATTTGTGGGGAACAATTCCCATGGTTGTTGAAATGCAATCTGAGGGTGGCGCAGCAGGGGCTGTGCATGGAGCACTGCAAGCCGGTGCCCTCAGCACCACTTTTACCGCCTCGCAGGGATTGTTGCTCATGATCCCCAATATGTACAAAATCGCTGGTGAGCTGACCTCGACGGTATTTCACGTCTCAGCACGCTCCCTGGCAGTTCATGCACTCTCGATTTTTGGCGACCATTCGGATGTGATGTCCACCCGTTCGACGGGTTTTGCCCTGCTCGCCTCCTGCTCGGTGCAGGAAGCGCATGACTTCGCTCTTATCGCGCAGGCTTCCACCTTGGAATCCCGTATACCTTTCCTGCATTTCTTTGATGGCTTCCGCACCTCAGCAGAGGTCAACAAGATCGAGATGCTGAGCGACGACGAGATTCGCGGCATGATCTCGGATGAGTTAGTACAAGCCCATCGGGCGCGTGCCCTTTCCCCTGACCATCCATACATTCGTGGCACTGCTCAGAATCCGGATGTGTATTTCCAGGGACGCGAGACGGTCAACCCATTCTACACGGTATGCCCGGGTATTGTCCAAAAAGCCATGGACAAGTTTGCATCCAGCGTCGGGCGAAAATACAACCTGTTCGATTACGTAGGTGCACCCGATGCCGACCGGGTGATTATCCTTATGGGTTCCGGGGCTGAAACCGCCGGTGAAACCGCCTTGTATTTGAATGAGCACGGAGAGAAAGTCGGTGTCGTTAAAGTACGGCTGTATCGCCCGTTTTCAGCTGAACATTTGCTGAAAGCATTGCCAAGCACGGTCAAGATGGTTGCAGTCCTCGACCGGACGAAAGAACCCGGCGCGGGAGGTGAACCGCTTTACCTGGACGTGGTCACTGCCCTGTTCGAGAACGGACGGCAGATTAAAGCCATCGGTGGCCGTTATGGCCTATCCTCCAAGGAATTCACCCCTGCCATGGTCAAGAGTGTATTCGATGAGATGCAAAAATCTCAACCGAAAAACCACTTCACCATTGGGATCACGGACGATGTCTCCCATACCAGCCTGGAATTTGATCCCGACTTCGATATTGAATCACCGGAAACCACCCGCTGCGTGTTCTGGGGCTTGGGAGCCGATGGCACTGTGGGTGCCAATAAAAATTCGATCAAGATCATTGGTGAGGAGACTGAGAACTTTGCCCAGGGTTACTTCGTGTACGACTCAAAGAAATCAGGTGGCATCACCATCTCGCACCTGCGTTTTGGTCCAAAACCCATCCGCGCCCCCTACCTGGTCACCCATGCACAGTTTGTCGCCTGCCACAAGTTCAATTTCCTTGAGCGCTTTGACGTGCTCAGATTCGCCATGCAGGGTGGCGTCTTCCTGCTGAACAGCCTGTATGGACCAGACGAGGTATGGGATTACCTGCCGCGTGAAGTGCAGGAAGTCATCCTGAAGAAAAAACTGCGCTTTTTTGTCATCAACGCTCACGAAGTCGCCAAAGATACTGGCATGGGCGTGCGTATTAACACCATCATGCAGACCGCTTTCTTCGCCATCAGTGGAGTGCTGCCGCGTGACGAAGCCATTGCCGAGATCAAGAAAAGCATTAAAAAGACTTACTGGAAACGCGGCGAGGCGGTCATCAATAAGAATTTTGAAGCGGTTGACCAGACCCTGGCGAACCTGCATGAGGTGAATGTAGCCGGAAGAACAGCCACCAGCACCATCACGCGCCGCCCGAATGTCCCAGAGAAAGCCCCCAAATTCGTCAAGGATGTGCTGGGTAAGATTATTGGGTTGGAGGGTGATGATCTACCTGTGAGTGCCTTCCCCGTGGATGGGACATATCCCCTGGGCACAACCCAATGGGAAAAGCGCAACATCTCTTTGGAAGTGCCTGAATGGGTGCCTGACCTTTGCATCCAGTGCGGTAAGTGTGTCTTCGTCTGCCCACATGCGGTGATCCGCGCAAAAATCTATGAACCCCAATACCTCGATCAAGCCCCCGCCAACTTCAAGTCTATGGATGCCAAGTTCAAGGAATTCCCCAATACCAAATATTCCATCCAGATATCAGCAGAGGATTGTACGGGTTGCGCACTGTGTATAGAAACCTGCCCTGCCAAGGATAAAACCCAGGTCGGTCGAAAAGCCCTCAACCTGATTGAACAGCTCCCCGTCCTTGAACAGGAGCGCGACAATTGGGAATTCTTCCAGACGCTGCCTATTATAGACCGTTCCCTGGTCAACCTGCGCACCTTGAAGAATACCCAGCTTCTTGAACCCTTGTTTGAATTCTCCCTGGCTTGCACAGGTTGTGGTGAAACACCTTATGTCAAGCTTCTCACCCAGCTCTTTGGTGATCGCTTGCTGGTCGCTAACGCCACCGGCTGTTCCTCGATTTACGGTGGTAACTTGCCCACCACTCCTTGGACAGTGAATCAGGACGGCCGCGGTCCTTCCTGGTCAAACTCTCTCTTTGAAGATAATGCTGAGTTCGGTCTCGGGTTCCGCCTGACACTGGATAAGCAGAATGAATATGCACGTGAGATGTTGCCTCAACTCGCCAACCTGATTGGGGAACCCCTGGTCACCGGTCTTCTTAATGCGGACCAGACTACAGAAATTGGCATTAAAGAACAGCGTGAACGCGTCCGACTGCTTAAAGAACGCCTACAAGGGGTGAAAGATCCCAAGGCACGCGACCTGCTCAGCCTGGCAGATTTGCTGGTGCGCAAGAGCGTGTGGATCCTGGGTGGTGATGGTTGGGCCTATGACATTGGTTATGGCGGCTTGGACCACGTGTTGGCAATGGGTCGAAAAGTAAATATGCTGGTTTTGGATACTGAAGTATATTCCAACACCGGTGGTCAGTCCTCCAAATCCACCCCCCGTGCCGCAGTGGCAAAGTTTGCTGCCAATGGTAAGGGTATGCCCAAGAAGGACTTGGGGTTAATTGCCATGTCCTATGGCTATGTCTATGTTGCCCGGGTGGCTATGGGAGCCAGTGACCAGCAAACTCTGAATGCTTTCCTCGAAGCAGACGCCCATGAGGGTCCATCCCTGATCATAGCCTACAGTCACTGCATCAATCATGGCATTGACATGCGCAAGGGATTGGAACAGCAAAAACTGGCAGTTCAGGCCGGATTCTGGCCGCTTTACCGTTATAATCCAAAACTGGTTGATGAGGGTAAAAATCCACTCATCATCGATTCTAAGGACCCGTCCATTCCATTGCAGCAGTATGCATATAACGAGACCCGCTACAGCATGCTGGTGCAGAGTGATGAGCAGCGCGCTGAGATGTTGCTAAAACAAGCTCAGCAGGATGTTACCTCACGCTGGGAACTCTACAAGCAAATGGCTGCCATGCATTATGGCAATAATGACAGCAGTGAATAATCGTCAAGAGTGATTGGAGAATAAACATGGTAGACCTGACCACTACATACTTAGGATTAAAGCTTAAAAATCCACTGGTTGCATCCCCTTCCCCATTATCAGAGAAGGTTGAGAATGTGAAACGCATGGAGGAAGCAGGCATTGCTGCTGTCGTGATGTACTCGTTGTTTGAAGAACAGATCATCCACGAGAGCCTGGAGTTGGACCACTTCCTCAACCGGGGAACCGAATCATTCGCCGAAGCGCTCACCTATTTCCCAAATATCGGCAAGTACAGCCTGGCACCTGAAAAATATATCGATGCCCTGGAAAAGACCAAGCGGGCAGTGAACATCCCCGTATTGGGCAGCTTGAACGGTGTTTCCACGGGTGGATGGATCGAATATGGCCGCAAGATCCAGGATGCTGGTGCAGACGCATTGGAGCTAAACCTGTACTACCTGCCCACCGATATTACCCTCACCAGTTCCCAGATGGAGGACAATTATCTCAAGCTGGTGAGTAATATCCGGGCAGGAATCAAGATTCCGTTAGCCGTCAAGCTGGCACCCTTCTTCAGCGCTCTGCCCAACTTTGCTGACCGTCTGGTGGAGGCTGGTGCGGATGGATTGGTGCTCTTCAACCGTTTCTATCAGCCCGACCTAGACCTGGAAAACCTTGAGGTTGTTCCCAACCTGGTGCTGAGCAGTTCGGATGAGCTGCGTCTGCCGTTGCGCTGGATCGCCATCCTGTACGGTAAAGTAAAAGCCGATCTTGCACTAACCAGCGGTGTACATACCTCCGAGGATGCCATTAAAGCCATCATGGCGGGTGCCAATGTCGCTATGACTACCTCCGCACTGCTTAAACGCGGAACGATTGCCATCCAACAAATACTGACAGGAATGGAAGAATGGATGACCTCTCGGGAGTATGTCTCAGTCCAGCAGATGCGCGGCAGCATGAGCCAGGGTGCGGTGGCGGAACCGGCGGCATTTGAGCGTGCGAATTACATGAAAGTACTCAACTCTTTCAACGCTGATCTTATCTAGACAACGATCAGAAAACAAATAAAAAAACGAGCGGGCGCGTAGCGTCCGCTCGTGTCTTATTAAATGATGGCTTGGATGGCAGGCTAAAAGATTTCAGCTTCTTGTTCGTGCACCACCCGGTGACGGTAAACGATCCGGCCACGCGTGAGATCATAGGGTGACATCTCCACGCGCACCTTATCTCCCAACAGAATGCGAATATAATACTTGCGCATCTTCCCAGAGAGATATGCCAAAACTTCATGACCCGTCTCCAGGCGCACTTTAAATTGCGTTCCAGGTAGGGCTTCAATCACCACACCTTCGACAACAATTTTATCTTCTTCTTTCGTCATGCATGCCTCCAGACAATTTGGTCTGCTACCTGTTCACGGCAGCAGAGACACTCACCCAAACGAGTTCACTCGATATCTGGGCGTTCCTTTCGTCGAATACGGCGAATGGCCTTTTTCTTTTGGATCCGGCGTAACTCGCTTTTTGAGACGAACCAGCGCTTGCGGCGAACCGTGCTCAAGATACCGCTTTTGGCGACTTTCTTGCGAAAGCGTTTGAGCAATGCGTCCTGTGACTCGTTCGGGCGTAAATTTACCGTGGTCAACTTCCTCACCTCCTTGCTCTTTCAAAAATCCTGGTTTGCCTGGTTTTGGGACAAAAAAACCCGGCTGACGTTCACGCTCTCAGCCGAGCCAGGTTTTGAATGCACTCCTGTGTTCAGTCAATGATAATAGTTTTGGTCACCATCCATCCAAAAGAGCGATCTCTAAACGTCGTACCGATTTTAATCCAACTATGGATTTCTGTCAATTTTAATTGATGCTTTGATTTGCATCATTTCTCTGAAGATTGGCGTAGAATTCTCAATCCAGATCTTCAGCAGTGGCGAATAAAGCGCACTGTTGACTACGCTCGCGGGCTGCCTGGATCTTTTTATTAGCAA
>CAVZSS010000015.1:0-11994 GCA_963777965.1 uncultured Chloroflexia bacterium | reverse complement strand
CAAGACCACCACCATCAAGCTGCTGCTGGGACTGGCACGACCAACGGGGGGCAGTGCGCTTGTGTTTGGTAAGGATATCGAGAAGGAAAACGATCAAATCCGCCGCAAAGTCGGGTACCTCTCTCAGGACCCACGCTACTACGATTACATGACCGCCCGCCAAACCCTGCGCTTCACCGCTCGTTTCTTCTACGATGGACCCAAGGTCGGAGATCGAAAACCGGGTGGCAGAGACGCTTGAGCTGGTAGGGTTGCCGACAAGGCCGACCGCCCCATCAAAGGCTTCTCGGGTGGCGAGCGCCAGCGCCTGGGCATCGCTCAGGCTCAGGTTAACTACCCTGACCTGCTCATCCTGGACGAGCCTGCTGCCTGCCTCGATCCGATCGGTCGGCGCGATGTGCTGGAAGTGATGGAAAGGCTGCGCAAGCACACCACCATTTTCTACTCGACCCACATCCTGGACGATGTCCAGCGCGTCAGCGACACAGTCGTCATCCTGAACCACGGTGAGCTGGTCGCTCAAGGTCCGATCGAGGAGCTGCTTGCCGGTGGACAGGGAAACACCTTCACCCTGACTATTAAAGGGGACAGCGCAGCAGTGGAAAAACGACTGCAAAGCCAAGCCGTGGGTGACTGGGATCGAGACAATCTCAAAGAACGGAAAGGTCAGCTGGCGGATCCAGGTCAGCGACCCAGAGATTGCCGAAAACCAATTGGTGTCTCTAGCACTGATGGGTGGTGGCGTAACCGTCTGTGAGTTTGGACGAAATGCTCAAAACCTGGAGGAAGTCTTTATGAACATTGTAGAGGAGGATAACCATGACCACATATAAATCATCCCTGATTTCGAACCGCACCCTGGGCTGGAGGATGGGCTTGCGGAATATGCTGTCAAAAGAGAATTTTGCCTGGTGGCGTACGCGCCGCTGGTGGATCCAGATCCTGGTTGCAGTGTTGATTTTGAATGGCTCGCTGGCTTTGAATCTCAGGGATCCTCAACATGCACCTGTTGACGTTCAGGCGATAAACTTCCTGATGACATCCGCTCTCTTTGTTCCGATCATCGTCGCCATTCTGGCACAGGATGCAATCCTGAACGAGCGCCACTCTGGGACAACCTCCTGGGTACTTTCGAAACCTCTTCAACGGCCAGCCTTCATCCTCTCCAAGCTGGTCGCCTATGGGCTGGGCTTTTTCGTGACCTGGGTGCTGATCCCGAACGTCATCTTTTATATCCAGCTCGTCGCTGCCGGCAGGGCAGGCTTGTCTATACCCGGGTTTATCGGGGTGATCGGCTTGAGTTTCCTCAACCTGCTCTTCTACATGACCCTCGCTTTGATGCTGGCTACCCTGTTCAATAGCCGGGCCCCTGGGCTGGGCATCTCGATTTTTATCGCCTGGATTGGTCCATTGCAGTTCCTTGCTCAGACCAATGGAGAAATATGTGCCCTGGCTGGAGGATATCCTACCCTGGAAGCTGATCGCGAGGATCGTGCGAAGCACCTCTGGCTGGGTACCTGGCATTAGGTGCACAGCTGCCCACAGTGCTGCCAATCATCGCCACGGTACTGTGGTGCGTGCTGTTCGTTGGTGTGGCCATCTGGCGCATCGGCCGGGAAGAGTTCTAATTCAGAGGTGCGGCCGCCTGCCGCCTCAGACCATGCACAGGTCTTTCGCTTGATAAGGAAATCACGATGAAACCCAAGTCATTTCCAACTATCAAACGACCGTCTCGACCAGGCTGTCAGTCAGGTCCTGCTAGGCTATCCTGCTGCTCCTTCCTGCCTGCGCAAGGCAGCCCCAGCCAGCCCAGGATCGAGGAGATCACCTTCGAGTTGGGGAGTTCAACCTCGTCTGGCGATCTGCGACTACCCGAAGGAACTCGCCCCATTCCCGGTCGTCCTGTTCGTTCATGGCAGCGTGCCAGGCGGACCGCACAGTATTCGGAATTTACCTGCCGATCATGGAGCGCATGCTGCAAGCCGGCTATGCAGTATTCTCCTGGGACAACCGCGGTGCCGGCGAATCGACGGGCACGATCAACCAAACAGCCAGGTCTACTCAGCAGCAGAGCCCAAATCGTCCTGGATGCGATTGAGGTCATGAAAAACACCCCGACATCGACCCCGAGCGAATTGGCCTGTGGGGCATCAGCCAGGGAGGTTATGTGATGCCACGCGCTTTCTCAGAGCGAAGGATATCGCCTTCATGATCTGCGTCTCCTGTGCAGGTAGCATGCGGGTGATGACCAAATTGGCATATCAGCATCATATTTCAAGCGATCTGTGATGGGAGTCCCAGAAGAGAAGGACGCACAGCTGAAACGTCTCCTCTCCGAGCTTGACGAGGCGCGTACCTTCGAAACGTACGAAGAGTATGTGCACTATCGGGAGGTGCTCGCTACTTTGGAAGAATTGGTTCAGAAATGACCACTGGCTTCAGGGTGCTTGGGGTTATTCCAGAGCAAGCGTGGCAGGCGAATGATCCTGAGATTGAGGGCTGGTGGAATCCGGTCAGGGTGATCGAGCAGGTCAGTATCCCGTGCTGGTCATCAACGGCGACAAGGACACCAACGATCGATCCAATCCAGGGGGCGTACGCCTGGAGGAAAGCCCTGGAGCAGGCCGGTAATCCGAACTCCAGGGTGGAGATCACTCCCGGGCATCAACCACTTTATGCTTGCGTCGGAGTCCAGCTGCATCAGGAAAACAGATGCAAATGTTCAATCAGGTACTGCAGGACCAGGGATACGGATCAATGGATGAAGCTTTTGATGCTATTCCAGCAGGAACCCGGGCAGCACACGCCATTGAGCGCCATGCCCTACGCGCCAGAGTACCTGGACCTGATCGAGGAATGGCTCAGGAACCTGAAGCCATAACCTCACCTTATGATTTGCTCAATATTGGAGGCAAAATGAAAGCCATATCCTTAACCAAGACAGTGATCGCTGAGAATGAGAGACCCTCTTTCACACTCGTGGCCACACTTCGATCCACTCTATTGGTATTCCTCTTGTTTTTCCCTGTCACCTTCATGCATTTGTTTCTGCATGAAGCGGGTCATGCCTTGGTACACCTAATCGAAGGAGATCCTGTCCACTTTTTATATGCACACCCCTTCTCGTTTGTAGGTTACGTCAGGCCAGGAGGTGATTACTATAGCATCTGGGTCGCATGCCTCGGGAACGATTTTTGAGCTGCTGGTTTCAGCTGTGGTTTTTATAGCATTGTGGAAGCACCGCTCGTTCTATACGCTGCCTTTCCTGTTGGTCTTCCCCTGGAGTGCACTCTATAATGGGATAGGGGGAATATTTGATACTTTAGGGCATACGGGTGATTACCATAATATTATGACCATCACCGGCTGGTCTCCAACAGGTTTTAACCTGATCAGCCTGATCTTATCTGTGGTAGGGGTTTTCTTCCTTATCTCACTCTTCCCCCTGCTGGGACTGGTCCCGAAGAATCGAAAATCTCTCTTAGTCCTTCCAATCAGGTATGCTGTTATTCACGGCTGTTGGGATTACCCGTTGCATATTATCTCGTGCCAGGTTCTCCCATAGATGTTCAGTATCATGTAGCCCATGAAATCATCCTGTCGGCATACTATCGGCCCCTCTTTATGGGGGCGATCGGAATTTTCCTTGCCCTGATATACACCACTCTCTATCGCAGCCTTTACCGAAGAATTCCTGTGAGTTTACGAACGGAAGGTGTATAGCCTCTCCTGGAGAGATTTTTGGTACCCGGGTTTATTGTTCGTCATCAGTATGGTCCTGGGTTTTATGGTTATCCTGTAAGGTGTCAAATGGGGATTGATTAAAACGGTGAAAAATACTTACTTCATTCCACCAAATTATCAACCGGGGCTTGTATGGAAAAATACCCTATCAATACCCCATATAGGGCATGCTTTTTGGGGATTGAAGATTTATCATATAAATCGAACGGCGATAAGCGTGGAATCTAGGTTACCCACCTTTCGTGGGTAAAAAAGGAGGAAATGTATATATGAGAAATCCCAAAAGAAAAGACAAATATCATCATCAGTACAAGAATTCTATCGATAAAGAAAATAAAAAGTGTCTCAAGTTTTGGAGGAAGAAATGAAAGAGAAAATCATTTATATATTTTGGGGTGTCGTGTTTCTGCTGACCGGTTTAGGTGTGCTGACAGGCTACATTGATTTTCAGGAACTCCCTGATCGGACCATTTTCTTTATAGAGATCGTTGCGAGTGCAGCCTTCGTTGTCACCTACTTCCTGGCTGGAACGAAAAAATGGGGTTGGCTCCTGCCAGCCTTTGTCTTGGCTGGTATGGCGGTAGATCTCAGTACCGAGCTCTACCACACCTTCCTGTCTCAGATCAACGGTGTGCCGATTATGATCGGTGTTGCTCTATGGTTTCTTACCGGCTTTTTGATCGATCGTAAGCGCTGGGGATTGCTGATCCCGGCTTATATCCTGGTCATTGCTGCAGTAGAAACCGAAATTAATACGATGGTCGTACCCTCGATCCTGCATGGTGAGAATAATGTGTCATTCCTGTTAGCGTTCTCCTCAGGTGCTGGTATGATGTTCATGCTGGCGCTGCCTTTCTTTGTCGTGTACTTTGTCTCGAAGAAGAGCTGGTGGGCGCTCATCCCTGCCGGTAGTTTTGCCAGCATTGGGCTGGTGATCGCCCTGGATTTCCTGATCCCGGAAAGTCTAGACACACGAGTTGGTATCTTCAGCGGTGTACTTTTGTTAGGCCTGGCGGCAACTTTTGGAATCCTCTGGCTGCGTCGAAAGACCGAACCCACCGATTGGGCTAAGTACCCGGCTGCAGGCTTGTTCGTTCTGTCCATCCTGGCCTTCATCCTGGGTGATGCATGGAATACACTTTCCGACCAGACCAAAGCCATCGCTTTCGCAGTTGCCAGTGCTGTCTTCTTCGTTTGCTACCTGGTGAACGGTCTCAGGAAGTGGGGCTGGCTTTTCCCCGCACTGATCTGTGCAGCCATGTCGCTAACCATATGGATGTCCATGAATAATATGGATGATACACCCTGGATAGGCTTACCCATCCTGGCCAGCGTTGCCCTGCCTTTTTACGTCGGCTTTGCCTTAGAACCCAAGCACAGATGGTTGCTTATCCCGGCATTCATCCTGACCATGGTAATGATCATATCTATGTCCACAGATTCTGACTATGAAGGCGTGGTGGTTATGTTCACCTTCTCGTTGCCTTTCTTTGCTGCCTACTTCTGGTCGAAGAAGAATTGGTGGGCATTCATCCCCGCAGGTATCTTTGCCAGCATCGGTGTGGTTGCATTACTTGACATCGTGGTCCCGCATGCGGACTATATCGCTCCGCCATTTACGATGGAATGGGGTGTATATACATGGGTGTTGTTCCTCGGTTTTGCTGCCGCATTCGGGGTTCCATGGTTACGTCGCAAGGACCAGCCCTCCAGCTGGACGAAATACCCGGCAGTGGGCTTCCTGGCACTCGCCATCTTGAACTTCGTCCTGGCTGAGAAATTCCAGGAATATTGGCTGGCTGTGTGATGTTTGTGATCGGAGGTCTATTCCTGCTGGAGATAATCAATAAAAAGGTACCGACTTCTGGTCCCAGCGCGCCAGAGATCAATGCCTGACCTAAGCATTGATCAATAAATCTCAAATAAGACACAACATTTATTCGCAAATTAATTTCATTCAACCACCTTTGAATAAATCAAGGGTGGTTATTTTATCGTAAAGACCTTGTTGTCTAATAGGGAAGGAAAATTCAAGCTCTTTGTACAGGATGTTAAAGCAAGCTATTAATTTCCAAACAAGAATGAGCATTTGCTTAGAAATTATGATTTTAACTGCACAAACATTGACATATTGTATATATTATGTATAATTATTGTATAGTTACATAAAATCTAACAATATTAACAAGGAGTAAAAAATGTCAAAGTTCACTAAGTTTTCACTGTTCGGTGTTTTGTTTGTAATGATTCTCAGCTTTGCAATCAGCATTGCTCCAGCAAAAGCTGCTGAAAATACCTTTGGTATTTATGTCAAGCATGATATCAATGGCCGCAGCCTGGGTTTGGATAAGGCATTACCTGTTGATGTGTATGTCAATGGTGGAAAGGCATTCACCTTCGAGTTCGGTGACAGCTTCTCCGCTGACCTACCTGCCGGGTTATATTCCATCGATGTTAAGCTAGCCGGCACTAATACAACGGTGATGAGTTTGGGTCCCGTCGAAATCCCCGCTGGTGTGGATGTGACTATCAAAGCCCAATTGAGCGCTGACAAGACCCCCACCTTGCGTGTAAATGTGAAGTAGTTCCTAAATAAAACAACAGAATATTGCGCTGGCCAATCAATGGTCAGCGCTTTTTATATTTCAAGAATCCTTACCAGATACCACTTACCCGGCTTCTATTAAAAAGTCCTGATCGTATTAAATACCCCATTAATACCCAATATAGGGCCTGATTTTTTATGCCTATTCATATATTATGATGATGAAGCATATATATGTATCCATAAGGTAATTATCCAAGGAGGCGTAATGGCACAACATAAATCACAGACATCAAATACATATCGCATCAGGATTAATGAAACCCTTGATCACCAATTCAATACCTGGCCAGATGATTTAACCATCATTCCTCAGGAAAATGGTGAAACCCTGTTGTTTGGCTGCTTCACCGACCAGCCTGCCCTGCGCGGTTTCCTGGACCAGCTCTGGAATCTCAATATCACCGTCATCACCGTCGAAAGGATTGAAAATGAAAGTTAAATCACCGCTGGTACTTATTTGCCTCCTTGTCACAGGTTGCGTTCAGATCACCACCCAGCCAACAGCCATAATTACTCCAGAATCACTCACATCCCAACCCACAATGGAAACTTTACCCAACCCAGCGTCTGCTTTCTGTGAGCAACAAGGCCACAAGCTGGAAATCCGTACAGCTTCAGACGGTAGCCAGGCTGGGATTTGCGTCTTCCCCGATGGCAGCGAATGTGATGAGTGGGCTTATTACCGCGGTGAGTGTAAACCGGCCAGTATAGAAATTCCTTCCGTGCCTTCTGAATATGACAGCAATGGCTGGAAAATATATACCAATGATACACTCGGATATAGCTTTCACTACCCCGCTGAGGCACAGGTCACTACCAACGATGAGCCATTGAAGAGCTTGTATATCTCCGGACCTGGAATGGGTAGTGAAAATTGGGGCATCGCTCATCCTGGAGATCGTGACGAGTTCCGACCGCCCGAAAATGTAGATTTGATGCAATGGCTGACCGATCATTATCTGCTTGGAGAAGTGCGTTTGCCGGATGAACAAATAGCCGGGAATACCACTATCCACTTTCGCCATGAGAGCAGCCCCCAATCCTTTGCCGATGACAAATATTTCTTTGCTAAGAATGGACAATTATATCTTGTGACCATTGGGCATTCCAACCAGACGGAAGACTGGGAGCTTAATAATCGCTTTCTGCAAAGCATCCAGTTTCACGAACCAACTTCCAATGCCTCAGCTCCTACCTCACCCACTGCTTTACCAGTTGATCCAATCTCTTATGCGGATTGGATGACATACACCCAACCTGATTATGGTTTCTCCCTCAGGCTGCCAGATGTTTGGGCTGTGGATGAGGACACTACAGACGACCCCCTGCTGGTGGATCATGTAATCAATCTGTACTCACTGGCTAATCCTGAAAAAGCGAATATCCGCCTGACCTTCCGACGTGTGGGGGAAGACACACCACTCTGGCCGACTGGTGTGGGTGAAGGTGAATTTATCCCCCAAGGAACTTTGGATATCGCCGGGCAGCCTTCCCAGCGGGTGTTGCTGGTCTGCCCTGGTGGAGAGGTCACTGAAATCTGGTATCATGACAATCTAGATCACCTGTCATCACACGTGGCAATCTTGAATTCGGGATCATCTTCAGCACTACAGGCCATTGTGAGCCTGGCTTGAGCCTGGATGGAGAGACTCCAGTTAACCGGTGAGACCATCATCTCCTCCCTTCAATTGCCATGAGCAAAATGATCTTCATCAACCACATTTTCCAAATTGTGTAAGGAGTTAATACAAAAATATGGAACAAAAACTTCGTTTTATCGTAGCCGCCATGCAGGAAGTACCCTGGCCAGAAATGATCAAACGCTGGCAGTACCTGGAAACCGTTGGGGTGGATGGCATCCTGCTGGCTGACCATTTTGTAAATTTTGCCAATCCTAAAGCACCCTGGTACGAGTGTTGGACGATGCTTTCAGCACTCGCCACCCAAACCACGACGGTACGTATTGGTTTGCTCTCAGCCACCCCCTGGAGAAATCCTGCTTTCCTGGCCCGCCAGGCAATGACCGTGGACCATATCTCGAACGGTCGCCTGGATCTCGGTTTGGGGGCAGGCGCTCCTGGAAGTATCGACATTTCATATGCGATGACCGGAACGCCCGATTGGCCTCCCAGGGAGCGGGTCGATCGTTTCCAAGAGGTTGTTGAAATTGTGGACCAGCTTTTACGGAATCCGGAAACCACTTACATAGGCAAGTATTACCAAATCCAAGGGACCATCATGAACCCAGAACCTATCCAGAAACCTCGTCCACCCTTGATGATTGGTGGGAATGGTCCCCGCATGCTCAAAATTGCCGCGCAATATGCCGATACCTGGAATACATTTGGCGGTATAGATATAAAATCATGTGAAGAGATGCTTTCACTCACGCGGAACAGAAACATTTGGCTGAACGAGTATTGTTCCGAGATCGGTCGCGACCCGACCACCCTGCGGCGATCTGTTCTTATCTATACGAATGAGGAATATCAACGAATTTATGCTACCCCGGGCGCATTTGAAGAGATTGTTAACCGGTATTACGAAATTGGCATCACAGAAATCGTGTTTTTCTATCCGTTTGTGCCCATGTTGATGCCCATGTTTGAACAAATTGTCAACGAGGCAATTCCTAAGTTGCGCAGTCAGCATCCATACTCCACTTAAATCAATGAAGACGTATCCAACCAGCCAAAATAACAGGGCTTGTTGGGTTCAGAACAAATCCAAACCTATCCTTTCAGCTAATCTTTCAGACCCGAAAAACTAGCCCTCATACACCCCTTAATGGTGTTGCTATGGGGCTACAAATATGTTATATTGCAAATGAAATAAAAATGGTTTCATTGCAAGTCATTGAAGTGAAGCACAAATCAATCTAGAGCATAATAAATATGGCGGAGAGATTAAATTATAAAGGGCAGACCGCCTGGTATTCTTTTGAATGCTCTGGAAGAGTACACCCATATATTCTATAAAGGAGGATATTTTATGCGAGGCAGAAGAGAAGAACGGCGTGACGACCGCCAACTTGGGAGACCAGGTGGTGGTGGCAACCATTACCAGATGCGCCAGAAAATGGTAGCGATCGGTGATGATTTCTGGATCGAGAATGACCACGGTCAGAAAGTGTTCAAGGTGAACGGAAAAGCATTGCGCGTTCGCCAGACACTGATCTTCGAGGATGCGCATGGTAATGAGCTGGCCAAGATCCAGGAGAGAATGCTGCGTATCAAAGACAGCATGGAGATCGAAGGACCACACGGCGAGAACATCGCCACGGTCAAGAAAGCCCTGATCACTCCCATCCGTGAGCGCTGGGTTGTCAAGATTAAAGGCGGACCGGATCTGGAGGTGAAAGGCAACATTTTGGATCATGAGTACACTATCGGTGAAGGGCGCGATAAGGTGGCGGAAGTTTCCAAGAAGTGGTTCCGCTTGCCGATAGCTACGGTGTGTCCATCGACCCGGGTCAGGATGATGTGCTCATCCTGGCAGTGGCGGTATGTATCGACGAAATGGCGCATGGAGGCCGCTAGGCTGCCATACCCATGACATTGGGGATGCCAGCTTATAGCATCCATCAGAGTTACCCATATTTGACTAATTTATAGGAGAAAATAAAATGCCTTGTCTATTTGTATTATTTGCTGGGATGTTCCCACGTTTGGCGGATATCTTCATCTGGATTGCTCGTCCAACTCAGTTCAATGCCGCTTTTAATGGAAGCTGGCTGATGCCCTTACTGGGGATCATCTTTCTACCCTTCACCACCCTCATGTATTTGATGCTGGCCTGGGGCGTAGGAGTTGTAAATGGATGGGACTGGTTCTGGATTGTTCTGGCAGTTTTTCTTGATATTTCGCACTATGCACACACTGCCTATAACAACCGGGCGGCCATTCCTGGTTACACGCCTCCCCCTGCCCAGCCGGTTGTGTAATATCCATAAGATTTAACACCTCGAACGACTGCAGTAATTAAGTCGGGAAGTACTAATAAAATAAGCTGAAGTTAAGCATTGATGAGCGAGATCGGGGAAGTGTGAGTAGGTTTCGCCACCCCCTACACCCTCAATCTCCTCTCACCCGAAAAAGACACTATTTTACGAAAGGAGAAATCTAATGACTTACGGTCCAATTGATTTTCTCGCTCTTGAATTCAAGGGTAATAAGTTCAGTGGCGAGATCCTTCCAGCTCTGCGAGAGCTGGTGGAAAAAAAGATTGTGCGGGTGATCGATCTGGTCATCGTCATGGTCCAGGATGGTAAATATCAGACACTCGAGCTGCAACAGATCGATTCTGCAACGATCGCCATCTTCGACCCGCTCCAGGTCGAAATCAGCGGAATGATCCAGGTCGAAGATATCGAGATGATCAGCCAGGAATTGGAAGACAACTCTACCGCCGCCTTGATGATGGTCGAAAACCTATGGGCGATCAAGTTCGGTGAAGCTGTGCTCAAGGCTAATGGCCGGGTAGTGATGCACGAGCAGATTCCCTCGAGACTGTGAATGAAGTCATGGAGATATTTACCAAGGCCGAAGGATAACAGGATTAAATTCTCAATTGAAATATTGACCAGGAGGTCAAAATGATGCGAAGACGAATGGTAGAGAAGTAGCTCGGGTTGCTGTAGGCACAGCAGTGGTTGCCGGTACTGCCGGGGCTGTACACCACCACCAGGAACAGAAATATGCGGGACAAGAAGCAGCTGCACAGCAACAATATGATCAAGCTTATCAACAGGGTGCAGCTGATGCACAGGCGCAACAGCCGGTTGCACCACCTCCGCAGTACGCAGCTCCGGTAGTGCAAGCACCTGCGGATGATCTAACGGTAAAGCTTCAGCAGCTTGCTAATCTACACCTCAGGGTGTTGACTGATGAAGAGTTTGCTGCAGCCAAGCAAAAACTATTGACTGGCTGATCAATCTCGTTTTGTCTGGTGGTAATGTTGCAATCAATCGGGGTGAGCTGCACCAAATAGCTCACCCTGCATTTTATTATGGAAGGAGCGTCCAATGGCGAAGAAGCAGTCCGATCCGAAGAGAACCGCCGAACATAACCGCGGACAGAAGGCAACAAGTGCCGTAAACACCAAAGCACCTCGTTTCACCGATGTGACAGAACAGAGACGATTGAATGAAGCCCGTGAGGCAGGTATTCCCTGGAAGAAGTGGGGACCCTACCTGAGTGAGCGGCAATGGGGCACGGTTCGAGAAGACTATAGCCAGGATGGAAACGCCTGGGATTATTTCAGCCACGATCGATACCCGCTCGCGGGCATACCACTGGGGTGAAGATGGTCTCGGAGGTATCTCGGATGACGAGCAGCGCCTCTGCTTTGCTCTCGCTCTTTGGAACGAGCACGACCCCATTCTCAAGGAACGACTTTTTGGGCTCACCAACAGCGAGGGGAACCATGGTGAGGATGTCAAGGAATATTACTTTTATATTGACTCGACGCCCGCCAGCTCTTATATGAAGTACCTTTATAAGTATCCACAGCGAGAGTATCCATACCAGGGAGCCTGGTGGAAACCAACGAGAGGATGGTTCGCGGGAGGAATTAGAGTATGAGCTGATCGATACAGGTGTCTTCGATGAAGATCGCTATTTCGATATCTTTCTCGAGTTTGT
>CAVZSS010000014.1:0-55405 GCA_963777965.1 uncultured Chloroflexia bacterium | reverse complement strand
AGCGGCGGCGGCCAAGAATAACGCCTGATGCTTCAGAACTTGAGCACGTGCAGGCAATATTAAGTCCAGAGCAAATGGTACTGTTTATGCAAATGCAACCCGGCGAGAAGGATCATGCCCTGATGCTGTTCCGCAGGTTGGTAGAGCAGGATGAAAATAACCTCGACCTGCTCGTGGCGGCATTATTACATGATGTGGGCAAGAATCGATATGCCATGAATCCATTGGAACGGACGATAGTTGTCCTGGCAAGGGCAGCCATGCCGGAGCAACGCGCAAGTGGGGGAATCCACCGCCCAACGCATGCGAAGAGTTGCGTGGCTGGCGAAAACCATTCGTTGTTGCAGAGCAGCATGCTGTATGGGGAGCTGAGCTGGCACATAATGCAGGGGTGAGCTCCCTCACCGAAACCTTAATCCGTAAGCACCAACACCCCGATATACAGGTGCCAGGTGATGAAGCGAACGACCTGCTGTATAAACTGTGGGTTGTGGATAATGAAAATTAATTGAGGAAAAAATGGCAGTTCAGATCACCATCATTGGTACAGGGCAAATTGGCACATCCATGGGCTTAGCCCTAGCAGAACACAAGGAAATGTTTTTTCAGTGGGGCATGACAAGGATATCAGGGTCGCGAACCGGGCTAAAGACAAAGGTGCCTTCACCGGGTGGATATAAACTTACCAAACTCAGTGGTAAATTCAGCGATTGTCGTTCTGGCGATACCTTTAGACCAGATCCAGAAACCTTGAAATTCATCGCTCCAGACCTGAGGGAAGAAGCGGTAATCATGGATACCGCACCAGTGAAAAGCGAGGTGATGCAGTGGTTTAAAGAGATGCTGCCTCCGGATCGCTATTACATCGGTTTGGCGCCCGTGATCAATCCAGCATACCTGGAAACCTTTGATACCGGAGTCGATGCTGCTCACGCAGACCTGTTCAAAAACGGTATGATGGCAATTATATCCCCCCAGGGAGTGCCTTCAGATGCCATAAAACTGGCAACAGATTTCAGCCTCCTCTTGGGAGCGGAGCATTTATTTATGGATCCGGTTGAGATGGACAGCATGATGGCCGCGACCCACACCTTGCCCCAATTACTTGCCGCGCTGCTTTTGAATACCACTATTGATCAACCTGGGTGGTATGAGGCACGCAAGCTGGCTGGACGACCCTATGCGGCAGCCACCAGTGCAGCGCGGCAATTTGGAGAGGCTGGTTCCCTCGCCAGCCAGGCTGTCTCTTCTCAAGAGCAACTATTGCGGTGGATTGACGCATTGATGGAAAATTTATATACGATGCGGCAGCAGATTTCTACCAAAGATTCGGAAGCGCTGCTCAAAGAGCTTTCCCGTGCCAGGCTTGGGCGTGAGAAATGGCTGAGGGAAAGGAGCGTGGCCAATTGGGCGGCAACCGAAAATGCCCCGAAGGTTGAGCTTCCAACCTCCAAACAAGTGTTCTCCCGCATGTTCACCTTTGGCGGCGGGCGTAAACCAAAACCCCCCAAATAACCAACAGCTTACAGCTGTTTCATTCCAGTGAAAAAGAGGCGCTTAATGACCAACAAACTTCAATGGATCCAGGATGAGATCCAAAAACTGAAAGACGATGGTTTGTATAACCGCATCCGCACGCTCAGCTCGCCTCAAGGTGCATGGCTGATTGTGGATGGCAAAAGGGTGTTAAACTTTTGCTCGAACAATTATTTAGGAATGGCCAACCACCCGCGTATCGTCCAGGCTGTCCAGGAAGCGGTAAAGAAATACGGCGTTGGTCCAGCCGCAGTGCGGTCAATTGCCGGTACGATGGACCTGCACCTGGAATTGGAACGCCGCCTGGCTGCGTTTAAGGGCGTGGAAGCCGCGATTACATTCCAATCCGGTTTCACTGCCAATTTGGGCACCATTCCTGCCCTGGTGGGCAAGGACGATGCAGTCTTCTCGGACGAGCTCAACCATGCCAGTATCATTGATGGCTGCCGGCTCTCGGGCGCCAAGATCATCCGCTACGCCCATTGCAACCCACAAGATTTGGAACGCGTCTTATCGAAGAACGTGAGAAATTCCCCCGCGCAATGGTCATCACGGATGGTGTATTCAGCATGGATGGTGATATCGCTCCATTAGATAAAATCTATGAAGTCGTCCAAAAGTACAATTCCATCCTGATGGTGGACGATGCGCACGGTGAAGGAGTGATCGGAAAAGGGGGACGGGGAATCGTGGATCATTTTGGTCTGCACGGCAAGGTAGATGTCGAGGTGGGAACGCTCTCCAAGGCATTCGGTGTGGTCGGAGGCATATCGGCGGGCAACCCAGTGGTGGTCGAATGGCTACGACAGCGTGGGCGTCCATTCCTGTTCTCTTCCGCGATGACCGTCCCGGATGTGGCTGCCTGCATTGCAGCAGTTGATATCCTGGAAGAGTCCACCGAGCTGGTGGATAAGCTGTGGGAAAATACCCGTTATTTCAAGGCGGGGATGCGCAAGTTGGGCTTTGATACCGGCTTAAGCATGACACCCATTACACCCATCATGCTGGGCGAAGCTCCGCTTGCCCAGCAATTCAGCCGGGAGCTGTTTGAGAACGGATTGTTCGCCATGTCGATCGGTTTCCCGACCGTTCCCAAAGGCAAAGCGCGCATCCGGGTGATGATCTCTGCTGCCCATGCTCATGATGACCTGGATAAAGGGTTGGAAATATTTGCGGCTGTAGGACGCAAGTTGGGTGTGATTCAATAATTGAAAATAATATTTTAACGTCGTAGGGGCACGATATATCGTGCCCCTACAGGTATATACATCACACAATCAAGCTTATTCTTTGAATGGATCGAAGGCCGGGTTTGTACCAGCCCAGATACAGCTTGCCCGTCCGTCCAGGTTGCAGGTAAAACCGTGGCTGCAGCGGTGAGCCAGGATGCGCGCCGGTTGGTCGGGCATGATGTCTGGCGGGTAAACGACTTGAGCCTGCAAGCCTACCTGCTGGTCCACATGCTGGCAATATTGAATTTTCAAGGTTTCCCAGTTTTTCTCAGCCATTGATACTCTCCGTTCGGGTTTAGTATACCTTGAACTTTAACTCTGGCAAAGAGTAATCCATAATAATATGTTGTCATTAATTGTCGGGTTAGCTGCGTGTAAAAAATAATCATATCGCTTGGAATGGAATCCTGTTGTATAATCCTATGATTAATAGCGGTTCATCCTTGTACTTACAAATAGAGAGGAGGCGAAAACAGAAAATTCCATTGATGATTGTTTGTTCGAACTGAACTAGTTTTCACTAAAATCTAAAGGAGAAGAGAAAGATGAAACACAACAAGTTATATATTCTGGTGGCAGGCATCGTGCTATTCAGCATGATCCTGGCGGCATGCGCCACACAGGCAACCCCCACCGAAGTGGTTGTCGAAACACCTCCAACCGAGGTGCCGGTAGTTCCCACTGAAGCACCACCCACCGAAGTTCCACCCACCGAGGTAGCCAGTCGTAGAACCGACTGCAGCGCCTGCTTTGAGGGCGTCTCATTGAGTGCACCAGATTGTGATTATGGTGGCTTGATTAAAGAGCATCGAAGCTGTTGACGCGCTAACCGTCAAGGTCAGCTTGTGCAGTCCTGACCCATCCTTCCTGCAGAAGGTTGCCTTCGCAGCATTCCCGGTTTATTCCGCTGAATATCTAGCAGCAAACCGGAGGAACTGGTGCTTTGCTGGATACCCCAGTTGGCACCGGCCCATATATGCTGGGAGAATGGAAGAAAGGCGATGAGCTGGTCTTAGTCCAGAACCCCACTTATTGGGGTGATCCCGCCAAGACCCCCACGCTGGTCTTCCGCTGGAGCTCTGAAGCTGCCCAACGTTTGTTGGAACTGCAATCCGGCACCGTCGATGGGATTGATAACATTGGTACGGCAGATTTCGAGGTCGTAGCGCAATGATCCAAACCTGCAAAAGCTTGACCGCCCAGCGCTCAACATTTTTTACGTCGCGCATGAACAATACCTTCACACCTTTCGATAACGAATTAGTGCGCCAGGCGATCGCCATGGGCATTGACCGCCAACGCCTAGTGGATAACTTCTTCCCGGTTGGATCTGAAGTAGCGTCTCACTTCACCCCCTGTGCGGTGACCAATGCCTGCGCAGGCGAGGCATGGTATGAGTTTGATCCTGTAAAGGCCAAGGAATTATTAGCTGAAGCAGGTTACGCAGATGGTTTTGACACCACCATCACCTACCGCGATGTGGTGCGCGGCTACCTGCCGCAGCCTGGTGTGGTAGCGCAGGATATCCAGGCACAGCTCAAGGAAAACCTGAACATTAATGCTGAGATCGTAGTGATGGAATCTGGTGCTTTTCTGGATGCAAACGGCCAAGGGCACAGTTGGCGGTTTGCACCTACTGGGTTGGACGGGTGACTACCCGGATATGACCAACTTCATGGATTACCACTTTGGAGCGGGAGCATCGCAGCAATTTGGCACCAAGTGGGATGACATCACCACGAACCTAACCGAAGGTGCCATGTTGGCAGATAATGCAGCGCGTGAACCTTTCTATGCTGCTGCCAACAACGCCATCAAGCTTCACGTACCGATGGTACCCGTCTCGCATGGTGGTTCGGCGGTAGCCTATAAAGCCACGGTCCAGAACGCCAACGTCAGTGCGTTGGGCAACGAGTACTTCCCTCCGGTTTCTATCGAGGGACAGGACACCTTCGTTCTGGATGCAGAACGCTGAACCCTCTCCCTGTACTGCGGGGATGAGACAGATGGCGAGAGCATCCGTGCCTGCATCCAGGTACAGGAAGGGCTGTACCGCTACACAGTTGGTGCTACGACCGTTGAACCAGCGCTTGCCACCTCCTGTGAGCCGAACGAAGACCTCACCGAGTGGACATGCACGCTACGTGAAGGTGTAACCTTCTCGGATGGCTCAACCTTCGATGCCAATGACGTGGCTGCCTCCTATATCATGCAGTGGGATGCCTCCAGTCCTTTGCATGTTGGTCGCTCGGGAGTATTCGAGTACTTCAACTCACTGTTTGGCGCCTTCCTGAATGCACCAACAGAATAATTAAAGAATAAACCTTGTTTCAATTCTCCCCGGTGGAGGTTACTATCTCCACCGGGGGATTTTCTAATAAAAATGTTAACTTTCATCCTGCGGCGTATCTTATCCAGCATCCCCGTCCTGTTTGGGATACTGGTAGTCACCTTTATCCTTGCCCGGGCGTTGGGTGATCCATGCCGTGCCATGCTGGGTGAAAAAGCTACCCCAGCGGTGTGCGCCGAGTTTAATCGTCGCTATGGATTCCATCAACCGCATCTTGACCCAGTTTGTGACCTATATGGGTCAAATTGCGAGTGGTGATTTTGGAGTGTCAATCCGATACGGTAGACCTGTGACAGAAATGATGATCGAGCGCCTACCAACCACCCTGGAATTAGCCTTTGCAGCCATGTTTTTTGCTGTGCTTCTGGGCATACCATTGGGGATCATCTCAGCCGTACGGCAGAATTCCTCCGTTGATATTGGTACCATGCTGGTGGCTAACATCGGCATCTCCATGCCTGTGTTCTGGCTGGGTTTAATGTTAGCATATCTGTTTGCCTTGGTATTGAAAGGCACACCATTCCAATTACCACCCTCTGGCCGGCTCAGCCCAGGCATGTCACCTGATCCATTTTTTGTTGTATGGGGGCTGAAAGCCACTTCACAAGGTTTAACGAGTATCTTTGAATTTATCAGCCGGTTCAATATGCTGAATGCCATCCTGATCTGGCGTTGGGATGTATTTTTAGATGCGGTAAAGCACATCATTTTACCGGCAATCGCGGTGGGTACGATCCCTGCTGGCGCTGATCGCGCGGCATGACCCGTTCCAGCATGCTGGACGTCTTGGGGACCGATTATATCCGTACGGCGCGTGCCAAGGGTGTATCACGGTATTCGCAGGTGATGAAACATGCCTTGCGCAATGCACTTCTGCCTCTGGTGACGATCATCGGATTATCCCTGGGTAGTTTATTGGCTGGGGCAGTGCTCACCGAAACGAATCTTTAACCTATCGGGCGTGGGGAAAATTCTCTATGACGCCATCACCGCCCGCGATTACATCATCGTCCAATCCTTCACTGTAGTCATTGCTGTCTTCTTTGTGATCTTGAATCTCATTGTTGATATATCTTATATCTACCTAGACCCACGCGTCCGGCTGGATTAATCAGAATGAGTGAGATTGCTGAAAACGCTCCCACCAGCAATGTGGCTAATTTACAGGCAGAGAAGTTAATCTCTGATAAACCAGTCTCCTTATGGGGGACTGCCCGGCGGCGTTTATTCAAGAGAAAGTCGGCTATCTTGGGCATGGTTGTTCTGAGTATATTGGTGCTTATCGCCATCTTCGCCCCCGTGCTAGCGCCTTATGACCCTCAGCAGGTATTGATTGGAGTGGAAAAAGTGAAAGCGCGCCAGGCACCCTGCATCCATCTATTGGGTTGCCCTGCTGACCAGCCTCAGCATCTCATGGGGATTGATGGGAATGTACGCGATGAGTTCAGCCGGGTTTTATATGGAGCCAGGTTAAGCCTAATCATCGGTTTTACCACGGTAAGCTTTGCAATTATTATCGGAACAACCATTGGGGCATTGGCGGGCTATTTGGGAGGCGGTGTAGACAATGTGCTCATGCGCTTCATGGATGTGCTGCTGGCGTTTCCATCCCTGCTTTTAGCCATTGCTCTCGTGACCAGCCTGGGGCCGGGTTTGACGAATGCTTTGTTAGCGATCGGTATCGTCTCCATCCCTGCTTTCGCACGCGTGACCCGCTCCGCGCGTACCTGACCACGCGCGAAATGGACTTCGTAGCTGCCTCACGTGCCCTGGGTGCTAGCACCTCCTACATCCTGTTTCAGCGAATTTTACCCAACTCACTGACGCCATTAATCGTGATTGGAACATTGGGCATTGCGACTGCCATCCTGGATGCAGCTGCCCTGTCTTTTCTTGGCTTAGGCGCACAACCACCCACACCGGAGTGGGGGTCTATGTTGAGTGCGGAACGCAACCAGGTGTTCACGGCACCCTATCTGGTGGTCTACCCGGGGCTATTTATCATGCTGGTGGTGCTATCTTTCAACCTGCTGGGTGATGGCTTGCGTGATGCGCTTGACCCACGCCTGGCAATGAAGAGCAAATAAGGGCAACCCCCATTTTCAGCCGAATATTCTATTCACTGCCCGGTTGGCAGAACTCATTGACCAGCAGGAGGTGTCCATCGGGGTAACGTTCAGCCATCAGGTACGGATCGGATGAAATTTCCTCGCAAACCTGCTGACGATAATAAGGGTTGTCGTTAACAATCTTGGCTAGAACTTGCGCATGATCTTTCTCACCTGAATAGGCGTATGCTTCAATGAAAGGCATCCACTCAATACTGTCATACGGTTGAAGATTCAACTGGGCTGCTTCCTCCCCCAATCTAATAATTTCATCCCAATCACCGCGTCTGTCGGGCGAGATCCGCTTTTTGATAGTAATAACACCAAGCATGTGTGGGCTCTTCACCAAAGATGATTTCGGGTGGCTGATTATTGGCTCATCGACCATTATCTGATTGATTTGCGAATAGGGTGCAATCAGGGCGATCTCTGCACGGGACTGATCGGACAATTCCAGGCTATTCCCATCCAATGCATGAACGCAAATATTCTCATTTGGCATGGAAAGAACCAGCAACTTAGAAAAGTCTATTTCCGAAACGAAACCACGCCTTTCATCCTTCTGCTTGGCTTGGGTTATTACCGCATTCAAATTGATATTATGCAGTGTTGCTGCATTTAAATTCAACTTTGTCTTTGGCTGGTAGGGAAGGACGGGATAATAAATCAGGTTTGCCGGTCCCCAGACGAAATAATCTTCAGCAATGCCTGTATTCGCATATTCCGCCATCAAGACTGTGCCGGATGCAAGATTGGGTGCACGCCACGAGACTTGCCACCAAAAATCGCGCATTACCTTCCACCGATCAGCATAATTCAGTTCCATTACCGATGTGAGTCATTGTAGCCAGGATTACTAAACTCACCAAAAACCAGGTCCTTAACTTGCTCTTGCCCATCGCCACCAGGCAGCCGGCAAGGATAAAGATTGCTCCAATGGATGGAAGTAAGCTAAAACGGCTAAACCCATTAAAATAACCTGGCGATTGCTAAAGCTTATCGGTACGAGTGCCAGCACGGCTGCTAACAATCCGACGAGGACCATTTCCCGAGCAACATGAGAGATTTTGGACTGCTGAGTTTCGTCTGTGGATTGGCGTATCCTTGACCAAGGACAATCCCAACCAGGCGATTCCCCCAGCTAGAATGGCCAGGCTAATCTCAAGAAGAAGTGGCTTCAATTGTTCAACAAAAGCATATTGATAAAAAGGTTCTGCCCATGCAACGAAAATAACATTCAACACATCCTTAAGCAGGTTAATAAACAACCCGATAGGGCGCTTTAAGGGATTTTCCAAGATATAGCGAGCATGCTATCCATGTTCACGGTCTGGCGTTGAACCTGAAATATTTGGGTGAGCCAAAATAAAAAGCCCAAGGACACTAAAAACGAAGGAAGGTAACGTAAAAATATTCGCCAGGCAAGCCTCGTGAGGTTCTCATGGTCTCTGTCTCCAACTCAAATATGCAATTAATAAGACGCGTAATCCTTCCAAACCGATGTAATATTCCATGAGCATCAGATAAAGGCTCTGGGTCACCAAGCGATAAGACGATAAAGACGGCCTTGGTTTGCTTTTTTGAGTATTCGTAATAGCTTGCAGGGTGCAACCGATGGAGAGTAATGGCCAATGTAAATCCCCATAAGTGCGATTGGAAATCAATGGCGTTGGGTTGATCCAGAAAGCCAGGATACACAATAAATAGCGAGACCGCGCCATAAATCGTTTTTCGTTCCTGAGGCCAAGGATTCGCAGGATCCACAGCAGTCCCCCCAGCGCGCTGAGACAGCGTATCAAAAATGCCCCCAAGCTGTACAGCCAGGGATTCACTCCAAAATAGCTCGAACATCCACCCAACAAAATAGCCACGCAAGGGGCGGTCAATTGCGAAAACATCATGAAACTTCTCAGCACCCTGGCTGACACCTGCGTAAATCAAGTACCAATCATCGTTATAATAGCCCAATAAGTGGGCTATCGACATGTAGCAAATCGCTGCAACAGCAATAAGCAATACATAAGGGAGTATAGAAACCAAAATATTTTTAAACGAATGTTTGGTGAGTTTTGAATTTGTCAAACCAGACTCCGGAACAATGGAGTGAAACTATATACTTGGCAACTCTTTGAAAGATCAAAACTAGACATTAAGTAATATGAAGGCAACTCATCCAATTATAAAGCTTAGGTTTATAAAGTTGGGAAATGGTTTAAAGTAAAATTTTCGATACGCTACCGCGGAATAGTTATTGGACGGGCCGAACGCACCACATGGGTATGGGCATCAGGTTGATAACGGCCATATTGTGGATTTATATATACCTTGAGGTTTGAAATGTTTTCCTCATACTGCTTGGAATTGGTTTAGCAATACCCCAGATACATACCTGGCACTCTCAACCTTTGCTCTTCCCACTCCTCGAAAATCGGGGTGGTAGAGCAGGGGTGGCACGTTGCACACGATTGAGAATATAGAAGGTTACTGTGGCAAGCAGGATACTGCACAAGACGACAATCATTGCGGCAGTTGTTCCAAATGGGGCGATCAGCTGACCCATTAACCAGGGTATGACCATGCTGCCAAGGCTTGAGCCAACGAAAAAATATGCTCGTTATTTTACCGGACATGTGCATCCGGCTCTGGGCATCATTCAGGAGGTAGGGAAAGGTTGACGCCATAAACAACCCCGTCCCGATCGTTCCAATCCAAAGAAATCCTTCGCTGGAAGAGAAAAAGATGATGACGAGCAAGCTGACGATAATCCCGCAGAAATTCACCCAAAGGATTTTTTGAGGCTTAAATTTCACAGCCAGCGGGATGGAGATCACACGTCCTACTGTTATATGCAGCCCAAAATGCTGCATTGATACTCGCGGCCATCGTGGGATTACCATATACTTGGGATGTCGTAAACGTATAAATCCAGCCGCCAAACCCCAATTCTGCGCCTGTAAATGCAAAGAAGATAATAGTGGTCAGGAAGACGAGAATGGGAACGGCTGGTCGTTCTACAGCTAATTGCCTGGATTGGATATGAGAAGGGCTGGGGAAAAAAAGGATCAGCAAAGCAACCGGCAGGATCATGATAGACAGAGCCCAATAGATGCTGTTTAATGATCCCATGTTGCTTAATACAGCTGCTACGATGAGCGGGGCAGTGGTTGTGCCGATCCCATAGAAAGCGTGAAGGCCGTTCATAAACGGTGGTACACGGTCGCCATGCAGCCAGACGATCAACGTATTGATACCTACGTCAAGATAACTTTCTGCGATCCCAATGATGAAAAATATGATCTGGAGAAAAAGCAACATTTTCATCAGCGGAACAACCACCAGCGTGGATGCAAGGATGAGCAGCGCAATAGACAAGATCGGATGCCCTTTGATCCGGTCAAACACTCTTCCTGCGGTAAACGAACCAAGCAGATATCCAAAAGAACTTACCAGGAACATCGAACTGATTTGAGCTAGGGTGGAACCAGTATTTTCAGCTAAACCCTGCAAGGTAGGGCCAAGCACAGCCGTCGCCATACCCAGGCAGATGAAACCGAGGTAATAGACTGCTGTGGTGCTGTAGAGCGTTCCCTGGGCGTGACTTCTTTTCCATGATGGGGGACCTTTCAAGATAATCGGTGGCGTTTGTTATCGAAGTTATCGGCAGTAAACCGGGCTAACAGATTGGAATTCGCAAATTCTTAACGTAAACCAACACATCATAGTATTTTAATGTAAACATACCACTTTTTAGCAGGCTTATTCTAGCTTGGGAATTGCATTTAGGATAGCGTTATTATTATATAATTTTCTACCTGACCGGATGCCCTTTACAAAACCTTGCAATAACCTTTAACAATCTGGATTTTAATAAGCAGCCTATCCCAGAAATGTTAAAAGGTCAAGAGTGAGTGTAGGTACGTTATCACATCGGGGAAAGAGATTTATAATGAATCCTCGAAACCACCTTATTAGACATAATTACTGCAACTAGCCGTATAATTAATCCTTAAGCTGCAGCTACGTTGATATTGACTACTATTTTCAGAGTCTGAATATGCAAAGGCATAAGACCTCCTACTTACAATACCCGATATTTGCTATTCTTGCCTTGCTATTATCCGCCTGTGCGTCATCCAATCAACCACCCACTACTAAATTAGGCTTTACCCAACCATCATCAAATACACCCCCACGAGCAACCCTTACACTACATCCAGATACCATCCTAATACCAGAATTCTCCCCCACCAACTCAGATACTTTCCAGTCGACAGCAACTATGTTTGTAACCTCCCCACCCATAAAATCCCCTTCGTCTACAAATGCACATTGTCCACCAAGCGAGATTGACCAATACCTAGATATTGTATTACCCCTGGCAGATGAACATACTATTGACACCTATGAAGCTCAAAAGATGGAAGTGCTTAAAGATGAAAGTCATATTGTAGCACTCAGAGACAAGGCGATTATTAGGCTGAAGAGCATTCAAGGAATTCAAGCCCCCTCATGCCTGATTGTCGCACACGAAAAGATGACGGAGAGTTTTGAGTTATTGGTTTCAACTTGGGATTTAATCAGAGTGAAGGATTATTCGACAGCAACCACGACCTTACAGCAATGTTACGAAGCTTTAGCTGAAGCGGTTGCAATGATTACGATTATTCAGCAAGAGTGAAAGCACATGGCTGTTTACAGGTACGATCCAAAGGTAGCCCAACATCGGCTCCAGGGGATAAAGTCGCTGCCTTTAAGGGAAGCATGACTCCCTAGAGATTATGCAATCATTGTGAAGGAGTCTGTTCACTCCCACCGCTGAAACTGACGAGATAGCTTGTTTCGTTGCCGTTATTTTTTTCCCTCATACCGTACAATTACCCAAGAAATTTTGCAATAACCTTTGACATTCTGCATTAGCGCGGCTAAAATGATAATAGGAGGAAGAATGAGTGCCTGGCCAGGCAAATTTGTCATTGGTTTAACAGGAAATATCGCCACTGGTAAGAGCGTGGTCCGCAAGATGTTGGAGCATCTGGGCGCATATGGAATCGATGCGGACGCGCTAGGTCATCGCGCCATTGCCATGGATGCCCCTGGCTATCAGATGGTGGTCGACACCTTTGGAAAGTGGATCCTGGCTCCGGACGGACAGATCGACCGTGCCAAATTGGCACGCGTGGTATTCTCCGACCCCGAGGCACTTGGACAGCTCGAATCCATTGTTCATCCACTGGTTCGCCAGGCAGTGGATATCCTCATCAGGCGTGCCCCTCACAAGGTGGTCGTCATCGAAGCGATCAAGCTTTTAGAGGGCCCGTTACGCCAGGCGTGTGACACGATCTGGGTCACGTATGCGCAAAAAGATATTCAGGTTGCACGGCTGACCCAAAAGCGTGGTATGGGTCCTGCGCTGGCACACCAGCGTATTAATTCACAGCCATCTCAGCTTGAAAAAGTAAAAGCTGCCAAAACGGTTATTCATAATGAAGGCTCGTTTGAAAATACCTGGGAGCAGGTTACCACGGCCTGGAAGGAGCTCTTCCCAGCCTATGAAACCGCTGTCACCAAGCCCTCCATCGAACCGAAAGGTGAATTAATTGTGGAGAAAGCCCGGCCACGCAATGCTGCGGAGATCGCGGACGTTAATAAGCCGGCTGAGTGATGGTAAGGTAAATCCCAACAGTGAAGATATAATGGCCGCCTTCGGTGAAAAAGCATTCCTATTCTTAAAACTGGACGGTAAGCCGGTTGGGATCGTCGGATGGCAGGTTGAAAACCTGGTGGAACGCACGGATGAAGTATACCTTGAACCGGGACAGCCGCTCTCAAAAGCGATGCAAGCTCTATTGAACGAGGTTGAGAGGACCTCGCGTGATTTACAATGTGAAGCAGCCCTTCTATTCTTACCTCCCGAATTATCCAGGCAAGAAGATGTCTGGAAATCTCTGGGATATGAGCCCCGCACAATTGAAGCGCTGGGAGTGCGTGCGTGGCAGGAAGCTGCCCAGGAAACAATGGGAGATGGGGAGACATTGTTCTTCAAGCAACTGCGCAAAGACCGTGTCTTGCGGCCGGTATAGCTTTTAAAAGCTATCTCTCCGGACGTATAGGATGAAGTAGATGCGATGAGACGGAAATCAGCCGATACTATGATGGGTCAAGATTTTTTGGAAAACATCCTTCGTTACCTGATCGAAAGCTTGGGCTTTGTTGTTGAACGGCTCAACTGGCTGAGTATTCTAGACTTGGCGATTGTCACGCTGGTTTTTTTTGGAACCTTGATTTTATTGCGCGACACAAAGGCAGTGGTGTTACTCCGCGGTATTCTACTACTGGTTGTCCTTGGCAGCCTGTTAAACAGCACTGATGCATTACCAGCATTTTCCTGGTTAATCCGTACAACCCTACCTGCACTCGTCCTGGCAATTCCAGTTATATTTGCACCTGAAATCCGGCGCGCATTGGAACGTCTCGGCAGGGCAGGCTTTATCTTTGGAAGTGGAAAGGCTTCTCCAGGAATTCAAAAATCTATTACAGCGGTGGTTAATGCAGCTACCCGCCTCTCCGACCGTCGTCACGGCGCACTGATCGTCATGCAGCGCCTTGACAATTTGGAGGAATTTGTTCGCACTGGCGTAATTGTGGATGCACAAGTCACACCTGAATTGATACTACAGATTTTTTACCCAAACACACCCCTGCACGATGGAGCTGCCATCCTGGAGGGTTCACGAATTTTAGCGGCAGCTTGTGTGATGCCGCTTTCAGCCAGTGGTGTACTAACTCATAGTGCTGACAGGCAACTAGGATTACGTCACCGGGCTGCTTTAGGGATTTCAGAAGTAAGCGACGCGGTTGTTGTGGTTGTATCTGAGGAAAGTGGGACGATATCTGTGGTAAGCAATGGAAGGATGATCCGCCGGCTGGATGCTGAGCGGTTAGAAAACATATTAAAAGCCTTTTTCAACCCCGATACGCAACACCAGGGATTGGCCGATGTCTTCAAGGGTCTTTATCCTGGCGCAAAGAAGCCAGGAGGAGAGAATTAATCGGTGAAAATCCTGCGCTGGTTGGGGAAACACCTCGGCACCTTGTTGATTGCATTCATTCTGGCAGTCATCGTGTGGGTATCGGCGGTTATTGCTTCTGATCCAAATGAAGAGCATATCCTTGCCCGTTCTGTGCCAATTGAGATTATCGGGCAGGATCCCGGCTTACAGATTATGAGCGAAATACCCCAGAATGTAACCCTTGTCCTGAGGGCACCTAACTCGGTTTGGACACAATTGAATAACAACCAGGAAGCAGTAAGTGCATGGGTGGACTTATCTAACCTGGGGCCTGGCGTGCATGACGTCGCTGTTCAAGTTCAGATTACCCCACGCCTTGTACGCCTGATTCGCCAGGACCCGGAATCACTGAGCATCAACCTCGATTCGATCGTTTCCCAGATATTCCCGGTCACCCTGATCGTTCAGGGTGAACCTCCCGTCGGTTATCAGTCTCAAACACCAATGCTCGATCCTTCTGAGGTGACGGTGACCGGACCTGAGTCCCTGGTTTCCATTGTAAAAGAAGCCCGTGTGAGGGTGGATATCACCAATGAAACCCAGACGATCATCAAAGATGAAACACCTTTATTGCTGGATGGTGAAGGAAGGGTTGTCCGCGGATTAACATTATCGCCAGATACAGTCACCATCACCCAACCGATCACCTTGCTCGGCGGTTACCGGTACGTGATCGTTCGGCCAGTCTCGGTAGGGCAGGTTGCCAGTGGTTATCGATTAACCAATATCTTCGTCTCACCGGTGGGTAAAATCGTTTTTTCATCCGACCCTGAGCTGAGTTAATAATCTTCCAGGTTATGTGGAGACCCAACCGATCGACCTTACCGGTAAAGAGGATGATTTTGAGACGCTTGTGGAACTAAACCTGCCTGCTGGAATCTCGGTTGTTGGTGACCCGAAGGTTTTAGTTCAGGTGAGTATTGCTGCGATTGAATCGAGCCTGGCAATATCACTGCCTGTGGAAGTGATTGGGCTTGAGCCGGGTTTGGAAGCAATCGTGGCCCCAACCACCATCGATGTGATCCTTTCTGGTCCGGTACCGGTCCTGAATACGCTTGGACCAGCAGACGTGCGGGTGGTGGTGGATCTTAGTGGATATGATGTAGGTACATATCAATTGATCCCAGAAGTAAATATCCTGCCTGAACAGATCGAAAAGGTTTCGATGCTACCCGCCACGGTTGAGGTTACCATCACAGTTGCCCCAACACCTATTCAAACCCCCACACCATATGGTAGTGTCACTCCATTAATCACTCCAACCGCAACTGCCAAGCCCTAAGGATACGCTATGACAAAACCAATTGTTGCCCTAGTCGGGCGACCCAATGTTGGGAAAAGCACATTATTTAACCGCCTGGCAGGAGAACGCATGGCTGTCGTGGATGATATCCCGGGCACTACACGTGACCGCCTGGTGATGGAAGCTGAATGGGCAGGCGCAGTATTTGATATCGTAGATACCGGGGGAATCGACCCCACCCAAACTGGTCCTGGTCGCAGTCAGCAACCTCTCTCGATCGGTTCAGCCGATTTTATCGAGCAAATTCGTGCGCAAGCGGAAATCGCCATTCAAGATTCAGATGCCGTGCTGTTCATCACGGATGCCGACAGTGGCATAACACCGGCAGATCATGAAGTGGCAAGGATCCTGCGGAAATATCAACAGGATGTGGATGGTCAGACCAGGCCGCCCGTAATCCTGGTGGTTAATAAGTGCGAAAATGAATCGCGCCGCATGGCTGCATTGGAATTTTATGAGCTGGGTTTGGGGGAACCTTACCCAATTTCGGCCTTGCATGGAACAGGGACGGGGGACATGTTGGATGCATTAGTCGCCACGTTTAAAAAAGAAGGCGAAGAAATTGAGGACGATTCAATAAAAATTGCTATCGTTGGTAAACCCAACGTGGGTAAATCCAGCCTGCTTAATCAGCTCCTGGGGGAAGAACGGGCTATTGTGAGCCCCATTGCCGGAACCACACGGGACGCGATCGATACTCGCCTTACATATGCGGATATACCAATTTTGTTAATTGATACGGCGGGTATACGGCGCCGTGGGCATATTTCGCCTGGCGTGGAACAATACAGCGTGCTGCGATCCTTGCAAGCCATTGAAAGGTCAGATGTGGTTCTGCTGGTCCTCGATGCAACGGTTGGCCTGACTGCCCAGGATGCTCACATTGCGGGGTTTATTTTAGATGAATGGAAGAGTTGCGTGGTTTTGGTGAACAAATGGGATGCAGTGGAAAAAGATACCCATACCATGGATGAATTCACACAAACCATCCGGCAGGAATTAAATTTTATGGATTATGTTCCAATCCTGTTCATCTCAGCAAAGACAGGAAGGCGGGTGGACCAGGTTCTACCCCTGGCATTAAGGGTCCAAGAAGAACGGCTGACCCGCCTGCAAACCTCTAGGATCAATCGCATTCTACAGCATGCCCAAGACCGTCACCCAGCCCCATCTCATGGCGGAGCTGAACTAAAAATCTATTATGGCACCCAAGTAAGAAATGACCCACCGGTTTTTCTGCTGCACGTGAATGACCCGAAATTAGCCCATTTTACCTACCTGAGATTTCTGGAAAATAGTATCCGCCAGGAGCATGCATTCTTAGGAACCCCCATCCGCATCGTATTAAGGCCACGCAGGAAATAAGCGAATGCAGATTGTGAACGAGGCGCGTCGTTCACAATCCCTTAATCCACCTTCCCTTGCTCTGATAGAAGAGCGGTTATATAATGCCTTGAACATGGAGGCAAATTGGATACTCATCAATCAGAAATAATTCCTGACCAAGCAAAACCCAAGGGGAAACGTTCAGGGTGTCTTAGCGTTTTAATTGATACTTTCGAGACGTTAATTCTGGCGGCTATTTTGTTTGCAAGCATCAATCTTATCTCTGCTCGCATCCGGGTGGACGGTGACAGCATGGTGCCGACTTTGATTTCTGGAGAGTACGTGGTTGTTAACCGGCTGAGTTATCGGTTTGGAAGCCCACAGCGAGGCGATATTATCGTTTTTCACTTTCCACGCAATCCCGAGGAAGAGTACATCAAGCGAGTTATCGGTTTACCCGGCGATGTGATCGAGGTCATGAATGGCTCGGTATTTATTAACGGACAACCATTGGATGAAACCTACCTAAATGTGAAAACGAATTACACTGGTAAATGGGAAATTCCAGCAGATCAATTATTTGTTTTAGGTGATAATCGCAACAATTCCTCCGATTCTCACGATTGGGGAATGGTACCCCTGGATTACGTGGTTGGGAAAGCCATTCTGGTTTATTGGCCTCCACCTGACTGGGGTTTAATTAATCACGTGTCTTTAGCGAATGCAGCCCGATAATTGGAAAATAATATGACAGAACTATCCCGGCTTGTATCATTGGCACAAGAATATGAGCACGAATTACCACCTACCCCCGCCTTATTAAACCTCCCGGTGGGAAAGCAGATTGCAGGTTGGATTGATCATACCTTGCTAAAACCTGAAGCAACCGCAACCCAAATCAGGGTTCTGTGCCAGGAGGCTATGCAATATCATTTCGCATCCGTTTGCATTAATCCGGTATATGTCCCATTGGCATGTGGACTACTGAAAGACGCACCTGAAGCTATCTGTGTTGTTGTGGGCTTCCCGCTTGGGGCTAGCCTTCCGGAATATAAAGTTTTTGAAACGTTGGCATGCATCAATGTTGGAGCGGTGGAAATTGACATGGTGCTTAATATTGGGGCACTGAAATCTGAGGCATATGGGCTGGTACTGAATGATATCCAGGCAGTTACGCAGACCGCCCATAATCAGGGAGCAATAACAAAGGTAATCCTGGAGACAGCTCTTCTGACGCGCCGCGAAAAAATATTAGCATGCCTGATAAGTAAAGACGCCGGGGCTGATTTTGTGAAGACCTCAACAGGTTTTGGCACTGGAGGTGCAACGGTAGATGATGTGGAATTAATGCGTTGCGTTGTTGGCTCGGAAGTGGGGGTCAAGGCTGCGGGAGGCATCCGTACCTATGCTGATGCCGTGGCGATGATCAAAGCAGGTGCGAACCGCCTGGGAGCTAGCGCAGGGGTTAAAATCGTTCAGGAAGCGGAGGCAATTATAAAATGAGCGATAATTCAACAATCCCAAGAGATAATTCTGAGGAAGATTCATCGCAAGAATATTCCCGTATTTGCCCGGAATGCCACACCGGGGTATTCCACCTGGAATACCTTACCTATTTTACCTGGCTGAACGATGAGCTCATCACGGTTCCAAATTTTCCATCGTGGGTATGTGATGTATGTGGAAAGCGTGAATATGATACCAGGGCAGTCAGCTGGCTAAATATGCTGTTAAGCCCAACAACAGGCCAAAAGCACAGGGTCCGTAGACGTAAACTGCCGGGAAATCTCGACCGCCCACAACCTCACAATTAAGATATAAAAGATGGAGAAATGAATTGGTTTCACCAAGTACCAATCGCCTTGTGCCAGCCGAGTTACTAACCAGCAGCCACACCATTTTTGGACAGATTAAGGTCCTCCAAAGCGGCTTGTTGGGCATGCTAACGGATGTAACTACTTCACATTTAGAGATCAACGATGCCAGCATTGCCCCGATCCATAAACCTTCCAGCGTAATGAATTACACCCCACAGCTTTACCTGGTTCGCTCGGAAGTGGTTGCCGTATGCCTGGGCAAACGTGATTACTTGGGTTTGCAAGGGGTCATGAAAGCTGGTTACCAGCGGTTATTTCCCTATGCTGTGCAAATTTCCACCCGCATGTATGACATTACCGGGACCATTGAATGGTCTGGACGTTTCGAATTCTCTGCACTGATTGCCGAGGGCACCAGTAATTTTTTCATCGTCAATGATGCGACATTGACTGCCCCGCTATACCCGGAATTAAAAATTGAATCCCCGGTTACGATTATTAATCGTGGTTTCCTGGAATCTTTAATCCTAAGCAAGAAGACACCGACTATCCCTGTCTAAGCCTACCGCAGCAAACGAAATACATCACCGGGCATTTGTACCACAAAATCCCTTCATCTTTTTGGAAGGGATTTTAAATTTTAATAATCAGGTGTCGAGCCAAAAGTAATGCAGCAAGGCTTTTCCCATCCTGCAGCTCACCGTTGAGAGCCAGCTCATATGCTTGCTCAACTGGTACCGGCACCAGGGCGATGAATTCGTCCTCATCTCCAGGCAGAGGGTCGAGGTGCAGGTCGGTGGCTAAATAAAGGTGCATATACTCGGTGGAATAGCCAGGTGCAAGGAAGAATTCCCCGATCTTGACCAGTTTCCCGGCAGCGAAGCCCGTTTCTTCACGGATCTCTCTCAGCGCACAATGTTCAGGTAGTTCATCCGGGTTAAGGGTACCGGCGGGCAGCTCAAGCAGCTCCTTGCCTACGGCGTGCCGGTATTGGCGGATGAATAAGATCCGCCCATCCGAATCCAGAGGCAGGATTGTAACTGCGCCAACGTGCTCTATGATATCCAGGCTGACAGTGTTATGGTTTTGGAAGCGTACTTCATCCTGCCGAACATTGAAGGCGCGTCCGTGATAGATAGCTGTTCGATTTAAGACTTCGATGGGCATAGGTCTCCTTAAAATTTACGAAGGTTTAAACTGCCATAAAGTTTAAACCTTCGTAAGGATCAGGCATAATATTACGGTATGATCAGGACCTCTCCAGGAGGCAATTCAGGGGTGCTTAAGATTGTTTTGGAGGGAGATTATATCTGGTGATAGGTCACCAAAGTAGCATGCGATGGTGTTGAGCGTATCTCCAGACTGGATTTCGTAGGTGGTTGGATGTTCTTGCAAGGTGCGGGTTCCATCAAATGGATTGCCGGTTTGAGGGATCTCCAAGACCTGCCCGGCGTAGACAAAGGACTCGGCGGTGAGTCCATTAAGTTCGAGCAGCTCGTTTTGATTTACGTCAAAACGGCGGGCGATGCAAAATGGAAATTCGCCTTCTGCTAGTGTATAAGATGCAGGTGGTCCGCCTGGAGTTGCCTGGACATACATGACTGCGGTAGCTGTTGGAGCAGGAGACCCAGGAACGGTGGTTGGTGCAGGGTAGGTGGATGGTTGGGTTGGGTTTTGTCCAGGCACTGGAGAGGGGCTCGTCCCTGTGGGAAAGGTTTGCGCAGTTTGTGTGGCGAAATGTATTGGGCTGGCTTCCATCTGACGTTGGCTGGGTTTCACCTGGAACGGGAAACCCCTCGCTGGTGGCATTGGCAGATTCCGGTCCTTTTGAGGCGGGAAGCCTGCACGCTGATAACCCGAATACGAGGATTCCTATTAACAGGATTATGATAAAAGTACGGGAAGAGCGTTTGTATTCCATAATAAATCCTCTCTCCTTCATTCAGTCACCCAAGCTGTGTTGGAAAATTTTTATTAGTTCGGCATGCAGGTGCTGACTAGATGATACTAGCATAATCCGATAGCTGCGTCAAGCAAATTATCTGTGTGGTTTTTTAGACGGCATCACCTCAAAGCAAAAGTCACAGATATCTGCCCCCTCCATGATGGTCTGTGTGCGGGTGAGCTTGATATGTGGATTGAAACCCTCTATCAGGGCAAAATCTCGGTCACACGAAAGTATCTTTCCCAGCTCAGGAATACCCAGATGGTAATACATCTCGACATACCGGCAGCGGAAAACATTGAAAGTGTATTTCTTACGAGATAGCTCCAGCAACTCGGTCTGGATGGCATTGTCTTTTTTCCAGGTTTCCTGAATGGCTGCAAAATGCTTCAGATCGTTCTTTTCCACGCTATTGGCAAGCTGAACGCCCTGCTGGCGAGAAATCTCCTGGATAACATTCCGTACGATTTCAAGGACCTTCTCGCGATCGAACTCAGCACCCAGGGCGTTGATCAAAGGAACAAGTAAACGCGCTTCGATCTCTCTGCGGTTGAGCAATCCCACAGCATTCAAGTAATCAGGGGGAGGGAATGGATGGTTTTCCATAGTTAATTCCTCGTTGCACGTTGTGTACCTGAATATCCTTGGTCATTTCAAGGTCTTGTTTTGAAAAATCCCCTCAGGATGCCTAATCATCCTCAAAAGGTTGCCCGGCTGCGAATCCTACACCATGAATAAAGCCGCGTGCCTGTTCAGTAAGCGGGTAAGCGGCTTTCAGGTCGCTCCAAAATGATCCTGAATGGTTCGGATGCCGGCGGTGCATTAATTCATGGGCAATCACATAGTCAGTCACCCACTCCGGCCAATTTTTGATTTTTTCGCTGATGCGAATTTGGCCGTCCGTTGTACCTCCCCTTGTACAGCTTCCCAGGCGAGACTGCATATTACCCACCCAGCGGATCGCATTCCATTGGAGGCTGGCACTAAAATACTTTTGGTTAATCAACTCAGCGCGCTGCTGCAGGTCAGCATCTGTACGATTGGAACGTGTTATTGCAGTTTTATCCAGCTGGGAGGCAACTTGCTCTATCAGACTGCTTACTTTATAGCGGGGTAACTTGTGTGGAATCCGTACCAATAGCGAGCCATCAGCCTGGCGCTCCCAGCGAGAGGTTTTTTTTAGCCGTTTATCCCGCTTGAGCTCAACCCGGATAAGGTTTCCACGGGCATCCCGAATTGTGTAAGGTTTGTCTGGTATCAACATGCTATTTAACTGAGAATCCTCGCAGCTCAATCAGCTGCTCGCCGACCTTCACCAGGTGATATGGCATCCAGGCCACGCCGAAGAAATCGAGCAGAATATCACTCTTTTGAGCCGAGATTGGAACCTCGGTGATTTGGTTGGCTACATCACCCCATTTATCATTCACTGCCTGCAAGGCGGCTGCTTTCTCGGTTTCGATCACTGTAATCTGATCCTGGATATCCTTGATTGTGTCAATCGATTCTTCCACGTCACTCTTGGCTTGCGAGGTCATGCGGCGCTTGGTGAGCGAGCTGGAAATGGAGCGTTTGCGGCTAAAGCCAAGCAGTCCCGCAAAGGTTTCAGCTACGTTGCCTGCTTCCTCCAGCTTGCGGCTGCTTAGCTCCGATTTATCTTGCTCCAGTTCACGCTGTTCACGCTCCAGCCTGTCGTTTAATGTCCGCAATTTGGAGTCGAAAGTGGCTGAGGTTTTCTTCAGTTCAACCTCACAAGCCTGGTGGGCGGCATTGGAACATCGAGTGCGAAACTCACCCTCGGATGTCTCTGGCTCTGCGTATAATTTGAGTTCCTCGTTGGCGCGTACCATCAACTCGCTGTTGCGGTATGACCAATCGAGGAAATCCTTCTTCAAGGAATTCATCAGCTTAACGTCATTCAAAGGAGCTTCAGGTGATTTAAAACGCGCTTGAGGATCGGGTGCCTGGTCGAGTTTTGATGGATCGATCCGCTCTGCAGGGTAATTCTCCCAACGAACGATGCCGCGCCGGTCAGGATTTTCGACTACCGCAGTTTTAAACACATCGATATCCAGCTTGTATTTAAGGCTGACGAGTCTTGCGCTTGCTTGGGCAAGGATGACCCCTCGATAGATCAACCCCTGGCTGAGAGCATCGGTTGGATATTCACGCCCAGCAGCCTTGAATGCCTGGGTAAAGGTGAGGTTATTGGGTAAAAAGAACTCATCGATCCCGCTTGGAATGGTGGGACGAGTCAACGAAAATTCTGTCCCCAGGTTACCAACCGTAGATGGAACAGGTTGAGCTACCTGAAATGCATCCGCTTGCTCTGGAATAACAATTGGTTGAGAAGTTGTTGCTCCACTTGTTGATGTCGGCATAGTGGCTTCTGCCAGCTTGTTCAGCGCAGGGATTTGTGTTCGGGTCAGTGGTCCAGTCAGATAGTTCATTGCCCAGCGGGTCTGAAACAAAGAAGGTCCTTTGGCGTTCACGTTGTGCAGCAGGAAAATGCGCTTTCCCAAGGTGGAGATAAGACGATCGTACTCCGCTCGATTCAGGCTGCCTGACATGGCACTATCCAACCCATCCAATAAACGCTGCTTGTCCTGGTCCGTTTGCAGCTTGCCGATCATCCAGGTGCCCGCATTGGACAGCGCCTTGTAATCCACATCCACAGGATTCTGGGTGACCAGTACCTGCCCCACTCCAAAGGCACGCGCCTGCTTAAGCATTCTTAGCATGGGTTGCTTGGAGGGTGGATTGGCTACCGGAGGCAGGTATCCGAATATTTCATCAAAATAGACCAGGGCGCGCAACGTGGTTGTTCCAGTCTGCGAGCGCATCCAGGTTTCAACTGCCGAATAGAGCAGCGTGATGAAGAACATTCGTTCAGCGTCGCTGAGATGAGAAATGTAGAACACACTATGCCGGATTTTTCCATCGGGAGTATACAGCAAGGAAGATATGTCCAAAGGCTGCCCTTCAATCCACACCTGGAACGCCGGGGAGGCCAGGATATTGTTAAGCAGCATAGCTAGCTCAAAGCGGTCTTTCTCCGTGAAGAAAGTGTTGATATCAAACACACCCAGCTTGGTGAACGGTGGTGACTGGGTTTGCAAAATCAGCTCACCCAGGTCAAGGTCTTTGCCCTGCCGCCAGGCATTTTCAAAGATATTGGACAGCAGGATGTGCTCACGCGAGCGTACCGGGTCGATATCCTGTAAGCCCACCAGGCCCAGTAAAGCTGTCACTGTTCCAGAGATTCTTTCACGTAGGGTTTCCTTGTTACTCTCCCAGGCAAGCGCAGGGGCTTTCAATGAAGCAAGTATGTTTATCGGTACACCGGCATCTGATCCGGGTGTGAAAACTGTGAACTGGGCTGAATTCTTGAGCTGCAGTATCCGCTGTGGGTTGATACCCCAATCTGTCAGACCTTGTTTCCAAAGCTGTGCGGCATCTGCAGCGGCTTGTTCCAACGTTTTTCCTGCCCGGCGGGCTTGGTCGGGGTTGACCCATGGCTGGAAGTCTTGTGGTAATAAGTCGGGGAAATGCAGCAAGGTGTTGGTGATATCTCCCTTGGGGTCGATCATCAGCGCGGGGATATTGTTCAGCGCGGCTTCCTCCAATAGATCGATACATAACCCCGTCTTGCCCGAACCGGTCATACCGAGCACAACCGCGTGGGTGGTCAAGTCTGCCGGCTCATAGAGTAAGGGTTCATTGGTTGTTTTAGTTTGCTGGGAATCAAAAATACGTCCAAGGTAGAATTTTCCACTTGTTTCCATCATTTTTCACCTTTGCGATAGATCATAGATCTGTTGGAATTCTGCCATGTAACGTGTGGCAATATCCAGATTATGAATTATAAGTGTATTTTCGTCATTGTTATGCTCAGCATTGTTGCTGAAATTATACGAGCCGGTGATCACAATCTTCTGGTCAATAATGATGACCTTGTGGTGCATCAGGCGCGGGTTGCCATCCAGGTTGACCTGAATGCCTTCATCTCGCAGGTTGTCGAACTCGGTCCCAGAATTGGAGTGGTACTGGTCTTTATCAAAAACCCCCATTACGGTCAGGCCTGATTTTGCCCTTTCAACCAGGGCATCAGACAATTCATCAGAGGTGAAGGAATATGCCAGGAAGTAAATGCTCTCATTTGCCGAGTTCACCAGCTCCAGGATATGTTCCAGTGTGCCATCCTGGGGTGAGAAATAGACTTCAATCAGGCTGCCGTCCATCGTAATAATTGGATTAGGAGTAACTGGTGATTTGGTTATTCCAAAATGATCATCCAGGAACATTTGCTCAAACTCGAGCCGGTAATCTTCAGCCAATTTGGATGACCGTAAACGGATCAGGTTGTTGTTATCCAGGTAAGCTCCACCGGTGGTAAAGTTCATCGAGCCAGTCCAGACTTCAGAGCGATCGATGATAACAAATTTATTATGCATCAATCCTTCACTCCGGTCGCCCAACACATCGATACCGGCTTCTTTAAGCTCTTGGATCTCCATCTCATCCATATTATCACTATCAGTGACCATTCGCACATCCAACCCGCGGCGATGAGCATTAATTAATGCATCCCGTAAGGACCATAAGTTGAAATCGTAGATTGCTATATCCACGCTTACGCGTGCCTGGTCAATGGCGTCTGCCAGGGTTTCATCAATCCCGCCCCGAAAGGAAGGTGCAGCTGGATTGGTCGGATCGGTGAAATATACTGTGTACCAATTTGAAGCCGTGGTAGTGGAAGTAGTGGGGGTATATGTGTCTTGCGGGCTTGTTCCTGGGATGCAAGCGCTGGTAATAATGATAATCACCAGAAGGGAGGAGAGTGATTTTGACCAAGTGGGTGGAAGGTTGTAAGTTATATAGAGAACTCGACCTTTAATAAAATTATAGCTTAAAAAATCAGTTACTTTTTCTTACCGGGCTAAGAAAATTGGGTGATTCTAAACCCTGGATCACCTGGTTTCCCGTTTAGCTTTGCCAGGGTCCGAAGTAGCTGGCAGTGTAAAGAAATATTGATCACTACACCTTTTTCTTACGCGATTTTGCTTCAGCTTTTTTAAGGTTTTCTGCAACCCTATACTTTGTGATTTTACTGATCAAATCCAGCGGTAATGGTTTGTCATGCGGGAGTCTAATCGTACCCTTGGAGGTTGCATATTGGGATAATTCATCCTTGAACGCCTCAACTCCGCTCGGGGCCGGGAATAATCCAATATGGTTTTTAAAAGCAGCAAAATGGATGAGATTGCCATAAAGATAGAAAGTGGGCATTTGATAACTGAATTTTTCCTGTGCTTCAGGAGCCGCAGCTTTTATGGTTGCGCGGACTTCTTCCAGTTTCATTTGTATTTCTGCCGGAAAAGTCGCAATATATTCATCAATGGATGTATAGCTAACTGAATTACCTTTCATAATATCTCCTTCTTATTCGTGCATGTAAACCCTTGAACAAATCAAATTTGTCCTAAACTGTAGAAGCTGTTGAGGTGGAATTCACAGGTACAGTGGCAGTTGCTTGCAGGAAACCGATATACATCAGGATAACGCCGAGGAATTCGCTCAGGTATAGAAAATCAGGCAATCCCATTTTAAGGAATGTGCCACCGAGGGCAGGCAAGATTGCCCCCACAGCAATCAGGATATTTCCGACCATGCGATTGAAAAGTACGCCTTTACGCCAGAAAATGTAAGCCGAATATATTGCGCCACCCACCAGTGTGAATGTACCATAGATGTTTAATAGGATGGTCAACAGGACGATCACGCCAGAACGTGTGAGGATATCCTTGTATTGTGCTGATGCTGGTTGCGCCGTATTATAGGTTGCTGCTGCAGGTGTTACAGGCGCCAGAATGACCAGAACCAACGCAAGCAGACTGACAATAATAAGAATGTAGTTTAATATTGCAGCAATACCCTTTCGGCGTACCAGTAGATTGACTGTACCCTGTCCGAGCCAGGCGGCCGTCAACATTGCCCCGCACAGATACCATAGCTTTAAAGCTAACTCGTTATAGGTGAAAATCATGATCACTTCGGTCAATGTGCCAATCCCATACAGCACCAGGCCGATACCCCAATACAATAGATGCTTACCATGCTTCACTTTATAGCGATTGAATACCGAAGCAGCAAAAATGAAGGTGATAAGCGTAGAAAAAATTGGCAGGTAGTGCATTTTATCTGTCCGTGATCAGGGTAATATCATGAGTGGAATGAACTAATGATTTCCATGCTGAATTGCATCGTAGGTATCGAGCAATGTGATGATGATTAAATCTGAAAAGGTGTTCATCTTCCGAACCAAGTCTGCCCAAACTTGTGGAGAACACACTTCCATGTTTACATAGGTAGTTAGTATTAAATCCAGTACCATTGTCCTGAAGAACTGGAATGCATGGGCTGCTTCGACATTTGTTAATCCAACTCTTTGGCCACGCGAGGCATACTCATATCCAAGTGAGCGGGCTTCCGCTTCCAATCCTTCATCGTTGGAAGTTAAATGGCCAATCAATCCCTGGACTAACGAGCGTCCGCTTAACCGGTACTGTTGACGGGCTTCATCATCCATCTTAAGATACCAATTCTGTGCTTCCAAATTACTTTCGTTGATTTGTACCCTTGTATTACGAAGTACATTGGCATATATGGACGTCGATTCAGAGGATACTTGATCATGCCGTGTGTGCATGCGGATTTCAAGATCTAAGCGGCGGAAGCGCCTGTGACCACCCTGGGTCCGCTGTGCGGGTAAATATCCCTGGTCTGCCCATACCCGGACAGTGCTGGGATGGACACCAAGGATTTCTGCAGCCTGGCTCAAAGTTAACCATTCGTCCATAAAGATGCCTCGAAAACACCGAATTAGGATAGGAATGACCAACTTTATCAGTTTCAGATTAATCCTACAATGTAGATTTCCTTAGAATTTGTTTAGAAGATTCGAACGAGATGAAAAATGGGTGATGCCCGATTGGTAATGATCAGGACATCACCCCGGCTTTTTACAACCAATCACGTCTCCAAAAAATGATACCAACGACCACGGTTAGAGCAATTGTTAGGAATATTATTCCCAAGTAGGTAAACGGATTGCCATCAAAGGGCAACCTGACGTTCATGCCGTAGAAGCTGGTGATCAGGGTTGGTAGGCTGACGATGATGGTGATCGAAGCCAGGAATTTCATGACGGCATTCAGATTATTGGAGATGATCGAAGCGAACGCATCCATCATGTTACTCAGGATGTTGCTGGAAATATTGGTCATTTCGATGGCCTGTTGAGTTTCTGTGAGCACGTCTTCTAACAAGTCCTCATCTTCTTCAAACTCGCGAAACATCTGGCTTTGCTGGAGGCGCTTCATCATCAGCTCGTGGGATTTTAGAGCGGTGGTGAACAGGGTCAGGCTCTTTTGATACTTAAGCAGCGCGAGCACTTCCTTGTTACGTGTGGATTTCTGAAGCTGATCTTCCAGGGCATCTACAGCTTTGGTGATCTGGCGCAGATGGGTCAGGTAACGTGTCGCTGCCCGAAGCAGCAAGCGTAACACAAAACGATTACGCTTGACCGTGGAGAGATCCCTGAGCCGCGTCATCTCTTGCACGACTTCATTTTCTTGCCGGCAAATGGTAACGATATAATGGTCTGTAAGAATAATCCCTAAAGGAATGGTTATGTATGGAATATCAGCTGTCTCGCTTTCAAAAAATGAGACACGCAATAAGATTAGATGTTCACCGTTTTCCCTCTCAGTACGGGCACGTTCGTCAATATCCAGGCTGTAAGTGATGTAATCCTGGGGTATGCCCAGCTCAAGCAGCCTTGAAATCTCGTCTGGGGTCGGTTTGGTGACATTTATCCAGCTCCCAACAATAGGATCGGGAATGATGCGTAGCTCGTTTTCAATACTCTTGTAGATGGTGATCATATGAGAACTCTCCTTAAAACAAATTTCCCGGAAGCCAGGCTACCGGGAAATTAAAGTGCGCAAAAAAGCTTCCCTGCTAAGCCTCCAGATACCTATCAGCAATGTTCAAATGTAAAAGGCCTGAACGTAAGTCAGGACCGTCAAATTCGCCGCCCTCATCTGGGGCGGTGGTAGATGCAGCAGTCATTCCAGAAACTTCACTCCGATTCATAATCAGTTCTAAATATCATACCAGTGGATTGTGCGGCTGTTATTTTAGCACACTCACGGCATAGCGGGCAAGGTAAAGCGAATAAAGTGCTTTGTCAAGATATAAAGGGTCTTCAACCAGGCTTAATCGATCTTGTTGATGAGACCCAGGGGCAAAATTCAGGGCTGCCTGTAGATTATTCCTAGGCAGCCCCGTAGACCTATAGCTATATGGTGACCAATATTATTCTGGGGGCGTTAAATCCCAATAAGTCATCCGGACGACCCGATAAGTGTAATTGGCGGTCAATTCTGGGCTGACGAAGACGCCATATCGCCCAAAGGCATACTTGTTATCTTTGACCTGTGCGACCTGGTGCCCGTTGGCGAAAATAGTCAATGTGTCGCCGATAGCCTGGATTCCCATGACGTTCTGCTTGTTAGTTCCTGCCAGGATATAGTCGCTCTTTGTCCAGCTTACCAGTTCCTTCGTGGTATATGGGTTGGCGCCATCCAACCGGAAGACCCAATATTGACCATCACAAGAGAATGCCACTACATAACCATAGGATACCCCCGCCTGATGTTCCGGTCCACGAATGATCAAGCCGTAGGCATCCTTGCCAGAGCAGGCGCCCGAGTCAAAGGTTGACTGCATATAAAAATCCGTGAGCTCACGCCATTGGAAGTACCATGTGCTGAATCCTTTTAGCTTGCCGGTGACGTAGAATTTAGCACCTGTTTCGGTGATCTTGATGTAGTTGGTATTCGGTAGCAGCCCCGATTTTGGGTTCACCCAATCATTGATATTCTCTCCAGTCATCGGGTCATCGAAGGTTGGGTTGCCGTAAGTTACAAATGGGTCAAACGAACCCGGCACCGGGGTGACGTTGGCGGTGGGTGCTGTTGACAAGGGCGGAATCTCCACCGAGAGTGAATAGCTGGTTGCTCCGTTTCCTGCAGTCATACTGAGATAATAATCCTGGGTGGCAGGTAGGGTGCCGGACCATAAAGTATCCTGTGAGGCGTTGCTGAGGAGTTCCTGCCCGTCAGCGCCAAAGATACCTAAATATACATCTGCATTGGGAGACCAGACTTTTACATTCATGGTTTGGGTTGCGCTGGCTTGCAGCACATAATAGAGAGTCTGGGCGCTATCGATGTTCCCGTTAATGACCGCCGAAGTGCCCCCGGAAACGAACTGGATACGGCTGGCAGCTGGAAGGGATGATGGGGTGGGTGGTAATGGAGTAGGCGGCACTGCGGTGGGTGGAACGGCAGTGGGTGGCATGGAAGTGACCGTCACCATCGCCGCTGTGGGTGGAATAGAAGTGTTTGTCGGCTCGGCTGCCACACCTGTGGTCGATGTCGGTAAAATTGGTGCTTGCGTGGCCACAGGTGGTGGGGTACTGCTCGCTGGTAACTTACAAGATGTGGCTGCGAATGCTAACATCACCAATATTGCACACGTGAAGATGATTTTCTTATTCATGCTCTTCTCCTTAGCTGCGTTCAGCGTTCACCCAATATGGATTACCCACGATGATATTCTACATCATTTTGAGGTTCGCTATGGTTGGTTTTATTATCCATTGGGTTGCAATTATTATGCCGGACTAAGCATCATACACTCGTATGGCAGCCGTGCCTTCCAACGGGCAGTAATGCTCACAAATTCCACAGCCGATGCACAGGCTGCGCAGCACGGATGGGCGCTTAACGATGATAGGCTGGCCATCTGCATCCATCACTTCGGCTTCCTCTAAAGTGATGGATTTCTGTGGGGTGGGGCACATTTCCTCGCACACGATGCAGGGAACCCCGCTTGCCCATGGTAGGCAGCGGTTGCGGTCGATACTGGCTTTGCCAATCACCTTTAATCGTTTCTCTTCCAACCTAAGCAGCGGGATTGCGCCTGATGGGCATACCTGCCCGCAGGCAGTACAGCCATAATCACAATATCCCACGCGCGGCACTACCAGCGGCGTCCATAAACCGGCCAGTCCAGCTTCTGTTAGAGCGGGCTGCAGAGCGGTGGTAGGGCAGATTTTCATGCATTGCGAGCAGCGGATGCAGGTGGATAAGAATTCGTCCTCCCCTGCAACCCCAGGTGGACGGATACGCCACGGATTTTCCTGCCGAAGGCGCAGGTCTGTGCCCAACAGTATTACGCCTGCTGCCCCGGTCGCCAACGCCCCCAGGGCTCCCCGGCGTGATAAGTCGAATTCCTCCCTCTGGGCAGGTTTTGACTGGAAGCGGAAGCGGATATCTCCCGGCTTGCAGTTGGCCATGCAGTCCAGGCAGACGGTGCACTCCGAGGGCATGATGTGGAAATCTTCAGGATCGGCATTAACTGCCCCTGGCTTGCATACGACCGCACAGCGGGAGCATTGGGTGCAAGCTGTGCCTATCACCGGTCGAAACAAGGAGACTTTAGAGAGCAACCCCAGCAGCGCCCCCAATGGACACAGGTAGCGGCACCAGAAACGGTGTGCCAGCAGGTTCAAGGCGAATAAGCTAAAAAACAGCCCCGAAATAGCCAGATTCTGGGCATAGGCTGGCTGTTCTACAGGCAGCACTGTCCCTCGCACCCATTCCTCGAACCCATCCAGGGCTGGGGTGAGTAAACCTACCCGGTAGAGAGCCGCCTCGATGGAGTTGACCGCGTAGAAAAGGGCAGGCAGGATGGCGGTCGTAAGTGTGCGCGTGAAGATTGTGAGCGGGTCAAGTATGAACAGGGTCAATCCACTGAACAGTGCCATTGCCACGCTGGTGGCAAGCAGGAAATACTTCACCAGGCGAAGCCGTGGGGAGATCGATTTGGCTCGCTGGCGAGCCTTACGGAAGGATACCCATTCCAGCAGGCTTCCCAGTGGGCAGATCCAACCGCACCACACACGGCCTATGATCAGTGTCACCCCAACCGTGACCAGTGCTAATGCGAACTTCGCGATCCACTCTCGGCTGGCAAGCATTGCCCCCAGTGCCGTGAACGGGTCCAGGCGGAAAAAGATGTCCGCCAGAGCTGGAGCAACCCGTTTTTGCACCACAGCAAAAACCAGGATGATGTAGAAGACAAAAAAGAGAACTTGCGTAGCCTGTCTGAGTCGCCGCCAGCTTGCCCAGCTCATCCGAGTTGAATCTCCTGGATGGTGATTGTGCCCAGGTCCATCGTGCCCAGCCCCATCTCAGCACAGGCTTGGATGTAGCCGATATCACTGCCGGTGAGGCCAAACAGGGTGGTGGCGTAAGCATCCGCAGCCACAATATCCCGGCTGGCGATGATGGTATCCATCTGGCTGACATCTCCCAGGTCACCCCCGGTGGGACCATTGGCGGTCAGGATGCGGACTGCATCAATCACCGTGAGGTCGGGTCTTACCAGGCTGGTCAGGTCGGCGATACGTTGGGAAAGGTTCATATGCATCATACCGCGGTCCAGGATTGTCCCCATCAGGTTTTTAGCTCCCAGGGTCAACCCGGTGGAGCCGTGTTGCTTGGCGATGGGCACGTTGATCAGCAGATCGGCTTCCAAGATATCGGGGTATATATACACGGAAGTGATATCCCTGCCTTCCGGGATGTCTACAACGCTATACTTGGCGTGGCTCATCACGTGCATCTCTCCACCGGCTGCCTCGACCGCATCCTCGATGCCCGAGATGGCATAGGCTGATTTGGATGTACCGCCGAAGGGGTAGTCCATCACGCGCACACGTCTGGCGCCTGCCTCCAGGCACATCGTCACCAGCGTACCCACCACGGTGGGGTTGGTGGTGGTGGCATATTCTGGAGGGTGGTAATCGGTGCAGATGTTGGGCTTGATGATCACGTCAAAGCCGGAGCTGACGAAGCTTGCCATGCCGCCCAATGCATCGATGGCGAGGCGGGTGATGGCTGCCGGGTCCGGTCCGTGGGCAACTGCCAGGTAAGCCGGGCTGTTGGTTACGGTCGGTTCAGGGTTGGTAGAAGTCTCGGTGGGGTTGGTTTCTGCCGAAGCAGGCGCAGTGGAAATCGTCCCTGCCGTGGGGTTGGGTGGAATGGTCGGCTTTATTCCAGGGGTGGCTGTATCAGTTGGGGAAGTTGGGTTTTGCTTGGGGGTGCAGCGTGCCAGGGCAGCCCCGGCAGCCATGGTGGCAGTCAGCTTAAGGAAGGTCCGGCGCGAGATGGGTGGTTGACGGTTCATGGATGATCTCCATATAGAATACTATGGGTGAAAATACCGGTATCGACCTTGGATGAAGGTATTATACCCAATTCAGGCTGCCCTTATCCAACCTGATTGATTTTAATAATGCCAGTGAGAAATTATTAATCAAGCGTGATTGTAATATCCGCTTTATCAAGAACAGTTATGCATGAATTATCCGTAACATGCATTGCTGCTGCAAATCAAAGTAAAATCAACTGTCGGATACACATCTTATAGAACCATTTGAGGCAAATCATGTGATTATACAAATACGTCCATTTAAAAAAAGTGACATGAATGACCTGATCACACTCACCTTATTGGCATTCGAGCCCATTTTCGAATCCTTTGAAAAAATACTTGGACCACACATCTATCCGATCATTTATCCTGATTGGCGGAAAAGACAAAAAGAGGGGGTTGAGAAAATCAGCCAGGATAGTAAGATCAGTCTTTTGATTGCAGAAGCAGATGAAAAAGTAGTTGGCTATATCGCCTATGAAATCTATGATGATGCTACAGCGGAAGTCCAATTACTCGCTGTCCATCCAGATTATCAGAACCGGGGGATCGGCACACAGTTAAATAGCTTTGTGCTTCAGAAGATGAAGGCAGGCGGAGTAAAGATGGCGATCGTAAGCACCGGTGGAGACGAATCCCATGCGGCTGCCAGAAGATCTTACGAGAAGGTGGGATACACCGCGCTTCCTTTGGTGAAATACTACCAGGATTTATAAGTTGGGGGCGAATGACATTTGGTGAAACTACAGGCTGTCATAACCTGCGCCACCAATCATTAATCCTTCCCGGGCTGTGATCTTTTCACTCGCGGATTTGCGTGTTCGGTTCCAAAGCTTTGTTCCCTTACCCACGTGCTATCTTTGACACTGAAAAGCAGATCTCCCAGTAATTTATGGATTTTTTTGAAAATAGTGGTGGGCGGGTGGGTGTATCCGGTTACCTGAATTAATAAAAAAGACCCCACATAGTCGAGCTTATATCAAACAGGAAACCAAAATCTCAAAATCTCTACGCCACGATGGACAGCTGCTGGTAGGGCAGCTGTGACCGGTGGGCTAAGGCCTATACCAACAGACAGATCGGCTGGCTGGACGCCGACCAGGTATAAGAAAGTTGGATACCGCTCTCGAAGCCTGGCAATAGCTAGCACTTCCTGGAATCCAACCTGATGCTCAGACATTTTCACACCGGTGTAAAGTGGGATCTCGTCGCGAGCCATCTCGACCAGCGTGCCACCCGGTTGTCCAGCATCCACCGCGTCCAACACCAGCAGGTGGCTACACTCCTCCACCAGGGGTAGCAGATTTAAGCCCAGTACACCACCATCGACCCACTCCACTTGAAACTGTGTTCCTTGCTGTGCATGTAGGGTCTGTAAAGCCTGGACTCCGAAGCCTTCGTCGCTGAAGAGCAGGTTGCCCAGGCCCAGAACGACTTTTCGGTTTGGGTGATCCATTAGGGTCATATATTCCTTTTGACCCGCCATTCACCCCTCAAAAATCACCGGGAAAATGGCGGGTCAAGTTTATCTATTTTTCTTAGCGCACCGTTACTCCAGTGCCCAACGGATTGCCTTTTGAGTCAACCAGGTGCACGGAGCAGGACATGCAGGGATCGAAAGAGTGGATGGTGCGCAGGATCTCAACCGGGCGGGCTGGGTCAGCGACAGGAGTGCCAATTAAGGCTTGTTCAAAAGGACCGAGTAGACCGGCGGCATCGCGTGGTGAACCGTTCCAGGTAGTAGCCACAACTGTCTGGTAGTGTTCGATCTTGCCATCTGCGATGCCCACCCAGTGACCGAGTGCACCACGTGGCGCTTCCGTAGTGCCCCAACCAGTCGCTGTCAAAGGCCAGGTAGAAGGATCCCAGCGGCTCCCTTCATGGATGGCAAGGTTACCATTTTTCATATTAGTTTCCAGCTGGTCGATCCAGGTGTCCATTTCTTCGACCACCAAATTAGTCTCTATACCTCGTGCCGCAACACGTCCCAGGGTTGAGATGAGCGCTTCCGGGCTAAGACCGAGCGTTCCAAGCAGCTCATTTACCAGCGCTCGGACCTGCTCATGACCATTTGTATAAGCCACCAGCATGCGCGCCAGGGTCCAACCTCCATCGGCAGGTCGTTGTAGCGGGGTGCCTTGAGCCATGAGTATTTCCCATCCACGTTAAGGTATGTCGTAAGGCGGCTGAGGACCGGTATAAGTCGGTAGGGTTTCACCCATTGAAGGGTGCAGGCCGTACGGATCGCCTGTGCTGTAGCTGTACCATGAGCGTGCGACAAATTCCTGTATGGCTTGCTGGTCTAGGGGTTGGCTGGGGTCGTTCAGGTTTTTGTCAACGATCACACCACGTGGAAGCCAGTATGAATCTGGATCATTCCCATTGGATGGGAAATCGCCGTACGATAGGAAATTACCCACACCCACACCATAATTCGCCCAATCTATGTAGTAAGAGGCGATTAACTTTAAATCAGGGAGATAGACCTGGGTTCACAAAATCATGCGCCATGCCGACCAGCTGCCGCAGCTTGGCGATCACCTGTGGGTTAATAGCATGGTTACCGGATGGATTCACTGGGATAGCCATGCCGCCAACCAGGTAAGTCTGTGGATGTGGATTCTTTCCACCCAGAAGAGCGTGAAACTTAATAAACTCACGCTGCCAATCCAGAGCTTCCAGGTAGTGTGCCACAGCCAGCAAGTTCCCTTCGGGAGGTAAAATATATGCCGGATGACCCCAATAGCCGTTTGCAAACAGGCTTAACTGTCCGTTACCGGCGAAATTTTGAAGGCGGTTAAGCACCCCCGAGAAGTACTCTGGGCTGGAGTTCGGCCACGGCGAAATCGAATGGGCTAACTGGCTAGTTGCAACCGGATCTGCTGAAAGCGAGCTGATCACATCAACCCAATCCAGGGCGTGCGAGATGGTAGAAGTGGATGACATGATCCTGGACATACTGAGCTGCTTCCATCAGGTTACGTACCAGGCGGGCATTATCTGGGATAGTGATCCCAAGCGCATCTTCGACCGCCCGTACCGACGAGATAGCATGTACGGTTGTACAAACACCGCAGATACGCTGGGTGAACAGCCAGGCATCGCGAGGGTCACGACCTTTCAATATCGGCTCGATACCACGGAACATGGTGCTGGCACTCCAGGCATCTTTTACCCAACCAGCCTCCACTTCCGCCTCAATGCGCAGGTGGCCCTCGATGCGGGTTAACGGATCGATCACAATACGGGTGGGATTTGAGCCCTCGTTATTGTCTTTACTTACAAGTGGCAGGTAGATATCTGACATTGTGAATGCTCCTCTCTAATCGTCAACCGGTTGATAGAATGGCGTCATTGTGTCCCAGAAACTGGGCATAGTGCAGCCGATACAGCCATGTCCAGCGCCGATCGGCCAATTCGTGCTATCATTCCATTTCACCCATTGACAGTTGGACTTAGTCTCTGGACCCTTGCAGCCCATCTTGAAAAGACACCAACCGTTCTTGTGCCCCTCATCGCCCCAGGCGAGGACGAACTTGTCTTGCTCGTAGAAATTGTGACGCTCGCATTCTTCGTGAATCTCCTCGCCGTAGGCAAAGTATGGGCGGTGGCGAGAATCCATCTCCGGTAGGTGCTTGAAGGTTATCAGGTAAACGATGGTCGCCACCAGGTTAACTACATTCGCAGGACAGCCAGGCAGGTTGACATGATTGCCTAAGCTGGGAATGGCGTTGAGGATGCCAGTTGCACCGGTAAGGTTAGGCAGCGCTGCTGGCAGGCCACCATCAACAGCACAAGAACCCATGGCAATTGTTGCCATTGCGTTGGGAAGGACCTGTTGTGCGATGCTCAAGGCTGTGCGCCCTCGGATGGTACAAAAGATGCCATTCTGAGCTTGTGGGATCGAGCCTTCAACAATACATAGGTATTGATTGGGATACTTCTCCAGGACCTCGTTCAATGATTTCTCTGAAGCGAACCCGGATGGCGCCATGAGTGTTTCGTGATATTCAACGGATATGAAGTCGAGCAGAAGATCGACCAGACCGGGGTCAGTGACACCAGGTTGAATTGGGTCAGACCGACTTCCGGCACGCAGGAACGACTCAGTGTCTCCAGCACAATCCTGGAATTCCAGCCAAATGACTGGCAGCCGAGTCGCAAGACTCAACGCTTTAGCGATCTTGTCGACATATAGGGTGGGAAGTGCCAGCGTGGCAGCCATCAAACTGCAGAACCGTAGGAAATCCCGTCGATTGAGATTTCGTTGCTGAGCACTTTCCGAGAGTTGATCATTTTGAGAAGACATATTTACCTCCAAGTTTTTGTGGGTTGGCGAATCAGACATTATGTAAAGTTTGTTTCTTAAACGCATTACTTGACGATTCCATTGTCGTTCTTAGAATAGCAAGATTGACCATAGGGATGGACTGCGTTTTAAATATGAATATCTCAATTCTGTTATGGGAGAATCATATAAACCGATAAGTATAGGTTGTTCTTTACAACCATGCATGAAAAACACATTTTTATATTAGGGAAATACCGGTAAATAATGTTTATAATTTTCCCAATATACTTGAAATATAAATTAAAGTCAAGGCAGTTGATTGCAAGAATAATTGCTATCAACTAGATCCTCCATCCTTGCATTTACTCCACATCTGGTGTATTCTCTTTCTCACCATGAAACCCTACCCTGTCCCCGGCCAAGAAATCCGTCGTGAGCTGTTCGTATCGAACTCGCGCTTCATCTCCTCCCTTGCCCCGGTCTTCTCGGTGGATGAAGCCAAGGCTTTCATCACACGCATCCGGGCTGAGTTTACAGATGCCTCCCATAATGTACCTGTCTACCTGGTCGGGTATGGCAACTCGGAGATTGCCCACTGCTCGGACGCTGGCGAGCCCTCCGGCACAGCAGGACGACCTGCCCTGGCAGTACTGCGCGGCAGCGGGCTGGGGGACGTGGCGGTGGTGGTGACGCGCTACTTCGGCGGCACCAAGCTGGGCACGGGTGGGCTGGTCCGGGCATATTCCGAGGCGGTACGGCTGGTGGTGGAGGCCGTGCCACGTGCTGAAAAAGTGCAAACCCATACCATCATGATGGCTTTTCCCTACACCTACCTGGAGCGCGTGCGTATCCTCGTAGCCGCCCAGGAAGGCAGAATATTGGATGAGGAGTTTACCGCGGACATAACCCTGACCGCTCGCCTCAGGGTTGAGAAATTGCCCGGTTTTCAGGCTTCCTTAAGTGAATTAACCAACGGAAAGGTACAGGTAGAGGTGGTCGAGACCAAAGACGTTCTCATGCCTTTAGCACGATGAAAACATTAAGTTTCATTAACGCATGTTCGATATGCTATATTGACGGCATATTGATTATTTTCCCTGCGAGTTAAGTTTGGTGCCCAGTCATTTTTGGCCCCTTCGAATAGCGACTCTGTCTTCAGAAGTCGTAAATTTTAATATCCCCAAGATTGGCTCACAACATCATTAGGACCTTTTCATGGGCGGACAGCTCCCGGTAAATCGAATCCAGCTGTTCCTGACTATCGGCGTTGATATGTACCGTCACAGACAGGAATCTGCCGTTCCGGCTCAGGCGCGAGGTAACCATTTCATCCGCTGATATAGAAACATATTTCTGGATGATCTCGAGCACAAGGCTCTCAAAATCATCCGAGTTTACTCCCATTACCTTCACTGGAAATACACACGGAAAATTCATCAGCGGATCTGTCCTGGAAGAATTTCTCCCTAAGGTGTCTCCACTCCATCCCACCCTGCTAGGCGCGCCGAGAGCCACCAGAAAGCCTGTCCTTTTAAATAGCAGTTCAGCGAGTGGGAGTGGGCACAATCGATGGCTGGCGACGGGCAGTAACCCGGGTGGGTGTCACACCAATTTTGACACCATGGGCAGTCATCCGAAGGATTGGGGTAAAGCGTGCCGTCTGGAAGCCAGCTTTCAATGTCAGCGAAATCGTACAGGATCTTTATGATTGGCAAGGACGTAATCGCGCACCATGTTGTTGTTGCGGTTGAGCACATCCTGGTTGGCACTGTCGGTGTGTCCGGTCATGTAAACGAAACGCACGCCCGGGTATTCAGTTTCAAGCTGGCTCATCATATCCAGGTATCCCTGGACATCGCTGGTGTCTAGCCAGGACATCTCCCCGCACCATGACCACATGAAAGCATTCGCCTGAGGAGCCGAATCCAGCATGTTGCGTACAGTGTCCAGGAAAGCGGATGGGTTCCAGTTGAAGCCGCTGTTATAGCCCATACGCAGGTAGGCTGGATCACCCTGGTCGGGTGGAACAATCGATTGCTTAAGGAAGTTGTAGGTGGGTGGGTCTACATTGCTGCTCAAGTAGTCGGCGCCTGCCCAAACCTGGGTGCCATGCGAGGTGGAGCCATATGACCAGATGACGTTCTGCCTGGCAGCCAGGATCCACTGGGGAGGGATGAGGGCTACGTCCCGGTTGTTATGGTCAATGATGATGGCTGACAGATGATTGGCTCTGTTCAATACCGGAAGGAAGTTAAATTGAGCATCCTCAGGAATATAGACCTTTTTATTCATTTGTAAAATCGGTGATGATGCCAGGACCCTGGTAAGCTGGGAAGACGCCAGGATTACCAGAAAGAAAGCCAGGATTGCTCCAGTAAAAAACATCCAGGGTGGAAACCTCTCATTCTTCATTCCTGCCTCCGTTAAAAAATTATACGCGAGCTTCCAGATCGGCGATCATCTCCAGCATGTGCCCATAATGCGAGCCCTTCCAATAAATTTGGTTGCAGGTTGGGCAAATGCGGAAGTCGTCATAATACTTCTTGGTCAGGGGCTCCAGCCGCTCGATGATATCCTGCTTGTTTATGGCGTGGAGAGGGCTGTTGCAGCGCAGGCAGCGCTGGAATGGCTTCACCTGACCGGATAGTTTAAAGCGCTTGATAACCTCCACCACCTGCTGAGGTGGATCAGTGTGATGGATGCAGTATCCATGCCTGATTGCGTTACGCATCAGCAGTCGCCGGTCACGCGTAAGCAGAATTCGCCCCTCAAGGCTTGAGACATGGGCAAGCTCATCATCCTGGTAATCGTTACGGTAGAGGCAGTCGAACCCCAACATGCGCAGGTAGGTTGCCAACTGCCCCAGGTGGTTATCCAGGATGAAATGTGGTTCACTTTCAAAAGGGGCGTCGGCTGGGAAAACCATCACCAGGGCTCCATCCTGCATCCGGTCCGCAGGATTCCCAGGCTGACCGTTGACAAGCACCTGGCCGAACTCAGTGTGTGGAACGCCGAGCGATTCGATCAGGTGCTTGAGGCTCTGGTGGTCTTCAAACTCGAGGCTGAAGGTGGTGTTCTTACGGTAATGAGACAGGAAATCGTTCAGCTCGGCGATGAAGGTGAACATTGCTCTCATATTACAACCTCGGTAACGGGTGGGTCTAGATCAGCTTCAAACGTAATGCAGACCAATCTTCGTTGATGGAGACCATTGCCACACCCTCCAGGCCAAGCGTATGGGCAAAGGCGTTGATCGTGTCGCGGTTGATATCGGTCTTCACCTTCGAGGTGCCTTTATGATAGGTCACCCACAGCATACCCTTGAGAGTCATCCGCTCCTTTAGCCTCGGAAGCTGCGCCTCCAATTCTGAGCGGTTAGCAATGAATACCTGGATGGCTTCCACGAGACCGCTCGAATCAGTCAGCAGGACAGTTCCCTGGGGAAGCTCTCCCAGTTTTTCCAGGTAGCCATCCGGTGGATTGACCAGCAGGAACTTGTAGCCGGGCTTGATGAACAGCTTTTGAGCGATCGATTTTTCGGACATGTTTTCTCCAATGAATACCTGGTTCTGTTTGTATCGACAAAGAGTGATATGGATAAGAAGGAATTTAACTGCTTCAGGATCAGCTACTTTTTTGTTTATTGGATGGGCGACTCGATAAGCCAGGGAATTCAGGCGCACCCAGGGAGCGCATACGCTGCTCCTCGGTGACCTGGCTGAGGTGTGGACCCTCCGTCCATTCCCCACCCTTAAGCTCGGAGGTGGCAATCTGGATGGCTTCTTTGGGGCTGTTTGCCCAGATGGATTTTGCATATGGCTCAATGGAATTTACCGGGTACGCACCCGTTTTTTGCTTCTTTTTTACGCCTTGTTTATTAGCAAATAGACCTTCAACGTAGAATTGTGGCATGGCACACCGATTGTTCATTCACCAAACAGATGCGGGGGTGCCTGGATGGTAACCACTTCACCCCGAGCGCACACCTCGCCATGGGCGGATAGCCAGGCTTCCAAAACCACCTTACGCCCCTTGATCTCTTTCACCCTGGCGCGCACCTCCAACGGCACGCCTAGCGGGGTGGGTTTCAGGTAATCCACTTTGAGCGAAGCAGTCACAAATCGGAAGGGTGGTTGGGTATCCATGGAACGCCCTTCAGCTTTATAAGCTGCTGCAGCTGCGGTTCCGGTGCAGTGGCAGTCGATCAGTGAGGCAATCATCCCGCCATAGACATAACCCGGTATGGCAATGTGGTAGTCCCTGGGTGTATAGGTGCAGACAGTTTCGTCCCCGTCCCAGAAGCTTTTGATCTGCAGGCCATGCTCATTCAAACGCCCACAGCCATAGCAGTAACTTACGTTATCTGGGTAGTAATCCTGAAATGCTTTTTCACTCATCTTGTACTCCTATTTCTTTAGCTGCCAGCCTTAAGATCTCAAATCCATATTCCACCAGCCAGTCCAACTCAGCCTCGCTAACCTCTTCACCTGCTTCGAGGCGCTCAATATACTGCAGGAATGTGCCACGCAGTCCACTAGCCTGGTGGGCATAGGTTGAATCTGCCGAGAGCCATTCCAGGCGGTCGACCAGGCGTTTTAATAATTCCAAATAGCTTTGATCCACGGTCAAACCTGTTATCCGATGAAATATGCGTTTTGTGGGCTTTATACATCACCAGGACATGATACGTTCGGGGGTGAGCTTGATGAGCAGGTTTTCTGGGTCCTTCAGCCAGGATTGCGGTTCAGCTTCCTTGACCCCCTGCGGACCAAGATAGCGGATATAAATCTGGCTGGCCATCTCGCGAACCAGCTCACGTGGATGAGTCACCAATTCGACTGCGCCTTCCAAGAGCACAGCCTGGAGTTTGCCACCTTCCTGCTTGGATTCGATCAAGACAGCCCCGCGTGGGTTAATCTTGAGATCCCGGATCTTGCGCGTGCTGACAAAACTACTGATCCATACATGTTCGCCATCCCAGGCAAACCAGACTGGCACCACGTGCGGTTGTAGAGTCTTTGGATTGGTGGTGGCCAGGCGTGCCAGGACCGGCTCAGCTAACACCGCTTCAATCAGTTCTTTTCGATCACGTTTGGGTTCATCTGACATTGGTATTCTCCGAAAATTTATCTGGCAGGAGTATAGTACAAATCCTTGCTGGATACAACACCCCCAAAATCACGAGAGCCGGGGTATATGCCCGGCTCTCTAAAAGGAGGAGAAGAAATGTACTGCTTATAGGATGATCATATCAAAATCCATTCATTGGTGCTTGACGTTCTGCATACGTTTACCCAACGCTTATCCAACAATCTCCTTATCCCGGCGGAGGCGTTTTATCTCGCCTCTTTTTTGCTTGGATGCGAGCCTGCGGATGACCGAAGCGCGGGTAGGTTTGGTTTTATGGCGCGGTTTGGGAGGCTCAAGGGCTTGCCTGACGATGCGCTTCAAACGTTCCTGGGCTGCCTGGCGGTTTTGCTCCTGCGAGCGATATTGCCTTGCTTCAATGATCAGGAGCCCGCCTGAGGTCATACGTTTGCCGGCTAACCTGACCAGGCGTTTTTTTGCTTCCTCTGGCAGGGAGAAAGACTCCTGGACGTTAAACCGCAGTTGGACGGCGGAGGAGACCTTGTTGACATTCTGGCCTCCTGGACCAGGTGAACGGGTGTAAATGTACTCGATTTCTTGCTCATCGATTTGTATCGAAGGCGTAATTTCGATCATGGACCAAGTATAACAGTCCGGAATACTCTTTGACGCGGAACTCACCTAAAAATAATAAACTATCGAGACATGATCGAACCATCTTCGTTATTATTTTAAGGCGAAAGATTCCCTGACCGAAGATCAGAGCAATTACCACCTGATGAATTACCCCTTCAATGTTGTTGACACTAAAATTATTTCAGGATAATATAGGTTTCCAACCAGGTATTATTGGCGAAAAAAGTCACTGTTAAAATATGTCTGGGTTGAGTCAGTAAGGATCATGAATCCTTCCCTGGCCATAAAAATGAGCGGATGGATTGAATGACCGCTCAACACGTTGGAGAAACCATGCAAAAGACGGTCGTTGCAGCAGCCTTAGGTGAATGTGTCCATGTGGCAGGGGTGTTGAATTTCCTCCACCTGGCTGAATCAGCCGGCTGGCGGACGATTTTCCTTGGTCCGGCGGTCTCCATTGAGGAAGTATTACGCTCTGCGCGGGCAGAAAATGCCACCCTGGTTGGGGTATCTTACCGGCTGACCCCAGAGACTGGGGAGCGTTTGCTGGGTAAATTTACTGAAGAGGCAGATGATCTACGTACTGCAGGGGTTCGCTTCGCTTTTGGCGGGACTCCCCCCGTGGCGGAAAAAGCCGGTAAGATGGGTTTCTTTGAGCGTATTTTCGACGGGAGCGAACCGCCCGAAGAGGTGCTTGCATATTTAAAAGGGCAGATATCTATCCAATCCGTTGAGCTGGATTACCCACAATCCACCGTGGAACGCATCCGCTGGAAATCCCCCTATCCGCTTTTGAGGCACCACTTTGGATTACCTACGATGGAAGATAGCCTGCATGGAATTGAAAAGATATCCCAAGCCAAAGTATTGGATGTCATATCCCTGGGGATCGACCAGGATGCCCAGGAAAACTTCTTCCATCCAGAACGGCAGGATGCACAGCGAAAAGGGGCAGGGGGTGTGCCGGTCCGTTCCCCCGATGATTACAGGAGGTTGTTCACTGCTAGTCGCCAGGGAAATTACCCCCTCATGCGCACGTACTCTGGGACCGATGATTTTATCCGCCTGGCAGAGATGTATTTAGAGACCATCAACAATGCCTGGTGTGCCATACCCCTATTCTGGTTCAACCAGATGGACGCCAGGGGTCCGTGGGATTTGGAAGCATCCATCCGCCAACACCAGGCTGTGATGGCATGGTATGGGGAAAGAGACATCCCGGTGGAACTGAACGAGCCTCATCACTGGGGAATGCGGGATGCGCCTGACGTAATATTTGTGGTATCAGCATTCCTGTCAGCTTACAACGCGCGTGCCTTCGGTGTGAGGGATTACATAGCCCAGCTGATGTTTAACAGCCCACCCGGTACATCAGGCGCAATGGACCTGGCAAAGATGCTGGCAGTACTTAAAATGCTCGAATCCTTGGCTGGTCCCAATTTTCATATCTGGACACAGACTCGTACGGGGCTGCTCAGCTACCCCTTGGATGGATATGCAGCCCGTGCCCATCTGGCAACCAGCATCTACTTGCAAATGGCACTTAAACCACACATTATCCATGTAGTCGGTCACACTGAAGCTCATCATGCCGCATCTGCTGAAGACATCATTGAAGCGTGCGGGATCGCCCGTAAGGCGATCGAGAATTCCCTGGCTGGTGCCCCAGATATGGTCGCAGACCCTGTGGTCCATTCCCAGGTGGAACACCTGATCTCGGAAGCCGGGGTCACTTTGCAGGCTATCCGATGCCTCGGAGAAAATGCCATCAGCGATGCCTGGACGGATCCAGAAATCCTGACACAATCGGTCAGGTTGGGAATTTTAGACGCGCCGCATTTGAGAAATAATCCCTTTGCATCAGGCAGGATTAAAACGCGCATACAGGACGGTTCATGCGTTGCCACCGATTCCGAAGGTCTACCTCTCACTGAAGAAAAACGCCTGGAAAATCTATTAGAATTAGATAGGAGGAAACATGGCCGGAAAAATTAGAATTACCGTGATTGGTGCAGGACATGGTGGTAAAGCTATGGCAGCTCACCTGGCGCTGATGGAGTTCCCGATTACTTTATATAATCGCACTCCTGACCATATTGCCGCGATCAAAGAACTGGGTGGAATTTACCTGGAAAGTTATGAAGCTGGACCGCGAGGTTTTGGAAAATTGGTAAAGGTTACCTCCAATATGGCGGAAGCCCTGGAAAAAGCTGAACTGGTGATGGTGGTTGTTCCTTCTTCAGCCCATGCGGATATTGCCAGGGCCTGTGCGCCGTATTTGACTAATGGGCAAATTGTCATCTTGCATCCCGGGCGGACCTGTGGGGCAATTGAATTTAGTAAAGTGATACGCGATAACGGTTGCACTGCAGATATAACCGTTGCGGAGGCTGAGACATTTATCTATGCTTCACGTTCTGATGGTCCAGCCCAAGCCCGCATTTTCAGGATTAAGGAAGCTGTTCCTTTGGCTGCCCTGCCTTCTAAACGAAACCAGCATGTTTTGGATCATATCCACGAGGTATTTCCACAATTCATTGATGGGGGTAATGTATTACAAACCGGGTTGAACAATATGGGGGCTATATTTCACCCTGCCCTGACCATCCTTAATTCTGGGTGGATTGAATCTACACATGGTGACTTCCAGTTTTATATTGATGGCGTGACACCGTCAGTAGCACGTGTGCTGGAAGCACTCGACCGTGAGCGGGTGACGGTGGCAGCTTCGATTGGCATCCGTGCCCGAACAGGCATGGAATGGCTCAAGCTTTCTTACGACGCGGTTGGTGAAGACTTGAATGAAGCCATTCATAATCAGCCCGGATATTATGGGATCACTGCCCCGCCAACCCTTAATCATCGCTATATCTTCGAAGATGTCCCCATGAGCCTGGTACCAATTGGTTCGCTTGGTCAACGGTACGGAGTATCAGTGACCGGAATTGATGGAATCATTAAATTAGCCAGTATAATTCATCATACCGATTATTGGCGCCGCGGTCGTACGATCGATAAGCTGGGAATAAACAATCTAAGCCCAGAAGAATTAATCCATTATGTAAAGGAAGGCGTTTTAAGAACCTATTGATTTAGCAGTGGTCATATACCCAGATGAGTCATCCATAAGGAAGGTAGATATGGAAGTCCAAGATCAATCTGATATGGTTATTCTCCTGGTTGTATTACAAGCCCAGGATGCGGAATTAGTCACGGGAGCATTAAAAAAGTATGGCCTTTCCGGTTATGAGCTATCCAGCACAGGCGCTTTCCTCGGCAGAAAAAATGTTACATTACTCATCCCAGCCCAAACTGCCAACGTGGAGCTGGTTTTATCCGAGTTAAAACGTAATTGCCGCCAGCGCATTGAATATGTTTCCATGCCGATTGAAGGTCAGCCGCTCCCAATTCCAAGCCCAATCCCGATCACGGTTGGCGGTGCGACCATCTTCATCCTTGAAATCGATCAATATCTGGAGGTGCTGCAATGAAATTAATGATTGCGATTGTGAATAACGATGATTATGACAAGATTGCCCGTAAATTAACAGAAGAGGAATACCGGGTGACTGTCGTTGCCTCCACTGGGGGCTTATTCCGTCGTGGAAGCAGCACATTATTAATTGGCCTGGAAGAGGATAAGATTGACCGGGCAATGGAGATCATCAAGGCGAACAGCACCAGCCCGGAAGGGCCAGGAACTCACAAAGCCGCCATCTTTGTGTTGAATATAAAGGAATATATCCGTCTTTAATAGATAATCTTCCCCTTGTGTGTTTTTTCCACAAGGTAAACTTCATCTAATAATGCTTTCCCCTGCCCTGGGGTTAGCAGTTCATTGACCACCAGTAATAAACCCTGACCACCCAGCTCACGTAGAATGGTGAGCGCCCCTAGTGCGCTGACTGATACCTGGCAGAGCTTACCGCTTTGCCGGATTCGATCCATTAAGGGTAACCAGTGTTCTGCCTGGGGTTGCCCATCCCCAGGCACCCATTGAATACCACGCAAATGTTTCATTGAAAGCAGCATCTCTAGGTGCGGGAGCTGACCTTTTCCATCCAGGTGGTAAAACGCGTATTCCAGGCTCTGGCAACAAGTTGTAAGATCGGGGAGGACATAACGCTCAAACATTTGTGGGGAAATCATATAGGAAAAGTCGGATTGCAGCAGGTAGCCTTGGCTTGGAGACCAGCACGGACCCCAACAGGTGATACCGCGGCTATGTTGGGTGTATCCATACAGCTCAGCATAGCATTCGAGCCACAGCAGATTAATCTGGCTTACCAATCGGTCAATCTCCTCTGGCGCATCGAGTAAATCCAGCAGGAGTTGTTGCGTGCCGCGCAGGTGGGCCAAGATGTCCAGGTTGCCCCCCAGATCGGTGAAACCGATGGAAAGCTGTTTACCCCAGCGCTCAACTGCCGCCTGGGTGATGGTTATGACCCTCCGCAACCAGGCATCTTGGTCGGTCCTACACACGGTGAGATGGGCTATTTCTCCTTTGAATCTTGGTGAAAACCAGGTGGTATCATGCACGGCGTGTAATTGTGCGCCAGCAAAGGCTGCCACAATACCCGGACCAAAATTAGGCCAGAAACGGGGGAAGGCATCCCCCAAATAATGGATAGCTTGCAGCCTGGGGATAAATAAATCCAGCAGCTCATCAACAGGAATATCCAGCCCGTAATTTCCTAAAAAGGTACTTGCGTAATGCGGGGTCGATTCGTCCTGCGGTTCCACACATTCAAGCACGATCAGGGCTCGGTCAAGCTCACCTGCCCACCAGGCTGACCAATTATGGGCGATCGTTTCCCAACCATCGTCTGGAAATTTCAGGTTTAGAGTCATTGTGCAGGGGATGGTACGGTTGGAGAATTAGAGGTAGCGGCTGAAGAATTCGACGACACGCCGGATATGTTCTTCAGGATAGAGCTGGCTGGCGGTGGTGTGACCGGCATCAGAGAGCCGCCAAAGCTCTTTGGGTTGCCTGGCAGCCTCGTAAAGATCATCAAAATCGGGCAGGTATTGATCCAGGTCACCATGGATGAACAGGATTGGACGTGGGGTGATTTTATCCACCCAACGGATGGGTTCATAATAAAACAAGTTTACCCGCAAACGCATAGATGAGATGCTGATGATCAGCCAGGCTATTGGTTTAGTCATCCAGGAGGGGAAGCCCATCTCCACCCCCCGGGCAGCGATTGCCGTGCTCATTCGGGCAGGTCCACCGTCAGTGATAAGAGCCTGCACATCAGGGCAGTCTGGAGTAACAAGCATGGATACGATCCCACCATATGAAAATCCGAGCAAGCCGATATGCTTCACACCTTGTTGATGGAGGAATTCGATCGCCCCCAGCACATCTCGCCGTTCCTCATAGCCAAATGTCATGTGCATGCCTTCGCTGCGCCCGTGCGCACGAAAGTCAAAAAGGAGCACATTGAATCCAGCTTCATGCAGGGCGGGAGCGCGGTACAGGTCGAGATCATAGCTACCAGCATGGCCATGCAGGATGATCACCGCTTTATCAGAGTCAGGAGCAGGGATCCATACCCCACGCAGCCTCAGCCCATCGGTGGCTTTGAATTCAACCGTTTCGTACTGCAGTCCGTACTCTGCGGGGGAATGTGTCTCTCCCAACTGGCCTCGGCGTGTGAAGTAAAAAGAAAGACTTAATCCAACGACGAGGATAATCAGGATAAAGATGACCAGGAGCCAGAGAATATCTGCCATAGCTGAAATATTAGAATTTGTATCCTGGATTTGTTATTTCTTTTCATGAACGAACCGCAAGCTGACCGTGCTGAGGACGAACAGAACTGCATATGCAGCAAAAATAGCAAAGTAGCCAAGCCCGGGTGTGCGTAAATTGAGATAATCGGCTACCGGGCCACCAATACCAGCGCCTATCATGCCGGCTCCAGCCCCTGCCAGGTTGGAGATTCCCAGGTAGCGTCCAGCTTCCTCCGGTGGTACCAGGTTGGTACCCATTGCCCAGTTCGTGGTCATGAACATCCCCGTACTCACGCCCAGGATGAGACCAGCAATATAGATCAGGCTGAGGTTTGGCAGCCAGATAGTGCCCAGGAGCAAAGAACAACCTGCGGCTGCCATGATCCCACTCAAACCTACCAGCCGCTTATGCCCGATTCGGTCTGCAAGCCAGCCGCCAGGTAAGGCAGAGAGCAGTGTGAAGATTCCCACCATGTAGATCAGGCTTCCTGTCAGGCTGGTGGCTTGATCACGCGAGATATTAAAAGCATACATCAGGAAGTAAAAAGCAAATCCTTGCAAGGAGGTAATGGCTGCCAGAAAAAAAAGGCGATTGATGATCCACCAAATGAAAGATGAGTGGCTGCGTGCATCCTTCCCAATGGTTATCATCGAGCCTGCCCACACTCCCACCACCACGGCAAGGATCATGGCAATGGCTCCTCCTAAAATGACTGCCACAGTCATGGCAGTGTCTTTCCCAGCGAAAGGCCAGGTGACCAGACCTGCGAGCCCTCCGACCACGGCTGCACCTACAAGGCCTGCCAGAGCACCCACCCCGATGCCTGCCAGCATTCCCAGCACCCGCACCATGGGTGGCCAAAAGGGGACATCCGGCTTTTCTTTAAGCGGCTGTTCTTTCACCAGCAGGACGGTTAATAGGGCAGTGATGAATAATACCGCCCCGGTGACAACGATTGCCCAATTCAGGTATCCTCCTGCGATCAATGGGGCAATGCTGAATCCCACCAGGATCAAAGGCAGCAGCTCGAAGATGGCTTTAATGGCTGAAGCCCGCCCGCGCTGGTCTTCCGGTACCAGGTCGGGAATTAAACCCTGCAACGGACCGTGTGAAATATTCGAAGAAAATTGGATCAGCAGCACTGCCACCAGGAGCGACCAGTAGCTCCATGAGAGCCCGATGGCAGCCAGGAAAACCAGGTCGAGCAAGGTTCCTATGAGGATGAAAGGTCTTCTGCGTCCAAAGCGGGAGGTGGAGCGGTCGCTGATCAATCCTGCTGCTGGCTGAACCAGCATGGCGATGATCAAGCCAGCAGTGCGCATCATGCTTAGTGCGGTGTTTCTCCAATCTGCTGGTGCATAAATATCCACCAGGTAGGGCATGAATAAAGATCCAACGGCGGTGTTACGGAAGTTCATCCCCAGCCAGAACAGGTTGATTGACAGGAAATCAAACCAACGCAGTCGTTTCACGGGTTAAAGTATAGCATACCAGAATAATTTGGCATTTAGTCTGATGGATAACAAAACACCCACTTTTAAGTGGGCGCTTTTTATTGAGTCTAGTTTATCCTGCCAGGATTTGTTCAATGGAAATCAATTCTTCCTCGGAGAAGTTCAACCGGTTCAGGGTTGCCACGCTGTCCTCCACTTGTGATACCCGGCTAGCGCCAATCAGGGCAGATGTGACTGCTGGTTGCCGGAGCACCCATGCCAGTGCCAATTGTGCCATGGACTGATTGCGTTTTTGGGCAATCTCATTCAGGAGGCGGACCTTGGTGAGTTTATCCTCGGTGATATCTTCACGCTCTAGGAACGTGTCAGGTTTACCGGCACGTGAATCCTTGGGGATACCCTGTAAATAGCGGTTGGTCAGCACACCCTGGTCGAGTGGAGAAAAGACGATGCAGCCAATGCCTTCTTCTGCTAGTGTATCAAGGAGCCCACCTTCTACCCAACGGTCGAAGAGGCTGTAGTTAGGCTGGTGGATCAGGCAAGGGGTACCCATCTGGCGCAGGATCTTGGCTGCCTGGCGGGTGAGGTCGGGCGGGTACATGGAGATGCCAGCATAGAGAGCCCTGCCACTACGCACGATGTAGTCCAATGCCCCCATGGTCTCTTCCAGGGGAGTCTCGGGGTCCGGGCGGTGATGGTAGAAGATGTCCACGTATTCCAGCCCCATGCGCTTTAGGCTCTGGTCCAGGCTGGCTACCAGGTATTTGCGTGAGCCAAAATCCCCATACGGACCAGGCCACATATCCCAACCCGCCTTGGAGGAGATGATCAGCTCATCCCTGTAGGGTGCAAAGTCTTTATGGAATAACTGACCGAAGGTCTCTTCAGCTGAACCGGGAGGTGGGCCATAGTTATTGGCCAGGTCAAAGTGGGTAATGCCCAGGTCGAAGGCACGCCGCAGCATAGCCCGGCAATTTTCGAGTGTATCCACACCACCGAAGTTATGCCACAAGCCGAGTGAAATGGCTGGTAGATTGATGCCACTGCGACCACAGCGGTTATAACGCATGCCGTCGTAGCGGGCGGGGGATGGTAAATAAGTCATACTTTGCTCCTGTAAATTCTAAGAATCGTTCCCATTGATTATAGATGATAAAGTATCAGACCATTGTTGTACTATAAAAGATTAATCGCAGTTTGGTACCCCGACCCAACATGGATATTGGTCAATAATGATGAATCCAGCAAATGCGAGGATGAAAAATAAGATGATGCTGGCTAGCAATAAAATAACCGGGTGGGCGGTTATGTCGTTTCCAGCTTGACTGCTTTGTACGACGGGGATGACACTTAAGATAAATCCTGCCAGCAAAAGTACCAAAGAGCCAAATATTATGAATGAACCAAGATGGCTATTTTCGGGATTAAGGTATGGGTCGAGTGGCCCAAGACTTGGCTCTATTCTAAATACCAATAGCATAAAGACGGTTATAAAAGGCAAGGCAAGCAGAAAGCCGGTAATGGCTGCATATTTTGGATTTGCTTTGATAGCTTTCATAAAGGCGCCAACAGAATGGAGTTTCAATTCTTGGATTTATAAACCTTGCTTTGCTTTAGCCCTCCTAATTTATCATAAACCTTCCACTCCCCTACCTTTTTTCCATCCTCATAGGTGCCTTCGTCCCATAGCTGACCGTTATCGTAGTAACGCTTCCAATAGCCAATTTGTTTTCCGTGATTGAAAGCGCCTGCTTGTAGAAGCAAGCCGTTTTCTCGCCACCATTCCCAATAACCATTGAGTTCACCATCCTGTAATTCACCAACGGCTTTCAAACCCCCATTGCGATAAAAAAACACCCATTTTCCATGACGTTTCCCATTTTTATATGTGCCTTCGCCGGAAAGTTTCCCATCAGTAAAAAGCTCCCTTTGAAGCCCGTCCTGTTGGGCTGGATCGAAAACCGCAGAGGATCGAGATGATTTCTTGTCAGTGCTCACAGGGTTATCCTAAGCATCCCGAATTCTTCGGGATGCTTTTAGCTTTATGCCGGTTTGGTTGTCGCGAGCATATGATCAACAGAAGCTTGAATCAGCTTCTTCAAGGTCGGTAGGTCAATATCCGAAAGCCGCTTGATGTACAGGCACGACTTCGCGGTGGTGTGTTTACCAAGTCCAGCCAATAATTCTTGGTATTGCTCAAAACCTGCCATTATATAGAGTGTAATGTTCTGTTTGCGGGGGGAGAAACCGATTATCGGCCAATCACCTTCCCGACCACTGGCATATACATAATGGTATGCACCAAATCCGACAATACTATCGCCCCACATCTTAGGCTTGGCTTTCGTCGCATCTTGCATGAGTTCAAGAATAACGTAGCAATCTTGTCGGACCTGTTCCTTCTCTATTGCATTGAGATAATCGGTTACCGAAGCATCCGATACTTTGGTTTTTAGTTCAGCCATATATTTCTCCATCCATGTAATAAGTAATTCTGAATTTTACAACAATTCCTACACTAAAACGCTTGATTATTCAATTTTACTTTATCAAGCTTTAGATTTTGATGAATATAACGTTCGTAACCCTTGAATATAAGCGACGGCCATACCGCTTGCATGATTTTCGCCTTCTAGAACTATTGATTCCATATGGAAGTCCTCGTAGTTACGGTGCTTTAGTGCTTCTATAAACCTGGGAAAATAGGGTGCCTGGTCATCCTCTAATGACCCAACCGAGAAAAAAGCGCGAACTGGCAGAGATTTTCGCTGCAGGGCAAGCTGCTCCTGATAAGCCAGGTAATCCGGGAGCATATGTTCCCAGAAACCGCTACCAATGAAATATTTCTGAAACAGTTCGGGCTCGTGGAAGAGGGAATAGATCGCAAATTGCCCTCCCCATGAATAACCAACAAGGCACCGGTCTGCTGGATCAGCCCGATAGGTTGATTCGATAAATGGGATCAACTCGTTTTTAAGGAAACAAAGAAAGTCTGGCGCCCTTCTGTTTTTGAATGGCTTCATCCACTCTGGATAGGCTACTTTAGGGTTTTCCGGAGGATTCAAATCTGGAGCGCGTGCTTGCCACCATTCTTCGATTGTATTGATATCATGCCCCACTCCGACAATCAGGCACTCGGGAATGACCTGACCCCAAACAAGGCCAGAAACGATCCCGGACACCAATCCAAAGAACAATTCGCCGTCCAACAGGTAGATGACTGGATATTTTCGATTGGCTTCAGGGTAATTGGAAGGAAACCAGGTAGAAACCTGATAATTGACTCCCATGATCGAGGAAGGAAAACTTCGGGTTTCGGTATTAAAAAGTGTTGCGCGAGGAAGTAACGTCACCGTTTCTTTGTCCTATTCCCGACTAATCCGTATTTTGGACATTATTCTGTACCGAGATAAAAATAAAAGAATTTTTAACAATATATTCGCTAAAAGTAGGCTCATTGGTTTTTAAGTTTTGCTATCGGTATCTCCAATATCAATAAAATGAAACCCGGGTTGATAGCATATTCAAAGCTTGTTTTGTGAACACATTTTACCCCATGATAAGTACCTCATGGTGTGCGCGTGGTGGAACTAATTTAGTCAATATATATCAAGACTGGATAATTTAGCTCAAAGCTCAACGCTGAGGGCTGACAGCTTTTTTTACTAGGGAGGGCGGGATTCGAATTGAACACCCCCTGTGCAACGCTCGCAGGGAACGCTCGCGTTATCCGGTGACAGCGGTAGAAGAAATTGTGTGGTAGTGGCGGGGAGGGCGGGTCCCCTCCCCGCAGCTGGGTAAACTTAATTAGCCCTTCTCTATGATGGAGATGGGCTTTTGTTAATGATTCTGCCTTTAGTTATTTATTACTATAGTATTCCATCTTTTGACGAAAGTCGATGGGCAGATGTCCCGTGTTGATAGGGACAAATATCCCGTCCATCCGTGGTTTTAATCGAATATCTTCTCAGAATATCTGAAGAGCATGAATGACCCCATAGAAGGGAATAAGTCATAGAAGTCGTAACATTAGTGATTGTGTAGTAGTCGACAGTGTTTTTAAATTTGATTTTCCACATTTGGGTCTCGGGTTTTCCTTCAATACTTATATAATAACTGTAAAGGATGCTTTCAGAAATTACAGAAAAATGCTTGCATTATCCGGACAGCGGCTACCAACTCTGTCGCATTGCTATCAGTATATGAGTACCAATTCCAGGCTGAAGTAACAAAAAAGTGCCATATTCCAAAACCGATGGAAGCACAGCTTCCAAACATCACGAATATCTTAACCAGCAGGTTCATAGTCAACCCTTATAGTAGATCGTGAGTAATCAGCCAACGGGATGGCTGATTACTCCGAATGTGTCGATCGTTACTCTTCAACCTCGATGCGATCCACCTGGACCTGAGAGCCGTTGTAGTCCGGCACATTACTGAATAATGTGCCAAAAAGATGAACGATCTTGCCGCTGTCACGTAGCGCCTCGATCTGCGCTTGGACCGCCAGGTCCATCGTATCGATGCCAAAATAGATGATCTGCCCGTTAGTCCACAACTCAAAGTAATCATCATATTGAGCACCGGGCTCTGTACTCTTGATGACGCCCCGCCAATCAGCTATCTCTTCCGTGGTACCGGGTGGCATGTAACCGCCAGAGCCACCCCCTTCTGTACCGCCTCCTCCAGGTCCACCACCACTTGCTTCTATGGTTGCCTCAACGGTAATGGACGGTGTCGGGCTTTCTTCTCCTGCGGGGCCACATTCTCCGCGGAAATAGGCCCACTCATCACAGGTGCTGCCATCCGGAAAAATACATATACCACTTTGGCTGCCATCGGCTGCTGTGCGAATTTCGTGCTTGTTGCCGTTCTGCTCGCAGTAGACCGAGGAGGATTCGGCATGTCTGCCTGAGGCATTTCCGTCGATGCAGAGTTAGATGTCTGGATTCGAAATGACGTACAGGCTGTCAGTGCCATCAAAACGATTGTGAATGTAAAGATCCTTTTCATTTTTTCCTTCTTTCTTTTCCAGTGAGAAATCCACCAGTTTTGGTGGTTTATCGAGACTGTTGATTTTGTGCACAACTTCACACATAGACGATAGAGAATTCTATTTGTTCCTTTATTCAGTTCAAGGTAATAACGACATTTCCCTTTA
>CAVZSS010000013.1:0-147651 GCA_963777965.1 uncultured Chloroflexia bacterium | reverse complement strand
CCGCCAATAAGGATCATCAATATAAATAAAATGACTGCGAGACACACTAATGTATTCATTGTCTTGCCCTTCTTTCGATTAATAGAAAAAAATAGTTATATATAAACCGATTGGAATGGTTAACACGATTCCAATCCCACCTGCTAGAGCCCGAGCCACTTCCAAAGAAAGGTTCATGGATAGGGTATACCCCAAGGAAGAAGCATTTTTAAAATACAAAATGAGCATGGGAATAGAACCACTTATATATGCAAAAAACAAAATATTTGTCATGGTTCCCATAATGTCTTTTCCGATTTCCATACCGGAAGTTTTAAGTGCTTTTATCGAAATATCTTGATTTTTTTCATACAAGCCAAAAAGAGAAGAAGACATGGTCATGGCTACATCCATGACTGCACCTAAAGCTCCTATAAATAATCCTGCCATAAACACCATTCGATAAGGACTCGTGACAAACTGCATTTCTTCGTAGTGAAGACCTCTTTCGGAAGTGAACACCATAACAAGATAAGTAATAACCAGTGAAAAAAGAGTTCTCCCAAGCAGGGTCGCCACGATAGCCGCATAGGTTTTTTCATTAAAACCGTTCACGAGTAACAAAGAAATAACCGTAAATAGGATCACGCTGGTACTGCATATCCATAACAAACTAAAGCCTGATGTTTGCAAATAAATATCTAAAGCATAGGATAAGAGCACCGCATTGACGACCAAACTGATAACAGAAAGCAGCCCTTGCCTTTTTCCAACGAGCAGTAAAGTTAAGATGAAAATCCATGCGACAATTAAAACGTATTGATCACGCTTTACATCTTTTATGGTTCCAGTTAAATGTGAATTTCCTCCTGTGTTTTTTTTATCAATATAAACAAACAATTCATTTCCAACATGATATTCGTGGTCATAAGCCCCGGAGGAGGAATATTCATTCGTTAAATAGATCAGCTTTCCTTGTTCTTCACCATTCATTAACCGAGCTATTATATGTTGGGTAAATAGACGATCCTCATTTTGATACATATCATTGGTTTCAGTTGTTTCTGCCAGGTTTGTTTGAATAACTTTCGCAATTGGACGGTCATAAAAAGAATAATTGTGATAAACAAAAAAAACAGAAGTCGTGATACAAAGAGCTACTATAGCGTACAAAGAATACGATTTGTGCCCCCACTTTTTTAAGTGATTGAGTAAAGCATTCATGAAAAAGCCTCCAACTATCGGAATGGTATCCGGTGTATAAAATTTGAGCATTCAGGGAGCAAGTAAGTATTCATCTAACATTGTTTCTGAAGCTAGCGTATCCTGTTTCCGTTAATAACGGACCTAGAATAACAGGAATGTCTCAACCTCGTCAATACAAAGGGACAGAGGGAACAGGTACCTTGACCCGATTTGGGTGTGGACAGAGCCTGTTCATTTGACCCCGAAATATACTGAGTAATGGTCTGATAAAAAAGAGTAAGCTATCAGCAGGGGATGGAAAAACCCACACAGATGGCTTACTCTTCTTCGTTATTTATACTCCTTAATCCGTTCCGGTAGAACTCTGAATTGATTGGACCACCACATCTAGCTTTGCTTCGATCCGGTAAAGCAAGTAGAGGGTGACGACAATTGGAAAGCCCACCTCACTGATTAAAGGAATGAATGACTCCATCAAGGACACCTCGTTTCAGTTAGAATCTATTAAAAAAAGGCTACTAGAAAACTAGTGGCCTTAAGGGTGATCTTCAAACAAAATCTGGCTCATAACTAGAAAGAACCGAACTCAATTAAACCATTTCATACTCTGTTACATTATGCTCAACGAGACGAGCTTCTTTCGGACTAACAAAAGTTCCAGTATTTCCAGAGAAAATATTAGCGGTTACAATCAGATCAATGACTTCTTTCACTTTAACTTGAGCTCATAGGCACCATGGTACCTTTTTCCTTAGTGGCAGAAGAATTAAGTGATCTTTGGCTTGAGACCATATTTTAGTTATTCCATTAAAGGGTCAGTATTGTGGAGGATTGGAAAATTTCGGTTCTACAAATAATAAGGGTATTGGAAGAAGGAAAGCTATGTATAATTAGTGATGTAAGTTTATGCTTTTTATGTGATAATTACTTTGTAGCAATGTAAAGTTACAATTTATACATAGTGAAAGTAGGAATCATAATGGCAATGGGAACACATACAGTAGAAATTCCAGTAGATGTACAAGTAGTTTGGGATTATGTCAGTGATCTTGAAAAATGGGCAACGTCAGTACCAGCCTATAAAGAACATGAAATCATAAATGACAAGCAATCTATTTGGACATTTGAAGGTAGTGTGAAAGGTATTAAAAAAACAATACAAGCGTCGGTAGATATTACCGAATGGAATGAACCTTCAAATATTAAGTTTGAACTAAAAGGTTTATCAGATAATTTTACAGGAAGCGGTCACTTTACTGCAGAAGAGGTTAATGGTAAAACAACAATGACCTGTACAGTGGAAGTCCATGCAGGCGGATTATCGGGTGCGGTGTTAGCACCACTTATTAAATGGGCTGTTCCAAAAGTAGCATCTCGTTTAACAGAATCTATCGCACGTAAAATTGCAGTATTCTCATAGTTTTCAAAGACTGGAAGCCGATTCATTTTGGAGATACCTTCTCTGAAGTGACCAATGTAATGATAAGAGTTTTACTAGAAATTTTATAATTAGCGGAAAGGGGCTGTCCCAAAATGGATGGCCGCTTTTTTAAAATATTCCACAAATAGTTGGTGTAGGGTATGCTGATGACTTAAGTGTTGTAATATTCGCTTTAGTTCAAATAGCTTTATATGTGGATGATGAAATTAAAATGCAAGCCAAAAATAAACTAAAAGATTTATTTGGTGAGAATGTAGATACAACTGAAATTGATAATAAACTAGGTAGATAATGATATTATGAGCCTGTTTCCAAGGTTTTAGGAAACAGACTTTATTTTCTTGGATTTGTGGTAAGAACTTTAACGTTTTATTGGAGTTTAAATACATGGAGAATTAGACGAATCACTAATAGCTGCCAAAACAAAGTCATTTGTTACACAGTACGAAGATACTATTCAATATATATTCCACATTAGGGCGCAATTCTGCAGCAAGAATTACGCCCTTTCTTTATGTTCAGGGTCAGATTGTTGAGGAAAAATTCTCAAATTGTGAAGCTTTACACTTAAACTAAAGGGCAGGTGTGCGGCCGAGCCTAGGTCGTATCATATAGCGGGTGGGATTCCCGTCGAGCAAGAACTAGCCATTCACTCGTAGCGAGTCTTGGAGGGCTAAGGGTAACTTTAGTCTTTAAGCGTAGACAGTTAGGTGACGGCCGAAAGCCAAATGGTTGAAGGGATTGAGCCCCATAATGTTAGTAAATCGAGAGGGCTGATGCTTTACCTGCAGCAGAAAGCAACATTTCATTATTCGTAATGGCAAGAAGAATGAAACCTTTTGTCGGAAAATTCGTACCATTAGTAAGGTTGGGTGCAATACCACAAAAAATCATGTATCTAAAATTAAAGGAGTGGGTATTTTGATTGCAAAATATATTGGTACTACTGATGAACTGTTACAAAACTCTTCTTTATCAGCTAAATTAACTGGATTGATTCATCCGAAGTTTAGGTTTAATTATAGTGGAAATATTGAACTAACAGACAAAAAAATCAAATTGGAAAATTGGATGGATATTAATTTGGATGAAATTCAATCTATAAAATGTGAATTTGATGATTCTTTTGGAAGGCTTACAATCAACGGCGATAATAGGCTCGGTTTTTATACAAAAGGAGAGCCACTTATAATAACGTTAATCAATCAAAAAATCTATTTACTGATTAATTGGAACTTTACAACTGGTTTTACAGATAATAGGAAATGGTTTAAGCATATTGAAGAGAACTTGATATAAAATTATTCTGCATATGCATAAAGCCAACGGAAAAAAACTGGACAAAAAAAGCAATGCATACTTAATAGAATTGCCTTTTCTTATCTGAACAAAAGATTGCAAGAGTACAAGAATGGATTACTACGGCGATCCTTTTTTTCTTGTTCGACTAACTGGCAGAATAGTTGAATAACTCTGTTTAATTTATTTTGATACAAAAACGTATTAAACTGATTAAAATAGTGGGTTAAGAGAGATATAGGAGGAATAAAGACATTGAAAGGGCAAAAGGTCGTCTATAATAATGAAAATCATACTGTTTTACATGATTACGGAAACGGACAAATTGAAATTCAAAAGGAAAATTCAAGATTTTTTTACGATGTTAAGATAGTAAAAAAAGAAGAGGTACTTATTATAAATAACTAATGGAATTAAAGGGTGCGATAGTGGAAGAACGAGGATTGCTGCGGCGATCCTTTTTGTTATTGAGCTAACGAAGCAGTTTAGTGGAAGAATCGTCTTTAGCTCTTATTCAATAATCGGGACAGATCGTGGAAGAGTGGCAGGAATTTTGGAAGGTAAAATGAAGTTCTAATATACTCGTGTTCTTCAACTTTGATTAAATAAGAGAGAAAAATGATTAAAATTCAATAATCGAGTTAAAATACATTTATTACATCAATCAGAATAAAGGAGGTTTAAATTATGCCAGCAAAAAAAATATTTTATTCATTTTTAACGTCTTTTCTCATTCTTTCCTTAATAGCTTGTTCTCCTGATGTGGCTAAAAATGATGATGCAAACAAAGATGTTGCGAAAAGAAGAGGAAGAGTCAAATGATGTACATACAGCCCATTGGTCTTATGAAGGGGAAACAGGACCAGAACATTGGGGTGACATAAATCCCGATTACGCAGCATGTACAAACGGAAAAGAGCAATCCCCTATCAACATCGAAACTTCACAAGTTATAGATGATGAAAAATTAGAAGATCTGGATATTAACTATAAACCTACTGGATTTTCCTTAAGTAATAACGGACATACGATTCAGGCTAACCCTTCAACCAAGGATAACTCTCTTGTCGTGGACAATAAGGAATATAAGTTAGCACAATTCCATTTCCATACACCAAGTGAACACCAATTTAATGGGCAGAATTTTGATATGGAATTACATCTTGTTCATAAGGAAGCCTAATAACCAATTAGCAGTTCTTGGTTTAATGATTAAAGAGGGAGCGGCAAATCCTTATCTAGAAAAGGCCTGGAACGTCACTCCTACAGTAGAAACAACAGAAGATGTTAAGTTGACAGAACCCATTGACTTAATGAGCTTATTGCCAAAAGATAAAGATTCGTTCCGATATAATGGTTCTTTAACAACTCCTCCATGTTCAGAAGCTGTTAAATGGATTGTATTGGAGGAGTCTGTTGAAATATCTAAAGAACAAATAGATAAATTTCGCAAAATTTTCCCTTACAATCATCGACCTGTTCAATCCTTAAATGAACGTGAAGTAAAAGAAGATGATTAAACAGGTTTCGTAATAAACTAAAATCTTAATTCACTTAATAGCAGAAAAGTTTCTTATTCAATTATAGGGAACTTTTCTTTAATAAGAAGGCAATCAATCAGATTCTGGAGCAACACATTTAAATTGGAGTTATATTAAGGTGTAGAAGGGATTGTGAAGGATTCCACTTAAACTATCGGGTGCATTACTGGAACAACGGTAATGCTCTTCTTCTTATTCGACTAACGTGGCAGAATAGTTGAATACCAAGATGTTGTAAAGTGAAGGAATACTGGGTGTTTTCAAATCCAATACTACAAGTCCGCATAACGTTTTCCTTATTGCAATAATCAGTGGGCTTATCCAATAAGGATTAAACCCACTTTTTCTTACTCGATCGGAATTTGAATTAAGGTTCTGTGTACCTTAAGACCTACGTGCAATTTCCACGTAAAATGTTATAGAGGCCTCTCTGATAGAAAGGATACATATCATTCAGCTCCATAATATGAGTTTGAATTGGGACACCATACATTAAAGCAATTAATTGAACGACAACGTCAGTGTATCTGGAGGAGTGGATGGACGGTATCTCCGAAAGATAGTAGGTAAATACCTCTTGCAAGTTCAGGGGCTTGACCTTTTGCTCGAATGCTTTTGCATTAAATAAGTAATATTCATAAGATGAAAGCTCAATGGCGGCAGGTTTCTCGGTGAGCTTACTATAATAATGGATGAGGGAAACCATGATTTTTTTGCCAGGTACAAAATCTTCGCAAATCGATTGAAAAACGTGATACAAACCTTCCTCTCCCGAATAACGTTTGCAGTGGGTATCAAAGCTTCTGTCATAAAGCCATTTCCGTACAAAATAGTCCAGCACTTGTTCCTTGTAATGGAAGTAGTTAAAAAACGTCACTTTGGTCGTATTGACGTTCGTACACAATTCATCAACGGTAATATCATTTAGATTTTTATATTCCAGAAGCCTTAGCATTTCTTCAAGTATCGATACTTTCAAAAGTGCAGCCTTTTTTTCCCTAACCCCAAAATGTTCCACGAATAGATTCCTTCTTCTCCGTTTTCTTATCCAGGACACACAGCTTAAAATGAAAATTATGATGGCCAGACTATAAAAAAGTGAAGTAGTCATGCTCTTCGTAATTGTAAAGGCACTTCCCGCATATACAATACCTCTGGTAACCGCCGATTGATAGGTAAGCATTACCAATATCAAGATGTTTTCCAGGTAATCACAGATCATGGCAATCAAAGGGAGGGACAATACAATTTTTGAAAAAGAGGAATGGATGGTTGGAGCTGATTTCCCGGTCAACTTATGGGAAAAGCGGATAAGCAAACCGAACAAACACAATCCGGCCAGACAGTTTAGCAACGGAAAGAAAAAATCCAGCGGTAACTGCACATGTGTATACACGTTATACCCTTCCTCAGACAGCTGGGATAGAAATTCAACCGCATACGTAAAACTATAGCCCAACGGCTTCACATCAAAAATCATTAAGCCGCCAGCTTCCTTAACAATCCTAGGGATGGAATGTGTCTGCATGAACAGAAAAATGGCTTGTGAACTAATTAAAAACAGAAGCCATATCTTAATAGTTACGCCTTCAAGTTTACGAATCAAGGAAGTACCTCCTCAACATATTTTTACCCAAGTAAATTAATTAACTGGAGTTAATTAAATATTATTATGAGGATGATTCCCTGTCACTATGTTCTGTTCGGCAAATACCGACAAAAGAAGTTTTACTATTGAAAGGGGGTCCTGATTTTAGTGAAAAAAATAATAGGAGAAATTGCTAGGGCTATACTTTTTATCACGATTTACGGAGTTTCTTCAAAAAAAGTGCACTGATAGTCCTTCATTCATGAAAAGCATTGCTTTTCTTTGCTAATTTCAGATAGCTAGTTCCTCAGTTTACCATTAATCAATAATTCCTTAATACGAAGAAAGCGTGCCTAATAGAACTGCTATCACAGTGAATACTTAGGCGATGAGGCTATATAAAAGAACGGCCAAAGAAAAGTTCTTTCGAGGGGCTTTCTGGTCCGAATTCCCAAACCAATAATAAATGTAGTTGAATTTCTTCTTGAACAAACGGGGCAGTTTAGTTAAACAAGGGTTTGGATTTTTATGGTAGTATTTTTAAAGAGGAGGAAGATTTTAATAAAGAATCTAAACCAAAAATTTCTCTTATTTTACAAGGTGGGCAACAACCACTAAAATAAGCCCGGGGGGTTAAAAAATATGAAACAATTGGGGACGCTATACTTTTTCTGTGGAAAAATGGGAGCAGGAAAATCAACTAAATCAAAACAATTGGCGATAGATAAACATGCGGTACTGTTGTCTGAGGATGAATGGCTTTCATCTCTTTATCCCAATCAAATCGCATCATTTGAGGACTATCTAAAATTCTCAGCGCAGCTCAAGCCGTTGGTGAAAAAGCATGTCCAAAACATATTAAGTGTCGGTACAGATGTAGTGATGGATTTTCCAGCTAACACTCAAAAACTGCGAAAGTGGTTTTTGGATATGGCGTCAGAGGTCAATGCAAACCATCAACTAATTTTCCTTAATCTAAATAACGAGCAATGCTTACGTCAAATTGCACAAAGGCGTAACGAACAACCCGAAAGAGCAGCTTTTGACACGGAAGCGGTGTTTATTCATGTTACTAAATTTTTTGAAGCACCAGAAGCATCCGAGGGTTTAAATATTTTAGAGTTTAGTGGAAAAGAATAACAAGGAGTTCAACACAGCGTTAATGAGATGATTCGTGTGTATAGAGTACCTTCTGTTCTGGGAGGTACTCTTTATGATATAAAATGAAATGTGAGTAAGAAAAGTTTCAATGTATATATGTTAAAATCGATGTAACTTTGTGAAGTGGTACACTTAAACTATCGGGTGCAAGAGTTGAAGAACAAAGCTGTCATTGTGACAGCTTTTTCTTGTTCCACTAACGGGGCAGGTATATAAACTCCGAATAGTTGAATAACTCTGTTTAATTTATTTTGATACAAAAACGTATTAAACTGATTAAAATAGTGGGTCAAGATAGATATAGGAGGAATAAAGACATTGAAAGGGCAAAAGGTCGTCTATAATAATGAAAATTATACTGTTTTACATGATTACGGAAACGGACAAATTGAAATTCAAAAGGAAAATTCAAGATTTTTTTACGATGTTAAGATAGTAAAAAAAGAAGAGGTACTTATTATAAATAACTAATGGAATTAAAGTGGGCTTTAGTAATAACAAAAAAGAGGTATCCATCTCATAACGAGGTGGTATTTTTTAGCACTGGTAACAGTCAATCACTTGTGCTCTCTCTTGATAGATTAAAATGTGACAGTTCCATTAAAAAACTAACCCTTTGAGGATTTACCTGAAAGATAAATAATAAATGCACATGTGCTCCCTGTTAAAAGAAACACAAAGATGACAAAGAGATAAGTGTTAATGAAGTTATGATAAAACCATGAATCAAGCATAGAATTACCTTGTGTCTTTTTTGTTCGTTCACAACTTTCCAAAACGTACAACCTATGTGTTTCAAAAAAAACTCAATGCTTAGGCTGTTGGATGGTGTAATGCATACCGAATACAAAAATAAACAACAATTCCCAGAACTATGATTGCGAAGAGCCCCCCCATGTAAAATTCGGAATTTCATCATCTTTTTCTTTTTCAGTCGACATAGTACCCCTCCTTGTATGTACGGTAAAAAATGAACTAATCAATTAAAAATAGTAATGAAACATAAAAGGATATTCTTAGCCCTCTATATTTTAATATTTTCATTTCAATCACCTATTTATAGTATGGCTTACTGTTATGTGAAATATAGGATACATTCAGGAAAATACAGATGAATTATAAGTATCATGACTTAACATTTATGAAATGGGTTCTTTATGCCACTAACGGGTAGCTTTAGTTGAAAAAAAGGATCGTCAAATGACGATCCTTTTTTACGGTTTTTGTATTAGTAAACATAATCGTAGAAATGTTTACTCCACGCATGAACCTGTGAAAAAATGCACCTAAACTAACTGGCAGCATTCCTGTAATGAAGAAAAATGAGGTTTGAACAAAAAATAAACCTCTTGGTATGATATGAGTGTCCAAAAGCTGGCCAGCAAAAAGGACAAAAGCATATATACCAGGAGGTCTTAACGAGTGAATTATAACCAAAATGATAAGATAGCTCAAATAACTTATCACACTTTAATTGTAGGTGTAGATATTGCCAAATTCAAGCATGTAGCACGTGCTCAAGACTTTAGAGGCATAGAGTTTGGATCAGCTTGTCACTTTGAGAACACCAAAGATCATTTTGAACTCTTTTTAGACTGGATAAAAAATTTATTGGAAAAGCACGGAATGGATAACGTGATTATTGGAATGGAGCCAACAGGTCACTATTGGCTCAATCTCGCTCATTTTCTTAGAGAAGAAGAGATTAAGTTTGTTGTTGTAAATCCTATGCATGTGAAGAAATCCAAAGAATTAGATGATAATTCTCCTACAAAAAATGATAGCTGCATTTTTAAATACCCATGCCAGGCTTTCATGGCGGGCATCCACGAATATTATTTATATTATCCTTTTAATTATCCTGGTCATTACCTCCACACTATCAGGTTTGGCAGCTGTTCAGCAGATCCAAAGTTTGATCGTGGTGATTGAGCGCTTCGTAAATGACCTGCCAAACCAAATAGATAACATATCCAGGCAAATCATCATTATTGGTCCATATTCAATTGACTTGAGTCAATTCACAGACCTGGGTCAGCTTGGTGACCAAGTGATTAGTACTTTACAGATGCTCATCGGAAGAGCAGGCACCGTCGTTGGTACGCTTGCCTCAGCGACTGCCAGCCTGATCGGATGGGGATTGTTCATCTTGGTCATCTCGTATTTTGTATTGGTTGACATCGGAAAAGTACCCAACCTAGAGTCTTTCATTAGCATCCCAGGTTATTCGTATGACATTCATAGGATGAGCCAGTCTATCGGGAGGATCTGGAATGCGTTTCTAAGGGGTCAGCTTTCGATCGTCTTAATGGTCATGATCAGCTATACGATCCTTTTATCCATCCTGGGTGTGAGGTATGCTTTTGCATTAGCTATATTAGCTGGTGTTGCCCGTTTTGTACCTTATATTGGTCCGTTTATTACCTATATTGTAATGGGATTGGTAACACTCTTCCAAGGTGGAAATTACTTCAACCTCCAACAATATATTTACACCGCCATCGTCATTGGTCTTTCTATCCTCATGGATCAAGTTTATGATAACCTGGTAGCACCTCGCGTAATGGGAAAAAGGCTGGGTGTTCATCCTGCTGCAGTATTGGTGGTTGCTATTATTGCTGCCAATCTGATTGGACTGATTGGATTGCTCTTAGCAGCACCTGTCTTGGCAACAGTCAATCTTATCGGTCGGTACACCATTCACAAGATGTTTGATCGAGACCCCTGGATGGATACCGAGGAGCTGATAAAACCTTCAGGTTTTCCTAGGATAAGCAGATTAATTAGCAAGGTCAGCACTTGGTGGAATTCGAGGAAAAGCAAGCAAGCTAATGAATAAAAAAAGAGCGTGGGTAGGGAAGGCATTCCATCCACGCTCTATGCTTCATCATCGGTGATTTTATTCACCGAACATTTTTAAGGGGGAGTTTTGATTGTCCGTAAAGTTGCTCTCGAATTTCAATGACCTGATTACGTAGCTTATCATCACGTTCGAGTAGGTCAGAAACTTTCTGGCAGGCATGCATTACGGTTGTATGATCCCGCCCACCCAATGTCTCACCAATTTTTGGTAACGAGCAATTCGCTTCGACTCTCAGCAGGTACATTGCTATCTGCCTGGGTAATACAACTTCCTGCCTTCTTTCGGGACCAACCATATTTTGTACTGACACACCGAAAGCGTCAGCCACCATACTAACAACTTCATCAGGCGCCACCGTGGTGCGCCTCGGCGATAAATCAGCTAAGGCTGTGTCAACAAGTTTTGCGTTCATCGGCAGGTTGCTCAAATCTGCCAATGCAAGTACACGCGTAAGGCTGCCTTCGAGCTCACGAATATTGGATTGTATCCGACGGGCAATCATTTCAATAATGTCAGCAGGTATGACGCGACCCATGCGTTCCGATTTTGTCCGCAAGATTGCCACCCGGGTCTCAAAATCTGGCGGTTGAATATCTGCAGCTAAACCGCATTCAAAACGTGAGCGTAATCTTTCTTCCAGGGTTACCATTGCCTTCGGAGGCCGGTCGGAGGTGATGACGATCTGCTTGTCCTGGCCGTGTAATGAGTTAAACGTATGAAAAAACTCTTCTTGGGTGGATTCTTTACCAACAATGAATTGGATGTCGTCGATGAGTAAAACATCGATGTGGCGATATTTATCGCGAAATGCCTGGGTGGTATGTGAACGGATCGCATTGATCAGATCATTGGTAAATTCCTCTGATGTAACATAAAGCACGTTCAGGTTTCGGTTCAAACAATGATTACCAATGGCATGTAAGAGGTGGGTCTTACCTAAACCAACACCACCATATAAGAAAAGTGGATTATAAGCCTGGGCAGGTCGCTCAGCTACTGCCAGGGAAGCTGCATGAGCCAACCGGTTGGCAGACCCGACGATAAAATTTTCAAATGTATAACGGCTGATCAGTGCTGTTGATTTATACTGAATTAATGACAGTTCTGGCTCATCCACCTGTGACGGGACGTCTGTATTCAGTTGATCAGAACCTGACTGCCAAACGATAAATCGTAAACTCACCGTCCGATTAAGAATACCGCATAACAGGCGTTTAATCTTGCTCGATAATCGGCTCTCTAACCAGTCGCGCGCATACGCATTCGTCACACCAACAATAAATACATTATCCTCATAACTGACAATTTCTGTATTCCTTACCCAAGTATCAAATGAAGCTTTGGGCATATCCATTTGTAGCTGGCCTAATACAGCCTGCCATGCTTGCTCAGGTTTCATAATCAACCCTTCCTCCTCTGTCCAGGTTGAGAGCATAGCATTACAGATAACCCCCACCTCAAATTCAGTTGGGGTAGGATACCCTTTATTCACCTGTTTCAGTTTTTTACGGAAAAGCCAGCCGATTTATTCCATATTTAGGCTGGCTAACCATAACACCAATTATCTATAAGCTATGATTACGTATGCATTCTAGCAGAAAAACAGCCTGCTGTGCAATAACTTTACCCTACGATTACTTTAAAATTCCCAATTATTTAAGATTCGAAATGTTAAAGAATTATCATAAGGCCGGATGGATGAATTTCCCGATGAATATTAAATCCATTTACGAATCGCCCTGATGATTGGGGAACACATGTTCTTGCCCCTATATATGGGGTAAATATGTAAAAATAACGTCCTTTGCCTATATATGGCACACATTTTTACAGATTCGCCTGTCTTATTTTTATTTTGCAAACGAATTTAATTCGCCAATTCTGGTGAATAAATTCAGCTTCTTTTCAAAATACACTCTCCATAATTCAGATATTGATTCCTTTTTTATACGATTGTTATTTTGGTAAACACGATCTGCTCAGCTGGCTTCTAACATGCAATCTCCGCATGGATCCAGGAATGTTTATATCTCTCCAACAACTCGTTAATGTGATTCTTGTAAAACATTAGTATCCTTTGATAAAGGAACCTGATAAATCTGTATGCCCATCTAATAATATCACGGGTATATGCAGTGGAGATTATGATATGTCAAAGATTATAGGTATTGACCTCGGAACAACAAATAGCGTGGTTGCAATAATGGAGGGTGGCGATCCAACTGTTATTACAACTTCAGAAGGATCACGCCTCTTACCGTCGATCGTTGGATTTAACAAAAATGGCGAGCGTTTAGTCGGTCATCCGGCAAAACGCCAGGCTGTGGTCAATCCTGAGAATACGGTGTATTCGATTAAACGCTTTATGGGGAGGCACTATGATGAAGTTGAATCAGAGCGGAAAATGGTATCTTATCAGGTCGTTCAAGGACCTTCCAGTGATGCTCGGGTAAGAATTCCCCTAATGAAAACTGATTATGCCCCTCAGGATATCTCAGCGATGATCTTGGCGAAGCTGAAACTAGATGCTGAAACATACCTGGGTGAAACCATAAAACAGGCTGTTATTACTGTACCTGCATACTTCAATGATAGTCAGCGCCAGGCAACCAAAGATGCTGGTAAGATTGCCGGACTGGATGTCTTACGCATCATCAATGAGCCGACTGCAGCTGCTCTGGCATATGGTCTTGATAAGAAGGAGAATGAGACTATTCTCGTGTTTGATCTGGGCGGTGGTACTTTCGATGTGAGTGTCCTGGAAGTTGGGGATGGCCTGATCGAAGTTCGGGCAACCAATGGAGATACTCATCTCGGTGGTGATGATTGGGACGAGCGTATTGTAAACTGGGTGGCAGATCAATTCAAAATAGATATGGGTATCGATTTACGGGCAGATAAGCAAGCCTTACAGCGTGTGCGTGAAGCCTCCGAAAAAGCCAAAATTGAACTCTCTAGTGTTTTGGAAACTGAGATCAACCTGCCCTACATAACTGCGGATATGAATGGCCCGAAACACCTACAAACCAAGCTATCTCGCGGCACGCTTTGAACAGCTGACAGAAGATTTGGTGGCTCGTTTACGCCAACCATTCCAGGCAGCCTTAAAAGATGCGAACCTGGATACATCACAAGTCGAAGAGGTTGTATTGGTTGGAGGCGCAACCCGCATGCCCATGGTTCAGAACTTAGTCCGTTCTCTAACAAATCGAGAACCACATAAAGGTGTCAATCCTGATGAAGTAGTTGCTGTTGGTGCAGCGATACAAGCTGGTGTACTCGGCGGGGATGTGAAAGATGTGTTGCTCCTCGATGTGACGCCTCTTTCATTAGGTGTCGAAACCTTAGGAGGTGTGATGACCACCCTGATCGAACGGAATACAACCATTCCTGTGAAGAAATCTGAAATTTTCTCGACCGCTGAAGATAACCAAACAGCTGTAGATGTCCATATCTTGCAGGGTGAACGTCCCATGGCAGCTTCTAATATGAGTCTTGGTCGCTTTCGTTTAGAAGGTATCCCTCCAACCCAACGTGGCACTGCTCAAATTGAAGTCACGTTTGATATTGACGCCAATGGAATCTTGAATGTCAAAGCTCAAGATAAAGCTACCGGCAGGGAACAGAAAGTGACCGTTACTGCTTCAACCAACCTTAGCAAGGAGGAGATCGATCGAAAGATACGGGAAGGGCGTGAACACGAAGCTGAAGATAAACAACAGCGCGAGTTGATCCAGGTGCGGAATTCTGCAGATAGTATGCTCTACCAGACCGAAAAGGTGCTCCATGAATTGCAGGATAAATTAGCTCCCTCAGACCGGTCAAATATTGAGGCAAAGTTAACCCTCCTGCGCGAGGCAGCTCAAGGAAATGATATCAACCAGATCAAAAATCTTACGAATGATATACAGAATGCCTTCTTTGCTCTTAGCCAACAGCTCTCTGCTGCTCAATCTACTTCTCAACCCGGCAATGGAAGCTCTTCCGGATATACCTCAAGTGGAAACGGTCATAAACCTGGAAACCCAGATAATGAAGGTGAAGTCCTGGAAGGTGAATTCAGAGAAGTGTAAATTAAGCTTCATGATAAGAACAGGTGAGTGTGTTTCCCCTCATCTGTTTTTATTTTAATTATCGCCTGTGATAGAATTATCTAAATATGAAATCCAACACCTCACCCCGGGTCGCCAATTTCCTTCCAACAGCTTTAATTCTCTTTATCATTGGTTGGGGGGGATTGATAGCTTTAACGATCTCCACGATGCCAACTGTTGGTCCACGCTGGTTGTTCTTCTTTCTCACGGTCTTAGCAATTACTGGAACGATGTTGCCTATCGTTGCATTCCTCAATCAGCGCTTTCCAAGCACTCCACCGCCAACTGCATTGGTTGTTGTCAGGCAATCACTCTGGTTCGCAGTCTATGGTGCCACGCTCCTCTGGCTCCAGATGGGTCGAGTTCTCAATCCAGCGTTAGCCATCCTGCTAGCAATTGGTCTGGCCTTGATCGAGTTCTTATTACGACTTCAGCGAGAAAAGCCAGTGGAAGCCGTAAATACCGCCGGTAGGAATTTTCCATATTTAATTATTTTAACTTATGAGCAGTTTACGTAGCCTGCCTTCTGTAGATCAGTTATTACAAAACCCTGTCGTGATTTCTTGGATCGATGAGTATGGCAGGCCGTTGACTCTTGATGCACTCAGGCAAGCATTGGATGAAGTTCGCGAAGGATACCGAACATCTAAGGAAATCCCATCACTTGATAAGCTGTTGGAGCATGCCCATGTTTTGCTTCTGCTTTGGGTATCACCTTCACTGCAACCCGTGATCAATGCGACCGGAGTGATCCTCCACACCAATCTGGGACGTGCTCCATTGAGTCTTTCCGCCATCAGAGCAATTCAAAACATCTCGATGGGGTATTCAAATCTGGAATATGATCTGGCTGCCGGCAAGCGCGGTTCTCGCCTGGCTCACGCTGAAACCTTGCTGACTCGATTGACTCATACGCAGGCTGCATTAGTGGTCAATAATAATGCGGCTGCTGTCCTGCTGATCCTATCAGCCTTGGCCAGGCGCCGTTCAGTTATCATTGCCCGGTCTCAGTTGGTTGAAATTGGGGGAGGATTCCGCATTCCTGACGTGATGAAACAATCGGGTGCTCGCCTCTTAGAAGTTGGAACCACCAATCGCGTTCACCTTTCTGATTACCAAACTACGATCGATGAAGGCTCGCCAGCTTTGATCTTGCATACTCACCGCTCCAATTTTCGTATTACCGGATTCACCAGTGAGCCAACCCTGTCAGAGCTTGCAGGAATTGCAATTCAAGCCGGGATTCCACTCGTGGATGATTTGGGTTCTGGCGCATTGCTGGATACTGGACAATACGGACTGGGTCATGAGCCTACGGTGAGTGAATCGCTTGACGCTGGAGCAGATTTGGTATGCTTTTCTGGGGATAAACTCCTGGGTGGACCCCAGGCAGGCATTATCATTGGCAAAGCAGAACTGATTGCCCGGCTAAAAAAGCACCCATTGGCACGGGCTGTTCGGGCTGATAAACTTTGCCTGGCAGCACTTTCTGCTACACTTCTGCACTATTTAAAGGACGAAGCCACCTGTGAGATACCTATCTGGCGCATGATATCGATGTCAATCGATGTTATTCAGCAAAGGGCTGATCATTGGGCAGATTCCCTGGGTTTTGGAACTGTTATCGAAAGCGAATCAACAGTCGGTGGTGGATCATTACCTGGTGAAACCTTACCCACCTATGTGCTCTCCCTGCCAGTTCGATCCCCAAACCGCACCATGGAATTATTACGCGCAAATCAACCACCCGTGATCGCGCGGTTAGATATGGATAAGGTTATATTTGATCCCCGCACCGTCATGCCTGAGCAAGAAAATGATTTATTGGCTGCCATCCGCTCTGCTTTTATCAAATAACCTGGTCAAAGGACAATTACTAATATGAAAAACGAGCTCGATGCACTTATGCAAACGAATGACCTGGAGGCGATTATCGTTGTAGGTCCTGGTCAGCATAATCCAGCCATGGTTTATATGACCGGCGGTGGGCATTTAACCAATGCCGATCTGCTCAAAAAACGTGGTGAATCTGCGGTTCTTTTTCACTATCCCATGGAAAGGGATGAAGCTGCAAAATCGGGCTTAAAAACGAAAAATCTGAGTGACTATAACTTTACTGAGTTGCTGAAACGCTCCGGTGGTGATAACCTGAAAGCCATTGTCAACCGCTACCAGATAATGCTCACCGAGCTTGGCATTACTTCCGGTAATGTTGCGCTGTATGGTCGGTCTGATATTGGATTGAACTTTGCAGTTTTTTCAGCTTTGCAAAAAGAGATGCCAGGATTGAATTTTATAGGTGAGGTGGATAACTCAGTATTAATGCTTGCCAGGATGACTAAGGATGATCCAGAAGTTGAACGCATCCGGAAGATGGGCATAATTACCACCCAGGTCGTTGGTCTGGTGGCTGATTTTATCACCTCCAAAAAGGTAAAAAATGGTCTTCTGGTTAATCGCGATGGCATTCCAGTAAAGATTGGTGAAGTAAAAAAACGAATTAATATGTGGTTATCAGAGCGTGGGGCAGATAATCCGGAAGGCACAATATTTGCCATTGGTCATGATGCTGGTGTGCCTCATTCGTCTGGGAATCCTACCGATCCTCTAGAACTTGGCCAAACGATTGTCTTTGACATCTTCCCATGCGAAGCTGGCGGTGGTTATTTTTACGATTTCACGCGTACATGGTGCTTGGGATATGCACCCGATGCTGTCCTTGCACTCTACGAGGATGTATTGTCAACCTACACAAAGGTCACCCAAGAGCTCCAGGCTGGTAGACCCTTCAAGTATTATCAGCAGATGACCTGTGAGCTTTTTTCAGCCCAAGGTCACCCAACCATTAAGGAGGACCCTCAAACTCAGCAAGGTTATGTTCACAGTCTGGGTCATGGCATTGGTTTGAATATCCACGAACGCCCGTGGAGTGGCATCAGTAGTGATGAGAAAGATTGCCTGATACCAGGATCAGTTTTCACGATTGAGCCAGGACTATATTATCCGGATAGAGGCATGGGGGTTCGCTTAGAAAACAGTTTTTGGGTTCGCCCAGATGGTAAGATAGATATGTTGGCAGAATACCCCATGGATTTAGTCCTGCCAGTAAAAAAAATCTGATCCTCATCAAGGGACTTTTTTTGAAGGGAATAAAAAAATGCCCAAAACAGCACAGAAGAAAGCCAAATTAGAAAAACCTCCTATCCGGATTCTCGGTATCGAGACTTCCTGTGATGAAACAGCCGCTTCGGTAGTTGAGGATGGTCGTTTAATTCTATCGAGCATAGTGGCCTCCCAGGTTGACCTGCATGCACAATTCGGTGGTGTATTTCCTGAGGTAGCTTCCAGGCAGCATATAAAAACCATCTATCCAGTCATTGAGCAGGCTCTTCACCAAGCCCATATGACCATCTCCGACCTCGATGCAGTCGCCGTTACTCGAGGACCGGGATTGCCAGGTTCATTGGTGGTCGGTATGAATGCTGCCAAGGGATTGGCTCTTGCCAGGGAATTGCCCATCATTGGTATCAACCATCTTGAAGGTCACCTCTACTCTGCCTGGCTTTATAAACCAGATACAAACCCGCCTCACGAACCAAAATTTCCCATCATCGCCTTGATTGTCTCGGGTGGCCATTCTGAACTCGTTTTGATGAAATCACACCTGCAATATCAGCGCTTGGGTGCAACCCTTGATGATGCAGCAGGTGAAGCCTTTGATAAGGTAGCCCGTCTGCTAGGCTTGGAATATCCGGGAGGGCCTTCAATTCAGAATGCCTCGGTTGATGGAAATCCTCTGGCATATAATTTTCCCCGCGCCTGGTTGGAAGATAGCTGGGATTTTTCCTTCAGTGGTCTAAAAACTGCAGTCATGCGTGAAGTCCAGCAGATAAATAACTCTAAACAGCCGCTTCCAGTCGCAGACCTTGCGGCAAGTTTCCAGGCTGCAGTGGTTGATGTCTTGGTCACCAAGACGATCAAGGCTGTAAAACAGTATTCAGCGAAAAATATTGTCGTCGCGGGTGGTGTATCTGCAAACCGGGCATTGCGACATTCAATCCAGGTTCAGGCAACGTGCCCATTTCATATACCACCTCTCTGGCTCTGTACTGATAATGCAGCAATGATTGCTGGAGCAGCATACTTTCGATTTATTCAAGGCCAACGTGACCAATTGGATATGGATGTGCTTCCCAATTGGCCGCTTTCTGAAGTGCCAGCCCCATCCTGAGAAAGTTAGTTCTTCGTTAAAATAATTTTTTCCAGGTGATCGCATTACCTGAGTAAAAACAAATCGCCCACCAAGATGGCTCCAATCTCAGTGGGCGAGTTTGATTGAGGAGAATGCAATTGTTATTATACAGATTCAGATAAAACTTGTATGAAAAAAGATTAATAGCTTCGTGAGAATTAATTCGGGGTTATGCTAAAGCTGCTTCAATCGCTTCTAATGTGATCGGTCCTTGGCGTAAAATCGTCAACGAAGAGGAAAGACAATCCAATACTGTGGAAGGGACGCCACCCGACGTTTTGCCTCCATCCAGGATCAGGTGCACCCGTCCTTTTAATTGCTGCTGGACTTCTACTGCCGAATTGGCATTATCCTCGCCCGAAATATTGGCAGAAGTAACTGCCAATGGACCAATATTACGAAGCAGTTCTAATGCAATGGGGTGGTCTGGCATGCGTATTCCAATCGTTCCATCATGTGAAAGTGTGTCTGGCAAAGTTTGCAGTTTTCGCACCACTAAAGTCAGTGGTCCTGGCCAAAAATGCTTGGCCAATTGCATGGCTCTTTCATCAAATCGATCCACCACCCTGCTTAGATCTGAATAATCACCAATTAAAATTGCTATGGCGCGTGCATTACTGCGACCCTTCGCTGAGAAAAGTCTCTCAACATCCTCAGCTGTAAAAGGCAAGGTCGCCAATCCGTAAACAGTATCCGTTGGGAACGCAACCAGTCCTCCATGTTGTAATATATCTACAGCATGAGGGATTGCACATATGTGATCTGCCTTTATGATTTCGGTTTCCATAGGATACCCGAAATGGATTATACCCTTTCAAGGCAGATTTGTATGCTTAAGCAGGCCTCATTGAGTATCTTCCAAACCCAGGATCCCATCCGATTATAAGGTCTTGCATGCCCGGTTTAAGGACATCCCATTCGGTAAAAAACAAAATAAATATACTCCAGCCAGTTATCGATTGTAGCTTTTTAAATTCATCCGTGTCTTCGGAAACCACTTTGTCATCCGTTCGTATGATTCATTTCCCAAATGATCTGAAGTCCGTCCAAAGTGAGCCAGGGGGCGATGATCTGGAATACATCGGTTTCGTTTGCCAGGACATCTGCCAATCCGCCCGTTGCTATTACTTTCATTTTCTCCCCCAACTCCTGGCGGAAACGTCTCACCATCCCTTCGACCAAACCGATATATCCATACAGCAAGCCGGATTGCATCGAGTGAACCGTGTTTCTCCCGATCACGGATGGAGGTTTTTGTAAGTCAACTCTTGGAAGTTTCGCTGTGCGCTGAAATAGTGCATCTGCCGCAATTCCGATCCCGGGGGCAATCGCTCCCCCAAGATAATCTCCATTTTCTGCAATGGCATCGAATGTTGTTGCCGTTCCAAAGTCAACCACGCAGGCTGGTGTTCCGTAAAGATGCACTACTGCGACAGCATCTACGATTCGGTCAGCCCCAACAGCGCGTGGGTCTTCGTAACGTACGCGGATGCCAGTCTTCACCCCCGCATCAACGATCAATGGTTCCATTTTTATGTATCGCTGACAAGCATCAATGATCTTGCTTGTGATCGGTGGCACTACGGAGGCAATGCATATTCCAGTAACCTCATCCGGTTTAAATCCGGCATGTTCAAGCAATCCCAACAGCTGTAATCCATACTCATCCGGCATATGGTCGTAAGCAGTTGCCAGGCGCCAGCGTGAACCAAGCTCTTTCCCCTTATATAATCCAAGCGTTATATTCGTGTTCCCAATGTCAATGGTTAGTAACATGATCGCCTCTTTCCTAGAATCATCGTAAACCGAGTTTAGTTGAGTTGATATTTTTAGAGCAAAATATTGTCGATCAACCGGATTTTTCCAATGTGTACAGCCAATGAAAGCAATCCCCTGTCAACCACACCTTCCAATTCCTGCAATGTATCGGGATGAGCGCAGGATACATACTGGACCTTGATCAGTGGTTCAGTTCCGAGGGTATCCAACACCACCTTCTTCAAAATATTTGCATCCCGCTCTCCTGTTTCAAATACTTCCTTCGCTTTAGCTAACCCACATGATAAAGCAGCTGCAGCTTTTCTCTCATCGGGTAATAGATATACATTCCTGCTTGACATCGCTAAACCATCTGGCTCTCTCAACGTGGGGCAAACTACGATCTCTATTGGAAAGTCTAAATCGCGGCTCATCTGGCGAATTACAGCTGCTTGCTGTGCGTCTTTTTGGCCAAAATATGCTTTTTGTGGTTGGACTGCATTAAACAATTTTGCCACCACTGTTGCCACCCCCCGGAAATGACCCGGTCTCATTGCACCTTCCAAAGGCTCGGTTAATTCATCTACACTGACCCAGGTTTGATAGCCAGGTGGATACATCACCTCTTCCGTAGGTGTCCAAACCAGATTTACGTTACATGATTCAAGCAAACTCAAATCACGACTCAAATTGCGTGGATACTTATCAAGATCCTCATGCGGACCGAATTGAGTTGGGTTGACAAAAATACTTACCACCACGCTGGCACATTCATTCCTGGCATGTCTGACCAACGATAGATGTCCGTCATGCAAAAAACCCATTGTAGGCACCAGCCCCACTGGCTCGATCAGGCTTCTTCGGGCAGCTCTTAATTCCTTCAGGGTAACTAAGACATCCATGATTGATTATTCCTCGTCCAATATTGGTCAATACTCTTCACCAGCATCCAAAGCATCCGGTTTATAGGTGTTGGCACACCGGTTTGTTCACCCGCCCGGACGATCGCTCCATTGATTGCATCGATTTCTGTAATCGTCCCGCGTAAAACATCCTGCAGCATGGACGAATGATTTCCAGCAGTGTTTCGTGCCACCTCCTCAACTGCCAAGACAGGGTCGGGATAAGGCAGGCTGATCCCATGCTTCGCTGCAACTGAAGCAGCTTCTTTCGCAGCCTCCGCAAGGAGTTCTCGGGCTGTTTCTCGTTCGAGAAGCTCACCATTTTTTACCCGCAAAAGTGCCGTCAGTGGATTGATCGCCGCATTGATTACAAGCTTTCCCCACACCAATGCAGCCGGGTCAGACACCAGCTCCACTTGAAAACCTGATTTCCCTAGGAGATGTGCCAGGTCAGTAATATGGGGATGAGAATCAAGGTAAATCTTTCCGTTTCCTGTAAATTGGACATATCCAGGCTCCACCATTCTTGCACCCAGCGTTGTAACCCCCAGTGCCACCCTTTCCGGATTGAGTATCGCCTTCAGGATTTCATCATTACCCAATCCGTTTTGCAATGTTAAAGCAATCCCATCGGCTGATAGGCAGCTTTTAAGCTGCTTAGCCACCCTTTCTGTCTGCCAGGATTTCACCAGCACTAAAGATTGTAAGTAACCTCCCTTGCATTCTTCACCATCCATGACTACGACTGGGTAACTATGCGTGCTACCATCCAGGTCAAGCATTCGTACACCATGCATGCGAAGGGCATCAAGCCCGGCTACCCAGCTGCCCATCATGGTCACCTCATTACCGGAGCGTATTAGTTTGGCAGCGAATAAGCAAGCCAAAGCACCTGTCCCTGCGATTAACACACTCATGGATTTATCTCGCTATCTGACCAATGTATACGTCACCGCTGTTGGGTGAGTTTTTCTTCAAGTTTTTCCCATTCTTCATCGTTCATCACCACCGTATGCTCCACGCCCGGAAATTTCCTGTCCTTGACTTCAGATTTAAAATCCCTAAACGCTGCCCTCATCTCGCCAGCCAGGTTTGCATATCGCTTTACGAACTTCGGTGTAAAACGCTCGAAGATGCCTAGTAAATCATGAGTCACCAGCACCTGACCATCACAACCTATTCCTGCCCCGATCCCGAGGGTGGGGATATCCAATCGCTGGGAAACCAATTCGGCAAGTTTACCAGGAATGGATTCAAGCACCAGGCTGAAACATCCTGCCTCCTGTAAGACGAGGGCATCTTCCACCAACCGGTAAGCTGCCTCAGCATCTCTACCTTGTGGTCGGTACCCGCCCAGTTGGTGGACACTCTGGGGAGTTAATCCTAAATGTCCCATCACAGGGATACCCGTATCCACAATTGCCCGGATTGTCTCTGCCCGTTCACTGCCACCCTCCAGTTTAATGGCATTCATTCCACCTTCCTGAAGGAATCGCCCTGCATTTCGAATCGCTTCAGTCGTGGAAATTTGGTAAGACATAAAAGGCATGTCTCCCACCAGCAGCGCGTATTTTGCCCCCCGCGCAACCGCCCTGCAGTGATGGATCATCTCCTCCATGGTTACCTGTAAGGTGCTTTCATAACCTAAAACTACCATCCCCAGCGAATCACCTACCAGGATGATATCCAGACCCACCTGATCCATCACCAATGCAGTTGGATAGTCATACGCCGTGAGCATGCTGATTACCTCACAGCGCGTCTTCATCGCCTGGATGTGCTGGATGGTCACTTTCTTCCGTTCTTCGATTGAGGTGGGAACTTGAGATGGAATTACTGACATGGTACCCTCCTTTCGTTTTCTGGTAGGGGCCAAACTCTAACTATAAATAATGGCTTTTATTCCATCCCGGTCGTGGTCGATCCGGGTGCTTAATTTTATTATACTGCGGTTTTAATCAATAATCCCGGAAGCGATTGCTTCCGGGGTAATTCTACTGCCATAAATCAGGATTATACGCCGGCAGCTCGCAACGCAACGGTGTATCTTCTCTCAATCCCAGCGCATAACCGGCCTGCATTAGCTGGTGGATCTCACTGGTGCCTTCATAAATAATTGCCCCGCGTGAATTACGTAAAAACCGCTCAACATCATACTCATCACTATATCCATATGCGCCATGGATTTGGATCGCCTCCGATGCTGCATTGAACGATTCATCGGTGGCAAACCACTTCGCCAGTGAAGTCTCCCGTGTATTTCGTAGCCCCTGATTTTTCATCCAACCTGCTCGAAGATATAACAATCGTGCCATCTCGTAGGACTGTACCATTTTGGCAATTTTCTGTTGAACAAGCTGAAATTTGGCAATCTCACGTCCAAAAGCTTTCCTATCTTTGGAATATTTAATACTCGCTTCGAGGCTGGCACGGATTAAACCAGTCGCGCCTGATGCAACCGTGTAGCGACCATTATCCAGGCAGGACATGGCTATTTTAAATCCTTCACCCTCTTCGCCTATCAACTGATCAGCTGGGATGCGCACATCCTGGAAGTTAATCCAACCCGTAGAGCCTGCCCGCATCCCCAATTTACCATGTAAATCGCCTGTTGTCACACCAGGGCGGTTCAATTCGACAATGAAAGCAGATAGGCCTTCGTGCGGGTCGGCCGCATTCAGGTTAGTCCTGCCCACCCATAAGCAGTGATCCGCCTTGGTCGCTAATGAGATCCACATTTTTTCACCGTTTAAAATGTATTCATTACCTTCACGGCGTGCTGTGCTGATTATCCCCGCCACGTCTGATCCTGCCCCTGGTTCGGTCAACCCAAAACAGGCAATTTTCTCCCCTTTCGCTTGCTGAACTAAAAACCGTTGCTTTTGATCCTCATTACCCCATTGGAACAATGCCAGGCTATTAAGGCCGATATGAACAGATAATACAACTCGTAAGGTGCTGTCCACCACTTCCAACTCTTCACAAGCCAGCCCAAGCGAGATGTAATCCATCCCTTGCCCCCCATACCGGACGGGCAGGCAGATACCCAGGATACCCAATTTTCCCATGCGGGGCAGGATAAATGGAGCCATCTCCTGGGCACGGTCATAGTCTTTGATGATCGGGGTAACCTCTTTTTCGGCAAAATCCCGCACCATTTTTTGTACCATGCGGTGTTCATCTGACAATGCAAAATCCATAAAAATCCTCCAGGATAAATTAGATACCCACATTATAAATCATGCTTAGGGCTTCATATGATCTATGTTTCTATAATAAAGATCATGCCAAAGGTCTACATCTTTTATTAGATATTCATTTTTTTACCTTATGCAATATAATCATCCCCAGTGAAAAATTCAACACCCATTAATGATTACCTGCGCATTATCCTGGTATCTATGTTTATCGCACTTCTAGGGCTTGCACCAAGCCCTCACGCAGCTACCAGGCTTTTTGATACCGCCGACCAGGCAATAGCAAGGGGTGATTTACTGGCTGCTTCTCAGAACCTTGCCAATATAGTCAAATATTTTCCCTGGCGTTCTGATTTATCCCTTTTAGCTGGTCGCTATGTCTTACAGGCCGGAGACCCTCAGGCAGCCATTCAATATTTTGAAAGTCCAGGTGCAATATCACGCTTATCCATTGATGACATGTTGCTTTTAGGAGATGCTTACAACCAGAGCGGTGACGCGCTGATGGCTGAAGCGATTTGGAAACATGCATCTTCATTGGATAATTCTAGCCCAGCCTATAAGCGTTTGGAGGACTTCTACCTCCAGAGGAAGGATTATTCTTCTGCGGTCACGGTGCTTGAGGCTCAATTAAAAATAAACCCCGCAGATATTCACTTGTACTATCAGATTGGCTCGTTGTACGCTATTACCGACCCGGAAAAAGCGTTGCCCTTTCTTGCCCAAGCTTCTCAGGTGGATAAAAATAATGCGCTCCTTGCACAAGACCTGCATGATAAAATTCGCACTGCACGCCTCTTTGATAATCCCTCCTACACGATACTGATCGTTGGGCGTCAATTGGCAAGCTGGGGCGAATGGGAATTGGCTTTAGAAGCGTTCCAAAATGCAGCTGATCTCCAACCGGATTATTCCGATGCCTGGGCATACCTTGGTGAAGCCCGGCAGCATATTAATCAAGGGGGGACAGGCAATAATTCAGACGCTGGATATCCAGATCTTAAGCGAGCTTTACAGTTGGAAGCTGATTCTAGCCTTGCAAACACTTTTATGGCATTATTTTGGGAAAGGCAAGAGGATTATTCACAGGCGCAAAATTACCTGGAGCAAGCTATCAAGGCAAGCCCCGACGATCCTTTTTTATATTCTGAGCTAGGAAATATTCTGTCTAAATCCGGTGACCTGCCAGCTGCCCAATCAGCTTATGAATCAGCGATCCAGCTCGCTCCACAAGATTCTCTTTTTTACCGTTTGCTGGCAGAGTTTGCCTTGAACAATCAGATCCAGATCCGTGAGCTTGCCCTGCCTGCTGCCCGGCAAGCCATCACCCTTAATCCTGGTGATGCCAGCAACCTCGACGTGATGGCTCAGGTGATGCTGATGATGCAGGACTATCACTCCGCTGAACGTTTCGCTCGCAACGCTATTCAAGCTGATCCAACATTTCCTCCAGCTTATTTACACCTGGGCACTGCCTACTTATACCTCAATGAGCCTGGGCCTGCGCGCCAGTGGCTTAATCTGGCCAAGACGATCGATCCAGCCTCACCGGTAGCCAGCATCGCCAGGCGAATGTTGGAATACTACTTTCCGTAGATAATTAATAGCTTATTGTTACTCATCCTTCCAGCAACGAGTTAACTGAATTTGAACAATTTACACGCTTGTAAACTTCATCATCCGTCATACAGTTTGCTGGGATGGTACAATCCAACCTAAATCGAATCCAAAAGGAGATTATTTTTATGAAATATATTCGTCCTTTATTTATTACTCTTGTCCTGTCTTTGACAAGCCTGGCTTGTTTAAGTTCCGGCACACCAAGCACACCGAGTGAAATCCTGTTCTCTGATGATTTCTCCAATACCGATAAAAAATGGGATCAGGCAGATACCAACAGCGCATCGACCGATTATTACAATGATGCCTATCGCATCGTGGTTAAGGAATCAAATAGTGATGCCTGGTCAAATCCTGGGAAAGAAAGCTTTACCGATGTTGAAATTGAAGTCGATGCTACCAAGAATGCTGGTCCGGATGATAATGATTTTGGTCTCATCTGTCGATACACGGATGTGGATAAGTTCTATTATGCTGTTATCAGCAGTGATGGTTATTATGGAATTATGAAAATGACTGGCGACGGCGGAAATCCAATTGGAAATGAAAGCCTGCTCGAAAGTGACAAAATTATCCAGGGTTCAGCCAAAAACCATATCCGTTTTGATTGTGTTGGATCAACGCTTACCCTTTATGTCAACGACAACCAAATTGCCCAACAAACGGACCCTGACTATACCACCGGTAATGTTGGATTGCTTGCCGGAACTTTTGATACAGTCGGAACTGATATCCTTTTTGATAATTTCGTTGTCTTTAAGCCATAACTTTTTGAATGCCATTCACTCGCTATATACTTTGCTCTATTGTGTTAATTTTAGAAAATTTGCCATAGGATGAATCTCCGTTGCGAGTATTCATTTTGAATAAGGGAGAATAAACTAGGATATGAAAGTCTTCTTGGACATGGTGGGATGCCGCTTGAATCAAAGCGAGTTGGAGACTTATGCGCACCAATTTCGTCTTGTTGGTCACACACTGACCTCAGAACCAGGATCAGCCGACCTGATCGTGATCAATACCTGTGCGGTCACATCGGCCGCAGCCTCCGATTCGCGTCATATGATTCGCCAGGCTTCAAATACAGGCTCTCCCCAGGTCGTCGTCACTGGCTGTTTTGCAACACTGAATCCAATGGAAGCAGCAGAATTTCCAGGGGTCAGCCATGTGATTGGTAACCTGGAAAAAGACCACCTCGTCTCCACAGTGCTAAACATCCCAATAAATGAATTTTCTTATCGAACTATTAAGCGAGTGCCCATCCCAGGTATGCGCTCGCGCACGCGCATGTTTATAAAAGTTCAGGACGGGTGTGACAACCACTGCACGTATTGCATCACCAGGATCGCCAGGGGACCAAGTAGAAGTAGGACGATTAACGCTATCCTGGAGGATATCCATTCCGCTTTGGACAGTGGTACACTCGAGATTGTATTAACCGGCGTTCACCTTGGTTCCTGGGGATATGATTTTGATCCGCCTTCTCACCTGTCAAATCTGATTATAGCAATTCTATCTGAAACATCCACCGCACGCTTGCACCTCTCCTCTCTCGAGCCATGGGATATATCACCACGCTTTTTTGATCTATGGCAGTCCCAGCGTTTATGCCGGCACTTGCATCTACCGCTACAATCTGGTTGTGAAACCACATTACACCGGATGGGTCGTCGGATTACCCCGAAATCTTACGCCAAATTAATTGAACAAGCACGCTCATCCATACCTGGCGTGGCTATCACAACGGATATCATTACCGGATTCCCAGGGGAAACGGAAGCAGAATTTACAGAGAGCGTTGCTTTTGTTAGAGAAATTAATTTTGCCGGTGGGCATGTCTTCACCTATTCTGCCAGGCCAGGCACAGTCGCTGCCTTGCTCCCTGGTCAGGTTCATCATAGCCTCTCCAAACAACGCAGTGCCACTATGCGAAAAGTTTTACAACAGAGCACTACCACCTACCAGGCATCTCATCTTGGACAACAATTACAGGTGCTTTGGGAAAAATCCACCCCAATTGAAAAAACCAAATGGGAACTGAGTGGCCTGACGGATAATAATCTGCGGGTATATGCCAGCTCTCCCTTACCTTGCCATAATCAATTGGTGAATGTACGCATTATTGGTTTACAGCCGCGAGGATTGGTAGGTGAAATTTTATCTGCCCAATCTGGGAATTTGCCTTCTCAAGATACGTTATAATCTGAATATCAATGAATATCAATTCATTAGAAAGCATAATCTTCAATGGATATTAAATCTACTCTACAAACAGATCTCCAAGATGCCATTCGCCATGGGGAAGAAATCCGTAAAAGCACCCTACGCATGACATTGACTGCCATCAAATTGGCAGAAGTCGAAAAAGGTTCTCAATTGGACGAGGTCGCCTGCTTGGCAGTCATACAAAAGGAAATTAAAAGCCGGCGCGAATCAATTGCCGATGCGGAAAAAGCTAATCGACCTGATCTGATACCCCAGTCGGAAGAGGAGATCGTTATTCTCCAGGGTTATTTACCCGTTGCTTTCTCTCAGGAAGAGCTAGAGAATTTAGCTAAGGCTGCTATTACGGAAGCAGGCGCTACCTCAATTCGTGAAATGGGTCAGGTGATGAAAATCCTCATGCCCCGCTTGCAGGGTCGGGCAACGGGTGATCAAGCCAGTCAGGTGGTTCGAAAGTTACTGCAATAAACTGTGACATCACTAAAATTTAATTGGCGTAATATTATCCTGGGATTGATATTCCTGCTTTTCTTTGGATTTATCCTGCTGGCTTTATTAATCCCTTCTGTTGAGAATTTTTCCACCTCGCCTTTGCTTATAGGGGATGTCGCCCCCTACGATATAAATGCCCCGTATACTATCACATATGAAAGTCAGATCCTCACCGATCGGCAGCAAGATACAGCTGCATTGGAGACACCCTTAGTCTACTCTCCTGCTGATACGAACATTGCCCGTCAGCAATTGGAACGCTTACGCAACGCCCTTGTTTATATAAATAGTATCCGCTCAGATGGCTATGCTTCCATGGAACAAAAAATTACAGATATTGCTGCATTGCAGGATATCCAGCTAAGCCACGATACGATAAAAGGAATCCTGGCGCTTAGTGAAACTCGTTGGCAGAACATTTCACAAGAAACAACCTCCATCCTGGATCAATTATTGCGCGAGCCAATCCGCGAGGATCAGCTAAGTAACGTGGATCAAAAAATACCCGCATTAATTAGTCTGGCGTTTACTGAAGAACAATCTGCAATCATCACCGCCCTCGTAAATGCTTTTATTGTTCCCAACAGCCTATTTGACGAACAGCAAACTGAGGCTGCCAGGGTTCAAGCACGCGCCAATGTCCCACCGGTAACACGCACTTTCATCACAGATGAGTCCATTATTCAAGCTGGAATGGTGATATCCGGGACGGATTATGAGGCACTTCAACAATATGGGCTTGCCCAACCTAAAAATCATTGGCAAGACCTGATCAGCTCAATAGGTTTGACTATTCTTTCAGTGGCTGTATTTATTCTGTATATTCGCCTCCATCCAGACCTGTTTTCCGGTAATCTTGGGATGAAAAAGCTTGCTTTACTATTCGTTCTATTTCTGCTTTTTTTACTAATCGCCCGTCTGATTATCCCAGGTCATGCTGTCATCCCCTATGTATATCCAGTCATGGGTTTTGCCCTGACCATTTCTGCACTGTTTTCCATTGAATTGGCAATAATATCTGTAGTTCCTCTGGCATTCCTGATTCCATATGGTTTACCAGATGCTGAAGTTCTCACGTTGTATTATTTATTGGGAAGCCTATTTGGCATCTTTGCATTGTCTAAGGCTCAGAGACTTACCTCTTTCTTTTGGGCTGGTGCTGCAATCTCCATTTCATGTGCAGCGGTGGCTGTTGCTTATCGCATTATTCAACCATCTGCAGATTGGATCGGCGTTGCCACACTATCACTTGCTGCGGTCATTAATGGGGTTGCATCTGCAAGCATCGCTTTGATATTACATTACTATCTGGCGCAGTTTTTAAGCCAAACCACAGCTTTACAACTGATTGAACTTTCGAGACCCGACCATCCGCTTCAACAACTTCTCTTAAGAAGTGCCCCAGGCACATACCAGCACAGCCTCCAATTGGCAAATTTGGTAGAACAGGCTGCTGATACGATCGGGGCAAATTCCATGCTTGCCCGGGTTGGAGCTCTTTACCATGATATCGGAAAAATACTTAATCCCTATTTCTTTATCGAGAACCAGCCACCAGGTAATTTAAATCCACATAATGACCTGGATCCAGAAACCAGTGCCACCACGATTATCAGGCATGTCCAAGATGGATTGGATTTAGCGCACAAATATCGCCTGCCCAGGCAGCTTTCTGACTTCATTGAACAGCACCATGGGACAACGATAACTCGCTACCAATACAGCCGTGCGCTAGAATTAGCAGGTATGGATAAGGAAGCAGTAGATATAAGCAAGTTTCGTTATCCAGGTCCCAGGCCTTCCACACGCGAGATCGCCCTACTCATGTTGGCAGATACCTCTGAAGCCCGTATGCGTGCCGAAAGGCCCAAGGATGAGAATGAGTTACTCGAGCTTATTAGAAGCGTCATAAAGGATAAACAAGATCTTGGTGAGCTCGATGACACACAGCTGACCATGCAAAACCTAGAACAGGTGATCGATTCATTCACTTCCACTTTGCGAGGCGTATACCACCCACGGATTCAATATCCAAAAACTGACACGGATATTAAAACTCGGCCAGTATTTTACAGGATACCAGATGTAGACACTCCACCGGTTTCAGCTGTGGCCGAAATTTCTAATTCGAACGAAAAAACTGACCAAGAAAATTAACCCCAAATGATCAACTTTCAAGTAAAAAGGAATATTAAGCTTCCAGTTGAAAAAAGTACATTACATCATGCAGCTCAATTGACTTTGGACCTGGAAAATGTTACCAGCGAATCATCTATGAGTGTTGTCATAGGTGATGATGCGTTCTTAAAAAAACTCAACCAGAAATACCTAGGCATTGATAACCCCACCGATGTACTCTCATTTCCTTCCAGTGAGCCTGATCCAGACACCAACCTGCTCTATCTTGGAGATGTGGTCATTTCATTACCACGTGCCGTATCCCAGGCCTCTGCCGGTGGACATCCATTGGTGGAAGAATTGCAGCTGCTCGTCGTGCATGGTACGCTGCACTTGCTTGGGTACGACCATCGGGTAAGTACTGATAAAAAAAAGATGCAGGTGGCTCAGGAAAGAGTCTTAACTCAGCTTGGTGTTAAGCTGGTAGTTAAACTCTGATCATATCGAAGATGATCAAAGAATTTATCAATTCCCGTCTCAAAGCATTTCGACATGCATTTTCAGGGTGGTGGTTTGTTATTCGGACCCAGAGGAATGCATGGATTCACATACTTGTTAGTATAGTTGTCATCCTGATGGCCTTGTTTCTCAAAATTAACGCCTCCAATTGGGCACTTATCTTGTTAGCGATTGCCTTGGTGTGGATTGCAGAATTTCTCAACACCGCTTTGGAAGCTGTAGTAGACCTGGCATCCAACCACCAACAGCATGAGTTAGCCAGGGTCGGAAAAGATGTCGGGGCTGCAGCTGTATTAATTGCTGCATTAAGCAGTATCCTCATAGGTTTATTAGTTCTTGGTCCACCACTCTGGTCTTTTATAAGGTCATTATTTTGATGTTTAGCTGGATAAGTAGTAATTCACGAATTATTTACTCTTAAAAACATGATGGTTGGTCATCACAAGAGGTAATAATGTCCGATTCCTTCCGCTTTGGAACTGTTGGTTCACCAATTTCAACGCCTAACAAGCCTGGGGGCAGCGTAGGTGCCATTTTACGGTTGAAAGAGCTTGGACTGGATGCCCTTGAGCTTGGTTGGGTGCGCGCTGTACGGGTGTCTGAAGAAACCTGTGCTGCAATTCATGCTACCGCCAACAAAAAGGATGTTTTGATCAGCATTCATGCGCCCTATTATATTAACCTGAATGCAACCGACGAAGAGTGGTTAAATTCACGAAAACGCCTTATGGATGCAGCTGTTTTTGGCAGCCTGGCTGGGGCGACAGATATCATCTTTCATCCTGGTTCTTACTTCGGGAAACCACCATTTGATGTTCTACCTGTCGCCATACATCGCCTTCAAGGATGCCAGGAGGAGTTGCGAGCAATGGGTAATTTTGTCACTCTGCGCCCAGAAACGATGGGGAAATCAGCCATGCTTGGTTCGCTTGAAGATACACTGGCGATGGCAAAAGCTATACCGGGTGTCGAACCATGCGTAGATTTCGCTCACCTGCATGCACGCCCTGGGGATGGATCAGTTAATACCTATGCTGAATTCTCACATATCCTTGAGTTGTATGGAAAGGCTTTAGGAGATAAAGCCCTCACCCAATTACACATTCACCTTTCCGGCATCCTGTATGGAGAGAAAGGTGAAAAAGAACATCTTCCCCTTAAAGAGTCAGATCTGAATCTGGAAGATTTATTTAGATCATTAAAAGCCTTTCATTGCAGGGGCAGGATACTTTGCGAGAGTCCGATCATGGAAGATGATGCTCTTTATTTGAAAGAGCAATGGGGATAATAAAAAGCTGCCATTTCATTTTGGCAGCTTTTTTCGACTATCTTTATAAAATACCTACTTTACTTGATCAAAGTAGATAATTACTAAATTCTTTTGGCAATCATCATAGGTATCAAAGTAAACCCGGTCCGAAAGCGGCAAATTCTGTTGGTCGAGTAACTGGATCCACAGAGTGCCACTCGAAGCAACTAGCTTATCTGCCAGGGTGATTTCAAAACCCCCGGCACCATACTGAGGCGCTAATCCCGTCATGGCAAGTTTATTAACCGGATCTATACCAGGCATCGAACCCCCCAGCTGTACAAATAATCCTTGCACTGACTCACCATTCAGGCTTGTAGCCTGCCCTGCAATACCTGACCAGTTACAGCCTATATCTGGATGAAAAGAAGATGCGTCGATTGCAGATGGGCTACCTTGACGGGGAACGAACGAAAATCCGCCTGGTGGTGGAAGAACTGTAACCTCCATTACCTCTACACCTCCAGATGGGGTATCTGTGGTGGAAGGCAAGCTGATTGGCTCAGGTGTGTCTGGTATTTCCACCACGCTATTGGTCGGTGTCCAGGATGGGATCAGCGTGAAACGTGGGGTGATTGTAGCAGTTGGTGGAGCCACGGTCATATTCAATGTGGGTGGAGGAAATGGATTAATACCGCTATAAGGATTCGTGAAAATTAAAAAAAACACCGAAACTACGCACACAATTGTGACAAGTACCAGGATGGTAAGGACATTCCAAACCAATGCAGAAGATTTTTTCCTGTGAACGGATTCTTGGGTGTCGGAAATCTCATATGTGTCCATTCATTATCTCCCCGAAATTTTCGCTTTACGGCAACAGTATTTGTATATCACTTTGTATTCTTCGTTCACTCATCCATTCTTCTAATGCCACCGATTGTAGTGCTTTTCTTGCCGCCGGAAGCAAACTGTGATTTTCATCTCTTTCAACCAGGTACAAGATATGGAATCCGATTTCCGTCTCAATTACCTGGCTAAACTGTCCTGGTTGTAACCCAAATGCAGCATCTTCGATGGCTGGTTCATCCAGGTAGCCACGCGGAAACCAGCCCAAATCTCCTTTGGTGATTGGAGCATATTGGGAAGCCAACTCCATAAAATCCGTTCCAGATTGTAAAGAGGTATATACCTCGTCTGCTTCTCCTTCGGTTGGCAATAAGATTTGCCTCACATGCACCTGATCCGCGTTCTCTGGCACTGCAGCGATGATCTGGTCGCGCATCCATGCTGCTTCAATCGATCGTTTTAATGCTTTTTCAAAGCCCTCGTCTGAATATCCTTGCGTAGTTTTCCATTCCGCCAATATCTGGGAACCGCCAAGTTGGGCTTCAAGTGCCTCAATTCTGGATTGCAACATTGTCTCGTCCACAATAAAGCCATTCTGGGTTGCTGATTGTGCTAATAGAGTCTGGTTGATCAATTCATCCAGTACAATAGTATCTGGGTCAGATGCCAGAATCGTGCCAGTTATTGGCACAGCTGCCTTTAAGCGGGCCAGTTCTCCTATGAACTCATCGAGCGTGATTGCTTCTCCATTTACGATCGCAGCTAATGGTATTGGGGTTGGTGTGGGCGGTATGGAAGTCTGAGTAGGTTGTGGGGGGGTAATTGTCGGTGCATTCGTCATCACTGACGAAACTGTGCTGCTTGCAGATGGATTGTTGTGTTTGCACGCTGATATAAATATTATGCAGATACCAATAAGTATGATTTGTGACCGGCGGATACTCATTTGACAAATTATACACGTAATTCAAATTCAAACTCGGTAGGATAAAATCTTCGATCTAGCCATACTGTTTTGTTCATCCAATCCAATGAATGACGATGATAACCACATATGCTGTAGGCTTGACAGAACCTCATATTTGCAGATAATTGGAAATAATCTACAAAGGCTGTGAACGAGGAAAGTAGCTGGATCGTAACCGACAGGGAGGCATGGGGCATAGACTGAGACCCCGCCAGGCAAAAATCCAGTGAAGTTCCCTCGGGAGCTTTCCGGGTGAATATACCTAAAACTAGTAGCTCGGAACGCATCCCATGCGTTAACCTGGGGACCGATCGCCAATAAGCTGTCGGACAAAGAGAGTCGCATGAGCGACTAACAAGGGTGGTACCACGGGAAACGCCTCCCGTCCCTTGATGGGGCGGGAGTTTTAATTCATTCGGTCACATAATGATTTTCATGGTAGTCAGATGATCATCAAGCATGATTCTGGAGGTGTCTATGTTGTCAGACTTGGAACAGATTGAAATAAAAGCATTGCAGTTTTTGGAATCAATACAGGACGAATCCGGCCTGGAAGCATGGCGGGTTACTCACCTTGGGCGTTCCTCGCTCCTAATGTCCGTCTTCGATCAGCTTGGCAAGCTTTCCAAGGATGAGCGTCCGAAGATTGGAAGACGTGCCAACGAAGTAAAAAAAGTATTGGAAGCTGCTTTTTTAAACCGTTCTAATGCCTTACGAGAATCTGCATTGCAGCAATCACTACAATCGGAGCGCCTGGATGTTACTCTGCCCGGGCGCACCCTACCCCTCGGCAGATTACATCCGGCAACGATCTCAGTAAGGACAGTAGTCCGCGCCTTTGCAGACATGGGTTTTCAGGTCTACCGGTCTCCAGAAGTGGATACAGACGAATTTAACTTTGGCTTACTGAATATGCCTCCCGATCATCCCGCCCGGGATATGTGGGATACATTCTATACCTCCATGCCTAATGTTTCTCTTCGCCCGCACACCTCTCCTGGGCAGATCCATGTGATGCGCCAGTATGCACCTGAGCCAATCCGGGCTATCCTTCCAGGTATGTGTTACCGTTATGAGCAGATTAATGCTCGCAAGGAAACCCAATTCAATCAGATAGAAGTGCTTGCAGTCGGAAAGGATATCACCCTAGGAGATTTAAAAGGCACAGTCAGCGATTTTGCTCGTCGCCTATTTGGTCAAAACATACGCACTCGCTTTCGCGCCTCATACTTTCCATTCACCGAGCCAAGTGCTGAATATGATTTCGAATGTCTGCTCTGCAGTGGTAAAGGCTGCCCGGTCTGTGCCCAGACTGGTTGGTTGGAGATTGGTGGATGTGGAATGGTGCACCCGATTGTGCTCCAGAATGGTGGATACGACCCGGCAAAGTTCTCAGGGTTCGCTGCTGGTTTAGGCACTGAACGCATTATGATGCTCAAGCATCATATTGAAGATATCCGTAATTTCTGGTCCAATGATATGCGCTTTTTAGAACAATTCTAGGAGGTTTTTATGAAAGTTCCTATAACCTGGCTTAAAGATTTCGTTGATATCACCATTCCCCTCCCAGAGCTTGCTGCTCGCCTGACGATGGCTGGCTTGGAAGTTGAAGAGATCGTTTATATCGGGCTCCCTCTACCGCAAGCAAACCAGGCTGTCAACCAGGGTAGCGATATAAGTATCACCCTTAATATTTCCGGTTTGTCCTGGGAGCCAGACAAAATTGTCGTCGCATCTGTTTCAGAAGTGATGCCCCATCCCAACGCCGACCGCTTGGTTTTATGCAAGCTGTACGATGGTGATCGCGATCATGTCGTATTAACTGGCGCACCGAACTTGTATCCGTTTAAAGGACTTGGACCATTACCCACCCCTCTCAAAGTGGCATTCGCAAGGCAAGGTGCGCATATTTATGATGGACACCAACCTGGTCAGGTGCTTACCACCCTTAAGCCGGCAAAAATCCGTGGCGTTGAATCTTATTCGATGATTTGCTCTGAGAAAGAGCTTGGTATCTCTGATGACCATGAAGGCGTGATCATCCTCGATCAAGATGCCCCTGTTGGGGTACCTCTGGTTGATTATATCGGTGATGCAGTCTTCGATATTAAAATCCTGCCTAATATTGCCCGCGCTGCCAGTATCCAGGGTGTGGCGCGTGAAGTCTCTGCCCTTACCGGACAGCCATTACATATCCCTGATGATTTTTATGAGGTTCAAGCCGAAGGACCAGATATTGCCAATAAAGCATCCATTAGTATATCCGAACCCCGGTTAAACCCGCGTTTTGTCCTTGGACTGATTCAAAATATTACCATCCGGCCTAGCCCATATTGGATTCAGCGTCGGTTAAAACTGGCCGGCATGCGCCCAATCAATAACATCGTTGACGTCACCAATTACGCCATGCTTGAAGTTGGTGAACCGCTGCATGCTTTTGATTATGATGTATTGGTTCAACGTGCAGGTGGTAATCCTCCCACAATCATCACCCGCACGGCTCATCCCGATGAACGATTGACCACTTTGGATGGTGTCGACCGCCTGCTGAACCCATTCACCGTTCTTGTCTGTGATGCTGCGGGGTCTCTCTCCATAGCTGGGGTTATGGGTGGAGCGGAATCTGAGGTTTTCGATGCTTCAGCGAACCCTACAATCCAATCTGAATCAGATCAAAATGAAGCTGAAGTACATTCACATCCTTTGAATCCAAGGTCGAACAGCACATCTAGTGTTTTACTGGAAGGCGCTGCCTGGAACAACATTAATATTCGCAAAACAGCTGCAGCCCAAAAGCTTCAATCTGAAGCTGCCTTCCGTTTTTCCCGTGGTGTCCATCCGGCTATGGCGGAACGCGGTGTCAGGCGAGGTCTAAAACTGATGCATCAGCTCGCTGGAGGCATAGTATGTCAGGGCTTGGTTGATAACTACCCTTTACCACCCCAAGATCCGGTTGTCGATCTCACCTGCGAAGACACGGAGCGAATGCTAGGAATTAAGCTTAGCGTAAACGAGATCATCAAAATCTTGCAGCGTCTGGGTTTCCAATGTGAAGTAATGACTGAGGGAAATATTCAACCTACCATTCGAGCTCATACACCTGACCATCGGTTGGATATCAGTAGTGGCCTGGTTGGTAAAGCCGACCTATTGGAAGAAATCGCCCGTATCTATGGATATGAGCGCATACCCGAAACACGCCTATCTTCAGAGCTTCCACCTCAGCGTAGCAATCCAGCCCTAGAAAATGAAGAACGGATCATCAACATTCTCATGGAACTTGGGTTGCAGGAGATAGTTAGTCACCGTCAGACCACCCCTGAACGGGAAGCACGTCGCCTGGCTCCAGGAACACCAGTGGATGACCAACCCTACCTTCGTATCATCAATCCCATTGCCTCCGACCGGGTTGTTATGCGCCACAGTGTTCTAAATAGCATTTTGGAAGCGATTGAACGTAATTCACACATCCGATCACGCCTCGCTCTTTTTGAGGTTGGACCAATTTTCCTTGCCTCGGAGGCAGGCGAACGACCTGATGAATTACAACGTCTGGTAATAGCGCTTACTGGTCCGCGATCTTTATCGGGTTGGCAAAAATCTGATTCTCAACCGATGGATTTTTATGACCTGAAGGGAATCATAAACTCATTGATGGAAGAGCTTCACATCGGTATGGCTGTTGAACCATTCGAACACCCCACCTTCCATCCAGGAAAATGTGCTCGTATTATGGTCGGAGAGAAGCAGATTGGGGTGTTCGGCGAGATACATCCTCTGGTGCATGAGCGTTACGATTTCTCACCCAATCCAGTGTTGGCAGCTGATATAAACATGGATCTTCTCACAAGCCTGGTCCCTGATCGATATGATATCCAGCCAGTCTCGGCCTATCCGCCTGTGCTTGAAGACCTTGCCTTTATCGTCGATGAAGAGATTCCAGCCGACCGCGTAGCGGATATGATTAAGCAGGGTGGAGGGAGGCTTGTAACCAATATCTCCCTGTTTGACGTCTACCGTAGTGAGCAAATTGGAAAGGGTATGAAAAGTCTTGCATATTCACTTACCTATCAATCCTCTGATAAAACCCTCACCGATAATGACATTACCCTGATACGCCAACGAATTATTGGTAGGTTGGATCAGGAATTAGGCGCCAGGTTGCGGACATAATTTATGTAATGCACTGGTAGTTTCTTTGTATACCATTATTTTGAATATTTTGCTTGCTGTGCTAGATAGTATGCCGTATACTTATGTCATCACAATTAAAATACACATTGGAGGAGAGATGCAATGAACAATCGAACAGCTGCAGTTATTATCACAATTTTGGTAGTATTCCTATGTGGGTGCCCTGGATTAGCTTTCCTGTGTTTTGGATTATCAGGTTTCTTATTTATAAATAATTACGACTTTCAAACATATGTTTTTGGTACTGTGAATAATGCAATCCCAATCACCTGGGGATTTACTGGAATTTGTATAGGGATCATCTTTATATTATTTGCAGTGATCGTTTCCTTCTTCCTGTTACGAAAGAAAAAAGAAACACCCCTAACCAGTATTACTGAACCCTTGCCCCCAACCAATATTGATGATTCCTTACCCCCAACAATCTAACATTATGGATACGAAGCCCGGCGCTTGGTTTTTGGCGCTGGGTTTTTTGTTTAATTCAACAATTACCGATAACTAAAAAAAACTGAATAATTGTGGATATAGTTAAAATAAATAAATTTTCTTTTCGGTTTATCCAAAAATTAATATTCTTGTTTGTACTTTCCTGGTAAATTGAAGTTTAATTCATTGACATATCGTTCCCGTTCGATTAAACTATTTCTTATCGTTAAATTTATATTTAATATTGATTGGTAACCTGATGCAATCATTTGAACACATTAGTGGATTAAGCCAGTTGAAGATCATCTCAGACCCACGCAGGCTCTCTATTCTTAAACAATTAATGGGTGCCCCAGCCACACTTACCCAATTGGGAAAAGCTCTTGGTGAACACCCGGCTTGGATTCGGCACCATCTCAAGCTGCTTGAGCAGGCAGGATTGGTTGAATTGAGCACAGTAAAAATCTCGGATGGCTATATCGAGAAATATTACCAATCCAAAGCTCGTGCCTACTTGCTGCAAGAGCTGGTATTACCCGAAAAACCTGGCAAGCAGACCGTGGTGTTGTCTGGCAGCCATGATCTGGCATTAGAAATGCTTGCCCATATATCAGGTGGTGACCTAAATGTCATCACCCTTCCGGTGGGTAGTCTTGATGGTTTGGTAGCATTACGCCAGGGGTTATGCCTGGCTGCTGGCTGTCATCTATATGACATGCCAAGTGGTGATTACAACACGCCATATGTTCGCCACTTTTTCCCGGATAAAAAGATGGCCTTACTAACCCTTGCCCATCGTGAGCAGGGATTAATCGTCTCTCCAGGCAATCCGCTAAAAATTCAGGGACTTGATGATATTACCCGCCAGGATATACGTTTTATCAACCGAAATCCTGGCTCAGGCACCCGGTTGTGGCTGGATGCACAGCTCGCTGAACTAGGGATTCTGCCTGGACAAGTTAATGGTTATTCAGACGAGGCAACCACACACACTGCTGTGGCAGTTGCCATTCAAGCAGGACGAGCACAAGTAGGATTGGGCATACATGCGCAGCAGCTTCATCGTATCAGCTTGGGTTTATTCCCCTATTTCACGAACGCTACGATTTGGTCATCCCACACGAGCTGCTTGCACAAAAAATCTTTCTCCCTTATTTGACGCATTTTACAGTGGTGATTTTCGCCATCGGGTTGAAAACCTCGGTGGTTACGATGTTTCACATCTCGGAGATCAAATAATTCTTTAGGAGGTTTGTTATGAAGATCAGTGCAAGAAATATATTAAAAGGCAAGATAGTAAAAGTTGTACGTGGTGCGGTGAATTCGGAAGTCATCATCGAGCTTCCTGGTGGCACACAACTCGTTTCCATCATCACCAATCAGTTCCGTTGACTATCTCGGTCTAATCGAAGGTAAGGAAGCGTATGCCATTATAAAAGCTTCCAATGTGATGGTCGGGGTAGATTAATCTTTTCCGGAGAAGAAAATGAAAATAACCAAACAACTCAGTATATTTTTTACCGTATTGTTATTTGCTTCTCTTGTGCTTGGGTGCTTGTTCAAAAGCACCTGAAAATCCGAACTTGATCCTGGCAACCACCACCAGCACCCAGGATTCAGGTCTGTTAGACGAGTTAATCCCGGATTTCCAGGAAAAGCTCGGTTACCTGGTTAAAACGGTGGCGGTTGGTTCTGGTGAAGCCATGAAAATGGGCCAGGAATGCAACGCAGATGTCCTGCTTGTCCATTCCCCAGCTGCTGAAAAAGATTTCATGGATAACGGGTATGGCTCCGATCGTGATTTAGTGATGCACAACGATTTTATTATCGTTGGACCGGCAACAGATCCCGCTGGAATCAAGGGGTCAGCGACTGCAGCGGAAGCATTCACCAAGATCGCCGATTCCCAATCTCCATTCATCAGCCGGGGAGATGATTCAGGCACGCATTCGAAAGAAAAAGGAATATGGAAAGCTGCCGGTATTACACCTGAAGGTGACTGGTACCTAGAATCTGGCCAGGGTATGGGTGCCACCCTCACCATCGCCTCTGAGCAGGGAGGCTTATACCTTGACCGACCGGGCAACCTATCTGGCCAACAAAGATAACTACCAGCTTGATATTTTAGTTGAAGGTGATGCAGGGTTATTGAATGTTTACCATGTGATTGTAGTCAATCCTGAGAACTGCTCTTCGGTTAATAATGAAGGTGCAATTGCATTTTCTGATTATATTGTCTCACCCGAAGTGCAAACTTTGATAGGCAACTTTGGTACTGAAAAGTATGGACAACCTCTTTTCACTCCTGATGCAGGCAAGGATGAAGCTACCTTAGGGAAATAGCACCGCTCACTCAATGGACTGCGGGTGTTCCCACCCGCAGTTCCTTTTTAAAAACCAGCATGATAAAATACTTCGCATGACCACCGATATTTTAGAAATAACCATACTATCTCTTAGAGTCTCCTTGCTTGCCACAGCGATCAGCCTCTTCATTGGACTTCCGTTAGGTACCTGGCTCGCATTGAGAAGGCAGTTGCGTGGGAGAGGATTTATTCTTAGCATCATAAATACCGGCATGGCCTTACCCCCGGTTGTGGTGGGATTATTTGTCGCAATGATGCTCTGGCGTAGTGGCCCTCTCGGTAGTCTGGAATTGATTTACACTCCTGCTGCGATTGTGATCGCCCAGACAATCATCGCAGCTCCGGTGGTTACTGGTTTAACAGCTTCCGCCTTACAACAGCTCAATCCACGCCTGCGTTTACAGCTCATGGGATTGGGTGCTTCACCGATCCAAATGGTATTATCCCTTTGGCGGGAAGCTCGTTTACCACTCCTGGCTGCCCTGATGGCTGGTTTTGGCAGCGTGATTTCTGAAGTCGGTGCTTCTATGATGGTGGGAGGCAACATTCGCCACCAGACGCGTGTACTGACCACCGCGATCGTTCTTGAGACAAGCAAGGGTGAATTCCAAAATGCAGTTGCGCTGAGCATTCTATTGCTTATTTTGGCATATATGGTTAATCTGGGGTTAACCATCATCCAGCAGCGCGGGACAAGATAGATATCATGGCGGAAACCTATCCTGGGTGTAATGGACCTGATGGTCAGGTATTCCAACCAGACTGTATTGCAGGTTGATTCCCTCGAAATCCAGGAGGGTGAAGTTCTGGCTGTAATTGGTCCGAATGGTGCCGGGAAAAGCACACTGCTGCTTGTGCTGGGACGTTTACTCGATCCAGATGCTGGACAGGTATATTTTCGTGGAAAGTCTATCCAACGGAAGACGAGTTAGCCTATCGCAGGCGTATCGCGTTGGTGCTCCAGGAACCTTTACTTTTACACCGCTCTGTCTTCGATAATGTTGCAGCTGGTCTCAAGTTCCGAGGGCTTCCACACCGAGATGTAGAAGCACGCACGAATGAATGGCTAGAACGCTTGGAGATCAGCCATCTGCGCAGCCGTCCAGCCCATCGTTTATCCGGTGGCGAAGCCCAAAGAACCAGCCTGGCACGCGCTTTCGCCTTCAGCCTGAGCTCCTGTTACTCGACGAGCCGTTTTCTGCTCTGGATGCGCCCACTCGATTACGTCTTTTACAGGATCTGCACACCCTGTTATCTCAAACCAGCATAACCACTGTTTTTATCACTCACGACCTGGATGAAGCCCTGCTCCTCGGTGATCGGGTGGCAGTTTTGCTGGGAGGTGTCTTACGTCAAGTCGGTCCCCCGCAAGATGTTTTTAGCGCTCCAAGTGACGGTGATGTAGCAGCTTTCGTAGGCGTCGAAACTGTCATTGCGGGAATCGTGACCTCTACTCAGAATGGTCAGGTCACCATTGATGCCAGTGGCGTACGACTGGAAGCGGTTGGTGATGTAGCTACAGGGACCAGCGTTTGGTTTTGCTTACGTCCGGAGGATATTACTTTATCTTTATCGGATGGAAATGTAATTTCGAGCGCCCGTAATCGTTTGAATGGGCACATCACGCGCATGACGCCAAGTGGTCCTCTTGTGCGTGTTATCGTTGATTGTGGGTTACCAATCGTTGCCCTGATAACGCGGGGATCAGCCAATGATATGAAGCTTATGGAAGGTCAACCAGTCACTGCAACTTTCAAAGCCACCGCGGTACATTTGATTCCTCGTTAATCCAATCTCAATCAGAATCCCAGGGAGCACTACCTTTCCTGTTTCCATGTTTAAAAGATGCCCGAATGGGTTCAGCTAGCTCTGGCAACACGTCTGCAGTTGCTGCCAGCAATCCAAAACATCCAGTGATCATCATGTCCCCAAACGGAGCAGGGTAATATACCCGCAAGGATTTCCTTCTTTGATCTACTAGTCCAGATTCAAAGATTCCACGCCTGGGACCAGTGACCACAATATCAAAATCCCCTTCTCCAAACACTATCGGCTTTGGATTATAAATCAGCGCTCCATGACCATGATCACCATATACGTCATCATGGTTTAAGGTTCCATCTGCCAATCTAAACTAATAGATTGTCCAACTTTTCACTGTTTACCATGCCGGTATGATGCTCAAATAAGCCTTCGATTCCTCTAGCACCCAAACGAAATGCCAGTGTGTGGAAATTTCCCACATTGGCTATGATCACTTTCACCCTTTCAGCAACTTTTTGATCCAATGTTGCACCTAACACAGCCGCTGGTGCAGTATCCATAACCACCAACGGTGCATCGGCCTCTTGGCAGAATCAACCACGGCCTTTAAGCGTGTCATGATTTCCGGTACATCCTCTCCCAGGAATGCAAATGTACTGAGCCGGTTATTTATTCGGATCCGATCATCTAGATAATCAAACCGAAACTGTCGATCTGAGATTTTTGGGGGAGCATTACCATGGTCGAACACACCCACGGCAATCGCTGCCAGGTGATCCAACTTTATTCCAAATGACTGGAAAGCCTTATTAATCGAAGCGAAGTCAAAATCCAGAAACTGCAGCCGTTGGACAGAATCTGGTAGACGCATTGCCTCATCATCGCTGACGATCTCGACTCCCATCTGCCTGACTTCATCAAGGTCATCGTTCAAAGTCCTGGCTGCCGCTGAGGTGGCATACACTTTATAACCAGCCCTTAGGTGCTCTTCAGTTGCCCATGCGCTCGGTCCACCTCCCATGGTCACCCCGTTCAATAAAATCGGAACCCCATGTTCGGTCGCAAGTTTTATTCGTCTGTGGATGATCATCGTGGGGCTGGGAACGACCAGTTTAAAATTGTTCTCCATATCCAGGTTGGAATTATAGAGATAGATATCTTGGGTACCTGTGCCAATATCAACCGTCAAAATTTTCATGCCTGTCAGTTTACCACATCCAGGTTGGCATCGACCAGACAGAACAGGAATACAGGGTAAAGCAACATAAGGTATACTCTAAAAGTTTGGTATTATCATAATCATAAATTTTTGCTAGAGAGGCCGATATGACCTTGGAAAATGAACAAAAACGCTGGGAAGAACGAACATTAAAACCACAAATCACTAAAAATCATCAACGAAAACCAGAATTTTCAACTTCTTCAGGCATTCCCCTTCCCCCCATTCTAACTCCCTCTGATGCGGATCCAGATTACATGGAACAGCTTGGTTTCCCGGGTGAGTATCCCTACACCCGTGGCGTTCAACCAACCATGTACCGTGGGCGTTTCTGGACCATGCGCCAGTACGCAGGTTATGCTTCAGCAGAAGAATCAAATCAACGCTATCGCTTCTTGCTTAGTCAGGGACAAACTGGTCTCTCAGTAGCATTTGACCTTCCCACCCAGATTGGTTATGACGCCGATGACCCTCTTGCGCAGGGTGAAGTTGGTAAAGTTGGAGTATCAATCTCCTCCTTACTGGATATGGAAACACTATTCCATCAAATACCCCTCGATAAAGTTTCAACCAGCATGACCATAAATGCTCCGGCTGCCATCCTGCTAGCAATGTATATTGCTGTTGCCAGGCGCCAGGGTGTGGAAATTAAAGCCCTGCGCGGGACGGTCCAAAATGATATTTTAAAGGAATACATCGCCCGTGGGACGTACATTTTTCCACCGCTGCAGTCGATGCGCCTCGTCACAGACGTTTTCCAATTCTGCCAGACTGAGGTTCCTCATTGGAATACCATCAGCATTTCTGGGTACCATATCCGCGAAGCGGGGTCTACAGCAGTCCAGGAGGTGGCATTCACTTTAGCGAATGCAATCGCCTATGTTCAGGCTGCCATCCAGGCTGGTCTGGATATCGATGAATTCGCTGGTCAGCTTTCTTTCTTTTTTAACGCTCACAACAACTTTTTAGAGGAGATTGCTAAATATCGTGCCGCACGTCGGCTTTGGGCGCGCTTGATGCGTGACCGCTTCTTAGCCAGGCAGGCAAGCTCCATGATGCTCCGTTTTCATACCCAGACCGGTGGCTCCACCCTCACCGCCCAGCAGCCTGAAAACAATGTGGTACGGGTTTCACTTCAAGCATTGGCTGCTGTTCTTGGCGGGACTCAATCCCTGCATACCAATAGCATGGACGAAGCATTGTGGCTCCCCACTGAACGCGCCGTCAGGGTGGCATTACGCACCCAGCAGATCATCGCCCAGGAATCCGGGGTGGCAGATACCATCGATCCCATGGCAGGCTCTTATATGATCGAACACCTGACGGATGAAATTGAGCAGCGTGCCCTGGAATACATCCGACGGATCGACGAAATGGGTGGAGCACTTAAAGCCATTGAGCTTGGATTTATTCAGGGAGAGATCCAGGATTCCGCCTATCGAACTCAGCAGGCGATTGAAAAAGAAGAACAAGTGGTGGTGGGCGTCAATGCTTTTCAAAGTGATGAAAAGATATATTTGGAACGCCTGAAAGTCGATCCTTCAATAGAAGGAGCACAACGTGCTCGTCTTAAAAGTTTACGAGAAAAACGTGACTCAGCCCGAGTGGTTCAGCTCCTCAATAAGCTGGAGAATGTTGCGAGGGGAAAAGAAAACTTGATGCCAATTTTTATTGAATGCGTTGAAAGCCAGATCACCCTGGGTGAAATCTGTGCTGTCTTGCGTAAGGAATTTGGAGAATATCATCCCCCTGCCTGGGTATAAGATAGAATCATCAAACCAAAGAGGTTGTTATGCCTGAGATCAAACATATTCATCACATTGCAATTTTGGTGGAAAATTTGGATGCATCTTTGACCTTCTGGCAGGATATTCTTGGTCTTAAACCATCCAAGGTATCTGATATGCCCCAGGAGTCCGCTCGAATTGCCTTTTTCCCCCTGGCTGAAAGTGAGATTGAGCTGGTTCAGCCCACCACTACCGACTCGGGTCTCAGCCGCTACCTCGAGAAGCGCGGTCCAGGAATGCACCACCTTTGCCTTGAAGTCACGGATATATCCGCTCTATTAGTCGCATCTTAAAGCCAACGGTGTTCAATTGATCAATGATGAACCTAAAATTGGAGAAGGTGGAAAGTTGTATGCTTTCATCCATCCGAAGAGTGCCAACGGGGTTTTAGTGGAACTATATCAACTTCCTGGATGAATCCGCACTTGAGAAAAACCGAGCAGCTCTTCAATTTCCATCGCCAGTGGAGTGCTGAGATTCGAAATACTCTCTATGCCTTTCAAACCCATTGTTCGGTAAATTAATCCAATATCTTGTTCCAGGTCCTCCACTGCCCAGGCAGCTTTTCGGTAGCTCCAGATTCGGCTGGGAGGTGCATTTTCCAGCTCGAGTGTGTGAACCTTCTTCGCCAGCTGTTCCACAATTTTCTTATTTAATGCGCGCTTTCTCTCCAGGGATGATCGGGCGGGGTATACGGTCAGAGATACCTACCAGCATACAGGATTCACGTATGCGTAAACCAAGCGCTCTCCAGGGAATTGTTGAGGAATAACTCCCCTCTGGATAATTTTGCACATAAATTGGGATAAGGTCTGGGCAAATCTGGCTTAATGTATGCAAGAAGAATTTTTTTTGTTGGTTTGCCAGAGTCAATCCTCCACCCAAAACGAACTTTCCCCCATGTCGCGCTGTCCATTGCACCAGGTTCTTTATGTTCAGATCATCATCACATAATCCAGGCAACAGCGGCATTGCCACGGTTCCGGTGAGAATATCTTCCTGTGCAAGCTTTTCCATGGCCGTAAATCTTTTTTCAACATTCGGAGCAAGTCCCTCCAGCCTGCAGACATTTTTATAATTATTCGAATCAGGCGTGGAGATGATGCTGAACGCTACCACTGCCCTAGCCCGTCGGTTGATTGCCGTCAAGATATCCAGATCGCGTAGTACCAACGCTGACCGTGTGAGTACAAAGACCGGAAATCCCAGCTCCAGACACACCTCCAGCATCTTTCGTGATAACTTGAATTTCCGCTCTGCAGGTTGATAATCACCTGTGAAAATAGTGTCAACAGGCACTCGTATGAGTGCTTTACGCAAGAGCTGAGGTGCATTCTCCTTGATCTTAATCAGGTGAGAAAATTCGTCCGTCTCTTCATTATATATTTCCTCCTGGTCCATTGGTTTATATGGGATGTATTTCCGCTCTCGCGAATAACAAAACGCACATCCATGTTGGCATCCCAGGTATGGATATGCGCTGTAGCGTGTCCAAAACCAATGATCTGCGCGCTTGCCCTTATTAAGGATTGTTTTTGGTTGATAACAGACAAAGCGGGTTCGCTGGTTCATTTATCTAACCCATATTGCCTACGTGTTGGGTTGTTCAAGGACTACGATAGCTAAACGTTCAGAAAATTTCTCTAAATCGGATCGGGAGTATTTCCTCGGTAAACCTTCTAACCGCAGCATGACCCCCATAAAATGTGGGTGTCTTTTTAAACGCAGTTCAAGGAAATCTGCGATCTGACTAGAATCCGTCATAGGCTGAGCGATTGTGGAGAACTTTTTTTCCCCTACCACCACTTCTACATTGGGACAGGCAATGAGATTTCGATACCAATCTGCCTGCGTACCCCTTGCTGAAGCTACATAATACCTACCTTCCAATTCCTCAAACTGCAGTGGTGTTGAACGCTGCTGTCCTGTTTTCCGTCCGATCGTTTTAAGAACCAATACCCTGTTGGCCGCCTTGCTGATACCCTCATATCTGGACAACATCCCCCGGTTTAAACGGCTCATCACTTTCCAGGCAAAGCGGGGAATTCTGGGTGACTCTTTCATTTCAGATCAGTACTCACAATCACACACGCTCTTGCTGCCTGCCTCAAGCTCTCAGGTTCAGGCTGACCATCCAGATCCAACTTTTATCCCAAAAGCATGTGCTGTTCGTGGGTTCCCAGCGATGAAAGCTGTTAATCCTTCAATCACCCCAACCTCGTCATCGATCACTTCCGCCCGCCCCTTGATATCCTTCCCTTGCAGGCGGATGGTAACTGCTGCTCCACCTCGTAGATTACGCCACCACGTACGTCGTTTGTAACTGATCGTCAGCAGAGTTTCTCCCACCCGTAAATAACTGACTGGTAAATGATAGGTCTTACCACTTTTCCGTCCGGTGTAATTGACAACCATCATATTCCCGCTAAGCATTCCATGCAGGGGTGATTGAAGCAGCCAAACCATGATCGGGTTGTACCACATAAGCATATCTCCACGAAACAGGGCATTTCCCCTCCCCATCTCTATTTAATCATAGCATGGATTTATCGCTGCTCAGTGAAGTCTTACACCAACATCGCTTCCAGGGTTGCCGCGTTCAGAAAATGCTAGGTCTTCTACTAGTGGAGAACACTCCTCTAAAACCCGTTCCTGCAGCAGCAGGTTGCATGCAAAAGCCATGCAGGTTGCCTCACCACATTTTTTACAATTAGTTTGAGGTAGCAATGTCCATACATCCAATGGGCGCGGGGCACGTTTTCGGGCGGTCATTGCCACCAGCTCCTCCCGGTTATCCCAGGTCGCATTGATCGCATCGGGTTACCTGCCACCACGGAGCGTGCCTCCCCTTCTCCTAATACCAGTTTCGAAAGAGCCACCAAACAGGTATCTTGAGGGCGTAAATCCTCAGTGACGTTATAGGCAGCTTCCCGACTCACTGTCCCATACGTTTTACCGATCCCACTACACGGTACAATCACAATCCTGCACCTTTTACCAATATCGGTCATTTGTTTCTGACCTCCCATTCAGCTTCAGCCTTAATTTTAGCGAGATATTCTTGCGGTTTCAATAAATTCTTCAGATCAGTTTCGTCTCCCGCAGTTTCTATCAATATCAGCCAACCTGCCCCATACGGCTCTCGATTGATAATGTCTGGTTCTGCCTCCATCACCGGGTTGACTTCGGTTACTATTCCTGCTACGGGTGATATCAGGCTGATATTTACTTTGATGGTCTCGATGACTGCGAGTTCATCACCAATCTTTACCACTGTCCCTTCGGGTTTAATTTCCGCAAAAGCCACATCTCCACTGCGTAGTTGCATGTAATCAGATATGCCAATGCGAACATTTTTATCCTCCACCATTACCCAAAGGCCTTCTTCACTATAAAGTCGATCTATCGCTACCTTAAAATATAAATTTATCCACTCGAAACTCTAGATGATCAGACATGCATCTCCTTTGCTTTCTTGCTCCTAAACCAGCTCGCACTTGCTTGTAATAATGCTGGATCAATAATAGCTGGGTCTACTAAAATTCTCATGGGCATTGGATCAGCCCCTGTGCCCATAAACAACCTCCACATGTGGGGCGATGTTGCCAAAACAATTCTTCTGGTTTTCATCTGCCATCTCGCAGCTGTTGCAGTAGGTGCATGGGGAGAAATCAAATAACTGCAAGCGCTGTCGTAATGCAATATATCCTGGATCGTTCCATAATTCAGGTAAGTTGCTATCACAAATATTCCCAAAAGAATATGCACGTGAACGGCGTAACCTTTTACCAAGATAGCTATCATGCGTTGCAAAACATGAATGGATATGTCCATACGAGGAATAATAATACATCCAGCCCGGTTTCTATGAGCTGTTCTGAGATATCTTCAGTTAGCAGAATGCCGTTGGTAATTAATTCTACCGACCCGCCTAAATCCTTTGCCTTTCGTATCATCTCAATTATTTTTGGATGGACGAAAGGTTCACCAAATCCACCAAGGAATATGGTTGGATTGGGTATGAATCCCTGGATGCCTTTCAGTATTCTCTCGAACGTTTCCCATTCCATGATGCCCAAGGGTTCTTCCCAAACATTGCGAATGCACGTCAGGCATTCCAGGTTGCACCGGTTGGTTGGTTCGATATATACCCGCGCAAGATGATCGCTCGAACGTTGGATTTGGACTTCGTTATCTCCAATTTCAACACGCAAGACCGCCCCAGGGGTCAAAGAAAACACCTCCTGGATTTCTGTCGGAAATTTCAGGTTGCCGTCCTTATCGACTACAGCGAAGCGTGTTGGATTGAACTTCAAAGTGCTTCTTCCCTGATTATTGTGATCTCTGCCACAGGATTACACTTCGGGCATGGGCAGTTTTGTATTTTGGTATCGAATACCGGCATTGGTTTCATTCCACTTAACCGGACAGCTGCATCCACCAGGTCGTAAACCTCTGGCTTGACTACCCGGTAATAAATTCGCGCTCCATCGCGCCTGTCTTCCACCAGCCCAGCTTCGCGCAGCACCATTAAATGCTGTGAGATGTATGCCTGCCGGCAACCTAATACAGCCTCAGGTGACACACACAATGCTCACCATCGCGCAAGATTTCCAGGATGGAGAGCCTTGAAGGATGCATGAGCGCTTTGAATATGGATGCTGGAGGGTTAAATTCAGGCATAGGCTTTGTGAATGAATGAGATATTTCCATATGGATAGAATATTCAGAATATTGAATATATTTTATTCCTTCTAAAATACTGAATCAAGGCAATCTATCACCATGTTGGCGTGACAACCATCATAAAACAATAGATTTTCAATTTCGTTGTCATCTCGTTCATGAAATTTAGTCAATCCTTAAAAAAATGTAACCACAGGGTATTTTTTTGATCCGAGAAATATTCCAGGTCTCAGGTGGTAGAATTGTGCCCATGTCATTTCCAAAAGCCGTTTTATGGGACATGGATGGTGTCCTGGCAGATACAAGCCAGCTTCATTTCGAAACCTGGGAGCGTGTTTTGATCGAAGAGGGAATTCCATTCGATCGGCAAAAGTTCCATATGATCTATGGCTTGAAAAATCGCGATTTGCTCCCGCTGCTGGCAGGCAAGCCTCTTGAACCCTCATGGATGGATTGGATTTCAGATAAAAAGGAGCTGGCGTACCGGCAGTCTATGTCTGGTCTTCTACCGTTGCCTGGTGTGCTGGGTTGGTTGCGTCGTTTCAAATCGTGGGGTTGGAAGCAAGCCGTGGCTTCCTCTGCTCCTCCCGAGAATGTCGAGGCCTTGGTGGATGTGTTGAATATTCGGGATTATTTTGATGCCCTGGTCACCCCTGGTGACTTGCCAGGCAAGCCTGATCCAGCAGTCTTCCTTAAAGCCTCACAGGAGTTGGGTATTCCAGCCAGTTATTGCATCGTCATTGAGGATTCCATCCCAGGGATTGAGGCTGCCCGAAAAGCCGGTATGCGCACCATTGCCGTCACGACCACAAATCCGCCTGAAGCTCTCACCCAGGCGGATATCGTAGTAGAAACGATGGATCAATTATCAATCGAACAGGTTGAATCTCTTTTCTGATCAGGTTGCTTTTCAATTAATCCCCAAAGCAGATACCCATATCTCGTGCCGTTAGCATGATATCTGAATTTAATGGCACAGTCTTCATGCGTTTCGTTGCTGCTTCAAGTGGGACGTACTTTACCGTCGGGGGGTCAAGTGCCACCATGATCCCCTTTTGTCCTTCTGCAATTGCTCTTACCGCGGCTGCACCAAAACGCTGGGCAATCAAACGGTCAAAACGGGTAGGTGAACCACCCCTCAGTAGATGTCCCAGTACCACCAGGCGCGTCTCTTTGCCTGTCAGAATCTGTAATTCCTCCGCTACTTTCTCACCGCACCCACCTAATCGTTCAGCTCTGCCGGTTTCTCGGCTGATCACCGAAACTGCTCCACCCTTTGGTTTTGCCCCTTCTGCTACTACCACAATGGAAAACAAACTTCCCCGTTCCTCCCGGTCTCGGACTTTTTCAGCGACTTTCTCCAGATCATAAGGTATCTCCGGGATTAAGATCACATCTGCTGAGCCCGCCAGTCCGCTTTCTAGTGCGATCCAGCCTGCATAACGTCCCATTACCTCCATGACGATGATGCGATTATGCGAAGCCGCCGTGGTATGCAGGCGATCAAGGCAATCCACGGTAAATGCGCACGCCGTGTCAAAACCAAATGTGATGACCGTTTTTTCAAGGTCATTGTCAATTGTCTTTGGGACGCCCACCACCCATAATCCCATCTTTGCCAGCTCATTGGCAATGAACATTGAGCCATCCCCGCCTACCGAGATGAGCGCGTCGATCTGATGCAGCCTGAAAGCCCGGATTAGCTCATCCGAGCGGTCTATTTCAATGGTTGTATCATCCGGTCCCTTGATCGGATATTTTAGCGGATTCCCGCGGTTGGTGGTGCCAATGATTGTTCCACCCAGGTGAGTGATGCCACGTACACGCTCGCGAGTCAGACGTATCAATCCACCTTCAATATATTGCTCAGGCATCAGCAGCCCGTTATATCCGTCACGGATGCCATACACTTCCCAGCCCCGGTTGATGGCAGAAAGCACTGCTGCCCGGATGACCGCATTCAATCCCGGTGCGTCACCCCCACCAGTGCTGATTGCGATTCGTTTAATGTTCCCTGCAGAAGTTGGCATAGACTGCTCCTTATCCTGTTTAAAAGTACAACAGATTGAAATTAATATCCTACTTGATAAGTATATTGTATCAGGTTCATTTCGGGTGAGAATTCATGCTTTTTTATCACATTTATCCTCATATAAATTAATGTTTTTCCATTTCTACTCGATTTGAGTTTACCCAGCCCAGCCATTATTTCACATCTGCCCCAAATAATAATTCGTTGCATCTATAAATATACGACCAGACTTGATGTAGAATACATATTCGCTTACAAACAAGAAACATAACAATTGGAAAAAGCGTCTTATAGAAGTTCCTCGTTTGATGGAATTTAGTAATTTCATTGAGAATAAAGATTTCAGGAGACATACATGAGTATCAGACAATCTATAATTTTCTTCCTGTTGGTGAGTGTGCTCATAGCCTGCAACCTGGTTTCTCCCAACCCAAATATATGAGACGCCTGAGCTTCCTACCACCCCTCCCACTTCCCTGCCATTTCCAACCGATCTTTCACCTACCTCCCCTTCTATTGACACAACCACCCCCGTATCAAGTAACCAAACCATCCTGGACCGTGCAAGCGATGTGGTTCAAACTCTCAAAAGCCAGGATTTCATCTCCTTAGCAAGCTATGTCCACCCGGTCAATGGAGTCCGTTTCTCTCCTTATGCTTTTGTGCAGGACACTAACCAGGTTTTATCGGTGGATCAGGTGGCAAGTATCATGGCCGATAGCGGTGTTTACACCTGGGGAGCATATTCAGGCACTGGAGAAACGATCAATCTGGGATTCCCAGACTACTACTCACAGTTTATTTATGATGAAGACTTCGCCAATGCGCCTCAAGTGGCGCTGAACCACCGCTTAAGTACAGGCAATTCCATTGATAATTCCGCTGAATATTATCCCGGGTCAATGATCGTCGAATATTACTTCCCCGGCTTCGATCCTCAATATGGAGGTACTGGATTGGCGCAGTCTGCGCCTTGTCTTTTCCGAATATAACAGCATCTGGTATCTCGTGGGTATTATCCACGACGAGTGGACCCCCTGATGTAAAAGAAGCGTTTATAGCTTACAATTGAGCCATGTATACCCATGCCATCACTCGCCTTCCAGGAAACAATTTCGCCGATGGGATAACCACCTCCACCCTTGGTCGCCCAAGTTACCATCTTATCCTTCAGCAGCATCAAGCATATCGCCAGGCTTTACAGGCTTCGGGGCTTGAAGTAATTCTCCTCCCAGCTGAGCCTGACTATCCAGATGCTTACTTCGTTGAAGACCCGGCCATTGTCACACCCAGGATTGCAGTGATCACGCATCCCGGTGCTCCTTCCCGCCGGGGTGAGCAGCATTACCTGGAACCTGAATTGTTACAATACCGACCCGTTGTTCATATTGAGCCTCCTGGGACTGTCGAAGGTGGTGACATTCTCATGGTTGGCAACCACTTTTTTATTGGCTTATCAGACCGCACAAATATTGAAGGTGCGTTACAGCTGGCAAAAGTACTGGCGGCAGCTGGGCACACTTCCGAGACAATTCCTATAGCATCCGGGTTGCACTTAAAATCAAGTGTTAATTATCTGGGAAACGATACCCTTCTGGTAACTGCATCCTTGGTGGACCATCCACCATTTGCTGCCTATGAGAAAATTTTGCTCGATTCCGATGAAGAATATGCTGCCAATACCCTTTGGGTCAACGATACCTTGTTAACACCCAAGGGATTCCCGAAGACCCATGCCAAACTCACGAAATTGGGTATGCCAATCATTGAAATAGATGTTAGTGAGGTCCAAAAGATGGATGGAGGCCTCACATGCATGTCCCTGAGGTTATAAAGTGATCATACTTTTCAAGTTCACCCGTTGAGCAACTGAATAACCTGATGACAGTCCATTGGATGGATGTCACCCATCTGTCTTTCAACACCCTCCTGCTCTTGGAGCGTGTTCAGCTCTGTTGGTTTCCAGGTTGGTTGCCCGAAGAGCAGTTAGCGATCGCTCTGCAAGCCAATCCTGCCATCGAATGGTACTTACGCCATAAATGCCCTGAAATCACCTCCTGGTTGGATCAGGTTATCGCCAATCATACCCTCCCTTCCAAACCTTCATCTGAGCATATTCGCCAGGCTGAGATTATCGTATTGGAAACTATCAATGACCTGATTGTCTATTCAGTAGATCCAGCCATCTATGACGCGCAGCCATTTCTGGCATGGAATTCGGCCGAACTACTACAACTGGTCAACTTTAGGGGTAAAACAGTCATCGACATAGGCTCCGGTACAGGCAAGCTGGCATTCATTGCTGCTCTAACCGCAGCCGTTGTCTTCGCGGTTGAGCCTGTGGGTAACCTGCGCTGTTACATCAAACAAAAAGCCCAAGCCATGCATTTGACCAATGTCTTCCCAGTCGATGGTTTAATCACTGACCTACCGTTCCCAGCCAGCTTTGCAGACATAACCATGGGTGGTCACGTCTTTGGCGATCACCCAGAGGCGGAATATGCTGAGATGAAGCGAGTGACTGTAGCCGGCGGAATGCTCATCCTTTGCCCCGGTTCAAGCCTATCCGAATCCAAAGCCCATGATTATCTGGTGTCCCAGGGCTTTAGCTGGTCAATATTTGAAGAGCCTCAAAACGATCTAAAACGGAAGTATTGGAAACTTGCTGAATAGTACTTTCTTTACGTTTACCCCATATCCAATTCTTTGAGATTTAGGGGAGGCCGGGTGAGTAGTCTTTTCTCTAACAATTGTCTCACCAATAAATATTTCACCTGCCCCGCTTAAAAATTACCGATCACGCCATACCACAGATAAGACTAAATGCTTTATCTTATCGGAATCTCTCTTTCGGCTTTACGCAGGATCTGATCCACTTTTTCGCTAACCTCTTCTGGAAGTGGATCAACCAATGGTTGCGCTAAAATATCTGCGACGATGTCTCTCGCGTTAGAATATATGGATGGTTTACCCAGATTGACCCAGGACTCATATGGATGATGGTCAAATAATTGAGAATAATAAAACTCCGATCCCCGGGCAGCCTTCCTGGTGTTCTTGGTCCCCAAAAAGTGGCCACCGGGTCCCACATGAGCGATATCCTCGAATAAATCCTTCTCATCCGAGCAATCCACCCCTTCCGCCAGGCGTTGGATTAAATGTGCGATTTCATTATCCACTACAATTTGCTCTAATATCAATAGCTGATCACTCTCTATTACTCCAAACCCAACCAGGATATCTGCCCCTGCAAGCACAGGAGGCAGTGTTGTGATAATCTTTTCAATCACTGCTTCAGGTCCAGCTTGCTTCGCATCAGCTGTCAACCCAGCTCCACCAGTTGGTAAACCATAATATTTGCCCATCACGGTTATGGCAGTTGTCTGCAGGCTCATTTCTGGCACACCCGCCAGGTAAGCCCCGCTTCGGAAATCAACCGTTGCCGTTGAGCTGGAAAAAATGATGGGTCTGCCCGGATGAGCCAGTTGGAAAATCACCATCGATGATAGCATTTCTGCGTTCGCCATGGCAATGTTCGAGTATAAACTTGCAGGTCCGGTCGTTCCGTTGACTGGCATTGGCATCGACATCACTGGCAGTCCGAACTCCCCCAACTCAAGGTAGGCATCCAGCATTTCGCCGTCGTGAGTCAGGGGAGCAACAGGGCAGTAGATTAGCGAATAAGCATTGCTTTTGCGTAGTGCATCCTCGCTTCCCAGGATGGCAATTAAACCTTCCTCCAGATAAGGGACCTGTTCAACCGTGTGAAGCTCATGCTCCCCGTGCTTGGAACAATTTCTTGCCATGCTCAGGAACTCATACAAGGCGCGAATAGGGGCAGGAATATCAGCAGCACAGGTCGGAGCCCATGCCATCACCCCTAAATCCATTTTCTGGAAGATGCGCATAGCATTCTCAATATCTTTGCTTGTGCCATAGCGTCGCTCACCCGTCTGAAAATCCAATACAAAGGCAGCTGTTCCGTCGATGCCATAGCGCGTAAAAGGTGTTGGCATTGAAAGGTTGTGCTTAGGGTTACGTGCGCCTAACACGAATGACTTTGGGGCAGTATTGAGCGCTTGTTGGACAAATTCCCTGGGGATCTTTGCAATTTTTTCTTCCGTGTCGATTTTTATGCCATTTTTCCGCAAGATCTTCGGTGCCCCGTCCCCATGGAACCGTATGCCCACCTCTTCCAGGATGCGTAAGCTCATGTTGTGAATGCGATATTGTTCATCTTCAGACAGAATTTGGGCAGTTAAACGCATAATTCCTCCAGCGATTAAATATATATAATGATTTTTCCAAGCTTATACAGGATTGGATAAACTTCCCTATACTCGATCGGCTGCTTTCAGGATCCTGGTCAGCTCATCTTTTTGAGCCTCATCCAATGGTTGTGGGTGATGGTTCTCAAGAATCCAATTTGCCTTTTCCCGTGCAACCTCAAGTGGATCGCGATAGCCGCCTCCAAGTCTAGGCTGACCAGTCAGATCAGAAAATTGGCGTCGACGCAGGTTTGTGCGTGTGTGCCTGTGCGCCAGAAAGTGACCGCGTGGACCTACCTCTTTAATTACCTCAAGTGCCAAGGCCTCAGGGCTGGTATCTAGCCCGGCAGCTTCATTCCGTACTCGATGATAAACATCCGCATCCAATAATACCGCTTCCGGATACAGTAGCATGCAAGACTCGACCAGGCCTAATCCACTCCCTGTTTCCGCTCCAACCATTGCGCACAAGAGCAGCGATGATTCTGCTTCTGCCGCTGATTGCCAGCCAGGTACCAAGGCATCCGTCCCAAAGACACCTGCCAGGGTTGGCACACCCCACCGGTGTGCCATCTCTGCACCCAGCGGGTACAGCAATGATCCCTCAAAAGTACTACTCTGGTAATCGCCCGTACGCGGGTGCATGATTCCCGGCATTAAAGAGTGAAAGACTGGCGCACCCGGGTGTGCCATTTGTAATAATACCAAGGCGGAGATTATTTCTGCGTCCCCAGTCACTAATGTGCCTGCGATGGTTGCTGGGGCAGTGGAACCTGTATTCACCATCGACATGAATCCAACGGGTAGATCAGCCTCTGCAAATAATAAAGCTGATTCTAGTCCATCGCGGTCTTGTGCCAGGGGAGCGATGCTGCAAACCAGCAGTGAAAGGGGTGGACGCTGCCGCCTTGTCCGTTCATCGCCAGCGATTACATCTGCCATTTCAATCGCATAGCGTGCCGTCCATTCTCCCATCACGGTTTCAGATTGGACATGTTTTACTGTATTATTGAATGATGCATCAAGTTCATGCAATGGTGCTGTCTTTGGGTGATCCTGTGCGCTGACGATCGGCCAATAGAATCCGATCGCGCTCAAGTAATCAGTTACCTGTGCCATTTTTGCTACGTCATCTTTATTCGACGGCCTTCTTTGCCGTGTGATGAAATCGATGGTTTCCACCCCGCAACCATCTGTGGCGCAATAGAATGCTGCCCCATCTAATTTCAAGTCAAACGAGGGGTTGCGTGCACCCATGGTGTAAAACCGTGGAGCATGTGACATGGCTTCCATGACAACCTGCCTGGGTAGCTTCACCACCTGGTGCGTGAAATCGACCCAACCGCCATGTTCTGCATAGATATGGAGAGCTTTCTCCGATGGGCAATGGACTCCCACCTGCTCCAATATCTCGAGGGTGGCAGTTTGAAGCTTATCTAACTGCTCATCCTCCAGGATGCGCACGTGATATTCCGGGACTATGGGTTGTAGTTTTGGGGTTTCACTGATCATCAATCATCCCTTGCAGATTTCCTTATCCGCTACCGCTAAGATGCGTCTTATCTCAGCCTGCTTCTTTGCCTCTAGCGGTTCCGGAAAGTGATTTTTACGGATCCAATTAACCTTTTCAATTGCTACTTCACGTGGGTCGCGATATTTTCCATCCGCTCCGATCTGATGGGTGATGCCGCGCACCAGCGATTCACGAATATGGTTGCGGGTATGTCTCTGGCCCAGGTAGTGCCCGCCAGGCCCAACCGCATGCACTGTATCAAGCGCCAGGGTTTCATCATTCACCTCTAAGTTCATCAGCTGATAGCGCGCCCGTTGGTACAGGTCTTCATCCATGATAATCTGCTCCGGGTAGAGCAGGGTATAAGTCTCAGAAAGCCCCATTCCCGTAACAATATCTGCACATGCTAAGCCTGCCATAAATGGGTCCAGCGCCACTTCTGCTGCACCCTGCCACGTCCCTGCTTCATGAGAATCTGTCCCATAGCACGCCCCCAAGGAAGCCATTCCCCAGTGATGTGCCATTTCTACCGGCGCATAGCGCGTCCTGCTGTCCAGCGAATAACTCACATAACCGCCATTTCGTGGGTCCGCCCAGGCTTGCATCAGCGAGTGGAAAACAGGTGCACCTGGCGCGTGCAGCTGCATCAACACCGCTGCGCTGATGATCTCTGCATCCCCCATCGCAAACGCCCCTGCCAGGGTTGCTGGTGCGGTTGTGCCCAGGGTTGGCATGGCCAGGAACCCAACCGGCAATCCCGCTTCCGCCAGGATCAAAGAACCTTCGATGCCAGCGGTGTCCTGCACCAGAGGAGCAATGGTGCATACCACCAGCGAAAATGGTGGTCGACGACGTAGCTCTTCCCTGCTCCCTGCGATCACGGTTGCCATCTCAACCGCATACCGGCATGGTATTTCACCCATCACAGTTTCACTCTGCACATGTTTGACCGAATTATTCCAGCATGCATCTATCTCGTGCAGCGGAGCAGTCTCACCATGGTCTTGGGCGCTGACCATTGGCCAGATAAAACCAATCGATGGTAGATAGTCGGCAATTCTTGCCATGTTACCAACATCGTCTTTTCTTGATGGGCGGCGCTCCCGCGTATCAAAGTCGATCGTTTCCACGCCACATCCGTCCGTGGTGAAATAGGTCACCCCTTCCGCTAGTTGCAAGTCAAATGAAGGGTTGCGAGCACCTAATAAGAAGAATCTGGGCACACTGGCTAAAGCTTTAAAAACCAGGTCTGCTTTTAACTTCACGATTTGGGAATCCCAATCTACTTGAGCTCCATGCTCTGCGAAGATGGTCAGCGCTTTTTTCGATGGAAATCGGACCCCAGTATTTTCCATGATCTCCAGTGTAGCGCTTTGTAAATCATCCAATTGTTTGTCGGTGAGAAATCGTAAACGATACGTAGTTCGTAATGGTTCTAAGGGTGGGTATGTGGCTGTCATGCGGCAATTCTCCTATTATGTATTATGATCGCCTTAGAGAGTATAAATACTTATTTTGTAATTTTATTATTCATATTCTTAATATATCTAACGAATGCTCTTTGCCCGTTTTTCCAGGTATTCTAATTCCTTCTCAACCAGTCCTGGCAAAGGTAAGCTTGGTTTTAATTTAATCAGCTCTTTTATCGTCTCCCGGGTCTCTCCCAATAAGTCAGTTGAACCTGCCTTAACCCATTGCTCGTATGAGCCATGTATCCCCAGCTTGCTGTAATATACTTCACCGGAGCGTGACAGCTATTCGAGTGGAACGATCGGTTAAGTAATTACCACCCGGACCTAGTGCTTCAATCACCTCTCCCAACCATTTTTCTGCACTGCTACCAATTCCAAGGCTCAAACGCTTGCACCGCCGGATGATTTCCAGGTCGATGATCAATTGTTCTGGGCTAAATGTAGTCGCGCCACCCAGTAAACCAGGTGCCACCAGAAGATCTGGGCGTTTAATAATGGGTAATGTAAAATTTACCCCCCGTTCATAGCCTGATTGGATGGACGGCACGTGCTGATCGGATCCACCTACCGTCGCCTCCACCGGCAGCTGGTACATCCTGGCAATCTCGGTCACTGCTGCACCAAGCAAGGCATGCTCCGCTTCTCCTCCTCCATACCTACCTGAGCGCATATCTGTAATCCCTGGCGAGGCTGCATAAATAAATGGAGTACCAGGTGCCGCAGACTGGATCAGGCATAGCATGGCGATCGTCTCGCTATTTGCCAATATCAATTCAGATACCAATGAAGCAGGTCCTGATAAACCGTAAAGTGGCATGGTCATGACCGCCACCGGGATGCCCCAATCCAGTGTTTCCAGGTATGCATCGGTGTACTCAGCTTCGATGATGAGAGGAGATGCAGGGCATAGGATGAAAGACACCGGCAGGGCTTTCTTGAATTCCTCCCGGCTGCCAAATACAACCCTGAATACTTCCAGCATCCACCGGCTCTGCTCTACGGTCGCAGTTGATTCTTGCACATGCTTGGAAAAATTCTGGAAGATGGCTCTCCAGTAGGCCACCGTATCCCAAGGTGTATGCTCCCAACAACCATCGATTACGCTCCAGTACACATCAATATCGTCCAGGCAGTCACCCAGGCGGGTTGCCATGTACCAGTCATCCTTGGTTGCAGGTCGGCGCACCCCTGCTTCGGCGTCATAGGTATAGATTGCCCCACCATCCAGGACGATACCACATGATCCACGGTTCATAGGTATGGATTGATCCGACCGTCTCGCCCCAAGATGAAAATCTCTCGGGGCTTGCCTGAGGCATTCCTCCACTAAATTGCGCGGGATCCGAACGACATGGGTGTTCTCATCTACATCTGCGCCTGCTTGCTTAAGAAAATAGCGCCCCTTTTTAGTATCGATACGAACACCCGTTTCGGATAATATCTTCAGCGTCTCTTCATGTATCCGGCTGCATTCCTCTTCGGATAATACCCGCAATACTGTTTCCATTACACTTCACCCATTTTCGTCAGTACTTTATGCGGGTCAAACGCGTCACGCAGTCCATCGCCTATATAATTGATCGATATCACGGATAGGAAGATCATTAAACCCGGAAAAATGGCCAGCCATGGATATTTCACCAGGTATTCCTGGGCGTTGCTGAGCAGGTTTCCCCATGAAGGTGTGGGGGGTTGGATGCCAAACCCCAGGTAACTTAGTCCCGATTCTTCCAATATGGCATAAGCTATCTCCAGTGTCGCTTCAACAATCACTGGTCCGATGGCATTGGGAAAGATGTGCAACACAATAATGCGAAAATTCGAACCACCCAGGGCACGTGTGGCTGAAACAAAATCCATTTCCCGGATTGTCAGGTATGAAGCTCGCACCAGGCGTGCCGTGAACATCCATGCCAGGATTCCAATGACAAAAGCGATGGTCAGCACTGGGTTACTCTTTAAGAATGGTGCATCTACCTCCCGTAGGATTGCACCTAATAAGATCAGCACTAAGAGAGATGGCAATGCTAACGCTGCATCCGTGATGCGCATTAGAATATTATCAATCCTGCCACCAAAATAGCCAGCAATTGCCCCAACCGGCACGCCAATTACCAATGTGATCACCATCACTGAGAATCCCACCGCCAACGAGACCCTTCCACCATAGAGGACACGCGTCATTAGATCTCGTCCCAATGCATCCGTCCCCATCGGATGTTCCAGGGATGGTGATTGGTATCGTTCACTTAAATTTGATTTATATGGATCATAAGGTGAAAGAAATGCGAGTGTGCATGCCAGGACGATGCAGCTCAGCACAATACAACCCATGATTGCACCTGGATGCCTGCGGAAGCGTCTCCAGACTAACTGGCGCATGGTTAATTCTTTTCCTATTTGTGGCGGTGCATTAGTCATAATGGATTCGGGGATCTAGTTTTGCGTACACAATATCAGCCAGTAAGTTCGAAAATATAACTACCAAGGTTAAAATGGTCAAGATTGCCATCAGCATCGGGTAATCACGGTCGATTGCAGCCTGGTAGTATAAACGACCCATGCCTGGCCATGAAAACAGGATCTCTACATACAGAGAACCAGCAAATATATAAGGTAGGTCCAGCGCAAAGATAGTTACCAGCGGTAATAGCGCATTGCGCAGCGCATGCTTGAAATACACTTTATTCAGGGTTAATCCTTTTGCGCGTGCCGTGCGGACATAATCCTGATGGATGACATCCAGCATGCTTGAGCGTAAAAAGCGCGAGTACCAGGTAACCCAGCCTACTACACCCATGGTAACGGGTAATATTAGATGCTTGGTCCAGTCTATTAGTGAGAAAGCCATCCCCTGCGTATACATACCTCCTGGTGGCAGAAGAGATTCTCCCGTTAGAGGGTTTTTCAGCCATACATAGAATATTAATATTAAAATCAGACCCAACCAAAACTCTGGGATTGCCTGCCCAATAAAAGACAGTGTGGTAACAATGATGTCAAAAATGGAATACTGCTTTACAGCTGATATCACTCCCACAGGTATGGCAATGATGGCTACGACAATCAAAGTCACCGACATCAGATATGCCGAATTTTTAAATGCGGTCTTGATAGAATCGAGGACTGGTTTTCGCGTGCGATAGGAGTTACCAAAATCACCACGTATAACTCCTTTTCCAATACCTTGACTTTCTGTAAGCAAATAAGTGCGAGGATCTGTGCATTTTATGATTGGTGAAAAAATTCCAACGCCAGGCGCTGGAATTTCTTCAACCATCTTTGTCCAATCATTACCGATCAGCCAGTAAACATATCTTACACAAACAGGTTTGTCCAGGCCAAATTGGCGTTTCAGGATTGCTATTTGCTCAGGATTTAAACGTTTGGAGGTCCCCCTTCCTGCCAGTGGACCACCAGGTGCCAGGTTGACCAATGCATACAAGAAAATACTGATGATGAACATCAGCGGGATTGCCTGCAGCAGCCTTCTGACTACATAGTGGCCCACTTATTTCTGTCCTTTTTACTTCTTCAACCTCAACAGCTATTTAAGCGTCCAATCAGCTGAATTCCAGGTGACAATTTCATTGGCATTCGACCGAACACCTTGTAACCGTGTTGAATGAGCATTCGCATCCACTGTCGTGAATAGCAATAATTCCGGTAAGTCTCGATTGAGGATTGTTGCCATCTGGCAGAACACGTCTTTACGCAGATCTTCATCGAGGGTGTATGCCTGGTCGACCAGGTCATCAATTTCTGGGTTCATATATCTCCCATAGTTAAGACCCCAATCGGGCTCTGCTGCTGCAGTAGTATAGTAGCCCCACAGGAAATCGGTTGGATCACTACCGGAATAACCATCATCCCAGATATCGAAATCAAAGTTACCAGATTGTTCGATCCCACCGTTTTCTGTAGACTCCCAAAGGACGGTCCCCTCAACCCTTGAAATGGTCAGTTTGATACCGAGCTCTCCAAGCTGTTCGGCAATATATTCCTGGGTCAGATCGAGGGTTTCTCCGTACTCAGAATAGGTGATGAACTCCATCTCCATCGGGTAACCTTCTTCAGCACCGGTAGTACAACCATGGCATTCACGCACCCCATCCCCATCCTGGTCAATCCAGCCGGCTTCCTCCAACAAGGCTTTTGCTGCTTCCGGATCGTAGACTGGCTTAGGTATGTCACATACATTATAGGGTGGTCGGAAGAATTCAGTCCACACCTGCTTGGCATAGCCGAACCAAAATGTATCTGCTATCGTTTGCGTATCAATGGCCATCTGAATCGCCTGGCGTACACGAAGATCTGAGTTTATCGGATGGGGTGATGCAACAGGGTCAGTTGTGCCCTTAGCAGCCAAATTAAAGAAAATCCTCATTACCCAACGGTCAACCGTGCTCAAGCTGACTTCGACATTCGGCTCATCTTGTAACTCAAAAACTATATTCTCTGGCGTCCACATATCCAGGTCAGCATCCCCATTGATCAGCATTTGTTTGCGAACAGCTTCGTCCGGAATGATTTTGGCAACAATCTCATCAATCGTGGGTTTTCCTGCTTCGTAATAATTGGGATTACGCTCAAAGGTCAAATGATCATTCTGTACCCATTCTTTAAGAACGTAGGGTCCGTTGCTTAGGGGATCTAAACCACAATCCCAGGCGGCAAATCCCTGTTCAGCATCGCAGTAATGTGCAGGCCAGATGACCATCAGGTACCCTCCGAATTGGGTCAGGTAACCTGGATAGATCGCATTGTAATGCACCACAGCCGTATAATCATCGATTTTTTCCACCCCATCCACATAATCGATCCCCGGTATCCAATAGCCTGTTTCCTCGTCCGTAACTGCATCATAGGTAAAGACAACATCCTCTGCGGTGACTGGTGTGCCATCTTCCCATTTAATATCCTGCCGGAGTTTCCAGGTCACATCCATGGTTCCATTTTCTTCATCGATGACTACCCCCCCATTATCCACAGTCGGTAATTCTACTGCCAATTCTGGGAAAGCATTTCCTACCTCATCCACGTCTGCCAACCCCAACATAGTCAGCTCCATCACGAGGATATCAAATCCACTTTGATTAATGGCTCCATTAAATGTTGGTGGATCTTCCGCAAGGACGATCGTGATCTGGCTTTTTTCTGATGCTTCGGTGGGAGCAGGTTCTTCTGCCGGTGCAGTTTCTTCTGTCTCTGTCACCGGCTGTTCGATCGCGGGAGCTTCAGTTTCTGTTGCACACCCCGCGGATAACAATCCAATCAAGACCAAAATCGCTAATATCGTGAACCAACTGGATCTTTTATTCATACTCTTCATCTCCTCTCAGTTTTCATCGAATCATTTTTTTATTTTTGGTCATATATTTTTTTTATTGGGAGTTTCTTTCCAACATTTTATAATGAAAGTTAGTTTCTAGCATGCGCTATAGGAAGGATCAAGGGGATACCCGATGGATCCTTTCCATTTACTGGGTTTACAAATAAACATTTCCCTTCACATATAGTTTCTTGGTTCCATTGGTAACTGCCAGGCTTCTCCCCATTATCAGTCACAAAACAGAGCTGTTTGTGTTCCACTCCAATGATGGCTTCACCAACCTCCTCTACCTGGATTAATAATACCTTCACCGAGCTTCTTCTGCTATGGATCACAATATCAATGATTCCGTTTTGAAATGGTATATGAACCGTTCTGCAGATTGCTCTTATCTGCAGATTTAAGATAAAGTTTCAATACGCTACATATAATTCTATCGGAGTTATGAACAGTTTATTTCTACCAGTAGATTCTTCCTGGATCTTTCTCTCCAAAAGAATTACTTGTATTCATCCTGTATTAATGTTCATGATATCACGAAAAATTTAAAGCGTCAATTTCGGGGAAATTTGATGGACCAAAGAGCGTGAAAATTTTCCATGATAATAATGAACTCCTTCCAGTTGAATCATTGAAGATCTATTTCAGTTATAAAAAATATTAATCGCATCGTTTAGTACGTCAACGTTTAGTATTTACATAACGTTAGGAATGTTGTATACTCACAGGCTAATAATCCAGAATCACTATGAAACATACAACGCTTGACCTCCTATTATGTCCGACATGCCATGGAGATTTAACTCTTGATATGTCCGCTGGACAAAGTTTAATCGAGACAGGTGTTTTGACCTGCTCCATCTGCCACAAAATCGTCCCCATCAAACGTGGTATCCCTCGTTTTATAAGAGAAGAAGATCTTGCCGGGTTAAATAAGTCCTTTGCCCGTATGTATGATTGGTTTTCTTGGATTTATTCAGCCTTCTCCAAAATTGGCTTTTTATTCCTTGGCACCACCGATCTAAAAGCTAGGCGTGAAGTACTTTCTCGGCTTGAGCCAAATGGTGGAAGAGTATTGGAAGTCTCAATGGGTCCGGGTGTGAACATACCTTACCTGTTCAGTTCCCAGGCTGTCGCTGAAGTATTTGGGTTGGATATCTCTATGGGTCAGTTGAACCGCTGTAACGCCTTGATCCGCCGTAAAGGCTGGTCAGTTGACTTATTCCTTGGTAATGGTGAAGAACTGCCATTCAAAGATGACATTTTTGATTCGGTTTTTCATATCGGTGGGATCAACTTCTTTAGCAACCAGCAGAAGGCGATTAATGAGATGATCCGTGTAGCAAAGCCCGGCTCTAAGCTTATCATCTGTGATGAGAATGAATCTGGCGCCCAATGGTACGAAAAATTCCTTCCCGGCTTTAAAGCTGCATTTCACGGCCACCGCGAGGAAATCATCGCACCGGTTGACCTTATACCAGCTACCATGCTGGATCTGAAACTGGATAACATCTGGAACGATTTCATGTATTGTCTGGAATTTCGAAAACCTTCTTTGAATTCATAAATAAGGAGACTAAATTATGGATGAACACTTACCGATTGAAGAAATTCATTTTATCGAAGACATTGGACTTTATTTTGAACAAATGGGCTTGCCACGCATGGCGGGCAGAATCCTGGGCGCACTGCTCATCTCCGATCCTCCCTCTCAATCCATCACCGATCTGGGGGAAAGGTTAAAAGCCAGCAAGAGCTCGATCAGCATCATGGCCCGCCTGCTGGTGGAACGTGGGTTGATCGAGCGTGTCGCATCTCCTATGCCACGCCGGGATTACTACCGTTTTAAACCCGGAGGATGGATCATATACATGCGACAATGGCTGGGGCTCATGTCCGGGCTTCACCAGATCACGGAGCGCGGTATGAAGCTAATGGCTGATAAACCAGCTCCATTACAGGTACGCCTACAGGAAGCCCATGACCTTTTTTCAAGCATAGAACAAGAATTTCCTTCTCTATTGGAAAAAATCATAAAAAGATAATCTCATTAAGACATTTTATGAACATCACGAACAATGTCACAGAAAATTCACTACTTTCCGGGTCTTTCAACCATACTCCAGATTCTGGTCTGAGCCAGGCTGAAGTCCTTAAATTACGTCAACTACACGGAGAAAACCGCCTCCCTGTAGAGAAGGGGACAACAGTCTGGACTATTCTCCTGAATCAGATTAAAAGTCCCCTCATTTACATCATTCTGGTAGCAGCCGGGGTCTCCCTCGTCGTAGGTGAATACGGCGACTTTTTCATAATCATGGCTGTGGTTGTTATTGATGTTATCCTGGGATTCATCCAGGAATATCAAGCCCAGCAAACCTATACAGCCCTTAAAGGCTTACTTAAACCCACCACCACCGTCGTCCGGGATGGTCAGCGCCAGGAGGTGGAAGTTTGGGAGCTTGTGCCTGGTGATGTCGTCCTATTAAATTCTGGCGAGCACATCCCAGCCGATGGTGTCATCACCGAAAGTACCAAGTTGGCCGTAGATGAAGCTATCCTGACAGGTGAGAGTGAGCCAGTCAATAAAAATAACACCGATGGTCACAATTTGGTTTATATGGGTTCCACTACCATCACCGGACGTGGGACCATGATTGTGACCCAAATCGGCTCGGGCACTGAGTTGGGTCAAATTGCCACCACCTTGCGGGAGCATGTCGAGGAAGATACCCCACTCCAGGTACGGCTAAAATCATTCAGTAAGGTCCTGACGTATATAGTCATCGGCTTCACCCTGGCAATCCTCGTAACGGGGTTGGTAATGGGCAGGGAATTTCTGGAAATGTTGCAAGTTTCGATTATCCTGGCGATTGCTGCTGTCCCTGAAGGTCTTCTGATTGCTGTTACAGTCATCCTTGTACTGGGGATGCGCAAAATATTAAAGCGCCAGGGTTTGGTCAAGCAGATGCTCGCGGTCGAGACGCTTGGCTCGGTGACAGTCATCTGCACTGATAAAACTGGCACGCTGACCGAAGGACGCATGCGCGTTGCACGAGTCGATCTGATGGATCAAGAACGCGCTTTACAAACCATGGTCCTTTGCAACAATCTGGAAGGACCTGTGGATATTGCTCTATGGGAGTATGCCAATTCCAATATGAGTGTATCTCCTCAAGACTTGGTGGATGGCACTGAACGTCTAGCAGAAGAGCTTTTTACCAGCGAAACTAAGTATATGATCACCGCTGTCTCCGGTAATTCACAGAATGGCGATCATTTCAACTATCTAAAAGGTGCGCCAGAGATTGTCCTTGAAATGTGCCAGTTGGATGAGCATGAACAGCTAAAAATCCTTGCCATGGTCGACGATTGGGCAGGGGATGGCTTACGCCTGCTAGGTTTAGCCTACCGCCAAATGGCAGAGCTGGAAAATTATTCGGGTTATACCTGGGTTGGCTTGGTGGGGATGCAAGATCCTATTCGCGATGGCGTTCAAGAAGCTGTGGACGTCGCCCAAAAAGCCGGCATCAAAGTCAAGATGATCACTGGTGACTATCGCCGTACTGCTGAAAAGATAGGTCGCAGCATAGATTTATTACAGCCCGACGATCACAGCCTTGAAGGTGGAGACCTTGCTGTCATGAGTGACCAGCAGCTTCAACAAGAAGTAAAACAGATCGCAGTTTTTTCCCGCATCCGCCCTCAGGATAAGCTGCGCATCGTGAAGGCTTTACAATCCAATGGGGAAGTAACCGCAATGATTGGGGACGGCGTGAATGATGCCCCTGCCCTGCAGCGCGCAAATATCGGTGTCGTGGTTGGCACTGCCTCAGACGTTGCCAAAGAGACTGCCGACTTGATCCTGCTGGATAATAACTTCCGTACCATCGTAGCCGCCATCGAAGAAGGTCGTGTGATTTTTGAGAATATACGAAAGGTCGTCGCCTATACCCTCTCAAATTCCTTCGCCGAAGTATTAACCATCTTCATCGCCATGATGTTGCATTGGCCTGCTCCTCTCGCAGTCGCCCAAATCCTGTGGATTCACCTGATCTGTGATGGACCCTCCGATATTGTGCTTGGTTTTGAGCCGAAAGAGGAGGGCATCATGGATGAAAAACCAAAATCAGTCAAAGAACCAGTTCTGGCGCCCCTTGGAATGACTTTGATTGGCGTCATCAGCATTGGTAGTGCGATTGCAGCATTAACATTGTTTGGTCATTACTATCTATCACACCATAACATCGCAGAAGGTCAAAGCCTGGTTTTCGCCAGCTTCGCTGTCAATTCCATGATCTATATCTTTGCCTATCGTTCAATGCGCCTCCCTCTGTACCGTGCCGGCTCGCTTTCCCGTAATAAACCTCTCGTCTTGGCGGTGATCGCTGGACTATTAATGGTGGTGATTGCCTTTGCTTTTCCTTCAATTCGAAGTTTATTGGGGATTGTTCCTCTCACACTGGAACAATGGAGCTGGATTGCTGCCATTGCACTGGGGTTGCTTGTGGCAGTGGAAATTGGTAAATGGATCAGGAATTTGATCATACGCCGCTCAAGTAAAACAAATAAGTAACAAGAATACAATGTTTAATCCCTGATTTACAAGATTACCAGCCGTAGCTCATTGATCATTCGATGCTGGATGTCTGTTAATGTCTTTCAGACTGCTATAGGCATTTATAATATATGGATAGCTTTTATTCTTAACTCTGGAGAACAACTATGACCGATCACCAAATCCTTTATCTATCCCAGGCAGATGTGACAAAAGTTGATCTTGATATGGCCACCGTGATCAACCTGCTTGAAACTGCATTCCGTGAAAAAGGCGCTGGAAAGGTCGAGATGCCCCCGAAACCAGGTGTCCACACCATGCCGGATGCATTCATCCATGCTATGCCAGCCTTTATCCCTGCCTTGAAATCCGCTGGTATCAAATGGGTTAGCGGTTATCCTGAAAACTATAAGCTTGGCTTACCATACATCACCGGGCTGCTTATTCTCAATGATGTCGAAACTGGCATCCCCTATGCCGTCATGGATTGCGCATGGATCACAGCTTATCGCACGGGTGCTGCCAGCGCTCTGGCTGCCAAGTACCTCGCCCGGTCGGATAGTAAGACCGCTGGTATCTTGGCATGCGGGGTACAGGGTCGCACGAATTTGGAAGCTTTAAAAGTCCTCTTCCCTATCGAGCGCGTCTATGCTTACGACATTCTTCCCGATGTCCAACAGAAATATGTAGCTGATATGTCGGCTAAATTGGGCATTGAGGTAATCGGTGTTCAAGCTCCCAGGCAAGCTGTGGTCAACAGTGATTTGGTGGTCACCTCCGGGCCTATACTCAAGCACCCCACCCCTACCATCCAAAAGGATTGGCTCCAACCAGGTGCCTACGCTAGTGCCGTAGACTTTGATAGCTACTGGACGGGGGAGGCATTATCTCAGATGGACCGTATTAGCACCGATGACCATGCCCAATACCAATACTACAAGTCGGTCGGCTATTTTCAATCCACCCCTGATCCATACGCTGACCTGGGAGAGATTGTGGCAGGTCTCAAACCTGGGCGTCAGAACCCATCGGAACGGACCCTCGCCATCAACCTGGGTTTAGCCATGGATGATATGGCTGTCGCACCCGAAATTTATCGTCGGGCAAAGGCATTGGGGATCGGGACCTGGCTGACTTTATAGCCACACCATGGTTGTGCTGAATTTGGTTTTTATAACTATGTGGTTAGCCCTTTGACCATGTAAAAGTGTTCTTCAATTCTAATTTCTGGATAGATAGATTTCTCCACACCAATTCCTGATTAATCCAACAAAAATCATTCAATGAGTATATAAAAGCTGCGGAGGATTCGCATGAAACCGGATCCTCCGCAGCATATATTACTTTTAAAATACTTATTCAAACCTTGGAAGTTGATACCTCACACTAATTGGGGTAATTTAGGATAAAGGACTCCCACAGTAAGGGCATGTATTCCACTCTTCCTGTGCGGGCTTGCCACAATTTGCACAGTTACGTGACGGCTCGCTGATTTCAGAGGGTTGTGTACTTATCTGGTCTGGGGTTTTTATCTCCGAGGGCTTATTTTTATTCACCAACGCATTTACCAACGCCACTATTCCAACAATTATCAGCAGGATCACCCCCAAACACAATAATCCGCCAAATACGGAACGTACTGGGCTGTGGAAGTAATAGGGTTCCATCATGCGGAAGCCTGGTCTCATCATGCCATATCCATATCCACTAAAAATCATGGAGATGAATCCAGCAATCACTACCAGTGCCACCACTCCTACCAGGATATATAAAATCCATTTCAAAGTTTTATTCATCTAATCGCCTCCGATCAATCATTGATGATTAAGCATATCACTTCACTGTGAAGAATTTGTGAAGAAATTATATAGAATAATTTAATGTTGGAAATCATGAAATTAGATATTAATTAACCTTCATTTGAGTAAACTATAATACAGGGATGGCATCCACCTCAGACATTTTATATCCGCCGGGAGAATGCAATGTATGATTCAATAAGCTCAGATTACGATCGTTTCGTAAATTGGCAAAACAGGTTATCACTCGAGCTTCCCTTTATCATCGAGCACTTGCAGAAAATCAACGCCAGGTCTGTCCTGGATGCTGCCACGGGTACCGGGATGCATGCCATTGCCCTGGCTCAGCTTGGATATCAGGCAGCTGGAGCTGATCTCAGCAATGGCATGATCCAAAAGGCACGCCTCAACGCTTCTTCAGCCGGGGTCCAGCTCCGATTCGAAGTTGCCGGCTTTGGCTCCTTGGCTCATACGTTCGGCCATCAATCCTTCAATGCGCTGCTTTGCCTGGGTAATTCTCTCCCCCATCTATTAACCATCCAAGAGCTTGAGTCTGCACTGCGGGATTTTGCTGCGACTCTAAAACCCGGCGGCTTTCTTCTCATCCAGAACCGCAACTTCGATGCAGTAATGAGCCATCATGAACGCTGGATGGAGCCTCAATCCCATTCCGATGCGAACACCGAATGGATCTTCCAGCGCTTCTATGATTTTGACCCGGATGGTTTACTCAACTTCCATATGGTCACGTTGAAGAGTGTCGATCAGGGAAAATGGACTCAAACCGTGGCAAGCTCCCACTTGCGCCCGCTTCTAAAAGATGAGCTTATCTCGGCATTATTACAAGCAGGGTTTGAGAGTCCGGTTGCTTATGGCAACCTGAGTGGAGATTCCTTTGATCCTGAAACAAGCGGTAATTTGGTCATCAGTGCCATATGGTCGGGTTGATCTGTCAGAACCTTTCCGCGTATTGAAGGGGGGTATCCATACCCGCTATTCGTTTATTATCAACCACCCGTAGGGTGGTATCTTTACCCGCCGCTTCTAAATTAGCTTCCTATCCTCCAGGAATAGCCTTTGTTTTGATCATTGCGAGAGCACGAGTGGTCTCCCTGCTCGCATGCACCGAGTGTAACGAGGTGAAAAAATCTCCAACATATCTATTAAGACCACTCTTCAAGCCAGAATGATTACTTATTAATTTTTCTTATCCATGGCACTTTCTATTCATCTCCCCCAATTGCAAAAGATCAGTAACATTGGTCGGCAGGATGGTTACAAAGTTCATTCCTTATCTTGCTCATCCCTATTTCCAATCAATAATCGACTATAATTTCCGCGGGAGAAACCCTATGCCTAAAACCGAATTCCAAATTCTCATCCTCGAAGATGACCCCTTCGCCCGCAATTGGATGGCTCTCCTCGCTGCCCGCGACTGGCGTACCCGCCTCGCTGGTGAATTCGACCAGCCTTTAAAGATCATCCCCTTCCTTCACCAGAAAGCAACCTATGTGGACCTTATCCTCATGGACACAGACATCCCCGGAGGTGAGGATTGGATTCCTCAAGTCCTGGGCGCCATCTCAGGTCTGAAACACCCCCCGGCCATTTTATGCACTGGCATACGCCCCAATCCGGATGTGCTCGTTCGTATGATTCATCCTTCTTTTGTTGGATATATCCTGAAAAATGAAATCAATTACTCGATTGCCTGGGCGATTGATTATGCCTTGTCAGGAAAATGGGTTATCACCGAAGGTGTCCGTGCCCTCGCTTCAGAGATGAATTATCCCTTGCCACGACCTTGCATGCTCCTGGATGGAAGAAACTCAGTGCAGAGCAGCCTGTCCCAGCATCAGGCGGATGTGTCCCGGCTGGCATTCCTGTTTAGTATGGAAAGGCACGATCTGGCTGACGAGTTAGGCGTCGTCGAAGACTGGGGCTATGGTTTGGTCAGCCAGATATATGAGCAGTTGGGCATTAAGGACATCCTCAGCGATGAAGAGGTCTTGGATTCATACTTCGGGAACGAGCCTCTCATTCTCTCCCACATCGAAAAGATCCGCTCAACCGGGAAATCCTCCGTAAAAGCCCATGACCTGGAAACTCTGGCGTTTCACATTATTACCATGCCTGAGATGGTTGAGCTTCAAGAATCCTGACTGTTAAACTCTGCTTCATCGATATATTTTCCCCCGTTGATTCGCTTTTCGACCAGCTTGTGATTCTTATCAAACTCCAGCGTTAATTCGATAGGCTGGTAACATCTTTTTTCACCTACCAACACTTTCCTGCAACGGTAGGAGACTGCGCGTTCGCTCTTTCCATCAAACTCCGGCGAAAGCTCATTCCACATATCTACCCTTGCCCGCATCTTTTCACCACACTTATTACACTGAACGTATAAGAACAGCGCTCGTTCCGACTTGGTTGGTGATGTGGAGAAGATATTTCCCAGGTTCTTAAGAAAACTCATAAATTTATTTTAGCACATATTGGACTCCACTATAGGTGAGCATGTTCTATTGAAACATCGCATGTGTTTTATTCGAGCGATGCCAAGTTCGCTGATCCCAGCCTTTGGAGCTAAAAAAATAATATAGACTTTTATAGCGCCAGGATCGTTAATCCCGGATTTTTTGCCCCTGATACCCCTTGCTCAGGACCAGAATTTGTAGGGCGGGCATCCTGCCCGCTAAATTACTCCTCCCAAAAATTTCTAAAGTGGGGGAAGCGGTAAAGTGTCTTCTATAACAGCCACCGTAGATGTATTTTGTGCTATCCATAGATGTAACCTGGGGCGTCAAAATGTCCTGGTATAATCGCTTTTTGCTATTGCAATGAGGGTGATTATCAATCGCACCCTTTATTAATAAAACATTTGTGCTATAATTGACTTTCGATCCCCATAAGCCATGAATATCCAGCATCACCCTAACCAGGGTGTCTCGAACGATCTAGAAAACTAAAAAATAAGTACATATAAGAGCATATGACAGCAAATATTATCCGCGTGGTTGGCGCTCGCGTCCACAATCTAAAAAATATCACCGTCGAGATACCCCGCGATAAGCTGGTGGTCATCACCGGCTTGTCTGGCTCCGGGAAATCCTCCCTCGCCTTCGATACCATCTTTGCCGAGGGTCAACGCCGCTATGTTGAATCCCTTTCTGCCTACGCCCGTCAATTCCTCGGTCAGATGGACAAGCCCGATGTCGATTACATCGAGGGTCTATCTCCGGCCGTCTCCATTGATCAAAAAGGTGTCTCCCACAACCCCCGCTCCACGGTTGGCACTGTCACCGAGATCTATGATTATCTACGCTTGCTGTATGCCCGCATTGGTATACCTCACTGCCCGGAATGCGGGCGCGAGGTCACAAAGCAGTCCGCCCAGGAAATTGTGGACGTGGTCGCTGCCCTACCCGACTCCAGCCGGCTGCTCATCCTCTCCCCACTGGTTCGTGGACGTAAAGGCACCCATCAGGCAGTTCTCGAAGAGATTCGCAAGACCGGTTTCGTACGCGCCAGGGTCGATGGCATTGTCCATGAGCTGGATGATGACATCCAGATGGATCGCTATAAGATCCACAATATTGAAGCCGTAGTGGACCGGGTTTTACTCCACCACGACTCAGATCCAGGCGAGCGTGATGCCTTCCTCACCCGTCTTACCGATTCTATCGAGACCGCCCTGAAATTTGGCGATGGCTACCTGGTCGTCCAGGATATAACTGATGCCAGCGCTCCCCACGATATGTACTTCTCCGAACATCTCGCCTGCCCGGAACATGGTTCGGTCTTGCCCGAAATTGAGCCGCGCACTTTTTCTTTCAATACCCCCCACGGCGCCTGTCCCGATTGTCAGGGCTTGGGTGGCAAGCTGGAGATCGACGCTGAGTTACTCATCCCTGACCCCGATCTCTCACTCATAGAAGGTGCGATTGCCCTTTCCGAGTGGAGTGGTCCCAAGGAGGAGGGCGGCTATTACTGGCAGAGCCTGGAAGCTGCTGCCCATTTTTATGACATCGATCTGCGCCTCCCTGTTCGTAAGCTTGCCCCAGGATAAGTTGGATATCATTTTTTATGGCACACATGGCAAGGAGATTCCAATCACCTATAAGAGCGTTAAGGGTCATGAATATGTCTTTGACCGCGAGTTTGAAGGGGTTATTGGCAACTTGATGCGGCGCTATAACGAGACCAACTCCGAATATATGCGAGAAAAAATCGGCCTCTACATGAACATGCAGCCTTGCCCTACCTGTGGTGGAAAACGCCTGCGCCGTGAAGCCATGGCTGTCACCGTGGATGATAAAAACATCGTAGAAGTCACCGAGTGGCCTATCTTGCATACCCTCAAGTGGGTTGAGCGTCTGTGTAGCACCTCTACACCATTAAATTCACGCCAACAAACCATCGCCGAGCGCATCCTGAAAGAGATCAACGAACGCCTGGGTTTCCTGGTCGATGTCGGCTTGGATTACCTCACCCTTCGTCGTTCTGCTGGTTCCCTTTCCGGTGGTGAAGCCCAGCGTATCCGCCTTGCCACCCAGATCGGCTCCCGTTTGATGGGTGTCTTATATGTTCTGGATGAGCCATCCATCGGCCTGCACCCCCGTGACAATACCCGCCTCTTGCGCACCCTCAAAGGTCTGCGTGACCTGGGTAATTCTGTCATCGTGGTTGAGCATGACTCCGAGACCATCCTCTCCGCCGACTGGATCCTTGACCTGGGTCCTGGCGCTGGCGAGCATGGAGGCAAGGTTGTAGCAGAGGGCACGGTAGATCAGATCCTTGAGAATCGCGATTCCCTTACCGGTGCTTATCTTTCCGGGCGTCTGCAGGTGGATATACCGCGTGAGCGCCGTACCGGAAATGGCAAGGCTTTGACCATCGTAGGTGCCCGCGAGAATAATCTAAAAAACATCAAGGTAAAGATCCCGCTGGGCAAGTTTGTCTGCATCACCGGCGTTTCAGGCTCTGGCAAGTCCACCCTCATGATTGAGATCCTTTACAAAGCCCTGGCAGCCCGTTTGCAGGGTGCCCACACCCAGCCCGGTGATTATGACCATATAGATGGCATAGAGTTTATAGACAAGATCATCAATATCGACCAATCCCCCATCGGTCGCACACCGCGTTCCAACCCGGGTACTTATACAGGTTTATTTGATCAAATTCGCTCGTTGTTCTCTGAGCTTCCCGAAAGTAAGATGCGTGGTTATAAACCTGGTCGTTTTTCTTTCAATGTACATGGTGGTCGCTGTGAAGCCTGTCAGGGACAGGGTCAATTGCGCATCGAGATGCAGTTTTTACCCGATGTATATGTACCCTGTGATGTCTGCCATGGAGCACGCTTCAACCGCGAGACCCTCCAGGTGCGTTTTAAAAACCTCAATATTGCTGATATCCTAGACCTTACAGTCGACCGTGCTCTGGAAGTTTTCGAAGCCTTCCCATCCATGCTCTCCCGCCTGCAGACCTTACAAGATGTTGGACTGGGATACATCCGCATCGGTCAACCCGCCCCCACTTTGTCTGGCGGTGAAGCTCAGCGTGTTAAACTTTCCCGTGAGCTTTCCAAGCGCGCCACCGGTCGAACCCTATATGTTTTAGATGAGCCTTCAGTGGGTCTACATGCCGCCGACGTTCACAAGCTAATCGAGGTCCTTCAGCGCCTGGTGGATAATGGTAACAGTGTTCTCATCATAGAGCACAACCTGGATATCATCAAGGTGGCTGACTATATCATTGATCTCGGTCCCGAGGGTGGGGATGCAGGAGGCGAATTGATCGCAGAAGGTACTCCTGAAGAGATTTGCGCTGTTGATGCTTCCTACACAGCTAAATTCCTGCGCCCCTATGTCTGCAAGGATGAGAACTTAAAACCCATCAGGGTATAAATCCCTACTCATGTAAATCCCCCCACTCGTCCATTAATGTTTCCAGTTCTTTTTGAACTTTTACATATTCAGTCCCCAGCTTTTGCACTTTTCCAGCATCTTGTGGCGGATTTTCTAGCTTGAGTGCCAGGCTTGCCAGGTCAGCCTCCAGTCGCTCAATCTTGGCTTCAATCTCTTTCACCTGTTTTTGCTTTCGACGCTCTTCCATGGAGGCGCGCGATTTCTTTGGCAAATCGACCGTAACCGGCTTACTCCCAGCAACCTCCTTCTCTGCCTGTTGTTCCATCACTAATTGTTGGTGGTATTGGCTGTAGGTGCCTTTGAATGTGTGCAGGATTCCTTTTCCCTCGTCGATCTCCCAGATTTGCGTTGCCAGCGCGTCGATCAGGTACCGGTCATGTGACACCAACAGAATTGTGCCCTGGTACTCATCCAACACTTCCTGTAGGATTTCCTGGGATGGGATGTCAAGGTGATTGGTCGGTTCATCCAGCAGCAGCAGGTTTGCGCCTCCGAGTGCAAGTTTTGCTAATGCCAGCCTGCCTCGTTCCCCCCCTGAAAGCACTGACACTGGTTTGAAAACATCTTCTCCGGTAAATAGAAACCGTGCCAGATATTTACGTATATCTGCCACCAGCATCTCCGGTGCGACCGAATCGATCTCCTGCACAAGGGTTCTCTCTGGATGTAAATCTTCATGGGCTTGTGCAAAATAACCAACTTTTAAGCTGGCACCCAGCTCTACTTCTCCTGCCAAAGGTGGAATTTTCTCCAGGATCGTTTTTAGGAAGGTTGATTTTCCTGCGCCGTTCGGTCCAATCAAGGCGGTGCATTGCAGCCTTCGCAGTTCAATATTCCCGGCAAAGAACAGCACTTTTCCCGGGTATCCAATCTTCAAGGCATGTGTCCGCAGAACAATCTCACCACTGCGTTGGTCAGTGTGCAGGTGCAGATGTAATCGGGGAGGTTTATTGGATGGTTCCCTAAGCGCTGCCACGCGTCGTTGAGCTTCCTCGGGGCTTAACATGCTCGTGGTTGTGTCTACGTTTTCGCTTAACTCACTCCACTTCTTGCTGGTTGCTGCATCAAGACCTACTTGCTCGATTGCTTGGATCTGCCGGGATAGCCGCCGTAGACGTCCTCTGGCCTGTGTGACGTTCTGACCGGAGATATTCTTTTTAATATAGTCCAGATCTCTCTCGAGCTTCTCTTTCTCTGCCTCAAATACTTCCTGCCGTCTTTCCCATCTCTCCCGCCTTTGCTCAATGTATGCCGAATAGTTTCCTCGGTATACTTCAAAACCAGATCGGGTCATCTCCCAGATCGTATCCACCACCTGGTCCAGGAAATATCGGTCATGCGAGACGATTAAAGTCGCCCCTTTCCACTGGCTGAGATAGCCCTCCAACCATTCAACCGCTGCGATATCCAGGTGGTTGGTCGGCTCGTCCAGGATTAACAGGTCAGTTTCAGATAAAAGCAGTCTTGCCAGTAATGCCCGCGTTCTCTCCCCTCCTGATAACCGTGATAAGGGAGTCTGATATTCATCAGGTTCAAATCCAAGCCCTGATAACACCTGTTGTATGCTATGAATATAGGTATATCCCCCTTGATGGTCGAATTCAGCTTGCAATCGCCCATACCTCTCAAGCACCTTATCAACCAGTCCTGCATCCTCCATTGCTGTTTCAAGACGTTGAAGCTCAGCCTCTGATTCCTGTAATTTCTCAAAAGGCAATAGGCACTCTTCCCACAGAGTATGTGGGGAATCAAATCCGGCTTCCTGGGCTAGATGCCCAACGGATAAATTTTTTGCCTGGCTTACCTCCCCCGTCGATGGCTCTTCCTCATTTGCAAGGATCCGTAGCAGGGTAGTCTTTCCAATTCCATTTGGACCGATGATGGCGATCCGGGCTCCGTGAGGGATGCTGAGTGATATGCCCGAGAAGATATCATTAGCGCCAAATGCTTTGCTTAAATTAACTGCGGTGATCAACGACATATTTTTAAAAAGTAACCGAATTTTTACCAGGAACTTATTTGCAGGTTGATACGTCCATTATCTGTTTCCGATGGCATCCTTTATGCAACGACACAATGGATTAATAAGTATCCTGTTCTTTGCAGATATCTGCCACCTAACCGGAACATAATTATGCCACAGGAATTTACTACTTTATGAACCCAATTACATTCTCCATGTTATAATCCGACTTCGATGGACGAATACAACCCGATTGATGTAAACCAGAGACCCTCTCAGCAGTCCCCTAAGTTTTTCCACATTCGGATGAATCCGGTGTTATGGGGATTACTGATTGTCTTTTTAATTGTATTAACAGCCACGGTATATTTAACTTATACAGTGGTTCATGATGCTACTGCCGCGCGCTTTGAAATCACCACTCCAGATGCTCTTTCCTTGAACGAGTCTCCTGACTTCCCATCTGATGTAAATATCACTGCACCTCTTCAATCAGATAATGGTCCAGCAGCTATCCCCTGGGATGGTGCCAACCGGGTGACGATGCTGGTCATGGGCTTGGATTACCGTGACTGGGAAGGTGAAGGTCCTTCCCGTACCGATACCATGATGTTGCTTACCCTCGATCCGGTTACTCGGACTGCTGGTATCCTTTCAATTCCGCGCGACCTTTGGGTAAATATTCCAGGTTTTGATTATGGCAAGATCAATACCGCTTATTATCTTGGTGAATTATACAATCTACCCGGTGGTGGTCCAGGCTTAGCTGTTCAAACCGTAGAAGAGCTGCTGGGGGTTGACATCAATTATTATGCGCAGGTGGATTTCTCTGCTTTCGAGAACTTTATTAACGAGATAGGTGGCGTCGAGGTGGAAGTCCCATTTGAGATAACCGTCGACCCAGTCGGTCCACACAATACTGTCACCCTTCAGCCTGGTATCCAGACATTGGATGGACCAACTGCTCTGGCTTATGCACGCAATCGTGAGACCTTTGGAGCTGACTTCGATCGGGCTGACCGTCAGCAGCAGGTTGTTCTGGCAATGTTTGATCAGATTACCTCTCTGGGAAGACTTCCCAAGTTGATCGCAAATTCACCCATAATTTATAACAATCTACGCAATGGTATCCATACGAACCTAAACTTGAAGGATACAATCTCCCTTGCTTGGACGGTAGCCCAGACCCCCCGCGAAAATATTAAACAAGGACTCATCGGTCCTAATGAAGTCACGATGTCGTATTCCCCGGATGGAATGGATATTCTTCTCCCCGATATGGACGCCGTGCGTATAATTCGTGATCAGGTCTTTGCAACCACAGCAGGGGTTGCTCCTGCAGCTACGGAGTATGTCAGCAACCCGGAAGAACTGCGCCAGGCTGAAGATGCTACCGTCTCGGTTTTAAATGCCACCACTACCCCCGGCTTAGCCTCCCAAACCACAAATTACCTGCTCGATCAGGGAATTAATGTCACCGACACCGGAAATGCTTCAGAAAAATCCGACCTGACTGTAATTATCGATTACACCGGAAAACCATACACTGTTCAGTACCTTGTTCAGTTATTGAACATTCAGCCCAATAGCATTTATAGTCGCTACGACCCAAATAGCCAGGTGGATATCGCTATTTTATTAGGGAATGATTGGGCTGAAAACAATTCCATGCCCTGAGATGTTTAAACAATGAAAAGAAAAACCCCAGCCCTACTTAAAGTAGGCGTATTTTCCTTGATAGCTATCGTCGTTATAATCGCAGCATATTTTGCTTATACCAGGTCGTACGATTTTTTCCTTTCCTTTAATCTTGCTCAGATTCCCGGCTTGGCCATTCAAAATCAACCCATACCGACACCTCTAGGAAATACTGATCCTTTACCTACAGCTCTTCCTACATTATCTGTTGGACCAGCACCTGTTGCTTGGGACGGTGCTAGTCCGGTTACAGTCCTAGTGATGGGATTGGATTATCGCGACTGGGAAGCCGGGGATGGTCCACCCCGTACCGACACGATGATTCTGCTGACAGTCGATCCTTTGACCAAAACTGCTGGAATGTTGAATATCCCCCGTGATTTATGGGTGAGTATTCCAGGCTTTGAATACGGACGTATTAATACCGCTTATCCCCTGGGCATTGCATTTGATGTTCCAGGTGGAGGTCCGGCCCTTGCGATGCAGACCATTGAATCGCTCCTGGGAGTGCCGATCGATTACTATGCCATTATAGATTTCTATGCCTTTGAGCAGTTCATCGATGAGTTGGGTGGCATCAATGTAACTGTGCCAGCTGAGATCGCAGTCGATCCGATCGGCAAAGGTAATACTGTTTTTTTGGAAGCTAAAGATTACTTGTTGGATGGTCCTACCGCTCTTGCATATGCACGCGCCCGCCATACCGAAGGCGGTGACTTTGACCGCGCCCAACGACAACAGCAGGTCATCCTGGCGATTAAAGACCGTATTATCGATTTAGGTCCAACGGAGATTGCTTCTCGTGCCCCAGCTCTCTATAATGAATTAGCTGCAGGTATTCATACCAACCTTTCATTGGACGATGCCATCCGCTTGGGGTGGTTGGCTCTGGATATTCCAATTTCAAGTATCCAGCGTGGGGCAATTGCACCCCCCAAGGCAGTTATGCTGGCCAAATCACCCGATGGTTCTCAGGATATACTGATCCCTGTTCCTGATCAAATTCGCTTTATCCGCGACCAGGTTTTCGCTTCCTCCAGTATGGCCAGCCCGGTCTTGACTACTGGAGATGACCGCTCAAATATGGAGACCGAAGCAGCCTCCATCGTTTTAGCCAACGGTACGTATATCGGTGGATTGGCTTCCGACACGCAGAGTTACTTACAATCCCAGGGTGCAAATGTGGTTGGCACTGAGAATAGCGATTACACAACTTTCACCCGCATCATCGATTACACCGGTAACCCGTATACCGACCGCTATCTGGTTAACCTTATGAACATCACCCCTTATAGCATTTCATTTCAGTATGACCCGAACAGCCCTGTGGACGTCCTGGTCATCCTGGGTGACGATTGGGCTGGCAATAACCCCATGCCCTAAATTGAAAATATCCTTTGAATATACTTCATGGGGGTCATCTCCTAATGTATATTTTTAGAATTGAATCTATGGGGCTGATAAATAAATTAAAAACCATCAACAGCTGAAATAACCAGTCCTCTTTGTCCTGCCCCCTATTGATTGGATTATTTTCTTTGTATGATACCAAGATAAATCTAATCCCGATTTAATCATAAAAATAAAACATCCTCACACCTGATGACTACATCGGTTAAATAAATTAAGCAGCTTATCAACCAGAACAGCTGGTGTTTTCCAATCCTAATTTTCTTATTTTAGATTTTTATATTGATATACAGCCAGTTGCCATGTCCCAAAAGCAATTCCTAGGCTGAGAAACAATCCCAACAGCGATGTAATCCAGAGGATAACACCCATGCTCATCTGGTTGGATATCCACATAACCAGCGCCAGGGGCAATCCCGCCAGAAACAGCCCAAAAAATAGACCAACCACTCCCATTTCATTCACATGACCTGCCAATAGTGTATCAGTCTTGCTTTGGCGTAGGATATCGAAAACAGCTGCCAGTGTGATGCACAGGATGACTCCTGGAGCAAGCACCGCGACTGGCAAGCTGGGATGTAACCCAATAAAACTGCAGATACCATATGCAAACCAACATAACGCAATTGTTCCAAGTACTGGGATCGCTATTTCAACCATCAAGGTTTTTTTAAATGAAAAGGGCAAGAGACGAAACACTACCCAAAGTTTAAGGTCTGAGCTAAACCGCTTCGAGCAAACTTGCCCAATTAATAATCCCCACACAAAAAACACCCAGAACCATGTCCCCCAATCCGGAGCAAGCAACATCCCAAAACCTAGGCCAAATAATACCAACCAGGAAATGATACTCCTGATATTGAACCCGTGTAAGGCTTGTACGCGATCCTTCCAAATTAATGCCCATATCCCGGCCGATGGTGGAATAAGGTTTGTATAATGTCCTTCTCGAAGGTGATTTCTTGTTCTCATCGATCGGACTAAGACTGACCTCCCGTCAACCCTGGTTACCAAAATTCATGGGGGAGAATTGATTCCTGCGAAGCCCGGCTGAGATTCAGCTCTGGGGAAATTAAATATAGAGCCAGCAGGCTCAATGTTGCCATTAAAACCACCATGGAAAAACCTGCCAACCAGCCTGCTACTCCAAACCCAGCCTCAAGTGGGAAAATCACAGGCCATAACATAATACGATAACTTTGTTGAAAGAATCTTGCTATCAATAACAGAGATAATCCAAGTCCTACTGGGATAAGTCGAAGATACTTCACATCCTTATCTCCCCGTAGGCGTAGTGCCCCGAATAAGTAGGTTGATGTCATTAAAGCCAGATGCAAGGGCAGTATGATGCTAGCTGCACGTAATCCTGTCAATACATATATGGGGAGATGAGCCCAAATTATTCCTTCTGGCATAGCCAGTTGCTGGCAGGCAAAGCTCAATGCCACTGCGCCTGCCCAGTATGGTAGCCCAGCGGGGATCCAATCTCCAAATAACCATGCAATCGCCACCTGTCTACGATCAACAGGAGTCTGGCAGATTAATACAGCATCATCTCCTGAGAAGATGAATGGAGTGCGTCTCGCATATCGATAACATCGAATGAGAAGATCTGCAAACAATATCACAATAGTGAGTAATATTGCAGCGTGAATGGGTGAGAATCCTTTGAAAAACGTTAGTACCCCCGCAATCAGGTCGGCGATTAATGCCAACATTGCAAATCCCCACAGGCTAAAGAAAATGATCACGTACACCAGATAGATATTCTGGTTTAGAGAATGATCACGGGGATCATATCCGACGATGGCAGTCCAAAATCTCATTCGGCTTGCAACTTGCCGTGAGCGTACCATCCAGACAGCTTTCACCTACCCAACCTCAAGCTGACCATGTTCCATGCGCCATTGCCTCCCATCCAGCGATTCTACAAGGCTTATATCATGACTGGTCAATAATATTGCGCATCCATTATCTCGTGTCGTTATGAACTTTTCACGCATAAGGCTTGCACTTTCCGTGTCCAATGCAGAGGTTGGTTCATCCATCAAAAGCACCTTGAATGGTCGGATAAGTGCCAGGGATATACCTAGTTTTAAACGCATACCCCGTGATAGATTATGAGGGTACAAGTCACGGATTTCCCATAAACCGAATTCTCTGAATAAAGCTTCAGCCCGGTTTTCCCAGCCTTTCTCAACTCCGAAAGCTAGGCTTATAAACCACAAATGCTCCCAGGTAGTTAACTCCTGGTAAAAGCGGGGTACATCCGGGACGTATGCCAGACGTTGCTTGGCAGCAACCTCCGCCTTGTACAAATCATATCCCTCCACCAGTACATTTCCCGTCGATGGTCGTAATAACCCAGTTAAACAATATAGCAAGGTTGTCTTTCCTGAACCGTTAGGACCCGTCAGGATTACGATTTCCCCAGCATTAATATTGAAATCCAACGGCTTAACCGCTTGAAATTCTCCAAAGGACCTGCTTAGACCGTTAGCCTGCAGCAAAGATTGTGCCATCAGGGTTGAATGAATGTTAACAGCCAAGACCCCCAAGACCGGCTCCCGTCATCCAATTGGCATTCAGCTGCTGTGAGGTCGGTCACAATGTTTCCGCCATCATTTAGCATCAGGGAGTACACTACTTCAGGGTTCATCAGGAAATCAGCATACCCTAAACTCAATTCAGGCTTTAAACCTGTGAAAAAGTGGTCCTCACCCCCATCCCACGTCACCGTTATCTCAATGCTAGGCACGGGTTGTCCCGCAGCATCCTGGACCAAAACCTGGATTAAAGGCTGTGGTTGGTCAGGATTGCATACCAACCGGGTTTCCTTCAAAACGAATGCTGCTCCCGGGGTGGGAGTGGGTTTTGCTGTGCTCGTAGGCTGCACCGTATTCGTTGCTTGGGTTATTGGCACCATGCCAGTGGAAGTTGATGTGGCGAGGGATGGAACTTCAAGGCTGGAGCCAGGTTGATTAAGCACTGGTGTGGGTGTTTCAGTTAATACAGGCAGGGGTGTGTTCACGGCTTGGGTGGTGGCAAAGCTCGGTTCAATCGGAGGCATCCCTTCATCAATTGCCATCGCCAGGTTTCCAAGTGCTTGCACTTCTGCTTCAGGGTGGCCTTCAGAGAGAGCGCGTTGAGCTTGTATGGCCAGACTTTGGGCGATTTCATCATCCTTTAGCTGTGTAAGTCGGTCTTCAGCGCGTAAGAGGTCACTGCTGTATAAATATGCCGCTGCTACCAATGCCCGGTATTCATCTTTGAAGTCTGCCCGTAATGCATACGGGGGAGCATCCACATACTCCACCGGGCTGATTACCCATGAATAAAATAATCCAAGAGCAATTCCCATGACTGCACCTGTTAAAAGATACCAGGACCCGCGCCGATCATACTTCATGGGACTGGTACCTCCAGGTTCGGGTTCCAGGATAATAAGCCCTCAGCCAATAATTGAATCAGGGATAAATCCTGGGAGGCATAATCATGTTGCAGTCCATAATTCAACGCATTTGCGATGATTTCTGTTGGAGCAGAACTTCCTAGCAGTGCCAATCGACGAACTGCCAGTCCTATATCATGATCCACCTGGTAAGCTTCCCCAACCATGAGCACATAATCCGTCTTATAGTCTTCCCGCAGGCTTTCCGGGGCAATATCTACATACTCAACCGGGTTGACCACCCAACCATAGAAAAGGCCAGCAGCTGCTCCCAGGATTACTGCTATCAGGAATTTTGTCAAACGCGACATACTTTTTTTACTCTACAGCTTTCATGGTAACCTGAATAACCTTCATTTTTCTGTTACTGAAATTCTACCATTGCTGCTTGCTATTGGTTGAAAAATCTTGTACAATTTATGCAGAACATCGTGGATATCTTTATGGGTATCTACTGCCAAAGGAGGGAAGCCAACATGGATATTATCAAAGTTTCAGGCACCTCTCGTACCTCCGCAGTGGCAGGTGCCATTGCTGGGGTCGTCCGGGAAAATAAAAAAGCCGAAGTTCAGGCAATTGGGGCAAGCGCAATCAATCAAGCTGTAAAAGCCATGGCACTTGCACGCAGTTATCTGAGTAATGATGGTTATGATATCATTGTTATTCCAGAGTTTGTGGATGTTCAGATCGAAGATAAGATCCGTACAGCCATAAAATTCACTGTAGAACCACGTTAAGGAGCGCTTTTAGCTCCCACCGCTTTCTGCAATTGCTCAAATTTCCACATCCAAGACATCCGGTTGATAAAATCGGCAAGCGATGGGCTTTGATCGCGCAACAGGCGCACCGCAGCCCCAACAGGATCTTCCCCAGCAGCTCCACCAGGTTGGTCAGCATATGCGCCATAGAAAGCAAAGTATGCCTGGTTCAATTTACGGATATGATAACCATTATCCCATAAGTATCGCCGGCGTAGCTCCATGTATGTTTCTGCTTCATCGATTTTTCCTTCAGATAGCAAGCGTTCTGCGTCCACCCTGGTTTTGTGCATTTCTGCTCTAAAATCAAACACATCTGGGAGAGTTGGTTGGTTATTTCCATTGGCAGGTTCTGGAACAGGAGCTTCTGGCGGTAAGTAATCCGGATAATATTGCTCAATCACTGCCCTACCTAACTCTTTCCCAGCAATAGCAGCCACGGTCTCATTCATGGTACGTAGCTCAGGGTTGATCATATAACTGATCCCTAAAGGGCGTAAGGTCAAATAATTGTGTACCCACTCGTGTGCAACGACCTCAGCTAGCCAAGTAATATCTGTCGTTTCCATGATCATGGTCGGGTATACACCTATTCCTCCAATCCCCACCACCAACGAAGACACATTCAGTGCTTCATCTACCTTTTGCTCTAATTGATCGATCTGATCAACAGAAATACCTGGGGAGATTGAGATATTATGGTCCTGTTTGATTTCGCTCCGAGGGGAGATGATTAACGCATCGGGTGGGGGTGTTGTATGAAACAACACAGGGGGAAAAGCTTGCCCGCCAATTGCTAGGTGGGTGCGTGCCGCGACATCATTTACCTGGTTCTGCAAGATAGATTCTGCCAATGGCTCTAGCTTGGTTCTGCGATTTTTTAAATCATTTAACTGGTTGCGCAGATCTTCTGAGATAAGTTCCGGATTGCTGATATCTGGATTAGAGTAAATTTCAGTTAATTCTGCTTCCACCTGGTTGATCTGTTCAATTAGTTTCAATGTTTCCAGCACCGTTTTAGATTGCTCTTCGGGTGGTAAGTAATTTGCCGTTCCTAAAGCTATCTCACCGAGCTTAATACCCAAGGAGTTCAATGTCCAGGTAACATAATCAAATTCAATGGTCCTTGTGAATGTCCGTACCTGCTCTAGTGGATCCGATAATGGAACCGAGCTTGCCCCTAACATAATAGACATCGCCAGTAATATGAACGTCACCCAGTAAGCTATTTTAAAAGACATGCCAGCCATAATAACCCTGTAATTTCTGAATGTCAACTTAAACCCATATTAAGTTTGTTTTCCTCCATGCTATAATCAACATGATGAATTTTCTCATCACAGGAGCGGCAGGGTTTTTAGGGTCAGCTCTGGCAAATCGTCTGGCATGGGAGGGGCACCAGGTACGAGCGCTGGATGATCTTTCAACGGGGGATCCCAACGCGCTCCATCCCGAAGTACTCTTTACCCGGGGCGACGTAAATGATCGGCCAAAACTTTGGACTCTTCTGCAAGAAGTCGACTGCGTATATCACCTGGCTGCTCGGGTATCCGTCCCAGAGTCTATCCTTTACCCCCGCGAATACAACGCTGTCAACGTCGGTGGTACGGTCAGTTTGATGGAAGCGATGCGCGATGTGGGTGTTAGACGTGTGGTTCTGATTTCATCTGGGGTTGTCTATGGTGACCAGCAAGCCCAGCCGCTCATTGAATCAGCACTTCCCAACCCACGCTCCCCTTATGCAGTCTCGAAGCTATCTGCTGAGTATTATGTTCGCACCATTGGTGATCTCTGGGGGATAGAGACCGTTGCCCTGCGTGTGTTCAACGCCTATGGTCAAGGGCAGCACCTACCGCCATCTCATCCACCCGTCATCCCCTTTATGCTCAAACAAGCTATGCGCGCTGGAACCATCATTGTTCATGGTGATGGTACCCAGACTCGTGATTATGTCTATGTCGATGATGTCATCACCGCCATGGTGGCTGCTTCCACTGCACCTGACTTGAACAACCAGGTCATCAATGTTGGCAGTGGTACTGAAGTATGTGTACGTGACCTTGCCAGTCTGGTCATACAGGTCACTGGTGGGAGAGCTGAGATTATTTATAACCCGCGCACCGATCCAGGTGTCTCCCGTATGTGTGCTGACCTTTCGCTCGCCAGGAGTAAATTGAGTTATCAGCCACACTTTTCACTCACTGAAGGTTTAAACTCACCCTCGATCGAGACCCACGCTTCCGAAAAGACGCCACCCGGCCTCTCACTCCACCCCCTTCCGAAACATGACCGTTTCATTCTGGTTGATCCTCCTGGCTGTGCTCAGCTATGGGCTGTTGCATTCCATTTTGGCATCTACAAAAATGAAATCGCTTGCAAGCAGTTGGTTTGGTGTAAAAACCGATCGAGTATATCGTCTCTCCTACAACATCATCGCCATAATTACCCTGCTGCCTATCCTGCTCCTCCCAATTCTACTTATCGATGAGAGGATCTATCGAATCCCCTTCCCTTGGGTCATCCTTACCCTGGCTATTCAGCTACTGGCAGTCATCATCCTGGTGATTGGTATAAGGCAAACCGGTACAGCCTCCTTCATTGGGGTACGTCAGCTGTTGCTCCCGGAAGATACATCACCCCCCAGACTGGTCACGGGTGGGTTATACCGCTACGTTCGCCATCCCTTATATACTGCCGGATTGGTTATCATTTGGTTGATTCCCATAATGACTTGGAACCTGTTGGCACTCATCCTCGGCCTGACGGTATACATCCTTATTGGGGTATATTTTGAAGAACGCAAGCTACTGGTTGAGTTTGGCGATGCGTATGCTGTATATCGGAAGCAAACCCCGATGCTCATCCCCAGCTTAAGGATGGTACGCCATAAACTTTGATCCCAGAAATAATTCATATCATTATGGATTTATCCTTCTGGTTTAAACTTCTGCTGGGTTTTCTTGTAGGCAGCCTCTGGATCACCCTAACCACCATCAGTGCCGAACGCTTCGGAAGTAAAGTAGGCGGCTTGATCGGAGGCCTGCCCTCCACAGTTGTAATTGCCTTATTTTTTATCGGGCTCACCCAATCGCCTCAGGCTGCCGCTGACGCCACCACGGTCATGCCTCTAGCACAGGGATTAAATGGGCTGTTTGTGCTCACATTTATCCTCTTGATCCCAAGTGGATTATGGCTCAGCTTGGTGGGTTCATTGCTTCTATGGTTCTTTCAATCCACCATGCTATACCTGCTGGATATACAACTCTTTTGGGTTTCATTGCTTGGTTGGTTGATCTTGCTCATTTTCTGCTACCTGGCATCCGAAAAATGGGTGAAGATACCATCCCAAGGGAAGCTTATCATTTCCTACCCTCCCACCCAGCTTGCTTGGCGCGCCCTCTTTGGTGGAGGGGTCATCGCCTTGGCAGTCTTCATGGGCAAGGTTGGTGGACCTCTCCTGGGTGGGATCTTCGGCTCTTTTCCAGCGATGTTCCTTTCCACCTTGGTGATCACTTCGAACATGGGAGGTCCTGGTTTCTCAAGACCGGTCGGAAAATCACTCCTGGTTAGCGGTTTGATCAATGTCCCCTTGTATGAGATCATGGTCAGGGTTCTCTATCCAACAGTGGGTCTTTATTGGGGCACAGTTCTGGCACTTTTATTCTCCCTGGGCACAGGTTATCTGACTTTTTTATTCATGAAAACTCGCCTTTCATAAGAAAGGTCCTCATGGGTCACTATGCTATGTTTTCTAAAAACTTTATATGAAGACCTAACTTTCTCCTGTGCTATACTTATTTAAGCCATTTCTCCCAGCTTATCCGTTTGGAGGTGGATCCTATGTTCGAGCACCGCAAGCAACCCCTTCTTACATCTCGGGCATTTCTCAAACGTCAGCTCATATCTCTTTTGGTTGCCTTTATGATTATCATTGGCTCGCTTGTGATGGGTGTGCTTGGCTATCACTACGTGGAAGGTATGGCATGGATCGATGCATTAGTCAACGCCTCCATGCTGCTGGGCGGCATGGGACCCGTGGATGTACTGCACACCGTTAGTGGGAAGCTGTTTGCCTCTTTTTATGCGCTCTATTCTGGCATTATCTTCCTGGTCGTGGTCGGTGTGATCTTTGCCCCCCTTTATCACCGTTTCCTTCACCGTTTCCACTTGGAGATGGAGGATTCATAATCGAAGCCCTTTCAGTCTATCTGTTTTAGTGATGTAGTTTTTTTATCCATTCATTCACCATGCCTCTCCTCTGGCTTTCCCTTGCTTTTCTGAGTGGCATTCTGCTGGCCGCTAGCTTTCCTATACCCGTCCTTGCTTGGTTGCTTCTCGCGGGCATATCCATAATCCTTGCGCTTCCACCTTTATCCCGTCGTTGGATTCGCCTAATTCCCCCATCTCTATCAACTTTTACTCAACAATTAAAGCTAACCACCCCGATCCTTTATCCCTTGCTCCTGGTCTTCATCTCCCTGGGGGCTATCCGTTATCTCGCCTGCATACCTGTAATAAATCCTTCGTTCATCTCATACTATAATGACCAGGCTGCAGAATCCATCTTAGATGCTGTTATGGTTGAACCCCCTGACAATCGCGAAACCTATACCAACCTGCGCCTGCGGGTCGAACAGATCCAATCATTAGATTCTAACCAGGTTTATACGATTCATGGTCTGCTTCTTGCCAGGATATCCACCGGCACCACCTTTCGCTATGGCGATCGCATCCGCCTCCAGGGTCATCTTGAGACACCCCCTGAAAACGAAGATTTCTCTTACCGAGACTATCTCGCCAGCCAGGAAATTTATAGCTATATACACTATCCTTCAGTCTCCTTGCTTCAGCATGGGCAGGGCAGCCCATTTATGTCTGCTCTTTACTCATTCCGACAGCATGCCTTAGATGTCGTTTACCACCTCTTCCCTGATCCTGAAGCTAGTCTCCTGGCTGGAATCCTCCTCGGTGAACAATCAGGTATCCCGCCTCAGGTGCAGGAAGCCTTCCGCCTCACCGGGACCAGTCACATTATTGTAATCTCTGGATTCAATATTGCCATCATCGCAGCATTATTCTCATACATATTTACAAGAGTTTTGGGCAGGCTTCGTGGTGCCATCGTTGCTGCCATCGGGATTATTTTTTATACCTTGTTGGTAGGCGCCAATCCAGCAGTCGTCCGTGCTGCTATCCTTGGCTTACTCACCCTTCTTGCGCTTCAAGTTGGACGTCGGCAGGTTGGCTTGAATAGCCTGATTTTTGTTGCCGCCCTCATGGCTCTGGATACCCCTGTTGTATTGTGGGATATCAGCTTCCAGCTTTCCTTTGCGGCCACGCTCGGTATCATGCTCTATGCTGAACCATTAACGAAAGGATTCACCACTTTCACCGCCCGTTATATTCCCCGCGACAAAGCCGAGCATCTGGCTGGTCCGGTCGGTGCTTATTTTCTCATCACCCTGGCTGCCACCCTCACTACCCTGCCTCTCTTGGCTTACTACTTCCAACGCATATCCGTCATTTCACTGTTTGTCAATCCGCTTATTCTTCCTGCTCAACCGCCTCTGATGGTCCTGGGAGGTCTGGCGGTCTTGACTGGAATAATCTTTCAACCCATAGGACAGCTTCTAGCTTGGGTAACCTGGCCTTTCATTGCTTATACCATTCGCGTTGTTGAGTTGTTTTCTGCGACTCCCCATGGGTCCATACCCGTAAGTCATATTGGGCTGCCCCTCATCATCGTTTTCTATCTTGTGCTAATTATGATCACTTTTTCCCGATCTAAGATCTCTAACTTGGTTTTTCGTCTTGCGCCATCCGTCCCTCTCATACTCATGGCAATTCTCACCTTCATCGCCTGGAGAGCTGTTTTTTATGCACCTGATGGTTTACTACATGCCACAATTCTGAATGTCGGTTCTGGTGATGCCGTCCTGATTCAAACCCCTGAGGGTCGCTATGTGTTAATAAATGGTGGTCCAAGCACTATACGCCTTTCTGATGCACTTGGAAGGCGTTTACCGCTTTTCAATCGTTCACTGGATTGGCTCGTGATTGCTGATATCGAGGACGAAGATCTTTCCGCCCTTTCAGGAAACCTGGAACGTTTCGCCCCTTCGAATGTCCTCTGGGCTGGTAACAACAGTGGAACTCGCTCTGCCTCTAGCTTATGGACCGGGCTGCTCACCCAATCTATCCCTGTCACCCGCATGCAGCCTGGTCAGAGCCTCGACCTGGGTTCTGATGCTTCTTTGGATGTCATCTCCATAGATACCCGCGGAGCTGTTCTACTCATAAAATGGGACAAATTTCGCTTTCTCCTTCCCATGGGTATGGATTTCGAAGCCCTTGAAAACCTTCAACAAGATATGTCTATGCGTGGTATATCGGCCTTCCTCCTGGCTGAATCTGGTTATGCTCCCCTCAACCCGCCAGAATTCATCAACTTTTTACAGCCTCAGCTTACGCTGCTCAGTGTCTCTCCTGCCGACCGTAGCGGCCTCCCTTCGCCTGAAACCCTGGATTCTCTGCAGGGTTACAATCTCCTCCGCACCGACCAAAATGGATGGATCGAGCTCACCACCAATGGTCAACAGATGTGGGTGGAGGTGGAGAAAAAGTAATTACCTTTTTTTTCAAATTCTTCGCACTATCCCTCGAAAACCACCAATATCCTTTTAAAAACAGTTAGACCTTGAGTGGTTCCGCATATCGATTCTCAATCTATCCCATAATTGTGTTTCTTGCGCCTTCCAGAGATGGACCACCACGATGTAAGCACTCAAGGGTTCAGGAGAGTTTTACCTGACGTCTTTCCACTCCGCCCGCCGTAATAACTCCCACCATAGAAATACCAATATAGATTTTCCAGGGTGGCTTTTGCATTCTCCGCCGTTAACCAGGAGTCAAGTTCTGCTGTAATGCTGCCCAGATACCACCTGCGGGAAGCAGTGAATGTTTCAATTTCATGAAAATATCTCAGCCATGGTTGACCACAAATCGAACAAGTCAGAACTAGAGACCTGTACGAAGTTTTGATGCATGCCCAAATCTTTTTCAACGATATGAGAATGATGTGGTATAGAAGAACAGCTACAGACTCCGGTTTGATTGCATTGCTGGAAGTCCGCTTTCGTCAAAATAACTCGTCTCTCACTCTACGAAACAGCCGGGTGAGCACTTAAATATGCTTCCATGGCTGCTTCACCAGCCCGTGTGACAGCCTCCCTTCGCTGGGGAGACATGTTAAATTCCATCGTTCCGATGCCTTTTGCTGGTAAATGACAGATTAAATCTTTATATGCAGAAAGCATGGCCTTATCATGTGCAGAGAGAACAGTATCTGCTAATCCACGGATGCGGATCATCATGGCTTCTAACAAGTCAATCTGGTTGAGCAAACTCGGTCCATTTTGAGTGAGAAGCCGGTGCTTCCTCAGCTCCAGGTACCTCGAGCGTCTCATCAATGAGCAAACCAATCACGTCCTCTGTTTGCATACCTTCTCCCATGATCTCGTCGATATTTTCATCGGATGTGACAAAATAACTGATGGGAAAATTCGATAGCAATCCGCCATCAACCACCCTATGGTTTACCATGTCTCGGTTTCGATATGTACCCCATTCCTCTCTCCAGATTACCTCTTGCCAGGCAAATGGACATCCCATCGACATGCGCACTGCCCATACAGTTGGTAGTGTTGGTGCAGTACGGTGATTTAGCACCAGCATTTCTTTTCCGGTGAGATCAGATGCAACAACGGATAAATCTTTGCCGGTCTTCTGATTAAACTCCAGTAAATTAGAATCGGCTAAATCACGCCCACCAGCGTTTAACTTTTCCCGAAGCCATAGAATAAATTCGTCACCTGCATACCATCCCCCCCACATTAATAATGATATAAGGTGGCGTACCAATTCGCCTTTGACCATGTTTTCGATGATCTTATCCACAAATGGTTCAACCGAGTTTGGGATGACTGGATTATCCAATTCCGTCCGTAGCCAAAAACCTAATTGATCCTTGATATTATCGTCTTCATAAATAGTAGGTGTATCCATAAAAGACTCAAACCGGGATTTACCCTCCGGTGTCCTTTCATAGAGCGCTGCCTGGTTTTCTTCAGAGCTATACCCTGCCGCAATTAAACATGCAGTGATTGCTCCAGCAGAAGAACCAATTAATCGCCGCGGTGAATGACCATGGCGTTCAAACGCTTGTATGGCTCCCACAAATGCAGCCCCTTTAGCTCCACCACCTTCAAAAACTAGATCGTATTTCATATAGCTATCCTCCTATTCTGGATAATTCATATAGTTTATCACATATATAATATATATCATCGATTAATTCCATGTGAGTTAGTGAATTGGTGATGCCTTTTTCTTCTGGCAATCTCTTATAGCAGGTTCTCTACTCTGTTATAATCGACCAAATTTATACAAATTATTGCCTCGCACACAGAGTATATATATGAATCAATCCCGAGAAAAACTCTGGGATTTCCCCAACCAAAAGACAACATTTACCACCCACCCCACAGGGAAGCTTACGGGAATTGGTGCGCAATCCGCTTAATTACTTCCATTCTATCACCCAACAGTACGGGGATATTGTCTGCTATCGCCCCGCCCCAGAAACAGCTTACCTTATAAACCATCCCGATTATATCCACCATGTTTTGGTTGATAATCATCACAACTATAGCAAAGATACTTATTCCAATCAGGCATTTAAAAAAGCGATCGGTCCGGGTTTAATAAACTTTGAAGGCGAGGCATGGTTACGCCAAAGGCGTCTGATGCAGCCAGCTTTCCATCACAACCGGTTAATGCAATTAGATGAAATGATCGTTCAGGCTGCAGACGACATGCTCGATCAATGGCAGTCTCGCTGTGACAATGGAACACCGGTAGACATCGCCCGAGAAATGGCTGCACTCACGATGACGATCACCTGCCGGGCGATGTTTGGGGTTGACCTGGGAGATGAGGTTTTCACGATTGGTGAAATTATCAACGGAGTCGCAACACTTCTCGAAAAACCTAGCCATCCACGTTTGCAAGAGGCAATACGGGAGGTATCTGGCGTTGTCGAGCGCATTATTGAACAGCGTCGTCGGAATTTTTCCGATCAGGGTGACTTGCTGAGTCTGATGATGACAATCCCTGTCGATGGCAAGGATATCATGCTTGATGATCAGCAGTTGCGTAACGAAGTATTGGGATTGCTGATCGCGGGGTATGAAACTACAGCCAATGCACTTATATGGACGTACTACCTGCTCTCTCAGAATCTATGGGCTTCTGAACGGCTGCGCGATGAAGTGAAAAGGGTTCTCGGTGATCGCAATCCTACCTCTGCAGATCTAACTCACTTGCCTTATCTACGGCTCATTTGGTATGAAAGCCTCAGGCTTTTCCCCCCAGCCTGGATCATTGGTCGGCGCGCCCTCGCTGATGATCTCATTGGCGGTTATTATGTTCCTTCAGGCACTGTGATTGCGATATGCATTTATACCCTCCATCGCCATCCTGCTTTCTGGGAGCAACCTGATCTTTTCGATCCCGAACGGTTTACCCATGAACGGTCTGTCAATCGTAAACGTTATACCTACATTCCTTTCAGCACCGGTCCACGTCAGTGCCTGGGTGCTCCCTTTGCTCAATTGGAAGCCAACCTGATTATGGCTCGCATTGCCCAACGTTTCGACTTGCGCTTGCTCTCTGGTACTGATGTCCAACCTCAGGCTTTATTTGTACTCCGTCCTAACCGGGACCTCTTAATGACTTTACACCCCTGAGGAAGCAAATTCTGGTTTTAGTTGGATAGATTTAATCCTTTTTTTCTTCTTGTAATTACAGAAAGGCTGTTTCTTTCTGGATCCAATCCCTTCACTCTTTTATGAACATGTGAAAGCATATCCCAATGTTGTCGATAGAACCGTCAGGGATTTGATCTTTGATATGCACATGCTGGAGATGAGATCTGGAAAATATTGGATAGAGCAAAGCCCGCAGGCAAACGACTTGATCTGTGATGACCTCAGCAACCTCATTTTTAATGGCATAGTCAGATATTAAAATTTGATATCCTCCTGGGTGGATGGTTGGTCTTTCTACACGAAGGGCAAGGCAGCCAGTAATTATCTCCTTTGGATTTCCAATACCGATCATGTATATCTTATCCAGTTGGACACAGTAAATCCAAAAATACCTACACCTAATAAAAAATATTGGTACCCTTCAAAATAGATTCAATTGGACCTTCGAATCCGCAGGTCGTGGATCGAAATTAGAATCATGATCCCAAGCAGGAGTGAGCCGCTTAATAACCAGAAATTTGGGATCATGGCAGAGCCAATAACCAGGATGAATGTAAGTACGATTAAGCCGATTACAAGGAACACTGCGCATTCATCTCCATCACAATCCGGTATGTCCAGGTTAAATCCAATATTGCCAAGACCAGATGCTTCTTGGAAGATAAAACCAGTGTATTGGTTGTAGTCGTAATTTACTGATTCCTGTCGTGTTGCCGTTAGGATACCCATATTTTCAGTTTTTGTAAGACCAAATCCTATCGTCAGGACAAAACCGATGGTAGGAATTAAGAATATCCACATGGGTGTATATATTTGAGTCTCGAACCAGTGTGTCGCGCGGGACAAACCATGCTAGCAGCCCCATCCCAATAAATGTGGGTAGGATCACAGGTATGGGTCCCCACATGGCTTCCATCTTATGGAAGCGAAAAACAAAAAAGGAAAATACCAGCAGTGCAATTCCGCTAACAATGACCATCCAGATTGTACTGGTGATCCGTTCCTCTTTTAAATCTTGGATATCATCTTCAATGTCTTTATGGAGCTCATCTATAAGTGGGCTGACTTGCTTATCAAGTAACCGTGAGAATCCCATGGATTGTTCCAGCCATAACGCAGGCAATGGCTACCATAAGAAAAGCGATCGTTATGGTTGTGTTATCCCCCGCTCATTGCATACCCAAATATGAGTATCAAACCACTGATAACACCAAATAGGGTCAAAAATATTGAGGGAGTGGTTTTTTTCGACATATTAGCCCCCAATTTGTGCATCATAATCTCACTCCAAGGAACCTATTTGTCCAACACTTATTCATCGGCCGAAAATATACACACCAATTGTCCAACATGCTTCCCATATCTTCATAAATTTCTTTATTTAAATATAACCTGTATCTGGGCGTACCATTAGTCATATTCTCAAAGATCAAGAATTCGTGTATTGGGCGATATAATGACCAGGCAGGAAGTTAAAAAAGTGGCGAATTGACCGGATAAAGTTATAATTATGCTAGCTATAACTCTCTCTTTGAAAAAGTAAAAGTTAATAAAACATCTGCTTATCACATATTTACTTTACCTGCAGAGTTATGGAATTGACTAAATGTCTGCAACTTTTCTAGCCCTTCTCGCTGCATTATCATTCGCTCTTGGTACGGTTCTCCAGCAACGGGGTACACTTCAGACATCTGCTGCAGAAGGAGATCCACGCTTCCTGGCAGAGATCATTCGCAAGCCTGTTTGGCTCCTTGGAGGATCCCTGCAGGTCTGCGGATGGATTTTACAGGCTCTCGCATTGGAACGCGGCAGCCTCGCACTGGTTCAATCACTTTGCGCTCTAAGCCTTGTCTTTGCCCTTCCCCTCGGAGTACGCCTCACTGGTCAGCAGGTTGGTCGTCGCTCGATCATCGGAGCTTTTGCCACCCTTCTTGGAATTTTATCATTCGTTACTCTCGGACAACCTCAGGGTGGCACTTCCCAGCCTGAAGCTGCAGCCTGGTGGACCTCTGGACTCATTTTTTTATTATTAATTTTGCTGTTGGGTTGGCTAGCCAGGCAGCGTCGTGGGGCTTTGGCAGCAGCCTTGTTTGCCACTGGAGCCGGTCTTTGCTATGCATACCAGGCAGCCGTCACAAAAGTATTCATGACCCAGCTGGGTTACGGCTTGGGAGTGATCCTTTCCTCATGGACGACATATGCCCTCATCCTCACAGCTTTGATTGGATTTACCCTTCAGCAATCTGCTCTCAAGACGGGATTCCTGGCACCGGCAATGGCAGCTAGCAACGCCTCCATGCTCGTTGCGAGTGTATTGCTCAGTGTAACTATCTTCCAGGAGTCTCTTTCAAACGGTCAAGAAAGGCTATTACCCGCCCTTCTTGGCCTTTTCCTTGCTGTTTTCGGTGTGGTTCTGCTTTCTTCTCCTGAAACTAAACACCCGGATCTCACCACGGAATAAACCGGCTGTTGTCTCCTCCTTTTACATCACAGGTCTTCGATATTCCTCTCTTTACGCCTCTTCCTAAGAGGGAGAGGCTGCGTGAGGGTAAATCCGTTGGGGGTAGGCAAATCCGAATCGTAAAACTATCATTAAACCTCTTATGCGATAAAACGCTTGTACTATAATATATGCAAGAAATCTTTCGCGCATATTCCCCTTTTTACCTTACCTGCAGCCAAATATGATTCGATTCTATTCGTTTTATTAAATTCGAATCAATAGATCAATAGTTTATTTTTGAATATTATTTATATCGTTTTTATTAAACAAACAATTGCTTATCTATCCCAAATAAAACCTCCCACCAATTGAATTCAGAAAGCCTGCAAGACTGAATCCTTAGTCCACACCTTTCAAAATTGATAGCATGTTTTCCGATTGCCCCAAACCATAATCTATGCTACACTTTTAATGGTGAACAAAACCATCAAAGGAGGCTGCCATGGCCGATAAAATTTTAATCGTTGACGATGACCCCGATACCGTAAAGTTTATCAATATCATGCTGAGCCGTTTAGGTTATACCGTGGTATCCGCCACTTCCGGCATGGAAGCCCTGGAAAGAGTCCAGGTTGAGCATCCCGATCTGATCATCCTCGATGTCATGATGCCCGGTATGGATGGTTATGAAGTCAGTCGCAACCTGCGTCGCAGTCCCAAGACGGCTACTACGCCCATTCTTATGTTCACTGCCAAAACAACCATCGAAGATAAACTGGCTGGGTATGATGCTGGAGTAAACCTCTATCTAACCAAACCCATTCACCCGATTGATTTACAAGCTAATATCCGTAACCTCCTGGCCCAAAAATTCGCCAAGGTAGAAGTTGCCGGTGATAAAGGTTATGTGGTTGGCATCCTCTCTGCAACCGGTGGCGCTGGTGTATCCACGGTCGCTCTAAACCTGGCTATCACCTACGCGAAAAAATATAATACCAAGGTCATTGCTGCAGAGCTGAAACCTGGGCAGGGATCTTGGGCTTTAGATTTAAATCTAACCGAACCGGTTGGTTTACCCAATTTACTCAGTAAAGAGTTGGATGATATAACAATGGATGCTGTATCCAACGAGCTTATTCAGACCAGTTTCGGGATTAAAATTTTATCCGCTTCAAACAAGACTGAAAATGTGGAATATGCTGCCTCCACAGCCCAATTGGAACTCGTACTCGACCACTTGTCAACTCTGGCTCCCGTTGTTATTCTAGACATTGGTACAAGTTTTCATCCAGGTTTTAATGCCATCCTGAATAAATGCAATGAGCTGATCATGGTCGTCGAGCCACAGCCGGTGCCTATCAAACGTTCCAAGCTCCTTGCCAGTGATCTTCATCTAAAAGGTTTTGGTAGCGTAAAAACAATGAGCACCGTTCTGGTCAATCGTACCCGCTCTGATATCGTTCTTAATATTAGCCAGGTTGAACAAATATTGGGATATCCTGCTGTCATGGGTTTTCCACCGGTTGTGGAACAGGCTTACCGTGCATCAGAAAGGGCGGTTCCTTTGACGGCGGTTCAACCGGATGGCATCATTGCCATGCAATTCAACACATTGGCAAGTCAGATTAATGAGCGCATTCCAGCTCATTGATCTTTTCCTCACGAAATCCCATCCATCCTTGACGTATAATCCTGTATAGCCAATACATACCAGGAGGGATGATCGTATGGACAGACCTACTCGCATTGAGCATGATACGCTTGGGGATGTGAACGTCCCAGCAGATGCGCTCTATGGTGCGCAAACTCAGCGAGCCATTAACAATTTCAATATCTCAGGGCTCCACCCATGGCGTGCTTTCATTTGGTCGATGGCTATCATCAAACTTGCTGCAGCTGAAGTCAATCGAGATTTGGACTTGTTGCAAGATGATATTGCAGCAGTGATTATAGAAGCCGCTCAAGAAGTTATTGATGGAAAATGGGATAACCAGTTTGTAGTTGACCCCTTTCAAGCCGGTGCTGGCACAAGCCATAACATGAATATCAATGAAGTCATCGCAAACCGGGCAACAATCTTACTCGGTGGAAGGCTTGGCGAATACCGAGTCAACCCAAATAATCATGTCAATATGTCTCAATCAACCAACGACACCATACCCACTTCCATCCGCCTTGGTTGTCTTTGGCGATTGGATGAGCTATTGGAGGCAATTGACGACCTTTATAAAGCCCTTCATCAAAAATCATTGGAATTTGACGATATCGTGAAATCAGGTCGCACCCATTTGCAGGATGCTGTTCCAATTCGTCTTGGACAGGAAATAGGTGCTTATGCTACCGCCGTCCAGCGTGATGCTGACCGCATCCGCCTTGCAGCTGAAGGGTTACGGCGCTTGGGTATCGGTGGCACCGCTACAGGTACGGGTCTGAATGCCCATCCAGAATATCATGCCAAAATGGTTCGTCGCCTGTCTGAGTTGACTGGCCTCACTTTACATAGCTCCGATAACCTGTTCGAATCAATGCAATCCATGGCTGATGCAGCAAATTTCTCCGCTTCGTTGCGAACCCTGGCTATCACATTAACCCGCGTTGCCAATGATTTTCGTTTGCTTGCATCAGGACCATCTACCGGGCTGGATGAGATTCACCTGCCTCCTGTGCAGCCTGGCTCAAGCATCATGCCTGGCAAGGTCAACCCAGTCATGGCTGAAATGCTCAACATGGCTATGTTCCACGTCCAGGGTTGCGACTTGACAGTCTCTCTGGCATCACAGGCCGGCCAGCTCGAGCTGAATGTGATGATGCCCATCATTGCTCACAACCTGTTTGAGATGATGCAGGTAATGATTGGATCCATCAATGCTTTTACCCAAAAATGTGTGCTTGGTTTGCAGGCTAATCGCCTCAAAGCTGAAGGGTGGCTTGCCAGGAATGCGATTGTCGCAACTGCTCTTAATCCGCTCATCGGTTATGCAGCCTGTGCTGCATTGGTAAAGGAAGCCATTCAGCGTGATGTTACCATCCGTGAAGTGGCACATGAGAAGGTTGCTGCTGGTGAATTAATACATTTTGAGGATGGTCGTCTGATTACAATTGAGGAAATTGATCTTGCCTTGAAAGATTTCACCCACCTCACATACGGAGGTATTGCCAGTTCCTAGGAAAAAAATTGCCTGAATTTTTTCAAATAACTAGTTCAGTCCTCAGTCCTTTAACAGTCTCTTGATCGTAACCTAACAAATCGTGCAATATATTTTCTGTGTGTTCTCCCAGCATCGGTGGTGGAATTCGCACCTCAACCGGTGCAGTGGGGATTTTAAGTGGTGAAGCCACCATCTTGATGATCCCAGACCCAGGATGCGTGACCTGGGTGACCATCTCCCGGGCTTGGACCTGAGGGTCATCGAACGCCTGCTCGATTGAATTGATTGGTCCGCAAGGAACTCCAACCTCACTTAGTATGCTTAACCAGTGTGAAATCTCATCTTGGGAAAATAAACCCTCTAATATTGGGATCAATATTTTTCGATTCTCCACCCGTTTCTCGTTTGTAATAAAACGATCGTCCTCAGCCCATTCTTTGACACCAGCCCTTTCACAAAATTGTCTCCACTGTCCATCATTGCCGATTCCCAATGCAAAATAGCCATCCCTGGCTTTAAATGTTTGGTATGGGACAATATTCGGGTGCGCATTTCCATATCGATTGGTTTTTTCTCCAGATATCAGGTAATTACTCCCAACATTTGCGAGCCAGGCAATTTGTGAATCCAGTAAGGAAATATCGATTCGCTGACCTCTACCGCTTCTTTGCTGTTCATATAAGGCAGCCAGGATAGCGTTGCATGCAAATAATCCAGCTGTGATATCTGCAATCGCCACGCCCACTTTATATGGCTCACCTTCCTCTGGTCCAGTGATACTCATCACACCACCTTGGGCTTGAATTATAAAATCATATCCGGGTAGATTCCGGTAAGGGCCTGTATATCCATATCCAGTGATCGTGCAATAGATCAAGCCCGGACGTAATAGCTGTAAAGTCTCATAACTCAAACCCCACTTATCCAGGGTATCCACCTTAAAATTCTCAACCAACACATCACTTTGTTGGATCAAACCCTTGAGAATTTGGATACCTTCATCAGATTTCAAGTTGAGCGTCATACTTCGTTTATTGCGATTAACGCATAAAAAGTATGCCGACTCTCCCATTTCGGTAAAAGGTGGACCCCAATGCCGAGTATCGTCACCTGATCCCGGTGCTTCAATCTTGATGATATCTGCTCCCAGGTCGCCAAGAATCATTGTACAGTAAGGACCAGCCAATACTCGACTTAGATCCAATACACGTACACCTTCTAAAAGGGGTTTTTGCACCTGGAACATTTGTTTAATATCGAAGTAAAGCCCCGATATATTCAAATCCGCTAACTTTATGCGTGTGCTGCAAGACTTCTACATCCCCTCCAGCTCTCATCACTTTATGGACTGCCATCTCGATTGCATCTGGAACATCTTCAAATTTCGATCCGCAAAACTGGCATGCGGTCATTTCTCGGCCGGTTAAATACCCACAACCTCGGCATTGATAACCTGTTGCCCGATATCCATCCTGCATCACAAGTACCTGCACTCTTCCATCATATACCGCAATAAGGGTATCCTCCAGCCCAAGTACCCCTTTCTTATCTTTCAATGTTCCGGTAACAAGCCTATTTAATAATCCTTCCTCTTTGTGAAGCTCAGCCTGTTTGCCAATTTGGAGTGCCTTTTCGAGCACGTCTTCCTTACTTGCTGTCATGCTCATTGGAAACGCCCCAACAATCAAACTTTGCCATGTTTTTGGCAAATGGTTGCGTAAAAGTGCAATATTTTCGTCTGTTCCACCAATAAGTACACGGCGAACATCATTTTCACTGAAAAAGTGGGCTGCAAAATCGGCTATATCACGAATGTTCCTATCAGTAACTTCATCCTCATACCGGGTTTGGCCAGCCATTCCTCCACGCATACCCGGTCTAGCCGAAGCTCCTCCCCGTTTAGTATGCTTGATACTTTCCCCAAGGATTCCTTCTTGTTCTTTAAGTTCACCTAAATGATACGAAAATAGCCGGGCACCCTGCTTATCTACCAACACTACCCCGTATCCTCCATAGAAATCCAAAAGTGAGGTCAGGGGCTTTACATACGGTTGGTTACCAATAACCGCTTGGTTGCGTATTGGTATTGCCAGGGTATAAGCACGCATGAATCCATTTGCCGCACAAGAAAAGATAGCCACACTTCGACCAGACCAATCATAAGTTCTGCTGAAATAATCGTCAACTACCGCTGCGTCGGATGGCAGGCTGATATCTTTAAGCATGCTTCGCAAATTCAAACGATAAACATCTGCATTTCCTTCTGTCGGATTGGTATTTAAGTAAACACTGAGCACACGATTTTCAGCTTGATAACTAAGTAATTCCTGCAAGTTCGTTTCAGTTAACATAGAAGTCTCCTCTCTGCGGTAAAGTTGGATGGGATAATTAACCTACGAACGCTTTAATTCTTGAAATAGTTCTTTTTGCCGTTGGGTCAGCTTGTTTGGGATCTTCACCTTGATATGAGCGAATAAATCACCCATATTTTTCGGGGTATTTAAACGAGGGATACCTCGACCTGTCAACCTGATAGTCTGCCCGGGTTGGATACCCGCTGGGATGGTTAAAACAACATTTCCAGATAGTGTTTGGACAGTAACTTCACCCCCCAATACAGCTGTATAAAGGTCGATTGACACATCTGCATGCAGATCACTTCCTTTAACTTTAAAGCGTGGATCCTCGGCGACCCGGATGACAAGATATAAGTCTCCTTTTTGCCCTGAAACTCCAGTCGGGATAGTGTTGGCAATCCGTACCTTCGTACCGGTTTTTGCCCCAGGTGGTATTTTTACTTCAAACCGACGTCCATCGACTTCCATAGTTCGAGATGTCCCTTGATATGCTTCAGTCAAGCTGATTGTGATTTCTTGTTGAAAGGATGGCAATGTTGATTGTTGAGTACGCCGGGTGGAACCTCTCCCCCCAGATGGGACACCCATATCTGGAGCGCCACCAAAGATTCGCCTAAAGAACTCCGAGAATTCACTGCCCAGTATATCCTCTAGTCCACCCACTCGTACATTTCCTGATGGTCTTGTCGTGAACCAATCTTCCCAATTAAATCCCCCAGTCGGGGCTCCACCTTGTTGCCATTGCGAATAGGAGTCACCAAGCTGGTCATATCGCGATCGCTTTTCAGGATCGCTCAAAACCTGATAAGCCTCATTTATTTCCTTAAATTGCTCTTCTGCTTTGGAATTTCCTGGGTTTCGATCAGGATGGGTTTTTAATGCAAGCTTTCTGTATGCGCGCTTGATCTCTTCTTTATTGGCATTTCTCTCAACACCAAGAATCTTGTAATAATCCTTATATTCCATAGGCTGATCACCACATTATGCCGTAATTCGCTATTTTTATTATTAACATTGTATGCTCATCTGGTGTGTGAAGTCAAGCATTCCGGCATGATTCTTACAAAACTCTAACTCTAATAATTCTCAATCCATGTGACACCCCTCATTCTAATAAACATGCTATGATTAAATAATGGAAAGTATGAAAGAACACATAATATTAATCGAGAGCGATCCTCAGATCAGTGATCTAATTGCTCAACAGATATTAAAGCCACTTGGTTATCATGTTGATGTGATCGAATCAGCATCTTTCATCATAAGAGATATTAACAAAATATCTCCTGATATCATCATTACCAACCTTCACTTGCCTGGGATGAGTGGAAAAGATTTATTGGTTGCCCTAAATTCCCAAAGGATTGATATACCCGTGATCGTGATCGCGCCAAAAGGACATGAAAGCGATGCACTCCAGGCATTCAGGTTGGGTGCGGTAAATTTCCTCACTTATCCAATTCGCGAAGCTGAAGTGGTCAATGTGGTGGAAGATACTCTTAATCAGCTTAGAAAGCGAAAGGAATTGGAAAATTTTTCTCAGCGATTGCTTCAGTCCAATGAGGAAACGCAACAAAATACCCATGATTATTTAGAAATCCTCTCTATCGGAAAGAATCTCTTCTCTTCTGAAAACAAGGAATCCATCTACCAGATGCTTGTTGCAGTAGCAGCGGCAAAAGCCGAAGCTGATGAATCTTGGTTGCTGGTTTTCGACCGAGGCAAAGGAGTGTTTATAGTGCAGGCTTGCTCCAATGCAGACAGTGAATTGCAGTCCATGTTAAACCTTCCATACGAAAATAGCTTAACCGCCCTTGTTGCTACCTCCGGGCAGATCATATCCATCGATGGGGATGCTCTGAAACGGTTTAACCTTGTAGGAAATGCTGAATCTATTATTGTTCTGCCGATTATGCATGAACAAGAAGTAGTTGCCATGATTGCTGTCCAGCGAAAATCTAAGCAACCTTTCACCAACCACCAGAGAGCGTTGCTTGAGGTGATTGTTGAATATGCTGCAATTCTAATTGAAAATTCAACCCATATTCAAAAGCTCGAGAAACACTTATTCCATCTCCAGCAGACAGGCATATATCACAGGATTGATGCAGACTTAAAAAATGATTTGGTTTTTCAAATTGGTAAGGAGGTCCAAATCTATCTAAACAACCTTTCGGAAAATTTGAGTCATCTAATAAATCAAGGTAGCATACGAAGAAGCCAAAAACAAACCGATGAGTTAAAATCCATTCAGTTGAAAGCAGATGTATTACTGGAAATATTTGATTCTTTAATTAATACTCAACAAGCAGAAAATAAAAAAAACCTGGAAAAAACTGACTTAAATGACTTGGTTCGCACAGTGGTAATTAGATATAAAAGAATTGCACAAGCAAGTCAAATATCAATTAAATCAGAATTACCTTCTCAGCCAACAATCGTGACAATATATGCGTCTCAAATCATGCGCGTGATTGAAGGCTTAATATCTAATGCGATAAAATATAGCTCCCCAAAATCAGGGATAGCAATCCGGGTAGAAGATAAAAGTGACAGTGTATTATTAATGGTAAAAAATCAAGGTGAAGGGATTAGTGAAAACATCACCAAGAGCTTATTCAATAAAAAACCTGTTGTCTTTAAGGCTGAATCTTGGCGGTTTGGAGGAATCGGCATTAGTCTGCCTATGATGAAAGAAATCATCTCGGCTCATCAAGGAAGAATATGGATCGAGAGTGGGTATGATAAAGGATTTACGATCTTCTTTTCGCTTCCTCGTAAAAAGACTAGTTCAAATTAAGGATTGTATTTCATGGCAAGTACATATCAAATCTTGATTTACTCATCACCAGGAGCGGAATTGATGCTAGACCATACTGTGCTGCTTGCTTCTGGATATGATGTTGTGACTGTTTCCCAACCTCAGGCAGCTGAATCATGGTTATCGACCTTTCTTGCAGATGATTTATTGATCATAGTCAATCCATCCGCACCTGATGCTCTTAATTATTCCAAGGAAATTCTTGAAATCCATCCATGCTTACCCATCATTTTGGTATCCAGTCAGCCAACCATTTCTTTATTTGAACAGGCATTGAAGATTGGACTTTTCGACTACCTGACTTATCCAGTTGACTCGTCAACATTGCTGCTTTCTGTTAAACGCAGCCTGGTTCGTCAAAATAATTGGCAAGAATGGAATCGCTTTACCCGTGTCCTGGCTGAGCTTGAAGACGGTATCCTCCTCGTAGGTCTGGATGGAAATGTAATCATGATGAACCAATCAGCCCGCAACATACTCTCTGTCAAAGAAGATCATATTATCGGAATGACGATAAGCGAAGTTGTGCATCATACAGACATTTTGGATATGTTTAAATCCCAAGACACATTACCACGCTTGTGTGAAATTAATCTGGAAGATGGTCGGATATTTAATGCTCAGGCAAGCCTGATTCCGCAAATTGGGACTGCAGTGGTGTTACATGACATTACCCATTTAAAGGAACTTGATCGAATCAAGACTGAATTTGTAAACACTGTCTCCCATGATTTACGTTCTCCATTGACTTCGATATATGGTTTTGTGAGTTTAATAGATCGTGTGGGTACAATTAATGAACAGCAGGCTGATTTTATCCGCCATATTCAATCCAGTGTTCAGCATATAACGTCATTAATAACCGATTTGATGGATCTCGGACGCGTGGAAGCTGATTATGACATACAGATGCAGGATGTTAATCTAAATGAAATCATCTCTCAATCTATCAAGTACTTTGATTACCAGGTAAGTGAAAAAATGCAGGAGTTGGTATTATCTATTCCCGACCAGGTCCCTGTTATTCTTGGTAATCCTTTACACCTTCAACGTATGATATCCAACCTGCTGGAAAACGCCATAAAATTCACCCCAACTTTAGGAAAGATCAATATACTTTGTAGAACTGAAACTAATCAACTAATACTTGAAATAAGTGATAATGGTCCAGGTATCCCCCTTGAAGACCAGCCTCATATATTTGATAAATTCTACCGCGGCAGTAATCTCTCTCAAAATATTCCCGGGACAGGATTAGGTTTATCAATTGTTAAATCAGTAGTTGAAAAACATCATGGACGCATCTGGCTCGATTCATCGCCTGCTGGAACAACCTTTACAGTCCTCCTTCCAGTAAAATAAACTAGATTATCAAATCCCCATTTAATTTCATATAATATTTCATATGCTTAAATGACTGCCTCCGCTGGGGTGGTGAGGTACCCAGCGGAGGCTTTCGCCAAAGGAGGAAACAGCAACGAGTGTAAGCGTTTGGATATTACCTCGGCTCACTTCTCTATTCAAATAATACCTCATTAGGCTTTTTATTTTTATTGTCAACTGTCATTATTTATTGGTGACTTCTCTCACAACCCAATTTGTGACTTTTGGTAGAAATCACATAATGATTGCAGCACACAAATACCGCACGCTGGAAGGCGTGGATGACATACTTCACGCCCCAAACGGATGATGTTCAGATGGGCAGGTTTGTAAGTCTCAGGAGGAAATAACTCCGCTAGATGATGATGCGCTTGCTCATTGCTCATTTTTTCGGGACGTAGACCAATCCTACCAGATACTCTTTGTATATGTGTATCCACCGGAAATGCAGGTTTCCCCAACGAGAACAATAACACGATCGATGCTGTTTTTGGTCCAACGCCATTAAATTTTAATAACCAGCCCATCGCTTCATCATCAGGCAACTCCCTCAGGAATTCGAGTTCTAAGGAGCCTCTCTCGGCAGTTATTTGTCGTAATATTTTTTGAATACGCCGACCTTTTTGGTTAGCGAGCCCTGCTGATCGGATTGCTTCGATTACAGATATTTCATCAGCATCACGGACATCTTCCCATGAACCAAAAGTTTTTTTTAATTTCTCGAATGCCCGATCGCTGTTGTTATCGTTTGTGTTTTGCGATAAGATGGTTTGTATTAATTGGTCCAGAATTGGTAAGGGATCCCGCCAGGAAGGGTCTCCATACTTTTCAAGCAAACGTTGATGAACTTCCTGAGCGCACTCTTTCAGGTTCATTGATTGTAGACTAATTTAAAACAGGGTGAAGCCCAACCAACCTTTAGTTTGCGCAAATTTTCCACAGGAAATTCTGGCCCAAAGTGCGTAAGCTTCTCTAAATCTGCTTTATCTAATGCACCCAATTGACGTAGGATCTCCAAGGTGACGGCAGGTCGCACATGCCCAGTAGGATCGCCATACGGACGATTATGTCCTTTTAAATCCCCATCAGATACTTTAAATGCAATTCCCAGGGCAGGTGACCCTGGTTTTATCGTACCAGGCATTATCGCAAATGCCTGAAAACCTTCTGCACCACCTTTACAAATTATCCTACCTCTACCAACCTGCATAAGGTCGGTATCAAAGTTGTCTGGGCCTCCAATCATCTCCGGGTAGGAATGCATAGCATTCGTAATCAGCTTACAGGCATCCGCCCTCTCTTTTGATATTCCATCAGGTTGGCATAATCGAGCAAAAGCAAGTGCAGTATTCTGTAGCGGAAGTGCAAAATTTGGAGCTGAACAGCCATCCGTACCAATTTGAATTTTTTCCAATGGAAAGTTGCATATATCTGCCATTAAAGCCATAATTTTTATTTGCACAGGGTGATTTATATCGATATATGTCATTCCACCTGCCTCAACTGGATAACCTAACATACGTGAAAATGCGATCATCCCAGTATGTTTCCCAGAACAGTTATGCCGGTTGGGTGTCGATTTTTCACCCCTTTCCCGCATCGCTTCAGCAGTCGCTCTGCTATATGGTGTGTGAATACCGCATAATAGCTCTTCTTCGCTTACCCCAGTTTTTTTTTGGATGGATCTGACAACTGCCAGGTGTTCATCTGTACCTGAATGCGAAGCGCATAACAATGCCACCTCTTGAAGAGTTAAACCAAAATACTCCATACCTCCACTTTCGATAAAAGGTAACGCTTGGAAAGGTTTCCCCGAAGAGCGTGTGAATGTCACCAGCTCTGGATCTCCATACCAAGCTACTAATTTTCCGTATAAGTCCATAATTGCAATAGCACCAAAATGTACAGATTCGACGATATTTCCTCGGGTTAATTGAAATATGGGTTGGTAGAAATTTGAATTCATAAATATTTGTCATTCACCGCTGGATTCACTGGGACGATAACGCCGTGCATAATATTGAAACAAGCCATGCCTGTACCTTTGATAATACTGATCCTGTAACTCGGGTGCAAAACTTAAGTCAGACAGTAAGTTGGGAATCAAGTGTTCGACATCTGCTGCGGGTGCATTACGTTTAACAAGTCGATCCAACCCTTTGAGGATGTTCTTAAGGTGGCGTTGTTGAATCTTTATCTCCTCAACCCCTATCTGACCACCTCGACCACTGATTACTGAATAATCTCGGAATGAAGACATAAGGATGTCAAGTGTCTCTATCCAGGCTGGTAAATCAGCATTGGTCAAAAACGGGGGTTGGTTAAGCAAGACTACATCACCAACAAAAACTACTTTTTCTGATGGAATAGATACCCATGTTCCTCCAGGTGCGGGACCAGTATGGTATTCAATCAATACCTCTTGTTCCCCCCAATGGAATGTAATCTGGTGAGTAAAAGTAATATCAGGCAATGCCCAACGCGTTCCAACTACATCATCAAATGTTTCCCAGACTGAGCCACTTTCCGAATTTTGTCCTTTGAAAATTGACGGTCGACCCTTGAACACCTGTGCAGTTTTTTGGTGGGCAATGATCGTACATTCCATTGACCGGGCTCCAAGTGTCCGGTCGGGATGTGCATCAAGATTTACCAACACTCGGGTCGGTTTTGCACCTAGATTATAGAGCAAGTTCAGCCACATACGGGCATCTTCTGGCCGAAGTGGAGCGTCAACCAGGATGGTCCCCATAGGCAGCAGAATTGCACCCACCGTCACTCCGGGGTATGAATTTTCGAAATAAATATTGTGTTCTATCTGTTCCATTTTTACACTAACTTTTCCTTAGATGATCAGGATTGTTCAACCGGAAGTGAAAAAGTAAAGCGAGAGCCAGACCCGACTTCGCTGTCAACCCATATTTTACCGCCATGAGCTTGGACAGCAAGTCGGCAGTAGGCTAAGCCAAGGCCAAGTCCTTTCGGTGCACTATCTGTTTTAAGACGTGTAAATTTATTAAAGATACGTTCATGCTCTGCGGCAGGTATCCCAAACCCATTATCCCCAACCCATACCAGAATTTGGTCGCCTTCTTGCTTTGCGCCAACTTCAATTCTGCCTCCTTGGGGCGAGTATTTGCTGGCGTTTTCCAATAAATTTGTCACCACCCGCCTGATCATGTCTTGATCAACCAAGACGTTCGGTAGGCGTTCAGGGACTTTATAACTAATAAATTGACTTTTATTATGAACCAGCGATTCCATTCCTTCAACCGCTTCGTATACTAATGCTAAGGGATTGGTTATTTTTCGCGAGCCAATTGGCTGTCCTGCCTCCAGGATGCTTAAATCTAATAATGATTCTGTCATCCTTTGAATCCGCTCAGTTGAACGCATGGAGATATCGAGCAGTGTTTTTAATGCTGGATCTTCGGAAGGAAGCATTGTATCCAATAGATCTAGGCTTGATACAACATTTGCCAATGGAGATCGAAGATCATGATAGATCATTGAAATTAGATCATCCCGTAATGTGTCAAGCTTTTTTTGCTCAGTGATATCACGCAAGATCCACTGCAAGTGTGAATTGTTATCCAAGTGAATTTCGCGAACATACACTTTAACTGGGACTTCATGACCACTGGCTGTACATAAGTGCGACTCATAAGCTATCGTTTGTCCGGATCGCAGCTGTGAAAAATCCTCTCCAATTAGAATTTTATCGACACAATGAAGATGATTTATGTGCATTGAATGTAAGTCTGCTTTGCAATAATCTGAGAATTGCACAGCTTTCCGGTTTGCTTGTAAGATCTCTCCATCCCAGTTTGTTATCAAGATCGGATCAATGCTATCTTCGAACAAGTCTTGGTAGCTTTGATGGGCTGCCTGTAGCTGTTCGAATAACTGGGCGTGACGTATGGCTGTCCCCGCAAGATTAGCGATGCCCGAAAGGATCAATAATGAATCTTGAGCAAACTCAGTCTCTTTATAATTGATTGCTTCTAGAGTACCTATGACCTCGCCCCGATAATGGATTGGCGCGCAAAGGATAGCTTTTATTTTTGTCCCATATCGTTGGTCTGTATCCGGATCAAACCGGAAATCTCTATCAACATCCGGAATGATCACGCCTTCATCATGTTTAACCACCCAGCGTGAAATACCTTTCTCTATTTTATAAGGCAATTTATAGGCTTTACGCTTCGGCCATCCCTTAACTGCCCTGAGTTCTAAATCTTTACTCATAATATCAATCAGGGTTAGTGCTACGACTTTAATATTTAAAGCCAGATTCGTTTGCTCCATGATTCCATTAAATACATCTTCAAGATTTAAACTTGCAGAAATCCCTGAAGCACTTTTGGCCAAAGATGTCATTACCTGCCCATTGCGCTGGCTTTCAGCATATAACCGTGCATTTAATACTGCTATTCCAGCCTGGTCTGCTATCGCTTGCACAAGGGCAACATGATCAGCAGTGAAGAAACCTGTTTGAGGATGAACGAGTGTTAATACGCCAACGAGATTTTCATGGGTGATTAATGGAACACAAACCGCTGATTTGGATAATTGTTTCTCGTCATCTTCATATTGTCGTGCCATCCAGCGACCATCTTCACTGGTATTTTGCACCACTGCTGCCAACCGTTTGCGTACCACCCAGCCTGATAGCCCTTTCTCAAGTGTTACTTTCAATCGTTCTGTTGTTCGATCGTGTATCTTGTCTCCGGTGATAATCGCTGAGTCGACCGGAAGCCCAACATCATCTAATACAATTATGGAACCATTAATAGCCCCCACATATTGCATGGATAATAGCAAGATCCTCTCTAAAACCGTGCGTAAATCGAGTGCTGAACTCAACTCACGGCTGATGTGGAAAAGCAGTTCCAAAGAGGAACGTGTCGAATTAGTATTAATGTTTTTTTGATTCTGTATGCTCATCCTGTTTATTGCTCGATCTCAGTATAGCATAGTACAATTTAGCTTGCGATATTCATCTTCGGAAGATCGATGAGCAATACTTCAAGCGCAAGGCGGGAATTAATATTACGGTCAATATACTCGATCGTACGCACCACAGAATTCACATAAAGCTTTGCCTGATCCAGATCGGTAACAGCAACTAGTTTTTGGATCTTCTCAGAGTAATCCAGATTAGTGATCGATTCTCTTTCTCCACTGACGCATACCAGTACATCACGCCAAAATGTCAGCCATAATTGCAACTTATTCCGCAATCCTTCTTTATCATCAACAATTTCCTTGGCAGATGCAAATCGTTCGCGCCGTGAATCAGCTATTAGTTGTACCAACTCATCCAACCATCTTTGTCTTTGACCAAGCAAAGTAGGCTGCTCAAACAAACGGATGGCATAACCTGGTCTTCCATCAGAAATATGTGCCAATCGCTCCGCATCTTCATCAGGCACGCCCCGAAGTGTATGTAAACCATAAGCTGTCTCTTTCATTGATAATGAGCGCAATCGTAAGACTTCACAACGTGAAGCGATCGTTGGAAGAAGATTCTCAGCACTGTTTGCAGTTAAGATCACTATCACATGCTCCGGGGGTTCTTCGAGCGTTTTAAGCATTGCATTCGCTGCACTGCTGTTAGCTTCATCAAATCGCAGCATTAATGCGATCCGATACCTTGTTTCATAAGGTGCTAATGACAACGTGTGTTGAAGTTCCCTCACTTGATCAATTCTCAATGTCTCCCCTTCATGTTCAGCCTGCACCATGATTAGGTCAGGATGTTGCATCTGTTCAATCCGCTTGCAAGTTGAACATATGCGGCAAGGTTGACCGGGCACAGGTGGATTTTGGCAGTTTAAACTTTGGGCAAACCGTATTGCCAGGGTTCGGCGTCCAATACCTGTAGGACCAGTAAACAAGTATGCATGCCGTTCCCGGCTCAACGCCACATGTTCTGCAAGTAATTTAACAGCCCATTCGTGTCCAATTATGCCCCAATCCATGGCTCGATTTTAGCCTAGAGGGACAATATTGACAACTAGCATCACTAAAAATGTCATATTAGTAAGTATGGTAGAATTTGCCGGATGGACCTTCTTGCTGGTCTTAATCCTCAACAACAACAGGCAGTAATGGCAGGCTTGGGTCCCGTCTTGGTTATGGCTGGACCCGGTTCTGGTAAGACACGTGTTCTCACACAGCGAATAGCGTATTTGATAGGTAAGCTCGGGGCACGTCCCTATAATATCCTGGCGGTGACCTTTACAAACAAAGCCGCCCATGAGATGGAAAACCGGGTGATTAATCTCCTGGGAGATAATGCCCGCGGCGTGACTTTAGGTACATTTCATGCCACCTGTGCCCGTATCCTCCGCCGAGAGGTAGAATTCCTGCCATTTTAATTCAAATTTTGTCATCTTTGATGAAGATGACCAGCTTAGCTTGATCAAGCGGATTATCGCTGATTCTAACCTGGATGACAAGCAGTATAGGCCTTTGGTAGTTTTAAATTCCATTTCCAATGCAAAAAACGAATTGATTCTTCCGGATGAATATCCCATTCAAACCTACCGGGATGAAGTTATCAAACGGGTATATATTGGTTACCAGCAAATGCTACTGACAAATAATGCTTTGGATTTTGACGATTTGCTCCTTTATACAGCATTCCTGCTGGAAGATAATCCATCGATTCGTGAAAGATATGCCCGGCGTTATGAGCATGTGCTGGTGGACGAATTTCAAGATACCAACCTGGCTCAATATAATTTACTTAGAAAATTATCCTCATTTCATAATAACATCTTTGCCGTCGGGGATGCCGACCAGTCCATTTATCGTTGGCGTGGTGCAGACTACCGCAATGTGCTGCGCTTCGAGCAGGATTACCCAGATGCCCAGGTCATATTATTAGAGCAAAACTACCGCTCAACCCAACAGATCCTGGATGTTGCCATGGCAATCATTGATGTGAATCCCAACCGTACTCCAAAACGACTATTTACAGAGCGCCGTGAAGGCGAAAAAGTAATCCTTCATGAGACTTATGATGATCGTCAGGAGGCTGGATATATTGTGGATACAATATCCAGCTATATTGGTAAAAAACAAATTCAACCTGGTGATGTAGCAGTTATGTATCGCACGAATGCTCAATCCCGTTTGTTGGAAGAAGCATTTCTCCACGCAGGTTTACCATATAAGATTGTTGGTGCTCAGCGTTTCTATGGTCGGCGAGAAGTGAAGGACATCATCGCGTATATGCGCCTGGTGCACAATCCAAATGACGAGTTAAGTCTGATCCGGGTAATTAATGTGCCTCCACGTGGTGTGGGTGAAAAAACCTTGCAATTATTGCGCACCCAGGCTCAGACATCAAACCTCACGCCTGGTGACCTTTTACTACACATGGGTCACAATTACGAGCCATATAAAGATTCTATTCCACATCGAATTCTTACTAAACTGGCTGGCTTTGGCATTTTACTATCCCACTGGACATCATTAATTTCTGAGCTTCCAACATTGGGCATCATGGATAGAATTATCGACGAGACAGATTACCATGCTTATATCGACGATGGTACCGAAGAGGGTAACGAAAGATGGGAAAATATACTGGAGCTTCGTCGCCTGGCAGCGGAATATCACGATCGGACAATAAGCGATTTCCTTGAAAATATCGCCCTGGTTTCAGATCAAGACACACTAGAAACTTCATCGAACGTGCCAACACTGCTGACTTTACATGCTGCTAAAGGTTTAGAGTTCCCGGTAGTATTTATTTCAGGATTGAATGAAGGAACACTTCCGCATTCCCGCTCATTTGATGATCTCGAAGCTATGCAGGAGGAACGGCGGTTGTTGTATGTCGGGATTACCCGCGCAAAAGATAAGCTTCTCATGGTGTATGCTCAAAATCGAAATGCCTTTGGTTATCCTGATCCTGCTGACCCCTCTCGTTTTCTCTCAGATATTCCAGACCACCTGCTTGATGAAACCAGCGCTTTACGCACAGCAAGTCCATCCAAACGTGGTAGTTATAATCCTAAAGTAATGCAATGGGAATCAAACCGAACTTTGCCTCAACGACACACTTCTCCGAAGTACCAGGCTGGAGCACGCGTACAGCATCCCGTTTGGGGTGACGGAATGGTGTTAAACAGTCGTATTCAAGATGATGACGAAATTGTAGATATTTTTTTCGAGAATGTAGGCATGAAACGAGTGGCAGCCTCCTTGGCAAATTTAAAAACGAAAGGATAGCCTTTAATACTTTGGAAAACTCGCTGCAGTTATTACACAATCGATATAATTTTACGTTTTTTATAATCCGCTGTATAATCCTCACATGCCTATTCTCGATTCCCACTCACTTGAGATCATTAGTAGAAGCTCTGAGCAAACCCGTCGGGTGGGTATGCGGCTTGGATCTTTACTTAAACCGGGTGACTTGGTCGCCCTGGTTGGTAACCTTGGATCAGGCAAAACTACGCTCGTCCAAGGTATCGCTGCCGGCTGGGGATCACTAGATCCAGTTTCCAGCCCGACATTTGTAATTGTCAATGTCTACCGCCATTCAAATGGTGTTCGGCTTTTTCATCTGGATGCATACCGTTTGAATGATTCAGATGAAGCGCTTGATCTGGATTTGGATTCCATGCTTGACCAAGGCCCAATGATTGTCGAGTGGGCGGAGCGCGTAAAGTCTGTGTTGCCAGACAATGGATTATGGGTACAGTTGAATTATATCGACGAAGTCCAGCGAGATCTGATTTTCTCAGGACGCGGTCAATATTATGCAGATTTGCTTTCCCGTTTTAGAAAACTAATTTATGGAGGCTGAGTGCTATTAGCGCTTGATTCCTCTACCCGAAATATTGGCATTGCCATCTATGATGGCATCCAGGTTCTATGTGAGAATATATGGACCAGTCACGACTTCCATACAGTCGAGCTTGCTCCAGCAGTTGTGGAAACTCTATCTAAAGCAGGGGTCGAAATTCATCAGCTGAAGCTTCTGGCAGTTGCAACAGGACCTGGGTCTTATACTGGTCTGCGGATTGGGATGGCACTAATCAAGGGTATTGCTCTGGCGCGTCATCTTCCGGTCATCGGTATACCGACCTTGGAAATAGTGGCCGAATCTGTACCAGTCTCCCCAGGTCTATCACTGGTAGCCACCCTTCAGGTTGGTCGTGGACGGTTGGCAGTTGGGTGGTATTTCCCATCCGATGGGCACTGGCAGTTAAATCCACCCATACAGGTCATGGATGTTTTACAACTCTCCAGGCTTATTCATGAACCTACCATCGTTTGCGGTGAGTTATCCGAAGAGCAGCAACACGCCTTGGCCAGGAAATATAAAAATGTAATTCTCGCCTCACCAGCTCATTCCATCCGACGGCCTTCATTGCTTGCCGAGCTTGCTTGGAAACGCTGGCAGGTAGGCGATTTTGACGACCCAGCCATCCTCTCCCCAACCTATCTTTCAATTGGGACTCCAATCCCAGGATAAATTGTTAGTCATCGATGTATATATGGCCGACACGATCAATAATGGTCAGGCAGTCTCAGTGACGTCTCCTACCATCCAAAAATCGACACAAACAGTGAGATTTCGTCCGATGATTTTAGACGATATCTCGCGAGTACTTGAGATCGACAAGCTATCATTTTCCTTACCGTGGCCGGAAAATTCCTACCATTTCGAGTTGACACAGAACCCATCCACCTTGGCATTGGTGGTTGAAATTGTCCAACAGGATTCTCCCACGATTGTTATCGGCATGTCGATCGTATGGATAATAACAGATGAAGCTCATATTGCCACGATTGCCATTCACCCTAAATTTCGTGGTCTTGGATATGGAAAATGTTTGTTGGCTGAAACACTCAGGCAATCTATTCAGCGCGGTGTAATTCTAGCAACACTTGAGGTTCGGGAAAGTAACCTGAACGCTCTGAATTTATACCGTTCGTTCGGTTTTAATCTCATAGGACAACGCCCAAAATACTATCGCGATAACAATGAAGACGCGTTGGTAATGCATGTTAAACCATTGGGGATGCAGTACCTTGCCTGGTTGGATAAGCTTGGAACATCGTCGATTGGCTAATATTGGATTAATCGACCGTTATCCTTTATACTTGCTTAGCCACATTTTCTAGGAGGCATTTTGTGAACGAAGAAAAAAAGCATCTCGCTGAAGCAACGATGGCTCAAATTGCGAATGAAGTAGCTGTTTGCCACCGCTGTTTGTTGCACCATTCGCGAAAATTAGCTGTCCCAGGTGAAGGACCAGTGGATGCTGAAATAATGTTTATCGGTGAGGGGCCGGGATTCCACGAAAATGAACAGGGTCGGCCATTTGTCGGTGCTGCTGGGAAATATCTGGAAGAATTGTTAGCAAAAATAAATTTAAAACGCGAGGACGTGTATATTGGAAATGTCGTTAAATGCCGACCACCCAACAACCGTGACCCGCTCCCTGATGAGCTGGCAGCCTGCAGTGATTTTTTGGAACGGCAGATCCAGGTAATCAGCCCTAAGGTCATTGTTACTTTAGGAAGATATTCAATGGCACGTTTTCTGCCCAACGCAAAAATCAGCGATGTGCATGGTCAATCATATCGGATAAAGGGGCATTTAGTGGTACCTATGTTCCATCCTGCAGCCGCACTACACCAGCCTTCCCTAAAAATATCAATTGAGCGTGATTTCCTAAATTTACCAGGGTTGATCACTAAAGCCTCTGAGGCTTCAATAATTAAAGAAGAAAAACCTCCTGAACCCAAATCTGAGCCTACTCAGCTTAGCTTATTCTAACGATCTTAAATTGAGGCAATATGACTCCATCAAAAGATGCATTAATAAATTCCTTGCTTGACCACTCTGCCAAAATTGGTATCCTTGGATTAGGATATGTAGGCCTTCCATTGGCTGCTGCTTTTGGGGAAGCTGGATTCCAGGTAACCGGTATCGATCCTGATCCACGAAAAATCAATTCTGTTAATAACGGTGAAAGCTATATCCAGGATGTTCCCGGTGAACAAATTGTAAAACTGAGGAATACTGGAAAATTATCTGCTACAACAGATTTCTCTAAGCTCTTTAATTGTGATGCGGTCAGCATCTGTGTCCCAACACCTCTGCGAAAAACTGGTGATCCAGACATGTCGTTTATCCTGAGTGCTACGGATGAGCTCGCAAAGTATATGCACTCAGGGATGATCATTGTTCTTGAATCAACCACATATCCTGGTACAACCCGAGAAGTCCTTCTCCCAAAACTTGGAAAGGAAAAAGGCCTTGTTGTTGGCAAGGATTTCTTCCTGGCTTTCTCACCCGAACGGGTTGATCCAGGACGAGAGGATTGGACCACACTTAATACTCCAAAAGTAATTGGTGGAATCACCGAAGACTGCAGTGAAGTTGCTGCAGCTTGGTATTCCCAAGCATTAACAACTGTTGTATCTGTTTCATCTGCAGAAGCAGCTGAGCTGTCTAAATTGCTTGAGAACACTTTCCGAATGGTAAATATTGGCATGGTCAATGAACTTGCCATAATGTGTGATCGTCTTGGAGTTGACGTTTGGGAAGTAATTGACGCTGCGGCCACCAAACCATTCGGATTTATGAAGTTTACACCGGGTCCTGGCCTTGGAGGTCATTGCATTCCAATTGATCCATTGTATCTATCCTGGAAGATGAAAGCATTCCAATATAATGCCCGTTTTATTGAATTGGCGGCAGATATCAATACCAATATGCCTCGCTACGTGGTCAGCAGGGTGATGGATGCCTTCAATGAACGCGGCTTAGCATTACATGGTTCCAAATGCCTGGTCTTAGGAGCTGCCTACAAGCCTGATATCGACGATATCCGTGAATCACCCGCCTTGGATGTGATTGGACTGCTTCAGAAGAAAGGCGCGAAGGTTGAATATCATGACCCATTCATCCCTCGCTTGCGCACGCATGATGATATTTCAATGGAGAGTGTCGTTGATTTAATGGAGGAAGTACGTCAGGCCGATTGCGTGATCATCATTACCCATCATACTTCCTATGATTATCAAGCCATTCTCAAGGATGCAAAATTCATCTTTGATTCTCGTAATGCCTTGGGAAAATTGGGTAAGAATAACCCGAAGGTGGTTCGCTTATAAAGCATGGAAAAATACCTGGTAACCGGTGCAGCTGGTTTCATTGCATCACGCGTGATAGAAATTTTGTTGAATGCTGGTCATCTGATCGTCGGGTTGGATAACATGAATGATGCTTACGATATTCGCATGAAGGAATATCGCCTAAAAAAATTAATACTTCATCCTAATTTCACCTTTTACCTTTCCGATATTGCTGATCCCAAAACGTTCGAGACCGAATCTACCCTTCGCCAGCATTCCTTTTCTGCTGTTATCAACCTTGCAGCAAGAGCAGGTGTACGCCAGTCAGTCGAAAATCCATGGGTTTATGTAGACACCAATATTACCGGTACACTGAATCTGCTTGAGTTCTGTCGTGAGCATAATATTCCCAAGCTAATTTTAGCGTCCACCTCCAGTATCTACGGCAATAACGCTCCCCTTCCAACCCCTGAAACAGCAAGCAGTGATTTCCCCCTTCAGTCTTATGCTGCTACGAAAAAGAGCGCTGAAGTATTGTGCTATGTATATCATTCCATGTACAACCTGGATGTGACCATCTTCCGTTACTTTACAGTATATGGCCCTTCCCCTCGCCCGGATATGGTTATGTTTCGGTTCACCCAATGGATCAATGAAGGTCGGTCTGTTAAAGTAAATGGCGATGGTGAGCAATCTCGTGGCTTCACATACGTGGATGATATTGCTGCTGGGACAATACTTGGCCTTAAACCATTGGGATATGAAATCATCAATCTGGGTGGTCACGAGGTTATAAAAATAAATGCGCTTATCGATCTATTGGAATCACTGACTGGAAAAAAAGCTAACATTGAGTATCTTCCGCGTCACCCCGCCGATATGGTTACCAACTGGGCATCGGTTGAAAAAGCCATGCAGTTGCTGGGATGGGAGCCAAAAATCGGGTTGAGGGAAGGTGTTTCTCATTTAGTAAACTGGTATCATCAGGAACGTTCATGGGCTAGTCAAATAATTACCTCGTGAACCAATCCCTCCCACAAGAGAATCCCGCTTAACAATTAACCAAATTTTCCTATGCTGAACACTATACGCTCCTGGTGGCAGGATAAACTGCTCAGGGGGGTGCTTAAAAATACCAGCTACCTCTTTAGCAGCAACTCGATTTCTGCTGCTCTGGGTATGGTAAACTCCATCTTTGTCGTTCGCCTTTTGGGGGTTGATGGCTTGGGTTTGGTGACCACTGTCCAAACTTTCGTCTCAAATATTAACCGCTTGCTTTCCTTTCGCATGAGCGAGGTGGTTGTCAAACACCTGGGTCAGGCATTAGTAAATAGCCAGGATCCAGGTGGTAGGACAATCCTTCCCACTGAAAGCACATTTCAGAATAGTTCTGGCTTTCAACAAGCTGCTGCCATTGTTAAAGGGATCGGCCTTCTCGAATCTGCTACCTCCATATTTGCATACATAATTTTGGTATTACTAGCCCCTTGGGCTGCAAGCGTTTTGTTAAAAGACCCTTCCTTGGCCGCGTTGATTCCTGTATATGGATTAATGCTCATAGCAAACATCGTTTATGAAACCTCAGTAGGGGTTTTACAGACCTTTAAGCGTTTTAACTGGCTCGGTACAGTCAATACCATTCAAAGCGTCATTACCGCGCTCCTTATCTTGATATCATTCCTCCTCCAGCGAAGTATCTTGGATGTGCTTGGAGCCTACTTATTGGGTAAATCATTCGCCGGTATATCTATCTCCATTTTGGCCTTCAGGCAAATGAATCTTAGTCTCGGTCATCGGTGGTGGAATGTTTCTTTAAGAATGGTTAAAGATTGGCGAAAAATATTAGGCTTTGCGGTAAATACTAACCTGAACGGTACGGTCAGCCTGATTACTCGAGATAATGCGCCTCTCTACCTTGCTGCTCTGACCCCGGCAGCGCTCACCCAGTCTTATGTCGGGTATTTTAAACTTGGATTGTCCATTATTAATTTCATCACCCTGCCCATCGACCCATTCATATGGCCAACGTATGCTGAAGTCACTCGCACAATTGCGCTTCGCCAATGGCAAAAAACACGTAGCTTACTAAAACAGGTCAGCACCATTGCAGGCGTTTGGACTTTGACCGCCGCGGTTGGTATTGCCGCCCTCGGATGGTGGTTGATCCCCCTGGTCTATGGTCCCTCTGCCTCACCGGCATACCTGGTTGTGCTGATTCTTCTAGTCGGATATGGGACAGCAAATACCTTCAACTGGAATAGGCCATTGTTACTCGCCTTAGGTAAACCCTCCTACCCATTGTTAGTGGCTTTTGCGGTTGGAGTGATTGAGATTCTGTTTGTGCTTTTATTTGTTCCAAAGGGCGGATATTTAGCAATGGCAGCCATACTTTCCTGGTACTTGGCATTTTCTGTAGGTATTATCGCCTCAAAGGGCTGGCGTTTGATTCGGAATTATGAATTATCAGAGCAGGTATCCAGCACACCAACCTCTGGAGATATCCCGGTATGAAGGTTGCCTGTATCTCTGCTTCTCAGGTGCCTTCAACTACGGCGAACAGTATGCAGGTGATGAAAGCCTGTCAGGCAATCGACCAGTTGGGGCACGAAGTGCGCCTGTTCTTGCCGATACAAGGTCAAAAAGCTGGAAACATTGATTTAATCTCTTATTATGGACTTAAGACGTCTATTGATATTGAATGGCTTCCTTCAAGTCGAAGACTCCACCGATATGATTTTGCATTTCAGGCTGCCCGTAAAGCAAACCATATGAATGCAGATGTTTGTTATGTCTGGCTTATCCAGGCGGGCATTTTTTCCCTGATGTCTGGCCTGCCAGTGATCATCGAACTTCACGGACCTCCGGAAGGAAGGTTTGGCCCCACCTTATTCCGCCTCTTCCAGCGTATTCAAGGGAAAAAACGCATCCTGCCGATCACGCATTCCTTGGCGGAACAACTCCACGAACAGTTCGGTTTTGATATCAGTGATCCAAGGCTTTCCTGCATCTCTCCAAATGGTGTGGACCTTGAGGATTATTACAATTTACCTGGTCCATTGGCTGCCCGAGAATTGCTCAACTTGCCACCAATGCTCACTATAGGTTATACCGGGCATTTATATCCCGGTCGGGGGATGTCCTTGTTGGTGGAGCTGGCTAAGCGTTTTCCAAATATCCACTTCATCTGGGTAGGAGGTCAACCTGGTGATATAAAAATATGGCGTGATAGATTATCTGCTGAGAAAATTGAAAACATCACTTTGGTGGGATTCGTCCAAAACAGCCAGCTCCCAATCTACCAGGCTGCTGCCGATATACTGTTGATGCCATATGAAAATGTGATCACTGGAAGCAGTGGTGGTAATTCGGCAACATACGCCAGCCCAATGAAAATGTTTGAATATATGGCAAGCAAACGGGCGATCATCTCAAGTGACCTTCCTGTTATCCGTGAAGTACTAAACCCCACCAATGCCATTCTATGCCCACCCGGCGATATCTCTGCCTGGTCAAGGTCGATCGAATCCCTGATTACCGATGAGAATAAACGCTTAGCAATAGCTCAACAAGCCTGGAAGGATGTCCAACAGTACACCTGGCAGGATCGTGCCCGTAAAGCTTTAGCTGGGTTTGATACTCATTAACCATCATTCACCCTCTATGATTGAAAACAAGCATACACCACCCAATAGGTTGCATTCAGCTACTTTTTGGTTGCTGCTTGTTCTGGCATTTGCACTAATATCTAGATTGTTCATCATCCTCCTATACCAGCCAGTTGTGTTCAGTGATACACCTAGTTATCGCCGACTGGCAGAAGCAGTCCTAAGAGGGTTTGTGAAATACGATGGGACACGAACACCCGGTTATCCGGTTTTTCTAGCCCTTGTCGGTAGTGACAGGAATGTTTGGATAGCCCAGCTGCTGTTAGGGATTGCCACCACCTTACTTTTGTTCTATATCGGATGGAAATTAACAGATAAACCCTGGTTTGGAGGGATGATAGGGTTGGTTCATACCCTCAATCTTGGCCAGCTTTTTTTTGAATCCAACCTGCTCACAGAATCTCTAACGACCTTCTTGCTCGTTTTGACCATGGCAGGCATGCTTATCTGGCTTTTATATCCACTTAAACGCAGCCTTTGGCTAGTTTTCTTTATCGGGCTGATATCAGCCTTCACCCTGCTTGTACGTCCGTTATTCATTTACCTCCCATTTCTCCTGGTTATTTTCTTATGGATAGGAATTAAAAAGGGATATTCCACCACCCTTGTCGTAGATGAGGTAGATGATAACCTCAATCATGATCTAGGGATCATAAACCGCCATCCAATCTTTACGATTTTTGTTTTTATTTTGCCAGTTGTTCTGTTCCTTGGGGGCTGGATTTCTTTTATTTATATAAATTATGGTGATTTTTCCCTTACGACGATGACCGGTTTTCACCTTATCCAGCATACAGGAAACTTCTTCGAATATGTTCCGGATGAGTATGCGTCTCTACGTGATACGTATCTCCAATATCGGGATGCCCACATTGCGGAATATGGTACCCAGACCAATACAATATGGGAGGCGATACCCGAGATGAGCCGTGTCTCTGGTTATAACTTTTATGACCTCTCGCGTGTGCTGGCACAAATTTCAATGGAGTTGATAGTAAGACATCCATTTTTGTTTTTAAAGAACGCCTTTACAGGTTGGTGGATGTTCTGGCGTACATCTTTTTATTGGTCCATCGATGCACTCCGCTTTTCGTGGCTTGCATCCGGGGTCAACCTGGCTGTTCAAATCCAGCGAATAATCCTATTTGCGATCAATCTTTTTTTTATATTTTCTTCCCTTTTCTATGCTCTCTCAGAATGCCTGGCAGCCATTCGTCATAAACCTGGCATGGTATACACTGCAAAAAAAGCATATTCCTGGTTATTGTTGAGCACGATATGGGTTGCCTCCATCCTGCAAACCTTGCTTGATCATGGAGATAATCCACGTTTTCTCGTCCCGTTACAATCCCTGGTAGTTCTATGGGTGGCATTGTTCTGCTATCAATTATTTATCACAAAGCATTCATCGAAGTTAATCCCTCCTTCAAAAATATCATCTGGATCTATTGATTAGCTGTTGATATGAATAAAATTCTAAAAAAAGAGATTTGGATCATAACGATTCTGGTTATCATTCTTGCATCTCTCTTGGCATTTATGGATAGCAGTGGTAATTGGATTCAAAGTTGGTTTGTTTACCTGGTCATGCTTGGCTTGGGAATCACGAGCATCTATGGAGTGTGGAGGGTTGTAAAAGCCAGTCCACAAGCTACAACTGTTGCAATAATCGCCTTTTCTATTCGACTGTTTATTGGAATTGCTCTGGCTACATTATTACCTATCGTTGGTTACCAGAATAATCCAGAGCATCTTTCAGGATATGTATACACAGATGCCTATATCCGTGATGGGCAAGCCTGGGATTTTGCAACCTCCGGCAATCCGTTGGGTCAGGCATTCTCAGGACAATATTCCGGGGATCAATACGGTGGCATGCTTGTATTAAGTGCATTTATTTATCGTTTCCTCAGCCCGGATGTTCATCGTCCGTTCCTGATCCTTATTCTGGGTGCAACATTTTCTGCCTGGGGCATTCTTTGTCTTTGGAAAGCTTCTCGCTCATGGTTCGATGAGAAAACCGCACTCCTGGCTATCTGGTTATTCGCCTTGTATCCTGAAAGTATTCTGTTAGGTAGTAGCCAGATGCGCGAGGCAATAGTTATTCCTATGACTGCCATATCTTTCTTTGGATTAACTGAAATCCAGGGCAAAAGATGGACTGGTTGGTTATGGGTGGTTTTTTCTGCATTATTATTGTTTTCCATCCAACCCTTGGCAGGATTTGTATCGTTTGCTGTTCTCTTGGGGATTTGGCTTCTCGATCCTGCGACATTAAAAACCATCAAGCAGAGACGAACGATATTGATCATCTTCCTATTAATTGCAATTTTGTTGGTGATACTGCTTGTCGTCGGCTCAATTCTGGCAAACCTCCCCTCAATTCATGGCAATAAAGCATTAAATATTTTTATTACCTGGTTCCAAAACAATTTCACCTACCAAAGTTACCTTACCGAGCGCAGCTCAGGAATGTTCCAGAGCTTGTTGGATAGTATGGGTGAGCAATGGCGTTGGTTGATTGTCTTAGTATATGGTATTGCCCAACCTGTTTTACCAGCCATTGTCGGAGATCCAGGCGCAGCCTGGATTATGCGCATCATTGGACTCCTTCGCGCCTCTGGGTGGTACGCACTTGCACTTTTCCTGGTTTATGGAACTCTTAGGCGTTTTTCGCAGCCGAAGTGAGGTGCGTCGTCTTCAGCTGCTCTGGATCAGCATTGTATGTTGGGCTTGGATCATGGTAGCTGCTTTGAATGCTGGTGCTGATCAATGGGATAACCCTAGATATCGGGTGATTCTCCTGATCTGGCAGGTAGTTCTGGCTGCCTGGGCCTGGGAATGGGCTCGGGCACGGAAAGATGCCTGGCTTTGGCGTTGGCTGGCAGTTGAAGTGGTTTTCGTTGCTATGTTCACTGAATGGTATCTCGGGCGTTACTATCCTGGATTCATTCATTTGGATATTAAGACTAATGACACTCATTACCTTGCTCATATGTGGGATGATCCTCGTTGGAGGGGCAATTTGGGATAAAAAACATCCAGCAAAACCACAAAAAACGGATAATGATTTATAATTCAGTAACTGAATATTGATTTGTAAGGAGATCGATCGTGCCAACGGCAATTATTACCGGGATAACCGGTCAGGACGGCTCATACCTCGCCGAGTTGTTGATATCAAAAGGCTACCGCGTGATTGGGATGATGCGCCGGTCCAGTGTGGTCACGTTCGAACGAATCCAGCACATCCAGGACCAGATCGAGTTGATCTCGGGCGACCTTCATGACCAGAGTTCTTTGATGGATCTCATGGAACAGTATAAACCCGATGAAGTGTACAACCTTGCGGCTCAATCCTTTGTACCCACCTCCTGGAATCAACCAGTCCTGACTGGTGAAGTGACTGCTCTGGGGGTTACCCGTATGTTGGAAGCTATTCGCCTACTGAAATCTAAAAACTCGTTTTTACCAAGCTTCTTCAAGTGAGATGTTTGGTAAAGTGCGGGAAGTGCCTCAGAATAAATCGACACCTTTTTATCCTCGCAGTCCGTATGGGGTTGCCAAGGTCTATGGACATTGGATCACCGTCAATTATCGTAAATCCTACAATCTTTTTGCGGTATCAGGAATATTATTTAACCATGAAAGCCCACGGCGAGGCATTGAGTTTGTCACCCGGAAGATAACATATGGTGCCGTACGTATCAAGTTGGGATTGGCAAAAGAACTTCGCCTTGGAAATCTGGAATCCCGTCGAGATTGGGGATTCGCAGGTGATTACGTGGATGCCATGTACCGCCTGATTCAAAATGATATTCCCGAGGATTTTGTTGTTGGAACAGATGAAACTCATTCAGTACGTGAATTCTGTGAGAAAGCTTTTTCCTGTCTCGATTTGGATTATACGGATTATGTCATTCAGGATCCTCGTTTTTATCGACCCGCTGAAGTGGATCTATTAGTCGCCGATTCAAGGAGAGTCCGCCAGAAGCTGGGTTGGGCTCCAAAAGTAGATTTCGATGGCTTAGTACGGATGATGGTAGATTCGGATCTGGTTCGCCTTGGAAAGGAAATCACCTGAATCAAAAGATAACAGGTATAGATCCCCCAGGCAAAACCCAAACCACTGGGGCTGTCCAACCGAAAAATGCCTTATCCACCTGGCTGCGGTGGATTGGCACTATCCTATCGGTTGGTTTGCTCATTTATTTACTGAGTCAGCAAGGTTGGGCTGAGATTGCCTACGCTGCCAGGCAAATTGCTTGGTGGCGTTTTGTATTGGCAATCATTCTTGTATTTATTTCCCGCATCGCCGTTGCCATGCGATGGCATGTTTTGATGGACTCTGCGGGTACCGGAATAACCCTCCGCCAATCCATGCGGCTCACCTTTGCTATGTTATTCGCCTCCAATTTTCTTCCTACCACAATTGGAGGGGATGTCGTTCGCCTGGCAGGGGCGATTCGACTCGGATTTGACCAGGCCATTAGTGTCGCTTCATTGGTAGTCGATCGATTAATCGGTATGGCGGGTATGGCTATGGCACTTATATTCGCTATTCCAAGTTTAATTTACGATAATAAGGATCCATCAATCCTGCACATGATGGCAATTCCATGGCTCAGTCCTCTTGCGAATAAAATCACGCACTTTCTTGAGGAGCTCAAGCAAGCAGCAAAAGTATGGCTCCACAAGCCGCGATCCCTTTTTAGCTCACTTGCTTTTACATGGGTTCATATGCTCTGCACTTTCACCACTGTATGGCTGTTATTGAACGGAATGGGTGAGGATATCTCCTTCTGGATGGTGATGGGTCTATGGAGTGCTACTTATTTTGTCACCTTGTTACCCATTTCAATCAATGGCTTGGGTGTGCAAGAATTGGCAATGACCTACTTTTTTGTAACAATTGGGGGGATTTCGGCTTCAAGTGGTCTCACCCTTGCTTTGATGATGCGAGTCTTGCAAATGATTGCCAGCCTGCCTGGTGCTTTGTTCATCCCCGATATCATAGCCGGTAGAAAATAATACTGAGGATATATGAATACTCAAATTGCCCTCATCACTATTCTGACTGATGATGTAAAGCAGCTGGCAGGTTTCTACCAGTCTGTACTAGGATTTCAAATCCTACAGGATTTAGGTCAATATGTGGAGCTGGTGAACCCTGGGGTACGTTTTGCTATATGTGCCCGTTCAGTCATGGAAAGTGCCACAGGGAATGAGGCTTTTCATGAGCTGCATTCCGGACAATGCTTCGAGTTGGCATTTCCTATGGATTCCGCAGTTGAAGTCGATCAAGCGTATGCAGATATCATACGAAAAGGCGCAGTCCCTATCCATGCTCCTGCAACCATGCCCTGGAACCAGCGAACAGCCTTTTTTGCCGACCCGGATGGCAATATCCACGAGCTGTTTGCCGACTTAGGTTGATTAATGATACGCACATTATCCAGGCTGGGTTTCCTTATATCCTTTATTATTTTTCCCTTGCTTGTCATGGAACTGGCAAGCCAGAGGCTGGCAAATATCCCACTTCGGTTGGCAGTTTTTATTATCCTGGCGTTGGGTGGTGCATGGTTATTTAAAAAAGGCTGGCCTCGACAGGGTTGGGGTACTGCTCTGCTGGTCACTACCTTGGGTTATGGAGTATCCTATAAGATTGCCGGTTTCATCCCAGATATATCCAGTTACCCTTTTTCATTGGGATGGTCAGAGGCAAGCCGTTATTATTATGCTTCCTTGTGGTTTTCGAACAAGGTTTATGGGACCTCTACCCCACCATCCGTTTTGCATCCCAGTCGATATTTGCTTCAATCACTTCCATTTATAATTCCTCACTGCTTCCTTGTTATTTCATCGGTTGTGGCAGGTGATCTTGTGGGTCGTCAGTGCTTCTCTGGCCAGTTGGTTGCTTGTCAGGAGATTAGACCTGAAGAGCCAAAACCGGCCTCGGGTCATAATCCTTTGCCTGCTCTTCTGGGTGTTCCTCTTTCTCTTTCAAGGTCCCATTTATTATCACCTGCTTGCCATGGTCATTCTTCTGCTTTGGGGCTTTGATGGCAACCACTTCTGGCGCAGCCTGATTCTGGTTTTATTGGCCTCCCTTTGGGCAGGGATCAGCCGCATTAATTGGTTACCCGTTCCAGGGTTGCTTGCTGCTTCACTTTATCTATTGGAAATCCCAGCCAAGGGAAAACCAATCTGGCGCTACTTACTACCCCCAGCGATATGGGTGGTTGCAGGTACAACCATTGCGTATGCCAGTCAGCAGGCATACCAGTTATGGTCAGGTAATCCCCCGGCATGGTTTGGTTCAAGTTTTTCTTCCGATCTTCTATGGTATCGCTTGTTACCCAATCCAACTTTTCCGATGGGGATCCTGCCAAGTGCAGTTCTCGTATCTTTGCCACTCATCGGGCTCATAGTTCTGCGCTTATATGATCGCTGGCGCAATTATCATCTTGTACGTTTACTTGGATTAATATCGATTCTATTCGTGCTATTTCTCGGTGGTGTTGTTGTCAGCGTAAAAATTGGCGGGGGCAGTAATCTGCATAACCTGGATGCATACCTCGCCTTATTACTCGTGATTACTGCCTACATCTACTTTGACCGCTTCGCTCCCGAACACTCTGAAGCATTAGCTGAAAAACTACATGTGGATTCATCTCTAAACTCAATAAATCATATCCGAACTATGGAGCTTACCCTCATTGGACTAGCAATAATCATCCCTCTATACTTCACCCTGAGCATAGGCAGCGGTATACCTCACAGGGATTACAAAGCCGCTCAAGAGGCTCTGCAAACGTTAAAATCAGCCACCCAGCAAGCGGTTGATCAGGGTGGAGAAGTACTCTTTATCAACCAACGACACTTATTGACCTTCGATTATATCGATGGTGTACCTCTGGTTCCCGAACATGAGTTGGTCTTTTTGATGGAAATGGCAATGTCTAATAATTCCACCTATCTGGATGCTTTCCAAAATGATATAAAGGATCAGCGTTATGCAATGATTGTCTCTGAACCTCTAACCACTCAATATCAAGGTAGTAGCCATAGCTTTGGTGAGGAAAATGATGCCTGGGTTGAGCGTGTCTCAGAACCAGTTTTATGCTATTACGAGCCAATTCAAAAAGTGGAAGCAGCTGGAGTTGTTTTGTACACGCCACGCGCAGACCCATGCAAGTGATTGGATAATTAGTCATGTATCTGAGCCGAACCAATAGTCTATTGGATATCTTCCTTTATCTCTTGCTTACCAGCGCTTGGGTATTGGGTGGTTACTTATTGGTAAGGTTCGCTTTTCATCTACGCCGAACAGAAGGTGTTATTTCTGGGATTGCAGTCGGATTTTTATTATTTATTTCGATTAGTAATTTGTTAGCTCATGTACTACCCCTCACTTATGCATTCTGGGGTTCGTCAATATTGATTTTATTGGCTGCAATTGCTTGTGCCTGGAAATCTAATTTACGCCCCTGGTTGGAAAAGCAAGACTTTTACATCATTCCTTTGTTTGTTAGTTTGGCTGCATTAACATTACTCTTCACTTTTATTTTACGGGGAGGGGCGATTTTTGATGAATACCTGCATTTACCCCTTATTTCCATCATGGCCGCTGGAGAAATCCCCCCGCATTTTTACTTGAATCCCGATTTTTATTTTGCCTATCATTACGGTATTCAAGTTTTTGCAGCTAGTTTGGTGAGACTTGCTGGTTTTTTTCCTTGGTCTGCCTGGGATGTAAGCCGTGCCCTTGCGATTGCATTTTCTTTAGTCCTTGGCTGGATATGGATTCGCCGGGTTACTCGCAGCCGCACCGCTGCCTGGTTGGGCAGCATTTTATTCACCTTTGGAGGTGGAACACGCTGGCTTCTGCTCCTCCTGCCTTCTAGCCTGTTGAAATGGGTTAGCGCCTCGGTAAACCTCGTTGGCACAGGTTTGGATACTGCTCCAACATTAGCTGAAGCCCTGCAGAAAACATGGTTGATTGAAGGTGGAGGTCCGGTTTCATTTCCCTTTGCATTTCATAACGGTATTTTCGTGCCGGTTTTTTTTACCCTGGGCAGCACAGGAGCAATGTCATTCATGACTGTCTTATTGCTGCTTATCCTGCTACCCCGCCGGCGTTTCTCTCCAACCGGTTTGGTAATTTGGTGTCTTATTTTCAGCTCACTTGCTTTGAGTGCAGAACACTTTTTCTCTGTTATATGGGTTGGAATCGCCCTGGTTGGGATTATTGCGGTCATCTTTCAAAAAAGACTCTTCAAATCTTTCCCAAAGGATATTTTTAAACAATGGGGCATTATCCTTATATTAAGTGCTTTGCTTTCTCTTGTTCAAGGTGGTTTCATTAGCGAAACTGCCCGTAATTTGATTGCATCCATTTCAGGAGCCGCTTCGCAAAGTTATAACGCGCGTGGATTTTCTTTCCGCTGGCCTCCTGGATTCCTCTCCGCCCATCTCGGCTCGCTATCGATATTAAATCCTGGCCAGTTGGTTGCCCTGCTGGCAGAACTCGGCATTGCCTTATTGCTTGTGCCAGTCATTTTTATCCGTTTTAAGAAACAGTTACGCCATAAAGAATGGTTTTTACCGGGTTTAAGTATCAGTGTGCTTCTCAGCTTGTTTTTTCCGCTTTTCTTCCAATATGAAGTCGACCGGTCCATTACCCGTATGCCTGCAACAGCCTTGTGGACCAGCCTTGTCTTGAGTTTTCCTATCCTGTGGATGGCATTTCGCCACCTAAAAACCCTCTCCCGCCTTGGTTTGGCCTTCGGTTATGCAATAATGATCTTAGGAGGTATGGTAATATTTCGCTCCCAGCTTTATTCTATTCCGCATGAAGAGTTATCATATTTTATTGACGATTTGGATGCCAGTTTTGCTGCTGATTACTGGAATAAGCTACCGGATGGTACCCAGGTGCTAGACCGGATTCCTGAACGTTCTGTGACGGTTTTTGGTCGCATTTCTCGGGCTCACTCTGGCATTTATGACCCCTTACCCACATGGGAGGCACTGATTGCTGATCCTGACCCTGCTCAGATAACTGCATCCGGCTACGATTATGTATACATGGATAGAATTTGGTGGGACAGCCTCACCTCCACCAAGCAAGAAAATTTCCTGCAGCCATGTGTTGATATTATCGACGAGCGCAAACAAAACCAAGGCGCAAATTACCGCTTGTTGGTTAATGTTCGTAATTGCAGGTAATCATAGAAACCCTTCCTGATGGTATAGTTAACCTGTAATCTGCAAGAAATACGGAGCTATTAGAATATGAAAATCGAATACCAAGAAACCACAAATGATCTACTCGCTCGCATAGATATCCATAAAAAATATGGTAGTCGTGATATCGATCAGTGGATGTTGCACCTGCTTAATCCTCAAAAAGGATCTGCCATCTTAGATGTGGGATGTGGATCTGGTAAACAGTGTTTCCTTTTTTACAAAGCCCTTGAAGGTGATGCTGTCATTACCGGTGGTGATGTGAATCCCGAACTGCTCGACCAGGCCCGCCAGGAAAATGCCAAGATCGGGAATCGGATCAAACTTATCGACCTGAATTTCAATCAACCCTTCCCATTACCCGACAACGAGTATGACCTGGTCACATCATGTTTTGCAATTTACTATTCAGAGGATATCCCTTTCACCATCTCCGAGATACATCGTGTGGTCAAGCCAGGTGGGCGAATGTTCACCACTGGACCAATGCCTGAAAATAAACGCCTGTTTTACGATATCATCCAGGAGGCAACTCACCAACCAATTCCACCCATGCCGGGTAGCTCGCGTTATTCCAGTTTAATCTTTAAAGCAATTCAGGAGATGTTTTCAAAGGTGGAAATTCACATTTTTGAAAATCCTCTGGTCTTTGAAGAAGTTGAACCCTTCCTGGCTTATACTCGCGCTTCTCTATCGGAGGATCGTAGATTGTGGAAAACCCTGTTTGAAGATACAGGTGGGTTTGAGCATGTAATGCAGCAAATAAAAGATGTGGCCGCTCGTCGAATCACTCAGGAAGGTAAGCTTGTGATGACCAAAGTTGTGGGTGGATTTATAGCCACCAAGTAAATCGAGTTTGAGTGCACAGCCGATGTATACTGAATACAAATCTGTATTGGTAGAACAATCATCAGATAAATAAGACGAGGCGATTGATGAAAGTCCAACCTGCTCTCCCAGTCATATATGACAGCACCCGTCGTGGGTCAGCTGTTTTTGAAGAGCTGAGAGAGGCTTTAAATTATCATCACTTAATTTGGCAGCTTGTCCGTCGGGATATCCTTGCCCGTTATAAGCGCTCATTCCTGGGTGTTGCTTGGACTATGCTCAATCCCCTCGGCATGATGCTGGTCTGGACGATTGCATTTTCTCAGTTTTTTAAGTCCGCCAGTCTGCCTTCTTATCCAGCATATGTCTTGAGTGGCTTGCTTGCCTGGACCTTTTTTAGCCAGACTACGACTGCCTCGATGGTAAATCTGATTTGGGGTGGTGGGTTGCTCAATCGCATCTATATTCCTCGCGTGTCTTTTGCATTGGCTGCCCAGGGTACCGGCATGGTGAATCTATCCTTGTCTTTGATACCATTAGTAGTGGTTATGCTGCTGACCGGATTGCCGATCCATTTGTCATTTATATTTATCCCTGTCTCGGTTCTTGTACTTTGCGCTTTTGCGTTGGGCGTTGGATTATTAATTTCCACTTGGGCTGTATATTTTCCAGATATCTCAGAAATGTACCAGATTATTCTGGTTGCCTGGATGTTCCTGACTCCAATTATGTATCCAGAAACAGTTTTACCAGCAGAATATCGCCTATACATCACCATGCTTAATCCCATGTACCACATGGTCAAGCTCTTTCGCATACCTACCTATTATGGACGCTTTCCAACTTGGGTGGAGTTTTTAATTCCATTTATGATTGCACTGGTGACACTCGTTCTCGGCTGGGTTGTTTTTGCGCGGAAATCGGATGAATTTGCCTATAGGATATAAGGCAATGCAGGATTCCTCATCTTCCTCTCTTCAAGGCCAGACAATCATTCAGTTGGAAAATGTCTCGGTTGAATATCGCGTTCCCCAGGAACAGATTGGTACTTTTAAAGAATACATGATCCGTTTGCTGCAGGGGAAAGTTAAGCATCGGACTTTTAAGGCTCTAAACGATGTTAGCTTTAACGTCAATCAGGGTGAAGTCTTTGGCCTGATTGGTCAAAATGGCGCAGGTAAGAGCACTCTCCTCAAATTGGTTGCTCGCGTATTACGACCAACCAGAGGTCGGGTTCGCGTGATGGGTCATGTTGCCCCGTTGCTCGAAGTTGGTGCCGGTTTCCACCCAGAATTAACTGGACGGGAGAATGTCTACCTAAATGGCGCAATGCTTGGCTTCAGCCGGGATGAAATGGAGGAAAAAATTCCTCGCATTATTGAATTCTCTGAACTGGCAGATTTCATCGATGCACCTATACGCACCTATTCGTCAGGGATGTCTGCTCGTTTAGGATTTGCCTTAGCTACAGACAGCCAACCGGATATCCTAATCGTTGATGAGATTTTATCGGTCGGTGATGAAGCTTTTCAACATAAAAGCTATGAGCGCATCCAATCCATAAAAGCCCAGGGAGCCTCAATATTACTCGTTTCACACTCCATGAGTGTCATTGAAACCAATTGCCAAAGGGCAGCCTGGATCCATCATGGTCAATTGATTGCTCTAGGAGATGCGAAAGCAGTCGTTGCACAATATTCTGGAAGTGTACTTGAAAATGAGTCGGAGCGCCTAAGCATCCAAATGAATACGGTTGAAGGAAAACTTGCCCTAACAAATAATGAATCACCATATCGTTGGGGTAACCGGAAGATTGAAATCACCCATGTGCATATTACTGATCTAGCGGGAAAAGATCAGACGATCTTCAACACCGGCCAATCTCTTCGCTTACATATTGATTACGAAGCCCATGAATGCATTAGTGCGCCCGTATTCGGGGTAGCTATACACCGCCAAGATGGTATCCATATTACAGGTCCAAATACTGCCCAAGCGGGATTAACGCTACCTAAGATTGACGGACCTGGAAGAATTTATTATGAAATCGCAAGTCTCCCGTTGCTTGAAGGCTTGTATAGTTTCTCAATAGCAGTAGTCAATAAGAACGAAAATGAAATTTTTGACTACCACGATCGTCTTTATTCCTTCCGCATTGTCAACCAGGAAAATCATACGAAAGAACGTTATGGCATCCTTACCCTGAATGGCAGGTGGGAATTCGAAGTTCCCCAAATTATAGAGCATAAATGACCACAGACCAACAGGATCAATACAATGCTGCGTATTATGCGCACAATTGCGGGGAACCCTATGAGCATAATGAAGCCTGGATGGGTGTGTTTAACCTTATTGCTGACCACATTGTAAATGAATTTCATCCTCGCTCTGTCTTGGATGCGGGTTGTGCCATGGGTTTCCTGGTTGAATCCCTACGGCAACGTGGAGTGGAAGCCTGGGGCATCGATGTTTCAGAATACGCCATCCAGAATGTGTTGCCCGATTTCCAACCCTATTGTAAAGTGGGTCTTATTACCGAGCCCTTCCCACACCCTCGGTACGACTTAATCACCTGCATTGAAGTTATCGAACACCTGACCGCCCAAGAAGCTGTCTGTGCAATTGAGAACATATGTAAGCATACTGATGACATCCTGCTTTCATCCACACCTTTCGATTTCCGTGAGCCTACCCATGTCAATGTCCAGCCGCCTGAGTATTGGGCTGCCCTATTTAACCGCTATGGTTTTATTCATGATATTGATTTCGATGCCTCATTTATTGCCCCATGGGCAATGCGCTTTGTGAAAGCCCAACCACCCATTGAAAACCAGCTCTTAAGTTACGAACGCAAGATTTGGCACCTGTCGCAGGAAATTACACGCAGGCGGGACCTGATAGTGGAATATAAGAAAGAAATCGCCCAGAAGGAGATGTCTATCCAATATTGGAAGGCAGGGCCAAAACGTCTTCAATCTGAACTGGATGAGATCAGAAATAGTACCAGCTGGCAGATAATTACCTCCTTCCAACGCTTTCGGGAGCGAATAATTCCATTGGGTAGTCGGCGAGAGGTGGTTCTGCGCGCAATTTTTCGCTGGGTAAGAATGCTGCGTCGGGAAGGTTTTGTCCGCTTCCTGCATAATGCATTTCTTCGCCTCAGGCTAGAAATCGAATTATTCCAAACTAAACTTAAGCTCAGATACTCTTCCGTTCCCAATACAGTACGGTTATCTGATGTAGAAAGTGTGGTCGATCGCCCTCGAGTAGAACCGCATATCTCATCTGTCGATATAATAATTTGCATCCATGATGCGTTGGATGATGTTATGCGGTGCCTCGATTTGTTATTAGAGCACACGGCACAGCCATACAACTTGATACTGGTTGACGATGGTTCTAGTGAGGAAACAGCCAGATACCTGAAGGAATTTGTGGTTTCTCATGCTGCTTTACTCCTTCGATCAGAAAAAGCGACTGGTTATACATATGCCGCCAACCGGGGGATGCGTGCTTCCTCAGCAGAATTCATCACTTTAATAAACAGCGACACTATTCTGACTCCAGAATGGTTAGACCGCCTCATTTCCTGCATCCAGAGTGGTCAAAGGATTGGAATTGTTGGACCACTTTCGAATACAGCCTCGTGGCAGTCTGTCCCAAGAATCGAGGATAACGGTGATTGGGCTTCTAATCCACTGCCAGATGGAATTACCCCTGCCAGGATGGCTCAAATAATTGCTTCCAATTCTGCCAGATTATATTTGGAGATGCCTTTATTGAATGGATTTTGCCTTTTGATACGCCGGTCTCTTTTGGATGAAGTTGGCATGTTTGACGAAGATAATTTCGGTCAGGGTTACGGTGAGGAAGATGATCTTGTGCTACGGGCGCAAAAAATGGGATGGACGATGGTCCTTGCCGATGATGTATATATTTATCACGCTCAATCAAAAAGTTATTCGAACAGTGAACGAAAAATGCTTTCAGAACGTGCGGGGAAAATCCTGCGCAGCAAGCACGGAGAAGAAATCATTCAAGAAGGTGTAAATTACTGCATGGCAAATCCTGTCCTGGATGGGATCCGCGCAAGATTCCAACCTGCGATCGATCGAGCATGGTATATACACGAAGGAAGGCAGTATGCAGGAAAGAAGATTCTTATCGTCATGCCAGTCAATACCCCCGGAGGTGGTGCAAATGTCATCCGCAGCGAAAGTTTCGCTATGCAAAATATGGGAGTCAATGTAACCTTTTTTAACCTGGAATTTAATCGCAAGGGTTTCGAGAAAGCCTACTCAAATCTTATCTAGTTCAACTATCTTTGGTAGGATTGAAGAGTTACAGACAATATCTCTAAGGTATGACGCAGTTATTGCCACGTTCAATCCTACGGTCGCCTGGCTTCAACCGATTCTAACTAGGGATAGGCATCCAGTCCTCGCATACTATGTGCAAGGATTTGAACCCTGGATGTATCCAGAGGGAAGTTCAGGATATACAACTGCCCTCGAATCATATTCATTGATCGAAGAAATGATCCTCTTTACAAAGACAGAATGGACAAGAGAGCAAATTAAAACATTTGTAGGTCGAGACTGTGAAGTAATTGGCGCAAGTATCGATATTGATCTCTATCGCCCTCGCCCACACAACCTCCCAAAATGGCCGTATGGTCCAATAAGGGTTGCAGCTATGATCCGGCCAAGAATCAGCCTATCGAGAGCCGCTCAAAACAATGCAACTACTCAAAATAAACTCCCGCAAATATAAAGGAGGGGTTGAAAACATTATCTTTGGAACCCGTTTCGAGGATCAACTATTCTTGGATTTACCCCACCACTTTCCCTGTAAACTATATGGAATTCTTATCCCTGAACAGGTAGCGACCTTGCTTAATCAGGTCGACATTTTCATCGATTACTCCTCCCAACAAGCCATGGGATTAACCGCAATGGAAGCAATGGCTTGTGGTTGCGCAGTTATAGTTCCACAGCATGGTGGTGCATCGAGTTACGCTGTGCATGAACGCAATAGCCTGGTTGTCGACACATCAGCGTTTGAGAATGTTTGGAGTTCATTACAGCGTCTTGTCGATGATGAGAAACTGCGTAACCACTTGCAGCACAACGCAATCCATGATATTTGCGCATATTTTCCAGAGCGTGCTGCATTAAATATTCTTAAAACGGTATTCAAATCATAATACTCAGAATATAACAACCCGGATTTATCGGGTTATTAACCTACAACCTTACTATGATTGATTCATTCATGTCACTCCCTCCACCGACTTACTCATCCCGCAAGACGCCAATATCCGTGGAATTTGGTATTGAATTGAAGAAATTAACGATTGAAACATCTCGAATGGATTGCTGATAGTGAATGCTTGAGATTGTCACTTCTACATCTTGTCATTATTAATAAATTATGATTTTCAGCAAAGGTCTACGGGAGCGCTTCATTCCACCAGGCAGTCGACGCGAAGCCGCTATGTATACCGTACTCCACGGGATAAATATCCTTCGTAATGAAGGCATAACTTCTTTCCTAAAACGCGTATTCCGGAAAGTTGTTTGGCAATTAAAGATTATTACCAGTGGTATCCGATTTAAACTCACCATACCAGGAGATTCTAAGGTCATTCGAGTCGAAGATATCCACATCAATCCCGAAGCACAACCCCATCAGTCTAAGGTTGATATTATTATTTGCGTGCATAATGCCATAGTAGACATCCAGCATTGTCTGGATTCAGTTTTGAAATTCACCACCCCTCCTTATAAACTAATCCTGGTTGATGATGGCAGTGACAAAGAGACTCAACGTTACCTGGTCAGATTTTACCGGTGAATATCACTGCAAACTCATTCGAAATGATCAAGCACGCGGTTACACCTTTGCTGCCAATCAGGGTTTACGTCAATCCTCTGCAGAGTTTGTTATTTTGCTCAATAGCGATACGATTGTCACTCCCAGCTGGGTGGATCGCATGATTGCCTGTGCTCAAAGCGACTCTAAGATCGGTCTTGTGGGTCCTTTATCCAATGGGGCTACCTACCAATCCATACCCGAGATCATAGTCAATGGAGATTGGGCTGACAATCCTCTCCCTTCAAATGTCTTCGTCGACCAGATGGGGGAATGGGTAGCAAATTATTCCGAGCGCTTATACCCGGATATGAAATTTTTAAATGGCTTTTGCCTGATGATCCGCCACCAGCTAATCGATGAGATTGGCTATTTCGATGAAGAGAACTTCGGCATTGGTTACGGTGAAGAAAACGATTATTGCCTGAGGGCACGTAAGGCAGGCTGGCGGCTAGCCCTGGCTGACGATACCTACATCTTCCATGCTCAATCCCGAAGTTATAAACAGGAGCGGCGTCGGAAACTAAGCGAACGCGCCAACACTATGCTGGCACAAAAATATGGGCAACTGATTATCGATGAGGGGACAACCGAATGCCGTGAGAACCGCATCCTGAATGGGATACGCTCTCACAGTCGATATATCATCGAGCGTGAGGAATTACTTCAACGAGGGTCGTAAATACTTTGCGAATCGCCGGGTGTTATTTGTTCTACCCATCAAGGTTGCAGGTGGTGGAGCTAATCTGATCATGCTCGCAGCCCAGGCAATGCGTAAGATGGGTGTGGATTCCCAGATCATGAACCTGCATGCCCATCGTCCCTCGTTTGAAAGTTCTTATCCCAATCTGGCAATACCGGTCGAATACGACAACATTGAAGATATCCCCAATGTTGCAATTCACGTATGATGCAGTCGTCGCCACCTTCAATCCCACTGTTTCCTGGATCGCCCCGGCAATCAAACAACGCCCAGACTTGAAGATTGGCTATTACATCCAGGATTATGAGCCATATTTTTATGCACCAGATACCGATGTCTATCAAAAAGCAGCTGACTCCTATACGCTCATCCCAAACCTGGTTCGCTGTGTGACTACCCAATGGATTGATGACCAGATCCAGCATCACCATGGTGTCCCGTGTCACATCATCGGTGCTAGCTTAGACACAGACCTTTTCTGGCCGCGTCCCCGCCATGACCCAATTTGGCCTGACCGACCAATGCGCATCGCCGCCATGATCCGCCCCCAATCTGAGCGCCGAAATCCCAGGATGACTATGGAAGTTCTTGAGCAAACCAGTAAAAGGTATGGTTCAAGGCTGGAAATCATACTCTTTGGCTGTAAACCTTCTGACCCTGGGTTCGCCCCTCTCCCTCAAAATTTCCCCTGGCAGCTGGCAGGAGAGTTACGCCCAACGCAGATTGCCAATCTGCTTAATGAAGTCGATATTTTTGTTGACTTTTCTGAGTATCAGGCATTAGGTCTTACCGCAATGGAAGCTATGTCCTGTGGCGTAGCTGTAATCGTGCCTGATAATGGTGGCACACACACCTTTGCAAAGCATGAAGAGAATTGCCTTATAGTGGATACCCATGATAAGTCTGCCTGTTTCAAAGCTCTCCAACGTCTAATCGAAGACCATTCCCTTCGGCAAAAGATCCAGAAGAATGCCATCTATGGAGCAGCGCAATTTTATCCCGAATTACCCGCCTACAATTTTCTCAATGCTTTATTCCAGGAAGAAAAATGACTGATACCGATATAACCGGGAAGCTTCCCCACATCCACGTTGTTTATGAATATGGCATTGATTACCGCCCACATAGCAGCCCTTTCTTACGCCTGATCCGTCCATTTTCTCATCCCCGGGTTCAATCCCATATCAATACGACCTTTGACCTGGACTATAATGGTGAGCCGGCTGATCTGGTTATTATCGATCGCCTTTGGCGCCCAGATGTTACCCTGGAGCTTGTCCAAGATTTGGTCAATAGAATTCAGCTGAAGGGAGCCAAGATAATATACAGCCTGGATGATAACTTTTTTGACCTGGTGCTAGAGAACAAGGGTTGGCCTCCCATGGAATTCTTACCCATCGTTGCTTTTTTGTTGCGTCAAGCGGATGGTGTGTTGGTTACCACTCCTGCTCTACGAGAACGACTGCTCGAATACAATTCAAACATTTTTGTCCTGGCAAACCAGTTGGATGAACGTTTGCTTGTTATTCGTCACCCAGACGAGATAAACCCTCTTGTTGCCTCCAACCGCATCGTGATCGGTTATATGGGCACCATCACCCACGATGAAGACTTCCTGATGGTCTTACCAGCACTCAAAGCCATCCACCAGCATTATCCAGGGCTGGTCGATGTTCAAGTCATCGGTGTGGTACGCAGTGAAGAAACAAAAAAAGAACTGCAACAAATTTCTGTACGTTATATTCGTCCCAAACCTGATGAGAATGAATACCCTTTGTTCATGCTCTGGTACACTGGGAATATCCACTGGGATATAGCTATCTCACCCTTGCGTGAGACCCCTTTCACTCGTTGCAAATCCGATATTAAATTCCTGGATTATGCTGCGATTGGTGCAGCAGGTATCTTCAGCCAGACCTTAGCATATTCATCCACCGTTCACCATAGGGAGGATGGCTGGATTGCTGAGAATAGCCCTCAGGCTTGGGAAGAAGCCCTGGAAACACTTATTCAGGATAACGCCTTGCGACTTAAAATAGCTCGCAATGCTTCCCATTACCTTTACAGTGAGCGTATCCTTGCGCAACGCGCCACAGATTGGGTTAATATTGTGGAAAGACTGATTTAAACAGTACAACTGATTATTTGTCCACATGACCGGAATTACATCCCACATCCGCTATCGTTTCCCTGAAGGGGTAAAGCCTGGTAAGCTTGGTTCACGCCCAACGCTCTCCACCCCACAGGGAGGCAGGATCGCTATTGATCCAACCCTGCTCACTATCTGGCAGCAGGCTGATGGTCATACCATTGAGGATATCCTGAATGGCTTTGCTGGTCCTTCTGGAAAATCCGCCCTTGAGTTTAGTCCAGAAGCCATCCGGGCAGCTCTTGGTTGTCTGGCTGAAGCCGGCTTGCTCACCCGTCAGGAAGAAAATCTACCTTCTCTCAATCACAAGGCAGCTTCTCCAGGTAACCCCCTCCGCCAATCGTGAAATCAGGTTAAGATTTCCCTGGTTTCCATAATCATTGTGGAATACAACAGCCGGGAATGGTTGGTTGAATGCCTGTCCTCCTTAAAAGTGCAGACCCACCAACCGCTGGAAGTCATAATCATCGATAATGGTTCAAGAGAAAGTTGTATACCTTGGCTTACACAGGAGTTTCCTGCTATAAAATCCTTCCGGCTGGAATCATCGGTTAGCCTGGCTAGTGCTATTAATCTTGGTGTCCAGCATGCGCAGGGAGATTATTTTCTAATTTTAAATCCCGATGTGACGTTGGAGCCAGATGCGATTACACAACTGGTCTCGGTAGTTGAAAATAACCCTGATTGTGCGGCCGTGGCTGCCAAGCTTAAGTACTGGTGGGCACCAGCTTTCTTAAACGGACTGGGCAACCGGGTTGGAGTTTCCTCATTCGGATCGGATAATGCTCAAGGGTATCTGGATTTGGGTCAGTTTGATAGCTGGGCACAGGTACCTTCTGCCTGCTTTGCGGCCGCTCTTATTCCCCGCGCTGCTTGGTATGCGATCGGACCTCTGGATGAAGCCTTTCCCATGTATTATGAAGATGCAGAATGGTCTCACCGGGCACGCATGCTGGGTTGGAACATCCTGGTGTCACCTAAAGCTGTGGTTTATCATGCATTTGGACGCAGTGTCCACACTGGGGAAAAGGTAGACCTGACGCCTGATAAATTACGCAGCGTCATTTATGGTCGCCTGCGTTTTGCCTTTAAAGTACTCTCCCCCCTCAGCCTGTTTCGTTTTTTGACGATATATGCAATTCAGGATCTGGCGCGTGCTTTCCTTCTATCTGTTCCAGGCAAAGGGACGCATGATGGGTGCCATTATGGCTGGATGGTTGGATTTTATTGGCCATATCAACTCTATTCTCCCCATCCGTCACAAATTGCAAACCACTCGTTTACGGTCAGATATTGATCTATTCTCATTACAGCACATCGTCCCACCAGCTCTCATCTGGCACGGTTTACCTGAGCTAACCTGGGATATTATTCTCCACACTTACCTGCCACTCATTCTGACTGGTAAGACCCGTCCACTATTTGAATTCTCAAACAACCCAACGCCTATGACATCTGAACCAGGTACGCCTTCAAGTCTGCTCATCATCAGTCAGGATATAATCGATAAAAAAATGGCTGGTCCAGGAATTCGCTACCTAGAAATGGCTCGCACTCTTTCTGAGAGCATGGACGTCACCCTGGCAATCCCAGCTGAGACTACCCTGAAGTTGAATGACATCAAACTTGTCTCTTATCGTTTCGAACAGCCTGGCTTCCTCAAAGCTTTGGCTGAAGGCAGCGATATCATTCTTATCTCTAGTTTTATTCTAGAAAAACTACCTTTCCTGAACTCCCTTCCCGTACGACAAGTCATCGACCTGTACGATCCTATTGTCTTGGAAAATTTACATCTCTACCAAGATGAGCCCTTGAACAATCAACTCAGTCTTAATACCAGGCAGTTAGATGATAAATCACCTGGCCAGATGTGGAGATTTCTTCATCTGTGGGAATGAGCGCCAACGTGACTTCTGGGTGGGAGCGCTGACTTCCTGCGGGCGTATCAATCCCTTCACTTTTGCCCAGGATTCCAGCCTGCGATCACTGATCGATGTTGTAGGAGTCGGCTTTCCCGATCGTTCTCCTGTCTATCATCCCTTCCTGCGAGGTGTCCACCCATCATTTCCAAAGGAATCTCGAAATCGTCTTGTGGGGTGGTGGGATTTGGGATTGGCTCGACCCCTCTCGCTTGTCAGAGCCTGGCCGCAAGTCATATCCCGCCACCCACAGGCACGTCTGGTCTTTTTGGGCACGCGTCATCCCAACCCGGATGTCCCCCGCCATAAAATGGCAGATGCCACAGAAGCCCTGGCAACTGAGATTGGACAGAATGGGCTTACGATATTCTTTCATGAATGGCTATCTTATGAAGATCATGAAGCTCTGCTCTGCGAAGCCGATGTTGGTGTAGCCCTTCATACCTTACATTTAGAAACACGATATTCTATCCGCACTCGTGTCTTAGACTACCTATGGGCGGGGTTGCCCGTACTGGTGAGTGCTGGAGATGTTACTAGCGAATGGGTTCGCCAATTTCAAATTGGAACCGTTGTTCCACCCATGGACGTAGATGGGATCTCTACGGCTCTCATCACGCTACTGAGTACGCCAAAGGATTACTGGCAACCTGCTTTTACTCCCCTGGCTCAAATATTCGCTTGGAGCCATGTCATTGAGCCGTTGAAATGCTATTGTCTTCAAGGCACCTGCCGCTGCAGATCTGGCTTCAGTCGCCCTCCTTTCTCAACTGAACCTGCTTCAATCAATATCAACCAATCCTGGCAACAAAGGCTGGCGCGCGCCCGCTATATATGGCGCACGCAGGGTTTCCGTATGCTCATGCACCGGGCTTGGCGCTATTTTCAATGGAAAGTTTATAGGTAAATAAAAATGAGGAAATTCACTATCTTATTTGTATTTCTGATAATTTCACTATCGCTTACCATTTGGAACACAAAACCTGGTGTTGCCACATCTGAACCGGAGGCTGCCTATATCCTCGGGGAAGGTATCGATTTTGCGACCCGCACTCTGAGTGATCCATGGGATATGTCGAACTTCTCGGATATTTCCCAATGGTTAAACCATGCTTCACCCAATAATTTAACCGATATTCAAGTCGCTGGTGGTTTATTCTCAGCTCGAACCTTGGGAAACTCGTCATATTTCTTTACCCTTTTTCCGGGATATCAACCTGGAGTGA
>CAVZSS010000012.1:0-6290 GCA_963777965.1 uncultured Chloroflexia bacterium | reverse complement strand
ACAATATTAGCGCTTCGCTTCATCGATTGTTATTTGTCATATACCTAAAAATCCATTACATATTCTAAAAGTACTTGAAATCATCTCAAATTTTTGATAAAGTATATAAATGGGACCTGATACACTCATATCAGGTTGGCATGGAGGAATATGCTGGTTGCAAAACAGGTAGCAGATCTGATCACCTTCAGCCGGGGGCTGATGGCACTCGTCCTGGCTGGGTTGGGCTTGCTGGTCGGAAAAGATGCTCTTCCTCAGGCTGCCTGGGTGATGTTTGCCGATTGGTGTGGGGATATGTTGGACGGTCCAATTGCGCGCCGCAGCCGGGTCTATTACCATTCCTGGATCGGAGACCACGACCTTCAAGTCGATATGACTGTCTCCGTCGGATTGCTGATCTATCTGCTTGGGGCAGGCTATGTAAGCTGGTGGGTGGGTGTGTTCTACCTGTTAGCCTGGGCATTATTTTTCCTCAGGTATGGGGTCATCCCCGCACCAGGCATGCTCTTCCAGGCACCCATTTATCTCTGGTTTATTATCATTACATTGCAGGATGCCCATGGGCTGGGTTTTTTAATCATCACCCTCATCCTGGCAGCTGTGATCCTCACCTGGCCGAAATTTCCCCGTGTGGTGGTGCCGGGTTTCCTGGATGGCATGCGCAAAACTTTCAGTTTCATTAAGAAACAATAATCTGGTCAACCAACTTTCTACGTTATAATGCGCCGGTTAGAATTTTCTCACGGCCGGAGCACGCATGCCAGTACCACAAGAAGTATTCATCGAGGCACACCCTGAGAGGCGTGCCTCTTTTTTTATGTCTGTACAACCATTGATAAGATGGCTATTAAAACTACCATTATTGCGCCACCTGCGTCCACTTGCCCGCAAAGTTCTGGCTGTGGCTGAGCCGGTCGGTCGCCTGACTGTACAGCGACTTCCACACATCATCCATCGTCCTAAAAACGAGACCATCACCATCGTCAGTGCCAATTTATGGCACGATTGGCCTAAACATCGCAATTTTACCGGGCGTTTGGAAAGCTTTGCTGGCATGGTCAAAGCTGAAAATGCGGATGTGGTCCTCTTGCAGGAGGTATCCCACCGCTCGGAGATTCACGTGGATCAGTGGCTCTCAGAGCAGCTTGGCATGTCTTCCGTCTATTCGCGTGCCAACGGGTATGCGTCCGGCATCGGCTTTGAGGAGGGTCTGGCAGTGCTCAGCCGTTACCCTATTCAAAACTTATACCTGCAACAGCTTGGTTCATCCAGCAGCGTTTTCGTTCACCGCCTGGCCATGGGGGCGAAAGTACAGTCTCCCTGGGGTCCCTTTGCCGCCATTTCCGTCCATCTGGGTTTGCTCAAGCACCACAACGTAAACCAGCTTTCCCATTTGTATTCCTGGCTCAATTCAACCCTGGGAAGCCTGCCAGCCGTGATCGGCGGTGATTTCAATACCCACGAAAATTCCTCACACCTAACCCGCATACGCTCAGCCTGGTTGGATACCTTTCGCCACCTGCACCCACATGCCGATGGCACCACCCACGAGCTGCGCTCACCCTGGGGTAGCCTGGTCCGGCGCTCCCGCTTGGATTATATATTCCTCAGACCAGGCAAGGCGCATTGGAAAGTGATCGAGACCCGCCACCTGGATGGAATTGCCGGCCCTCACTCCGACCATCGCGCTGTGCTCACCCGAATTATGTTAGTAGGATGATGATCATCAGGATGGCTATTGCTGATTTCAATGGCGATCGATGATCGCCTTATCTGCTGTAGGGGCGATCGGTGATCACCCATTCTTTATGATTACCGAACGTAGGGCGGGTATCTTTCTCCCCTGGGGGGTGAGGCAGGTGAGGGGTTGTCTCTTGATTTTGTAGGGCGGGATTGTATCCCGCCGAATTGTAGTTGAAGGTGCTCCTTACGTGCTTGCACCGACCTGGACCTCGCGAACTATATCTAGCACCAATCGGTTTTCATTGGTGTCGAGCGAGGCAGCGTGGGTCAAGCAATCTCCAACTCAGTTGGATAGAAGCAGTGCTTGACCGGACAAAGCCCGCTGGATGGATTTGTTTTGTAGGGGCGGAACGTGTTCCGCCTTATTTTAGATTTTGTTGGGTTAAGCGCTCTATGCGAAACCCAACCTCATTATTATTTGGGTGTGTCACCGCACGGTTCTGCGTTTGTATCCCCATAAGTATAATTCACCCCCGCTCGTATGGAGAGGTTCCCCGTGCTATTACTGTAGGGGCGATCGGTGATCGCCTCAGCTTAAAGTTGAGACGCCCCGACGGGGCGTCTCCAAAAAGCACATCCTCATTCCCACGTCCCCGCATAACGGCTCTACATACGCTTGCGTACGTGAAAGAATACGGTGAGGGCATCTCTCACCAGGCTTTTCATTTCTGGTGAACAGCCTTCTTGGTTCATCCTATCGAATACCTGTCCTCTAAACCAGTCTGGTAAAGATTAATAAACCAGCCTTTGATGGCTTTTTCACTTTATTAATATTAATTTTTCTCAAAGCTCAAGCCTCAGAGCTAGCGGCTTTCTCCCCAACCTTAAAATATCTTGCATCGAGTGCTTTTCTCGATGTCCAATTGCCTTAAACCCCTTGTGGAAACAGAACATTTGTGCTATGATAAGCATGTAATTACTCACTAGTCCAGTATTTTTATATCCCCTGTGAGCATTTGGATGCAGTCTCATCTTTCCCGCATTCCCAGCGTTCCCTGTTGTCGTGCCAGGTTAAGGGTGTGTCCACTTCCCATCCAAAGGGGGGTTGGGTTTGTCATAACGAATTGGTGAGTAATTACATAAGCATGCCCCCTCTCCTACATAGCGAACGTTTCTTGTGAGCTATGTAGGAGAGGGCTGGGGTGAGGTCGTACCTTACCAATTTATTAATCGCCGAATCGCATTCATTCCTCTTCGATTTTTCCAAAAACGAATACCGTTTCAATATTCTTCTGAAGACGAATTGAATGCAATTGTTTTTTCTGATTCAATTCCCTGGGCGTGCGAAGTCGAATCATCCATTGCTCACAGCCGAAAATCTGAATGTATACAGATGCACCGGTATGCCCCTCATTTTTTCCCCCTTACCTGGGTTACAATAGACCATTCAAAGGCAAGTGAATCATGCTTGGTTTTGCTAAAACCTAAAACGGAGATGGATATGTCTGATTGGTCCGATGGTTATGCGATCGCAAACGGCATCAAAATTCATTATTATCGTACCGGCGGGAATAAACCTCAGGTGGTGATCAACCACGGCGCCGGGGATGATGGGCTCTGTTGGACACGCGTTGCCATGGAGCTGGAAAAGGATTACGACCTGATCCTGCCGGATGCGCGTGGGCATGGGGAATTATCCTCCGGTAAAAAGGATTATTCCACCCGATCGCGTGTGGCAGACCTGGCAGGTTTACTTCACGCCTTGAAGCTGGACCATCCAGTCGTTGGAGGTCATTCCATGGGTGCTGAAACTTCCTTGCACCTGGCAGCGGAATATCCCGAGCTGGCGCGTGGTATCTTTTTAGAAGACCCGCCCATCATTCTTCCCGGGGAAATCATGGGCAATGCAGAGCAATCTGTGAAAATGGAAGACATCGGTAAAATGATGGCCCGGTTTATGCGCATGTTCAAGCTCATGCCGCGCTTCATCGGGCGTCGCATGGCTCGCAAAGCCTCACCCACTTACCCGGATACCGAGATTATCCCCTGGGTCAACTCTAAAAAGCGGGTCAGCACTGACTTCTTGAATTTCATGGCTTCCATGAGGACGCATACCTCAGATCCTTTCGAGGCTTTCCACCAGATCACCGTCCCAGCCTTATTATTCATCGGTGACAGGGAAAAAATGTCCATCGTCTCACAAGAAGCTGCCCAGAAAGTTTTGGCAGCGAACGACAAAATCCAGGTTGTTCACCTCGCAGGCGCAAGTCACGATATTCGCCGTACCCGCTTTGATGGCTATATGCCAGCTTTAAAGAAATTCCTGGTCGAAGCATATCTTTCCTGAAATTCAAGCGTCCGAACGGGATAATTGGGTCATCCACGTAACCTGTTACTTGATAATTGAAAACCTTATCGAAACACCTGACCGGCGTTTTTGCCTGTATACCGCCCCACCCCAATTTTTTATTTTCCCTTACTTGGGTTACAATACACCATTCAAAAACAAATCCCTTGTGGTGAGGAGCATTAAGTAATGGAATTTTCTGAGGTTATCAAGAACCGGCATATGATCCGTACCTATACAGACCAGCCAGTCGAAACTGAAAAGCTGCAGCAGATCCTTGAGACCGCCAACCTGGCTCCCTCCGCTGGCAACCTGCAGGCTTACGAAATCTACGTGGTAACAGACTTCAAAAAGCGGGATGGGCTTTCCTGTGCTGCTCTGGCACAGGATTACATTGCCAAGGCGCCTGTGGCACTGGTCTTCTGCACCCACCCTGAGCTGACCGAGGGGAGATACACTGAACGTGGTACCCGCCTATACACCGTGCAGGATGCCACAATTGCCTGCACCTTTGCCATGCTGGCTGCCACGAACCTTGGATTGGGCTGCGTCTGGGTGGGTACTTTCGACGAAAAAGTAGTGCGCATGATCATCGGTGCACCCGAACGCCAGGTGCCGGTGGTCATCCTGTCCATCGGTTACCCGGGTGAATTCCCTGACCAGCACCCCCGCCGCCCCTTAGACCAATTGGTACATTGGGTGAAGTAGAATAGATTATAGAGCACCATCAAGATTACCAGGGAATCTAGTAGGGGCGGGTCTAAGACCCACCCCTACGTACACTCAAACAAAGAAATTGCACAAACCTATTTATATGGCACTATCGTCAGCACCGCTGCCCCGTCGAGCCTACCGCTGCGCAGGTCGTCCAATGCCTGATTGGCATCTTCGAGCTTATAGGGAGTGACTACAGTCTTCACCGGTACCTTGGGGGCGATCGCCAGGAATTCCTCCCCATCCTGTCGGGTGAGGTTCGCCACGCTGCGGATGATGCGCTCCTCCCAAAGCAGGTGGTATGGGAAGGATGGAATATCCGTCATGTGGATGCCGCCGCTCACCACCACCCCTCCCTTGGCTACCGCTTTCAAGGCCGTCACCATCAGCGCACCAATGGGCGCCAATACAAGGGCTGCATCCAGCTCTTCGGGGGGCGTTTCATCCGAGCCACCCACCCAATAGACACCCAGCCGGCGGGCAAATTCCTGCGTGGCGGTATCACCCGGACGGGTGAAGGCAAACACTCGCTTCCCCTGGTGATTAGCCACCTGGGCAATGATGTGCCCGGCTGCACCAAAGCCATAGATTTCGAGTCGCACCACATGCTCCCCCGCTAGGCGGTAGGTGCGGTAGCCAATCAGCCCCGCACACAGCAGCGGTGCAGCTTCTATATCGCTATAAGCATCGGATAACCGGAAGCAGTAGCGCTGGTCTGCCACAGCATATTCGGCATACCCACCATCCACGGTGTAACCGGTGAATTCAGGGTTGTCGCACAGGTTTTCCTGTCCGCGCTGGCAGTATCGGCAAGTGCCATCGGTATAACCCAGCCAGGGCACTCCAATGCGCTGGCCTTGGGTGAAGCGGTCCACTTCCTCACCCAGCTGGACGACCGTGCCAACCATTTGATGCCCCAGGATAAGCGGTAGCTTGGGTTCGGTCAGGTCACCATCCAGCACATGCAGGTCGGTACGGCATACCCCGCAGGTACTCACTTTGATCAGCACCTGGCCTGGTCCGGGCTTTGGAACAGGAACTTCCACCAGCTTTAATGGCTGATGCTGGGTTTCAAGCAGCATGGCGCGCATCTTCAAGGGGATGTTCATGGATTTACCTGGCATTCAGGGCACAGGTAGCAAGCCCCACCAAGATATGCTATCTTCTGGATGGGGTGTTCCGGATCCGGGCAAAGTTTTCCAACCGACTGGCTACTCATCAAACGGCGATAACCACCTGGGTGATCAAACAGGTCACGCTCATCCTCCCGCCCTCCCAGCTTGATTGCCTCCGCCATTGTTAACTGGATAGCTTGGTACAGCCGCTTGCGCTCATCAGCAGTGAGTGAAGGATCTTAGAAGACGAGCTGGATGGATCTTGGCCGTGAACAGGATATCCTGCAGGTAGCTGTTGCCAATCCCGTTGACGTGTTTGCTGGTGACCAAGAGCCCTTCAATTCCTTTTTTGGTTTTATCGGGGTATTCCTCCAACAGCTGGCTGAAGCGTTCAGGGGTGAACCCATCCGAGAGGGGTGGAACACCAACCA
>CAVZSS010000011.1:0-5600 GCA_963777965.1 uncultured Chloroflexia bacterium | reverse complement strand
TACACTCCCCTGGATCATGGGCGCCTTGGCGGGGCTCCCGATTTTCATCCTGGTGATGATTTCACCCATCCTGTTTGTCAGCGGGCTGGTACAGGTTTACCTGTCATCCATCTGGACTCTAGCGTATCGTGATCTGAAGGCAATGGAGCTCCGTTTCGAGGTACCTGTATCCCAGACGCAAGTGATACCAGCACACGGGTCGGCAGACTAATGGATTTGAATTTAAAGCTTTGTTGAAAAAGGCTACGCGAGCGGGCATGCGTCTCAGAAGACCGCATATCCGCTCACGGAGGGAAAAGATAAATACCACTTCTCAACGACTTACAGGCTCTCAGTTAAACCGCTCGATGCTTTTATCCTTTGGCGCTTTCCTGTTCGCCTTTTCTTTAAACTCGTTAATCATTCACGAGGCCGGTCATGCTTTCGGCGGGGTGCTGTTTGGCTGCCAATTTGAGGGTCTCAGTGTTAATCCTATCGGCGCTGGTGGTTGGCGTGACCAATGCCCCGATACAATGACCCTGACTGGCAAATTTATTCGAGTCATGGGCGGTGAGATATTCGGCCTGCTACTGTCCATCGCGGTTACTTTTCTCTTGTGGCGAAAACGGAGCCCGATGTTACTGCCCCTGCTGATGTCAGTCACAGTGGTCTGCATCGGTAACGTATTCTCTGTCCTAAATTCTATAACTTCCTATCCTGGTTTTGTTTTTGATTATGGCTTGATGCTTAAGAGCGGGATTCCACCACTCATTCTTTGGAAAATTGCCGTCGCCTCGTTGGTGTTTGGGATTATTTTGATGGATTTATTGCTCCCTTTAGGTGGAATCGGGGTCATCACACCATTCTGGCAAGTGCTGATCCTGAGCTTGACTACCTGGCCATTTTTCCTGGCATTACGACTGATCTACCAATCCCTGGCTGGCAGAAGCATCGATGGGCCTATGAGCCTCGTAGTCTTTGGTATCATCCTTTCCACCCTCACAGCGATCATCTTCAAGCCGGTTTACAAATTGGCGAATCGGATAACCCTAATAGAACCTGTGCTGCCTTCGGCCAATGCAGCCTGGCTTTCTATAGGGTTGGGTGTCGGCCTGACGGTTCTTCTCATGGCGCTGAACCCCATCTGGCTTGCATAATATCCAAGGCGATCAGCTTCTAGGTAGGGTATGCCAATCACATGGTAGCAATTGGTCAATGCAGTGCTTCATTTTTTAAAGATTTGGCTGTCAGTTCGTCGGTGTCAATATTTCTGCGAAGATGGTCAAGAGGTCCAGGCAAAGGGCAGCCCAGGATATAAACACTAGGAGAAAACTAATTACGCCGGGTGCGTGAACTGGCTTTGGAGAGGCTACTGGTCGGAAGTGATGAAGCCGGACTGCAACCGGAAAACGTAGTCCACCGTACTATCGTATAATAGAAATTGCTGGGTAGATATATGTCCAATCGACAGCGGCTCGGCACGCGAAAAGCTTGAAATATACCTGGTTCATCTATTATTAGCCTACCGGCGTTATATATTCATCGTTGGTTTGCTCTTATTAGTCTATGGCGGTATAACCTTATTTATCAACCCACTGGTAGGTTTCGCCAGCCTTATCCCCGCCTTGTATCTCCTCCTGCTGAGTAATTCCTACCCCATCCTCCTCTACACTGCCCGCCTGGGTGCATGGGTTGGCACTTTGGGCAGAGAGAAGGATTGATTGATATCAGGCTGAACGACCTCAAGTTGATACATGTTGTGAAGATTTCCCAATAATCGCGAATTATATAGCTGCTTTCTAAAAACGATGCGATAATATGCAAACGAATCTGTAAATTGGGATCATGCTAAGTTTGAATAATAACTCAGGTCTCACAGTCTGTTGCTGATCAGGTATTGGATGTATTAGTAAAATGAGTATGAGCGCTGCTCCACACTCTCAGGACGATATCCAGCGCAAGGTTCGCCTTAAATGCTGGAGCGTGTATCCATGAAGACGGGAAAATCACTACCTTCCCGGAGCATGAATCCGTCTTGAATCTGGGAGGTCATAGCCTGCGCACCCACCATCTCAATATCAGGCTGGTTAAGGCAACCCGTGGGTGGGTTCTGGAATACATCTACATGTGCCGCTAGCCCCACAAGAGCATCGATGACCGCCACGTTTCCCGCAATCGCCTCCCATCCTGTCGCCCACTGCGCTCACCACTGAAATCCTGCCTGGTTTTGGGGTTGGTACGATTGCTGAGTGCAAGTTCTACTCGGGTGGGTTCAACCATACCTACCGGGTAAAAACTGTCGCGGGCATTACTTATTACCTGCACGCCTACCGCCTCCAGTGGCGATCCCTGGCCGATGTCCAATACGAGCTGGATGTGCTCAATCATCTCAAAGATAAGGGCTTTCCCGCCGCCAGACCAGTTCTCTACAAGGATGGTCGTTATTTCTGTCTGGTGCCTGCCCAGGAAGGCACGCGTATCCTGGCCCTCTTTACCGAAGCGCCCGGACCAGAGGTTTCCTATACTCAAGACCCGGCCGGAAGCGCACAACTTTATGGTCGGGCTGTCGCCCAGATGCACAATGCCCTCGATGATTTCACCAGCCCGCACCTGCGCTTCCACCTGGACCATCGCCCACTTTATCGACCAGCCTCTTCAGAATATTCAACCGTTCCTCTCTCACCGCCCAGCCGATTGGAATTTCCTTCAGCAGTTTGCTGAAAGGCTGCGCCAATGCATTTTGGCAATGCCTGCTGATATGCTTGAGCAAGGCTTCTGCCATGGTGATTTACAGGGCTACCATGCCAACACCACCCCGGATGGTACGTTGACCTTCTTCGACTTCGACTGTGGTGGTTTTGGCTACCGGGCTTACGACTTGGCTGTTTTCCTCTGGTGCTGCCGGCTTGAAGATGCAGTCGCTGCGCGCTGGGCGCCTTTCTTGGAAAGCTACCGGGAAACCCGCTTCATCCATGTGCGCGATGTCCTGGCTGTTCCCTTGTTTGTCTGTGCCCGTTATCTTTGGCACATGGGTGTTCACGCCCAGAATTCCCCCGATTGGGGTATCGATTTCCTTAATGACCGGTATTATGACAATCACTTAAAAGACTTGAGGCAGGCTGAAGAAGATTATTTGATTGCAAAATGATTCGTGTTTCCGCAATCTGGGATAGAATAAGAAATCCACGCTCTCCGGGATGCAATTCCTTGTTGCTTGCAATCCAAACCGGGTAATTTCAAAACCATACTGGATATATATCGGAGCTGACCAAATGAATAATCAAACCTATCGGGTTTATGGCTATCGTTGGGTGGTGTTGGGTGTCTTCATGTTCGTCAACCTTACCATCCAGATGCTGTGGATCACTTTTGCCCCCATCACGGGTCCAGCGGCTAACTTCTACGGAGTGACCGATTTGCAGATAGGTTATCTGGCGATGTCCTTCATGATAACCTACCTTTTTCTCTCCTTTCCTGCCTCGTGGGTGATTGATACCTATGGTTTTCGCAAAGCAGTCAGTATCGGGGCTGTGTTGATGAGCGTGTTTGCCGTCCTGCGTGGTTTGGCTGGAGATAATTACACGCTTGTGTTGATTGGCAGCATCGGGATTGGGATTGGTCAGCCATTCCTGATGAATGCCTGGACGAAAGTACCTGCTAACTGGTTCTCTTTCAATGAACGCGCTACGGCGGTCGGATTGGTCACCCTGGCTAACCTGCTCGGGACCGCCCTAGGCATGCTGCTCACCCCACTCCTAACAGAAGGGCTCTCGATCCCAACTGTCCAACTGATCTATGGTGGGGTGGCTGCCCTGGCAACGGTATTGTTCATTACACTCTCCCGTGAGCACCCTGCCACGCCACCCTGCCCGCCCGGGATGGAAGTCCGCTCCCTGATGTTGGATGGCCTCAAACAGATCGTGAGATCCGTTCCATTCTGGTTGTTTGTGATCGTCTATTTTGTTGGACTGGGGATTTTTAACGGCATCAGCACCTGGGTGGAGAATATCATCCGTCCGCGTCGTTTTACCCCGATAAAGAGATCCAGGTTCCCTCGGTGCCTCGATGATCGTTGGGGGCGTCTCTGGGTGCGCTGATCATCCCAATTTTCTCGGATAAACAACACAAGCGCCAGCGTTTCATGCTGCTGGGCGTGCTGCTGGCAATCCCTGGCTTGCTCGGTGTGGCTTTTGCCAATTCACTCTGGCTCAATCCTATTGTCAGCCTTCTGGATGGGGTTCTTTCTAATCAGTGTCGCTCCTGTGGGTATGCAATACGTCGCCGAGGTCACCTACCCTGCTCCCGAGGGCACCTCGAATGGTTTGATCCAGTTTGCCGGTCAGTTATCCGTGATCTATGTATACATCATGGAGGCGATGAAAAGCCCCAACGGTGCATTCACCTACGTCATTGGTCCTATCCGTCGGTTTGCTGCTGGTGCTGGTTGGGGTAATCACTCAAATGAAGGATCCACCCGCCCGAAGTACATAAGGAGCAGCATACACAAATGAGCACCGACATACGCCAGCAGATTGTGCAAGTAACCAACGAACTTTATACGAAAGGTCTATTAACCCCCACGGGCGGCAACATCAGCGCCCGTTGTGAGGATAATCCAGAAGAGATGTGGATCACTCCCAGCGCAATATTTAAAGGTGACCTCCGCCCTGAAATGATGGTTCGTATTGACCTCCAGGGCTTGCTCAAAGATCAAACTTCTTACCCGGGCCTCCAGTGAACGCCGCGTGCACTGTGCCATATAGCTCCAGACCTGAGTTCAAAGCAGTGATTCACACCCATGCCCCCCAGCCACCCTCATGGCCCTTACCGGGACCATATTTCTGCCAATTTCGTACAAATCAGCCTTCCTTGGGGATATCCCCGTGGTACCATTCATCATGCCAGGGACGGATGCCCTGGGGGAGGCTGTCGCCAACGCCTTGGGAACCGGTTTTGCGGTTCTGATGCAGAATCACGGGTTGGTGGTGGCTGCCAGCAGCTTGCGCCATGCTGCCGACATCACCGACATCATTGAAGTCACTGCCCACAAGCTTCTCACCTGCCGGGCGCTGGGGGTCATCCCGCCTGTGCTGACAACCGATACCATTTTTTGACCTTGTTCTTTCGTAAAACAGGAAATCTATTTGCCTGAGTGCCCATACATCCAATCACCCGATGCTCGTTTTTCTTCCCTGCATCTGGCTCTTCAATAATAAACCAATAAATTATAAGGAGGATAGTTATGCCCACTAAATCCAGCCCAAGCAATGGCAATCTTGCGCAATCCAATCACCTTTCAATGGTATGTCATAACATTATTTGCCCTTATTGTGTATGTTTATGCCAACGAGGTGGAACGGCGTAACTCGAGTCTGGTCTTTGCCGGTCTGGCATTTTGGGGCATGGATTGGTTCAACGAGATCTGGAACGGGTTGGTTTTCCACTTCACCAATTACGCCCCCGTCTGGGGTGCGCCCGGTCAGACAGCTTACCTGTTATTAATTGGCTTGAACATAGAGATTTGCTTTATGTTCGCCATAGCCGGGGTCACCTTCTCCAAGCTGCTGCCTACCGATAAAAGCCTCAAGATCCTGGGGTTACCTAATCGCCTGGTATTCGCT
>CAVZSS010000010.1:0-9977 GCA_963777965.1 uncultured Chloroflexia bacterium | reverse complement strand
GACAGCTATTGTGACTGCCTTACGCAGCTTCCTGGATGGACAGGGTTTTCTGGAAGTGGAAACTCCCATCCTGCAGCCAATTTATGGCGGCGCGGCTGCCCGTCCATTCATCACCCATCACAACCAGCTTCACCAGGATCTCTATCTGCGCATTTCCTTCGAGCTCTACCTCAAGCGCCTGCTCGTGGGTGGGATTGAACGGGTCTATGAGATTGGCCGTGATTTCCGCAATGAAGGCGTTTCCTTCAAACACAACCCCGAGTTCACCCAGCTGGAATTCTATTGCGCCTATGCGGATTACTTGAAAGTCATGGAGATGACCGAGCAGATGCTTGCCTTTGTGTGCGATCGTGTGCTGGGAAAGCGAAAGGTGACCTATAATGGCAGTGAGCTCAGCTTTGAAATCCCGTGGCCGCGCCTGGAGCTGCGCCAGGGTATCCTAAACACTTCGGGGATCGATATTGCCTCTTTTCCAACCGCAAAAAGCCTTGAAGCAGAGATGAAGAGGCAGGGCATTGAAACGAAACCCGGCGAAACGCGTGGCAAGCTAATCGATCGGTTATTGTCCGAGTTCCTTGAGCCAACCTTGATCCAGCCCACATTTACTATATGATTACCCGCGTGATTTATCTCCCCTGGCTAAGAGCAAACCAGGTGACCCACTGACAGTGGAGCGATTCGAGGGGTATGTGGCAGGAATGGAACTATGCAACGCCTTTACCGAGCTGAACGACCCGCTCGACCAGGAGAAACGTTTCCTGGAAATGGGCCGTGATTATGAAGCCGAGGACGAAGAACACCATCCCATGGATGAAGATTACTTGCGGGCTATGCGTTACGGTATGCCACCCAACGGTGGCTTTGGATTGGGTGTAGACCGCCTGGTTATGCTGATGACGGATAACCCCAACATCCGTGAAGTGCTCCTGTTCCCACACCTGCGTACACGTGAAGAGTAAATCTTGCAATGCCAAACTGGCGGTCTCGAAGCCGCCAGTTTTTATTTTGCCTCGTCTTTTTAGGCCTTTAACTTAACAAAAAGGGGCTGACTCATCGTACTTTTGGGTCAGCCCCTTTCTTATTAATACCCCATCCAATCACCCAAATGGGTGATGACATCTCATCCACAGAGCATATAATGTAGATGTGGCCTCATCAGAAGGAGTGTTTTATAACCAATGGACATGAATTTGACCAACCAACAGCATACCAGATCCGCCTGAACGGCACTCTCGACTCGTCCTGGCCGGATTGGCACGATGGCATCAACATCTCCGCTCAGGGTGATGAGACCCTCCTCGCTGGCATCGTACCTGATCAATCGGCTTTGCACGGCATTTTGGCCAAGATCAATGATCTGGGCTTGTCAATCATTTGCGGATAAAACCAGCTCAGGTTGAGAAAAAAGAAAGAGTTTCACATGAACAACCCTTCAAAAAATCTGGTTATGGTTATCTGCGGCTACTTTATTTGTTGTGGGTTTCACCCTCGTGATGAGCGACAGTAGTGAAGGATTTTTTCTCATCATCTTGGGCAATACCTGCCTCTGCACCTCAACAAACACTGACAAAAGTTGGCGAAATCCGATCCCAACCTTCGCATGTTAGGGGCTGATAGAGATTACATTGTTACTTTTCCTTCTCGCCGTTATTGTTGGAGTGGTCTTGCTGTTGAAGTAACCGCCTACTCGACCAGCCCCACAATTACGATACTAACTCCGATTGTCTCGATATATCTGCAGAAGGTAAATGATAGTACTGTGGAGGAATAGATGCCTACCTTTGAATATCCAGCAAATGTGCCATCAGAAATCCATAAACCTCCTTCAAACCGTGTGTTTCATTCCAATATCCGTTATTCTGGAGTATCAAAGCAGTCAATGGGTCTACGCACCTACGGTTAATACTGTGGAAGAAGCTCCCCTCCAACCACCAGTCGGTGTACCGCGAACCGTCTCTGGAGGGCACTGGCAACAGCATTTCCATGATCAATTCAGTCCATGAAAGTATCTAAAAAAATGTAATAGAAAGGAGTTTTAGTTATGAACCTCAATACAATTCTTAAGAAAGCCTGGCAAATGCCTGGAAATACAAGGCATTATGGCTGCTCGGCGCCATACTGGCATTAGTCGGCGCCAATACGATTTCCCTCAGTTTCTGGCCAGAATGGTTAAATAATGACTGGGAGAACAATAATCAATGGACCAAAATCAAGCTTTCTGAGGGGACCACGCTGCGGATCCCCGGTGCTGATATGACCATTGACTTCACCGCTCCTGGAGGCGTCCGTATCATCACGCCGGAAGCCATCAACTGGCGTGAGTTCACAAAATTGGTCGAGGAGCTGGATCAAGAAGCATCGATCAATCTCTGGCCGATCCTGATCGAGTCGGTCATCATAATTGCCATTCTGTTTTTGTTTGGGATGTTCGCACGCTATGTCACCGAAACCGCTTTGATTCGCATGGTGGATGAGACCGAGCAGACCGGCAGGCATCTGAGCCTGTGGGAAGGTTTTTGGAGGTGCTTTTCCCTCCGTGCCGGACGGCTATTCCTACTCGACCTCATGGTGGGCATCGGGCTGCTGTGGCATTCATGATCGTGTTTGGGCTGGCCGTTGCACCTCTCCTGTTGGCGATCGGAAGCAGTGATGCCATCCTCATCACCATCGGGGTGGGTATGTTTGGCCTGCTTATCCTGGCCTTCTTCCTGTGGCTTGCCATCAGCGCTATATTATCACTGGTGCTGCAGACCATCCGGCGCGCCTGTGTCCTGGAAAAGCAAAGCCTGCTGGCCTCGATCCGTCAGGGAGTGATGTTTACGAAGCACCACCTGAAAGAGATCAGCCCTCTCTGGCTGGTATGGATGGGTCTAAGGTTCATTTTTTTCTTCTAATCGTGCCGGTTATGCTCCTGTTTATCCCGTTCCTACTGCTACAATCCCGCTCGGAGCACTCCTCGGTGGAGGCCGCCGCACTGGTAGCCGGTAGCATCGCCCTGTTCATGGAGGGTTACACTCCCTGGATCATGGGCGCCTTGGCGGGGCTCCCGATTTTCATCCTGGTGATGATTTCACCCATCCTGTTTGTGAGCGGGTTGGTGCAGATTTATATGTCATCCATCTGGACCCTGGCCTATCGTGACCTGAAGGTAATGGGAGCAAAAGGTCCAGGCGCCCATTTCTCCGGCAGGGGCGTTGCCAACCCCCCGGATTGGGTTGAAGCTGACGCTGCATTTAGGGTGCAAACCGAACCCCTGGTTTCTGTAATCGCCTAGATATGTACATAGTGTCAGGATAAGGAGATAAATCATGAACAAGAATCTCAAAACCTTTTTTCTATCCTGGTCTTGTGCCTCCTCACCGGTGCATTAACTTTCACGGGGTGTAGTAGGGTCTCGCAGTCAACAACTCCGATTGCAACACCTACCCTGACCCCTACCCAGACCATCAACAGGAAAGCGAATATTTACAGGTTTTGAGGAAGTCTGGAGCACGGTCAACGAGACCTATTTCGATCCCAATTTCGGAGGGCTGGATTGGAATGCGGTCCATGTGCAATACAAACCGCTCATTCTCGCAGCCGGAAATGATGATGAGTATTACCGGATTCTCAACCAGATGCTGTGGGAGCTGAAGGTCTCCCATGTTGGCGTGGGACCGGCGGATGTATGGCCATCCGTCGAGCCGGTAGCCTGGGAGAGCGGGGAGATCGGCATCGACGTGCGCCTGTTGGATGGCCGGGCGGTGATCACACGGGTGGAAGAGGATTTCCCGGCCGAAAAGGTCGGGATTAGCGACAGGGTTCATCATACAGACCATTGATGGGAAATCAGTCGAGCAGATCTCTCGCCGAGTTGGGCAGGGCATCTTTCACCGCCTCACACCGAAGCCGGCCGTATTGATATCCAGACCCGCCGGTTATTGAGCATGATCTATGGCGATCCGGGCACTTGCGTGACGCTCACATATCTCAATAGAAAGAATACATTGCTTGAAAAATGCATCGAGCGTATCAACGCCCGCGGACAGGCTTTATGGGCGGGGGATTGCCACCTGCACACCTCGAGTTCGAAAGCAAGTCGTATGGATACCAGTATCGGCTATATCCGCTTCAATACCTTCCACGAAGATCTGATTCCCGATATGGTCGAGGCTGTCGCTTAGTTGAGGACGCAAGCGGGATCATCATCGATTTACGCGGTAATCCTGGGGGCGATCCCAATGCTGTTGAGCAGCTTGCCGCCCAGTTCCTGGAGGGACAGTTCTCCTTTGGAAGCTTTAGGATCAGGGATGGAAGTATTCCCCGGTTGGTGGATGGGAAAAACACCTATGCTGGCTCAGTGGTTGTTTTGATCGACAATTTGAGTTTCTCTGGTAGCGAATATTTCTCCTCAGGAATGCAGGCACTTGATCGTGCAGTGATCAACGGCGACCGAAGTCCCGGTGGTTTATCCGCCATGACCGTGATCACCTTGCCTAATGGAGCCATTTTTGGTTATCCCGTCGCTCAGCTCATCACGTCAGATGGTAAGGTACTGGAGGGCTACGGCGTTATTCCAGATATCACCGTAACGTTGGAACGTAATCAGCTTTTAGATGGCTTCGATGCCCAGCTTCAAGCTGCGGTCAGTTACATCGAGGAGATATTATTGGAAACATCATCATTAAGTACGCCGATTTCAATCACTTCATCCCTTGGTTTACCTCCTGTGATGGATGGGACGATATCCCCAGGTGAGTGGGATGGTGCCCAGCGGGAACAATTTTCCGATGGCAGCGATTTGCTTTTGATGCGCCATGGTGGGTATCTCTATCTAGGCATTCGAGCCACCACTCTGGGCATGCTCGCCGGAAATGTCTTCGTCCAACAAAACCATCAAATAGCCATTCTACATGCCTCGGCTGCATTAGGTACCGCCATTTACCAGGAAGGATCTGACACCTGGCAGCAAAGCCAGGATTTCTCCTGGAGATGCCGTAAAACCGGCCATAGTGAGGTTGCCCAGGCAGAACGGGCTGCCTTCCTCCAAACCGAGAGCTGGGTGGCATCCAATTCCCGGATGGGTATGCCAAATGAGTTGGAATACCAACTAAAAATCGATGGCAGTACTCTGCACCTGGCGGTGATTTTTCTAAAGGCAGACGATCCGAGTGTAAAAATCCCCTGGCCAGCTGAGCTGAAAGACGATTGCATTAGCTCAACCGAGGGAGAGTTGCCCTCAAATATGGAGCCTCGCTTGAGCAGTGGGGGGTGCTCAAATTTCCTGATGCGGGAGGCTGAATATTACAGAAAATTGGATAAAAAATATACATTTCTCGTCGCTACCCTTTTCCTCCCACTTTCCATGCTCCTGGTTGCATGCCTGGGAAATAGTGATCACCCCTAGGTGGCGTATGCTCTGGAAGTGGCTTCTACTTAGCTTTGCAGTCCTGGTTGGTGGGTATCTGATGAACTGAACCAGCGAAACAGGTATAGTAGTTCAATATATTAAGGAGTTAACCATGAATACCTCACAAACGATTTCACAGGAGAAACAACCGACCTTTTTTGATTTTGCGGCCAAAGTGGGCTTAACCAAACACATCGGAGGGCTTGAAGCAGACTGAAACGCTTCTCCAGCTATGTCAAATCACAACAAATAGCTACATCCTGGATGTCGGTTGCGGCGTTGGTGCGACAGCGTGCTTCATTGCCAGGCAGGTTGGCTGCCGGGTGATGGGCGTGGACATCATGCCAAAGATGGTCGAGAGGTCCAGGCAAAGGGCAGCCCAGGATGTAAACGCTAGGAGAAAACTACTTACGCCGGGTGCTTGGATTGGCTTTTGAGAGGCTACTGGGTGGAAGTGATGGAGCCGGACTGCAACCGGAAAACATAGTCCACTGTACTATCGTATAATAGAAATTGCTGGGTAGATATATGTCTAATCGTCAACGGCTGGCGCGCGAAAAGCTCGAAATATACCTGGTTCACCTTCTCATGGCATACCGGCCACTGGTATTCATCGTTGGGTCGCTCTTGATGTTGTATAGCATCGTCTCCTTGTTCGCCAGCCCACTGGTAGCCTTCGCCAGCCTTATCCCCGCCTTGGTATCTCCTCCTTCTGAGTACTCTCTACCCTGTCATCCTATACACAGCCCGATTGGGTGCATGGGTTGGCACTTTGGGCAGAGAGAAGGACTAATTGATATCTGGCTGAACGACCTCAAGCTGATAGATGTTGTGAAGATTTCCCAATAATCGCGAATTAAATAGCTGCTTTCTAAAAACGATGCGATAATATGCAAACGAATCAGCAAATTGGGATCATGCTATGTTTGAATAATAACTCAGGTCTCACAGGCAGTTGCTGATCAGGTATTGGATGTCTTAGTGAAATGAGTATCAGCGCCGCTCCACAATCTCAGGACGATATCCAGCGCACGGTTCGCCTTAAACGCTGGAGCGTGTATTCCATGAAGACGGGAAAATCACTACCTTCCCGGAGCATGAATCCGTCTTGAATCTGGGAGGTCATAGCCTGCGCACCCACCATCTCAATATCAGGCTGGTTAAGCCAACCCGTAGGTGGGTTCTGGAATACATCTACATGTGCCGCTAGCCCCACAAGAGCATCGATGACCGCCACGTTTCACGCAATCGCCTCCATCATGTCGCCCACTGCGCTCACCACTGAAATCCTGCCTGGTTTTGGGATTGGCGCAGTTGCAGAGTGTAAGTTCTACTCGGGTGGGTTCAACCATACCTACCGGGTTAAAACTGTCGCTGGCGCTATCTATTACCTGCGTGCCTACCGCATCCACTGGCGAACGCTGGCCGATGTCCAATACGAGTTGGATGTGCTCAACCATCTTAAAAACCATGGGGTTCCTGCCGCCAGGCCGGTTGTCTACAACGACGGTCGCTATTTCTGCCTGGTGCCTGCCCAGGAAGGCACGCGCATCCTGGCACTCTTCACCGAAGCGCCTGGGCCAGAGATTTCCTACGATCAAGACCCCGCAGGAAATGCCCAGCGTTATGGACGGGCTGTCGCCCAGATGCACAATGCCCTCGATGATTTCACCAGCCCGCACCTGCGCTTCCACCTGGACCTCGCCCACTTTATCGACCAGCCTCTACGCAATATTCATCCGTTCCTCTCTCACCGCCCTGCCGATTGGAATTTCCTCCAGCAGTTTGCCGAAAAGCTGCGCCAACGCATTTTGGCGATGCCTGCTGAAACCCTTGAGCAGGGATTCTGCCATGGTGATTTACAGGGCTACCATGCCAACACCACCCCGGATGGCACGTTGACCTTCTTCGACTTCGACTGTGGCGGTTTTGGCTACCGGGCTTACGACCTGGCTGTTTTCCTCTGGTGCTGCCGGCTTGAAGATGCGGTCGCTGCGCGCTGGGCGCCTTTCTTGGAAAGCTACCGGGAAACCCGCTTCATCCATGTGCGCGATGTCCTGGCTGTTCCCTTATTTGTCTGTGCCCGTTATCTTTGGCACATGGGTGTTCACGCCCAGAATTCCCCCGATTGGGGTATCGATTTCCTTAATGACAGGTATTATGACAATCACTTAAAAGACTTAAGGCAGGCTGAAGAAGATTATTTGATAGCAAAATGATTCGTGTTTCCGCAATCTGGGATAGAATAAGAAATCCACGCCCTCCGGGATGCAATTACTTGTTGCTTGCAATCCAAACCGGACAATTTCAAGACCATACTGGATATATATCGGAGCTGACCAAATGAAGGATCAAACCTACCGGGTTTATGGCTATCGTTGGGTGGTGCTGGGTGTGTTTATGTTCGTCAACCTCAGCATACAGATGCTGTGGATCACCTATGCCACTATCACGGGTCCAGCGGCAGAATTTTACGGAGTGACCGACCTGCAGATTGGTTTGCTGGCGATGACCTTTATGATTACTTTTTTATTTCTTTCCTTCCCTGCCTCATGGACGATTGATACCTATGGTTTTCGCAAAGCTGTCAGCCTCGGGGTTGTGCTGATGGCTGTGTTTGGCATTGTTCGTGGCCTGGCAGGGACAAATTATGGTCTTGTTCTCGCTGCCACCGTTGGAATTGCCATCGGTCAACCCTTTTTAATCGAATGCCTGGACCAAAGTACCCGCGAACTGGTTCGCCATTAATGAACGCGCCACGGCGGTCGGATTGGTCACCCTTGCCAACCTGGTCGGGACCGCCCTTGGCTTCGCACTGACGCCCATCCTGACTGAGCAGCTCTCCATCCCAACTGTCCAACTGATCTTTGGCGGGGTGGCAGCCTTCTCGGCCGTGCTGTTCATTGTCCTATCCCGTGAGCATCCGCTTACCCCACCCTGCCCACCTGGGATGGAAGTCCGCTCCCTGATGCTCGATGGCCTCAAGCAAATCGTAAGATCCGTCCCATTCTGGCTGTTCGTGATCGTCATATTCTTGGGGATGGGAATTTTTAACGGTATCAGCACCTGGGTGGAGAACATCATCCGCCCGCGGTTTCACTCCGCTCGACGCAGGTTTCCTGGGCCTTGCTATGATAATAGGAGGCATCCTGGGTGCAGTGATTATTCCACTCCTATCGGATAGGCAGCACAAGCGCCAGCGCTTCATGCTTCTCGGGGTCCTGATGGCAATCCCAGGCTTGGTCGGGGTGACTTTTGCCACTTCACTCTGGCTGATCCTCTTGTCGGCCTTCTGGATGGGATTTTTCTTGATCAGTGTCTCTCCCATTGGGATGCAATATGTCGCCGAGGTTACCTATCCTGCTCCCGAGGGAACCTCCAACGGCTTGATTCAGTTGGCCGGGCAGTTATCCGTGGTCTTCGTTTACATCATGGAAGCGATGAAGAGCCCCAACGGTGCCTTCACCCCGTCATTATTGTTGGCCATCTTGCTGATGTTGGTAATGGGTGGGGTGATCACCCAGATGAAGGATCCACCAGCCCGGAATATATAAGGAGCAGGTCCACGAATGAGCACAGACATACGCCAACAGATTGTGCAAATATCCAATGAGTTGTATGCAAAAAGCCTTCTTACCTCTACTGGGGGCAACATCAGCGCCCGTTGTGAGGATGACCCGGATGAGCTGTGGATTACCCCTCCAATGTACTTAAAGGTGACCTCCGCCCAGAAATGATGGTATGCATCGATCTCCACGGCACGATCAAAGATAAATCTTCTTACCTGGCTTCCAGTGAACGCCGTGTGCACTGTGCCATCTATCGCTCCAGACCTGAGTTCACCGCAGTGATTCACGCCCATGCCCCCCCAGGCCACCCTCATGGCTCTTACCGGTACCAAATTCGCCGATTTCGTACGAATTAGCCTTCCTTGGGGATATCCCCGTGGTACCATTCATCATGCCAGGGACGGGGATACCCTGGGGGAGTTGCACCAACGCCATCGGAACTGGTTTTGCGGTTCTGATGCAAAATCACCGGTTGGTGGTGGCTGCCAGCAGCTTGCGTCATGCTGCCGACATCACCGACATCATTGAAGTCACTGCCCACAAGCTTCTCACCTGCCGGGCGCTGGGGGTCATCCCGCCTGTGCTAACAACCGATACCGTTGACTATATTCGTAAAACCGGAAATCTATTCGCCTGAGTGACTATACATCCATTCACCCAATGCTCGTTTTTCTTCCCTGCATCTGGCTCTTCAATAAGAGATCAATAAAACATAAGGAGGATAGTTATGCCCACCTGATTTTGCAGCCCAAGCGATGGCAATCTTGCGCAATCCAATCACTTTTCAATGGTACGTCATAACATTATTTGCCCTTATCGTGTATGTCTATGCCAACGAAGTGGAACGGCGTAACTGGAGTCTGGTCTTCGCCGGTCTGGCATTTTGGGGCATGGATTGGTTCAACGAGATCTGGACGGGTTGGTTTCCACTTTACCAATTACGACCCGTCTGGGGTGCACCTGGTCAGACAGCCTACCTTATTCTGATTGGCTTGAACATAGAGATTTGCTTTATGTTC
>CAVZSS010000009.1:0-96530 GCA_963777965.1 uncultured Chloroflexia bacterium | reverse complement strand
TGGCGGCCGCCAGGCCGAAGAAGAGGTAGAAGCCGTTCAGGATGAGCTGAGAGAAGTACGCCAGCAGCTTGCTCGCGCCAGGCAACCACTGGAAGTCATTGAAGAGATAGAGGAAAAAATTGAAGAATTACAGGAAACGGTTGTAGCGCCTGTTGAACGACGTGCGCCTGAAAAGTCCATCTCTACTGTGCGCCGTGCTGTTCGATTGGGGGACAAAGTGCGCTTGCACTCTCTAAATACTCATGGGGTAGTCACCTCTCTAAGCGAGGAGGAGGCTGAGGTGCAGGTGGGTGTATTGCGCATCCGGGCACGGTTGGCAGAATTGCAGGTGATTGGAGAATATGTACTGCCTGCACAGGGTTCTTATGGGTTGCCAACAGCACGGGAGTTGATGGCAACCGCTCATCTGAACAAGACTGAGGCGGCAACTGCAGGAAGCAGCAGTCATGCCCCTGCTAAACATTTTTATGCGGAATCGCCCGGAATCGAGCTTGACCTGCGTGGTCAGCGCGCTGAAGAAGCCCTGGATTCGCTCGAACGCTACCTGGACTGAGCCTATCTTGCCGGTCTGCCCTGGGTCCGTATCATCCACGGCAAAGGCACCGGTAAACTACGCCAGGCAGTCCGTGAAGCTTTAAGCCAGAGCCCGCACGTGAAATCATTTGAGTCGGGTGGGGATAAAGAAGGCGGTGAAGGAGTCACAGTAGCCAAGCTGGCACTCTAAATGTTAAAAGATCTTCGCTTACCTGCCACCTTCCGAGCCTTTTCTCATCGCAACTACCTGCTCTGGTTCGTTGGCCAGGGAGTTTCTCTGATCGGCACCTGGATGCAAACCATGGCTCAGCAGGTGCTGGTTTACCAGCTCACCGGCTCTGCTGCCTCCCTGGGGATCATCAGTTTTATTGGATTGATCCCACTGATTCCTCTTTCACTGTGGGGAGGATCAATTACAGACCGTTTCCCTAAGCGCACGATTTTCCCTGATCACCCAGAGCATCATGCTGGTTCAAGCATTCCTGCTGGCAGCTCTCGCCTGGAGCGGAAAAGTACAGATCTGGCATGTATATGTACTCGCATTCGTATTAGGGGCAGCCATCGCGGTAGATTTACCAGCCAGGCAGGCTTTCACTGTGGACCTGGTCGAAGGTAAGGATGACCTGACCAGTGCAATCGGGATGAATTCTGCCATGTTCAATGGAGCGCGTGCCATTGGACCTGCCCTGGCGGGCATCTTGGTGGCTACCACCGGTGCAGCAAACGCATTTTTCCTTAATGGATTAACTTTCATCGCCGTCATCATTAGTTTACTGATGATGCGTGGATTGCCGGTACCGCAAAAATCCTCTGAGGGCGAGGCTAACACGATCAAGCACATGGCAGGTGGCTTGCAATTTATCGTCCAACGCCAGACAATCCTTATATTGGTGAGCCTGATTGCAGTAAGCGCATTCCTGTCCATGCCATACAATACGCTATTGCCGGTGTTTGCCAGTGAGGTACTAATACAAAGTGCTCAGCCGTTTGTAGCAGCCATATGTAACTCGAACAGCCTGGTAATGGGTTGCCAGGCACCAGAAGCACTGCCTCTTGGATTGCTTTATTCCATGATCGGTGTCGGTGCAGTCATCGGAGCGCTGGTAGTAGCTTCATTGCCTGCAAACGCCCGGCGTGGGCGATTGTTCACCGTTGGCAACCTGGCTTTCCCGCTTTTCTTGCTCCTGTTTGCATTTTCAACGAATTTCGCTCTGTCTTTGATATTAACACTGTTTATTGGCTTTAGCTTTGTCTGGCAAAATGCGCTGGCAAATACCTTGTTACAATTCGTCACTCCCAATGAGTTGCGCGGAAGGGTGATGGGTGTATATTCCATGACGTTCCAGGCGATGTTCCGGCTGGGTGGGTTGCAAGCCGGGTTCATGGCGGATTGGCTTGGGGCTCCAATTGCCATTGGTGTCGGAGCTGCAGCTTCTCTGCTATACGGAGGATTTGTTGCCATTCGCTACCCCAAGGTAAGGCAGCTATGAGCGGTCCTTGGGTCATGATGTTAATGACCCTAGCCACCAGATAATGGAACAAAGAAAAAATATGTATCAAAATAAACAATGCCAGGAAGATCACTGGTACTGCATCGGTTATCATAGGATTTTCTCACGATAAAAGGAACGTGTGGTGTGGTAGTTTTTATTCAAGTCTTAATGAATATTAATATAGTATATAATTTCGTTTGTTATGTCATGTAAGAGTACTCGATTTTGGAAGCTCAGTATATATAGGCTGGACTGACCAGGCTCAAAGCCCCTATTAGAATTTTTAGCCCCAATTCCTGAAGGAAAACCCTTATAGGAGAATTTTCTTGCAAAACCTTTTCATTTCCGTTGTGATGCTCACGGTTTTGCTTGTTTCATCGACTGGTAATACCCAGGCAACACCCCAAACATCCCTTGATCCAAAAGCCCTGGTGTATGTCAAATTAAGCTCTCCAGAGGACGTAAATCCGCGTTGCCTCCACACATCTGCCCATGTACACACAGCTGGATAGTGGTCTGCTGACTGGTGCAAGCTTCAAAGACCAACTGTTGTTAAAAGATGCAAGTCTGGGCTTTCAGGTGCTTGATTCTGATCTGCGGGCAGGCACATACTACCTGGCAGAGACCAGACCCAGCCGCCCAGCCCCAGATTTTGCATCATTTGGTGTGGTTTTACTTAATACCAATACCGGCGCACTGCTCCGCATGGAGCCATCCCGGGTGGATGCGCTAGTTCAGACAGGTGCTGAGCTGCGTTTGATCAGCCTGACGCCCAAGCCTCTGCCGTCTGCGCCAAGCGATGTCACTTTTCCGGATGTGGTTGACCCTGATCCTCTCATCCAGGGGATGATCGACCAGGTCACCCAGGAACAGGTATATCAATATGGTCGCGAGTTGGCTGGTGAGCTGCCTGTCTGGGTGGATGGCGCATAGTATACAATCACTTCACGCTATACCTACAGCAACACCCCAATTGAGAAGACCATGCATTATGTGGGTCAACACATGGAAGAGTTGGGTCTGGGTGTTGAATATCACCAGTGGGGAGGCGTTACCTATCCAAATGTGATCGGCGAGATTCCGGGGCTGGTCAACCCTAAGAATATATACATCATCGGAGCACACATCGATGATGTCCAAGGCGCTCCAGGTGCAGACGACAATGCCAGCGGATTGGTAGCCACCTTGCTGGCCGTGGATATCCTCTCACAACACGACTGGGGCTTCACGCTGCGATTTGCTTTTTGGACCGGCGAGGAACTGGGATTAACGGAAGCCATGCTTATGCCCAGAGAGCCTATAAAAATGGAGATAACATCCTGGGTTATTTGAACCTGGATATGATTGCCTGGAACACACCAAACAGCCCTGCAAGTATTTTTCTTGGATACCTTCCATCCATGCCTCCTTCGCTAGATCTGGCTAATCTATTTTCAGGTGTTGTTGACTCTTACAACCTCAATCTTCAGCCCGTAATCGGAACAAGTTATGCTGGCTCAAGCGACCATACCTCATTTTTAGATCATGGCTATCCAGCCATCCTCGCTATAGAAGGGATTGATGATTTTAACCCTTATTACCACACTCCTAATGACAAGCCTGCCAATACCAATCCTTCATACTTCACTGATTTCGTCAAAGCTTCTATTGGTACCTATGCCCACATGAGCGACTGCCTGAATCCCAGTGGATTAGGCGCTTCGGATGGTCACGTAACTGCATACACCTGGGGAACACCTCTCGTGGGAGCAACTGTGCTGGCAGTTAATGGGCAGGGTCATACTTACCAAGCTACCACGGATGACAGCGGATACTATACCCGCACACTACTGGCAGATACCTATACCGTCACTACCTCCTCATATGGGTACCTGCCTGCTACAATCGATGAAGTGGAAGTTTTCGCAGATATGCTCACCACACTTGACTTCCCGTTTTTGCAAAGAATAGAGCAGTTCTTCCTAACCCTTGTATTCAATGAACAATAGCTGAATTAAATAAGCGTGCCATATCTTACATCTCTTGAAGGTCTAATTTAGGGAGATGTATAGTTGTTTATATAAATAACATATGATCAATATATATTTAATAATAGTAGTCGTAGTAGAGTATGTGGAAATGTGGATAGGAGGTATTTAGAATAGAAGTTTACTTATAGATGGTGGTGAATGCTCAACATCATGTCTATATGGGTAAAGAGGATGTAAATATTATCCACACAGAGGATAAATAAAAATGTGGATAAAAAGAACTCTCCTGAGCAAAGCCGTGCTTGGTATGGATTTTAGGAATAACACAGGCTTTTTATACACAAAAGGAGACCCATTATCCAACCAACACGCACAATTCTTGGGGAGTTATCCACAATTAAGCTGACTTATCCACAGAATTTAGGCAGTTATCCACAATTTATTGAGAGACAGGAAAATAAAGTAAATAATGATGGATAGTGGTTATTTTTCTATATCCACATTAGTAATCTTTGTCATTGACAGGGAGTATGTTCTTATTAATAATAGTCGATAGAAAAACATGATTGCTGGTATCAAGCGCACCATAAAAGACTACGGAGATCACCTGGCGGCATTCCGCCCGAATGCACGCCTGTATTTAATATATGCAATGATTACCGGCATCGCCATGGGAATCTTCCGCTTATTGTTTAATTTTTATATCCTCAGCCTGGGTTACGATGAGAAGTTGTTGGGTAACCTGGTGACCGTCAGCAGCATTACAGCCTTGATTTTTGCTTTACCCATGGGTTACCTGGCGGATCTGCTGGGACGAAAAGCTTCCCTGCTCATTTCAGCGGCGCTGATCAGCGTCTCTGTTGGCATGATGGTGATCTTTCCGGTCACACCTGTTCTGTATGGCACGAATATCCTGTCCGGTATTGCACAGAGCCTGGCCGCTGTTACGATGAGCCCGTTTTTGATGGAAAACAGCGGTACGCATGAACGCACCTATTTATTCAGCTTGACAGCTGGTTTACAAATGGTATCTGCCTCTGTGGGCAGTTGGATTGGTGGTTACCTGCCGACCTGGGTGGCAGGCAGGCTTGAGGTCGAGTTCGATCAGCAGCCAGGCTTATGCTGGTTCGCTCCTGGTCGTGGCGGTTGCATTGGCTGTGGGAATTATTCCTCTGCTTCTTATCCGCATACCACGTGTTGAACAAGCAGAGAGAACCGTCTTTGCGCCTATTTCTTTTGCAACAAAACACCCGAAGAAATTGACCAAGCTCATTCTGCCCATGCTAATCACTTCGATTGGGGCGGGGTTGATCATGCCCTTCATGAATGTATTTTTCCGCGTACAATACAACCAATCAGACCAGGTGATCGGCGTTTTATTTGCCTGGGGTTCCCTGGCTATGGGGCTGGGTTTATTGGCAGCCCCACCGTTGGCGGATCGCTTTGGAAAGATACAGGTTGTAGTGTTCACTCAAGCGTTATCTATTCCATTCCTGATTTTGTTAGGATTTGCCCCGCTGTTCTGGGTCAGCGCATTCGCATATTACATTCGAGTTGCGCTGATGAACATGAGCTCTCCCGTGTACCAGACTTTTGTCATGGAGCAAGTGGATGCTTCCTCCAGGGCAATGGTTGCCAGCCTGGTGAGTATGTCATGGAACTTTGGATGGGCGATCAGCCCGACGATCAGCGGGATTCTTCAAGTGCGTTATGGATTTGGACCTCCATTCCTGGGTACAATTATTCTTTATACCATCTCGGTTTTCCTTTATTGGTTTTTCTGGTTATGGAAAGGAGGGCAAAAAGAATCTACGCCTGCTTTCAATCTTATCGAGTGAAGCTATTCCATACCCAGAATTATTGGTTAAGAAACGAATGTTAGAGAATTGCATCTAACCCAATATAAAATAAGATCAGTGGAGAGAATATTTATGGATATGATGATTGATTTTCCGGGTGGAGATCGTGTGGATGCCCATTTTGGACCTTATACCGTGATGACCGACCAACCCAATAAAAGTGGCGCGCCTGGCTCGGCACCCACGCCATTCTTACTCTTTCTGGCTTCAATTGCCACCTGTGCCGGGATCTATGTACTTGGCTTTTGTAAGCAGCGAAACCTGCCCACGGAAGGGATGAGGGTGATCCAGCGAGCCCATAGAAATCAGCAAACCGGTATGATTGAGAGTGTAGACCTGGAGATTTAAGTTCCAACCGATTTCCCGGAGAAATATCTACCATCATTAGTGCGCACAGCTGAGTTGTGTGCGGTGAAAAAACACCTGGAAACCCCGCCTGTGTTCAGCGTATTTACCAGGGTGGCAGGATAAGCTGAAATACCAGAGATATGGAATAATGGGTAAATAAAAACCACCCAATGATTATTGTTTCAGGTGGTTTTTGCGCCGTATGGTGCCGAAGGAGGGAATTGAACCCTCATTCCTTACGGAACACGATTTTGAGTCGTGCGCGTCTGCCTATTCCGCCACTTCGGCTGGAAGCTACCCCCATATATAGTACATGAAATCGGGAAAAGATGGTTAGGCCCCCATATCTAGACCATTAGTCAGGAGGCTAAACCATGTATACAAACAATCAAGACAACTCAACGCACACGATTATAGAAAATCTTGTCCGTTACAACCTGCTTGAATGGGCGAATCAATTCTATCAATCGAAGAAAATAGAAGGGGTATCAGGGTTTACGCTTACCTTCTATAAACAGCAACTAGGGCATTTCATGAAGTATTGCGAATCGCAGCTTATATCCAGTATTGAGGATATTACATCCAATGTTATCCGTCAATTTCTATTATGGCATCAGGAAACAGGGCATAACCCTGGCGGATTACACGCCACATTTAGTACATTACGAGTATTCCTAATGTGGTATGAAAGCGAAGCAGAACCCGACGGCTGGAAGAACCCTATTTGCAAGGTGAAAGCACCCAAAGTGTCGAACGAACCGCTATCGCCCGTTGAACCTGAAGATGTATCAGCACTCGTGAAAACCTGCGAAGCAAATTCGTTTCTGGATTATCGGGATAAAGCATTGATAATGTTTCTCCTAGATACGGGAGCAAGAGCGCGAGAAGTATTGGGAGTAAACATTCAAGACACCAATCCCGTTAGTGGAGAAATCTTCATCCATCATGGAAAGGGAGGTAAATCCCGAACCGTCTTTATAGGAAAGGCGAGTAGAAAATCCATGCGCACTTATCTGAAGCATCGCCTAGATGACCATCCTGCCCTGTGGATAACTGAAGAAGGAGAACGATTGGAATATCGAGGTTTGAGGGGGATACTTGAACGTCGGGCGAAACAGGCTGGAATAAAAGCACCAACTCTCCATTCCTTTCGACGATCATTTGCTCTCAACATGCTTCGTGCTGGAGTGGATGTTTTCAGCTTACAAAGCTCAAACTACAGAGGACATTGCTCAGGCGCACAGGATAGGGAGCCCTGTAGATAATAACAGACTGTAACAAACCATTCTATTAGGGCTTGGATAATACAAGCATCTATTTATTGAAGAAGCCTTATTTGTATTTCTTATCAGAACCATGACCATGATGTTGATCTAATGGTTCATTGCAATGATGAATAATATTTCCTGTCTCTTTATCGATCACGACTTCATAATACAAGTTATTTGTTCGGTCGATAATCCTCTGTTTGTAAACCCATCTTCCAGATGAATAGGATAACTCATCACCAACGACTTGTTCGCCTATTGGTTCTTTATAGCCAGCTATCCTATCTTTCTTTTGCAGCCACTCATGGACATGGATTGTTTCTTCAACAGAAACAGATAGGTCTTGTAAAGAACCACACAAAGGACATGAGATAGGTTCAGAACTTGTTTCCTGTAGATCATAAATCATGTCACATTTTGAACATTTAAAATATCGAGTCATGTTTAGCTATATTATTTGTATGAAATTACTGTTATGGATGTTGGTGTGTGAAGGCACTACATCCTACCCGTAAACTTTTAGTAAAATCAGATATAAATCTTCAATCAATGTGCGTTGACATCAAATCATATCAAGTCAATGCCCTTCTTGCACGTGCGAGAGGCCTTGGCGAGGGATTTCATGAGTTCATTGTATCAGAATAGAACGTGCGTTCCAGGAATCACATATCCAGATTTCTCACGTTGTGAGGTTCTGTGACGTAAATATTTCCCCCGTACCTCATTTATATTGTCGGAACAGCCCAACGGCTTGCGTTACCTGCGCTGGGGCGTGGATAATGTTCAAGAGCAGAAAAAACTCAAAGCGAGGAAAATGCTTGAAAAGGCGCAGAATCCCCACCCGTCCAGTGCACGCTTTGTTAGCCGTCTTTGGATTGAGAAGCCTTTGTTTATCTTATAAAGGCTTTTGAGCGCGGAAACTGATACCTTGCGTTCCGAAATCCAGCGCGTCAGACGGCTCGGGTACATCTTCATAATTGTTGTACTTGTGAACGATTTTTTCATCTACAAAACCAGCCGCGCTCACGGCGCGGAGTAACTCTGCGTCCAGCAGAGCGCCAGCAATTCAGCCAGTCCAGAGCGAAATATCATCTACTGCATCTGATGGTAATTCGCGTTCAACTAAAATATCGCCCACCTGCAATCGTCCGCCTGGTTTGAGAATACGAAACCATTCACGAAGCGTCTCGGTTTTGTCGAGAGTAAGATTGAGGACGCCATTGCTAATCACTACATCGGCAAACTTATCGGGTAGAGGCAATGACTCTGCAAGCCCTTCGCGGAATTCAACATTCGATGCTCCCATCGCCATCGCTCCCGCTTGCGCTTTCTTCAACATTTCCGCTGTCATGTCGAAGCCTATAACTCGACCAGATGCGCCAACCAGACGCGATGCGATAAGAGAATCGAAACCTGCGCCAGAACCAACATCTACGACGGTCTCGCCAGAATTGATTGTTCCGACAGAAAACGGATTTCCAGTTCCAGCGAAGGAGGCAATATTGCTTTCGGGAAGGTCGGCGAACAAGGCTTCATCGTATCCGAGCAATTTTGCAAGACGGCGTCCAGTGTGAAAGTGGTATCCCTTATTGGGGTCGAGTGCAACATTGGTGTACTCTTTCTTGATTTCCTGTCGCAACTCATCGAGTGAAATTTTGGGAACGGGTTGCTGTATATCCATTAGTTTTCTCCCTTGGCTAATACGAATCAGAACGCATGTGACAATGGAAGTTTATATTTTTTGCGATTACTCCTTACTCCTGCAACAGGCGGCTAACTAGTGATTTTACGGACTCTTGATATCCTGCAAATTCCCTGTTTATCATCGCAATATAAGCTGGATATACAGTGTTCTAGCCGCGTTATTGCTACTCGCATTTCACATTTCGAGAAGCGCTGCAACTGTACTTACATCTAGTATACTGAAGAATCCCTAACAACGCAACACACTCCACTATTTTCACCTCGAAATCGCCTCTGGGCAATAATCACCTAGACACGTAAGTGGTTACACTTACTAAATGTGAACATTCATCGGGAACATCAATATTCCATGTTTACTAGACCATTCAGGAGAAAAGGATTTCAATCTACATATTCTGCTCATTTTAGAGCTACCTATGATAAGGGGTCAAGAAGTCGATAAGTGAGCATAGGGGGTATCAACAATTGAATAATTTCCCCAAGTGTCGATGACCCCATAGGGCACCGCCTGGATAGGGGGGAGCGGGGTGCGGGCAGCCGTGCAACCTGTATTCCGTGTCATATCGCACGGCTTATCCAAGCCCGTCTCGAACTCATTTTCTTGAGTTTGGGGCGGGCTTCTTTGATTCTTACTAAGAAAGGAGGTAACCATGCTCAAAGTCCATATCCTAGCCACTTGTTCGCACTGTAATGGCGAAGCCTATGTACCTATGGGAGAGGCTAAGAGCTCCAAAGGCGAGACATACATACGCTATGCCCCTTGCCCCATGTGTGTGGGCAGCGGTATTCAGCCTAAGCGGGTTAGTCTGGAAGATTTTTCATACTTTTGCAGAAACTATATAGATTGGTTTCCAGGCTTAGGCAAGATTAATCGGACAACTTTTTTCGTCAGGCAGCCAATGATCACGATGATGTTGCTCGACAGACCTATTATGGCTTCCACTCTCATGTTCACTTGGCCTTGCCAAGAGTGAATATCGATCGGAAATCTCGGAGTACGACTCCGAGATTTCATGCTATAATTAGCGGATGATTAAACGCCCGGATTATCTCGAATTATTGAAAACGGCAGTTCGCCGCTCTCCCATAACGGCGTTGCTGGGACCGCGACAAACAGGGAAAACCACCCTTGCGCGAATGTTCGCTGAGCTCAAACCAGCGACTTTCTTTGACCTGGAATCTATTCCGGATCAGCGCCGACTCCAGAACCCCGAACTTGTGTTGAGAACCCTGGAAGGCTTGGTCATTCTGGATGAAATCCAGTTGATGCCGGAGTTATTTGGAACCCTGAGAGTGCTGGCGGATCGCCCGGGACAAAAAGCACGTTTCATCATCCTGGGTAGTGCCTCGCCTGACATCATCCGGAATGCTTCAGAAACGCTTGCCGGGCGGATCGAGTTTGTAGATCTAAATGGATTTAATCTAGCCGAAGTCGGGAGCTCTAATTGGGAATTGCTCTGGATTCGAGGTGGCTTCCCGCGTTCTTTCCTTGCAGATGATGAAGCAGACTCCTTGACATGGCGGGAAGGATTTATCCGCACCTTCCTGGAGCGGGACATTCCACAGCTTGGCATTCAAATTCCTGCCACTTCAATGCGGCGTTTCTGGACGATGTTGGCCCATTATCACGCCCAAACCTGGAATGCATCCGAGCTCGGCCGTGCGATGGGGCTGTCGGATAAAACGGTACGCGGTTACCTGGATATTCTTACCGGGGCTTTTATGGTGCGTCAACTCCAGCCATGGTATGAAAATATGGGCAAACGCCAAGTGCGGGCGCCGAAGATCTATTTGCGCGACAGCGGTCTCTTACACGGCTTACTCAATATTCAGGATATACATACCCTATTGGGTCACCCCAAAGTTGGCGCTTCCTGGGAAGGATACGTGATCGAGCAAGTGCTGCAAATCATCCGTCCCTTAGAAGCCTATTTTTGGGGAACCCATAATGGTGCGGAGTTGGATTTGCTATTCTTCCACAAAGGGAAACGTTACGGGATCGAAGTGAAGTTCAGTGAAGCGCCTGAGATTACCCGTTCGATGCAAACTGCCATGCACGATCTGGACTTGTCTTATTTGTGGGTGGTTTATCCCGGGGTGGATGCTTACCAGGTTGATAAGAAAATCTCAGTAATGCCTTTGCAAACAATACAAGAGTTAATTCACCAACTTAAAAAGGAATCTTGCTCTTCACAGCAGAGTAAAGCTGTGACTCCATAGAATGTCGATGAGTGGGAATACATCAAGCGTCCGAGGAATTCTTATTAAAGATGATTGCAAGCTCATCTAATTATCCCCTCTACTCAAAACGCAAATCAGCCAAGAATTCCTCAAGATCCAAGAAATTCTGACTGGTTTTGTCTAAAATTAGTGCCGAAGGAGGGAATTGAACCCTCATTCCTTACGGAACACGATTTTGAGTCGTGCGCGTCTGCCTATTCCGCCACTTCGGCAAGTTGGTGGAGAACATTATACCCGAAACTAAAACGAAAGTTTAGGGGTTCCTCCTAACCGCAGTATAATCGCACATGATGAAAAACAACCCAATAATTATTCTGATCTAATGCAGGAGATACCCAATGCGACTAGGGATCATTGGCTTGCCCCAATCTGGAAAGACGACGGTTTTTAATGCCCTGACGCGTGGGCATCAGCCATTGACCACCAGTGGTGGAAGGTTTGATGTACATACCGGGGTGGTGGACGTGCCGGATGGGCGTGTTGACCGCCTGTCGGAGTTGTTTAAACCGAAAAAGACGATTTATGCCAAGGTGACTTATGCCGATATCGCCGGGTTGGAGGGAAGCCAAAGTGCCATATCCGGGCAACTGCTTAATTTAATTACCCAAATGGATGGCTTGCTGCACGTTGTGCGCTGTTTCGAAGACTTGAATGTCGCTCATCCATCGGGTAGCGTGAATCCCTTGCGTGATATCGCCACGATGGATGCTGAACTGCTCATCAATGACATGATTGCGGTAGAGCGAAAGCTGGAACGCCTGGCAGAAGAACGGAAAAAAGGGGGCGGGCGCGAGCGCCTGGTTATCGAGCGGGAGGGTGCACTTTTCGAGCGTTTTAAAGACGCCCTTTCCCGGGAGATCCCCTTGCGGGAGATCGACCTGACCGCTGAAGAAGAAAAAACACTGGCTGGTTTCGGCTTCCTGACCCGCAAACCCTTGCTTGTATTACTCAACCTTCACGAAGGACAAGAAATGCCTGCGGTCGAGTATCCTCACACACACAGCAACCTGGTGGCGCTTCAAGGCAAGCTCGAGATGGAAATCGCTCAGCTTGCCCCAGAAGATGTAGGTCTTTTTATGTCAGAGTATGGGATCAGCGAGCTTGGTTTGGCACGCGTGATCAGTTTATCGTATGATTTGCTGGGGTTAATCTCTTTTTTCACCGTCGGAGCTGACGAAGTGCGAGCCTGGACCATACACCGCGGGTCAACCGCCTATGAAGCCGCAGGTGAGATTCACACAGACCTGCAAAAAGGCTTTATTCGCGCGGAGGCAATCCAGTATGATGAGCTCATCTCTCTGGGTGGCTTGAATGAGGCAAAAGCTAAAGGTCGCCTGCGATTAGAAGGAAAAGAATATGTGGTTCACGATGGAGAAATCGTGCATATTCGATTTAATGTCTAATACCAATAGAAAATAATCAAGATCTGAAAAATCTCGTAATAACACAGCATAACAATAAGGAGCAATGATGACATTTACCCAATCTCCCTGGAGCCTATCCGATCTATTTCCAGCGTATGACAGCCCTGAAATGAAAGCAGCCTTTGACGAGGTGGATGTTAAGGTGGTTGAACTCGAAGCCCTGCGCCCAAGCCTTTCCCCAGCAATGCCACCGGACGCATTTTTATATACTATTCGCTTGCTTGAAGCCATCTCGCGCCTGGCTAACAGGATTGCCGACTTTGCAGGGTTAAGTTTTGCCGCTGATACTCAGGACCAGGCTGTACAATCTTTTCAATCTGATGTTGATAGCCGCATGGCGCTGATATCCAATCGCGTTTTATTTTTTAGCCTGTGGTGGAAAAGTCTGGAGGAGGAGGATGCCGAGCGGTTGATGGCTTACTCCGGCGATTACCGCTATTGGCTGGAAGAGATGCGCCATTTCAAGCCGCACACCTTGACGGAATCCGAAGAGAAGGTGATTAATATCAAGGATGTCACTGGTGTGAGGGCGATCATCAACCTGTACAACACACTAACCAATCGTTACATCTTCCACCTGGAAGTAGACGGGGAGATAAAGGAGCTTACCCGCGGAGAATTAATGGTTTTCGTACGCAGTTATGATCCCAATGATGCGCGCCAAGGCATACCAGGAGCTATACCGTGTTTATGGTCAGGATGGCATAATCTTAGGCCAGATGTACCAGACCCTGGTGCGAGATTGGCATAACGAAAACCTGGATATGAGACACTTTACCAGTCCGATGGCTGTGCGTAACCTGGCAAATGATATCCCTAATGATGTGGTGGACACTTTATTGGGTGTATGCCAGGATAATACTTCGGTTTTTCAACGATTTTTCCAACTTAAAGCGCGCTGGTTGGGAATGGAACGCTTGCGCCGCTATGATATTTATGCGCCGGTGGTAAAAACAGAGAAAATGTACAGTTTTAATGAAGCCGCTGATATGGTTTTTGATGCATTTCAGCGGTTTGAGCCAAGAATATCCAATCTTGCCCATAAAGTACTTGAACAACGCCACCTTGATAGCGAGGTGCGTAAAGGGAAGATGAGCGGTGCATTTTGCGCGACGGTAGCCCCTGATATCACTCCCTGGGTTCTAGTCAACTATCAAGGCAAACCCGATGATGTGGCGACCTTGGCTCATGAGCTTGGTCATGCGATTCACTCCCAGCTGGCTGCAGATCACAGCCTGTTCACTTTCCATTCATCACTCCCGTTGGCCGAAACAGCTTCCACCTTTGGCGAGATGGTCCTGATTGATCACTTGCTGGCTACAAAAAGTGATGCTTCTGTGCGTCAAACATTGCTCTTCCGCCAGGTTGATGACGCCTATGCTACGGTTATGCGCCAGTCGCAATTTGCTTTGTTTGAACGACATGCCCATGATATGGTTCAGAATAGCGCAACGATTGATGAATTATCAAACGCCTACCTGGAGAACCTGAATAAACAGTTTGGAGATGCCATCGAAGTCAGCGATGAATTCCGCTGGGAGTGGGTGTCTATCCCCCACATTTACCAGACACCATTCTATGTGTATGCATATACCTTTGGTCAATTACTGGTTTTATCCCTATACCAGCAATATAAGGTGGAAGGGAACGCATTTAAGCCGCGCTACCTGGATTTGCTTTCAGCAGGCGGGTCAAAACCCCCTGAAAAAATACTTTCTGATGCAGGGATAAATATACATAACGCAAGCTTTTGGCAGGGTGGTTTTAATGTCATCCAAGGACTGGTCGAGCAGCTCGAGACCATCCCAGTAGTTAAATAAACCCAGGGATTTGGAGCATGTTACTGATGATCCGAATCCCTGTCCTTTTATTGCTCTTTATTCGGTGCTAAATTCTTCTTCGTCCGATGGCTCATCATCCTCAATCGTTGGTAATTCTTCGGCCTTACGGTCAAGCATTTGCATCTGAGAAGCAATTACTTTGGTGAAGTAGCGCGTCTCGCCTTCGTGATCGTAGCGATCTGTCCGCACCTGACCCTCAAGGAAAACCAGCCGGCCTTTGTGGAGATATTGCTTGCAGATTTCACCCAGACGACCCCATGCTTCCACATTGAACCAGTCGGTAGCTTCTTTATCATCGCCAGTACTGCTCTTCCAACGACGGCTTACAGCAATGCTGAATGTACAGACCTTCTTGCCCTTGGAGGTGGAGCGTACTTCGGGGTCCTTACCCAGGCGACCAATCAATTGGACACGGTTTAGAGAAGGCATGATACCCTCCGAATTTTGAGAATCTTTTTTTTAATCCGGTATAAAAGGTTTCTACAGCTGATTAATAGGTGATTACCCTTGGAAGCTTCTTTGCTTGCTCAATCCAGTCTGCAACCTGCTTTTCAACCGGAAGCTTGCGAACAAGTTTCTTTTCCAGGTTTACGGCCGCCATCTTCTCGGTCAGGTGTGCGGCTTTCCGCTGTGCCAATTCAGGAATTGTATCCACACCAGCAGCTTCCAGTAAATCGGAATATTCAGACCCAACGCCCTTAATACGGTATAAATCCACATGGTTGACCCATTCCAGGATCAATGCCTCCCCAATGCCGGCCTTCGCAGCAAGTTCTTTACGGCCATTGGGTGTTGCACCAGCTTCCAACAATGCACTGGTAGTGCTAACGCCTGCCTTAATCAGTTTTTCCGCATATTTGGGTCCAATTCCTTCAACGTCAATGATCTTTGCCATTTATTTCTCCTTTACTAAGCAATGAGCATATCTCTATTAATAACCCAATACTATCCAGTTGATTAATTATAACCCGATTGAAATTAAACATCTAAACCAATGATTAAGACCTTTTGTAAAAAAAGATAACGCAAGCAGATCGCTTGCGTTATAGGCGAAATCCATGTTTTTTTGATTCGGCAAGGCTTATACCGTTTGTGCTGGTGGCATGTCCATATCATCTGGAATGGTCGGAGCATCGATGATGGATTGTGAGGGCTGGGCTGTCAGACGCAGATAAGTAAGTGTCCAGGCGGAGGATGTATATGACCTCAAGATACCACTCAGCAGGAGCAATACTGGCAGGTAGACCAAGAAGAGCAACCCAGAAATCATCAATCCATTGCGCAATGCATCCGTGGTTCCGGAAAAAGCACCGATAAATGCTGGAGCAGAAATGATGATGAACGGTAAACCTATAACGATACTACCCACCAGACCAACACCCAAGAACAGGATCAGTGACATCAAAATCATATTGCCAATGTTGTTCCTGACCACCTGCCAGCCATGTTTGATAGCATCAATGATACCCAGGTTCTCTACCACCAAGGCAATATTAGCTTGCTCAATCACCACCGCTACAGCCCACATCGCAGGGATGAACAGGCACATAAGCGGTATACAACATAAAAGCAACAAACCGAAAGTAAGCCCAGTCAGAATCACCCCTGGGATGAATAGAGCCAGGACAGCTAGAAAGATGGCCACCCCAACCAGAAGGTTTAATCCAAAGACTCTCCAGAAATACTTCAATCCATCGCGCCACAGCTCACCAAAAGTGAGGCGATCCGCACCTTGCTCTGCTTTCATTGCGCCGCGGATCAATCCAACCCGACCAATCGTTCCAAGTAATATAAATACAACGATTATGGCAAGGACAATGATTATCCCTAAGCCGATCATCAAAGCAATAATTGCAGGGTCTGGCTGAGCAAAAAATCGTTCAATTTGTGGAAATAAGTTGCTATCCTGGTTTGAAAAATGATACCCCGAGTTACTCCAACTCGAACCGGTGGCTTGTCCACAGCTTGCCAGGATGCCAAATATCCATAAAACCTTGAATTTCCAGATTATCTCCCAAGACCGCTTAAGCACATATCCGTAATCCATAGTTATCTCCTTTTTAACAGCTTTACTACTCTATACGTAAAAGTTTCTATTTTGTTTCATAGTGGGTTTGATCAAGAAGATAGACAGCTCGCGATACTCATTCCCATTCGATCGTTGCGGGTGGTTTGCTTGTAATGTCGTATGCCACGCGATTCACACCATTAACTTCATTAACAATCCGTTTGGAAATTCGAGCCAGCAGTTCATAGGGTAAGCGTGCCCAATCTGCAGTCATGAAATCGTCGGTGGTAACGGCGCGCAAGGCAATCGTTTCCTGGTAGGTACGGTTATCCCCCATCACCCCCACGGAACGGACAGGCAGCAACACGGCAAAGGCTTGTGCGGTACCTTCATCTTCATTCATACTCAATAATCCAGCTGTTGCCAGCTCGCTGGTGAATATTGCATCTGCATGGCGCAGTCTTTCCAGACGCTCAGATGTAACCTCTCCCAGGCAGCGAACAGCCAGCCCAGGCCCGGGAAACGGCTGTCTCCACACCAGCTCGCGCGGAAGGCCAAGCGCCTCACCAACATGGCGCACCTCATCTTTGAATAGATATCGCAATGGTTCAACTAGCTCGAAGTTCATGCTGTCTGGCAGTCCGCCAACATTGTGATGACTTTTAATCCTGGCTGCCTGGGCTCGATCAGGTGCGCTGGACTCGACTACATCAGGGTATATTGTTCCTTGCACTAAAAAGTGGGGCATTCCAAGGTGGCGCGCCTGAGCTTCAAAGATGCGAATGAATTTCTCTCCGATAATGCGCCTTTTTTGTTCTGGCTCGTTAATTCCCTTCAAGGCGTTCAAAAAATCGTCAACAGCATCCACCGCAATTAATTCTGAGCCCATCGCATCTTGAAAAGCCCTTACTACCTGTGGAGCTTCTCCCTGCCGGAGCAGACCATTATTCACAAATACTGCTACCAGCTGGTCTCCAACAGCCTGGTGAACCAGTGTTGTCGCCACACTCGAATCAACGCCTCCACTGACTGCAGATATGACATGCCCCGTGCCTACCTGGTTACGTATGCGTTGGATGATCTGTGTAATAATGGATGCGGGTGTCCATTCAGGTCGGGCACCACACACCTCGATTGCAAATCTACGCAAGATTTCAGTACCACCCTGCGTGTGACGTACTTCTGGATGGAATTGAATGCCAAAATAGCGTTTCTCAAAATCACCAATGGCTGCCAATGGTGAGTTGGGTGAGTGTGCCAGGGTGACAAAACCATCTGGAGATTTTTCGATGCGATCACCATGCGACATCCATACCAATCTCTTGCCCTCAGGCAGCAACGGGTTAGGACGGATCACATCTATCTCAGCAGGGCCATACTCGCGATTTATTGAGGCTGCTACATGCCCTCCTAATACACCCGCTAGTGCCTGCATCCCATAACAAATTCCCAACACAGGCAGTTGGCTTTCAAGAACATAAGGGGGGATCGTCGGTGCGTCTGGGTCATAGATTGACGCAGGACCGCCAGATAGAATAAAGCCCTTAGGTTTTAGTGCTAATACCCTCTCTTGGGACACATTCCAGGGAAACAACTCACAATAAACATGTGCTTCACGCACCCTGCGGGTGATAAGCTGTGAATATTGAGAGCCAAAGTCAATGACAGCAATTGAGTCCATGTTTATTAATCAGCGGCAAATTCGATCTGGTTATTCTCCATCGAAGTTATCTGTACCAGGGCTTCGATGGGTATGCCTAAAACAGATAAAGCATTCCGTCCGCCTTCAAATGTTTTTTCTATCAATGCACCAACCCCAACCACGGTTGAGCCTGCGGTTTCAGCTAAACGTACTAACCCCAGGATGGTAGCGCCGGTTGCCAGAAAGTCATCAATGATGAGAACTCGTTCACCATGCCCGAGATACTCAGGTGAGATGATCAGCTCAACCATCCGCCCCTTCGTGTGAGATGGGCTGAGCGTCAGGAATACCTGGTCGGGCATCGTGATGGGCTTGTGTTTTCGGGCATAGACGATGGGCAGCTGAAGATGAAAAGCAGTGGTGACCGCTGGTGCAATGCCAGAAATCTCGGCGGTCAGGATCTTGGTTGCTCCAATGTCTTTGAAGCGATACGCAAGTTCTTTTCCGCATGCGTCCATTAAAACTGGATCAACCTGGTGGTTAATAAACCCATCAACTTTGAGGATTCCATTGCCGAGGTTTTTACCTTCAAGCTTAATTCTTTCTTGTAATTCACGCATCGAGTATCTCCTGTTTACACTGACTAATTAATCGCACCTCATTTTACAACTCCTTCTATGAAAGAACCAGAGTGAGAGTATGTTAGAATCGCCGGATAAGGCTCATGGAATGAATAAAGACATACGGCTCTTTTTGGCCTCGAACTCCCCTCGACGGAAAGAGTTGCTAGCTCTTGGAGGTTGGGAATATGACATTCTATCCTCGCAGGTGGATGAAACTCCCCTGGCAGGTGAAGATGGCATGGAATATGTTCAGCGTTTGGCAACTTATAAGGCGACCACCGCCGCCAGCCAGGCAGGCGTTGAAGGTGTATTCATTGGTGCAGACACGACCGTTATTAATCCTCAGGGTGGCGAATCCCCCGTGATTTTAGGTAAACCCTGTAATCCTGGTGAGGCATTGGAAATGTTGCGCGGCTTACGAGGTGGCACACACCAGGTCCACACGGCGATCTTTATTTTAAATAGCCAGAATGGAGCCACCCGTTCCGATTTGTGTTCTACGTATGTGACGATGCGCAACTACAGCGATGGAGAGATAAAGGAATATGTCGCCAGTGGTGATCCGATGGATAAAGCCGGTGCATACGCGATTCAACATGACGAGTTTCATCCGGTTGAGAAGCTGGGTGGCTGCTTTGCCAATGTGATGGGTTTGCCATTATGCCACCTGACCCGCAGCCTGGCACACTTCGGAGTTGCCCCGCAAATGGATATCCCAAGGGCTTGCCAGGCAGCGACTGGCTATGACTGTCCAGTCTATCATCAGATTTTAATAGAAAACATATAGGTTAGGTATACGGGAGGTAGTATAATCTTTGCTCCTTGATAACCAGTGATTATTAAAGCCATGAAAACCCGTTTTTTGTTTCTAATCGTATTGTCAGCCATCCTGATTGGTTGCAATTCATCAATTTCCCAAACGCCTACGTCAACAGTTGCCGTATTACCAACCTCCACTTTACCTGGACCGGAAGTGGAAACAACCGCTGTTCCAGATCCTGAGCTAATAGCAAAAACCTACCTGGACCATTGGAAGGCAGAAGAATATCCAGAGATGTACGCCTTGTTGACCAAGGTCAGCCAGGATGCCATCAGCGAGGCTGATTTTACAGCCCGTTATCAGAATGTCACAAATGAGGCTGCTCTGAGCAGCTGGGATTATGAAGTCCTCTCATCCTTGAAAAATCCTGAAAGCGGTCAGGTCGGGTATCGAGTACTCTTAAATAGCGTCCTGGTCGGTGACATTCAACGGGATACGGTAATGAACTTGAGCCTGGAAAACGGGGAGTGGCGGATTCAGTGGGATGATTCGCTGATCCTGCCAGAGCTGCTTGGCGGGAATAATCTGCTGATGGATTACCGCATCCCTTCGCGGGGTAACATTTACTCCAGCGATGGTCGAGCACTGGTTGCCCAGGCAGATGCGGTCGCAATTGGCCTGGATACCGCGGCAGTCGATCCCGAACAGGAAGATGCACTGCTTGGTGAAATTTACCGGTTAACCGGTGTTCAACCTGAGAAATTGTCGGGAATGATTGAAGCCTGGCGCCCGTTTGGATATTACCTGCCTGTTGCAGACATCTCCGTGGATGCCCTGGCCCCACGCGAGTCGGTTCTGGCGGGCTACTCCGGGGTAATCTTGCAACCATTCCGCACACGTTATTATTTCGATGATGGGATTGCCGCCCATGCGCTGGGTTACATGAGCCTGATCCAACCGGATGAAGTAGATTATTACAAGCGCCTGGGTTATCGGATCGATGAGCGGGTCGGGCGGGATGGGTTGGAATACTACGCTGAGGATGCCCTTGCCGGAGAGCGTGGCGGGGCGTTATATGTGGTCGATCCCAATAAGAACATCATTACCCAACTAGCCACCAAAGAACCACAACCTGCAGAGGCAGTCTATACCACCATTGATTATGACTTGCAGCAAGGCCTGCAGCGTAGCAATGCCCTCAGCGATGGTATGCAGGGTGCCGTAGTTGTGTTGGAGCGGGATACCGGAAAAGTGCTGGCGATGCTTTCTTCGCCGGATTTTAACCCCAATCTTTTTGAGCCGGCTAATTACAATTATTCCTATTTGATCAATGATTTGTACGCTCCCACGGCGCCTCTGCTCAACCGATCCACCCAAGGCCAATATCCGCTCGGCTCGGTATTCAAGATCATTACCATGGCAGCTGCATTACAGAGTGGGTTATTCACCAAGGATAGTGAATACGACTGCGGTTACTTTTTCACCGAGGTTCCGGGTATTGAGCCACATGATTGGACTTATGATCATTACCTGGAAGATGGCAAGACCCAGCCTAGCGGTAGGTTGAATTTAATGGATGGCTTGATGCGCTCTTGCAATCCCTGGTTCATGCATATTGGAGTGGATTTTTATAACCGCGGCATGTTTACTGCCATTTCGGATATGGCGCGCGGTTTTGGGCTGGGCAGCTCAACCGGTATTGAGATCGGCGATATCCCAGGACAGATACCCGAACCGACCAGCCAAGTAGATGCTTTTAACCTGGCAATTGCACAAGGCAGCACGTTGATTACCCCTCTACAGGTGGCAGATTTCATTGCCGCGGTGGGCAATGGCGGAACCCTTTATACGCCCCAAATCATCGAGCAAATTGTGCCAGTGGATGGGAACCCAACCTATGAATTTACCCCGACCGTGCGTGGGACTTTACCAATATCACAAGAAAACCTATCCATTATCCAGGAAGCCATGACCAATGTGGTGATGGACCCACGCGGCACGGCTTATCGCACCAGTGCCTATGGGCTGAACAGCTTTGTCAGCAGCACGGGTATCCCGGTGGCAGGAAAAACAGGTACGGCAGAATCAGGTTATACTGACCCACATGCCTGGTTTGCAGGATATACCAATGCAGGGCGGGAAGATCGCCCCGATATCGCTGTGGTAGTCCTGGTTGAAAATGGGGGCGAGGGGTCAGTCGTGGCAGCCCCAATCTTCCGGCGCGTTCTTGAGATCTATTTCTTGGGCAGCCCACAAATGCGTTATCCCTGGGAAGCTCAAATCGGTGTGGTAGCCACCCCAACACCTGAGGTGACGGACACAGCTACCCCCGAAGTGACCGATACCCCAACCCCGTAAAGACTGGAAAAAATATTTGCGTGGTTTGATCATTCGCTCCCAATCTGGTTTCTATACTGTTGAAACTGAAGTGGGTAGTTTCAATTGCCACCTGCGTGGACGGTTGAAGCAAGGTAAGCGACTGGGAGATATTGTTGCGGTAGGGGATTGGGTGGAAATTTCCCAACAATCCGATGGAGAGGGGATGATCGAAGCGGTTGAAGCTCGCACGCATCTGCTTTGCCGAATGGCACCCACACCGCAGGGAGAATACCGGCAGATTATTCTTGCCAATCCTGACCAGGCTGTGTTTATATTTGCCTGTGCTAAACCGGAACCGCACCTGGGCATGTTGGACCGCCTCCTGGTGGTGGCTGAAAAACAGGGTGTCCCGGTGCTGGTCCTAGCCAATAAAGTGGATCTGGTGGATGCAATCCAGGCACAGGAGCTGTTTTCCCGTTATGATCACCTGGGCTATCCGGTTATTTATACATCCGCTAAGAGTAGGCTGGGGATTCCTGAATTAGCCGAGAAATTAATGGGGAAGATATCGGTATTTGCCGGTCCATCGGGGGTGGGCAAGTCCAGCTTGCTTAATGCTCTTCAACCAGGGCTTGGTCTGGTTATTCGATCCGTCAGCCAGGCAACCGAAAAAGGTAAGCATACTACAGTTGTTCGCCAATTATTTCCTCTGCAGGGTGGGGGATACGTAGCAGATACTCCAGGGATGAAAGCTCTGGCGCTGTGGGATATTCGTCCAGAAGAATTGGATGGTTATTTTCCTGAGCTGCGTGAATTGGTGGCGGGTTGCCAGTTCAGCGATTGTTCGCATGTGCATGAGCCTGGGTGTGCCGTGCAGGCAGCCCTGGCAAATGGGGCTGTGCATCCTGAACGCTACGCGTCTTATGTGAGGATGCGCCTGGGTCAGGAAGAATCGCTTTTAATGCCATAAGGATCTGGAATTTACAGTTTGTAATAATTTTACAGAAAGATGTATAATCTAATTGGTTGTGATGCTACAGATAAAGAATTCCTGAAAGGATCTTAATTACCCACAGGTTTGGCTGCCACCTGTGAGGTTTTCGTCTTAGCGTTGTACAGAATTTGAACCATTTCGTGACCGCTGGAGTATTTTAATAATGGGAGTTTATATGTCTATTGCCGCAGAGGAGAAGGACGCAATTTTGGATTCTGAATTGGTCCTTAGATTACAAGCAGGCAACCTCGAAGCACTGGGCGTCTTATACGACCGCCACCGGGGATTGGTTTTCCGCACTGCTCTGGCAATTACCGGAGATGCTGAAGCCGCAGATGACTTATTGCAAGAGGTGTTTTTACGCCTGCATCGATTCGCGAGTCATATTGATTCCAAACGCCCGTTGGAGCCCTGGTTATATCGCATGACCACGAACCTTTCGTATACCTGGGTTAAACGGCACAATCGCCTTCTACGTCCTTTGGAGGATGTGGCAGACTGGATCTCAGGCAGCCGAAGAGACATACCCGCCGTACGATCGGAGATCAATAAGTCTTGGCGCCAGGTTCTACAGGCGCTATCATCTCTGCCTCTATCCCATCGGGGAGTAGTTGTTCTTTATTATATTAATGACCTCTCAATACAGGAGATCGCGGAAATTTTAGACATACCAGTGGGTACCGTGAAGTCTCGTTTACATTACAGCCGTCAGGCATTGAGGAAATCTCTGGATCTGTTACAAAATAAGACTTTCCCAGATTTGAACTACGAGTTTACTTAGGTTAAAAAGGATGAGCACTTATTCTGACCGCATGCTTGGTAGAATTCTAAAAAATTGGGTTGCCCAATACCAGCCTCCTGCCAATAGCCGCTCGGAGCTGCTAGGGCGGGCAGCAAATGCACCCCGAAGGAAGTACAACTTTTCTATCATCATCCCCAGGACTCAGTTCAATGACTATCCAATCCATAGCACCAATGAATGGTCACCGATACATGTTGACCTGGTTTTTTGAACAATCACTTAATGCGGGTATTCGAGCTCGTGCTTGATCGTATTGCACCTTAACAATTTACTGGTAGTGATCCTGTTGATGGGGTTGGTGGCTTGCAACCAAAAACCACCTTCTCCCGCTGTTACTCTACCAATTCCATTGGTATCTCCCACGGGGCAGCCAACAAAAGATGCGTCTGAGCTTACACCAACTGCAACTCTGTTGCCAGCCCCCGAGCGTTTACTCACCATATGCCTTGGGCGTGAGCCAGCTTCATTATTTTATTATGATGCTGCCTCGACAGCGGCAAGGGATGTCCTAGCAGCCATCTATGATGGACCGGTGGATATCCGCGATTACACCGCTCATCCGGTAATCTTACAGAAATTGCCGTCTTTGAAGGATGGGGACGCCCTGTTACAACCGGTTCAGGTCGAAGCTGGGGACTTAATCGTTGACAGCTCGGGAAACCCGGTCACACTGGAGGTTGGTGTAGAATTTCGCCCAAGCGGCTGCACCGAGAGCAACTGTACACAAAGTTATTCCGATGATCAACCTGTTACAATGGATCAACTAGTTTTAAGATTTACGTTAATGCCGGGTATCCAATGGTCAGATGGCACTCCTTTAACATCATCAGACTCGGTCTACTCCTATGAGCTTGCTCGCAGTTTGTATCCAGCAGCTCAACCTGCGCTTATTTCCCGGACGCATTCTTATCGGGCATTGGACGATTATTCTGTGGAATGGGTTGGCTTACCTGGCTACCAGGATGGTATTTACCATACCAAGTTTTTCACACCGCTGCCTCAGCATGCCTGGCATACCTATTCAATCGAAGAGATACGCACAGCTGAAGCTTCAACTCGGAAGCCTCTCGGCTGGGGAGCGTACATTATAGACGAATGGATAGCAGGTGACCATATTTCGCTGCATAAAAATCCGCTTTATTTTCGCGCAGGAGAGAACTTGCCTTACTTTGATCATTTAGTTTTCCGGTTTGTGGGCAGTTCTGATGAAGGGCTTGGATGCTCTTCAGGCGGGTGAATGCGATTTTGTTGACCAGACTGCGATGCTCGAGTTCAATATCTCCCCGTTTGCTGGAGCTGCAGCAGGACGGTCAAATTCAAGCTTTCTATCAGAACGATGCTGGCTGGGAGCAGGTCACCTTTGGGATCAATCCGATCGACAGCCAGCGGGTGGGATTCTTTACCCTGAAGGAAGTACGACAAGCAGTGGCCATGTGCATTGACCGGGAAGCATTGATTGCTGATACGCCATCGAGTGAGCAGCTGCTCACGGATGTGTATATACCTGCCTCTCATCCTCTATATAACCCGCAGGTCCAGGGTTATGATTTTGACCTCCAGGGAGCCGCTGCCTTGCTCGAATCAGTTGGCTGGCTTGACCTGGATAACGACCCTGCAACAGCTCGGGTTGCACAAGGTGTGAGCGGAGTGCCGGATGGCACCCCCTTTGAGGTTGAGTATCTGGTTTCCAATGAGGCTAAATCTGGGTCAGATGCGTTGATGATCCAGAAGATGCTGCAAGGATGTGGCATTCGCACCAAGGTCATCGCCCAGCCGCCGGAAGAGTACCTGGCTCCCGGGCCGGAGGGTCCTATTTTTGGGCGTTCCTTTGACCTAGCGCAGTTCGCCTGGGCGACGGCATTTGAGCCAGCGTGTTATCTGTACCTTAGTGATGAAATTCCAGGTCCCTATCCGGAATTTACCAAAGGTTGGGGCGGCGTAAACGCCAGTGGATACACCAATCCGGAATATGATCAGGCTTGTGAAAATGCGCTTTTCTCATTATCTGATGCCCCTCAACATGCCTCAGAACATTTCCGGGCGCAGGACATTTTTTCAGATGAGTTACCCGCCCTGCCCTTGTACCTTCATTTTAATGTGTCGGTTGCCCGGCCTGACTTGTGTAACTATTCATCCGAATCGGCCATAGACAGTCCGTTATGGAACCTGGAGGGGCTGGATTATGGCAACGGCTGTTCTTAACTATCCTTGACCATTTAGCTTTTTACAGGTATATTTCGTGCACGTTTGGAATGTTTTTGATGTTGTTGAATACTAGAGAGGAGGTGATACCTGGGTATATCAATAATTGATATTTCAGTATCCCGAAAATTTTCTATTTAACCAATCAAACTATAAGTTCGGAGGAGAAATATGTCGAAGAAATTGTTTTTAGTACTAAGCCTGCTGGTAACCTTCAGCATGGTGTTGGCTGCTTGCGCAACACCCACAGCAGAAGTCGTTACCCAGGAGGTTGTTCAAACGCAAATTGTCAAGGAAACCCAGGTTGTTATAGAGACCCAAATCGTCGAGGTCCCGGTTGAGGTTCCAGTAGAACCCACAGCTGAACCATCGACCCGTATGGGTGCCTGGGTGGACCAGCTGGTCTTCACGGAGCAGAACGATGCCAATGCCGCGGTCAAGCAACTCCAGGCCAACGACTTGGATGTGTATGCCTACTCCGTCAGCGACGCTCAGCTCTTTGAAGAAGTCAAGGCAGACCCCAACCTGGGATACACGTCCGCCTTTGGTTCTTACACTGAGCTTACCTTTAACCCATGGGGGCCCACCTTTGAGGATGGGCGCCTGAACCCCTTCGGCAATCCCAAAGTCCGCGAGGCGATGAACTGGTTGATGGACCGCAACTACATCGTCCAGGAGATCTACGGTGGCCTGGCAGTCCCGAAGGTCACCAGCCTGAACAGCGCCTTCCCTGACTATGCCCGCTACATCGATACCGTGCGTGCCCTGGAAGTCAAGTATGCCTATAACCTGGACCAGGCCAAGGCCGTGATCGATGCGGAAATGACCGCCATGGGTGCCACACTGGGCACAGATGGCAAGTGGACGTTCAACGGTGAGCCAGTGGTCATTATCGCCATCATCCGCACGGAGGATGAGCGCCGGGAGATCGGTGACTATGTCTGCAACCAGCTGGAAGCGATTGGGTTCACCACGGATCGCCAGTACAAGACCCGTAGCGAAGCCTCCCCCATCTGGAACCAGAGTGAGCCGAAGTTAGGCCTGATGCACTTCTACACCGGCGGGTGGATCACCACCGCCGTCAGCCGCGATGATGCCACCAACTTTGGCTACTTCTACACACCCCTGGGCTCCGGCTCCCCACTCTGGCAGGGTTATGTGAATGACCCGGCTTATTACAATGGTACGGATGGCGTTGCCGATAAGCTATGGGTCAACGATTTTGCATCCATGGACGAGCGTGGTGAACTGTTTAAACAAGCGCTTGAGATGGCCCAGTTAGAAGGGCAACGCGTCTGGCTGGTGGATCAGACCAGCTTCTCACCCCAGGTGGCGGATGTTTCAGTTGCCTATGACCTGGCGGGTGGGGTGGCTGGCTCTGCGCTCTACCCCTTCACGATCCGCTTTGCCGACCAGGAAGGTGGCATCATGAGGATTGCCCAGCCGGGTATCCTGGTTGAGCCCTGGAACCCTGTGGCTGGCAGCAACTGGGTTTATGATGCCGCGGCTCAATCGGCTGCAGCTGATTATGGTGTTATCCCTGATCCGTACACTGGCCTGTACTATCCACAGCGCATCGAGTCAGCTGCTGTGGTTGTTGAAGAAGGCCTGCCGGTTGCCAAGACACTGGACTGGCTCACGCTGGAAACCGCGCCTGTGGACTCGATCGAGGTACCCCGCGGAAGCCTGGGTGGACTGGGATGCAACCAACCAGGTGTTCATCACCGCTGGTGAGAAATACACTTCTACACTCACCGCAAAATCGAAGGTCACCGTAACCTATCCTGCCGACCTGTTCACCACTGTCACCTTCCATGATGGCAGCCCGATCTCGGTGGGTGATTTCATCATCAATATGATCACCACCTTCGATTATGGCAAGCCGGAAAGCGCCAACTATGACGAAGTCCCTGGCGCCCCAAGTTGATGCCTTCCTGTCACACTTCAAAGGCATTGTGATCGAGTCAACCGACCCGCTGGTGATCACCACCTATGACGACCAATACTACCTGGATGCCGAGTGGATGGTCTACTCTAACCACCTGGTTCCCTGCGGATTGGTTAGGCGGTCAGGGAGAGGCCTGCTCCACCATGGCAAACGTATGCCCTGGGTAACCTGGCTGATGCCGGGGTTGATCCGGAAATCGGCCAGCTGGCCTATTCGACCGATAAGGCAACTGCCACGGAAGTCGAGTGGATGAGCTTAGTTGCCGGCCCAAGCCTGGATATCCTCAAGGGTTATCTGGACAAAGCCCAGGCTGAGAACTACATCCCCTACGCACCCACCATGAGCCAGTTCGTCACCCCCGAAGAGGCGACAGCACGCTGGGCGAATTATCGCGGATTGGTACACGCTTAAGGGTCATTTCTGGGTTGGCACGGGTCCCTTCTATCTGGAGAAAGCCTACCCCACCGAGAAGACCGTATCCATGCTGTACAACCCCAATTTCCCCGACTCTGCCTCAAAATGGGCCATCTTTGGTGCGCCCATGGTCGCAGTCGTCGAGGTTGATGGTCCGGGTGAGGTCAGCATCGGCGCTGAAGCTGTGTATGATGTGTTCGTCAGCTTCGCGGATGCACCCTATCCTGCGGATAAGGTCGACCAGGTGAAATACCTGGTCTTCGATGCCACTGGTGCGGTCGTCCTCCAGGGTGATGCTGTAGCGGTTGAAGAAGGCTACTACACGGTAACACTCACCGCTGACGATACTGCCAAGCTCGTGGCTGGAGCGAACAAGCTTGAAGTCGTTACCACCTCACTGGCTGTGAGCATCCCCACGATTACAGACTACGAGTTTGTAGCCCAATAACATAACCATCTGTTTTCCAAAATGGAGGCAGGCAATCGCCTGCCTCCATTGATAAATAGTATGTTTTGATTGAATGAAAGTGAGGCTGCCATGAGCGAAGCCACAGTCCCATTAGATGCAAAATTAACTGAGCCGATCAAGAAAAAAGCAACCATCAGTACTGCTTCGCGGGTGTTGCGCTATACGGTTGTCCGGCTGGTTGTCCTGTTCCTTACGGTTGTCATCGCGGTCTATCTGACCATCCTGATCGCCAATATGGGTGGTTATGTGGATAGAATCCAGCGTGGGCAGATCCAGGAAGCTGTCTCCATGCAGCTGGCGCTTAATCCTGCCTTCAAAGGGTTGTCCGCTGAAGAAAGACAGTATCAAATGGATACCATGATCGCCACCCAGGAAAAGCGCCTGGGGTTGGATAAGCCTTTCCTGGTGCGCAGCTTCCTCTATCTGAGAAATGCCCTCTCCCTCAACCTGGGGCGTGCCCTGCAAATGGCCAGTGACAGTGGCTCGAAGATGGTGAAGAATGTCATTTTGGAGCGTCTTCCGCCCACATTGCTCTTATTTGGTACTGCAGATGTCATCCTTTTTGTATTTGCTGTTCTCATCGCACTTTCTCTTTCCCGGAAATATGGTAGTTTCTTTGATAAAGTATTCATCGCCCTCACCCCGACCTCTTCAGCACCGGGGTGGTTTTATGGCATTTTCCTGATCCTGATCTTCGCGGCCTTGCTGCACTGGCTGCCCTTTGGCGGGATGGTGGATGCGCCTCCCCCAGCTCGAAGTTCTTGTATGCTTTGAGCTTGCTCAAGCACATGATCCTGCCTGTTTTTGCCATCACCCTCAGCACGATTTTCTTGAGCGCTTATACCTGGCGGACATTCTTCCTCATCTATTCCAGCGAGGATTATGTGGATATGGCCAAAGCCAAAGGCCTGACCTCGCGGAATATTGAGCGCAGCTACATCCTGAGACCCACCCTGCCGACGATCATCACCAGTTTTGCCTTGATCGTCATTTACATGTGGACCGGGGCAACCATCTTTGAGACGGTCTTCCAATGGCCTGGTCTTGGACGCGCCCTTTTCATGGCGATCGGTCTGTATGATACGCCAGTCATCGTAGGCTCAACCGTCATTTTTGCCTATTTATTGGTGATCACGGTCTTCCTGCTGGATATTGTCTATGCGTTGGTGGACCCCCGGGTGAAGATCGGCGGTGGTGAAAGCAGGCCGCAATGAAAGCGATTAAAAACACCTTCAAGGAGCTGTTGCGATATCCTTCTGCCATTGTCGGACTGGTGATTATCGCGTTGTTACTGATAGGCTCCATCTATGCGATGGTTACCATCCCCTATAAGCAAGCGCTTATCCTCTGGCGTGGTGGGGAAGGCGTCTGGTATAAAAGCCCCAGATACGCGGCACCGGCATGGATGAATTATTTCAGCAGAGAAAAATTACCTCTGACGATTACCCAAAGCAGCGCGGATGGCACTGCCCCCAAGACCGTTACGCCGGGCGATACCACGACAGAAGTGCTGATCACGTTTACATTTGATTATCCTTATGACGATTTCCCTCAGGACATCGCCGTATTTTTCACTAGTACGTTCAGTGGAAAAGAACCTTTTGTCAACATGTCTTGGATCACACCGGATGGCAGGGAGATCAGGGTGGCGAATTTCGCCATCTCTGAGTCGGAGGCCTATTATGTATCTCAAGATGAGAAACTACAGCGCAGGCTTTCCGGATTGCCGCCTGAGAAAGGGCTGTTCGTGGCTGACCCCAAGGAGGGGTTGACCCCGCCCGTCAAGGGCACTTACCAGCTGATCGTGGATGCGACCACGTTTGAGGCGGATTCCGACGTGGATGCTGAAATGGTGCTCTATGGTAAGCTGTATGGGGTCGCCGGGACCGACCACCTGCGCCGGGACCTGAGGATAGCGCTTCTGTGGGGGATCCCGGTATCCCTGGCTTTTGGCCTGCTGGCTGCCCTCGGGACGACTGCCCTCACCATGATCATCGCAGCCATCGGTGTTTGGCATGGCGGTTGGGTGGATGGTGTCATCCAGCGTGTCACCGAAGTGAACATGGTTTTACCCTTCCTGCCGATCCTGATCATGGTGGGCACCTTTTACTCGCACAGTATTTGGGTGATCCTTGGGGTGGTGATCCTGCTGAACGTTTTTGGATCTGCCATCAAGACCTACCGGGCGGTGTTCATGCAGGTAAAGGAGTCATCCTACATTGAAGCTGCACGGGCTTATGGGGCGGGAAACAATCGGATCATCTTTTCATACCTTGTGCCGCGCATCATCCCATTATTGATCCCGCAGCTGGTGACCCTGATCCCCGCCTTCGTTTTCCTGGAAGCAGGCCTGGCGATATTGGGCCTGGGCGATCCGACCCTGCCCACCTGGGGCAAGGTCATCAATGACGCACAGCAGAATGGTGCCCTGTATAAGGGGTTATATTACTGGGTGCTGGAGCCGGCGATACTGTTAATGATATCCGGGCTGGCTTTTGCACTGTTAGGCTTCTCTTTGGATCGGATATTTAACCCCAGGCTGCGAGGGATGTGAGCTAATGGCAGATACGGAGCTACTACGCGTTGAAGATTTGAAACTCTACTTCCGCACCACTCAGGGTGTGGTACAGGCGGTGGATGGGGTGGATTTTAATCTGACCTACAATCGGGCAGTGGTTGTGGTAGGTGAATCTGGCTGTGGAAAAACTTCGCTTGCCAAGGCCATCCTCAGGTTGCTGCCGAAGAACATTGATACCTATTCAGGTCATGTCTATCTGAACGGCACGGATGTCATGGCTTATGATGATGAGGAGTTCCGCCAGAATGTGCGCTGGATCAAGATGTCGCTGGTGCCGCAGGCCGCCATGAACGCCTTAAATCCGGTCATCCGGGTGGGTGACCAGGTGGCAGAGCCCGCCATGATTCATCTGGGGGTCAAGCAGAACGAAGCCATGGAAATGGCTCGTAAAATGTTTCAGAATGTGGGTGTGCCGGCCGATTTCCTGGTGCGCTATCCCTTCGAGCTGAGCGGTGGCATGCGCCAGAGGGCAGCCATTGCCATGTCTTTGGTGACTTCACCGCTCCTGATCGTCCTGGATGAGCCGACTTCGGCGCTGGATCTGCTCACCCAGGCCAACATCATGAACGTGCTCAAGCGCATCAAGCATGAATTTGAGACGAGTTATATCCTGATCACCCACGACATCGCCACTTCCAGTGAGCTGGCGGATGACGTGGCGGTGATGTATGCTGGTCAGATTGTAGAGGTGGGGGATACCCCCCGTTTCTTCCCTGCCCCACTTCATCCATATTCGCGAAAATTGATGAATAGTGTGCCCAGGCTGCACGGTAACAAAGAGCCAGATTTCATCATCGGTCAGCCTCCCAGCCTGATCTCACCTCCCACAGGGTGCCGGTTTGCCGCACGCTGCCCTTCTCGTTTTGATAAATGTGTTGAGGATCCACCCACCTTCACCATTGAAGGTCGTCGGGTTAAGTGCTGGTTATATGCATAAGACAGGACAGGTGATGGAATGATAGAAAGCACACCAGTTGATTACGAGTGAAGAGCAGGTAACGGACCAGCCGGGCAAGAATGGCGCTTTGCTGTCCTTACAGGGTCTTAAAGTGTATTTTGAGCTGCGCAAATTCGGATTTGGATCTGCCGGCTTTGTGCATGCGGTGGATGATGTATCATTTGACGTCAAGCATGGTGAAGCCATCGCGGTGGTTGGCGAGAGTGGCTGCGGAAAGTCCAGCCTGATGAAGACCATCCTGGGATTGAACAAACCAACCGAGGGTCATGTGATTTATGAAGGCAAAGATTTGGGCAAGATGGAGCCAAAGATTTTAAAATGGTACCGCACCCAGGTAGGGTATGTACAGCAGGACCCTTACGGTGCCCTGCCTCCTTTTATGAGCGCCCAGCGGATCCTGGCTGAGCCGCTCATTATTGGTGGGGTCAAGGATAAAGGAGAGATAGCCGACCGGATCAACAAGGTCATGACGGAGGTCAAAATGACCCCGGTCAGCGACTTCCTGACTAAATTCCCTCACATGCTCAGTGGGGGTCAGCAGCAACGCATGGTCATCGCGCGGGCCATGATCATGAACCCCAAATTCCTTGTGGCGGACGAACCCGTCTCCATGCTGGATGCTTCTGTGCGGGTGGAGATTTTAAAACTCCTGCGCGGCTTGCAGGAATCCTATCACCTGTCAGTCATCTATATCACCCATGACCTTTCGACCGTGCGCTATTTCTCGGAGCGGGTCTTTGTCATGTATGCTGGTAAGATCATTGAAAAAGTAAATATTGGTGATTTATTGCGTAATCCACTCCATCCCTATACCGTCGCTTTGTTAACGGGGACTTCCGAGCCGGATGCTAAAAACGCAACCACCTACAAGGAGGTGCCACCCGGAGAACCTCCCAGCCTGGTCAACCCACCACCCGGATGCCGCTTCCATCCGCGCTGTGCTCCAAGATGATTCAGGGTTTGTGCGAAGTACAGGAACCACCGGAATATAATCCCGAACCCGAGCATACAGTGTTGTGTTGGTTATATAAAAATGAGAACGATTCGCGGTGAATATCTGATCCTGATTGGCTTCGTGCTGGTTCTGCTGGGAGCCATCCTGCCGTTCTTGATGGTCATGAAGATCCTGCCGTCGACAATCTTCTTGAACTTTTTCTCATATATTGCTTCTATGGTCGGCTTATTCCTTGGGATCATCGGCAGTGCATTTTTGATCCGCCACCGCAGGAGCAAGAATAGGGATAACATGCCACCTCCGGAGATACCGACTGACCATAAACAAGATTGGTAATATCCGCTACTGGCAGGAGCGAACCTTTTATATCCTGGCGAGTAAATCATATATACAATATAGAAACCCGTTTTCGTAGTGCGTAGTTTAGAAGGCGGGTTTCTTATTTAGCCTTTAAACACGACGATACAATTGTGTATGGAACCATCCGGAGATAAGACCACCACCAACACCATCGCCAGGGTTGCGAAGTATATCACGATCAGAGCAATCACCCTCTTCCTGATGGTTGCCATTGGCGTATTCCTTGCCATTGTTGTGATCAACTATGGCGGGTATATTGATAAGATCCACCAGGCGAATGTCGACGAAGCGCTTAATTTTATTTCCCTGGGAATGAGAGGCGCGTCTGAGGAGGAGATCGTCCAGGCTACCGAAGAAGCTAGATGGGCTATGGAAGAGGCATACGGCTTACATCAGCCGTTTCTGCTGCGGTGTCTACGCTGGTGGTACCAAACCATGACCTTCGATTGGGGGGTATCCTACCGGATTGGAGTCAACCGCTTCATGACTTCTTCGGCAGCTGATGTAAGGTCAATCGTCCTGGAGCGTGTTCCATATACATTACTACTGGCCGGAGCAACCAATTTCATGCTGTTCTTTGCCAGCATTTTTGTGGCTCTCAACCTGTCCAAGAAACATGGAAGTGCTACAGATAGGTCGATTGTTGCACTCTCCCCATTATCTTCCATCCCGAACTGGGTATACGGGGTCGTGCTGGTGGTGATCTTTGCCGGGGAGTTGCACATACTGCCTTTCAGTGGGATGTATGATACATTTCCACCTGCCACGAAACTGGGATATGTCCCCATTGTGCTTAAGCACATGATCCTGCCTGTTACCGCTATCTTCCTGGGCATGTTTTTTTCAACCGTCTACACCTGGCGCACTTACTTTCTGATTCACTCCGGTGAGGATTACATTGAGATGGCTAAGGCAAAGGGCTTGCCAGACAGAATCCTTGAGCGTCGGTATGTCCTGAAACCAACCCTTCCCTACATCATCACCAGCTTCACCATCCTGATGCTCACCTTTTGGCAGGGGATCATTGTCCTGGAGGTCTTCTTTGACTGGCCCGGTATCGGAAAGCTATTCATGACCTCCATTGAAATTAAAGAAATGTCAGTGACGATAGGCATCGTGGTCATTTTTGCCATCCTTTTGGCCGTGTCGGTCTTCCTGCTGGACATCATCTATGCCCTGGTTGATCCCAGGATCAGGATAGGTGGCGATGGTCAAACATTAAAGCCGGTCATACAAAGGAAAAACGGTTTTCAAGTATTATTTTCTTTGAAAGTCTTCTTGCGTTCATTCTATAACCGGCTGAGCGGAGTTTCACCTGGTCAAAGCCGTCTAAACATGCCTGGAAAACGTTACCTGATCTCACCCACACCTAGGCACCATTCCGTGCGAGTTTTGACACCCCTTCGCGCCTCTCAAACCAGCAAGATGGAAGGGATCTCTCCAGGTCGATATTGTCTACAGCTGAGATTAGAAAATAGTCGTGGGCAGGCATTAATAGCCCCCAGTGAGCGTTGCCGTTGTTATGTACACCACCACCCGGAGCGAATCGGTCATTCATATCAGGCTGAGGTTTGCCGGACGAGTGCCTATCACAGCTGTGCTCGCTTGATACCGGCATCAGCGGCTCGCACAATACCTAATAAAAAAGTCCCATCATCGGGTCAGGAGAAAACCAAGCCTAAAAGGGCTGGTGGTTTATATCCTTCCCTGCGAGAGTTCTTCCGCTACCCCGCTGCGGTCGTTGGGGTGGTGATCATCCTTGCACTGATTGGTGTTTCAATTTATACAGTGATTGCGATTCCTTATAATGAAGCCATCAAACTTTGGGGTCCGGAAACGGTGAGTAAATACCAGATCCCTAAAAAGGCCCAGCCGGAGTGGGTTAACCTGTTTATAAAAGGCACTCTTCCTCCAACAATCATCCAGAACAGCGCGGAGGATGCAGAGGAGGATGAGGTGGTCAGCAAGGAATTTATCCCTGGGAAATCAGGGACTTATAAGGAGACGATCACATACACGATCGACTACCCATACGATGGCTTCCCGCAGGATATGTTGATCATTTTTAATGCTCAATATGAAAAGAAGCCTTTCGTTATCCTTACCTGGACGACGCCGGATGGCAGGGAATTTAAGCTGGGCAACTTTTCTGCAACTTCCACCCAGAGGTACCTTGCCTCTCAGGATATCCCCAGAAAATATCTTTCCGGTGAGGGCTCACAATCAGTGGATCGCATAGCTGGGATAGGAAGCTATCCTGCTACTGAAATCTTAATGAAGCAGCCAGCAGAGGGGGATACACCGGTGCCACAAAAAGGCACGTATACCCTGCGGATGGATACAACGTTGTTTGAAGAAAATGCCAATCTGGATGCCGAGCTGATCCTCTATGGGCAGGTGTATGGGTTGGCAGGAACTGATGACTATCGACGTGACTTGATGATTGCATTGATGTGGGGAACACCCATAGCCCTGGCGTTTGGTTTTTTAGGTGCCATTACCACATGCGTCATCTCGATGATGATTGCCGCATTCGGTGTTTGGTATGATGGATGGGTTGATAACTTGATCCAACGGCTCACCGAGATTAATATGATCATCCCGACCCTGCCCATTGCCATTATGATTTTCTACCTATATTCCAAGAGTATCTGGGTCATCCTGGGGGTGATCATTATCCTGAGTATTTTTGGCAGTGCGATTAAAACCTACCGGGCTGCCTTCCTACAAGTCAAGGAAGCACCGTATATAGAAGCCGCTATGGCTTATGGCGCCAGCAACTGGCGCATTATCCGACATTACCTTGTGCCGCGCATTATTCCATTAATGATCCCACAATTGGTCATCTTGGTCCCCAGCTATGTCTTCTTTGAGGCAACACTGGCTTACCTGAAGGTGAGTGATCCAGTGCTTCCCACGTGGGGCAAGGTCGTTTATGATGCTCTAACGAGAGGCGCTTTCGGCGGCTACTACTATTGGGTGCTGGAACCCATAGCCTTGATGATCCTTACCGGGCTCGCTTTTGCGGTAGTTGGCTTTGCACTGGACAGCATCCTCAACCCAAGGCTGAGACGCATGTGAGGACACATTCACTCAAGGATATAATCACCTATCTGAAATCCTAAAAGCCAATTACGAGATAATGAGGAATTCATATTAAAATAGGAATACCTGCAGATGTAGCTGCAAGATAAAAATATCATTAGAAAATTCACAAGTTAGTGAGCTTATTGTATTGGAGACAATCCTATGGTTAATGTGACTGAGAAACCCCTGCTTGAGGTTCGTAATCTTAAAACATATTTTTACACCGAAGACGGGGTGGTTAAAGCCGTGGACGGGGTAGATTTTTACGTTGGACGGGGTGAGGTCTTGGGGCTGGTGGGAGAATCCGGCTGCGGGAAAAGCGTAACGTCACTTTCCATCATGGGCTTAATCGGTGTTCCTGGTAAAGTAGTGGAAGGAACTATCATGTTTGAAGGTCGCAACCTGCTGGAGCTTTCCGAATCAGAGATGGTGCACATGCGCGGTAACCGTATATCCATGATCTTCCAACAACCGCAATCCAGCCTTAACCCGGTGTTCAAGATTGGCGACCAGGTGGGGGAAGTGCTGCAAATTCACCAGAGTATGGGCAAGGAAGAATCCTGGAACAAGGCGGTGGAGCTGTTACGGCTGGTGGGCATCCCCGACCCTGAAAGCAAAGCCCATTCATATCCTCACGAGGTGTCGGGTGGGCAAGCGCAACGTGTGATGATTGCCATGGCACTTGCGTTAAACCCACAGCTCCTCATCGCAGATGAACCCACCACCGCTCTGGATGTGACCATTCAAGCACAAATCCTTGACCTGATGCGTGACCTGCGCACACGCATGAACACCGCCGTCATCCTGATCACCCATGACCTGGGAGTGATCTCCGAGATGGCAGACCGGGTGGCAGTCATGTATGCCGGGCGTATCGTGGAACAAACGGATATCAGGACCCTGTTTGCGCACCCGGTGCATCCATACACGATGGGTTTGATGGCCTCGATCCCGGTCTTGGGCACGGTGAAAGAGACGCTGGAGGTCATCCCCGGCTCGGTGCCGAACCTGGTCAACCTGCCTCCGGGCTGCCAGTTTGCACCGCGCTGCCGGCTGCGAATAGAGCACCAATTAACCATCTGCACTCAGGTGGAACCGCGGTTACTCCCAATTGAGCCCGACCACCTTTGCCGCTGCTGGCTCTACCAGGATTATGAGGGGCACACCGCTCCGCTAAAGCCTTCCTGACCCCACTCACTTGGAGATAGATATCATGACTGATCAAGCTGTACATACCAATGGCAAGAAAAACCTGCTTGAGATCAAGCAGTTGGTAAAATATTTCCCGGTGCGAGGCGGCCTTTTACAAAAAATCGTTGCCTGGGTGCAGGCTGTGGACAACATCAGTTTTAATATTCGCGAGGGTGAGACGCTTGGTCTGGTGGGTGAATCCGGCTGTGGGAAGACCACGGTTGGACGCACCTTGCTGAGATTGATTGAACCTACCAGCGGTTCGGTCCTCTTCGATAACGTGGATGTAGCCCAATTAAAGGGCAAAGAACTTAAAGCCATGCGCCGTAACATGCAGATTATCTTCCAGGACCCGTATGCTTCCCTGGATCCCCGCATGCCCATCGGCGAGTCGATCGCGGAAGGGCTAAAGATTCACAATGTTGGCACCCCGCGTGAGCGTTTTGAGACCACGATCGAAATGCTTCGCAAGGTGGGCATGGAAGACTACCACGCCCGCCGCTACCCCCATGAATTTTCGGGTGGCCAGCGTCAGCGGATAGGCATCGCCCGCGCCCTGGCATTGCGCCCGAAGTTCATTGTTGCCGATGAGCCCGTTTCCGCCCTGGATGTATCCATCCAGTCGCAGGTGCTCAACATCCTTAAGCAGCTGCAACGTGAGTTTGGACTGACCTACCTGTTCATCGCCCACAACCTGAGCGTGGTTGAGCACATCTCAGACCGGGTGGCGGTGATGTATCTGGGTAAGATGGTCGAGATGACCACCCGTGAAGAGCTGTTCCGCAACCCACTGCACCCCTACACTCAGGCGCTGATGTCTGCCATCCCCATCCCTGACCCCACCCTGAAGCGCGAGCGCATCATCCTGCAAGGGGATGTGCCCAGCCCATTGAATCCACCTGGCGGTTGTCGCTTCCACCCACGCTGCCCGGTTGCAATGGATGTGTGTGGCATCGAAGAGCCTCCCTTCCGTGAGGTCAGCGATGACCACCTGGTGGCTTGCTGGCGAGTGGAGTAAGCATTTATCAGCATAGAATTACCTCATGAGATACGATTTTACCCATTGTAGGGGCACGATCATCCTCAGGGATTAAACCTTCCTTCGGATGTTCAATATCGTGTCCCTGCTTGCGTTTAGTGCCCATCGGCTGCTTCTGTTTTAAAAATCATGATAGAATGAATCCAACATGGCTGTTCATCGAGTTTTAGTCGTAGATGATAATCACGAGATCAGGCGCATGGTGACCGCCAGCATCAAGACCCTTGGTGCGGAGGTGGATGTGTTGGATGTGCCTTCTGCGGAAGAAGCCTTGTTCATCGGTGCATCGCTTCCACTCGACCTGGTAGTGTTGGATTTCCGCCTGCCTGGCATGTCGGGACTGGAGATGGTCAACCGGCTGCGCAAGCACAAGCCTGAGACAAAGGTCATCCTGGTCACCGGCGTTGAAGATGCTGCCACACGCCAACAGATTTCAGAGGCAGGTGTGGCTGCCTACTTTTTCAAGCCCATCGAAATCGCCACCTTCCTGGATGCGGTCAGGTATTGCTTATGGGCTGACCTGAAAGGCGTGGGCCAACCAGCTGCCCGCATGGGTGGGTCTGAAAGATCAGGCGAATATGAAGGAACCAAGGCCAGCGAGATCAAGCCAGACACCTCCAAGAGGCCTGAGTCAAAGCTTGATAAGCGCCTGCTGAGCCTGAAACAGCAGCTGCGAGCCACATTGGTCCTGTTGGTAAATGAGATCGGGCAGGTTGTTGAAGTGGCAGGCAATCCATCGCCGATTACATCCAGCTCCGCATTGCTGCCTGCGTTAATGGAGGCTTTCCGCACCAGCCAGAGGGTGTCCGATGCCATGGGGAAGGGTGCGAATGAATGCCTGCATTATTTCACCGACGCCAGGCAGCGTATTTATCTTGCGCCGATCGATCCATCCAACCTGCTGTTGGTGGTCACAGCTGGATCCAACGAGCCAGACAAAATCGGCCTGTTGGACCGGGCTATCAACCTGGCAGTGCATGATCTTCGCAATATCCTTGAGTGGATGCTAGAGGAAGAGAGTCTCCAGCCTGCAGCTGCTGAAGTTGAGCCGGCGGAGCTGCCAGCAGATGTCGTCGTGGACCCGGAGACCCTGGCAGGGGTTGCAGACATATTCTCGCAAGCTCCAAAATCTGGAGGCAAGGCAGAGGCGGATGGATTCTGGGAGACCCTGGGGGAAAATGGCGAGTTGGAAGGTGGGCGCAGTAAAGGTGTGCTTTCTTACGATCAGGCGCGTGATATGGGCCTGGCACCGGATGAGGACAAGGCTCCTCCAGTCTCTCCGTGAAGATCTCCTGCCTCCCACCAGGAACCCATCAAAAATATGATAAAATACCAGACGCCCTGAAAACAGGGTGTAAATTGGGGCATGGTGCAATGGCAGCACGACAGACTTTGGATCTGTTTATTCTGGTTCGAGCCCGGATGCCCCAGCTAGTCTCTACATATGACATCTGGTATGATTAACGCAAGGTCACTCGGGTGCGAGATTTCAGTCACCATCAGCATCCTACACCGACGTTGCGTTTTTGCTTTCTTGGAGGGACGATGAGATTATCCGCAGTTATCCTTGCTGCCGGTCAGGGAACCCGAATGAAATCCAGCCTGCCCAAGGTGCTCCACCCGATCCTTGGCAAACCCATGGCGTGCTATGCCCTGGAAGCCGCCCGGCAGGTTACCCAATCCACACCGGTGATGGTGATCGGGCATGCTGCCGAGCAGGTACGCCAGGTGCTGGGTGACCAGGCCGAGTACGTGCTCCAGCAGCCTCAGCTGGGCACCGGGCATGCGGTGATGCAGGCTGAGCCATTGCTGGCTGGAAAGAGTGATCTGGTCCTGGTCATCTATGCCGATATGCCCCTGCTCACTGCGCAGACACTTGGCAAGCTTGTGGAAAAGGCACGCGCCCACGCTGGTCCGGTCAGCATGCTGACGGTGACTGCCAGCGAGACGCGCGGTTTTGGGCGCATCCTGCGCGACGGTCACGGTCAGGTGAGAGGCATCGTCGAGGAAGCCCAGGCCACAGCTGAGCAGCTGAACATCCATGAGCTCAACCCGGGTATGTACTGCTTCCGGGCTGACTGGCTGTGGGAGGCTTTAAAGCGCATCCAGCTCTCTCCCAAGGGAGAATACTACCTGACCGACCTGGTGGGCATGGCGGTGGAGCAGGGTGCAGACATCCAGACCTTGGACGTGGAAGACCCGAGCGAGGTGATCGGCATCAACACCCGCGTGCACCTGGCACAGGCGGAAGCCTTGATGCGCCAGCGCATCAACCAGGCCTGGATGCTGGCGGGTGTGAGCATGATCGATCCAGCTAGTGTATACATCGAGCCCGGGGTCACCCTGGGGCAAGATACCATCCTATGGCCTGGCACATACCTGCACGGCAGCACCCAGGTTGGCGCAGGCTGCGTCATCGGCCCAGACACCATCATCAGGGATAGCAAAGTTGGTGATGACTGCACCCTGCTGGCTTCGGTGCTGGAAGGGGCGCTGCTGGAGGACCACGTGGAGATGGGACCCTACTGCCACCTGCGCAAGGGAGCCCACCTGTGCCGCGGTGTGCACATGGGCAACTTCGGTGAGGTCAAGAACTCCACCCTTGGACCGGGTGCCAAGATGGGTCACTTCTCCTACCTGGGCGATGCCACCGTGGGTGCGAAGGCTAACATCGGTGCCGGCACCATCACCTGCAACTACGACGGTGAGCATAAATACCCGACCGAGATCGGTGAGGGTGCCTTCATCGGGTCCGACACCATGCTGGTGGCACCAGTGAAAGTGGGGGCGGGTGCCAAGACCGGGGCGGGTGCGGTGGTCACCACAGATATCCCTCCCCATACACTGGCGGTAGGTGTGCCTGCCAGGGTGATCAAAGAGCTGAAGAAATGACCCCTTACCTTGTCCTGGGCTTGCTGGTCTTACTCTTATTGGACCTGTTCACCATCGCCTTCAGGGCTGCGCTCCAGAATGCCAGCCTGGCGCGCTTGCTTGTCCCTCAAGGAAGAGATGGAGGTCAAGGTCACCCAGGCCGTCAACCTTCTGCAAGCCCCGCAGGAATGGCAGGCTGCCAGTAATCTCACCCAGCTTTTCACACGTTTTTTGGGTGCCAGCCTGCTGCTGGCATTATTCGCCCCGCAAGCATGGACAACCACATCCGTATTGCTTGAGCTGGGCATCCTGATCCTGGCGGTGGTGGTCGTTTTCTGGCTGGAATGGGTGGTGGAAGTGGTGATCACTCAGCACCCTGAAACCTGGTCGATGCGCCTGGCACCGTACGTGCGCATCCTGACGGTGATCCTCTCGCCGTTCCTGATCCTGCCATTGGCAATCGGGCGGCGCAAGGGTGAGGCACAGGGTCCGATGAGCACCGTCACCGAAGAAGAGCTGAAGAGCATGGTGGATGCCGGGCATGAGGGCGGCGTGCTGGAAGGGGATGAGCGCCAGATGATCTATTCGATCTTCGAGCTGGGCGATACCCTGGTGCGCGAGATCATGCTGCCGCGCATCTACCTCAATGCCCTGGAGGTCTCCACCCCGCTCGCACAGGCAGTGGATGCGCTGCATCAAGTTGGGTCATTCGCGCGTGCCGGTGTATGAGGAGTCGGTGGATAACATCCTGGGCTTGCTGTATGCCAAGGACCTGCTGCGGGTCTGGAACCAGGAGTTGTCAGGGAACCAAGCGCAAGCGGGGCTCCAGGCGTCAGCGGAATCTCAGATGGACCAGGCTGTTTCATTACGCAGCCTGCTGCGACCGGCGACCTTTGTGCCGGAAGCCAAGAAAGTGGATGAGCTGCTGGAAGAGATGCAGGCTGGGCATGTGCACATGGCGATGGTGGTGGACGAGTATGGCGGCATCGCTGGGTTGGTCACCCTGGAGGACATCTTCGAGGAGATCGTGGGTGAGATCCAGGATGAATATGACCAGAGCGAGGAAGCACCCTACGTGCAGGTGGGGGAAGGGGAATATATTTTCCTGGGACGGGTAGACCTTAAGAATTTCAATGAAGTGATGGGCAGCCAACTGCCCTACCGAAGAGACTGAGACCTTGGGTGGCTTTATCTACGAGCAGGTGGGGCGTGTGCCGGTCAGCGGCGAGAGCCTGCAGGTGGGCGACATCAGCCTGACCATCGAGCAGGTCACCCGGCGGCGAATCCGCAAGGTGAGGGCGAAGAAAGCAGCTTGAAGCAGACCAGGAAGTGAGGCACGATGAAGACGATGCTGACCGATGATTTGCGCACCCAGTTGATCCAGCTGGCGATTGAAGCGCGCCAGCGAGCCTATGCTCCTTATTCGAATTACCGGGTGGGGGCAGCTGTTCTAACCTCTTCCGGAAGGTTCTTCACGGGCTGTAACGTGGAGAATGCTGCCTATCCCACCAGTATGTGCGCCGAGCGCGTGGCGGTCTTCAAGGCTGTGTCGGAGGGTGAGCGGGAGTTTGTGGCGATCGCCGTGGTGACGGGCAACGCTGGCACGCCCTGCGGTTCCTGCCGGCAGGTGCTGGCCGAGTTCGGGTTGGAAACGAGGGTGCTCATTGCCGATGCGGAAGGTAGCCTGAAACAGGAAACATCGCTCTCGGAATTGTTGCCCGGTGCCTTCGGACCAGGAGACTTGGGGAAGTAGACGAAGGGGCATGAGATTTGTTTCATAAAAAAAACAAAACCATTCAATTAATATTCTCCTCGGTATAGCATAAAGTTAATAAAAGTTGTGCTTCAAGATGGAGGCGGTTAATCAGCATGGTGAGAAATTTTTTTGTTTTGGTGTTTAGAAGAATGGTTCCTCGAAAAAACGACGAGGAACGAATTTGATCCCATAATTTATTGAGTTGGTAAGGTGCGACCTCACCCCAGCCCTTTCCTACATAGCTCACAAGAAACGTTCGTTATATAGGCGAGGGGCATGCCTATGTAATTACTCACGCCTTTGGGGATTTCTCTTTGAGTGAATAAGGAATCTGTCATTGCGAGACCAGCGTTCTTTGCTGGTCGTGGCAATCTTCCTTTTCCAAGATTGCTCAATATATTTTCTAATCCCAATTGACCTGCAAGGTCTGTGGAAGATTGCTCCCCCTCGTTCCGCTCGGGGTAAGGGTCGCCCAATTCGCTCCATCCCTGAAAATCAGCGGGGATGACCGCAATGACCAAAAAGTAGAATGGTTCATTTGGAAACCCCGTCATATTTTCCTGTGTATTGGCAAGGAAGACTGCAATGATATGTGGGGTATATTTTTTTCTCATTGCTGGGCATAACTTAAGGAATATCAAAACAAGAATGAATGGTGAGTAATTACACACTGATTATAGCACACATGTTCTAATTTCACAAGGGGTTTAAGGGAATTGGATATCGAGAAAATCACTCGATGCAAGATATTTTAAGGTTGGAATTTACCCTCACCCTGTCCAGCGAAAACCTGAAGACGCGTGCATGCTCTCCCTAAAAGGGAGAGGAAAAATCCTTTCTGCAAGGGAGATGATATCGGGCGAAATCCATAAGACGCTATAAAATGGGCGAAAATGCGTAAAAAGGTCGAAATTATTAATCTTTAACAGACTGTTTAGAGGACATGCCTACGGTATGATGATACCAGAAGGTTCATCACCAGAAATGAAAACCACGGTGATTGAAGGCTTCGCAGAATTCTTTCACGTACGCAAGCGTATTTTGAGCCGTTTTGCGGGGACGTGAGAATGAAGATGTGCATCATGGAGACGCCCCAGCGGGGCGTCTCTACTTTTACTGGGGCGATCACCGATTACCCCTACAACAGCAGGACGGGGAACCTAACCATACGGGCAGGGGTGAATTATCCTTATGGAGATAATATGATATAAAAAGACCCTTCGGATTCGTCCGAAGGGTCTTGGATTTTTATGGGGTGGGTAGGCTTGAGCCTGCCATCAGCAAGCCCAGCTCGGCACGCGTGATCTTGTCCGGATCCACGGTTGCCACGATTTGCCCGTGGTACATCACTGCGATGCGGTCAGAGAGAGAGGTAATCTCATCCAGCTCGGCCGAGACGAGCAGCACGGCTATCCCACGGTCGCGCATATCCACGATCTGGCGGTGGATGTACTCGATGGAACCGACATCCAGCCCACGCGTGGGCTGGTTGGCGATCAACAGCTTGATCGGGCGGCTGAGCTCGCGGGCGACGATAACCTTCTGCTGGTTGCCACCAGAAAGATTGCTGGCTGGCAGGTTGGGGCTGGGGGTGCGAACATCGAAGCGCTCGATCAGATTGACGGCATTTTCCATCACAGCTTTCTGGTTGCGCTGAAGCCCACGCGCAAAGGGCGGCTGGTAGTAGGTACACAGGACCTCGTTATCGGCGATGGAATACGCCAGCACCAACCCATGTTTGTGGCGATCCTCGGGGATGTGGGCTTGCCCGGCTTCCACGTTGAGGCGCGGGGAAAGTTGGGGAATATCTTTACCATCCAACAGCACATGGCCGGATTTGCGCTCCCGTAGACCACTCAGGGATTCGACCAGCTCGGTCTGACCATTGCCTTGCACGCCGGCAATGCCCAGGATCTCTCCCAGCGCGCACCTCGAAACCCAAATTACGTACAACTTCAACACCGCGTTCGTCCACGATGTTCAGGTCTTTCACTTGCATCACCACCTCACCCGGGCTGGCGGGGGCTTTATCAACCGTCAGGATGACCTCGCGCCCCACCATCATGGCAGCCAGCTTGTGCTCATCCGACTCGGCGGGGGTGGTGGTTCCCACCACCTGTCCACGGCGCATGGTGGTGATACGGTCCGCCACTGCCAGCACTTCCTTGAGCTTGTGGGTGATAAACACGATGGAAACCCCGCGCTCTGGTAAGCTGGCGCATGATGCGGAACAGGCTTTCCACCTCCTGAGGGGTGAGCACGGCGGTCGGCTCGTCCAGCACCAGGATCCTGGCATTGCGGTAGAGGGCTTTGACGATCTCCACGCGCTGCTGCACGCCGACGGGAATGTCTTCAACAATGGCATCCGGGTCGATCTCCAGGCCATATTCCTCGGAGAGCTGGGTGATCTTCTGACGGGCGGTTCGCAGGTCGAGGGAGGGGCCGCGGGTGGTCTCCTGCCCGAGGATGATGTTCTCGGCCACGGTGAAGACGGGCACGAGCATGAAGTGCTGGTGCACCATGCCGATGCCAGCCTGAATGGCATCGTTCGGGGAGTGAATCTGGACTTGTTGAAGCCCTTCGCCGTTGGAGATGAAAAACTCACCTTCATTGGGGGTGTAGAGCCCGTAGATGATGTTCATCAGGGTGGTCTTGCCAGCGCCATTCTCACCCAGCAGGGCATGGATCTCACCCTTGCGCAGGTCAAAGTTGACCCGGTCATTGGCCAGCACACCCGGGAAGCGCTTGGTGATGTTACGGACTTCCAGTGCAATCGCATCGTTGCTCATAGGCTATTCCTTTGTATACGGGATGCCATCGGCGGCTGGGGAGCGAACACGCTTACCCATGCCGGCCAGCACAAGGATGGTGAACAGGTAGGGTAGAATACCCCACACCTGGTGGGGGATGTTCACCGTATTCCCGTACATGAACGAAATCTGAGTGGCAAGAGCTGTGAAAAGGGCGAAGAACAGGGCAGCACCCCAGGAGCCAAGTGGCGTCCACCTGCCAAAGATCATGCAAGCCAGGGCGATGAAACCACGCCCGTTGGTCATGACACGCTCAAAAGAGCCGACCGCTTCGAGGGTGAGGAAGGCACCCGCCAGCCCTGCCAGGCACCCGCCCAGGATCACGTTGACATAGCGCATCATGTAGACATTAATCCCCACCGTGTCGGCAGCACGCGGGTGCTCGCCGACGGCACGGGTGCGCAAGCCCCACTTGGTATAAAACAGCACATAATGCACGACGAAGACCAGGATGATAGCCGCGTATGTGATGGGGGGGTTTTCAAAAAGCACCCTTCCAACGAGGGGTATCTTGTTTAGGATCGGGATGATGATGGGACGCAACTTGCCTTCCGTTGTAAGACCCGTCGTATAAAAGTAGCCTGTGAGACCGACCGCCAGGATGTTGATGACTGTGCCGCCGATGATCTGGTCAATTTTCAGGGTGACGGCCATAAAAGCCAGCAGGAGCCCCAGGAGGGCGCCGGTGAGTACACCGGCCAGGATGGAGAGAGGCAGGTTGCCGGTCCATACATTGAAAAGGTAGGCAATGAAGGCAGACATCAACATCTGACCTTCGATGCCGATGTTGATGACTGCGGCGCGCTCGCCCATCAAACCGCACAGTGCCCCCAGCACCAAAGGCGTGGAGAGGCGCACGGTGGCGTTCAATACGGCAATGGTTTCCATGGGAACGAGTATGTAGAAAAATACGACAATGGCGAATACAGCCAATCCACCAATCAGGATGCCTTTATTGCGGCTGAAGAAACGCTTCCAGGGAGAGTAGGTTGTCATCGTGTTTTGCATGCTGAGCTCCTCATTGCTTTCCCCAACCGCTGCTAAGCTTGACTTCTTCCTCACCTACCTTACCCATGCGCAGAAGCGAGCGCACGATCACATCCGCGGCGACGAAGAAGAGGATTAGCGCCTGGATCACATCGGTGATCTCCTTGGCGACCCCGGAGGCGAATTGCATCTCGCTGGAGCCGGCTTTCATGGCACCTACCAGGATAGCAGCCGGGATGACGCCGAATGGGTTGGTCTTACCGAGCATGGCAACGGTGATACCGTCAAAACCCAACCCGACGTTGAAACCTGGCTGATAACGGCCAACTACGCCGAGGGTCTCAACCGCACCGCCCATGCCTGCCAAGAAACCACTGATAACCATGGTGAGGATCAGGGTTTTTGCCACCTTGATACCCGCATAGCGGGCGGCGTTAGGATTAAGCCCCACCATGCGGATCTCGAAACCGACCGTAGTCTTACTGAGCAACCACCAGACAACGAAGGCTACCAGGATGGCAATGATGAAGCCGATGGGGACCGGGCCAAGCTTTCCGATGGCAGCAGCAGGATCAATATCTGGAGTGCGGGCAATGACATTTCCCGGCGAGGTATCCTTCCAGGGTCCATCGGCGAGGTAATCGGTGACATTGATGGCGATGTAGTTCAGCATGATGGTGGTGATGACCTCATGCACACCACGGTAGGCTTTCAGGGCACCTGGGATGATGGCATATGCGCCACCTGCCAGCGCACCGCCAATCAAAGCCACGGGCATGTGGATAATAGGTGGCAAGCCATGCAGGGCAAAACCAAGAAAAGCAGCGGTGATGGCACCAAACAAAAGCTGCCCTTGGGCGCCGATGTTGAACATACCGGCTTTGAAAGCGAAAGCCACTGCCAGACCACTGAAGATGAGGGGGGTGGCTTTTTCAAGCGTACGCCCCAAAGCGATGGGAGTGCCAAAAGCACCCCGAAAGAGGGCTGCATACGCCTCGAGAGGATTTGCGCCTGAGATTAGCAGGATGACTGCCCCGATGAGCAATGCCAGCAGCACCGCTACCACCTGAACGAGGATGGTACGCCAGGTGTTCTCGTTGAGCAAGACATCCAATACCGAGCGCAGAAACTTGGGTTGGTTGGGGACTTTTTGATCAGAGTCCATAGATTGTGCACTCTTCCGGAAGGCTGATGTGCTTCACGCAAGCAGCCAACTTGCGAGAAGATGAATAGAAGGTTAATGCATTGATTGTACCCATGAATTCATTTTGCGTAAAGTGGATTATGAAAGAGCTTAAATAAGGTTAAACAAAAACGACGTACAGAGGACGTACGCCGTTTTTATGTTGATGGTTTACTGATTATCCGCCGTAACCAGTGGTGATGGAGCCATCCTTCAGGCCAGCATCGATCTCGGTGATTTTATCCTTGACATCCTTAGGGATCGAGCTGTCAAAGTCATGGTAGGGAGCCAAACCAGCGGCACCATAGTAATTACCAGCAGTCCATGTTCCAGCCTGTGCACCCGTGAGAAGGTCAACCAAACTCGAGGTGATAAGCTTCATGGCGCTGGAGATCAGGCAGGGGTGTGCCTCTGGGACGGTATTCCATTGGTCATCATCAACGCCAATGCAATACAGGCCGGGGTTGCCAGCAACCTCGATGAGAGCACCGTTACCGGTCTTGCCGCCGGCACCAAAGACAACATCGGCGCCGTTCTGGATAGCCTGGGCAGCGGTGGTGGCACCCCATTCCGGGTCGGTGAAAGCTACGTCCAAGCCACCGGGATGGTAGGTGGAGATGACGCTGATGCTTGGGTTGATGTACTTAGCGCCAGCTTCATAGCCTTCCTTGAAGGCAACCACGGGGGGGATCAGGTCGGTACCAAGCACAGCTGCGATGGTGTTGGTCTTGGTCATCTGGGCGGCCAGAGCGCCAGCCAGGAAGCCAGACTGGTCCTCATGGAAGATCAGGCCAATCACATTGGGAACGGTTTCGGTCCACTGACCCTGGTCCACACCGACAAACTTGACATTCGGATTGGCCTTGGCAGCTTCGACAGTGGCGGTACCCATAGCGAAACCAACGGTCACAATGTAGTCGTAAGCTTTATCAATGAAGAGCTGCATATTGGCGGCATAGTCCTTGGCATCCTTGGTTTCGATGTAGTTGGCGATTCCATCCAGCTCCTCTGCAGCCTGCTGCGCACCTTCCCAGGCTGATTGGTTGAAGGACTTGTCGTCCACTTCGCCTACATCTGTGACCAGACCAATACAAACAACATCTGCCTTGGCACAATCAGCTTCGGATGGTGCTCCACCGCCGCAAGCAGCCAAAATCATGCTGGCTATCATGATGATAACCATTACAACAGAAAATTTCTTGAACATAACAATTCTCCTCCTAAAGAGTTTGGTAAAAAAAGGTTGAATTTTCCCGAAAGGGATATGACTAGTATAGCAATAAGATGGTACTTTTGCAATGGTGTTATTAATAACTTTTATTAGCGATTTTTTACCTCCTTTCGCTGGATGTGTGTATCCTACCAATAATTATGGCCGATTTTCGCCAGTTGTCAATTCAACGGCGGTATCAATATAACCAGCCTGAAGGTCGGTTAATATCTGCTCAGCCAGCTGTTGCTTCCCGGGTGTAAAAAGTGCCGGGTTGACATGGGTGAATTGTATGGGGACCATTAAAGACTGCCCTGCCGAGATATTGCCATTCAAGAAACCCTCCACCTGGCTTTGGATAAGGGGAAGTGGGTTGGTGGTCAGGGAAACAGCCCAATTCTCGCTGACCGCTTGTGGAGGCTCTCCGCTGCTGATGATACTCACACCGGTCGAGGCCAGGGTGGACAGCATGGCTTCATCCCCCGAACCCGGGTAGACATAGACCGCCTGGACATAATGGTCGACCATGTAATTAGCAGCCTCCTGCCACTCGGCGGAGGTGGCGGTTAGAGGCAGCTCAAAGTAGAGGGGATATTCGTAATATGGGGGGTGCAGAGGGCGGCACAAGCCGCAGAAATATTCCACGCCATTCAGGAAGCCTGTACGAGCAGAGCGCCCGTCTGTGGTGTCTGAGAGGCTGATCACCCCAACGCGCCAATCGGGGGCAAGCATGGCGGCAATCACACCGGCGATGAAACCTTGCTGGTCTGGCCGTTCATTGGCTGCACCCATTACAGACAGGTTGGGGGATGATTGCAACCCAGGGATACCCATTGCCAGGAAGTGCGTATCCGGAGCAGAAGCAGCTAACCGGGCAATGCCTGGATCGGGTGGGACAGCCACCACCAGGCGCAGCTCTGGAATCAGGTCTTCCGGCAATAACTGCTGCCGGACCTGCCACTGCAAGCCATGGGCAGTGATGATGGCATTCAAAGCGGACTGCAGGGAGCTTACCATTGCCTCATCAGCTCCGACGGGTGCCAGGATTACCGCCGTCAGTGGCAGCGGGGTTGGTGAGGCTGTCGGGGTAGGGATAGGGGTGATCGTAGGAGCCTGGCTGGGAGAGGGGGTAAGGGTCGGCTTCTCGGAAGGGGAGACCAATCCACAGGCCGATGAAAGTAAACCCAGGCAGGTGATCAAAATGGAAAATAAGATGTGATGTTTATGAAGCCTCAAGATATTTCTCCATAATTGGGTCGCGGGGTATTGTACTACAAGGCGGAATAGTTGAGGTGTACGGGTAAAGAACATGTTAAATACCTTGGGGTATAATAAGTTCATGATCGAGCTGAACATCCCGGGGCGAGGCCTGATCCAGCTACAGCATCTGGTGTGTGATGTAAACGGAACATTGGCAGTGGATGGACAGCTCCTTGAAGGTGTGAAGCAAAGATTATCTCTACTGAGTGATCGCCTGAGTCTGCACTTACTGACTGCAGATACGCATGGGAAACAAACCATCATTAACCAACAATTGAATCTACAAGCAGTACGTATCCAGCCAGGCAATGAAGAAGAACAGAAAGCACAATATGTAGAACAATTGGGAGCAGAAACGGTCGTGGCAATTGGGCAAGGTGCTAACGACGCAGGAATGCTCCAGGCTGCCGGATTGGGGATCTGCATACTCTCCATTGAAGGAACGGCTGTGAAAACCATGCTGGCGGCAGACCTGGTGGCTGGCAATATCATTGAGGCACTTGAGATGCTTGAAAAACCACTCAGGATCGTGGCGACTTTACGGAAATGAGCCTTCCTAATTCAGAACACATCCCTGATGATCCTGACCTGATGCCACCGGCGCGGCGTAGACGGGCACGCCGGTTGCTGGCACCTCTGGAAGCAGATGAACGGGCGATTGTTCTGGAGCAGCTCAGGCATCGGACCTCACCTACTTTTGATTTCTTCCTATTTTCAATTTTTTCAGCTGTCATCTTCTGTATTGGATTGTTCCTGGATTCACCGGTAGTGCTGGTCTTGGGGGCTGTGTTTGCCCCTCTGATGGCACCGGTGATAGGCCTTTCACTTGGGACAGCGATCGGTTCTTTTAAATTCTTTGCCCGCAGCCTGGTGGCTTTCTCAATCGGTAGCTTGTTGGTCTTCATGGTGGGAGCAGCAGCCGGATTCCTGGGAAGGCTATGGATGCCAGCCTCCTTAACCCAGGCATACAACAATGCCGAATTATCCGCGATCAATTTTATCGTGCTGTCGGTGGGTGCAATTTTTACTGCGGCGACCATGGCACACCATGAACGCAGCCCGGCCGCACCGAGCGTAGCACTGGCTTACACGTTGTACCTACCGATTGTAGCGGCTGGTTTCGGTTTTGGAAGTGGTGCACCTCATTTATTCCCGGATGGATTGGTCGTGTTCGCCATCCACCTTGCCTGGGGAGTGGTGCTGGGGGCAATCATCCTGGCAATCCTTGGTTTTCGCCCGTTGAGCATATTTGGATACACCCTGGGAGGGGCAGTCACTTTGACCCTGATTGCGCTGGTAGTTGGCGTAGGCGCCTTCAGCACGACGCTTGGATGGCTTGGCAGCCCGCTGGCTGTGGCAACGTATACTCCCACTCCTACAGCCACTCTCACACCGATACCACCGACATCCACCATAACCTCAACACCCGTTCCTCCCACCCTCACCCCGACAATCACCCTTACCCCGACGCTCACACCCACACCCACCATAACATCTACCCCAACCCCGGTGCCGGTCTATGCTCGTATTGCGCCGCCTGAAGGAGCGCTGATCCGCGAGGAACCTGGTTTCAATGCTGCCATCATCTACCCGGGGATCGTCCAGGGGACGCTGATACAGCTGCTGGGGGACTCACAGGAGGTGGATGGGTATCTATGGATCCAAGTGCGGGTAGTTGAGGATGAAAGAAAGGGATGGATCTTACAATCACTGCTGGACATCGCAACCCCCGAACCCAATTGGTGAGCTATTTTTAGATCCAGTGCAATACGCCAGCAAATAAGACCAGGCAGATCAGGTCAAAACCGAGGATGACCCCAACGGTGATGGCTTTCTGGCGCAGGGTGGGCATGTCGAACACCCAGAACGAGACCAAGAAGAAGGGCAAGTATCCGATCAGGAAGATCAGCCAGGGGGCACCAACATTCCACCAGGAATAATCCCAGGTCAGTGCACCAGCCGCATTCAAAAGAAGCTCAACAATCACGCAGAAAATTGAGCCAAGTATGGCGAAAAGCAGACGGTTAGGCACGCCCAGGATCTTGAGGCTTTTATCGGCAGGTAGCAGCTTGGAGAAGGTAACCCCGGCGATGGCGAACATAAAGCAAATCTCTATGTTCAAGCCAATCAATAATAGGTAAGCTGTCTGACCAGGCGCACCCCAGACGGGTGCGTAATTGGTAAAGTGGAAAACCAACCCGTTCCAGATCTCGTTGAACCAATCCATGCCCCAAAATGCCAGACCGGCAAAGACCAGACTCCAGTTACGCCGTTCCACTTCGTTGGCATAGACATACACAATAAGAGCAAATAATGTTATGACATACCATTGAAATGTGATTGGGTTGCGCAAGATTGCCATCGCTTGAGCTGCAGATTCAGTGGGCATAACTATCCTCCTTATATTTTATTGGTTTCTTATTGAAGAGCCAGATGCAGGGAAGAAAAACGAGCATCGGGTGAGTGGATGTATGGTCACTCAGGCGAATAGATTTCCGGTTTTACGAATATAGTCAACGGTATCGGTTGTTAGCACAGGCGGGATGACCCCCAGCGCCCGGCAGGTGAGAAGCTTGTGGGCAGTGACTTCAATGATGTCGGTGATGTCGGCAGCATGGCGTAAGCTGCTGGCAGCCACCACCAACCCGTGATTCTGCATCAGAACCGCAAAACCAGTTCCCATGGCGTTGGTGACAGCCTCCCCCAGGGCATCCGTCCCTGGCATGATGAATGGTACCACGGGGATATCCCCAAGGAAGGCTGATTCGTACGAAATCGGCAGAAATATGGTCCCGGTAAGAGCCATGAGGGTGGCCTGGGGGGCATGGGTGTGAATCACTGCGGTGAACTCAGGTCTGGAGCGATAGATGGCGCAGTGCACACGGCGTTCACTGGAAGCCAGGTAAGAAGATTTATCTTTGATAGTGCCGTGGAGATCGATGCAAACCATCATTTCTGGGCGGAGGTCACCTTTAAATATTGCGCTGGGGGTAATCCACATCTCATCCGGGTTATCCTCACAGCGGGCGCTGATGTTACCCCCAGTAGAGGTAATAAGGCATTTTGCATACAACTCATTGGATATTTGCACAATCTGTGGGCGTATGTCGGTGCTCATTCGTGAACCTGCTCCTTATATATTCCGGGCTGGTGGATCCTTCATCTGGGTGATCACCCCACCCATTACCAACATCAGCAAGATGGCCAACAATAATGACGGGGTGAATGCGCCGTTGGGGCTCTTCATTGCTTCCATGATGTAAACGAAGACCACGGATAACTGCCCGGCCAACTGAATCAAGCCGTTGGAGGTTCCCTCGGGAGCAGGATAGGTAACCTCGGCGACATATTGCATCCCAATGGGAGAGACACTGATCAAGAAAAATCCCATCCAGAAGGCCGACAAGAGGATCAGCCAGAGTGAATTGGCAAAAGTCACCCCAACCAAGCCTGGGATTGCCATCAGGACGCCGAGAAGCATGAAGCGCTGGCGCTTGTGCTGTCTATCCGATAGGAGTGGGATAATCACCGCACCCAGGATGCCTCCTATTATCATCGCAAGGCCCAAGAAACCTGCATCGAGCGGAGTGAAACCACGCGGGCGGATGATATTTTCCACCCAGGTGCTGATACCGTTAAAAATCCCCATTCCCAAGAATATGACGATCACGAACAGCCAGAATGGGACGGATCTTACGATTTGCTTGAGGCCATCGAGCATCAGGGAGCGGACTTCCATCCCGGGTGGGCAGGGTGGGGTAAGCGGATGCTCACGGGATAGGACAATGAACAGCACGGCCGAGAATGCTGCCACCCCGCCAAAGATCAGTTGGACAGTTGGGATAGAGTAGCTGCTCAGTCAGGATGGGTGTCAGTCGCATGCCAAGGGCGGTCCCGAGCAGGTTGGCAAGGGTGACCAATCCGACCGCCGTGGCACGTTCATTAATAGCAAACCAGTTGGCGGGTACTTTGGTCCAGGCATTCATTAGAAAGGGTTGACCGATGGCAATTCCAACGGTGCTGCGAGAACAAGACCATAATTTGTCTCCTGCCAGGCCACGAACAATGCCAAACACAGCCATCAGCACAACCCCGAGGCTGACCGCTTTGCGAAAACCATAGGTATCAATCGTCCATGAGGCAGGGAAGGAAAGAAATAAAAAAGTAATCATAAAGGTCATCGCCAGCAAACCAATCTGCAAGTCGGTCACTCCGTAAAATTTTGCCGCTGGACCCGTGATAGTGGCATAAGTGATCCACAGCATCTGGATAGCTGAGGTTGACGAACATGAACACACCCAGCACCACCCAACGATAGCCATAAACCCGATAGGTTTGATCCTTCATTTGGTCAGCTCCGATATATATCCAGTATGGTCTTGAAATTGTCCGGTTTGGATTGCAAGCAACAAGGAATTGCATCCCGGAGGGCGTGGATTTCTTATTCTATCCCAGATTGCGGAAACACGAATCATTTTGCTATCAAATAATCTTCTTCAGCCTGCCTTAAGTCTTTTAAGTGATTGTCATAATACCTGTCATTAAGGAAATCGATACCCCAATCGGGGGAATTCTGGGCGTGAACACCCATGTGCCAAAGATAACGGGCACAGACAAACAAGGGAACAGCCAGGACATCGCGCTCATGGATGAAGCGGGTTTCCCGGTAGCTTTCCAAGAAAGGCGCCCAGCGCGCAGCGACCGCACCTTCAAGCCGGCAGCACCAGAGGAAAACAGCCAGGTCGTAAGCCCGGTAGCCAAAACCACCACAGTCGAAGTCGAAGAAGGTCAACGTGCCATCCGGGGTGGTGTTGGCATGGTAGCCCTGTAAATCACCATGGCAGCAGCCTTTCTCAAGGGTTTCAGCCGGCATCGCCAAAATGCGTTGGCGCAGCCTTTCGGCGAACTGCTGTAGAAAATTCCAATCATCAGGGCGGTGAGAGAGGAACGGATGAATATTGTGTAGAGGCTGGTCGATAAAGTGGGCGAGGTCCAGGTGGAAGCGCAGGTGCGGGCTGGTGAAATCATCGAGGGCATTGTGCATCTGGGCGACAGCCCGTCCATAACGCTGGGCATTTCCTGCGGGGTCTTGCTCGTAGGAAATCTCTGGTCCAGGCGCTTCGGTGAAGAGTGCCAGGATGCGCGTGCCTTCTTGGGCAGGCACCAGGCAGAAATATCGACCGTCGTTGAAGGCAACCGGCCTGGCAGCAGGAACCCCATGGTTTTTAAGATGGTTGAGCACATCCAACTCGTATTGGACATCGGCCAGCGTCCGCCAGTGGATGCGGTAGCTACGCAGGTAATAGATAACGCCAGCGACAGTTTTAACCCGGTAAGTATGGTTGAACCCACCCGAGTAGAACTTACACTCTGCAACTGCGCCAATCCCAAAACCTGGCAGGATTTCATTGACAAGCGCCTCAGGCGAGAGGATGGAGACGATAACAGGAAACGGTGTGGTCATCTATTCACTTTTGGGGCTAGCTGCACATGAGGATGTATTCCAGGACCCACCCACCGGCTGACTTAACCAGCCTGATATTGAGATCGTGTGTGCACAGGCAATGACCTCCCATATTCAAGACGGTCTCCTGCTCCAGGAAGGAAGTGATTTTCCCGTCTTCATGGAATACACGCGCCAGCGTTTACGGCGAACCTTGCGCTGGATATCGTCCTGAGATTGTGGAGCGGCGCTGATACTCATTTCACTAAGACATCCAATACCGGATCAGCAAATGCCTGTGAGACCTGAGTTATTTTTCAAACTTAGCATGATCACAATTTGCAGATTCGTTTTCATATTATCGCATCGTTTTTAAAAAGCAGCTATTTAATTCGCAATTAATGGGAAATCTTCACAACATGTATCAACTTGAGGTCGTTCAGCCTGATATCAATCAGTCCTTCTCTCTGCCCAAAGTGCCAACCCATGCACCCAATCGGGCTGTGTAAAGGATGACAGGGTAGAGAGTACTCAGAAGGAGGAGATACGAGGCGGGTATAAGGCTGGCGAAGCCTACCAGTGGGCTGGCGAACAAGGAGGCGATGCTATACAACAACAAGAGCAAACCAACGATGAATACCAGTGGCCGGTATGCCATGAGAAGATGAACCAGGTATATTTCAAGCCTTTCGCGTGCCAGCCGTTGTCGATTGGACATAATATCCATCTATCCGTTTCTATTAAACGATAGCAGCCCGCCGATGTGCTTAGTTAAACGCAGCTCAGATGCAAATCGAAAAAGGTCGCTGGTTTCTCCAGAGCTATCGTTTGGGGATTATTCATGGTTTCCTCCTCTATATATTAACTCCAATACCCGTCTAATTGGTTCATTCGGTCAGAAATCCAACATCAGGACGGAGAAACTCGATAAAAGCCATCTCCACAGTATACGCCACATAGGAGAGATGACACCGCCATTTCCAAACGCCAGGCTGCTCCTGGCGTGGAAATCGCGGCATACTGCCTAACCTTTATTAGCCATAATTAGCAGAATACCCACAACCGTTAAATTAAGTGCACGGATGAACAAAAAACTGGCGGTTTGTAGACCGCCAGTTTGGCATTACAAGGCTTACTCTTCACGAGTCCGCAGGTGTGGAAACAGGAGCACCTCGCGGATATTGGGGTGATCTGTCATGAGCATTATCAGGCGGTCTACACCCAATCCGAAGCCGCCGCTGGGGGGCATACCGTAGCGCATAGCCCGCAGGTAATCCTCATCCATGGGATGGTGTTCCTCGTCCTCGGCTTCATAATCACGGCCCATTTCCAGGAAACGTTTCTCCTGGTCGAGCGGGTCGTTCAACTCGGTAAAGGCGTTGCATAGTTCCATTCCTGCCACATACCCCTCGAATCGCTCCACTGTCAGTGGGTCACCTGGTTTGCTCTTGGCCAGGGGAGATAAATCACGCGGGTAATCATATATAAATGTGGGCTGGATCAAGGTTGGCTCAAGGAACTCGGACAATAACTGGTCGATTAGCTTGCCACGCGTTTCGCCGGGTTTAGTTTCAATGCCCTGCCTCTTCATCTCTGCTTCAAGGCTTTTTACGGTTGGAAAAGAGGCAATATCGATCCCAGAAGTGTTTATGATTCCCTGGCGCAGCTCCAGGCGCGGCCATGGGATTTCAAAGCTGAGCTCACTGCCGTTATAGGTGACCTTTCGCTTTCCCAACACACGATCGCACACAAAGGCAAGCATCTGCTCGGTCATTTCCATGACCTGCAAATAATCCGCATAGGCACAATAGAATTCCAGCTGGGTGAACTCGGGGTTGTGTTTGAAAGAAACGCCCTCATTACGGAAATCACGACCAATCTCATAGACACGTTCAATCCCACCCACGAGCAGGCGCTTGAGGTACAGCTCGAAGGAGATGCGCAGGTAAAGGTCCTGGTGAAGCTGGTTGTGATGGGTGATGAATGGACGGGCAGCCGCACCGCCATAAATTGGCTGCAGGATGGGAGTTTCCACTTCCAGAAAGCCCTGTCCATCCAGGAAGCTGCGTAAGGCAGTCACAATAGCTGTCCGCTTCTGGAAGATCTGGCGAATTTCGGGGTGGACAGCCAGGTCAGCATAGCGCTGGCGGTAGCGTGTTTCTGGGTCAACCAGGTCGCCATGGCTGACAACTTCACCATCCACCAGCTCATCTTTTCCGGCAGGCAATGGGGTGATGGCTTTGGCCAACATCTGGAAGGATTCCACGTGCAGGGAAATCTCACCCGAACGGGTGCGGAACATCTCACCACTGGCTTGGACGAAATCCCCAAGGTCAAATTCACGGTTAAAGAGGTCAAATTGATCCTGACCGATATCATTTGCCCGAAAGAAGAGCTGAATGCGTCCTTCACCGTCTTCGATGTGGGCAAAGGTAATCTTACCCATCGGGCGCATTGAGCGCAGCCTGCCTGCCAGGGATGCCTTTATAGGCTGCAGCTGTTGCCCTTGAGCTGCAGTTTCTGCAGCCTCAAAATTTTGACAGGCTGATTGGCTGGTGTGGGTGCGTAGCACACGAGTCGGATATGGCTCAATTCCCATAGCTCGTAAGCGCTCCATTTTTTCAAGGCGGTTCATTTCCAGGGAGGTAAGTTCGTTTGTCATGGTATCACTCCAAACCTGATTCTTGGTCACTCTGGTCCTATTTAAGCAAAAACCCCGCGCAAGGAATCTGTGCGCGGGGCTGGATATTAGCCCCTTTCTTAATCCACCTTTAAGAGACTGATGGTAAAGGATCCACCTGGAGCGTCCACCCGGACTACATCTCCAGGATGATGATCCATCAATGCCCGTCCCAAGGGTGATTCGTTTGAGATGCGACCATCGCGCGGTGAAGCTTCTGCAGGGCCAACGATAGTATAGACCTCTTCCGGATTATCCCCTTCCCGAATGGTCACGGTTGAGCCAACCTGGACATGGTCTTCTTTGACGGTCTCTTCGATCACGCGGGCGTTTGCCAGAAGCATTTCCAGCTCCTGGATACGTCCCTCAACGAAAGCTTGCTCGTTCTTGGCTGCTTCGTATTCGGCGTCTTCAATCAATTCTCCGCCTTCCATTGCCTCGTGCAAACGTTCAGCAACTTCATGGCGTTTTATTGTACGCAAGTATTCCAGTTCTTCTTGTAATTTCTGGTACCCTTGCTTGGTCAAGAATGAGGGAGGCATCTTCCTGTCCTGTCTATAAAGATGAAAGAACCACTCTCGTAGAGCGATTCTTTGCATTAAATTGGGAAGCTGGTTATAAACCTGGGCTACCCCTTATGAAAAGTATGCGGTATGTGGGGAAAAGCTTCCCTACTACCGCGCGCCGTGATTTTAGCACATAACACATGGAAACGCAAGACAAATTTCATCAGGTATTTTTTCTTTTGCAGAATGACATGCTTGTCTGTTATCTCCAATCTCATGTAAAAATTGGATAATCATCTTTCCAAGGCCAATCAATACATTGCCAATTGCCTTTGCTTGCAGCAGGAAAACCACCAAATGTATGCCAAACCTGATTGATGCCTGGACAAGCTATATTTGCATAAACTGTGCCAAAATTATCTCCTTGGACCTCGACTTTTCCGTCTGCCAGGAGCGCAATCAAATCTGCTGGGAGGCCAGCGTAGATATAGACCCGGGCTTTCTCCACAAATGGATGCCATTATTCTCTTCAAGGTAATCGCTGATTGCCTGCCGCATCTCAAGCACATCCATCCAGAATGTGCTGATCTGGGAGCCATGGTAAGCAATTGAGTCCTGCCAGGCAACCAAACCCGGAGGTGATATTGGAAAGCAATGATTTTCCCATCCTTCTTGCTCGATGAGGACAAGCTTTTCCTTGGTGCGCAATACATACGGGTAATCCTGGTAATACCATAGTGCATGCCCCATCCCTTCCGCTGCCAGGCGAGTAAGCTGATGGTCCACATGATTTCCCAAGCTCAACGGGCAGACAAGCGCCACATCTGCCTGGATGGAGCGTTTAATTTCTTCCCCGATCAAGGTTATATTGTAAGTGTCTGCGGGTAGGAGCGGACCGTTCAATGATTCTTCGGAGATATACAAGTACTCGTCCGTGTGTATATTACGGCGATATATACAATCAGGAATGGTGAAATAGAGGTAACTTGCCCCAAGGCGTTGGCAGGAGCGGATGTCTTCCAGCCTGCGGTGAGCGGTCGCATCTTGGCTCGCATCCCAACGCATGTGCAGCTCTTTTGCAAGAGGTGAGAGCTCTCCAGGTGGGGCGCTGCCTGCACATACCGTCCAGATGCTGACCATATCACCTGCTTGCACCTGTTCCCAAACCAGACCACCACACGAAAGGGCAACGTCATCAAAATGTGGAGAGAGGTAAATCCATTGCATCCCTTCATTGTACCGCAAGAAGCGCCAGGCATACTCGCTCGCAAGGTGCTTTGATTGCCATTTTATTCACTTGGTGTTATCATCTACCCGCATCAGGACCTGATCATGACATCTGATCCATTTGCCCGTTCACGTTTGCGCAAAGTATTGGTTGCCGTGATTCTAGCGACCATACCCTGTTATTGCGCCGGGCTATTGGCGGTACTTTTTGCACCGGGCAGGTACGGGGATGCATCTGTCACTCCTTCTCCAACATCCACCTCGACCGCAGTGGTGTTTGCTTCGCAAACCTTGACCACATTTACTGCTTTACCGACCCTTAGTACATTGACTCCCAGCCCCACCCCGACCCTTACTTCAACGGAGACAACTACCAGCACACCGTCAATTACCCCGACCCCTACGATAAGCACAACACCGACACCCAGCAATACACCCTTCCAGCCACCGCCTACTTTTACCAACACGCCCATCCCCTCACCAACTTATACCACTCCGCCTACACTTACCTTTACCCCTTCACCCACTATGGAGCCTTCATTGACCCCATCTCCTACTATTACAATTGGGGTGCCCGGACCAACACCATGACCATCACAAGACATGAATTTGACATTATCGATTGAATAAAACATGACAGAACTCCTACCATTTCTAAAAGAATTAATTTCAGCACCGGGCATTTCTGGGTACGAATCAGGTGTTCGCCCCCTGATCGAAAAAGCCTGGAAACCACTCACCGATAAGCTAAGCGTCAGCAAGTTGGGCAGCTTGCACGGATATCAGCAGGGAAGCGGGCCAGAGCCACGCCCAAGCATCCTTGTGGCAGTACACATGGATGCCATTGGCTTGATGGTGAATGCTATTATCGATGGATTCCTGCGAGTCACAACCATTGGCGGGATTGATGGGCGCGTTTTACCTGGCCAGATGGTAACCGTGCATGGACGCAGGGATCTGCCTGGCATGATCGTAGCAACGCCAGCAAGGCTGTTACCACCCAGCGCGCAAAATATTGCTATGCCATTGGAGTACCTCCTGGTGGATGTTGGTTTGCTGCCGGAGGAGGTGGCTAGCCTGGTGAGGGTAGGGGATCCAATATCATTTGCCCAGCCACCCTTCGAAACCGGTGGAGAAACCCTGGTTGGCCATACACTTGACAACCGAGCATCCATGGCCTCCTTGACCCACTGCCTGGAGATATTGCGCACCCGGCCCCACTTTTGGGATGTATGGGCGGTGGCAACCGTGCAGGAGGAGGTCACCTTTGCAGGCGCGTTTACTTCAGCATTTCAGCTTCATCCCAGCCTGGCAGTGTCTATTGATGTGACTTTTGGAAGCGATCCCACCAGTCCCGGTCACCTGACCTTCCCGATGGGGAAAGGTCCAACATTAATGTGGGGACCTATTGTTCACCCGTACCTGTATAAAACAATAAACCGGATGGCTGAACAGCTCGATATACCTCTATCCATAGAACCTGCACCCCACTATTCTGCCACGGATTCAGACGCGATGGTGCTTGTGGCAGAGGGTATCCCCAATTTGGTGATTGGTATTCCCCTGAGATATATGCACACCCCTGTTGAGATGGTCGCACTCAAAGATATCACCCGAGCTGGGCGATTGGTGGCAGAATTTATCGCCCAACTGGATGAGAATTTCATGGACAAATTAACCTGGGAGGATTAATCATGGTGAGAATGACTGAAGAAAAACACCTCCCACAGATTGGTGAGGCGCAGCTCAAACTCCTGGAGCGTCTCTCGAATGCCTGTGCCGTTTCAGGGGACGAGGGCGAGGTACGAAAGATCGTGCTGGAAGAGATCCGACCTTTTTCCGATGAAGTGAATGTGGATGCCCTCGGAAATGTACTGGCAACCAGGCGCGGCTCTGGAGAACATCTAATGAGGGTGATGCTGGCAGCCCACATGGATGAAGTAGGTTTAATGCTCACGCATGATGTTGGAGACGGCATTTACCGATTCGATACTGTGGGCGGGGTGGCTACTACAGACCTACCCGCCAAGGCAGTATGGGTGGGTAAAGAACATATCCCAGGGGTGATCGGTCTCAAGCCATTGCATCTCGGAAATTCTGATGATCAAAGGAGGCCGGTTGGCTTGGACGACCTACGGATCGATGTTGGTCCAGTGGCAGGTAAGGTAAAAGTTGGTGATCGGGCTGCATTTGCCACCGTGTTTTCCCAGCAAGGGGGGAGCCTGCGTGGTAAAGCATTGGATAACCGACTGGGGGTTGCAACTTTGATCGAGCTGGTCAAGAATGCCCCACCACAGATCAATTTGCTAGCGGCATTCACCGTACAAGAGGAGATTGGCTTGCGTGGAGCCCGGGTGGCAGCTTATGCCTTTAACCCAGATATGGCAATCATATTGGATTCAACCCCAGCCTATGACCTGCCTACCTGGGATGTTGATGAGAATGTCCGTTATAACACCCGGTTGGGTAAGGGACCGGCTATCTATGTGGCTGATTCTGGCACGCTGTATGACCCGCGCCTGGTACGCCACCTGGTTGAGACAGGCGATGAACATGGGATCCCATATCAGATTCGTCAACCGGGCGGTGGAGGCACGGATGCCGGGTCAATCCATAAGCAACGGATGGGGATACCGAGTGCTTCCATTTCGGTACCGGGGCGATACCACCACAGCCCAGCGGCCATTGTGCGCTTATCCGATTGGCAGGACACGCTGGATTTGGTTGCAACTGCCTTATTCCACCTCACCCCCGATATCCTGGCAGGGGAGAGATGAGAGCAAGCTGTCTTTATTACTGAATAACCTAACGCAAGCGAGAATTATCTCAGGATATACATAGGAGCGCGTATGAAATCTTTGATCCAGAAACTGGTTGAGGTCCCAGGCCCTTCGGGTTACGAAGCCCAAATCCGTTCCGTGGTACGGGCGGAGATCGAGAAGCACGCTGATGAGCTACAGGTGGACGCCCTGGGCAACCTGATCGCCCGGAAAGGGAAGGGTGGGGCGGACGGTATTAAGATCATGTTAGCAGCGCATATTGACGAAATTGGCGTCATGGTCACACAAGTGGATGAGGCTGGTTTCGTCCGCTTCACTACCCTGGGTGGTGTGCGCCCACACAACTGTGTTAGCGGCCGGGTACGTTTTCTGAATGGTGTCTCTGGTGTGATTTATATGGAACCACTCGACGATGCGACCAAAGTACCCACGATCGAGCAGCTATACATCGATATTGGTCTATCTGATCATACGGATGCACCCGTAAAGGTTGGGGATGTAGCAGTCTTCGAACGCCCTTTCCTTGACCTGGGTAATCGCCTGGTGGCAAAATCAATGGACGACCGGGTGGGGGTTGCTGTGCTGGTTGAGACCCTACGGCAGGTCAAGAATACCCCTCACCAGCTATACTTTGTCTTCAGCACGCAGGAAGAGGTGGGTGTGCGGGGGGCAACCGCGGCCGCCTATGGGATTGACCCAGACCTGGGCTTATCGGTGGACGTGACTGGAACTGGAGATACTCCCCGGCGCACCAAGGTGCGCATGGAAGTCAGCCTGGGAAAAGGTCCGGCCATCAAGGTGCGCGATGGAGGTATGCTGGCAGATCGCAGGGTGGTGGATTGGATGGTGCGCGGGGCAGAGAAGCTAGGCTTACCGTACCAATTGGAAATCTTGGAGAGCGGCAGCACTGATGCACGCGCCATGCAGCTGACACGCGCAGGCATCCCAGCCGGGTGCCTTTCCATTCCGGCACGCTATATTCACTCACCCTCCGAGATGGTGGATTTCAATGATGTACAGCAGGCGGTCCAGCTCCTGGTGGAGCTGGTCAGCCATCCGGTAAACCTTTAAGTATTGCCATATTCATTAATGACCAACCGCCATGTAATTTACGTGCTATTACTGTGTTTACTTGCCCTGACTGGGTGCCGCAGCCTGTCATTCCAGCCTGGCAGTAACCAACCGGTCAGCACAGCCGACCCAGGGGCAGGGCTTCCAACCATGGCCCCAGCGACACTCACAGTTGAGGAGGCCACAACTCCAAACGCGGGTGGTAAAACACAGGTCACCACGCAGTCGGCAGAGTCGGGGATATTACGTATCTGGCTGCCACCCGAATTCGATCCAGCTGGCAACGACCCTGCCAGCCAGCTCTTAAAAGCCCGCCTGGAGGAATTCAAAGCACAGAACCCTGGGATCGAGCTGGACATGCGGGTAAAAGCCGTGGATGGCGCAGGTGGATTACTCGATGCACTAGCCTCCGCCAATGCTGCTGCTCCACTGGCCTTGCCTGACCTGGTACTCCTCCCGCGGCCATTGCTCGAATCGGCAGCACTTAAGGGGTTACTTCACCCATATGATGGCCTGTCCAGCTTGATGGATGACCCGGGATGGTTTGAATATGCCGGGCAGCTTGCAAGCCTGAAAGCAAGTACATATGGGATACCTTTCGCGGGGGATGCCATGGTGTTGGCTTATGATCCATCCCGGATTGAAAACCCACCCAAGAGCCTGGAAGAAGCGGTTTCATTGGGAGAGGTGATGCTCTTTCCAGCGACCGACCCTCAAGCCCTTTATACCCTCGGAACGTATCTGGCAAAGGGGGGAAGCCTTCAGGATGCAGAAGGACGCCCCTTTATGGATAAAGACACATTGGGTGCCATCCTTGATATTTACCAGCGTGCAAGCCAGGCTGGGGTAATGCCCTACTGGCTGACCCAGTATATAAATGACGACCAGGCCTGGGAAGCATTCATGGCAGGACAAGCCCCGATGGCAATTACCTGGGCATCAACCTATTTGGAGGGCAAGCCTGGTGCACCTGCTGGCATGCTGGTTGCACCTGTATCCACATCGGATGGTTCCCCGTTCACATTGGCTACAGGCTGGAGTTGGGCATTAGCTGGACAGGACCCTGAACGGCGTGCGCTAAGCGCCCAATTAGCTGAGTTCCTGGTGGAGAAAGAGTTTTTATCCGCCTGGACCCAGGCGGCAGGGTACCTGCCAACCAGGGTGGATGCCCTGCAAGGCTGGCAGGATGCAGACCTACGCCGAGTGCTCCAGCAAATTTCTTACTCTGCCCAGCTCTTGCCCGCGGCAGACATCCTGTCCAGTATTGGACTACCCGTGGAACAGGCAGTGGTGGATGTGTTGAAAGCCCAAAACGATCCTGTGAGCGCAGCTCAGGCTGCCACTGACAGAATAAACCAGCCTTGATGGATTAAGCAACCCTAATCTGGATGGCTTGACGCAGGTTTGATGGGATGTTATGATGCAAATCGACCAAACGATTTGTACCAATAAGCACTAATTTTCTACATAAGCATTGGAGATGCTCTCGGAACAGTAACCATGCCAAAAGATCGATATCTCGATGAATTCCCTGGCGGTGAGGAACATGCAAGGGGATCCGGAAAGACACCTTCTGGGGGTAAACCAAGCAAAGAAAACCGGCTCTTGCTGATCTGGGAAAGAATATCTCAGGCAGGTTTGGGTGAAACTGTATTTCGGGTGGGGACCGCATTCCTGACAATTGCCTTGATTTTACTGGCAGTGGTGGGGATGCGCTTGTTTTACGTGCGCTTTCAGCAGGCTGAGATCAGCTCGCCCAATGCGGCTGCCCTGGCAGCCGAAGCACCCACACCCACCCCGACTGCCATCCCAGCGATCATGCCGGTTTTTACGTTTGATGGACCGGCATATAGGCATGGTATCTACCGACTCGCACTGCTCCATACTACCATTCCTTCCCGCCCACGCACAGAGATCATCACTTATACCGTGCAGACGGACGATACCATCTTCGGTATCGCCGAGATGTTTGGCTTGAAACCCGAAACGATCCTGTGGGGCAATTACTACACCCTGACGGACGACCCGCATAACCTACGCCCGGGAGTGGTGCTCAATATCATGCCCGTGGATGGTGTCTATCACCGCTGGTCGGAAGGAGAAGGGCTGAATGGTGTATCGCATGGATTGGGTGTTACGCCGGAGGAGATCATCAACTGGCCTGGCAACAAGCTCGACCCGGCAACAGTGGGCGATTACTCCCATCCCAATATCGAGCCAGGGACGATGCTGCTTGTACCCGGGGGGCACCGTGACTTCGTCACGTGGAGCGCCCCGCGCATCTCACGTTCTAACCCCGGGGTGGCAAAAGTTTTAGGCCCGGGCTCATGCGGCACGATTGTGGATGGAGCGGTTGGAACCGGGTCGTTCATCTGGCCAGGCGAACAACCACCGGTTGTCGGGATTCGATTACTCACCCTCCACCAACCACTTTGGGATCGATATTGCCGGCGGGCTGGGGGAAGCGATCTATGCGGCGGATAACGGCGTGGTGGTGTATGCGGGTTGGAACGATTGGGGTTACGGCAACGTGGTGGTCATAGACCATGATGGCGGCTGGCAGACGTTGTATGCGCACCTGAGCAGCTTGAATGTGGGCTGCGGGTACAGCGTATATCAGGGAGATGTGATTGGGGCTTTTGGCAGCACGGGAAATTCATCAGGTCCGCACCTGCACTTTGAAATGTTGAACGAGAGCTACGGCAAGGTGAACCCGTGGAACTTTTTACCATAAGGCGTAGAAGATCCACCACAGAGGGAGTTAAAATTCATTAATAAAATCCAGGGAAATTTCCCTGGATTTTTTGGTTGAATTTATAGATAGATGAGGCTTATATCCCATGCTCACGGGCTTGCTAACGGTATAGGCGGCAGGTGTATTTCTCACCGGGTAGCGGTTAAAGAGCAGCTTTGGTCTTTACACTATGGGATAAGGTAATCGACGAGGAAACCTCCAGCCACAGGCAACTTGACTATTGGCGGTCCCTACTCGTAGCGGAACCTCCAAACACCCACCACGAAGAACACCAGTGCGAAGCCGAGCAGGACGGCAGCATAGGGCAGGATCTGAATAAAGCCAGCGTTGTACACAGTCAGCTGGGTCATACCCATCATAGCCCAGGTGGTGGGCAGGATTTTTGCCGCATTGGCTACCGCCGGTGGGAACATCTCGAGCGGCCACATGCAGCCACCCAGCAACCCCATCACCATCCCCACGGCGATGCTCAAACCGTTGGCCTGGCTGGGGGTCCGGGTGAAGGTGCCCAGCATGGTGCCCATCGCCACCGCCGCCAAGCCAAAGCTGACCAGCAGCAACAGCAGCGCCAGCGGGTTCTGCCCCCAGGGCACCTTGAGCAGCACGACCCCGATCACCACCAACATGAGCATTTGAACCAGACCGGAACTGAATTGGCCGGTGATTATTCCCAGCAAGAAGGTCGGCTTGCGGGTGGGTGTGGTCACCAGGCGGCGCAGCGTGCCCCACACACGCTCATAAGCCATTAGCTCACTGGTGCCCAAGAGCGGTATGAAGACCCAGATAATGAGCTGACCAGCGGAAGCCTGGGCTGCCTGGGTTTCTTTCTGGTTTTGGATTTCCACGGTGTTCTCCGGCTGGGTAATGACGATGCGGGTTGGGGCACTGGCGAACTCCTGCTGGGCAGCTGCCAGGCTCTGGTCGTAATAGGCCTGGCGTTGTGCAGCATCTGTGAAGGGTTGGATTTGCTCGGCTTCCCGCGTGCTGGCGCTGGCCACCGCCAGGCTGCGGCTGATCTGACCGATTGCCTTCTGCACTTCCTGCTGCACGGCAAGGCCGTTGTTATTGGTTGGATCCAGGGTGAAATCCAACGCCACGGCTTGCCCGGCTTTCAGGCTGGCTTCCATCCCGGAGGGGATGATCAGGATGGCGGCTGCATCGCGCTTGTCGAAGGCTTCCTGGGCACTTTCACGCGCCAGGAGCGACGGTGTCACGATCTCCGAAGACTGCAGCAGGCTCACCAGCTTGTGAGAGAGGTCGCTATTGTCTTCATCAACCACGACCATCACAATCTTGTTGGATCCACCGCCGAAAAGAACCCCGGAAAGAAGCAAGGTAAATATCAGGGGCAGGATGAGGAAGAACAATAGCTCGGTTTTCCCACTGAAGCGTATCTTCATATCTTTCAATGCGATGGCAATAACTTTAGACATGGTGTCACTCCTTCCTTACCTCTGCAGCAGGCCCTTTCTGCGGAAGATGAAGATTGAGATCACCAGAAGGATGGCGGCCATCACCAGCAGTGCAGCGTAAACAGGGAGCAAATCCTGCAGATTTCCGCCACGCGCCAGGGTATTAAAGCCCATCTGCCCCCAGTAATTGGGGGTGAGCATGCCGATGTAACCAATCACACCGGTGAGTGTGCCGCCAAAGAAGCTGCCTCCCACCAACCCGAACAGCAGGGTCATGGCCATACCAATACTGGAGACTTGTCCCGGGGTGCGTGAAAGGGCTGCCAGCAGCATGCCCCAACCGGTTGCCGCAGCCACCGCGGTGATCAACAAGATCACCAACGCCAGTGGATTCCCCCAGCGTAGCCCCAACAGCAAGGCGCTGGCCGCAATCAGGATTGTCATCTGCGCCAGACCGATCATGTAGGTGCCGGTCATCTTACCCACCAGCACCTGGCTGGGCAGGATGGGGGTGGTCATCAAGCGGGTCAGGGTGCCTTCCTGGCGCTCGGTGAGCAGGGTTTTGCCGCCCAGGCTGACGGTATACATCAGGAACAGCAGGGCGAAACCAGGGGCGATGATACATCAAAAAGCTCGGTTCTTCGCTTGCCGATGCCTGGCTGGTATTCAGAGTCAGGGTTTGCAGATTGCTAAGCTCGTTAGCCAGTCGTGTGCCGATCTGCATGCCGGTCTGGGCGGCCTGCTGCGGAGGCACCAACCCGCTGGCGATGAGCTGGGCCACAGCCACCTGCCCACCGATACGTCCGGTCTCCACCTCATTTAGAAAAATCTCGACGATGGACTGCACAAGGCCGGCACCAATTGGCCGGCTTGGGTTCTTATATACCTCGATCTGGGCGACCGCTGGCTGTCTCCTGTCCATTCTGCGGGATTACGCTGGCGGTGAAGCCAGCCGGGATGATTACCACTGCGGCGGTTTTATCAGCATCCACCATAGGCACGGGCGGTGGCGGCATCACTATTTTCTTCCACCGCCAGCAGTTGGCTGAGCTCTGGAGCCTTGAGCACCTCCACCAGGGCATTGCCAAGGGTGCTCTGGTCCAGGTTGACCACGACCAGCGATACTTGGCTAAGTCCCCCGCCGCTGCTGGTCAGCGTCCCGGTCACCAGACCCATCCCGACTGTCAGGGCAAAGGGTGCCAGCAGCATCAAGATCAGCGCGGCGCGATCTCGAAAGATCACACGCAGGTCTTTCCAACCGATTTGGAGGATTTTTTTCATGGAGAGCACCTCGTTTAAGACCACCAACAGCTGTCTGATAATTGTTGATCGCTTATAAACCTGTGGATCGTGCATACTTTCTATTGACTACCGACCGCTGATTGGAAACCATATTCTAAAGTGATAGTTTGCCATGCATTGTTCGAGATGAACACTGGTCAATCTCTAAGCGCCTTCCCCGTGAGTTTCAGGAAAACCGCCTCCAGGTTGGGTTCCTGGATATCGACGGAGCGGATCTTGTAGCCCAACCGGTCAGCCTTGCCCAGAACCGGTGGCAGGGCATCATCGGCTTCGGGCACGATCAGCACCACCATGTCCTCCGAAGCACTGACATGGATCACTTCGGGCAACTCTTTCAGGGCGGCCAGCAACGGTTGCACGTCTACATTCTCCCCGGTGTGCAGGCGCAGGGTCTCGTTCTCGCCGACGAGCTGGGTCAGCTCCTTCTGGGTGCCGATGGCAATCATCTTGCCCTTGTCGACGATCCCCACCCGGTGGGAGAGCTCTTCGGCTTCTTCCATGTAATGGGTGGTATAGAGCACCGTCATGCCGGCCTTGTTCAGATCCTTGACCGAGTCGAGGATGCTGCGCCGGCTTTGTGGGTCGATGCCGACAGTGGGCTCATCCATAAACAGCAGGAGCGGCTTATGCAGCAACCCGACACCGATGTTTACCCGCCGCTTCATACCGCCAGAGTAAGTCTTGATCTTATCCTTGGCGCGGTCAGCCAGACCGATTTGTTCCAGCACTTCGGTAACACGAGTTTTGAGGGCGTTGCCCCCCAGGCCATACATCTGCCCCCAGAAAGTCAGGTTCTCGCGAGCGCTGAGCTCCTCGTACAGGGCGATTTCCTGCGGTACGACGCCGATGATGCGCTTGACTTCCAATGCATCTTGGGTGATCGAGTGACCGCCGACAATGGCGTCCCCGCTGGTCGGTTCCAGCAGGCAGGAGAGCATGGAGATGGTTGTGGTTTTGCCAGCGCCATTAGGTCCCAGCAGACTGAAGACTTCACCTTCCTGGATGTCGAACGAGACACCATCCACGGCAGTGATATCACCGAACTTTTTTACCAGGTTTTGAACTTCGAGGATTGGGGGCATGGTCTCACCACCTTATTGGATTATTAGTTATCCGAAAAAGTAAATATACATTATCAGAGCAAGAAACACAAGGAAATAATCCTGCCTATACAGTCATATAATTGAGAGGTAAATTTTTAATCCCAGCCCTTGCTGATAAATTACCCCGACCGTATTTTCGTTGTATCTGTTGTAACCCCCATTACAGGTAATCCGGCGTTGGGGAGGACTGGATTGTATCATCACATACCATGTTCACGGGCGTGCTGGCGGTAATGGCAGTAGGAGCATTTCTCACTGGCAGGAGGGGGTCGGCAGCTCGAGGAGCGTTAAAACCTGATCGATAAAGCGGAGGAAGCCAGCTTCAGAATAAGGTATCTCCAGCCAGGTGGACGTGAAGTGGAAGTTTATTTCCTCGGTCGTGGCGATCCATGTGGCCTGAGGGGCTTCCACCAGCAAGCCCATCCTGGAGATGGGGCTGAGACTCAAGCTTGCCGGGGGCGGGATGCTCGAGGGCATAAGCGTAGGCGTGCAGCTGGCGGCTGTAGAAGGGGATCTGGGCAGGTTTAGGCTCGGAAGTCTTGAAGTCCACAATGGCGTGGGAGCCATCGTCGAAGTCTATCGAGGCATCGATCTTACCGCGCAGGAAGCAGCTTAAGCTGTGACCGGGTAGCGAGACTGGAAGCGACTCGATCCACTTTTCGGAAACACTTATCATCCCGGGAGGCAGAGAAGGATCGATCTCTGAGGCAGGGTGACCGGCGAAGTGGGCTTTCATCAGGCGGTCGATGGCACCGAAGACCGACGGAAAGGGGGCGGCCGGCCGGTTGATGCCGTGGAGGTATTTGAGGTAGAAACAGCGTGGGCATTCGTCCCAGAGGAAGGTCAGGTCGGAGGGGCTGAGCTTGACAGGGGTTGTGGGCATAGGTCACCTATAGCTTGGGTTTCAGGTTTGGCGGACTTGATAATAATAAATGGATCGCCTGCAACAGCAAGGAAAAAGTTGGATTTCTACAGTTGGAGGGGATCACGACTTTCCCATGCTTGATCACCGTCTGCACCAGGTTGGTGCCGAAGCGATAGCCCAGGTGGCGGTAATCAGCGACGTTGAGGATGAGAAGGTCAGCCTGCTTGCCGGTCTCGAGGGAGCCGATGGTATTGGAAAGGTTGATGGCGGCAGCCGCGTTGAGGGTGGCAGCGACGATAGCCTGGGCGGGGGTCAGGCGCATGTAGCGGCAAGCCAGGGCGATAGCAAATTGCATATTGCCACCCCAGGCAGTGCCGGGATTTAGGTCGGTTGCAAGCGCCAGCAAGCCACCGGCCTCGAGGATAGCCCGGGCAGGGGTATAGTCATGCTCCGCCAGGCCAAAGGGGGTGCAGGGTAATGCCACGGCGACCGTATTGGAAGCAGCCAGAGAGGCAATATCGGCTGCGGGGAGGTCTTGACCAGGTGATCGGCGGAAGTAGCTCCCAATTCGGCTGCCAGGCTAGTGCCGCCCAGGTTGTCGAACTCGTCAGCATGGATCTTGAGTGGGAAGCCCAGGGCTTTGGCAACTTCTAAAATCCGGCGAGACTGCTGCAGGCTGAAGGCACCCGTCTCGCAGAAGACGTCCACAAAGGGCAAGGGGTGGTTTGGGACATGTTCGTCCCACCAGTGGCATAGGGTGGGGAGCATCTCGGAGCATACAAGACCGGTATAACCATTCGGATTGTCCTTGTATTCGGGGGGGATGGCGTGAGCACCCAGGAAGGTGGGGGCGATATCGAGCGGACCTTCGGCATCCAGGAGTAATAAGGCTTGCAGCATGAGCAGCTCGGTCTCGGTCTGCAAGCCATAGCCGGTCTTGGCTTCAGCGGTGGTGGTGCCGTGGGCAAGCATATCCCGCAGGCGGGGGCGGGTCTCATCAAGCAGCATCTGGAGAGAAGCCTGGCGGGTGAGGCGCACGGTGGAGAGGATACCGCCACCGGCAGCCAGGATCTCCAGGTAGGTTTTGCCTTCCAGGCGCATCTCGAACTCAGCAGCACGGTCGCCAACCCACAGCAGGTGGGTGTGCGGGTCGACAAAACCGGGCATGACCACGTGACCCGCAGCATCCAGGCTCTCTTCGTGTGGATAGGCAGAACGAAGCTCGGCAGTGGTTCCTACTGCTTCAATCACTCCATCACGGATGAGCACAGCGCCATCAGGGATGATACCCAGACGACCGAGGGTAGCCCCGCGTTGGGGTGGTCCGGCGATGGTGAGTAACTGGGAAGCGGAGTGGAGCAGCATGGTGATCTCCTGTTTAAAAATATAGCGAGCGGGGAAAATGTTCCCGCTCGCTATTATAATTGCCTTCCTGTGGGCGGAATAGGACTCGAACCTACGGCCTTCGCGATGTCAACGCGATGCTCTAACCAACTGAGCTATCCGCCCGCGCAAGTTTGCATTATACCATAGCAGGAAGAATGTGCAAGCGGAAGCAAATTAGCGCAAGCGCTCCTTCCGAGGGCTAGCGCCATCTATTCTATTGTTATAGAGGTGATTAAGCACTCATTAGAGCGTTTAAATTCGAGGAATATCGCTTTGCATGCGGGGGTCTTTGTGGTTAAATTACCGGATGACTTCCGCACTGCGTTTAGAGCGCAAGTTCTTTAACCGTCCAACATTGCAAGTGGCGCGTGAACTGCTTGGAACGCGCCTGGTGCGCCTGGAAGGTGGAGAGCGAACAGGCGGAATCATTGTTGAGACTGAAGCATATATAGGAGAAGAAGACCTGGGCTGCCACGCCAGTGCCGGGTATACCCCACGGACGCAGGTCATGTATGGACCACCTGGGCATGCCTATGTATATTTTACTTACGGGATGCACTGGATGCTTAATTTCGTAGTCGAGGTGGAAGGTTTCCCGGCGGCAGTGTTGATCCGTGGTATCAAACCATCTGAGGGCATTGAAAGAATCGCTGCTCGCCGGGCGGGAAGACCCAGGGAACAATGGACCAATGGCCCAGGAAAGATCTGCCAAGCCCTCTCGATCAACCGGGCGCAGAATGGTGCCGACCTGTGTGACCCAGAGGCCGAGTTATTTTTGGAATGTGGGGTAGGTATCCCTGATTCATGCGTGACCAACAGCCCACGAGTGGGTTTAAATAGTGTACCTGAGCCATGGAAGAGCTTACCCTGGCGCTTTGCTGCAAAGCATGAAACCTTGTAGGGATATTCTCTCTTTACAAGGTCAAACACAATATAGGAGCTATAAATGCCTCTAAATCGAGAATATCATTCAGTGGTGCTGGTTAAACAAGTGCCTGATACGCGCAAGGTGACAGGGGATGTGATGACAGCCGAGGGAACGATGAATCGCAGTGCGCTGCCGGCCATCTTCAACCCTGAAGACATGAACGCGCTGGAAATGGCGCTGTCCATCAAAGAGCAGAATGGGGGTAGGGTGACTGTGTTAACCATGGGACCCATGCAGGCAGCCGAGGTCTTGCGTGAAGCTTTATTCCGCGGCGTTGACCGGGTGATCCTGCTTTCCGACCGTAAATTTGCCGGGGCAGATACCCAGGCAACCTCATATACCCTCAAATGTGCAATCGATAAACTGGGCGTGTATGACATGGTCTTTTGTGGGCGGCAAGCAATTGATGGCGATACCGCCCAGGTGGGTCCACAGCTGGCTGAAAAGCTGGGTATCCCTCAGATCACCTATGCTGAGGCGATCATTGAATTGGAAGGGGATGAAATCGTGGTACGACGGGCATTTGAGCTTGGAACCGAGCTGGTTCAGTGCCTTCTGCCGTGCCTGTTAACCGTGGTTGGGTCCGCCAACCGGCCGCGTCCAGCCTCAGCACGCAAGAAAATTGAAAACAAAATGGCTGCAATACCCAGCGAATATCCAAAACTGCTTAAAAAATGGCCTGAATTTGAGAATGAGCAAATCCTGGGGAAATACCTGGAGGACCGCAAACTCAATATCGAAGTATGGACGGCTGCGGACTTGAATGTGAATGAGGAAGAGCTGGGATTGGCAGGCTCACCAACGCAGGTGTACAAGGTAAACTACGTGGTGCTCGAGACTGCTGACAGCAAGGATATTCAGCCCACATCGGAGGGGATTCAAGAATTGATCGCCGAATTGATCCGGGAATATATCGTGGAGTAGAGGTGCGAAATGACTGCTGAACGTAACATTTGGGTATTTATCGAGCAGGAAGATCAGCGGATTGCAGACGTCAGCCTTGAGCTGCTGGGCAAAGGGGCTGAGATTGCCCGGCAATTGGGCAGCGAGGTATGGGCGGTCCTATGTGGTGATCAGGTCGGCGATCTGACCGAGCAGGTCATTCAGTATGGGGCAGACCAGGTGCTGCTCGCGGAAGACCGTGAGCTAGAAATTTACCGCACCCTGCCATACTGCCGAGTTATCGCTGACCTGGCGAGGAAATGGAAGCCGTATATCTTCTTGATCGGGGCAACACCAGTGGGTCGCGACCTTGCTCCGAGAATTGCCAGCGCGTTGAAAGTTGGCCTGACAGCTGATTGCACTGACCTGCAAATCGGGGATTATCTATCTAAAAAAGAGAATATAGTCTATAAGGACCTGCTCTACCAGGTACGCCCAGCGTTTGGAGGCAACATCATTGCCACGATCGTCAACCCCAAAACACGACCACAGATGGCGACGGTACGCGAGGGAGTGATGCACCGGGGCGAGCTGGACCTTAACCGGAAGGGAAGAGTAGAGCGAGTGAAGGTTGCCTTCGAAACGAGTGATTTAGCTCTGCGAGTTTTAAGCCGTGAGACACGAGAGCCGACGGTTAAGCTGAAAGATGCACCGGTGATCGTGGCGGCCGGGGCAGGCGTGGACAGCCCGGAAGAGTTTGAGCTGGTGCGTGAGCTGGCGAATGTATTGGGTGGAGAGGTGGGCGCTTCAAGGGCTGCGGTAGACGCAGGTTTTATCTCTCGGGAGCACCAGATAGGGCAGACCGGCAGCACGGTGCGACCACGGCTGTATATTGCGGCGGGCATCTCGGGTGCTATCCAGCATCGTGCCGGGATGGACCAGTCCAGCAAGATCATCGCCATCAATACCGACCCGAATGCACCCATCTTCCAGATAGCGCACTATAAAATTGTCGGTGATGTGGCAGAGGTGCTGCCCATACTGATCAAATCCTTGCGCGAGAAAGCAAAATAGACAAGGAGACGCCATGACTGACAACTTTTTCCTAGATAATGCAGACCTGCAATTCCGCCTGGAACGGCTTGAGATGCAGGACGTGATCGAATTGATCGAAAAGGGATATCAATACAGCAAGGAATACCCGGCTGCCCCCCGCCATTATGACGACGCAAAGGATAACTACCACCTACTGCTGGAGGTGCTGGGTGAGATATGTGCGAGGGTAATCGCCCCAAGAGCGGCGGAAGCCGATGAAGAAGGAGCTCATTTTGAGAATGGGGAGGTCACTTATACTGCCGCCACGCAGGAAGGGCTGCAAGCGCTAAAACAGGCTGATCTGATGGGTGCGATGCTGCCCTGGGAGTATGGGGGATTAAACTTACCCGAATCGATATTCCAGATGATGGTGGAAATTGTTTCCAGGGCTGATGCGGGATTGATGACGGTTTTCGGGCTGCAGGAGATATCTGCGGCAATTAATGAGTATGGCACACCTGAGATGAAATCCAGGCTTCTCCCACGCTTCAGCCATGACGGAGCTTCTGGCGCGATGATCCTGACCGAGCCGGAAGCCGGTTCAGACCTGGGTGGTGTGCAAACAAGTGCTACTTTTGACGAGACAAACGGGAAATGGTATATCGACGGGGTCAAACGTTTTGCCACCAATGGCAGTGCGGATATTCAACTGGTATTGGCTAGAAGTGAGTCCGGCTCCAGCGATGCACGCGGGCTTTCCCTGTTTGTCGTCGAGCGAGATGAGACGGTACGTATCCGCCGGATCGAAAACAAGCTGGGAATCCATGCTTCCCCCACCTGCGAGGTGCAATACCACCACACACCAGCAGAACTGCTTGGTAAACGGCGTTACGGCCTGATGCGCTACGCCATGGCGCTGATGAACGGTGCCAGGCTGGCGGTAGGCGCACAAGCAATTGGGATTGCTGAAGCCGCATACCGTGAAGCATACACCTATTCCACCCAGCGACACCAGTTCAACCAGCCCATCTGTGACCTGCCACCGGTCACGCGCATGCTCGCCTCCATGCGAGGTGAGATTGAAGCAGCACGTGCTCTGGTCACTGAGACTGGGCACTGGGTGGACCGCGTGAAAGTTTTTGAAAAGCTCTCCGAAGAAAATGCCACTCCAGACCCGGCACTCCGCCAGAAGCTCAAGCAGGCTTCCAACCTGGCGGAAACCTTAACCCCCCTGGCGAAATATTATGCTTCCGAGATGGGCAACCGCGTGTGCAACCAGGCGATTCAAATTCATGGTGGAGTGGGCTACATGCGCGAGTTCAATGTTGAGCGCCATTACCGTGACGTCCGTGTGACCAATATCTACGAAGGCACCAGCCAGCTCCAGATCGTAGCTGCCACAGGAAAGCTGCTCGGGCATGCCCTGGACGCGTTGCTAGACGAATGGGCTGCCCTGGATTATGGGGATGATCTTGCAGACCTAAAAGAGCGCCTGATTGAAGAGACGGCGCAATTCAAACAGCCACAGACGTCCTGAAGGAGAAGGAGCGGGAAGTGATCGATTATTACGCATCAGACCTGGCGGATATGGCGGTATACCTGGTCAACTCCTGGTTGATGTTGCAGGATGGGCGTGTTTCAGGGAGAAAGCAGGAACTGGCCAGAATGTACATCAACGAGCATCTGTCGCAGGTCGATGGCTCGCGACAGAAGATCATAAACTCCGGGAAGATAACTCTCCCAATGCGGAGCTCGATCCTCACCATCGAATAACAGAAAGTGGGAATATGTATGGAATTATTAGACGGGAAAAATGCACTGATTTTTGGGGTTGCCAACGAACGTTCGATTGCCTGGGGTATTACAAAGGCATTTCATGCGCAGGGAGCTCGAATTGGATTGAGTTATGCCGGTGAGGTGCTGGAAAAGCGGGTGCGTTCGCTGGCAAAAACAATCGATTGCAATTTTGTTGAAGCCTGTGATGTATCTAAAGATGACGAAATCCGGGCTGTGGTGAATAAAGCGGTAGGAGAGTTTGGGCAGGTGGACATCCTGGTGCATGCGATTGGATTTGCCAATCGCGAGGAGCTGACAGGACCGTACTACCGCACCAGCCGGGCAGGTTTTCATACTGCCATGGATATCAGTGTGTATTCGTTCACTGCCATCGCACAGGCATTCCAGCCACACCTTGGCGAGGGGGTGCCCTGCTGACCCTGACGTATTATGGGTCAGAGAAAGTAGCCCCGGGTTACAATGTCATGGGGGTTGCCAAGGCGGCGCTGGAATCGTCTGTGCGCTATCTGGCGTATGATCTTGGCCCTCAAGGTGTGCGGGTAAATGCCATCTCGGCTGGACCCATCCGCACCCTGGCAGCTGCGGGGGTATCAAAGTTCAAGGATATGTACCGCCACTTCACCAAGCTGGCACCCTTACAACAGCACGTCACGATCGAGGATGTGGGAGAGGTGGCAGTATTTCTATGTTCGCACATGGCAGCGAAGATCACTGGCGAGGTGCTGTATGTAGATTCGGGGTACAATATTATTGGGGTGCCTGAACCGCCTGAATGTGAGTGATTTGACGCATAGGAGTATAAATGTTCCGCAAGAAAACTGATGCCCCGCCAACAGTACCTGCTCCAACACCTTCACCGGCTGTAGCTGACCGGATCACCTCCGTACTGAGTGCCGGGATCAACTGGAAAGGCAATCTGGGTGGCAGTGGTGGCGTGCGGATTGAAGGCACATTCGAGGGCGATATCGCCATGCGCGGGCTGCTCGTTGTGGGTGAGACAGGCCGGGTGACCTGTCAGACGTTACGCGCGAACACAGTCATCGTCGCCGGCGCGGTCAAAGGCGATATCACTGCGGAGCGGTTGGAAATCCGCTCCACCGGTAAGGTGTGGGGGAATGTGGTCACGGTCTCGTTTTCCACGGAGGAGGGAGCGTTCCTGAGAGGTCAAATTACCATGGAAGAAAAGGTGGAAATTGAGATACCCCCCACAGCAGAAATTCCGATTGCATTTACGCCACCCGAAACTTTTCACGAGACGACACAGGAGACACCCGAGGAAAAGAGCTGGCTTACTTTACAATCTGATGCAGGGGAAGAAACAGAAAAAAGCTAAAGTTCTCTTACAAAGTCATTGCACAGCCATCGGCACGCGGGTCGCTGCCACCGCAGAGCACACCCGTGTTTGCATCGCGGTAGATAATCTGCCCGCGCCCAAAGATTGAGCGCTCAAATCCGCTGGCAAAATTAACCCTGTGACCCATCCTGCTCAACTCAGCCTGGACATCTGGAGCTATGCCTTCTTCCAGGGTCACCTGACCTACAGGCGTGGCATCATTGATGCAAAAACGAGGCCGGTCAAGAGCGTCTTGCGGGTTGAGAAGGTCGTCCACCAGGGATGAAACCACTTGCATGTGACCCTGGGGCTGCATAAAACCGCCCATCACGCCGAAACTGGCATATAGAATGTTGGAAATCGATGATGAAGCATCCGCATCGACGGTGATCATTCCGGGGATAATGGTGTGGTATGGCCGTTTGCGAGGCTCTAGGGCATTGGGGTGGGTTCGATCCAGGGAGAAGCCCGAGCCGCGATTTTGCAAGGTGAAGCCCCAGCCACGTGGGACGATACCCGTCCCGAAGCCCATGTAGTTACTGTTAATAAAGGAGCAGGCATTTCCTTTTTCATCCACCACGCTGAGGTAGACAGTGTCGGAAGAGGCGGTGGGGCTCCCGTGTGCCTGGTCGAGGCTGGCACGATCCGGTTGGATCAGCTTGCGTCGTTCCTGGGCATAATCTTTCGAAAGCAGCCATTCCAAAGGGGCAGGGTTAAATGCAGGATCTGCCACATACCAACGCGTGTCGGCGAATGCCAGGCGCATGGCTTCGATCATCAGGTGCAGGCGTTGGGATGAAAGTGGAGGCAGGGAAACCATATCGTAACCTTCCAGCAGGTTAAGCGCCAGTAATGCAGCCAATCCCTGCCCATTGGGAGGGCACTCCCATACGCGTACATGGCGATAGGCTGTGCTGATCGGCTGCTCCCAGGTGCTGGTGTGGGCAGCCAGGTCGTCCATGGTGAGGCAGCCTCCAGCCTGCTGGACCACAGAGGCAATCGACTTCGGCAATCGCACCCCGGTAGAAAGCATCCTTTCCCCCTTCGATAATCTTACGCAGGGTGCGTGCCAGCCCAAGGTTATGAAAAATTTCACCTGCCCGGGGTGCACGCCCATCCATGGTCAGCTCTATCCCACCGGGAGCATCACTCAACCGTTTAACACTGCGTTCCCAAAAATAAGCTGTTATCGGCGAGACTGGAAAACCCCCTTCTGCCAGGTGGATGGCGGGAGTTAAAACCTGGCTGATAGGCAGCCGCCCATGGCGAGCCAGCAAGTCACACCAGCCGGCGCATGCACCCGGGATGGTAATTGTATAGGGGTGAAATTGGGGTATATCACTGACGAACCCTTCTTTTCTCAAACGCTCGATGGTCATCGCTGCAGGAGCCCGCCCGGAGCCATTAAGTGCGGTGATATGCCCGGTTGAGGCTTCATAATATAGGGCAAAACAATCCCCGCCCAACCCGGTAGAGGTGGGTTCGGTGACGTTTAAAGCAGCCGCAGTAGCCACTGCGGCATCGGCGGCATTGCCCCCCTTGGAAAGCACTTCCAACCCGGCTGCGACTGCCAGCGGCTGGGAGGTAGCCACCATGCCACCCATACCGTAGACAGGTGAGCGGCGTGATTTAAATTCCAGCTCATTTTTTACAGGCATGTTTCACCAAACTTAAAAAAAAGCACACAGAAGCCTGGAATACCTTTTGGTTCTGTGTGCATGATTCATGTTTCAACTTAGCTGGTGACTTCTATCCCTTTCCCGGGGATGACTTCGCCAACTACCCACAGGGGCTGTTCCAGTTGCTCTGCCCGGGCGAGTAAATTTTCCAGCTTACCCGGGGGCACGGCGAGCAGCAACCCCCCGCTGGTCTGTGGATCGAAAAGCAGCAGCTGGGAGGGCTCGTCGAGGGAAGGGTCAAAGTGCACGTTAGAGCCAAAGTAGAGCCGATTATCATACGCCCCGCCCGGAAAAATAAACTGGTCTGCATACGCGCGTGCACCCGAGATGAGGGGAGTTTTATGATAATTAAAGCGGATCCTAACGTCAGAGGCTTCAGCCATCTCGCAGGCATGGCCGAGCAGGCTGAAGCCGGTCACATCAGTCCCACCGTGCAGGTCAAACTCCAGAGCCAGCTCTGCGGCAGCCTTGTTCAGCTTCTTCATCCATCCCACCGCCTCAGCGACATCCGCCGGGCTGGCCTGTTCGCGTTTGAGTGCAGTCGTGGTGGTGCCGAAGCCGAGAGGCTTGCTGAGCACCAGGATATCTCCTGGATGCAACCCGCTTTTGGTGAGCATATGCTGCGGATGCACAAAACCCAGGACAACCAGCCCATACTTGGGTTCTTTATCCTGGACGGTGTGACCACCAGCGATGACCACCCCAGCCTGGTGGGCAATATCTGCCCCACCACGCAGGATGTTGCTGGTCACCTCGTTCGGCAAGTCGGGAGGCATGGCGGCAATATTGAGAGCCAGGAATGGCTTACCACCCATGGCGTACACGTCTGAGAGAGCGTTGGCGGCAGCGATGGCGCCGTAATCATAAGCGTCGTCCACCACCGGGGTGAAGAAATCGGTCGTCACAACCAGGGCACGCTCATCGTCTAACTGCCAAACAGCCGCGTCATCAGGCTCGCCCAACCCGACCAGCAGGTTTGGATAGTCTTTGGGGTCAAAAATTCCCTGCAAGGGGCGCAGCACTTGCGCCAGCGTTTCCGCGTTGAGCTTGGACGCTCAGCCGGCACAGCTGGACAGGCTAGTCAGGCGGATCTGACGTCCGGAAGGTTTATTTTCAGTGTGGCTCATATCTAAAGCGATCGTTTGACTAATCTATTACTCTAAGGTGTGGCAGTCGGCTCGGGGGTTGCTGTGGGAAGGGTGGGCAAGGTTAATAAGTAGGGGTTATCGTTCGGTACCAACATCACCTGGATGCCCGGAGCGAGCCGGTTGATGTACTGATAGAGTAGCATATTTTCATTCTTTTCCAGGGCAGCTGCGATCAACTGCAATGCCTTGGCTTCGGCATCTGCCTGGATGAGGCGCGCATCTGCAGATCCCTGGGCATTGATCACCACCGCGTCAGCCTGGCCTTCAGCAACCTGGCGGGCTTGTTCGGCTTCCTGCCGGCGCTGCTCAACCACAAATTTAGCTTGTTGCGCCAGCTGTTCAGCCACCTGCTTTTGCTCCACCGAGGCAGCGTATTCAGGTGAGAAGGTGATATTACGTAGGATGAATTCAACCAATTTCAAACCATTTTCTTCCAATCTTTGGTTCATATCCTCTGAAATTTGATTAATCATCTCAACCCGCTTGCTGGTGACCACCTGTTCAACCTGGTACTGCGAGACCACATCACGAATGATGCCGCGCGCCAGGGGACGCACCAGCTCATCAGCATAGCGGTCCTGCCAGTCGATATGCACCTGTACCACTTTGTTGGGGTCGAGGGCATAGATTGCAGAGGCATCCACGAAGATCTCCTGCCCATCGGAGGTACGGGCAGTGATCGAAATCATCCCCCTGGAGCTCGCCCTCATTAGGGGCGATCGACATGGTATAAGTCTGGCGCCGGATTGGGTAGGTAACAACACTTTCGAAAAACGGGATGATCCAGCGCAGACCAGGCTGTAATGGCTCAGGACGAATACCGCCTGGCTGAAGGGCTGAGATAACCACCCCACGCTGCTCAGGCTTTATGAATACCAAACCAGCACTGACAATGGACAAGACAATGGCAGCACATAGGGCGACCACCAAGATCGTGATTGCACCCTTGAGGTTTTTGTTACGCGAAGCCCGCAATACAACGATAAAGATCAAGCCAAAAAAAGCTATCCAGGCAACTGCAGCTAACATTTTAATAATACTAGCAACGTTCATTTTTTTGCTCCTTGTTTGTTCTAATGTGATTATAACCCGATTTCAATATTCACCATTCCACGGGTTATCCTAGTCATCCATGATAAGCTTACCTTGATTGTTGTGGACACCCCTATGATTATCTGAGGATTGGCAGGGGAATCCGATAAAATGTGTTACCATGCGGATATGGGGCATTACAGTGGTCGGGTCATGGAAATCCGCCTTGAGGCTGGCGGACGAAAGGAAGCATTGATAACCTGCCCGCAGGAAGCAATCCCACAGGCAGGGCAGTATTTGCACGCCTCTAATCCGGATGACCCAGAAGAAGTGCTTGGAGTTCCATTATTCCTTGCAGAAAAGTCGGCACAAGGGTTTTGGTCCGCTCCTACCATCCCGAATTTATGGAGACCGGGGATGAACCTGGACCTGATTGGGCCGCTCGGGCATGGATTCGAGCTGCCTCGGGAGGTTCATCGACTGGGATTGGTAGCGTTGGGTGAAACAGTCTCGCGCCTGATACCGCTGATTGGGCAAATTGGACAATCCCGTGCTGGCGTGACCTTGTTCACAGATTTGCCACTCCCAAGAATGCCAACATTGCTGGAGGCTTACCCGCTGGCATCCCTGCTGGAGGCACTGGATTGGCCGGATTTTTTGGCAGTTGACCTACCGCTGCAGGAGTTAGCAGGATTGAGAAATATGCTCGGTCTCTTAGAAGGAATCAGGCTAACCTGCCCCGCACAGGTATTGGTAACGACATCCATGCCTTGCGCAGGGCTGGCAGGATGTGGAGCATGTGCCGTGCCTGCCCGGAGAGGCTGGAAATTAGCCTGTGAGGATGGACCAGTGTTTGACCTCCATCAACTTAAATGGTGAAGAATGTCCAAGCATGATCTGACCATCGACCCTCCCCTCATGAATGCCGCAGGCAGCTTGGGTTTCTCCCCCGATCTGCATAGCCCGGTGGACTGGTCCAGGTTGGGGGCATTTATCACCAACCCGGTCAGCCGGACACCACGAACACCTGCGCGTGGGAGGCGTTTTATTGAATTCCCGGGAGGTTTTCTCCTGCACACTGGTTACCCGAACCCGGGTATCACCCAGGTGGTACGCCAAAATGCAAAGCAATGGCGGCACTCCCCAATCCCAGTGATCGTCCACCTCTTGGCGGGAAAAGCGGAAGAGCTGGCGATGATGACACGACAATTGGAGACCGTGGAGGGTGTGTCTGGCTTGGAGGTGGGAGTGGACAGTGAGGCGAATATCGAGACGGTGAAAGCACTCACCCAGGCAGCTTGTGTGGAATACCCGGTGATCATACGCCTGCCGATGGAGCGTGCCGTTGAGCTGGCTCCGGAAGCCGTAAACTCAGGGGCGGCTGCCATCAGCATGGCACCACCGCGTGGAATATACCCCACAGGGAGCGGAGAACCAACCCAGGGCAGGCTATATGGCCCGGCAATTCTACCGCTTGCCCTGAGGGTGGTGCATGAGCTGTCTCAGATGAGCATTCCGGTCATAGGTGCCGGTGGTGTGTACACACAGAAGCAGGCAGCTGCAATGCTGGCAGAAGGTGCCCTGGCAGTACAGCTTGACAGCGTAATTTGGTGCGGAGCTGGTTATCGTCTATTTGCTTGAAGGAGAATTCATGGAGGTTATCAGGATCGATTTGATTGCCACGGCATTCATCCGACCGGTTGAGGGTGTGAATGCTGGCTTGATCCACACCCGGGAAGGCATGATCATGGTTGATACTACTTCCTCTGCAAGCGAAATCCTGGGTTTGCTTGAGGCAGTGGACGCAGGCCTGGAAGAGGTGCGTCTGGTGATCAACACCCACTTTCACAGTGACCACACCTGGGGCAACCAGGTCTTCACCTGCCCAATCATGGCGCATCGCGCCTGCCTTATACAGATGCAATCCGCAATTAAAAATGAATGGAGCCCGGAAACATTCCAATCCTATCTTGCCGATCTAGATAAAACAGACCCAAAAAAAGCTGATGATTTTCGCCGGACGGTGAAGGAATTACTCATCACCCTGCCAGGCGACGTTTTTGAAGAACGCTATGAAGGGGAGTTAGGGGGATTGAAATTTGAGGTCATTCACCTGGGTGGTCACACCCCCGATCTTAGTGTGGTGTGGCTGCCTGAGGGCAGGGTACTTTTTGCTTCCGACCTGATCTTTCAAGGTCGCTACCCATACATCTTCGATGCCGATATCCCGGTTTGGATCCAAATGCTAAATCGGCTAATGGAATTCGATGCCAGGGCAATCGTTCCCGGTCATGGGGTGATGTGCGGGAAAGCGGAGATCGTGGCGTTGCGACAATACTTGCAGGAAACGTGGGATTTGACTGCTGAGCATCTCCACCAGGGGCACACCCCTGATGAAACCGCAGCTGACCCAGCATACCCGCGTTTTGCCGAACAGAAATACGAGCGCCTGCACCAGGCAAATATCAAGTATATGTATAAGCAGCTTATTACATGGGAAGATGGGTAAGAAACGGGTTTATGGATTGGATGTAACAAAATCGATGGCGTATTGGGCGTCCTGATAACCCGGGCGGTATTCCAGAGCTTTCTGCCAATCTGTTATTGCTTCAAGCTTCTTTCCCTGGCGGTATAAAGCCCAACCATGCCATAATAAAGCCTCTTCAGAGTTGGGGGTGCGCTGCAGAGCATATTCTGTCACTGCCAGTAACTCGTTGGTCATAATAGCGTGGAAATAAGCAAAGAACGGCCCAAACTGGTAGCGCAGCATGCGTTGGGGTAATCCCAGATTGCGGGCAGTGTCGTAAGCACTGGCAGCTTCACCATTACGCTCAAAATACACCAGGTTGCTGCCCAGGTTGAACCAGGCGAATGGATTTTCGGGCTTTGACTGCGTCTCTGCCTGTGAAACTTCCAGGGCGTGCTGGCGATTGAGATCCGGGTCCCAGTTGTCACCCAGAATAGCCTTAAGGGTTTCTTCCTGGGTGGGGAGATAGGTTAACAGGTAGACCCGGTTGAATATCTGCCAATAATCATCCAGGGTTGAGTATGGAATGACCTGATTGGGACCATGGAAGCTGTCCTGCCCGGTAAAGGTCTGTGTACTGTCATCATAGCCGGTCACCAGCAGGTAGTGGGCTGCCCACAAGTCATCATTGGGCCAGAATGGTTGTTCAAAATAAAAGCTTTCCTCAATCATTACGGGAAAACCCGCAGCAACGAGTTTTTTCAGCAGCTCAAGATCACCCCCCACCCGAAACTCAGAATTTAACCAGCCGGCATGGGTGCGGACATAGTAAACCAATTCTTCCGGGTTGACATTACGGTCTTCCGGAATTGGTTTAACCAATTCAGAAATATTATCCTGATTGCCCTCCCAGCCGTAGTAGCGCAGATAGAGGGCCAGGGTGGCAGGGCCACAGTTGTTGGCACCTTGCAGTTCCCAGAGTGGTGCAGGCAGCTGGACCGCAGCCGGGATGGGTGTTGGGCTGGGTTGCGGTGTTGCCGTCGGGACATAGGTTGCTGTTGGCTGGTTGGGGACAAGCGTCGGTTGGCTGGTTGGGGTGTTGCTGGCGACTTGCGTGAGCAGGTCGACGGATTTAGCCGGTGTGGGGAAAGGTTTGACGGGGAAAATAATCCCGCGCAGGTAGGTTGCGGCAAGGTCGACCCGCCAGTTTAACCTAGACTTCACCGTTGGAATTTGGTACATAATCACTAAGACGATTACCATACCTATAATGATCAGGACGCTATAGGTCAGAAGCCGATTGACTGGTTTTTTAGACATAGGCGCAATTCTACCCCTGAGTTTATCAGCCTGGATTAATAATTCGTGAGCAGAGATAAAACACAGACTAATCGTATTTTCATCAAGGATAAAAAACCACTCAGTTATAATAACGACATGAAGTATCACATTTGGACTGAAGGTTGCCAGATGAACGTGGCTGATTCACAGCGCATGGCATCAGCGCTTGAGCGTATCGGATTGACCCTTACGCACCAGGCGGATGAAGCTGATGTAATTGTTTTAAATACCTGCATTGTACGGCAAAGTGCAGAGAATAAAGCCTACGGCCGGTTATATTCCCTCAAGCCGCTCAAAGAGCAGAATCCTCACCTGGTGATCAACCTGATGGGGTGCCTGGTGGGGGTTAAAGGGCACGAGAAGCTACAAAAGCGATTTCCCTTTGTGGATGTGTTTTCCCCACCCTCCGACCCAGGTCCACTGATTGCTTACCTGACCCAGGAAGATAGCCAGCAGCTGGAGCATGCAGATACTCAAAAGCGTTTCGACATAATGGATGAGTTGTCCGATAATGATTTTGCGTTGCTGCTTCCAGCTGCAGAACAGGGAAAACTGGTTTCCGCACATGTACCGGTGGTGCTAGGCTGCTCGCATGCCTGCACGTTCTGCATCATTCCCTACCAGCGTGGGATTGAACGCAGCCGCCCAGCGAACACCATCCTGGCTGAAGTGCAGGCCTTGGTAGCTCAAGGCGTGCGAGAGGTGACTTTCCTGGGGCAAATTGTAGACCGGTATGGAAAAGATGTGCCAGATGGACCCAACCTGGCTGGCCTGCTGCGAATGGTTCATGATATCGATGGCCTGGAACGAATCCGATTTCTCACCTCACACCCGAGCTGGATGACGGATGAGTTACTGGATGTTGTGGCTGAGCTACCCAAGGTCATGCCACATATTGAAGTGCCGGTGCAGGCTGGCGATGACGAGGTGCTTGGGAAAATGCGGCGCGGCTACACATCTGATGAATATCTCCGTTTGATTGAGAAGATACGTTCTTATTTGAATAATAGCTGGCCGGGTGTTTCCATCGCCACTGATATCATCGTTGGTTTTCCAGGCGAGACTGAAACCCAGTTCCAGCGGACCTATGACCTATTGGAAGAGCTCAGACTGGACGTTGCCCACCTGGCACGCTACTCCCCAAGACCAGGCACCGTTGCAGACAGGCAATATGCTGATGATGTTTCGGAAGATGAGAAGATGCAGCGCTTTAGATTGTTGGAGGAGCAACAGGAACGCATTGCATCCGAGATCGCAGCGCGTTACCAGGGTGAGCGGGTGGACGTGCTTTTTGAAGCAAAGGTGAAAGGTCGCTGGAAGGGGCGAACACCGACCAATAAGCTGGTTTTTGTTGAATCAGCTGTTGACCTTACCGGGCAGGTTGTGCCTGTGCACATTACCCGGGCAGGACCTTGGTCCATGCAGGGGGAAGCGCTCAGCAGGTGATATTCGAAAAAACTTGGTGAACAATTTTACTTAAATTCGTGTATATTTAAACAGTAAAGGATCGTAATTAATAAGGATCATCGACTGCCGACCTGGAACTTTATCCAGCTTGTTTGCGTCTAAGGAGATGTAGTAATTTTAAGGAGGAGTATATGCTTACGACGAGAATACGCCCATTAATATTTGTCCTCGGTATTTTACTATTATTAACTGCTTGCAATTTTCCTGGTGCTAGTGAAGAACCCACGGTCGGTCCAGAGGTTATTTACACATCTGCTGCGCATACCTTAATTGCACAGCAAACTCAGGCAGCTGCAGGGACTCCGATCGCAATATCGAGCCCAACTGTTGGAGCAAACACGGCACTCCCTACCGTGCCGATGGTCATCGTGCCAACTGCCACACCCATGGCACCCACGAACACCCCGTTCCCAACCAATACACCTGTACCTCCTACAGCCACACCCATTCCCATTCCTTGCGATCGGGGGCAATTCGTTTCAGATGTCACTGTGCCCGATAACACTGAAATTGGTGCCGGGACAACTTTTGTGAAGACCTGGCGTTTAAAGAACAACGGCTCATGCACCTGGACATCTGGTTATGCGCTGGTTTTCTACAATGGTGACGCGATGAGCGGACCCGCATCAGCCACCATAACAAACGGCACCGTGCCCCCTGGGAGCACAATCGATATCTCTGTATCCTTGATTGCCCCGACTACACCAGGCATCTATAAGGGGAATTGGCGCTTGCGCAACGCGGGTGGAGCGATATTTGGGATTGGCAACAACGCGGACCAGAGCTTTTGGGTGCAGATAAAATCCGTAGCACCTACCCCAACCCCATCTCCAACCTCTGCGTATACATTATCATATGACTTCATCGGACGCGGTCCGGATGCTGCCTGGAAAAACGGGTCGACTAACCTTTCCTGGGGAGACCCACCCGAAGACTCGGCGGGTGTGGCGGTGAATGTCGCGAATGTCAAGATGGAAGATGGAAAAACCTACAGCAGCCTGCTGGCAACCTACCCGCAGCATACCAACAATGGAATGATCATGGGGATATACCCGGCCTATACCATCCAGACCAATGACCACTTGCGAACACGGATAGGTCTCAAGTCTAATTGTGGTACCAGCGAAGTGAAATTCCAAATTCGCTATCTCGAAGGGGCATCCGAGGTTACCGTTGGAGAGTGGACAGAGAAATGTGATGGTAATATAACATCACTGGATGTAAACCTCTCAGCGCTGGTTGGCCATACGGTTCAGTTCGAGCTGGTAGTTATCGCTGTTGGCTCGCCAGATGTATACACCAGCTTGTGGGTGTCTCCACGCATCGAAAGATAAGCTGGCACACGCATCCTGAGAATTAGCCGCACAATCATGGCGGCAGGGCAACCGTGGTATGATTAGCCCGGCACACCTGCCGCCCCTTGTTTTCGATAAACCAGGTAATATCAGCGCCCTTGATTTCTTGCTTCGTTTTGAAATAGCGGGGCACGTTCAAAAAAGTGCCCACATCGTTTAGGAGATATAATGAAAAAGAAAGCCATATTAATCACCCTTGTTTTGAGCGTCATGGCCGTTATCCTGATGGGCTGCGGCTCAAGGGAAACTGCTACACCCACCACCAATCCGGACCTGGTCTATACGGCTGCTGCACAAGCAGCCGAAGCTACCCTGACACAGATCTTTAAATCAACACCGTCTGTAACACCCCTTCCGCCTACACCAACCATTGACCCCACCCAGACGGCGGCAGCCCAGACTGCGGTTGCCATGCTGACCCAAATGGCGACCGTGACCCAAACACCACAGAGCACAGCTGCGAACACAGCAGTACCCACAGTACCATCAGGACCTGCCGGTGAACGGGCAGTATTTGTCAGCGATGTTACTATCCCGGATGGTTCGGTGATCTCGCCAGGGGCTACCTTCCGTAAAACATGGAAGCTGCAGAATGGCGGAACATCAACCTGGACGACATCTTATACTTTTGTATTTGTCAGTGGTGACCAGATGGGCACCACCGTCTCGGTACCATTGCTTCAATCAGTGTCTCCCGGGCAACAGGTGGAAGTATCCGTTGACATGGTAGCACCCACCGCTACGGGTAAATACCAGAGCTATTGGAAGATGAAGAATGCCTCCGGGCAGCTGTTCAACGACTCGGTTTATGTCTTGATCAACGTTGGTAGTGGCGGGGCTACCCCAACAACAGCACCAGGGGCTACACCCATTCCAACATCTACGGGTGTTCCGGGCAACCCGATCAACAGCTTGACCATGTCGGTGGATGAAGGAACTTATCTCGGCCAGTGCCCGCATTTATTCACTTTTGCCGCCAATTTCACTCTCAACCAGGGAGCCACCCTGACCTATAACCTGGAAGCATACTCTGATACACCGGGATTTCAATTTAGTTTACCGGGCGCTCAAACCAGCACATTTGGACCAGGGACATTCACGCTCAGCTTTCCCCTGGAGTTCACCAGCTCTGGAACAGGCTGGGTGAGATTCCGCGTGACTTCTCCTGTAGACACAACCTCCAATCAGGTATCATTCAACCTCACCTGTACTCCATAAGCGTTTACTGCTTCAAGGATCTGGTTGTAGCGCAAGAGCAACTCTTGCGCTACAATTTATTTCTGGAGCTAGTAAAACGTGAACCTAACTCAATCCGTCAAAGAGCAGGCGAATCAGTTGGGATTTTCGCTGGTAGGTGTTTCCACACCTGATCCACTTCCGCACGCAGGTGTCTTTAAGACCTGGCTGGAACAAGGCAGGCAGGGCGAAATGACTTATCTGAACTCTTCCCGCTCCAGGTTGTGCCGGGCACACCCCACTCGGATACTGCCTGAGTGCCGCTCGGTGCTGGTTTTGGGTATTCGCTACCCATCACCTCCAGCTCTGGTGGTGGAAGATTCGAAAAATATGCCTTTGCATGGAAAAATCGCAGCATATGCCTGGGGAAAGGATTATCACAATATCCTGCCTGGACGATTACAAAACCTGGTGGCGTTCATCGAATCACAAGTCGGTCACCCCGTCTCAAACCGGTGGTATACCGATACAGGTCCACTGCTGGAGCGCGAGCTGGCTCAGCGAGCAGGGTTGGGGTGGATCGGTAAGAACACCTGCCTGATCAATCCTGGAGAGGGATCGTACTTTTTCCTGGCAGAAATCCTGCTTGGAATAGAACTAGAGCCAGACCAGCCATTTACCCAAGACCGCTGCGGTAAATGCACGCGCTGCATGAATGCCTGTCCAACCGGATGTATCCTGCCTGACCGCACCCTGGATAGCCGCCGGTGCATCTCGTACCTGACGATCGAACTGAAGGGGCTGATACCCCATGAGCTAAGACCACTGATTGGACCCTGGATCTTTGGCTGTGATATATGCCAGCAGGTATGCCCTTGGAACCGGTTTACGACCCGCAGCGCTGACCCGGCATTTGATCAGCATCTTGCCCCCAATTTGCTGGATGAGCTTATGCTTTCTGCCAGAAGAGTTTAAACAAAAATATCGACAAAGCCCAATCATGCGTGCCAGGCACAGAGGTTATTTGCGTAATGTCGCTGTGGCACTCGGCAACCTGCGTAGCCAGGAAGCGGTGCCTGCGCTAATCCAGGTCATGATGACAGACCATGATCCGTTCGTTCGGGCGCATGCTGCCTGGGCATTGGGGAGGATCGGCAACCAACAAGCCATGTATGCCCTTGAAAAGGCTGCTGGTAATGAGCCCGACATGATGGTAAAGTTGGAAATACAAATTTCTTTGGATAATCATTGATGGGAGAATGAGAGCCATTGTGGTTTACTTCAGGCACAGCCGGCAGCTAAAAAATGCAGCTATATTTTTATTCGTTTTGTGGCTTATCCTGAGCGGGTGCCAGGCAACAAGCTCAGCATTACCGCCAACATCCATACCAATGACTAGCACGCCGACTCAGATGCTGGTGGTACTCCCTTTTGTACAAACTGCACCAAAGGAAAGCCTGACCCCCACAGCTATAAGCACCTCGACCCAGACCCCGATGCCGGTTATTCTCCCAACCGAGACCCCCACGGGACAACCCCAGCCTGAAATCACCTTACTGTTCACTGGGGTGATCGTGCCAGCACGTTGTGTGCAATCGGCGATTGATGCGCGTGGGGATGCGAATTATGTTTATGATGAAGTGCGAGAAGTGATCTCCAGCGCAGACCTGGGGGTGGGAACACTTGAATACCACCCTGAGCGACCTGTCTACCCATACCGGCTGTATCGTAACCTACGTGCTGGTGAGTGATTCGCGCAGTGCAAAGCGGCCTCTTCTGTGGGTTTTGATGTGATGAGTGTCGCCACCAATCATATTAAGAACTGTGCTGGGGCAAGCTGTGGGAATAACTACAACCAGGCTTTCTTTGACACATTGGATAACTTGCGTGCCAATGATATCCTGCCAGTGGGGGCAGGCATGAACCTGGAAGAGGCCATACAGCCGGTAGTGGTGGAGGTACAGGGCATCCGATTTGGGTTCGTCTCGCTGGGGATGGTTGAGCCGATGGCGTTCGCAGGCCAAGATTCGCCTGGGATAGCTGAACTGAACGATGAGAACCTGCGTGCTGCCATCGAGGCTGCCCGGCAGCTTTCGGATGTAGTGATTGCCATGCCACATTGGGGACCTGAAGACACAGCGGACCCCAATTCCTACCAGCTGCACTTTGCCCAGGTGGCAGTGGAAGCCGGGGCGGATGTGGTGGTGGGCAATCACACCCATGTTGTCCAGGCGATTGAGCAAATAGATGGGATCGACGTGTTTTATGGGTTGGGTAACTTTATCTTTGACCAGACCTGGGATCTTGCCCACCAGCAAGGGGTGATGCTAATCTTGCATTTTACTGGAAAGGACTACACCGGGTACGATCTTATCCCAACACACGTGGATGGGGATGGCAGAGTGCATATCGCCGGTACGGATGAAGCGGCGCAGATTATCCAGCGCATCGAGGTTGCGAGCGAGAAACTCAGGTAGGAAAGCTTCCATCAGACTAAATTACACATCGAACTAATATGACAGGTTTGCGGTATACTCACCTCGCAAAGGCAGGAGAAAAAGATGATAGCTGACCAAGATAAGCAAACCACGGTGGTAATCTTCGGGGCCTCGGGAGACCTCACCTGGCGGAAGCTGGTGCCCGCACTATTCAATAACTATGTCAAAGGACGTATGCAGGGCTGCAGAGAGATTGTGGGTTTCGCGCGCCGACCATACACCGATGAGACCTTCCGCCAGAGGTTGCAAGAAGGGGTGGCAACTTTCAGCCCAGAAAGTTACAATCAAGACCGATGGGATGAGTTTTCCTCGAGGCTGGTCTACTTCCGGGGAAACCTGGATATAAAGGAAGATTTCCAACGCCTGGATGAGTTTCTTAAACAGCAGGAAGGGGTTCCATCCAACCGGTTATATTATCTGGCTACAGCACCAGAGCAATATATCCCGGTGGTCAACTGCCTGGGTCAGGCTGGTTTAGCAGACCAAAGAGAAGGCTGGCGGAGGATCATCGTTGAAAAACCCTTCGGGAAAGACCTGAAATCCGCCCGGGAATTGAATAATGTTTTACATTCGGTTTTTGACGAAAACCAGGTTTACCGGATCGATCACTACCTGGGCAAGGAAACTGCCCAGAACATCCTGTTTTTTCGCTTCGCGAACACGATATTCGAACCTATTTGGAACCGGCGCTACGTGGATAACATCCAGATCACGGTGGCTGAAACGGTGGATATCGAACACCGGGCAGATTATTATGACAGCGTGGGGGTTTTACGCGATATGTTCCAGAACCATCTACTACAACTGCTTTCATTGGTTGCAATAGAACCTCCGGCGTCATTTGAGGCGGATGCGGTGCGAAACGAGGTCTTCAAACTACTGTCATCCATTCGTCCCATTGACCTGACAGATACGGTACGGGCACAATATGAGGGTTACCGCCAAACGAGCGGTGTTTCTTCAAATTCCCAAACGCCAACCTATGCAGCCATCAAGCTTTTTATTGATAATTGGCGCTGGAAAGACGTGCCATTCTACCTCCGTTCAGGTAAGAGTCTGATGGATAAAACCTCGCAAGTTATCGTTGAGTTCCAAAGCCCGCCTCACTTGATGTTCCAGCTGCCGGACGAGTACAAATTTGTCCCCAACATTTTATCCCTTTGCATCCAACCTGATGAAGGTATCCACCTGATGTTTGAAGCCAAAGTGCCCGATTCCGACCAGGAAATGCGTTCAGTAGATATGGACTTTCACTACCGCGATTCGTTCACAGGGCTTTTACCGGATGCCTATGAAAGGCTGGTCCTTGAAGCTTTGCGTGGAGATGCTTCCCTCTTCACTCGCTCAGATGGAATCGAAGCTGCTTGGAAGCTGATCAATTCGATCGCCAATGGTTGGGAAACGAGCAATATCCCTGATCTTGCTTTATACCGCCGGGGGAGTTGGGGCCCATCTGAAGCAAACACATTATTGTCTCGCGATGGCAGGTTATGGCGTTCGGGTTGCATAGGTGAATGACCATTCAACCCTGAGAATAGATTGACCTATACGATTCAGTCTGATACACTCTAGACATGTCACAATCCCTCTACCGAAAATGGCGACCGATCCATTGGGACCAGGTCATTGGGCAGGAGCACGTGGTGCAAACCTTACGGAATGCAGTCAGCGCAGATCGGGTGGCACATGCCTACCTTTTTTCGGGCCCGCGTGGCACTGGTAAAACCACCACGGCACGCATCCTGGCGAAGGCGGTTAATTGTCTTGAAAAAGACCTGGCAAACCGCCCATGCAACCAATGTGCACACTGCCAGGCAGTCAACCAGGGGCGGTTTTTGGACCTGATTGAAATCGACGCTGCCTCCAATACCAGCGTGGACGATGTGCGCGACCTGCGCGATAAGATCAATTTTTCACCCAACCAGGGGCGCTATAAAGTATATATCATCGATGAAGTGCACATGCTATCCTCGGCCGCCTTCAACGCCCTGCTTAAAACCCTGGAGGAACCTCCTCAACACGCCATATTCATCCTGGCGACTACAGAGGTGCACAAAATCCCCGCCACGGTGCTTTCACGCTGCCAACGGCATGAGTTTAGGCGCATACCGGTAAAGGAAATCATCGGGAATTTACAGGCAATGGCTGATGAGGAAAAAATCCAGGTGGATGCAGATGCCCTCAGCCTGGTTGCCCGCCAGGCGACTGGTTCCATGCGCGATGCCATCTCTTTGCTTGACCAGCTGGCTTCAGCAGGCGATAACATCACGCTACAATTGGCGCAGGATATATTGGGAACAGCCACCAGCCAGGCGGTGATCGATGTGATCGATGCCATGATTAAACGTCAATCCTCTCAGGGCTTGGAGATTATCCACCGCGCCCTGGATTCTGGTTCAGATCCACGCCAGTTTGCAAGGCAGATCGTGGAATACTTGCGCGGCCTGTTGTTGGTGGCGATGGGGAATGCCTCCCAGGTGGACGCAACCCCTGAAAGCCGCAACCAGTTAGCCCAACATGCGCAGGCATTCTCGGTCACGGAACTGCTTGAGGTCATCCAGGCTTTTAACCAGGCAGCGACAGAAACGCGCAGCAATTGGCAGCCTGCACTGCCGATCGAGATGGCTTTTATTGAAGCAATCACCCTGGACAAGCCTCCGGGGGGCAGTTCAACCGTTATCGACCTATCCAATAAGCCGAAGGCAGCCCCAAGAGTGACCCCGGTGGAAGAAAAATCTATAAACCCAAAGCTGT
>CAVZSS010000008.1:0-46022 GCA_963777965.1 uncultured Chloroflexia bacterium | reverse complement strand
TTCTTCGCTGCCGAGGTGGATGCCGCCGTCCCCTTTACTTCCGCTTCTGGTGCCGTTTGAACCTTGTCAGGTTTCTTGGATGATGACTCCGCCTCCTGGTCTGGTTTTTCCTTGGGATTGTTTGCCTTGTCTTTCTTTGCCATTTTCATCTCCTACCTGTAGTTTGAGATGCCCAGGTGAATCGTTTTTGGGATTTCATCCTTTGAATACAAGAATTATAGTTCATAGCTCCACGCTCTCCCCCATCTCAGGGTAGAAAGGTTTCTCCATCCCGGCCTCCACGAGCTTCGCTGATAGCAATTCCGCTGGCTTAGGCTCGCCGTGGACCAAGAACACCTGCTTCGCCCTACCCTTCACCCGCAGCGCATATTCCACCAAAAAGTCCTGCCCGGCATGGGCGGATAACCCGCCGATCGTCGCCACCTCGGCTTTCACCTCGTATTCATCACCGAAGATCCTCACCTGCTTCTCCCGGTCAGCCAGCCGCCTGCCTAAAGTGTAGGGAGCCTGCCAGGATACGATCAGGATGGTATTTTTCGGGTTGCCGATATTGTTGCGCAGGTGGTGCAGGATGCGCCCGCTCTCTGCCATGCCCGAGGCTGAGATGATGATCATCGGGTCCTTGCGGTCGTTCAAAGCCTTGGATTCATCCACCGAGCGGGTGTAGGTGAGGCGGTCGAAGCCCAATGCCGTATGATGCTTATCCGTGCGGATAAATTCCTGCGTTTCCTTGTCGAAGCATTCAGGGTGCATCTTGAAAATGTCGGTGGCATTGACCGCCAATGGGCTGTCAACGTATACCGGCACGCTGGGGAGCTGGCGGCTTTCGATCATCTGGTGGAGCGCATACACGATCTCCTGCGTACGCCCCACGGCAAAAGCCGGGATAATCACCTTGCCCCGCCGTTCAAAGGTCATGACGGCCACCTGGCGCAGCTCCTCATAGGCCAGCTCGGGGTCGCGGTGTGGTTTATCCCCATAGGTGCATTCCATCACCAGGGTGATCCACTCCCATCCGGCAGGATCGGGTCGCGGATGAGGGGTAATTTACGCCGCCCGATATCCCCACTGAACCAAAGCCGAACTTTGTGACCATGCTCTTCGATATCCAGCACCACGGCGGCTGAACCGAGGATGTGCCCCGCATCCACCAGCCTTGCCTCAACCCCCGGCACCGGCTCGAAGGGTTGGTCATAGTTCACCGGCTGGAAATATTGCTTCACCAGCGCAGCCTGCTCCTGGGTGTAGAGCGGTTGGGCGGGAGGTTCGCCCCGCTTGAGGTTGCGTCGGCTGACAAACCCGGCATCCTCCTCCTGGATATGGCCTGAATCCATCAGCATGATCTCTGCCAGGTGGGCGGTGGCGGGTGTGGTGTAGATCGGCCCGCTGTAGCCCTGCTTGATTAAATTGGGCAGGTTGCCGCTGTGATCGATGTGGGCATGCGAGAGGATGACTGCATCCACCTTGCCCGGCTCGAACGGAAAGTTGTTGTTGCGTGCGTAGCTCTCCTGGCGCCGGCCCTGGAAAAATCCACATTCCAATAACAGGCTATGGCCATTGATATTTAACAAATACTGAGAACCCGTGACTGTTTGAGCAGCACCGTCAAATGTGATCCGCATGTTATCCTCCTCGTTGAGACTACATTTGTATTATAGTCCAGGTTCACCAGACAAAAAATGCATTCACACCTCTACGCTTGATTTAATAAGGAAACATGGATTATTATCTAGTGGTGAAGAGAGATATTCGATCCACTACACTGACTTTTCGTGGGAGGGATGACTCCGCACTTCTCTAGCAGGATTTGGTCGACTTACCCGGGATTAGCCAGTCTACTCACGACCACCATCTCACCAGGCTGCAGGAGCTGGATCACGGTGAGAATATATGCTCACCGGGCTTAAAAGGGGGAAACTGTTTCGCCCTGCCTCGGCAGTCAACCTTGTAAAGGAATGCTTTTGCGAAAACTTACTTCACCTCAACAAGCATCCCGAATGAATCCGAAGACAAAGAAGAGGTTGGGTTGACATATAACAGGTTGAGGTTGGTTTGGCCTGCGCCGACCGCATTGAATATAAGCGTCACGATCCCTCCAGCTGAATTTGGGCTGGAATCCTCGGTGTAGGCAGCACTGCCTTCTTGGACCAGAATATTCGTGTCGAGATCCTGCGCCACCCATTCAAACCCCTCCGTTGGGATGGTCGGTATTTGAATTTCTAATGTGTCCCCAACATTCAGGTTTGCTGAATTTCCCTTGATGGCTGGAGTGATTACCACAGTCTTTCCCCCGGTGCTGGAATCGCTACTGACACAGGCAGTTAGCAAGAGGTAAACTGTTATCAATAAGATAAAAGATGGGGTGAATTTGGACATATGCTCGTCTCCGCACTAACCTGTTTATTATTACGACGTAAATTATTATGAAAAGGTCCCCAAAATACACAATACTGTACGATTATTGCTATAATCATGTGTGTAAACAAGACTGATTTTTTGTTCGTATATACCTGGTCTTGGGCTTCATGTTTACAGGGGCTACTTTCTTAAATCTAATTTTAACATGATAACGAGGAGAGAGCTGATGAAGGCAAGTGCTGTAAAAAAGTATAGGACTTTATTGACCCTATTAATGGTAACAATATTTATATTCACTATGGCGGGTGATTTGTGGAGTAACGCATATGCCCAGGGTATCTCCATGGATGCAACTGCCCCGGAGCCTGATTCGACCGAGACTCCAGTCATCGAAGTGTTCAGTCCATATTTCTCGATCGAGCATAAAACACTCCCGGATGGAACAGAGCTAGAAGGATACATAATTAATGGACCACCTGACCCCTTCCCTGAGATATGAAGCTGAACGTGCTGCATCCAGGATGCCTACAGTCGGTGCAACAATTTTGGATAATTTTCCATCCTACAGCTGGGTCTTTGGCTGCTCGGCTGTTTCGGGGGCAATGATTGCTGCGTATTATGACCGCGGAGGATATCCGAATATGTATACAGGTCCCACGAATGGCGGTGTCATGCCCCTCACCGACACTTCCTGGCCAACCTGGTCCGATACGTACGAGACTTATCCGAACAACCCATTGATCGCTTCTCATCAAGGGGTGGACGGTTTGACAACTCGCGGATCGATCGATGACTACTGGGTAAAATATAACAGCACGACGAATGATCCATATATCACCCATGGTTGGGTTCAGCACACCTGGGGAACCGCTATAGGTGACTATATGAAAACCAGCAGATCAGCAGCACCTTATAACAATCCAGATGGGGCCACAAGATGGTATAACTGGCTAACCAGCAGCGCAAAATTTACCTGCAGCGATATGGAAGCCCAAGACGTAGCTGAAGTCGATGGAACCTATGGCAGAAAGCTTTTTTATGAAGCCAGAGGCTATTCAGTAAGTGATTGCTATAACCAGAAAACGGATAATAATTCTGGGGGATTTACACTGGCCAATTTTAAGGCTGAAATTGATGCAGGGCATCCCGTCCTGCTTAATCTTGCCGGTCATTCAATCGTTGGCTTTGGATATGATGGAGATACGATCTATATCCGTGATACCTGGGACAACGATCCAGTTCCAAACCCTACCATGACGTGGGGTACAAGTTACGCTGACAGGAAGCTTTTATCCGTCAGTGTTGTACATCTCAAATCAGCCCCCCAACCTAATTTAGGCCGATTAGTCCTGTCAATATTAGTAAAAGTTCGAGGCGGTCAAAATCAGAACCCAACCAACATCCTGCTTTCCAACAGCAGTATTCAGGAGAACCAGCCGATCAACACAGTAGTCGGCACGCTCTCCACGGTCGATCCAAATGCTAGTGACACATTTACCTACAGCCTGGTAAGCGGTGCAGGCGACACGGACAATGCATCCTTCAATATTTCAGGGAACCAGCTTCGTTCCTCGGCAATCTTTGATTATGAGACCAAAAATAGCTACTCGGTCCGCATTCGCACGACCGATCAGGGTGACCTATACTATGAGAAAGCCTTCACCATCACGATCACAGCCTCAGGTAACCAGAGCCCGACTGATATCCTGCTTTCCAACAGCAGTATTCAGGAGAACCAGCCGATCCACACAGTGGTCGGCACGCTCTCCACCATTGACCCAAATGTTGGAGATACTTTTACCTACAGCCTTGTCAGCGGTACAGGTAGCTCGGATAATGATTCCTTTAACATTTTGGGGAACCAGCTTCGTTCCTCGGCAGTCTTTGATTATGAGACCCAAGATAGCTACTCCATCCGCGTTCGCACGACCGATCAGAGCAGCCTGTTCTTTGAAAAAGCCTTCACCATCACGATCACGTCCCCTTAGGTTGGGAAACACTGGTAAATACCACCTTCGAGGGTGACTTTCCCGGTCCCTGGGATGTCTTCGATAATGATGGTACCAGCTATGGTGAATATTATTGGGCGGCGCGTAACTGTCGAGCTTATGCGGGTACAAACAGTGGATGGGGAGTTGGTGGTGGTGCAAACGGAAATCCACTGAGCTGTGGCAGTACCTATCCTAATGACGCCGATTCCTGGATGGTATATGGGCCTTTCAGTCTTGTGAATGCGACGGCTGCAAGTTTGGATTTTAAGCTTTGGATTAACTCAGAAAATACTTATGATGATGGAATTGCCTATGTAGCCTCCATTGATGGGACGAATTTTAACGGTAATTTCCATTATGGTAACTCGGGAGGTTGGATTGATCGCACCCTCGACCTGAGCAGTATCTACAATTTGGGTGACCTGCGCGGGCAGCCTCAAGTGTGGGTGGCGATTATTTTTATTTCCGATGACAGCATAATTTACGCTGAGGGTGCCTATGTCGATAATATCGTCTTGCGTCGATGCATGGAAACCACATGCCCGGGTGTAAATATGATTAGTCCAGGGGCAGGTGAAAGCCAGATAATTGATAAGCCCTGGAAAGCAACGCTTAACAGGTGATCTATCCCTAGGGCAATCATCCTCAGATGGGGAGATAAGCCTCCATTCCCTGCAAAGACCCGCCCATGCATGTGTTCCATGAATGGGCGGTGGTTTTTCCGAAACCCACCAAGCGCACCAGGTAGCCTACCTGCTAAAAATACAATCGTATTGTTATGCTAAAATTCATCTGCCTATGCCCAACCACGCCATGACGCCCAAAGAAAGAATGTTCAAAGCTCTGCAAGGGGAGAAGCCGGATGTATTACCGGCTGCGCCGGGCTATCTCTCCCTGTTCCTGGCTGACCTGGAACGCGCGGCTTACATCGAGCAGTACCGCCGATGCATGAAGGGACGACGCGCCTCATCCAGTAGACCATGCCGAGGATACCCATTTTCGAGCCCAGGCGCTGGTTCAATCCTACCAGGCCTTCAAAGAACAACCAGATTGGATCGAGGTCGGAACGGGGGCGAGCAAGGCCTGGGCTGAGCGCACGGAGATCGTCTTACGGAATGGCAGCCCCTGCTACCAGGACAAGGTTTCCGGAATATGCGTCCCTATGCACGCCATCCCCATACCCACCGGTGATGAGGTTTTGACCGAGACAATCCCATCTGCGCGGGATATCTGGGATATTTCCGACCAAATCTCGACTGATAAGTTGAAAGCCAAATGCCGATCATCAGCGCAGAGGAGCTGCTGGAGAGTGGCGAATTTGATCTGCCGCGCCAGGTGGTGGCAGAATATGGAGACCGGTATTTCATCTCCACCATCCTCGATACACCGTATTCAGACATGTATGATTTCCTCGGCTTCAGGGGATTGATGGTCATCCAGCGCCAAAATCCTGAGCTATTTCAAACCATGCTGGAGCGCAGGTTGATGCAATCCAAGCAAGTGATGGAGGCGTGGGCGGCTACAGGCATCCATGGTGTTTACGTGGAGGAGGTGTTTTCAGGGGCAGACGCGATCTCACCGCAAAGTTACGAGAAGTTTGTATTTGCCTACAACCAACCGTATTTTCGGCACATGCGCGCATTGGGGTTGTTGCCGATCCACTACGTATGCGGCGATGTGATCCCACGCCTGGAGCGCATGGTCCAGTACGAGGTTGCGGCCGTGGCGGTGGAGGAAAGTAAAAAGAAATTTCGAATCGATATCGATGAGGTGGTCGAACGGGTAGCGGGTCGCAAGGCTGTCTTTGGCAACATCGACGCGGTGCGCTTTGGCATCCACGCCACGCCTGAAGAGATGCTGGCTGAGGTGGAGCGGCAGGCGGAGATTGGCAGGCAGGCGCGCGGATTTATCGTCAGCACAGGCAGCCCATTTCCACTGGAGACGGACCCGCGCATGATTGACGCAATGATCACCGCCGCGCATGAATATAAATCGCAATGATATGGAATTTTTTGGGAGGGTAGGACGCACGTTCTTCGAAACCACACGACACCCCTCACCCCGAGCCCCTCTCCTCAAGGAAGAGGGAAACCAATCCACAAAAAAAACAGACCTGGCAGGTTGTATAACCCTACCAGGCCTTGAATGTAAGTGAAAGGGGGATTAATGCCGTGCAGCGGTTTTTTTCAGCACGCCCAGGATCTCCTCCCCATAGCGCTCACGCCGCCAGGGGACTTCTGCTAGGCACTCCGACAGACGTATCTTTCTCCTGCGGATTTTTGACTGCCAGCAGGTGCAGTAGGTCGCGCGGCAGGATGATATCTGATTCGACCTCCAGCTCATGTGCTTTCTGCTTGCGCCATTGCTTCAATGCTTCCACGCGCGCCAAAAATTGCTTTTCCGGGCGCGACATTACGGGGTGGATGGATCGGCTCAGCCTGCAAGCCCGCGCTGGACCGCCTCCAGCAGCGCTTTCCCATGCCGGTCCATCTGGTGTTTGGTCATACCGGGCAGTGTTATTGAGCTCATCCAGGCTGGATGGGAGGCTGCTGGCGATGGCATGCAGGGTATTATCGCTGATCACCTTGAACAGCGGGCGGTTACGCTGGCGGGCAACCTCATCCCGGTAGTTGCACAATTCCTGCAGCACCGCCGCCTGCTGTGGCGAAAGCTTGTGGACGCCATTGACCCGCCAGCAATCGCATCTTTCCATTCTCATGGTTGGCTTCCACCTGGCACAGGCGCTGGAAATCCTCCTGCGCAAGTGGCAGTAATCCCTTCTCCTCGAGCTGATTTTTGCAGTATCGCCTGCAGGGGGATCAGGTAATGCGTATCCTGGCGGGCATAATCCAACAGGAATCCAGGCAAGGGTCGCTGTCCCCAATTGGCACGCTGGTGGCGCTTATCCACCTGAAGATTGAACTCGGCTTCAAGGATCGATCCCAAGCCGACTTCCTTGCGACCCACAATGCGGGCTGCCAGCATGGTATCGAACAAGTTGCTGAAGCTGAACCCGAAATCGCGTTTCAGGCACAGCAGGTCATATTCTGCGGCATGGAAGACCTTTTGGATGTGTGGGCTGGCGAAAATTGGGGCGAGTGCTGAAAGGTCACCGAGTTCCAGTGGATCCAGCAGGTAATCGGCATCAGAGGTGGAGAATTGGATCAGGCACACCTGCTCCTGGTACGCAAACAGGCTATTGGATTCGGTGTCCACTGCCAGGATTGGCTGATCTGTGAGAATATTGGCCAACCGTTTTAGCCCACCTGGTGTGGTGATGGGTTGGTTGAGTTCAGGAGCGGGCATGGGCTAATTATAGCCCAATAATCGGGGAGATAAACAGACTGGAACGCAGATACATGAAAGAAGAAATAACCGGATGAACTCAGGTACAAACAATGACACAAAAAAACAGGCGTAGCATCGCTCCGCCCCTACGTCGCTTACTCAAGCAGAGCATCGATCCGCCACCTGGGTGGAACCACACGGGCTCACTCGGGAGGAGCATCGCTACGCACCTACCGCAGCTTCTCCATCACCAGGGCTGATTCCCCATCTTGATAATACTTGGTCCATTCGCCCACCCTGGCGTACCCGTAGCGCTCATACAACCGGATTGCCACGTCGTTGGTCGGCCGGACGCATAACCTGATGCGGTTCAACGATATGAGTACTTCGCAGGCCTGCAACAAAGCCGATCCAATACCCTGGCCTTGGTATTCAGGCAGCACGGCAATCGTGGCAATCCAGGCGATGCCTTCCGTCCTACGTATGTCTGCGGCGATAAATCCCACCATTTGCTTATCACACTGCGCTTTTAAACGCACTACACCTGGGAAAGTGAGCACGCTGATCAGGTCCAGAAGTGGCCAGGCATCCTTCGGGAAGCACACTCGCTCAATATTACGCAGGGTGTTGAGGTCACGCAGTGAAGCCGGTTCAATGATTGCCGATGCGTTTGGTTGGGCGGTGAGGGTGGTGTTCATTCATCAACACTAAAAATGATCAGGTTGTTTAATAAAGTCGCAATACGGAATGCAATGAAGCACACTCCGTATTGCGATGGATAGGGTATGGCAGGTTACTTCTGTTCGCCTTTCATAAAATTCGTCAGCATACTGGTGAATTCCAACGGGAAGATGTACTTGGTGGAAGCGCCAGCGCCAATAGACTTAAGCGCTTCAAAGTACTGCAAGGTCATCGTCTTTTGGTCCACCGTCTTGGCAATGCTGAATATCTGGTCCAGGGCGATTGAGAATCCTTCGGCACGCAGGATCTGCGCCTGGCGTTCACCTTCAGCGCGCAGGATATTGCCCTGCTTATCACCTTCTGCCCGCAGGATGGCACTTTGCTTCTCGCCATCCGCCACATTGATAGCCGCTTCGCGGCGTACCGGTTGATTCGGTCACCACGGCACGGCGGATACGCTCGGCAGACATCTGGCGGTTCATCGCATCCTGCACGTCGCGTGGCGGGATGATCTCGCGGATCTCAACGTTGGTTACCTTGACACCCCAACGCTCGGTCACTTCATCCAAACGGGTGCGCAGCATATTGTTGATATGCTCCCGCTCCGACAGCACCTCATCCAACATGATCCCACCGATGACAGCACGAAGCGTGGTGGTTGACATACCTAAAGCAGCTGCTTCAAAGCTCCCCACCTGCAAAACACTATCCATGGGATTTAAAACTTTGAAATACCACAGGAAATCGATGCTGATGGGTGCGTTATCCTTGGTGATCGAGGTCTGGTGTGGGACCTCACGTACCTGCTCACGTAGATCCACGGTGATGCCCCGGTCAACGATGGGGATCAGGATGACTATACCCGGGCCTTTTGCACCAACACAGCGTCCCAGGCGAAAGACGACCAGACGCGTGTATTCCGGCATAATCTTAATGGCGCTGGCAAGAAGGATGATCGCCAGGAGAATTGCCCCTCCAACCAGGCATAAGACAATGATTAATTCCGAACTCATAATTTACCTCCTTAGAGATTGGGTTGAATGGATGATAAACAATATGACGATGGATTATGTATTATTCGGTGTGGCAGGTTCCACCTCCAGTATAAAACCATCACGTTTGACCACCCGAACTTTACTTCCCATGGGGATGGGTGTTGAGCTTCGGGCGCTCCACAGCTCAGATTCAAGCTGTACAGATCCTTCATCGAAAATATCAGTCTTGGCTTCACCGATATCACCGATGAGCCTTGCAAGATCATGTTTCGGTCGCATTTTTTCAGATTCAAGGACCTTTGTTGTGGCAATCCAGAGAAAGCCACTCGCAAGAATTGAGGTAACAATAGCCAAGATGGGATTTACCCCAGGCTGCCACCAGTAATCACCCTTAAATAGGAAGATTGAACCGATGATAAACGCGACAAGGGCGATCACCAGGTATCTCAACTTGTGCGACTTACGCACTGCCAGGATGAATGGAATGACACCCAGCACGAGCAGTGCTAATGCCCACAGATTGATTGGCAGTTGGCTGATCTCCCAAAATGCCAATAACAAGATAAAAAAGGCAGCCAGCTCGATAATTCCAGTACCAGGGGCAAAAAGCGCCATGATCACCAGGACAATTCCGACCACAATGAGCAAATAAGCAATATTCGGATTAATTAAAATTTCCATAAAATTATCCTCCAGGGGCGATTTGATTATACATCAGATTGGTTTTCGCCTCTTTATACCATTATGCATGAAAAATTCCAGCCTCTCCTAAGAGAATCTCAGGATTTGGTATGATATAGACATGCAGCCATTTTCAATGTTGCTCGGGGTGGGTGCTCTATTTGGCTTACTGTTGACCGTTTGGCAGGCGCCTAAAAAAGAAGCGTCCCGCTACCTGGATGCAGGGTTATGGACGTTATTTGGTGCACTGGTTGGCAGCCGGGCTCTGGCGGTGATGGTTAATTTTAGTTATTACCAATCCCACCCCGGTGAGATTGCCCAGGTATGGTTGGGCGGTTTATCCGGTATTGGTGCACTGGCGGGTGGACTGATTACGATTCTGATCCTGGCTGTGTGGTGGGACATGTCCGCCGGTAAGCTTGCAGATGCACTTTTGCCATTAGCGGGCAGCCTGGCAATCACTGCCTGGTTGGGGTGCTGGATCGATCGTTGCGGATATGGCATGGTATCTGGCAGCTGGTGGGCACTACCTGGGCGCGATGAATGGGGAGTGATAGCGAACCGTGTACCGGTCCAGCTGATGGGTGCGGTATTTACGCTGGCGATCATCTGGTTGCTGGATTGGGTTGGCAAACGTATATCCATCCCCGGTTTAATTTCTGCTATCGGCTTGTTTGGGCTTTCTGCGGTGATCCTCTGCCTCTCCTTGCTGCGGGCTGACCCCATGCCTGTCTGGAAGGGCTTGCGCATTGATGCCTGGGGGGCGGTCCTATTTATGATAATCTCCCTGATCTTGTTAGCCATAGTAATTCTGCGATGGAAATCCAGGGAAAAGGAAAAAATACAGGAGGAGTAAAGGAGCTCAATCTACAATTAGAACCCTGCATCCCAGCTCATTAAATACCATGTTGGGCATACACATTTAGTTATGGGTATGATGAAAATGATGTATACAACCGATGTAAACAACAAGCAGGATAGAAGTGAAGATTGAAGATGTATAATACAGAACGGTTGTCGAAAGGATGTTTATCAATGGAACACAATAAAATTGATCTAACGATTAATCCTGAATCCGTCCGCCAGTTCCTGACTGATTTCATCCGGGCTGAGATTAACAAGGCTGGTTTCTCAAAGGCTGTAGTTAATCTATCAGGAGGTCTAGACTCTTCAATCTCATGCTATCTTACCGCCGAGGCGCTGGGTGCAGAGAATGTACTTGCACTGCGCCTGCCTTATAAGTCCTCTGTGCCAGAGTCGTTGGCGCATGCCCAAATGGTGATTGAGGCGCTTGGGGTGCAATCGCTCACCATTCCCATCACAGAAATGGCGGATGCTCTCATCCAACAATTCCCTGGCATGAACCGGATAAGGCGGGGCAACATCATGGCACGCATGCGCATGATCGTTTTATACGATCAATCAGCGGTATTTCCCGGGCTGGCAATAGGAACCGGAAATAAGACAGAAATCCTGCTTGGATATACTACTTTATATGGTGATGCCGCATGTGCAATCAATCCCCTGGGAGACCTGTATAAGACACAACTTCGACAGCTCGCAAAGGCAATTGGAATCCCGTCCGTGATCATCGATAAACCACCCAGTGCCGACCTGTGGCTTGGACAGACAGATGAAGGCGAGTTAGGCTTTACCTACGCAGATGTCGACCAGCTGCTATACCTGCTGGTGGACCAGCGCTACAAACCTGAGGACTGTGTGAAGGAAGGCTTTCCTGAAAGCCTTATCCGGGCAGTGATGGACAGGGTCAGGCGCAACCATTTCAAGCGTGTGATGCCACCAATTGCCAAGTGGAGCGGCAGCAGTATAAACTACGACTCCCTAACCCTGCGAGATTGGGGGACATGATCATCACTGTGACTGGTTTGCGGAAATTATCCTCACCTGGTATTCAATAGAATAGCCTATCCCAGTAGACGATTTGCGACATGATCCATATCCCGCCTGCTTTACATCACCGTCGCTTCCGTTTACTATGGTTGGGATTGTTAATCTCAATCACTGGCTCCCAGATGCAGATATGGGCATTATTCTGGCATATCCGCACGCTCACCGATCAGCCCATTGCCCTCGGTGCGGTGGGTCTGGCGCGCATCCTGCCTGTCATCATCTTCTCCCTGATCGGTGGAGCAGTGGCAGATGTGCTCAACCGCAGGCGAATTCTCTTCTTCACCCAGACCGGAATGGCGGCGGTTGCGCTGACATTAGGATGGTTGAGCCTGTCGGGGCGGATCGAGTTATGGCAAATTTACCTGCTCACGGCAATGCAAGCCGTTGCCCTGGCATTTGATGGACCTTCACGCCAATCCCTGGTTCCCAACTTAGTACCCGCGAAAGACTTGCCCAACGCCTTCAGCATTAAACTCAATCGCCCTGCAGACCGGTTCCATCGTTGGACCTGCCTTAAGCGGAATCATCATTGCCGCGGGAGGTCTCCCTTATGTATACGTCATTAATGCCTTTTCATTCATGGCGGTAATCCTGGCATTGTTCCTGATGGGACCGATAGAACAGCAGAAATCGACTACCACCCGGAATGGTGTGGTCAGCCTTTCTGCAATTGTAGAGGGTGTGCAATTCATCCTGAGTAAACCACTCATACTCTCCACCATGATCATTGACTTTTTTGCCACATTTTTTGCCTCGGCGAATACGCTCATGCCGATCATTGCGGTTGATGTGCTCCACGTAGGTGCGGTGGCGTATGGATGGCTCTCTTCAGCCCAGGCAATTGGAGCCATGGCAACCGCGCTGGTTATCTCGCAGATCCATGAGATCAGGCGCCAGGGAAGGGTGTTCCTGGTATCGGTTATCATATTTGGGCTTGCCACGATTGTTTTTGGCACGATGCGAAGCTTTTTATTGGCAATGTTTGCGCTGATCATCATCGGTGCAGCAGATACCGTTAGCACGATCATTCGAAACACGATCCGCCAACTGAATACTCCCGACTATATCCGTGGGCGGATGACCAGCATCAACCAAATCTTTTTCCAGGGTGGGCCTCAGCTCGGAGAAGTGGAGGCGGGATTGGTGGCACAATTATTTGGAGCGCCTATCGCAGTGATCAGCGGTGGGATCGGCTGTATCCTGGCAGTCATCTTGATCACCCGCCATTGGCCTCAATTAAGAAATTATAATGGTGATGAGCCCATTGCGGCTGGTGCGTCGGCACAATAACCTTATGATATAGTATCAGGAAAAATGAATACACCACCTGAGTTGGAAACTTATATCTGTGTCGATATTGAATCAACTGGACCCATTCCAGGGGATTTCTCAATGCTTTCCATTGGAGCATGTACAGTTTTTGAGCCTCAAAGGACATTTTACGTTGAGCTTAAACCCATTAATCTCAACGCTACGGTTGAAGCAGCTTCCATCCATAAACTTTCACTGGAACGGTTAATGGTGGAAGGAGAATCTCCGAAGGAGGCAATGATCCAATTTGAGGAATGGATCGTGAATGAAGCTGCCCCCAACCAGCAGCCTCTATTTGTGGCTTTTAATGCTGGTTTTGATTGGATGTTCGTCAATTATTATTTTTTTCATTTCCTGGGTCGCAACCCATTCGGACATGCAGCCATTGACATCAAGGCTTTCTACATGGGGATGACAGGCGTCAGCTGGTCACAGACATCCTGGCGATTTATCAGCCCCAAATATATGCCAGAGTATCACCTGACCCACCATGCCTTACAGGATGCCCTCGACCAGGCAGATATTTTTAAAAAGATGCTTGAAGAATTAAGCAATAACAGAAAATTCCAAGGAGAAAATCAGAAATGACCCAAGAAGAACAACCCACACCCAATGCTGACCTAAAACGGATTATGGAATCTGCCCATCGGCTAGGAATTGAACTGGATGAAGAGGAAGCACTCCAATGGATGACTGAATTGATAGCCTTAAAATCACTCCCTGGATATTGCGGTGGACCGAGATACCGGTGTCTTTGGAAATAAAATTGTCATGCTGGACTTCAGTCCAAACGAGCTGGCACACTTCCGCGAGATTGGGCGGTTGGTGGAATTCCAGGATGAACCGGGGGTTGTCGAAACCGCCCTGGCACTATCAGGATCGTCTGCCCAATCTAAGATACAAACGTATCCAGGTGATTGTGACTATTTTGAGCGTGTAAATATCATTGGAGCATCCCGCCAGGAAGCCTGCCAGGTATTAGCCAGGATCATGCGTGAGAAAGCACTTAATTCATTGAAAGGTCCAACTTACCAGCTGTTGGAGGTAAAGTTTGGCAATTACCCCTTGGATGGTGTGCGCGAAGATAAAACCATCCGGGCTGGTGCACCAATATCGTGGAACCCAACGGAGATCCAGAATGGGAAGATTGAGGTGAAGCGCCTGGATGGTAGTGAAGCAATTCTCCGATGGGAAGAAGTAGCAGAGGATCCAGGCTGGTGCAAGCTGGATTGGGTGGTGGCAGACACCGCCCATGGGCGCTTATCCAATGCCAGCAACATGCTGGATGTAACCTGGGAAGCACCGGACGGGACGATCACCCCACTGGATGGATATCTCGACCCGTACTTCCAGGAAGTGTACCTGGAGGCGCAATCCATCCCAATTTTCTCAAAACTTGCAAAGCACGTTTCAGCAGACGCCTTGGATGATTATGTCAAACAGCTGGAGCATGAGGTCAATAAGTACCTGACCAAGGATGTGAACTACGGCAAGGTCGCCAAACGGATGTATAACATCTTTCGCCTGACAGGTCGCTATGAGGAAGCTGCGTTTTTACGAGACTTGTTCGATGAGCCAACCACGATGCTGTACCAGGTCTGGTCGCTGATCCGGACAATGGATGATGCGTTTAGCCCAGGGTCTGGGATCACGCTAGACCAGCTGCGTCGAACAGGCTGACCAGCTTATCCTGGCCGTGATCAAGGTCCTGGAAGGGGACCAGGAGTCTGAAATTGTTCGTTTTCTGCTCCGATTGAGAAATGCATTGAGCCATGAGCGGCTGGAGCAGGGATTGAGCGGGGCAGCCGAGGCTGCCCGGGCTGAAGTCATCAACCTGGTCAACAACTTCTTTTATGAAAAACTCACTGCCATCCCTACGATCAAAGATTATATGGATGGCATCTCTGGTACCGGGATAAGCGATCCACTTAGGAGTTTATGATGGCAGGATTGACCGACCAGGCAGGTGGTATGAAAGTGAGTGGTGGGGAAGCAATCGAACGGGCGCACCAGGCCTGGCAGGAGAGCATGTCGAAGCAGCTGGATTTGCTGCGCACTGAGGTGCTGGCCAAACAGCCTGGCAGGCTGGCGGTGAACTGTGGGGGAACACTGGTTGACCAGAAAATTCAGCTGATCTACTGGGGGCAGCAGATCGAAATTTCGTGCGCAGACTTGAAAGCTCGCAAGCTCTCTGATGGATGCGAATGCTCCGTCTACGATACAGGCATGCTCTTGTATTACCTGCGTGAAGCCGATGGATCCCCGATGGCAGACCACTGGATTGGGTACCGTGAGCTACCGGGGGGTAATTTTTACAGCCAGGCGTTCCAGGGGTACAGCGGTGACCGCCTGGCGCGTGTGTATGGCGAGCAGACCGAAAGATACACGATGGCAGCCCAATCGCTGGGCGGGATACACTTAACCGGATTGCCTGGCATGGCATATGCCTTTCTCCCGCTGCCGCGCATTCGCCTGGCGACAATCCTGTATCCGGGAGATGAGGAATTCCCAGCGCGTGCCTCAGTGCTGTTCGATGCAGCTGCCAGCCACTATATGACCACCGACGGGCTGGCTTTGCTCGGGTCAGGACTGGTGGGAAGGTTGATCAAGGCAGGCGAGGCTGGCTGACGAAAAATGTGCGGTTTACCTGGGCTTCTAAGAGACAGGCACGAGCCGTCCCATGGGCAGAGGCGCAGAAAGAATCAGGGTTGAGGTATCGGGGTAGCTCCGTTATTGCCGGGGAATGTGTGCCGGTTTCCAAAGAGAGCGTGCCACGCCGGGTAAGAAAAGCACGGTCAGGATAAACAGTTGCAGAAGTGATTTTAGTGGTGAGCTGAGTCATCTAATCCTCCTAATAAATCAGCAAAGACACTCCGTATTTGGGTTTAGAAACCCTCTAATTTAGACATATCAGCAATGCCATCCGCGAGGGCAGCGATGCGCTGGAGCAAGGCCAGCCGATTCTGGCGCAGTTTAGCATCTTCAGCCATGACCAGCACCTGATCGAAGTATGTGTTGACCGCTGGAAGCATGGGCAGGAAAGCATTTAGGAGATTATCAGGCGAAAATCTGTGTGCCAGGCGTAGGGATGCTTCCGCCTGGAGCAAGGAGGAATACAAATTCATTTCGGATTTTTCAACAAATAAGCCTGAGTCGAGTTCAAATCTTTGAGCCAGATCACGCGTGATGCGTACACAACGGGCATAGGTAGGTAGGATGGAGTGCCAATCGGGTCGCTCGACCCAGAGCATTAATTGCTTGACAGATCGGTTGGTTAGCGCTGGATTGAACCCCTGGGCTGTGATAACTGCATCAACGACATCAAACCGGTAGCCTGTTTCGAGCAGCAGGTTACGCAAACGTTCAATGATAAAAGCCTGGCAGGCTAAAAGCTTCTCAGGATCACTCGGGATGGGAAGCAGACCGGCAGCAGATTCAAGCCCTCGGCGAAGGTCAAAGCTGACGTCCTGGGCAATGAGTGCCTGCACCAACCCAAGGGCTGCCCGGCGCTGAGCAAATGGATCGCGGGCACCCGAGGGAGCCATACCAGCAGTAAATAGACCAGCCAATGTATCCAGCCGGTCAGCCAGGCCGACAACCAAACCCGGGCGGGTTTTTGGAAGGATATCGCCGGCAAAACGTGGCAAATAATGCTCGAAGATTGCATCTCCGACGGATTGGCTTTCTCCGGAGGCGATGGCATAGTAACGCCCCAGGATACCCTGCAGGGAAGTCATATCAATCACCATCTTGGTTGCCAGGTCTGCTTTACATAATTCAGCGGCGCGATGGGCGGTCTCTTTTTCCGGCTGGCTCAGGCCAAGCAAGGGAGTAAGCACGTCAACCAATGCGGTGATGCGGTGGCTTTTATCCAGCATAGAACCAAGCCTGGTTTGAAAGACAAGAGTTCCCAAGCGGGGAAGAAAATCTGCCAATTTATACTTGCGGTCGTCACGAACGAAGAAATCAGCATCCGCGAAACGGGCGCGGATTACGTGCTGGTTTCCATCGAGGATGAGATCGCCTTCTCTGAAAGGCTTGGAACCCTGGGAAGGCTTGTTGGCAACGGTGATGAAATAGGGCATCAGCTCATTTTCTTCCCGATGTGATGCATCCAAATCTCCGTTGGAGGTAGGCTCAGTATTTTGATGGAGTGGTTTAAATACTGGGAAATAGCGCTGGTGCTTTTTCATCACGGAAATCAGCACTTCACGCGGTAAGTTCAGGTAGGCTGGGTCGAAGGAACCCAACAGGCAGGTGGGAGCTTCAACGATATTGGCGACTTCGGAAAGGAGTGCCTGATCCGGGATATAGCGTGCGTTCATGCCATCTACAATGGTGCTTAATTGGTATCTGATGAGGTTGAGCCGCTGCTCTTTTTCAAGGATAATGCCCTGGCCTTCCAGGGAATTGAAGTATTCGGTTGAATTATTGACCGCAAATTCAGCGGGTTGGTGTGTACGCAAACCACGGGTGGTATTTCCTGAATGTACACCAGCATATTCAAGCGGGATGACCTGCCCACCCAATAGCGCCAATATCCAACGGATGGGTCGCGAAAAATAGACATTGGAGCGATTCCAGCGCATGGATTTGTCAAACCGCAGGCTTGAGATCAGCCCAGAGAGGGCTTCGGCTAAGACCTCGTTAGCCGGACGACCTACCTGGTGAATGGAAGCGGCGACATAGCTACCACCATCCATGTCCACAACCTGCAGGTCATGCACGCTGATGCCCTTGCTGCGAGCAAAACCTTCGGCAGCCTTGGTGGGTTCGCCGAATGAATCAAAAGCACGGTCAGCAGGGGGACCTTTTATTAGCTGCTCCAGGTCGGTCTGGCGGGCAGCCACTTCACGAACATATGCCACCAGCCGGCGGGGAGTTCCCATGACACGCATCTCTCCATGGGCCAGGCGCAAGTCGGCAAACAGTGCAGGAAGGCGTGCCCTAATCTGCTCGAGCGCTGAGTCGAGGTCACCGGCCGGGAGTTCTTCGGTGCCAATCTCAAACAGCAGGTCGGTGGGTGAAGTTGCTGATGAAGTGACCTTTGGTTATGGATGCGGAAACCTTTGCACTTTGCTCAGCAGACTCATCCAGCCATGGGAACTCAAGCCCCTGGCGTTGGGCAATATAGGTCTCTGCCACACGGCGGGAAAGGTCGCGCATGCGGCCAAAATATGCCTGGCGCTCGGTAATGCCGATGGCACCGCGCGAATCCAACACGTTGAACGTATGCGAACACTTGAGGACGTAATCGTGAGCCGGCAGAACCAGCTTGCTATCCAGGCAAGCTTTAGCTTCCAGTTCATACAAGCTCATACATTTTCTTCAGGCGTTCCACATCCGCCAGCTCGAAGTAATAGGTGCACTGCTCCTGTTCTGCCTGCAGGTTAATATCGCCACTGGTGAGTTTGTCATTCCAACGGATGCCGGTGAAGCCGTTAACACCCTGGAGGGAGATGGCGATGCGGTCAAGCCCATAGGTGATCTCCACGGAAACGGGGTCACAAAGTGTCCCACCCGCTTGCTGGAAATAGGTGAATTGAGTGATCTCCTGCCCGTCCAGCCAAACCTCCCAACCCAAGCCCCAGGCACCCAGGGCAGGTGATTCCCAGTTGTCCTCCACGAAGCGCAGGTCATGCAGGAGCAGGATCAATGCCAAGGGCTGCCAGAGAAGCGATGTAAAGCTCCTGGGCATTACCAGGATCTGGTTTGAGGATGACCTGGAACTGGTAGTGCATCTGCATGCGGTTGGGGTTCTCGCCGTAACGTCCGTCGTCCGGGCGGATAGAGGGCTCGACGTAGGCCACGTTCCACGGCTCGGGACCCAGGACGCGCAGGGCAGTGGCGGGGTTGAGCGTGCCAGCGCCGACCTGCTGGTAATAGGGCTGCCAGATCAGGCAGCCATGGTCAGCCCAGAAGTGCTGCAGTGCCAGGATAATGGATTGGAAATCGAGGGGAGGGGTCATAGTTCGTATATCTCTTTAGGGGTGGATGGTCAAAAATAAGTGAGGAAGATTATAACCGGAAATGAGAGAGGGATTTAGTTGTTAGCAGTCAGCAATTAGAAAAAGAAAAAACCGGAAGAGAGGAAGGCATAGTAAAATCATGCCTGGGAGTTCAAAAGGAGTGAATAGAGAATATTGATATGAACATATTCGTTACAGGTGCAACAGGCTACATTGGCGGGCAGCTTGTCCCACGGCTGATCAGGGAGGGGCATCAGGTGACCTGCCTGGCGCGCAAGCCCCAAATTCTCAAAGATCGGAGGTGGGAAAACATCCAAATCAAGCAGGGCGATGTGCTCGATCTTGAAAGTTTGAGACCCGCCATGGGAAAAATCGACATCGCCTACTACCTGATTCACTCGATGGCAGGTGGAAAGCAGGGTTTTGAAGAGCGCGATGAAATTGCGGCAAGGAACTTCGGCACGGCAGCCCGGGAAGCCGGCGTGGGGCGCATCATCTACCTGGGGGGATTGGGGGAATGTGAAAAATCAATATCCCCACATCTGAACTCCCGGCAGCATGCCGGGGACGTGCTGCGTTCCTCGGGTGTGCCAGTGACCGAGTTCCGCGCACCCATCATCATCGGGTCAGGCAGCATGTCGTTCGAGATGATCCGCTATCTCACCGAGCGATTGCCCATCCTACCGACCCCACCGTGGATCCATACCCTGTGCCAGCCCATTGCAATCGAGAACATCCTGGACTATCTCATCACCAGCCTAAACGAGCCCCGTTCCATCGGCACCATTTTTGAGATTGGCGGTCCGGATGTGCTGACGTATGAGGAAATCATGCGCGGATACGCAGTTGCACGGCACCTGAAACGATCATTTATAACCATCCCCTTCCTGAACACACCCATCTTAGCATTTGGCGCGGATGTGGTGACCCCACTGCCAACGCCCTACCTGCAAATATTGATCGATGGGTTACGCAGCGAGGTTCTGGTGCATGACCCAAGCGCCCAGGAAGTTTTCAAGATCAAACTGATCCCCTACGCGACAGCAGTGCAGCAAGCACTTACACGCAATGGGTCAGGAGAAGCTGAAACTTTCTGGAAAGGAGCGCAAGTGGAGCTTCAGCCTGGTCGGACAAGCAAGGATGCCCAGGGAATGTTCATCGAGCAACGCCGCACAGCATCAGCGGGTGAAACAAAAGCTATATTCGCATCTTTTTCCAGGATTGGGGGAAAGCGAGGCTGGTATTATGCCAACTGGCTGTGGAAATTGCGCGGTTGGCTTGATCAACTGGTCGGAGGGGAGGGTATGAAGCGAGGCCGGCACGATCCGGATGTGCTTCAGCCGGGGGATGTGCTGGATGGATGGCGGGTGGAGGCAGTGGATGACGGCCGGTTGATCAGGCTTTGGTTCGAGATGAAAGCGCCTGGTCCGGCATGGCTGCAATTCGAAGCCCAGCCCCGCTCTGGTGGCGGAACAATGCTCATCCTGACGGCGTTTTTTGAGCCGCACGGCATAGCCGGTTTAGTATACTGGTATATTCTCTACCCATTCCACCTATTAATCTTCAAATACATGTCTCGCGCCATTATTCGCCGCGCTGAAGCAAAAGATTGATATTGGGAGGAAATCATGTTGGCTTATTATCTCAAGCTCTACTTCATCACGCTCGCAGCTTTCCTGGGTATTGACATGATCTGGCTTGGCCTCATTGCGCGCAGCTTGTACCGCAATAACCTTGGGTATATCATGGCTCCCAAAGCGAACTGGCTGGCAGCCATCATCTTTTACCTGCTGTTCATCCTGGGCTTGCTGATCTTCGTCATTCTACCGGGCTTGAAGGGAAATACACTCGGTGGCACCCTCCTGCGAGCAGCATTGTTCGGGCTGATCACGTATGCCACCTATGACCTAACCAACCTCGCCACCCTGAAAGACTGGCCTGTTTTCATCACCATAGTGGATATGGTCTGGGGAATCACATTAAGCGTTGCAGTCAGCTATATTGGTTTCATGGCCGGCAAGTGGCTTGGTTAATTCAACCTGGTGTAACAGATGAAAACTGCAAATGTGGACAACGACGATGAAGATAAGCCAAAGAAAATTTAGGGAGGCATGGAGATCTCTGGAATGAGTACCTTTGTTTCACTGCTGAGAGGCATCAATGTTGGAGGGCAAAAGAAGATTCCCATGGAAACCTTGCGCCGAGTTCTACGAAACATTGGGTTATACCAGGGTGAGGACGTACGTCCAGAGTGGTAATGTGGTCTTCGATAGCGCGGGGATCGCTGCATCCGAATTGGTCAAAGGAATCGAAGAACAGATTGAGAAAACATGTGGATTCACTGTCCCGGTTTTTATCAGGCAAACCCTTGAACTTTCATGATATCCTGACAGGTAATCCATACTTAATGAATGGAAGCGTGGACCCAGCCGCACTGCATGTAACGTTTCTATACCAGCCCCCAAGTATAGAAGAGTGGGAAAATTTAAGCGCTCCCAGTGACATAGCTGATGAATTCACTTTAGGGGAATCAGTAATCTATCTCCATTGCCCAAACGGCTATGGGAAGACGAAGCTGTCTAATAACTATTTCGAGCGGAAATCAGGTGTTTTCGTGACAACCCGTAACTGGAATACGGTGAATGCCTTATACAAAATAGCAAGCGAGTGAAAAATCAACTGCCGGAATGAATATGAAACTATGCCCGAAGATCATCCTGGAAGGAACCCGCCTGACGCATAAAACGGAGATTGCGTTTGCGTTGAATGAACACCCGCGTATCGTTGGACCACGTAAATATCGCTACCACTCACCGCTCATCTCGGCGGAGTGGTGTGGTTTTACCAACTACCCGTGGGGGCGCGGTTTGATCAACTTCGAGCCGCAGGAAGAAGCACTAGCCATGGAGACATACCGGACCTGGGTGAAGTTATTCCATCAGATACGCTATTACTCATGGATTGTAGACCGCTTTCACATCTCCACCCAGACCTATCAACTTATCCAACGTGGAATAACCTACGATTTTACCTGGTTGGAGCAAGCCTGAAAGAGCTGGGCTTCCGCCTTATCTTCTGCACCCGCTCACCTGAATCGTTTTCACAAGCCAGAGCGGAGAGGGTAAAGGTATCCGGAAAGCCTTCGCAGTATGACGATTTGCAGGTCTTCATCCATGAGCAGGAAGTGATGGAAAGATTTATCGAGTCATCGTCGTTGGAAAGGCTGAAAGTTGATATATCGGATAATGATGTCAGTGGCGCAGTAGAAAGCATCGCGGATTGGCTGGAAAAGACCGGCGGACTGTATACCACGACAGGTGATCCATGAATGTGAAGCGCGCCTATTCAGTTATTTTTTATTTTCTCTTCTTCGCAGCGGTGGCTTTTTTGATGCCGAACTTCATCTTGTATTATCAAGGGTTGGGTTTCAGCGGAATACAAATTGGTTTGATAGCCGGTATGGCACCTCTCATCACCATGGTTGGGGCACCATTCTGGACCGGCCTGGCAGACGCAAAACGGATACACAAGCTCATTATGAGCCTGGTGCTGCTGATGACCGTATTCCTGGCGTGCATCTTTCCCCTGGTCAGTGGGCTCCTACCGGTGATACTGCTGGTTGGTATGTACTCCTTTTTCACTTCACCCTTGCTATCCTTGGGAGATAGTGCCACGATGACCATGCTGGCAGGTGCAAAAGAAATGTATGGCCGCATCCGCCTGGGAGGGACAATCGGTTTTGGACTGGCAGCCATCCTGGCGGGTATTATCCTTCAATCCTACGGTATCCAGTGGGCATTTTGGGGATTCGCATTTTTAATGTTCCTGGCGTTCTTTGTCAGCTTGAAGTTCAAGTATGAGACCAGGGTGGCAGATGGGTCCATCAAATGGGACCTGCACTGGGTGCTGACTGATCGGAGATGGTTGTTCTTCCTGATCTTGGCGTTCTTCGGTGGGTTGGCGTTCACCACTATAAACAGCTACCTTTTCCCATATATGGAAGAACTGGGTTTCAGCAAGACGACCATGGGCATTGCGTTGACTATCACAACCCTGGGTGAGCTGCCGATCTTATTTTTTTCCAACCGGCTTATCAAAAGATACGGAGCATATGGTCTATTTTTACTGGGAGTGACAATTACCGGGATGCGATTGCTGCTCTACGCAATATTCAATACCACAGCCGGGATATTGATCTTTCAGCTGCTTAATGGCATGACTTTCCCGATGATGTGGGTGGCAGGTGTCTCATACGCCGACCAGAAAGCCCCTCCAGGGATGAAATCCACAGCCCAGGGCTTGTTTGGGGCTATGCTGATCGGCATCGGGTCAGCGACGGGGGGGTTCCTGGGTGGTATCATGCTGGGGAGCATTGGTGGGAGATGGATGTATTTGATCCTTGGCAGCCTGGTGTTGGTCTGTGTAGGATTAATAACGCTGGTTGAGAGAGCAAAGCGCGCTCGACCCTGCCAGGGATGAAATTTAATGTTTTTGTTCCTGATCCCGTTACTGATCGGTTTTTTCTTCAACTCTGCCAGCACCTTCACATCCGGTTACACAAGATTGCTCGGTGAACGCTGGGGTCGTATAGCCTGTGTGGTTCTAAGGGATGTGCTTGGGATACCGGTGTGGGCGATAGGGTATGTTATGGCAGTACGAGCCCCATCTGCGTACCTGTATAAACCCACCTTTCTCACATCGGTGCTGGCATGGTTATTGATCCTGGCAGGCGGGGTGGTCATACTGCTCGGGTTAAAATCACTGAAGTGGCGTGCAGCAGCGCCATCTGTGCAGGATACGCTGGTAACGCAGGGAATCTATTCCCATATCCGCCATCCCCTTTACAGCGGTATGCTTCTTGAGCTGATTGGCGTCTGTATTTATCTACCTACCCTCACAGTATTCGTTGCCTGTGGATTGGGGAGTATTTGGGTGATGATTCAAGCCAGGCTAGAGGAAATGGACCTGGTGCAGCGCTTGCCAGTTTATCAAGAATACATTAGGCAGGTGCCGCGATTTGTACCTAAATTCTAGCTGCAAAAAACATAGATAACTCACGCTGCCCATATTACAACAGCAAAAAAAGAGTCATCGCACCTAAAAACAAGGTGCTGAAGGTTAGCCGTGCTCGGTCGAAAGCAAAAATAATACAGCAAGGGAGGATAGTCCAACTTGGCAAGGACGAACGACTTCAACCCTAGCCTGGATCATCGAACCTGCCTGACTGACCAGTGCGTGCAAAGCAATGACCAGCGGGAAAAACATGCTGCTTCCCCAAGATGATCATCAATGTCCAGTCTTTAAACCCGAGAAATTGATGATGAAAGCAATCCAATTTAAGAAAAGGGTGGGAATTTATTTAAAGGACAGCTCTATTACCTGATTGAAGAATATCTAAGAATTATCTATCTTTTAATTAGAATGAAATATCGTGCCTTATCGAAATGGGTGTCGAGTGAGCCGAGGATTTTCGCGGTTTCAGATAGTTGGTCCCCCTCGGCAGAACGATAATCGGGGAAAATTTCAGACACTGGCATCGCACGATGCACATGCTGCCACAGTTCCGGATCATACGATTCTCCATCAAATAAGACAATGTCAAAATCTATCGGACGTGAGGCATTCTTATCCTCCGTACGCACCCGACCCATTTGAGCTTCCAGCGGACGTAAAACCTGTTCTTTAAGTTGTTTCGCTTCCAAAGGGGTCGAGACTAAAACAGCCAGATTGAGAAAATCAGGGTAGCAACAATCCATGGAGGCTGACTCCCATACGGAGGAAACCCGCAGGATGGTCACCTTCTGTTTGAGCAAGTCCATTGCCTTGGGAATATTATTCTCCGGCTCGATATTCGAGCCAAGCAGCAAGCAAACCTGGTGAAAAAGTGTTCCCATAACCATTAACCTATATCAAATGTCGGCCCCCATCTACATGGATGATCTCCCCGGTGATATAAGGTGGACCTTCCAATAAGAATAGCAATGTCTGGCAAACTTCATCCATATCAGCCCACCTACCGGCAGGGACTTTATCAATAATCTTTTGAGTTGGCGCATCATCAGTGGATGGAAGGACAGCTCCCAAAGCCAATCCGTTAACGGTGATGCGGGGGGCAAATGCAATGGCAAGTGAATGAGTAAGGGCAACCAGGGCTGATTTACTGATGGTGTAAGGCAGGTGGTCGGCACCTGGTCGCAAAGCACGCCAATCTAATAAATTAATGATACGACCAGTTTCACCTTGTGGAAGCAAACGTGCAAACGCCTGACTGAGCAGGAAGGGAGAAGTCAGGTTGACCATCATGTGGTGGTTCCAATCCTCAAGGGTGGATGTTTCCCATGTGAGGGGGCTGAAAATGGCTGCATTGTTAACAAGGGCATACAAAACCCCGTGCTCGAGCGCATAGGGAATCAGTGTTTCGACTTGCTTTGGGTCGTTAAGGTCAGCTTGAAGTAAGAAAGCTCTTCTACCCATGGCTTCGATCTGGGTGGAAAGTTTTTTCGCATCGGCTTCGGATTGACCAAAGTGTATGACCACATCACCCCCCGCCCTAGCAACTGCCAAGGCAAGCTCACGCCCAATCCGATGGGCAGCCCCTGTGATTAGCACCGATTTATTGTTAAGGGTCATTTGCTCATCCATCCTGACTTCTTCGTCGAATAGCTTTGTAACAATCTTCGTTCAGCTATAACCCGCAGGCTACCAGGAACTCCGACCGTAAGGATGGGTCATCAGCAAAAATACCCCGCCAAACGGTGGTACGCGTGAGTGGCGCAGTTTCCCGAACACCGCGCATCTCCATACATAAATGGTGTGCTTCAAGGAAAACGGCAACTCCAGTGGGATGCAGCATGGTTTCCAGCGAATCAGCAATTTGCTGACCAATCCGCTCTTGAACCGAAAAACGTTTCGCAAAGAGTCTCACCATACGTGTAAGTTTAGAGAGGCCAATAATGTTCTCATAAGCGATATAACCAACATATGCATTTCCATAAAATGGGAAGACATGATGCTCACATAAAGAGAAAAATTGGATTGGACCCTCAATCACCTGGCTAAGACGGCAATCCGGCTCACCTCGGCATTCGGTCTGGAAGACCCGCAGCAATTTGGGGTCACCATCATAACCATCTGTGGCATCAAACAGGGCTTTGATAAATCGGTGGGGTGTATCTTTCGCTGACGGTGAATTAAGATCCAGACCATAGGCGGAAAATATTTCAGCTATATATCCCTCAAACTTGCTAAAGGTTTGGCTGGATATCTGGCGGGGTTGCAATTGCAGGTTGTCACTTAAACCATAATCCTCGGCATCGTCAAGGATATTCATTAAATTCTCCTGTTCCAATTTCTATCAACGCACTATTTAATTGGTCATTATCAAATTCGTGACAAGGTTGACAATGATCATCGCGAGATCAATGATCAGATTTATTATAACCTGCCCACTAAATCAATAGCTGTGAACGGACCTGGTTCATCGATTAGATTACGTGCACTTGGGATGGTATCCCACACATTCCATAGCAATACACCGCCTACGCGTCTATCTGCGAGATAATAGATCACACCCTTCTTATAGGGATCCTTCCAATCCACAACCGTTTCCATCCGGCAAATCAAGCTCACCTACAGCTTCATAACCAAGCTCGAATAGGTCGGAATAAAAATAAGGCAAATAATGATAGTGTCGTCAGCTCCATCCATGTTGCGACCAGCTTGCTTACCCATGCTATTGGCATTATCTTCGTGCTCAAGGCGCAGGTGTTTGCCCAACGCGGGATTGTAGAACTCGGTTACATCGCCAGCCGCGGATATATCAGCATGACTGGTGCGCAGGATTTCATCAATAGTAATCCCATTGCCAATCTGTAAACCCGCTGTGCGAGCAAGCACTGCGTTCGGTTGAATGCCAATCCCGGCAACTAACCCATCCACCTGGATCTCTTCACCTTTGTCGGTGGTTATGCGGTATACATCATCTTGTGTTTGAATATCCCTCAAAACTATCCCTGAAATTATTTCCACACCTTTTTGTCGGAAAAATTCATTTAGACAATTAGATATCTCAGCCGGGTAAATACGTGCCCCAATCCCAATATCTGGAAAGAACATGGTCACTTTTTTGCCATTCATGGCTAATGCAGCTGCGATTTCGGAAACGATAAATCCTCCGCCAATCACACCAAACCGCTCACCACGCTCACTCATGTCACGTAGACGACGATAATCATCGAGCGTGCGGTAATAAATAATATCCTGTGGACCAAAGGGTAATCTGCGCAGTGTTCCACCGGTTGCCAGGAGTAATTTTTCATACTTATACAGTGTTCCATGATCATCCAGAACCAACTTCTTATCCAGCTCAATCGACAGGATTGTTCTCCCGAAGGAATAAATCAACCTAAAATTCCTGCGTGTGGCGCCATATTTTTTTCAGGGGTATCCCTTTCCAGAGTCCTTTGGATAAGGGTGGGCGATTGTAGGGTGGATCATGGTTATTCCCGATCATACCAATCTCTCCACTTGGATCCAATTCTCGGATGCCATGTACCGCTGCATCTGCAGTCATACCAGAACCAACGATCAGGTATTTATCATTGCCATTAAAATCCTGCAGTTGTGTAGATAAATTGATCTTTCATCAAAATATATGGTTATCAATCTTCACAGGGAGTATGGTATAAAAAAATATCAAGTACTCCTACCTGCTTGATTGGCGAGTTCTTTTTACCTGGGTCAGGGCTATCACAGAGAACAAGAAAAGCAGCCCATAGATCGTGAAGATCAACACGTATCCAAAGCCTGCGATCTGCGGCACCTGGAGGGTGACAAAATCCGCGATGGGACCGCCGATATAGGCACCAACCGCGCCTGCACCTGCACCTGCCAGGTTGGAGATGCCCAGGTATCGCCCTGCCTCTGCCTTGGGAACCAGGAGCGTTCCAAGCGCCCAGTTGGCTGTATAGAACAAGCCAGCCGAGACGCCAATGATACAGCCACCCACATAGATGACCGGTAAGCTGGGGATGCTTAGGGCAATGACGGTTCCCAGTACCGCTACCAATCCTGCAACAGCCACCATTCGTCTCTCTCCAAATCGATCCGTAAGCCAACCAGCTGGTAGCGTGGATAAGAGGATGAATAGACCCACAAACAAGATCAGCTGGCTGGCTGGGGCAGCTGCAGCTTCCTTTTCATACCCCAGACGAGCCTGGAGAAAATAAATTGCGAAGGTGGACAGGTTGACCGCCCCCACCAGGAATGCCAACCGGTTAATCACCCACCAGGTGAAGGATGGATTTTCCCTGGCTTTTTCACCGATGCTGATGCGTACGCTGAACCACACTCCAACAGCAACCGCTACCAGCATGCTTACCAGTCCAAAGATCCCCATAACCAGGAACAAAGCAGTGGGGGAGGTGATATCGGTAAGCAGCCGGCTAATAAACTTGACCAGCTGCCCTGAGCCCAGAATGATGAGGGTGAAAACAATGGTCATAGCCAACAAGCGTATAATCGGTTCCCAATCCATAGGTGGAGCTTCTTTGATTGGCTTTTCGGGCACAAGCATCGTTAGCAGCATGGTAATGACCAGCACTCCTATGGCAACCAAAATTCCAGCCCAAATATAGCCTTTACTTACCAGCTTACCGACCGTGAATGCTACAAGAATCAAGGGGAGGGGAATTTCCAACAATGCTTTCACGCCGGAGAAGCGCCCGCGTTTTTCATCCGGAACCAGGTCAGGGATGATCCCCTGCTCGGCAGCCTGGCCCATATTGGAGGCTATCGGTTGTAAAAGCCCAATGGCAAATAATATCCAGAAACCGGTCATACCTTCCATGCCGGCCGTGAAGCCGATCAAGATGGTCAATAATGCGGTGAATATAGTTCCAATAAGGATAAATGGCCGGCGCCGTCCCCAGGAAATCTTGCTTCGGTCCGATAGAAAACCCATCAGCGCCTGGGCGAGCAAAGCAACCATCAAGGTGAACAGGCGAAATGTGCCATAGTAGGTGGCTTTTTGGGTCTCGCCAACAAACTGCTGTACGAGCAACGGGGTGACCAATCCCATGGTTTGGGATAGCGTGGTCAGGCCAAAAAAATACACATTGAAGGTGATGTAGTCGTACCAGCGGATTACGACGGGTCATTTTAGGCTCCTTTGGAATACCAGAAAAGTAATATTGCTACATCCAAGATGGTGTCTAATCAACAAGAACATGGTCAAGGAAATCCAAGGTCAGGCTTGCCGCAAGGTCACGCTCCTTATCCAAGATGACACAGTGGGTTGAATGCTCCAGCCAATGCAGCTCCTTGATGGATGAGGAGACATGATCGTATACGATGAGAGGTGATTCTGGGTGGACCGTCGGGTCCAGCCTGCCCTGGATAATCAGGATTGGCTGGTTAATTTCCGGCAGCAGGGGATAGATGGACTTTTTGCAATCGCCGGAGCTGATCCGCAGCTTTTAATGGATTCACAGAATAACCCTGCCAGGGATTGTTATCCGTTGAAGGCGGCTTTGGAATCGATGTGATAAAAGGTGCGCACAGGGATAAGAGAAATTCCTTTACCCAATTGAGGCTTAACTTTATAGCAGGCGCATAGCATAAAATTGCTGCGATTTCCGGGTGCAAGCTTGCCAAACGTAAAATAAGTAAGCCTCCTGCAGATTCACCGCCCACGACCACTCGTTCGGCATCGGGAAGCCAGTTGCTGGTAGGTTTGCTCCACAGAGGCGTACCACTCCTGCCAGGTATACCGGTTGCAATCCTCGGGTGTTGTACCATGACCCGGGAGAAGTGGAGCTGCCACGGTATATCCTTGCTCGTGTAGAGAATGAGCCAACAGGCGCACTTCGGCTGTCGTGGCAGTAAATCCATGGCAAAGCAGCACTCCGATCTGGACCAGCCTCCCAGTAGAAGGGCGCTCCCTGGAGGTGTGGATTTCGGAGTGGCGAGGCTTTGGTCATGGGTGAAACACCGACCCATTAGCCTAGAAACCTTCTTAACAGCGACCAGATAATTAACACGATGACGGCAAACAATATTACCCCGATAACGATTAACATGCCGATCTTAAGCGTATCCACGGGTTTTTCTCCCCCCACCTTACCAGTTTGGCCATTAATGAGTATTCGATAGCGCTTTCCCTGGAAGGGATAATTACCAATATATACGGGAAGCAAGGCAAGCTTATAGGTGAGTCCACTCCATTTTCCCGCACCTATACTAAAATTGCGCTTTTGTCGAGTGGGCTCGACCAACCCAGGTAAGGATGAGCGCACTTTTTGGATGACTTTCTCCCGTGCGCGTAGCGATGCATCTGCCAGAGGTTGATCATAGGTGAGAGCCACCCAACCAGCCAGATAATCTGGCGAAAACTCAACCAGGTCTTTAAAATTAAAGGGCTCAATTCCAGCCAGGTCAGGCATGGATATCTTCCGGAGACCCGGGATGAGCACATTATCGAACATCTCGAACTTCGACCCGGTTTGTGCTTCCCAGGCGGGTGCCTTGCTTGAGCCTACATTAACGTCACAAAACCATGGGATTTCCAAAGTTCCATCAAAAAGCCAGAACGGATAATATGCTGGGTGAAGAAGCATCCCAGTATGTTTGGCAGCTAAATCGTCTGGGGCGAACAAGCCCTTACCCAACCAGGTCTTGATGCTCCTGGCGGCTTTATCCGCATCAATCTTAAACAAGCCAATCACCTGCGGGTCGATCAGTTCCACCAATGAGGCTGAGCTGACAAAACGATTCGAACCACAATACGGACAGCTGTCAGCAGTTTGACCCGACGGCAACATAATGACCACTCCACATTGCTCACATGTCACACGTGTCTGGTTTTCTGTCCAACGATGGGCCTTGGTGGTGGGTAAGACAGCATCCAATACCTGGTCAACACTATCCGCGGTAACATCATCATTAATCTTGCGGGTGAAACCACAAAATTGACACACCAGGGATATATCATGGATATCAAAGGAAATCTTGGCACCACAATTGGGGCAAATATAGGTCTTAATCACTGCTTCATCAGGAGCTTGCGCCATTTGAGGAACATAAGCCTCACCTTCAGGTATGAGGTTGGCCTTATCCAACTTTTCATCAAGCATCAACAAGCCACGTTTTGCCATCACATTGGATGGGTCCACTGCAATTGCCCTTTCCAGATAGGTACGGCGTTCTTGAAGGTCGTCAGTAGTTGCAGAAAGCCAGACCCATACCCGCGCATCGCCACTATTCATGAGCGCTGCCTGGTCCAACAATCTTTTGGCAAGCGAACGGTCGCCGTTCTTGAGCGCATCGATGCCATCCCGGAGATGCTGTTCATATTCTCGCGCGTCAATTGAATCAGAAGAATTGGAAAATGAAGGAGGAAGCATATAAAGATTATATAATGAAATTAATAAGGCGGAAACAATTAATCAGCGCCAGCTTTGATTTTATGAGATCGCCGCCGCTCAGGGAGTATTACCACTGAGTAAACGCTGGATGGGAGGTATGCGCAGTACTAGCAGGAAAATTACCAGGCTCATCCAGAGATAAGGTTCTGTAACTCCCTGTTTCACAGAGAGGATAAAATGCAAGGCATCCAGTAAAACGATCAAATAAACCAGGCGATGTAAACGTTTCCAGTTCTTACCCAGCCGTTTTGGCCAGGGTTTAAAGGATGTAATCGCCAGAGGGATTAATAACAACCCGGTTGCCAATCCAACCAGGGCATAGGGTCTTTGAAGTAACTCCGTGCTTATAAACTGAAGATTAAACCCATAATCCAGAGAGACAATGATTGCAAAATGCAAACAGACATACAAGAAAGAGTAATCCCCCAGGATTCGCCGGGCTCGCAGGGCAGGTTTGAAACCAAAGTACCGATTTAATGGTGTGCACATCAAGGACAACACCAACAGTTCCAGGGCAATCTTTCCAGTGCGTAAAATCGATGCCCGGATTGGATCCGCGGATAAATTCCCTCGCCAGGCATCGAAGATCAGCCATGGGATGGGAAGCAGGCAGGCAATATGGAGCAAGATCGGGAACCACTTAATAAAAAACTTGTTGGTTGTGATCAAAAATCCTTATTTAAATCCATCCCTTCATAAAGTGAAGCAACTTCGTTTTCATAACCATTGAATAACAAGGTTTTACGCCTACCAACTTCACCGATGCGCCTTTCAATAGACTGAGACCAGCGTGGGTGATCCACGTTTGGGTTGACATTGGCATAAAAGCCATACTCGTCTGGACCGGCTTGCATCCACAACGTGGCAGGCTGGTAGTTCACCAGCTCTATCTTTACGATGGCTTTGATACTTTTAAAACCGTACTTCCATGGAACCACCAGGCGGATTGGCGCTCCATTCTGGTTGGGTAGAGGCTGCCCATATAAGCCGGTGGCAAGGATGGTCAGGTCATGCATTGCTTCATCCAACCGTAATCCCTCAACATACGGCCAGTCATAAAATTCAGCTCCGTGGGCGGGCATCGTTTTCGGGTCGTATAGAGTTGTAAATTGAACATACTTCGCCTCACCTGTTGGCTGAACTTCCTCGAGTAATTTACGCAAGGGGAAACCAATCCAGGGGATGACCATTGACCAGGCTTCAACACAGCGCAGGCGGTAAATGCGCTCCTCCGGCTCGAATTTTTGAAAATCCTCGATTGAATATGCCTTGGGATTATTAACCAAGCCCGATACTTCAACGCTCCACGGTGATGTGGGAAAATCCTCAGCTAATTTTGCCACCGCTTCCTTGTTGGTGGAAAATTCGTAATAATTGTTGTAATGGGTGACATCCTGGTAGGAAGTCAACGGATCACCCAGCTCATCCGTTGAAGCTCCAGCACTGGGAGGGCTCGTAGAATCCGTTGCGGCTCCAGCACTGGGAGGGTTGGCTGTATCCGTGCCTGGCACATTTCCTTTGCAAGCCGCCAAAGCCAATGCACCTGCAACTGTAGCACTGGCAGCTCCAATGAACTGGCGGCGAGAAAGATAGAGATGCCTGGGGGTTACCTCAGATGGATCTAAATTGTTCATAATATACCTCTATACCGTTCTCCAGATACCTATTTTACTCAGATACAACAGCAATTAAGATTACAAGTAGATTAAGCTTACCCCCCTGGCGAAACCGAAAATGCAGGATCACGTATATGATTAATGAGTAAGTAAGGAGTTTGAAATGATCAATACAAAGAATATATTTTGGCTTCTTAGACCGTTTGCATGGTTATGGAACCTGATTGCAACCATCGTCTTGCTCACCGGGCGCGTATTGGCAGTAATATTAGGTTTAGTTTTGATGCTTTTAGGGGTTATCCTGACTATCACCGTTGTAGGTGCAATAGTCGGCATCCCATTCTTCATCATCGGCATGCTTTTAATTGTCAGAGGCTTGTGGTAATTCGGGACAGTATAAACACATAAAAACAAGGCTTCTCCAAGAATAAGAGAAGCCTTGTTTTATTTTCAAAAATTTCAATTATGTGTAATCCAACTCAATTGGATTGGGTGTCGTGGCTTGTGCCACCTGTTCCCCAACCATGTCAATTTCCAAGATTTCAAATTTTTCAGGGACAACCGGTTTACCAGCAGCTCTCCCATCCTCAAAGTGCATAATTGCGGGGATGAATACGCCGGTGATGCCCATCATCAGGGTGACAATCCCTCCAATAACAAACCAGGTCTGAACACCAAGCTTATCTGCAATGGGACCAGCGATGATCAAACCAATGGGTGACATAGCCGCTGCCACCGTGCCAATGAGGGAAAAAACGCGTCCCTGCATTTCAGGCGAGACGACTGCCTGTACTGCCGCCAATAAGGGCCCATTAACGATCGGGTTAACAACACCGAGGAAGAACATGGTAGCCATGGCAAGCCCAAATGCTGTGGGAGGCAGCAAACCCATCACCAGGCAACCAACGCCCATGGCAACCAAGCCTAAAAGGCTGGTCAATATCCGCCGTTTGAATCCTCCCCAGGCGCTCAGGATGAGACCGCCCACGATGAAACCGATACCGGAAAAAGCCTCAAGTGTGGCAAGCTGGATTGCCTGGCCATTAAAATGCTTGGTCACCAGGATTGGAAGCAGAGAAAAGGCCGGGGTCAGCAGGAAATTGATCACTGCCGCCATAACCCCTATAAGCATCAGGCCTGGCCATCCCCAAACATAGCTGAACCCTGCCCGCAGATCCTGCCAGTAGGAGGGTAGTTCGGGAGAACCCGCCTGCATATCGCACCGTTCGGGTTGTGGCACAGAGAAAAAGAGCAAGGGAGTTATGGCAAGCATGGCAGTGGCTACATCAATCATTAGTATTCCCTGCATAGGGAGCACAGCCAAGAGCAATGCACCTAATGGTGCTGCGGCAATGCTCATCCCCCCCTGCAACATCTGGTTTAAACCCTGGATTCGAGACAGGTGTTCCTTTGGAACCATAAGCGAGGTTGAAGCTTGCATGGCAGGCCAGTGAAAGCCACCACATACTGAGCGTATGAACAGCAACCCATACACCTGCCAGATTTGGACGATACCCAGGGCAAACAAAACGGCTAACGTGATCGTAGCAAGAGTAATTAAACCATCCGCGACAATCATCGTGATGCGGCGATTCCAACGGTCCACCAAAGTACCGGTGAATGGCCCAAGGATTACCTGGGGTAATAGCCCAACCAACGAAGCAGTTGCAAGGACAGTGGCCGAGCCGGTTGTCTGCGTAAGCCACCAGATGACTGCAAAAGAAACTAACTGGCTTCCAAATAAAGAGAAAGCCTGGCCAGTCCAGATGGTGAAAAAGCGGGGAGCCCAGGGCTTGTTTTTTTCTAGAGCAGAATTTGCGTTCAATGTGGATTCCTTTAATGATATTATTTACATTTATATTATACATAATTTTTCCAATATGTCAATAAATATTATTGAATTTTTCTTTATTAATTATTCAATTATTTTAATATTACTTATATTATTTTATATGAAATCTGGTTTATGCTGTGATTTTAAATCGTAAACACAATTGCCTTTAGCAATCCTCGTGTATAATCGTTTTAAATCGCCATCATCTATTTTGGAGGTAAGTTCTATGGTCATGCCAGTGATGCAGTATGCTCCGGAAACATGTGCGTGGTGCGAAGGCACAGGCACGTATGGACAATACAAGGATATCTGCCTGGTTTGCAATGGGCAGGGAAGCGTGCTTGTTGCCCAGCCCTCCCACAAATGCCCACATTGTGCAGGAAGTGGAGTTTTAGCGTCGGGTGAATTTCAAGACCGGTGCAAAATCTGCGGTGGATCAGGATGGTCACATGTCTATAAGAATGCGCCATCTTCCCGTTAAGTGCGATCATGCGTTTAGAAAATAAAGTAGCACTGATCACCGGGGGTACCTCAGGGATCGGTAAAGCAACCGTAGAATTATTTACCGCTGAAGGGGCGCAGGTTGCTTTCACAGGCCGGCGTAAGCAGCTTGGGGAAGAATTGGCAAAAAAAACGGGTGGATTCTTTATCCAAACAGACCATCGCCAGATGGAAGGCTGCCAGCGTGCGGTCTCTGAGACTGTATCCAGGTACGGTTGGATTGACATCTTGTTCAACAACGCCGGGATTGTGGTCAGCGGTACAGCAGAGACCACCACCGATGAAGATTGGAATGACACCATGCTGCTCAACGTGACGGCGGTGTGGCGTATGTCCAAGCTTGTGCTACCGGTGATGCGCGCACATGGAGGTGGGGTGATCATCAATAATGCCTCCGACTGGGCACTCGTTGGAGCGTCGGCGGTTGTAGCTTACTGCACTTCAAAAGGGGCTGTTGTCCAGCTCACAAAGGCGATGGCGATCGACCATGCTGGAGAGAACATCCGGATTAATGCAGTCTGTCCTGGCGATACCTTCGTGGACCGCTGGCTAAAGGAAGGCTATTATCGTGTTTCGGGTGGGGTGAGTGAAGCGGAAGCCCGCAAGACCGATTTACCCATCGGGCGAGTCGCCGAGACAATTGAAATTGCCCGAGCAGTGTTGTTTTTAGCTTCAGACGATTCCAGCTTTATGACTGGAACCGCGCTGGTTGTGGATGGGGGCAATACTGCGCGGTAGATATTATTTATCCAAGACTTATGATCACATTTTATCTAAGATCGCATAAAGCATCACCCCGGTAGCAATTGCCAGGTTCAGCGATGTCACGCGGCCTTGCATGGGGATGCTCACCATCTCAGCACAAACTACGGCCTGTGAAGCAGTTAAGCCTTCGCGCTCACTCCCCATCAGAAGGATCAGGGGTGATAAATATTGGGTAATGCTACGATAATCTTCGGTCGCATGGGCAGAAGTGCCATAAACATGATACCCCTGTTTGGTCACCCAAGAAACAAAACTTGAAAACGTGGTGGAAACCACCGGGTACCAAAAAATCGATCCCATGCTGGCGCGGACTGAGCCTGGATGATACGGATCGGCACAGAATTGGTTATTCGCAGGGTCATCCAACAGCAACAGTCCGCTTGCCCCTACCGCATCAATGGTGCGCAGAATACTGCCTATATTCCCTGGGTCTTGTGGCGCAACCAGGGCGACCCCCCATTTAAAATTCTCAACCGACAAACCATCCAGCTCCAGGCTTGGTCGACGAATGACCGCAAGAATTCCTTGGGGATTATCTTTGCTCGACAGCCCTAAGAAGATTTCCTTCTCAACGGCATAACATGGAATTCCTAGGTTCGATTGCTCCTCAACCAGCTGTAGCGCAAAAGTGCTGGAAAGCAGTTCAGGTGCATAACAGATAAAATCCACCTTAGCGCCGGCAGCACAGGCTTCTCCCACATGGCGGATTCCCTCCACCACAAATAATCCGGAAGCCTCGCGCTGTTTTCGCTGGCTGAGCAATTGATGGATTTGTTTGATTTTTGGATTGTTACGGCTGGTTAGATTCTTCATCCTGATTTAGGGGTGCCCAGGCGAGTATCGTTGTCCCTTTACCGGGTTCAGAATTGAGCTCAATATCTCCGCCCACTTTACGTGCACGTGTGACCATGTTTGCCAGGCCATGCCCAAGCGCCATACGTATCCGAGGTAAGTCAAAACCCACCCCGTCATCTGTAATTTCCAGTAATACCCGCCCAGGTGCTGTCCACAGATCAATGCTGGCTTGATGTGCCTGTGCATGTTTGGCGACATTTGCCAGGGCTTCCTGGCAGATATGGAATAAAGCAGTCGCGATCACCGTAGGCAGGATCAAATCACCGTCCTCCGGTCCGGTGAGGATTATTTCCAGGTGGGTGTTGGCACGTGTCTCATCAACCAAACGCTGCAGGCTATCCTTCAGGTTTTCACCCCGGAACTGGCGTGGTCGTAAGTCCATGATGTACGTGCGAATATCTCGAATCGTACTGTTTAAACCCTCGATGGCCTGTTCCAGCTTACCAATAGCTTTATGAGGGCTGCTTTCGACCTCCATTCGAGCATAATCCAGGGCTAACCCAACAGCATATATGGATTGGATAATGCCATCATGCAAATCCATGCCGATACGCTCGCGTTCTTCCAAGACTGCCAGTCTTCTACTCTGCTGATTTAAACGGATATTTTCGATGGCCATACCCGCCCAAGTTCCAATTGCAGTTAGAAGGCTAATCTCGCGTTGGTTCAGGCGCTGCGTATGCCGGGTGGCAATCCCCATCACACCCACAACATTTCCATGGGCAGTCAACGGGATACAAGCGACACATTTGAAACCCGCGCTAATCACTTTCCGGCGTAAAAAGCGCATATCCTGCTGCAATGAGGTGCTGACCATAGGCAGGCCACTCTCAGCAACCAGACCTACAAAACCTTCACCCATTCTGAACTGATCCTTGGTCCAAAATCCTTCCGCGGCTTCTCCTTGGTGGATTGCCATGCGGAGGGATAATCCATCTTCCTCAGTCAAAAAAATCTCACCTGCCTCAACCTGCAGGTAAGATATGACGTTGTCCAGGATTCTCTCCAGGATCTCATCCATCTGGTCGGTACTGGCAAGCATCTCACCTATATTATTAAGTAGTCCAAGATCCTTGTTGCGCTGAGAGAGAGCCTCATCACGTTCCACCAGTTCTTTATACATGCGGGCGTTTTTAATGGCCACAGCAGCATAGGCAGCCAGAGTCTCAATCACCCGTTCATCTTCACGGGTGAACTCGGGATAGTCTTCCTTATCGGTCAAATAGATCTGGCCAAACAGCTGATTCCCGGAGAGGATTGGCACACCCAGGAAAGATGCCATGTCTGGGTGATTGGGTGGGAAACCCACGCCACGTTCATCTTTGGAAATATCCGGTACACGAATGGTCTGGCGTTCCTTTGCTATCGCGCCGATTAATCCAAGACCGATAGGCGGATGGACCATCTGCTTCATTTCATCAGCCGTCATGCCAACCGGGATAAACTTTACCAGTTTCCCCTGGTCGTCCAACACGCCCAAGGCGGCATAACGGGCACCCGCCTGATCACGGGCAAGATGAGCAATACGTTCAAGCACAACCTCCAGGGAAAGATCACTGACCAGCTCAAGGCTGGCGCGATGCAAAGCCACAAGACGGGCTTCAATCTGCTCTCGGGTTAACAATACCATCAAGGATACCTCACCACACTAATATTTTACCTTAATTGGTAATGTTTGGTGAATATGGGGGTGTAGCAGGTAATTCCACTCGACAGATTATGAAAAAGCAGTAAAATTCTAAAGGAGGCATTTATGGGCAAAAACGTTCTAATTTTCAAAGGCAGTCCCCGGGAACACGGGAACAGCAGCACCCTGGCAGAAAAAGCTGCTGAAGGCGCAAAATCCACCGGGGCTGAGGTGGAATCCTTTTTCCTGCATCATTTGGACATCCGTGCTTGCGATGCGTGCGATACCTGCCAGGAAACAGGGGTATGCATTCTTATGGACGATATGCAAATGCTGTATCAAAAGCTGCGGGAAGCGGATGCGATCGTAATTGCCAGCCCAATTTACTGGTTCACAATGAGTGCCCAGACCAAGCTGTTCATCGATCGGTGGTATGCTTTGGAAAGCCCGCAAGGGAGTGCACTTAAAGGAAAGCAATTTGGAATATTACTAACTTATGGAGATACCGACCCATACAGCTCAGGGGCAATCAACGCCATCCGGACATTTCAGGACATGATGCGCTATCTTGGGGGAACGATCAGTGGGATTGTTTACGGATCTGCGATGGACATTGGTGATGTGTCTAAGCAGCCTGAGCTTTTAGAACGCGCATATAAGCTTGGACAAAAACTCGCGGCGACTGACTGAGCACTACCACTCCGCTATTAAACTAACTTGCAAATTGCACCCATATTGGGAGGGGGTAGTATTTTAATTCCTTTATGATCAAAGGGGGAAAAGGTAATGAACGTTTTCAATCAAGGGAAGTATTTCTATTGTCATAATGTGAACTCAGATTATTCATGGAGGAATGACAAGATGAATTCTCGCAGGGAAACAAAAAATTCAATTGAAAGCCTAATAAGTACAATCTCGGGCGGGAATATCCTGGATGTAGCAACAGGTAATGGCGGGTTTATCAACATTCTAATCAACAACCTGGAAGATTATACTGAAATCACCGGTATTGACTGCAGTGAACGCCCGCTTGAGTTTGCCCGTAAAACATACAGTCAACACAACATCCATTTCCAGCTCATGGATGCAACCCATTTGAATTTCCCGGAGGGTCATTTCGATACCGTATGCATCGCAAATTCACTCCATCACATGGTCGATCTGGCCACTGTATTATCCGAAATGCTGCGAGTTTGTAAACCTGGAGGGAATTTCATCATCAGTGAAATGTACCGCGATGGGCAAAGTGAAACACAACTCACCCACGTATTGTTACACCATTGGTGGGCAGCGGTCGACACTGCCGATGGAATAACTCATTATCAGACCTTTACCCGCCAACAAATTATAGAAGTCATCGGTAATCTAGGCCTGGTACAGCTGAATTATTGCGACGACCAAGACCAGGAATCAAATTCAAAGGACCCTGCATTGATGCAAGAGCTAGATGGCATCATTGACCGCTACATCCAGCGTTGCCAAACACTAACCGGGGGGCAGGAATTAATCCAGCAAGGCGAGGAACTTCGCCGGCGTGTTCATGAAATTGGATTGCATGGGGCAACCTCCCTAACAATGATTGGCAAAAAATAGACCCAGTTTGGAGAAACAACCATGATCACGCGCCATAGGCTCTTAATTTTTGTGCTTATTATCAGCATTTTCGCTGGAGCATGTGGAACAAGGAGTTCTCCCACAAGCGAGGTAACAATACAGGTTTTACCAGCCACCCAGGCATATGAAAACACCGTGCCTGCCCCGGTTGCATCGCTTACACCAGCTTCACCAGGTGAGCTCTCGACCGGGTTGGATGGGCTCGAGTTTGATGCCTTCGTGGAAGAATCTGACCGCCAATTGCTAAGCCGCAATCCTGAAACCGTGCTGGTGCTAGGATTATCTCAAGAATATGGCACACCTACGGACAGGCTGACAGACATCTCCGATGAATATATCCGCCAAACTCAATCCCTGGAAGCGGACATCTTATACCTGCTCCAGCAATTTGATCGTTCGGAGCTGACCCCCGATCAGCAGCTCACCTATGATATCTATTCCTGGTACCTGGATGATAAGGTGAAGGGACACGAGTTCATGTACGATGATTACCCGGTCAATCCGACTGTTTTTAGCGTCCATCTTGACCTGCTTCAATTCTTCACCGACCTTCGCCCGTTGACAAACCTGCAAGAGGCGCAAGATTACATCGCTTCCCTTACTCAGGTGGAAACCAAGTATTCCCAACTTATAGATGGATTAAAACGCCGTGAAGAAAACCAGGTGATGCTGCCAGGTTTTCTTGTGGGTTGGATCATCGGGGAACTAAACAATATCGCAACCAGCAGCGCCGTTCTAACCCCATACTATACCGCCTTCAATTCAAAGCTCAGTGCCCTGGACAACATCAATGAGGCAGATAAAATCTCACTACAGGCGTCGGCTGAAGATGCCATCCATACGTCGGTGATCCCAGCTTATCAGGCCCTGGTGAAATATTTTGAACACTTGCAAAGTATGACCACCAACGATGCAGGGGTTTGGAAATTCCCCAACGGTGAAGCGTATTACGCCTATGTCCTGCGCCACTATACCAGCACGGACCTTACGGCTGACCAAATCCATAAATTGGGTTTACAGGAACTTGAACGCATACATTTAGAAATGCGCTCTATCTTCGATCAGCTTGGTTACCCCCAGGAGGACAGTCTGCCCGAACTATACAAACGCGTAGCCAATGACAGTGGTGTATATTCTGGAGATGATATCGTACAAGGATATGAGGATATCATCACAAATGTCGATCAAAACATGGGTGGTGTGTTTGACCTTCGTCCCAACATCGGTGTGATCGTTGTTGGAGGACCAACAGGTGGATATTACATCTCCCCTGCAGTGGATGGCTCGCGCCCGGGAATGTTCTACGCTCAAAACACGGGAAGCCAGCCGCGCTTCAGCATGCCCACCCTGGCTTACCACGAGGCCATCCCGGGGCACCACTTCCAGATCGCGATTGCCCAACAGCTAGATTTGCCATCCTTCCGGCGGGGATTAGATTTAACAGCCTATGTGGAAGGTTGGGCTTTGTATGCGGAAAGGTTAGTATCGGAGCTTGGTTTTTATGACAATGATGTTTATGGGGACCTTGGGCGCTTGCAGGCAGAGGCGTTCCGGGCTGCCCGGTTGGTGGTTGACACAGGCATCCATGATCGGGAATGGACTTTTAATCAGGCAGTTGATTTTATGGTTGAGAATACCGGAATGCCACAGAATGCCATGCAGGGGGAGGTCAGTCGCTATATTTCCATCCCAGGCCAAGCTACAGCCTATTACATCGGGTATACTAAAATACTGGAAGCACGCCAGCGAGCAATGGATGAATTGGGGGATCAGTTTGACTTGAAAGAGTTTCACAATTTCCTGCTAGGCAGTGGTGCGATGCCCATGGAAATCCTTGACCAGGTGATAAGCGGTTATATCCATGCCAAGGAAGATGGAGGATAATAGAACCATGAAGGATTTGATTTTTGCATTCTTATTAGGATCCGGTGAAGCAGAAAATGATGGATTAAGATTGGCGCGCAGCATCCGTACTTTCGGAGGCGAATATTGTTTCAATCCAATCTGGATGCTCAGCCAAAGGAGTGAAGATGACCTGACGGAGGCAACCCGGCAGCAATTATTTTCCCTGGGGGTACGCCTAGTCACTTATGAAGTGGATCCTGATGCAGTAAATTTTCCATTTTCGAAGTATGTGTTCGCGGCTGCCATCGCTGAGGGGCTGGCACAAGGGGAAACCAGCTACCTGGTGATGATGGCAAATGATACCCTGATGCTGCAAACACCAGCCGCGTGCCTTCTGCCGGCTGGTAAAAGCCTGGGTGCTTGCCCGGTACACCTGAAATTGCTTGGGTCTGGATTCAACGAGCCGATCAGTGAGTTTTGGAATCTGATCTTCCTGCATTGCCAGGTGGATGTGGAGCGGGTTTTTCCCATGCAAACCATCGTGGACGAGCAATTGGTACGCGCTTATTTCAATGCTGGATTGCTGGTCGTCCGCCCTGAGCGGGGGTTACTGCGCGCCTGGCAAGCAGATTTCGAAAATTTATACAGGCATCCGGAATTTGAAGAATTTTATAAGCAAAATGAGCTGTATGAAATTTTCATGCACCAGGCAGTCCTGGCAGGCAGCGTTTTGTCCTCATTGAAACCGGAAGAATTCCAGCAGTTACCATTTGAGATGAATTATCCACTTCACCTGCATAGCAAGGTGGCGCCTGCGCGTAGGCCAGTCAGCCTGAACCAGCTGATAACCTGCCGCTACGAGGACTACGACGAGTTCTTTGGCAGCCCTGACGTGGACGCACAAATCCACATCGACAGACAGCTGAAGGACTGGCTGCAGATTCAATTTGAATAAATTATTGACAGGTTCCTGCAATGATTTCGAAAACAGGCGATGACCTACCTTCGATTGAAATCCGGGAGATGGGTAAGGATGACCTGGTTTTTGCTGCCAAGTGCACTGCTGAAGAAGGGTGGGTAAGCGAAAACCTGGCGTCATTGGAAGGTTTTTTTCTCCATGATCCACAAGGCTGCATTTTGGCTGAAGAAAAATACCGACCGATTGGGATTTGCTTTGCCACCAATTATGGCGCGCGCGGTTTTATTGGCGAATTGATCGTAAGTTCGGAAGCACGTGGGAGGGGTGTAGGTGCGGCTCTATTGAACCATGGGGTAAGGATATTGAAAGCACGCGGCGTTGAGACGGTGTACCTCGATGGAGTGCTCAAGGCAGTCCAATTGTATGAGCGTAACGGGTTCCATAAGGTATGCCGGTCATGGAGGTTTTCAGGCAACCTGCCTGGTAAATTTAGCCCGCGGGTAAAGCGCATGGGCATAAGTGATATTGACCAGGTCATCGAATTAGACAAACGATCATTTGGTACAGACCGGGGCTTCTTTCTCAGGCGGCGCTTGGAGCTATTTCCTGAGCTAAGCTATGTGATGCACAGCCGTAACACGGTAAGCGGATTTATTTTTGGCCGAGCGGGTACAGATTGGGTCGCAGCCGGTCCATGGGTGGTGGAAGCTGGGATTGAAAATCCGATTGAATTACTGCAGGCTCTTGCGCTTGAAGCGCACGGCAAGCCGATCAACCTTGGAATTTTAGATACCCATCGACAAGCCTGCGAGCTGCTTCAATCTCATGGTTTCGTCACACACCCAGACAGCCCCTGGCGAATGGCATGCGGAAGCTCCTCCAACCTAGGTGCATCACCCAATTGTTATGCAATAGGTTCAGCTGCAAAAGGATAAAGGATTTACATATTAAGAGATAAAAAAGAGGCTGCCCTTGTTTCTGGGCAGCCCCTCTAATCTTGTATCGCCCTTGGAGGAGGCGATGAGATAGAGAAATCGTTTCCCTGAGAACAATTACCTTGAACGCTGGCTTGAGGGCGAATGAAGGGTAAGGTGGACAGGTTGTTGGTGGGACTCGACATGACTTTGAAGCTCATTCATGCTGAATTTAAATTTCGATTTATCCAATGACTGGACAATTACCGTTCCCGCTCTGGTCACCCAGAATTCCTGCCCAGGTTCCAAGACATAATCTCTTAAGTCACCTTCCTGGGTTATCCACAGGCTGCCACTTAAACAGCTGATTACATCACCACGTCGGTCACCTTCAACATCCCACAGGCTGTATTTGTCGAGGGTAATATCGGTATTGAATTTTTGATTTATTTTTGTGTTTAACATATCATGCTCTCCTAATCTGTTTCAATGCTTATTTTATGCATATTTGAAATAAATAACAGATGCACATAATTCTAATTGTAACCATAACAGTTAAGGGATAATCAAACTGTACTGCTTTTGCATTATAATAACTGTACCCTGATGAAAGGCAGATAAAAGTGAACCAACGAAAACAAGACTCTTTTTTATATGAACAAGTTGCTACTGATCTGGCTGACCTGATCCGCCTGGGGACATTTCGGGCAGGAGAGCGCATCCCTTCCGTCAGGCAAATGAGCCGGCAGCGTAAAATCAGCATTACCACAGTGTTACAGGCATACATGTTATTGGAGAATCAGGGATTCAATCGAGACACGCCCGCAATCGGGATACTATGTGAGATCAAACCTGCCACAGCTGTTGCCCGAACCGGAGATGTCTACCCCACAGCAGGACCCAACACTGGTCAGTGTGCGGGAATTGGTGATGATGGTGCTTAAGGACTCGACCAATCCAGACCTGATCCAGCTGGGTGCGGCGATCCCCAACACTGAATTTGTGATACCGGTAAAACTAAACCGGATCATGGCGTCTTTGTCCCGCAAAAATGAACATCAATACAACACCTATGACATACCACCCGGAAATGAAGCTTTGCGCATTCAGATTGCCCAACGCGCAGTGGGCTTTGGATGCAACCTGACCCACACCGATGTGGTGACCACCTCTGGTTGCCTGGAAGCCTTCACGCTCAGCTTGAGGTCGGTCTGCCACCCGGGCGATACAGTGGCGATTGAATCGCCCATGTACTTTGGCGTTCTGCAGGTATTGGAATCCCTGGGTCTCCGCGCACTAGAGATACCCACCCATCCACGCGATGGGATCAGTATTTCGGCATTGAGATTTGCAATTGAACACAATCCCATCCATGCGTGTCTGGTTTTATCGAACTTCAATAATCCATTGGGGAGCTGCATCCCTGACGAAAACAAGCAAGCCCTGGTGGAGCTCCTGGCTCAGCATGAAATCCCGCTGATTGAAGGGGACGTATGCGGCGAACTATATTTTTCTGGTACGCGCCCAAGTGTATGTAAAACCTACGACCGCAAGGGTTTAGTCTTGTTGTGTTCCTCCTTCTCAAAAGACCTGGTACCGGGCTACCGGGTGGGTTGGGTGGCACCAGGAAGGTTCAAGTCAACCATCGAGTGGTTGAAATATACGACCAACGTAGCGACGGCAACCCTACCTCAAGTGGCAATTGCAAAATTCCTGGAATCGGGTGGATATGACCACCACCTGCGCAGCATCCGCAGGCTGTATGCCGGCTTTATAACGCAATTATCGCAAGCAGTGGAGCGCTACTTCCCCGAGGGCACGCGTGTCACACGACCCAACGGCGGGATTGTGCTATGGGTGCAGCTGCCCGATTATGCTGATTCACTCGAGCTCTATAAGCAGGCCTTGCAGGTTGGGATCACGCT
>CAVZSS010000007.1:0-36939 GCA_963777965.1 uncultured Chloroflexia bacterium | reverse complement strand
TCAGGTATTTCCCCCTTATGAACAGGGACAGGTCGCCTCTCCTTGCTTCATACTGCGGGAACAATTCGGGTGCAGATTCCGTGTTCTTGCGTTGCAAATATCCCAATACAGTAGGTAATTGTGGACTTAATGAACTAAACCATCGCTGATTTAGTCGCATTATTGGACAAATAAGCACTAAATATTGGGTGTGAACATAATCGGTAGCCTATTGATTCCTGATCACTTGAATTTGGATCAGGTGGTTTTTCCCCCTTTGGACAGGTCAGCAGGCTGCCTTCCCTCGTTGGTAATTAACAAAAATAGTTCTGAGCATTCATCTCAAATCGATGCAGATGTGGTGCAGATGGGCTGTAAAGCAGTGGATTCAGAAGACATATTGGAGTAATTGAGCGCCATATATAAGATTCTGTGGACGATAGAACACAATATATAAGGTGTAGAACGCCAGTCCTAGGACTTCGGATCAGACGGTTGTGGGTTCGAATCCCGCCGGGGGCGCCATATATGGGGACAATAGAAGAGTGTATTAAAATTTTAGCGCCATTAATTAACCAATGCAATGGACCGTGTGAAATAAAGACCGGCATCCAGAAAATTAACCAGGGGACTGGTTTCATGTGCAATCCATGAGCTATCTGATCACCTCATTCGTTTAAGATCGATCGGTAATTGAAATTACCCATAACTGAATATTTGACCTTCAACTGCTAGGTTATGATAACCACTCTTTAAAATAAAAATTATTGTGAATCTGTAAAACCACCAAAATTGGCTGGATATACTGCAAACATTATGTATAATTAACAATTAGCCCGCGCAGAGTATTGTTATTGTCGCTTGTTTGGCTAAAAATTTAGTTTAGTGTCTCAATAATAAGAAGGCAGCAACTTTAGATTAAGTAATAGCAGTTCTCTGAATCTTGGAGTAAAAGACCATGACAATCAACAAATGGGGCGGGCTTGCATCTTTTTTACTAGCGGTGTCGTTTGTCGTTGCGCCGTTGATTTACTTAACTGGAAATTTGCGAGATGCCATCGGAGTATTTACATATGACCTGGCAGATTTTCTCTACGGACCAATCCTATCAGCCAGTTTAATCACTGTGACCTATGTGCTTCGTGAACGCATCGGCGAGAGTGCTTTTCGTCGCATGGACTTGGCACTATTAGCGGCTGTCCTTTCAGCAGTGGGGATGGCGGCAGTCGCTTTTATCCGTGCTTCTAATCGTCATTACCATTTGATACATCCTGAGTTGAATTTGGAAAACTCTACAACTGTTCTCATCGTTTGGACGACGCTTGTGGCAGGTGTGAATGCGATTGGATTTCATTTTCTAGGATGGGCGTTTGTGTTACTTGGTTCAGCCAGTTGGACATCTCACCTCTTTCCCCGCCTGTTAATATGTATTCTATTTTCTAGCAGGAGTCTCGTCCTTGTTTGTTTATCTGTTCCCAGACCTCGAAGGGCTTGTTTTGTTGCTTGGCACGATAATAAGTGTTTGGCAAGGTATTTTGCTCTGGAAACATGACACCCGCAAATACAACATAGCGGGCAAACAAAGCGCTGTAGTGGATGGTGGGGATTCTGCAGCATTTTCAAGTGTTTTTCTGGCTTCGGGTTTTTCCTGCTCTCAGGCATCTTCCCAGGCGGCCCCACCACCACTAACGCAAGTCGTTAGCTCGTTCGTTGCATTCAAACAGATGGGAAAAAAAGATACGCGCTCAGCGTGGGTTTAAGAAATTTGAGATCCGCGAATGTACAGATTCCACCTCGAACGCACATGCAGAACCCTTGACTTGGAGTCGCCTCCATGTGTTAGACTCTTGTTCGAAGTGATATATGAAAATTGCAGAACCAGTGAAAAATACGGTCTTTCCGTGGATACGCTTGCTCAAAAAAATATGTTGGTGGCAGGCATAAAATAGAGCGACACAACATAAAAATAAGGAGAGATTTATGCAAAATCTAAAATCGGAGCAGGAAATAATCAATCTCTCGAAGGAGAAGTGGCGTTGGATGTCAGAGCGTAAAGTAGATTCCCTGGAAACTCTCTTCCATGAAAAGTCTGTCTTTGTTCATATGGGCGGAACCATGTCCAAGGAACAGGAACTCGATGTTATCAGAAGCGGAGGGGATTCACTACAAAAACGTGGATATCCAGGAAGCGTCGGTGCGGTTTATTGGGACGACAACTGCTATCCTTTTGAACAAAATTCTTCTAGTAGCCGTCGTTGGCGGCAATGAGGTCACCAATCCCTTCATGGTTACAGAAGTGTATGTGCAGCTAACCGGTACCTGGACGTTAGCCTCGCTCTCTTTTACCAGGCTACTTACTCCATAGCGGCACCATTATCGGCATAAACTTAAGGAGAGAATTATGCAAAATGTAAAATTGAACAATGGCGTGGACATCCCCATTCTTGGTTTCGGCGTTTTTCAAATAACTGATTCGTGCGAATGTGAAAGAAGCATAGTTGACGCTATTCAAACTGGATATAGCCATATTGACACTGCCGCTTCTTACCAAAATGAAGAGGCAGTTGGCAGAGGAATCAAACAAAGCGGCGTTGCAAGAGAAAAGTTGTTTATCACTACAAAACTTTGGATACAAAGAAATGGCTACGAAGGCACAATAAAAGCCTTTGAAAATTCCCTGAAGCGATTGCAATTAGATTATATTGACCTGTATCTAATTCATCAACCATTTGGTGATGTGTATGGTGAATGGCGTGCGATGGAAGAACTGTATCAACAAGGCAAAGTCAGAGCAATTGGGGTTTCAAACTTTCAACCTGACCGAATAATGGACTTGATAACTCATAACAAAATAACGCCTGCGGTAAATCAGATTGAAGTAAATCCTTTCCAACAGCAAATTGACACGCAAAAGTTTTTACAAGATAACACCATTCAAGTTGAAGCATGGGCTCCATTTGCAGAGGGAAGGAATAATATTTTTCAAAATGAATTATTGGTTTCAATCGCCGCAAAACATAAAAAAAGCGTTGCCCAGGTAATTCTCCGCTGGCTTGTACAAAGAGGAATCATTGCTCTTTCAAAATCAACCCGAAAAGAGCGGATGATCGAAAATATCAATGTGTTTGATTTTGAACTAAATGCGGAAGATATGGCGGCTATTACAACTTTAGACACCAAAACCAGTAGTTTCTTTGACCACCGTGACCCTGAAAAAGTGAAGTGGCTGGGTGAAAGAAAACTAGATGTTTAATCGCCAGTAAATAACCCCAATTGTTAGCATGCGACTGATAAGCATAACTTTGAAATTAAAAGCGGGCTAACACAGCGTGCACCCGACTGGTGGGACTTTTAACGTTTTCAGACAGGTTTCTTGGCTTCGAGTATGGTTCCGTCAAAATAGCGCTCTCTCGTCCCGCCTACCCGCCGGTAACGCAAACCGTTGTGTTACCGAAATTACCCATAACTGGAATTGAACCATAAACCGCCAGGTTCCAGGTTCTAGTCCTTGAGTCTACGGGTGACTAATGAAAATTACCCTGGTAGCCGGTTTCGTATGTAATTCGTTTGAATCAATGTTGATCCCTGGTGAATATAATACCGGTCTCCAGATCACCTAGGAGACAGTTCTTAGACAAATTTCAAACAGACAGGCAGCTACTCAGCTCTTTTCCCTTCTCAGATTTCTGAAATCGATCGGGAATGGAGTGAGAATATCATCCCTCAGGCGAGTCGCCTCATCCTGGGTTCCGGGAATATCGCGAACGTAGTGAGCGTAGCGAGCAAAGCGAGCTAAATGAGCAAAGCGGGTCTTAAGATCGCCAAGTAGGGACCCATCATTCCAAGGACCACACTCGGAGGGATCCCATTCCTTCGCATCAGCCAGTTGTGAGTTCGAATCCTTAGGCTCGCGTCAAGCAACCTGCCGGGGGCGCCTATTTCTGCAGGTCTATCACTTTTACCCCATATATACTGGGGTAAAGCCTGCTCTATTGGCAGGTTTGTTAAGAGTGGTGCAGATTGGTTCAGTTGGATTCACTAATATTTCGCCTGACAATTTTGCATTTTGAATATCCCTAAATAGATTGACTCTGATGGGTGAAACTAGATCACCCATAAGGCATGCAGATAAGTAAGCAAATATCATGTAAACCACTCACTTGGCTCGGGAGGAACCAGCAATTGAGTCGGTGATAACCCTTCGGTCAGATCGAAAAAGCCTATCGGTGTGGCTGCAAGCATGGCAGAATCTGCTCAATGTAGCATGGTGTAACCACAAACAATTATTTATATTAACTTATCTAGAAAAAAGTGTTCTATGATTGTAGATCGTGCTGTTGGATTATTCTTGCCTGGAATACCACCCCAACACTCGTAAGGCGCGCAGTGTGTTCCATCGGCTGGCTGTACCTGCTGGACCTTCCATGACGAAGTTGACTTGATCGAGGTGGGGATTCTGAAGCGGCCATCGCCCGTTTTGGTGCTGTTTCTTCACCACCAGATCAATGGCTTCAACGACTCGTTCATCAGGTTCATCGCCGGCACTGCGCAAGTAATCAAGACCCCGCAGCACATCGTAGTGCCAGGTGGGTGGAAACGAGAAGCGCAACCAGTTGCGGTTGATCACCTCGCCAGTTGAAAGTCTCCGGAACATATGACGCGCCAGGAGATACTCCTGTGCTCGGAGGCGGGCATCGGTCACCTCAGGACTAGCACCCTTGGCTTTCTCGTACGCTAACAGTCCTTCCAGAACGCAGATGGTAGTGTGAAACGAGGATCGTCGGCTTGGCGGGGCCTCGCAATTCCAACCTCCATCGACAAGCTGCTCGCTGAGGAGTCTGTCAACCAGTCGATCGCTCGCCCCGTCGAAGTAGGCACCTAACGCAAGCACCCTTCCGTTGATACAGGGCTCGACCTCACCCTCGAAGAACGGAGAGTTACCGTGTTCTTGACCCCAGGTGACCTTCTGGCGAACGAGGCTTACAGCCTTCCGGGTTTGCTCACTCGTCGGGTCAAGCCCCATGTCCCTTAGAAGCAGCAGGGCGTAAAATGTAGATGCCCACTTCGCTGAAAAGATATCACCACCCCACTTACCGTCTGGACCCTGGAGGGCAAGCAACCGGGCACCCCAACCTTCCGTGGCTACTCGCTGGCGCTCGGCTACAACTAACTCATCGGGTTCATTGGTGAGGTCACGCATGACCTGCCAACGAATCGAAGGATCAGAATTAAGCAACCACCTTATGACCGCTCTCTTTGGCTTGGTGTTTTGTTGTATAAGTGGATTAGTCATCACCTACTTTTCCCTCCTTAGACTTTTCAATACACACACTTATCCTAATTCGTGAGTATTTTGAAAGTATGTGGAATATCTAGATATAATTAGTCTAATTTTCCATTATATGACCATGATTTTTTATTGTCAATCCCAAGTACTTGCTTTATCTGGCCTGGTTTTGATACCCACCAATCTTCTGACCAATCATATTGTATTGGAAGTGGCCATAATCATATCGGATCTGTTCTAGGATTATATTTCAACGAGGGTAATAAAAGGGAGTAATCGTTTATCATAATAGACAACTGATCCTCCCCATGTCTATTCAAAGTCTAGTACACCTGGAAGTGGTTGGGAATTTCGATCGAGAAAAGCATTTTCTAGGAATAAAGGTATGGATAATGAAATTAAGAATGCTTACAGACAATGTTTCAAATGCATGAGGTAAATTAAGAGTTGATATGTGAAATCGATTGTAATAAAATGTAAAATGATGAAAATGAAGCTATACTTAAGTGTCTCACCAAAATTATCATCTGTTATCGGTTAAAAAATGAGGATCAAGTATTTCGACGCGGAATCCCGCTATGGCAATGAAGCTTTTGCGGAATCCCCGTGATCGGTGTAGATTGGAATCAGACCAATGCCTTCAGCGTCAAACCTAGGCTGAGTGCCAGCCTTGATCATCATCGGATACTTCTCACGCCTGCCCTTGCAGTTAACCATTACGGTGATATAGAAATTTCTAGAATCAGGCAAATCTTGATCGAGCATGGAAAATAGCTTGCTTACGGCTACATCGATAAATTGCAGGATCCAGATGGATGATGAACGAAGATATCGAAATTGAAGAATTCGCGCCCTGGTTGGTAATCATCATCACATTGATTGGTGGTTTCCTGCGAGTTTTTCTTCTCGGTAATAAAGGGTTATGGTTGGATGAAACGTTCAGCGTGTGGGTGGCCAACCACAGTGTTGTGGATATGCTGCATTGGATTATCAGGATTGACCAAAACCCACCGCTTTATTATCTAATGCTCCATTACTGGATAGCCCTCAACGGGGATACACCCAATGACGTCCGCCTTCTTTCTGTACTCTTCGGCGCAGGCACAATCCCGATTATTTACCTGATCGGCAAACGCATCTCCGGTGTGCTGATGGGATTGGTGGCAGCAGTACTCCTGGCTCTTTCACTTTTCAACATCTACTTTGCCCAGGAAACGCGCATGTACACCCTCCTGACGTTCAATGCAGCCGTAGCGATTTATGCACTCGTTAGACTGCTTACGGATTCTCGCTCCATCAGGCCTATCGGCAGCCAATTTCGGGAATATCTGCATACCTGGCGTACATCCAGACAGCCTGAACCAGACACCGGTGGAGGTTTCAGCTACAAGGATGAGACCCGCAATCAAACCGGATGGAGAGCCAGTATATACCGCCATCATTGGTTACCCATCCAGACCATTGAGACTGACCTGGCCTGGGTTGCATTTATCATGTTCTCGGCTGCGACCATGCTCAGCCACAATACGGCTGTCCTTTTCCCTTTAGCCACCAATATCTTCGTTCTTGGTCTGATGCTTTTTCAAAGGATAAAACATTCAGGGCCTCTACCCGCCTTCCAGGCACCCTCTTTTGGGAACTGGATGAAGGCTCAGATTGGTATCTTCTTATTATGGAGTCCATGGCTATTGGTCTTTATCAAGCAAGCCAGCAGAGGTCGATCAGGAGTTTTGGATTCCCAAACCAAGTTGGGACGCCGTTATCCAGACGTTTCGAGCATTATTAAATCCATCTGCGCCAGGTCAAGCCAGTCAGGTCATGACGTGGATCATGTGCGCGGTGCTTTGTTTCGGACTGGTGTATTATCGAAAAAAATTTTCGATATTCTTATTTTTGGCAGCCCTGTTCACCATTCCCATCATAGGTGAGCTGATCGTGAGCATCCGCCGACCTATTTTTTTAGATCGAACCCTGATCTGGATAACGATTCCATTGTTCCTGCTACTGGCGGCTGGTATCGTTCAATTAAGATTTCGTCTTGTTATAATCGCGGTTCTGGGGATTTTAGCCACAAACTACCTGTTCTCCACCGGTGATTATTACAGGTTCTTTCAAAAAGAGGATTGGAGCACTGCTGCTGGTTATGTTGCAAATTTCGCTCAAAAGGATGATTTAGTCCTTTTCAACTCAAACTTTGTAGAAATCCCGTTCGACTATTATTTTAAGACCTATGAAAACCTGTATAGAATCCAGGTTGAAAAACAAGGGATTCCTCTAGATCTGTTCGATAGTGGTGTCCTGGAACCCAGGATGACGACTAACGATATTCCCGGGTTAATTTCGTTGTTGAGCGGACATGACAGAGTTTGGTTGGTTTACAGCCATAATTCGTATACTGATCCAATGGGGCTCGTCCCGCAAACGCTTGCATCGCAGATGAAATTAATCCGGCAGCGCGATTTTTATGGAGGAAAAGTTCAATTATATGGAAATCCCTGAACCTAATCTCTACTAAGACGGCCTGCACGATGATCCGATCAGCTCATTCGTTTTGGATCGATCGGTAATTAATATTTCCCCATAATTGGAATTGAACTTTTGACTGCTAGGTTCCAATAACCACTCTTATGACAATCCAATTGAATTATTCAGTACAATTTGCCGAATTGATGGATTATTCGGAATATTTGCTGTATATCCAATAATTAGGTATTTCGCGTAAAGTGCAAATGCAAGAGCAAAGAAAAATTCCGACTCTCATCTTTACAAATATGAGTATATGTTTATAATAATTGGTCCAATTTGGAGATTAATGGTATGATTAATAAACAACTACAGCCAACATGCGGTCATAAAACATTTGGGTTTCAGTGGTTATTTGAGCATCCTTCCACGCTTCAACTTATGGTATCGGGAGATAAGAACGCAACCCGCTCACCCAAACGTTTCCTACCGCAAAAATCTTGGTGCAACATGGAGCCTCCCTATAACGAATAATTAACGCGTAAATTAAATTTGAAAAGTGGTTTTTATATCTTTTCAGAGTATCAATAAATGAATAGAATGAATCCCCTTGCGACAATAGAAAAATTGGCCGATGCGCTTGAAGTATCGGCTAGTGAGCTTTTGAAATAAATTTAGGCAATTATACGCTTAACACACCTATTCAACAGAGGTAATATAAAAGTATGAACAACATTAATAGCAATAAAAAAGAGTTGTCACCAGAACAACGTGAAGAACTACTCAGAGCATTGAAAGCCCGTTTTGAGAAAAACATGAACCGCCATAAAGGTCTTGAATGGGCTAAAGTACAAGCAAAGCTGGAAGCTAATCCTGAAAAACTGTGGTCGCTCAATGAAATGGAAAGAACCGGCGGTGAACCGGATGTTGTTGGTCATGATGAAAAGACGGGCGAATACATTTTTTATGATTGTTCAGCGGAAAGTCCTAAAGACCGCAGAAATGTTTGTTATGACCGTGAAGCGCTGGAGTCAAGGAAAGAATTTAAACCAAAAGATACCGCTATGGATATGGCAGCTGCCATGGGCATCGAGATTTTAACGGAAGAACAATATCGAGAGTTGCAGAAACTTGGAAATTTCGATACGAAAACGTCGAGCTGGTTGAAAACACCTTCTGAAATTAGAAAACTCGGCGGCGCCATCTTTGCCGATCGCCGCTACGACCATGTCTTCGTGTATCACAACGGTGCGGAATCTTACTATGGCGCCAGGGGGTTCCGTGGCTCGCTAAGGGTCTAAATTTTGCACAGACAGCGAAGTAGGGTGTTCCTTGTTGCCAAAATGCGCTTTGTATCCCCTTGCTTTAGAAATGGGGCTAATTTACCAAACCTATTGATGTCATTCCGAATAAGTGCTATAGTATTTAGATGAGCGATTTGGTGGATTCCCAGATCAAAAGGAGGATCGGAATTCGTAATACATATTGGTTGATGTTGAGTATCTTATTCTCGATTGCCATCCTGACTGTGATTCTGCTCATCAAGCAGAGTTTGTAAAATCAGAAGATAAGCCGAAGTCCATAAGCTGTTGAATCACTAAATCACAGCTATCCAATTAGTTTGATGCGCTTCAGGCCAAAGGAGATTGACTATGAAAGTAAAAATCTTTACCAGATTAACTCTTTTTATTATCTTAACCCTGACCTTGAGCGGAATTGGAATAGCACAGGGTTCACAACCTACCCTGGTTGAAAAAAGGGATGGACTTCCACCCTTTGCAACACCCGAGGGTGCTCTTCAACAAATGACGGATTCACAGGCACAGACACGTAGGCACTTGTTGGCCAGATTGGTGGAGACACTCAGGCGGTGGCTGTGCAGGGTGACTACGCCTATATTGGCATTGGACCGCGCCTGGCCATCTTGAATATCACTGATCCAATTCTCCCAACTTTAGCCGGACAGACGGCCGTTTTACCCGGCATTGTGAAGGACGTGGTCGTGGTCGGGAACTACGCCTATGTCGCAGACGGAAATGCTGGCCTGCGCATCATTGACGTGAGCCTGCCGAGCGCCCCCATCGAGGTCGGCTTCTACGATACACCGTGAGTTGCCGTATGGTGTGGCCGTGACCGGGAACTACGCCTATGTCGCAGACGGAGCTGCTGGCTTGCGCGTCATCGATGTGAGCCTGCCGAGCGCACCCGCCGAGGTCGGCTTCTACGATAACCCGGGAACTGCCTATGGTGTGGCTGTGGCTGGGAACTACGCCTACGTTAGCGCCGGTGATGCTGGCCTGCGCGTCATTGACGTGAGCCTGCCGAGCGCACCCACCGAGGTTGGCTTCTACGATACAGCCGGGATATTCGCTATGGGCGTGGCTGTGGTCGGGAACTACGCCTACGTTGCCGATTGGGGGCTGGCTTGCGCATCATCGACGTGAGCATGCCGAGTGCCCCCGCCGAGGTCGGCTTCTACAATACACCGGGAATTCAGCCTCTGACGTGGCCGTGGCTGGGAACTACGCCTACGTGGCCGACGGACGATGCGGCTTGCGCATCATCGACGTGAGCCTGCCGAGTGCTCCCGTCGAGGTCGGCTTCTACGATACACCGGGTTCAGCCTCCGACGTAGCCGTGGTCGGGAACTACGCCTACGTCGCAGACGGCTTGTATGCTGGCCTGCGCATCATTGACGTGAGCCTGCCGAGCGCCCCCGCCGAGGTCGGCTTCTACAATACATCGGGCGGAGCCGAATGCCGTGGCCGTGGCCGGGAACTATGCCTACGTCGTCGACGCAACTGCTGGCCTGTACATCATCGACGTGAGCCTGCCGAGCGCCCCCGCCGAGGTCGGCTTCTGCATACTGCCGGATGATGCCTTTGACGTGGCCGTGGCCGGGAACTACGCCTACGTTGCGGACGGAAATCGTGGCCTGCGCATCATCGACGTGAGCCTACCGAGTGCCCCCATCGAGGTCGGCTTCTCCAATACATCAGCTATGCCATGAGCGTAGCCGTGGCCGGGAACTACGCCTACGTCGCCGACTCTACGGGGCAGCCTGCACATCATCGACGTGAGCTTGCCGACCGCCCCCGTCGAGGTCGGCCACTACCACACGCCGGGTATAGCCAAGGGAGTGGCCGTAGTCGGGAACTACGCCTACGTCGCTACCTCTAGTGATGGCCTGCGCATCATTGACGTGAGCGTGCCGAGCGCCCCCGCCGAGGTCGGCTTCTACGATACGCTGGGCGGTGCCTCTGACGTGGCCGTGGCCGGGAACTACGCCTACGTCGCTGACCTGAGTGGCCTGCACATCATCGACGTGAGCCTGCCGAGCGCCCCCGCCGAGGTCGGCTTCTACGATACGCCGGGATCATGCCCCTGGTGTGGCCGTGACCGGGAACTACGCCTACGTCGCTGACGGATTAAGCGGCCTGCGCATCATTGACGTGAGCGTCCCGAGCGCCCCCGCTGAGGTCGGCTTCTACGATACATCGGGAACAGCCTTTGGTGTGGCCGTGGCTGGGAACTACGCCTACGTCGCCGACAGTGGGTATGGCCTGTTTATCCTAGCATACATTCCGTTCACAACGACATACATACCACTGACACTGCGTAAATACTGAGGAAGGGTCATTAACGCAGCAAGCCGTAAGCCGCCTAATTACTCAGTTGGGTCGACTTATCTACCTGCATAATATCGACACAAAATACCCGCAAAGTAAGTATAGAGCAAAGGCTGTCCAGCCTGCAATAGCTGATGGCTAAATCGAGTTTATTCAGGCGAGGCTTTAAGCGCCACATAAAGTCCAATTATCGGAGAATGATATGATGCCCCCATGAAAGCTATCACTAAAGCATCTCGGATAAATGCAGTTACACAGGTCATCCAGTATATGAATAGTGGCATGACAGTTGTTGATGCTTCCAGAGAAGTGGGGATGCCACGCAGCTCGCATTCTTATATAGTTGAAAAGAATCCAGAAGCCATCAATGCTATTTCTACTTTCTGAACGCTTCTCAACGCTGCAGATCTACCAACACGCCTCCTGTGCCAGAATCATTTTTGTCGGGCGGTACGCCCCACAATCGAACCGTCTTATCCTCAGAGGCTGTGGCGAGCAACCGACCGTTTGGCGAGAATGCGACACTAAATATTACACCCTTATGTCCCTCGAGCATCGGAACCTCGCCTCCACTCGCCACATCGAACAGCCGCAACCCGCTCGGTGAAGCGACTTCAAATCCCACTCCTTCGCCCACCCCCAGCACACTCCCATCCGGCGAGAAAGCAAAACGTGGCACCCCAAATCTAAAGCCGGTGAATGATTGGAGATCTCGTCCGCTCTCCATATCCCAAATCTTCAACGTATCACTGTTGATCCCTGCCGCGAGCGACTTACCATCTGGCGCAATACCCAATTCGCCGATATCCCCCGGCTGGGTGAATGTCCTCACCATGCGCTCCGCTTTCAATATCCCAAATCGTGAACTTGATCTCATAAACCGGGAACGAACCATCATCATTTTGCCCCGACACGATCGCGGTGATCAGCGATTTCCCGTCGGGTAAGAACTCAAATCCCCTGACATCGCTCGAGTGTTGCAGAGTATTCAACGCACGCCCGCCGGGCATCTCCACCAAGGTGACCGTCTCTCCCAATTCATACGCGAGAATCCCGCTATCGGGTGAAAAGGCAACACTGCGACCTCCATTGTAGCCTGTTGGTATGTTGATCAACTCTCTTCCATCAGCCACACTCCACACGATCACACTCGAATCCCCGGCAGCTGCTAGCATTTGTCCATCTGGCGAAAAAGCTAAACGGTAAACACTGATCTGATCAAAGCTGCGTAGCTTGCTCCCGGTTACGGCATCCCACAACTGCACAGACCCGGGAACACTCCCTACCCCAACCATGGCAGATGCCAGGTCAGCCCATCAGGCGACCACGCCACATCATAAACGTAACCCGGTTGGGGAATGCGATAAAGTTCTCTAACTTGATCAATGGTCTGCGACGTGATTGCGACGACAGGTTGAGGAACTGGACCCGCGGTCTGTGTTTCTGGTCGCCTCAACTGCGCCGAGATAAAAGCTGCACCAACAATCGCGATGACCAAACAAAATGCCAAACATCCAAGTGTGCCTAAGAGAATCGGTAAGGTGCGTTTGGATTTCTTCTTGTCAGCCATTGATATCTCTCTTTTCCATCTTACTTTATAAGCAGGCTTTCTAAAAGCACGTCTGCACCAGCCTGAAAAGCTGCAAAGTCATCGGGATTAGTATATTCAGTCCAGATGGCAATGATGTAAAGCTCATTATCCCTTTGAATCCAGATATCACGCATTTCGTAAGCGGGTTCGCCTGAATAAACTCGATATGTTCTTTGAACGGCGGACAATCCGCTAACAGTTATCGGACCATTGGCGTTCAAAATTCCATTCTCCTGCTGAAAATGTTCCTCCGCCACACGATATGCCTCCAGCATGATTGCTTCCAGGTTGGAGCCAGCAGGGATCTGCTGGCGGAAGATCCTGATCGAGCGGTAATAGTTGCCAAAGCCAGTGAATTTTGGATCCCCCAAGCCCGCAACCAGTTCACCTCCTAATTGGAAATCGGGATAGCACTGGAAAGTTGAATCCGTGGCACTGTAGATCTTCATCCCTTTCAGGTAATCGAAGGCTACCACATCATTTTCAAAGTGAAGGAGCATGGAAGTGGGGAAAGGTGTTGGTGAAGCCGTCGGTTCAGGGGTGGGTGTTTCTAAAATAGGGGGCAGGTTATCCTTGATAATCAGGCTGTTGATGATCTTATCTGTCACAGATTGAAAAGCCGCAAAATTCTCGGGGTTGTGAGGTGGTGTCCAGATGGACACTCTAAAAATCAGATTATCCTTTTCAGCCCAGATGTCTCGCAATTCATATGGCGCCTGACTTCTAGAGTCGAAGTAGCTGTAAGTTTGCTGGTAAGCAGGCAGCCCGGCGAGTTTGACTGGGCCGGTTGCATCCACATACCCTGTTGTTCGAACCATTGGTTTATAAGCTTCCTCCATTACCATCTCCAAGATTGGAACCAGGTAGAATGGCTTGGCGGAAAATTCCCAGTGTACGATACATGTAACCGTTGGTACCAATTTCCGCTGGATCTGCCAACCCAGCAACCATTTGCCCTCCCAAGGACACATTGAAAGGGTATGGGATAAAAGCAGGATCAGCCGCGTTAAAAACCTTCATTCCGGCTGGATAATCAAAAGCAACGATGTCGTTCTCGAAATGAATGAGCTTAGGTTCCAGGGTCGCGGTTGTCAGGGGCAAGGAGGTTGATTTAGGGAAAAGCGTAGCTGTATTACAGGCAATGGAAAGAAGAATGGTGAATACCATTAAGATGACCAGATTATGATTTGACCGGGTATTCATAAGCTCCTTCACCATGAAGCGTTAGCCCATCGAATATGTATTTCGAGTATAGCATACACTGATAAATATCAGCATTCTAATCAGCCTGAATAATCACTTTCTATATTTTCGCAGTTTTATCATATATCAATTTCCTGGTGCTCTCCTTCCAACCAGATACTACCTCCTTCACCACATTCCCTGGTCTGTAAACTCCCCCAGATTAAGACTGGGGGGAGTAATCGACGATGTGGTTTTTCAGGCATTCAATTATCTCAGCTGTGGATATTTATGGAGAGTTGTTTATCATAACCTTGAAACAGACAGGTTTAGCGGAGTAAGACCGGCATATATAATGGAGTTACAACTGTAATTTTTACCTTTTGGGACGTCGACAGATCCCCACTATCGGTGACCCGTAACGTGAAGATGAAGACGCCGGATCCCTGGTTGGCGGGAACCGGCCAATTGAAGAAACCTGTCTCAGAATCCATGCTGGCGCCATTAGGAAGCGCCTCATCGATCGAGTAGGTAAGGTAGTCCCCATAAGGGAGGTCCGGATCGGTGGCTAGAGCCCAGAATGTCACCTGTTTGCCATTATTAACTACTTGATCTGGAATCGAGCTCAGCGTCGGGGGATTGTTTATCGGATTGATGGTGATCGTGACAGTGTAGGGGCCGACGGTAGCGTTATGGCCATCGGAAACAACGAACTGGAAGGTAATCGTGCCATTAAAGTACGCAACGGGTGTATAAGTGAAGCTACCATCGCTGTGGAATTCCAGCGTGCCCGCGGGTGGGCTGCCGTAAAGCGCAAAATACTTTCCATAATTCGACGCAGCAGTCAGCGTTTCGTTGAGGGGCTGTGTTTTCATCTGTACTGAACGATTGGTCGCTACTGGTTGGCGGAGCCTTGAGGGCGGTAAAAGACCACCAGGCGTTGTTGGCATAAACCGTACCACCGGTACTGACGGCACGAACCTGCCAATAGTAGGTGGTATTATGTAATAACGGAGTCGTTATTTGTATGGCAGCGTTTTCTGCGATATCTGTCCAAATGCCACTTGGACAAGTAGTACCAGTGTCGATACAGTATTGGTAGGTATTTTCTGGGGTGCTTGGCGTCCACCAATACAACCATGGCTTTAACGGCTGATCAATAGCCCCTTCAACGGGAGAGATTTTGGTGAAACTAGACGGCGGAGCGGCGATTGTCGTAAAGCTCCACCAGGCACCGTTATCAGCTTGCATGATCCCCTGGCTGTTTTCCGCATACACCTGCCAGTAATAGGTCTGATTGTAATTAAGATTGAGATGATTTGATTCGGTTGTAGCATTCAGAACCCAGCCAGTTCCGCAAGTGGGATCGTTATCAGGATGACCGGTCGTATCGACGCAGTAGAAATATCTGCTGGCGCCAGTGCTCGGGCTCCATTGGAGAGTAAGATTTAGTGGCACTTTATCCGGGCTGGCTGTGGCAGGACTAAGCTTACTGAATGCCTGTGGAGGAGCGATTTGAGTTGTAAATTGCCATAACGTCCCAGCATCGGCATAAGTTGTACTTGTGACATTGACCGCGCGCACCTGCCAATAGTAAGTCGTAGCGTAGGACAGGCCGCTGATGCTGGCTGACGTATTCGCACCTGCTAACAACCACGTACTGGCAGGCGTACAGGCGGCTGTTTCGATGCAGTATTCATAGTGAATATTTGTGCCAGTGCTCGCACCCCAGGCCAAAACCAGGCTAAGCGGTTGATTGGTTAAATTATTTCCAGGGCTGATCTTTCCAAAATTTTGCGGAGGAGCAATCGGGGTTGAGAAGCTCCAGGAGTTTCCATTGTCAGCATATATGGTGGCAGTCGTATTAACCGCCCGAACCTGCCAATAGTAGGTCGTTTCGTACTGCAAGCTGCTGGGGTTAGCAGAGAGGTTTATACCTGCGGGTATCCATGTACTGCGATAGTACAAGGCGCTGTGCCGACACAGTATTCATAGGTACTGCCCGTACCAGCGCTGGCTCCCCAGTATAAAGAAAGGTTCAATGGCTGTTCAACTGCATAATTCGCTGGAGAAGTTTTGCTGAATACGCCACCAGACGCAAGCTGGGTGTGGAATGAAAACCAGGCTCCGAAATCAGCGTGCACGCTACCACTCGCATTGACTGCGCGTACCTGCCATAAGTAGGTTGTATCGTAGGACAGACCGCTCACATTGGCGGAGAATCCACTGACGCTTGCCCAGGAGGTATCGCAGGTATTGTTATTCACCGTGTCGTAGCAGTACTGGTAGCTCGTTGCGAGGCTGCTGGTGCTCCAGGTCAGCGCCAGGTCATTGACCGGTTGGTTGGTAAGAGCGTCAGCTGGTGTTAGTTTATTGAAGGGTCCCGGCAAAGATGTGTTCTGAATGGTATTAAATTGCCACCATGAATTGTTATCAGCATACGTGTAATTATTCGAGCCATCAACCGCACGCACCTGCCAGTAATATCTCGTGTTAGGGGAAAGACTTTGAAGGGTGACGCTGGTGTTAGCCCCGACGCTGATCCATTTCGGCCCGGGGCAGGATTGTTTATTAACTCGGAGGCAGTATTGGTAGGTTACGTTCGGAACACCTTTCTGCTGCTTGCCTCGAAGAAAATTCTCCACTTGCCTGGCGCTAGTTTGTGCTGATTGCCTCGACCATTATTGACAGTCCATTGATGGCTTGGTAGAAATTACGCCATTTGTTCTTGCACCGTTTAAAAATCTTATCTGTTACATGCTCTTTTCCAATAAATGCACAAGTAATTCAACTTTAAAGTTCCCATGGGTTCACTTCTGAAAAACAAATCTCTCTGGTAAGGCACATTCAACTCTTCAACTTCCATTCCAATAAATCCTACGAATACGTCAGGATCTCCAACTAAACTACCATCACTAACACCAACCAGAACACCTTCACCAACTACAACCAGAACACCCGTGCCAACTGCAACCAATTCACCCATGCCAACTGAAACCAGAACACCCATGCCAACCCCAACCAGAACACCCATGCCAACCCCAACCAGAACACCCATGCCAACCCCAACCAGAACACCCATGCCAACCCCAACCAGAACACCCATGCCAACCCCAACCAGAACACCCATGCCAACCCCAACCAGAACACCCATGCCAACTGCAACCAGAACACCCATGCCAACCCCAACCAGAACACCCATGCCAACTACAACCAGAACACCCATGCCAACCCCAACTAGAACACCCATGCCAACTACAACCAATTCACCCATGCCAACCCCAACCAGAACACCCATGCCAACCCCAACCAATTCACCCATACCAACAGCAACCAATTCACCCATGCCAACAGCAACCAATTCACCCATGCCAACCGCAACCAATTCACCCATACCAACTGCAACCAATTCACCCATACCAACTGCAACCAATTCACCCATGCCAACAGACACCGAAACACCAGTACCAATAGACACCGAAACACCAGTACCAACAGATACTAAATCACCAGTACCAACAGATACTGAATCACCAGTACCAACAGATACCGAAACAATAAGTCCAAATGCAATCTAACCAGATTAGCCGGATAAATCTGGTGAAATTGATCCATTCACGGAACTAGTTGGTTATCTTGTAACATTTTCAATTTTTTATATTTCTATTCACATCTCGTGGTCACGGATTCGAAGCAGTAATCGACCATAAATACACTGGGCAATTTTTTTGGGTTTCACATTTTAGGGGTGGAAACAAGAAATTTAATTGGGATTGGAACATATTGCTTTTCCCAAGTTATGCTATACTTTGTGAAATAAATAATTTATATAAACCTTCTACAGCCTAAAGCCTGAAATAATTTTGGGAATTAAGCTGTATAGGTCCATTACTTGTTTAGCCACTAAACCACAACTGACCGCATAATTGAGCATCCGAAACTTAATCTAGTGGAAATCAAAATGAAAGGGACACTATGAAAACGCAAAATCTTCTACGTTCATTAATTTTCCTCCTGATTCTCGCCACCCTCCTATCATTCCAAGTCACCTCTGTATCAGCCCAGCCACCTGCCCCCGTGCCGGTCAGTCCGGCTGAAGGCTCGACGATCGTGATGCCTACCTTTTCCTGGCAGGCTTCCAATGAGGCAGAATACTACGAAGTCGAGGTTGGACCCCAGAGTAACCCGATTACGATCTACTGGAGCGATACGACATACAATCTGACACTGACTCCCAACAACGCTAACCCCTTCACCAACGAACCCCTCTACTGGCGGGTGCGTGCCTACAACAGCAGCGACATCGCTGGACCCTGGAGCAGCAAGGTCAACTTTACCAAGCATATTCCTGCCCCGGCATTAACCGGTCCTGCCAATGGTTCCACCATCGTCGAGCCTGTCCTGGAGTGGCAGACGGTGGAGGGTGCAGCCTACTACAAGGTCGAGCTGAGCACCTCCCCAACCTTTTACACTTTAGACCACACCTATATCACCTATAATACCCGGGTTACCCCCGACGCAGCCATCGCTCACAGCAATCCCTGGTACTGGCGGGTGAGCGGGGTGGACGCCGATGGACATGTGGGCACGCCCAGCGCAGCCTGGTCGTTCAATAAGAATATCCCGGCTCCCACATTGGTCAGCCCTACCAACGGCTCCACCATCGTCGAGCCTGTCCTGGAATGGCAGGCGGTGGAGGGTGCAGCCTACTACAAGATCGAGCTGAGCATCTCCTCCACCTTTGTCCCGGTAAGCCACACCTACACCACCTACAACACCCGCATCACCCCCGACGCTGCCATCACTCACCGTAACACCTAGTACTGGCGGGTGAGTGGGGTGGACGCAGGGGATCATGTGGGCACATCCAGCGCAGCCTGGAGCTTCAATAAGAACATCCCGGCTCCCACTTTGGTCAGCCCCGCTGACAGTGCCACCATCGATGAGCCCATCCTGGAGTGGCAGGCAGTGGAAGGAGCAGCATACTACAAGGTCGAGCTGAGCACCGCCCCCAACTTTGTCCCGGTGAACCACACCTACACCACCTACAATACCCAAATTACCCCCGATGCCGCTATAGCCCTCACCACCCATTATTGGCGGGTGAGTGGGGTGGACGCTGCTGGTAACGTGGGCACGCCCAGTGCGAGCCGCTCCTTCACCCTGATCGCTCCTCCGGCAGCTACCGACCCTATTCCGCTGTTGCAGACCCCAGCAGATTTGGCAACGCTTACCAAGGATCCCAACTTCAGTTGGACGCGCATGGTTGGCGCGGCTGAATATCGCCTTGTTGTCAGCAAGGAAGCCGACTTCAGTCCACTCTACGATTATGTCGTCACCGACTATGCATCTTTTAGCCCTTTCACATATGGCACCTCCGGTCAACAGGACGCCTACCCCAATGGAACTTACTACTGGAGGGTGGAAGCGCGGAATAGCAGCCATGTAGTCATCGGTACCAGCGCGGCGCGCAGCTTCACCAAGCAGATGACCCTGCCGCTGATCGCCCCTGCTGATGTAGCCACGTTGACCACCGACCCGAACTTCCAGTGGACCCGGGTCATAGGGGCGCGTGACTATCGCCTGCTCGTCAGCAAGGACCCTGATTTCAGCCCATACTATGATTATGTCTCCACCGACTATGTGTCGTTCACCCCTTTCACGTATGGCACCTCCGGCCAACAGACTGCCTACCCCAACGGCACCTACTATTGGAAGGTGGAAGCGCGAGATCATGGCGGTACTGTCATCGTCACCAGCCTGGCGCGCAGCTTCACCAAGGGGATGACCCTACCGCTGATCGCCCCTGCTGATGGAGCCACGTTGACCACTGACCCGAACTTCCAGTGGACCCGGGTCGTAGGGGCGCATGACTATCGCCTGCTCGTCAGCAAGGACCCCGATTTCAGCCCATACTATGATTATGTCTCCACCGACTATGTGTCGTTCACCCCTTTCACGTACGGCACTTCCGGCCAACAGGATGCCTACCCCAACGGCACCTACTATTGGAAGGTGGAAGCGCGGGATCATGGTCGGTACAGTCATCGTCACCAGCCTGGCGCGCAGCTTCACCAAGGGGATGACCCTGCCGTTGATCGCCCCCGCCAATGGAACCAGGTTGACCATAGACCCGACCTACCGGTGGACCCGGGTTGTAGGGGCACGTGATTATCGCCTGCTCGTCAGCAAGGAATCCGATTTCAGCCCGTTCTATGATTATGTCTCCACCGACTATGTGTCGTTCACTCCTTACGATGCCGGCCAACAGACTGCCTATGCAGATGGTGTTTATTACTGGAAAGTGGAAGCGCGGGATGATGTCGGTACAGTTATCGTCACCAGTGACGCTTGGACATTCACCATCGGCACCGGAGGCTATTTGTATTTGCCAATAATTACCAGGTAGGGAATAGGGTGATATCAAGGCGATAATTTCGGGCATATCGGTCGTTCCCAGGCGGATGGAGGCTGGATTGTGTCTCTGTTCGGAAAAATGATCTTTTATAACCGGCCATGCTTTGGTGATTGCTGGTAGCTGCATAGCGGGTGAATGGAAGCTCGTTTTGAAGCACCCAATCACTGGGTCGAGTTCACCGTGGGATTTAACACGGCAAAAATTGGATTGTTTGCATCTCGAAGGTTCGTTATAGGCTAGGAAGGTTGTCTCGGCACGGCAGCTCACTCGGAAAGATGGGCAAGACCACAGGCTCATGATAATCCACTAGCAAAAGGCGAAAGTGCAGTTTCAAAGGTTATCTCCCTTTAATTACCGACATCCTTCGGATCAGACGGTTATGGGTTCAAATCCGGCCGGGGTGCCAAAATATCGAGTTAAAATCGAACCGGCCTCCAGAAATTCACCTAAGTGGCCGGTTTTATATGTAATCCGTGCGCTATTAGTCGCAGGTTTTACCAGATATGCGATAAAATTTGTTCGGTGATAAATGCTTACCGAAGATTACATTATGCGAATGATCAACCAGGCGCTGGCGTTTCTCATGATCGCCCTGGGCTTAAAAAAGCTGGGCAACTCACCGAAGCGCTACAGACCTTTGACCAGGCGATTGAAAACCTGATCGGACTAAATGCTCGCCTGGCCAAGCAGCTCGACGACAGCCTGCTTCTCGATATGCTCACCTTCCAGGGAAAACTTGATCTAGACCGGTTGCTGGTGCTGGCGGATATTTATTACGAAGAAGCCGATGTGTATTCCTTGCAAGGAAAGCTTGAAAGCAGCCAGTTCACTGCACAGCGAAGCCTGCGCCTATACCTGGAAGCAGCCCTGGCAGGTGAAGACATGGTCAACCTCGAGCTCATCCAAAATATCGAAGCGCTGCGCCTCAAACTCGCCATCCCTGCCCTGCCTGTCGAAACCCGCCTGGCCATGCTGGATTATCTTGATCGCCTGCTCGCATCGGATGACAGCTTCCTGGCCGCAGCCGGGCTTTCTCGCCCAGATCTGCGGGCAGCCTTTTCTTCTCTCGATAGCCCTGATCTTCAATGATGCCATTTTAGTCTTATGCCTTAGCTGCTATCTACCGCAACCCATAAATATGTTAACGCTGCAGCGAAAAACAAAAAATGTGTGCACATTAATAGAAACTCGCGGGAAATTCGTATGCAACGGGTTGCAGATTATCCAAGAGATGCAGCAAATAAGCATTCAATCTTCGCAATTATAGGAGTTTAATAACAACGACTGAAGCACACGCTCTCAATACTATAAACTGCAGAAATAGTATAGCTTACCCATTCCTTCTGGGGTTTATATCGCTGTAATCGGTCTCTCCCATTTCCCGGATTAGGCGCATTGCTATTAATTCCCGCATCGCTGTTCCTAATGCCAGGTTCATCCGGGATTTTTCCTGCGGTGTCAGCGCTGCCACCAACGCTTGCACATCACTTTCCACAACAGCTTCCAATTCATGCAGCGTATCCAGCACCCCCCATGGCAATCCCAGGATCGAGATGTGCTTGATGTCCACAAACGATCGTCCATCATGCGTAAGCAGCTTTCCCTGGACGATCAGCAGGTCGCCTGGCAACCCGCTGCCCGAAACGCTCACAGCGTAGGTCCCAACTGGCGCAGCTGACAGCATCTGGTAAGCGCTGGCAGCTGCGATCCCGGATGGGTCGGATTGTGCCACAGAGCCCATCCGTGCACCAAAGTTGGCTGCGTTGCCAGCGTTGACTGCTGCGAACCCGAGGATCGCCAGGTTGACCAGTCCAACGGAGATGAGCAGGAGCACAGGCAGCACGAGGGCGGCCTCGTCCAGCTCAGCCCGGTGATCGCGTAGGAGCTTAAGCATAGCTTCCTTGCGCGACTTTGCTAGATCGCCGCGCTAACATTGCGGAAGGTCTGGGCTACTTTAGCTCCCAGTGGGGACAGCCCGACAATGGCGGCGATGACGAACAGGGCGATCAGCAGCGCTTTCTCGTCCAGTTCAGCAGCATTGTCATTGAATAATTGTTTGATCATTGATATTTTTCTCCTTGTGTAGTTGGTTTCGAGCTGCATTCGTCCTGAATGCAGCTCTCAAGACGGATAGGGATGGAGTAATGTTGTCTAGTTTGGGTTCAGGACCTCCTTTCACCTGGCAGCCGGGTGCTGGGTGAAAAACACCACCATCTGCCCGATCGTGAACACAGCAATCCCCAGGGCGAACCCAGGGACACCCGCAAAACGAGCTGGACGTTTGTTCCAAAGGATCAGCAAACCAAGGAAGTACAGCATGACCCCGATCCAGGCTGCCACGGTTAACTGCGGGTTTGCGAGGCTCAAAACCACCAGGATCTTGAGGTCCGCCCCGCCCAGGAGATGCATTCTCCAGGCTACGAACAGGGGCAGGGTCAAGATGAGCAGGTGGAACAGGAACTCGTCGATGGTCTCACCACGCGTCCTCGGGTCAGCCAGGCGGCCAGGCAGGCTAGCGGAATAGCTGGCAGGGTCAATGCGTTGGGTACCTGATGGGTGCGCACATCGGTAACGGCACATGCGCACAACCAGATCACGACCAGAAGCGAGATAACGATAGGGGAGAATAGACTCATGTCCAGGAGTGATGGAGATCATGAGAGGATTATAGGATGCTTTTTGGGCAAAATGGGGCACGCAGGATCATTTTCCACGATGGCGGGGAAATCTGTCGAGAATAAGGTTCCCCATTTTCGGGGAACTCAATTTTAGCCAATATATCGAATTCATAAACATTTGGAAATCGTTACTAGCTGAATGGTTTTCAAATCATTCAAAGAGTTTTGGGAAATAAATATATACCAATTACCCCGTTATCTTTTTGGATTGGCATCAATCCTATGCTTCCCGTGGATAAATGAGCAAAAAAACACTCACGGGAATAGAGCTTAGGTGGATGGCGGCTGAGAATTTATTGGAAGTGGGAATAGCTCGAAGAAAATCAAATATTAGCAAAATAAACCGCCTCCGGATATCCAAGAGGCGGTTTATTATTTATCTTATGAACTCCCCATGGGGAGCTAACTTTTTGGGAGGTGCCAATCCATGGTATTCGGTGGCATAGAAGATGTAGATGTTTGCCTCCATATTGACTGGCGCTTGTTCACTCCGAGAGCATATATACGGATCACAATTCCCATTTTAATGATTCGCACTCATTCCTTTCTGCCCTCTCATCGTAGCACTACTGGCAAGTATAACCGTTGATTCTCCACCGTGATGTAGCCGGTCTTGGTCTCAATATCACTGCCTCCCGCACCGCTGACTGTCAGGGAGACGGCGTAGACACCCTTGGATTGGTATACATGGTTGGGAGGGCTGCAGAGATTGCTGGTCTGGCTATCGCCAAAGCTCCCACAAACAGGTATCGAAGTCACCGGAGGAGAGGTTGGTGAATGCCACCTCCAGCGGTAAGGGACCGGATCTCGGGCTGGCGGAGAAATCAGCTGAGGCTGGTGCATAGACCGTGATATAGCCGGACTTGGTCTCAATATCACTGCCACCCGCACCGCTGACCGTCAGGGAGACGGTGTAGACACCCTTGGATTGGTAAACATGGTTGGGAGGGCTGCACAGATTACTGGTCTGGCTATCGCCAAAGTCCCATAAACAGGTATCGATGTCACCGGTGGATAGGTTGGTGAAAGCCACCGTCAGCGGGAAGGGACCAGAGGCCGGATTAGCAGAGAAACCAGCCGAGAGGAACTGGACTTTGGCGATGGATGAGAATGAAGCAGCTTGGTTGGCATTGTCATGCACGTGCACATTCAGAGTGACAACCCCTTCGTCGCCATCTTTTGCCGAGGCAGGTGGATACATTTTGATGTTGATCGTAGTTGTTCCGTTATTGGGCAGGTTGGGAAAGCTGCAGGTATTGATTATCGCAGTCCAGCCCGGAGAGATACTAATAATAGCCAACAGCGAAGTCGTCAGTTACCCCGCTTGTATTTGTGACCGTGTAGTCGTAGGAAGCATACTTGCCTGGGTGGACAGTTTGAATGGCATATGCAGGGATCACGCTAACCGCTGAGCTGGTCTGGACAGTAACCATGGTCACCGGAACATCTGGCAGCACATAGGGTGCATCTGAGTTGAGCTTGAGGACAGCATGGTAGACGCCTGGAGTGTTGTAGGGTGCGACGCTGGCATTAAAGCCCAAGGTTACTGTCGTTGACCCGCCCTGCGGGACGGTTCCACTTTGGGGAGTCGCGGACAGCCAGGGCACGGCCGGGTAAGTACGGTTGCACATCAACCCGCCATCATAATATTGGGTGATATGCTCTTCATAGGTATTCACTGTCCCACCCACACTCCACAGGCGGTTGCCAGCGCAGACCGAAGCAGGAGCCACTTTCGGATTGGGCACGGTGGGAGTGATCATCGTCCAGCTCCCTCCAGGCCAGGCAGAGGCATTCAGCGTATATCCTTCTGGATAAGCAATCCAGTAGCTGCCGTTGCCACCGCCATTCAGCAGGTAGATCAGGTCGCCATACCAACCCACCACTGGGTCCATGCGCGGGCCGGGCAGGTCAGGTCCACTGTTATCCCAGCAGTTGCCGGCTGGGTTGTATACCTGGACATCGGCTGTATCGCTCCCGCCGATGATAAAAATTAAATCCTTGTAAACCACCGCCCCAGAATAGGCGGCTGCAGTCGGCATGTTAGGCTAGAGCGGACCAGAGACCGGTACCTGGATTATACACGTGAGCCAGGTTGAGGCTGCCGGAACTGCTTGACCCACCGAAGGTGTACAACAGGCCGTTGTATGCAACCACCATCGGTCCACCAGTTACCGGTTGGGTGGTTTGGGTCCAGCTATCCGTCAGGGTGTTATAAATTTGGAAATTGTTATTCCAAACCCCGCTGTTGTAGCCACCGACCGCATAAATCTTGCCATCGATACAGGCGGCGCGCATATTTGCTGAAGCTGCCGGTAGGGGTGCTTTGGCGGTCCAGGTGTTGCCATCCGGGTTATAAAACCAGACTTCGTTGACCGCGGTGCTGCCAGTTTGTCCGCCGATCACATAAAATGTCTCACCATCACATGAAGCGGTGGCATAACGGTACCCTGCAGTGCCGGGAAAAGGAGTCGTCACCCCAAACATGCGCGGTCCGCCGCCCAGGATTCCATCACCCCCTGTGGGGACCGGAGTATTTTCAAGCAGGTTGGCGTCGGGTATTTGATCGATGCGCAGGATTCCATCAGTCTCTAAGGGGACCGGATTGTTTTCGAGCAGGTTTGGGTCAGGTATCTTCTCGATGCCTGTTTCCCGCTGAGTATCCGTTGGATTATTTGATGGTTCTTCATTATAAGGGAATGAGTCGGACGATGTTGATCCAGAGGTGAGGGTGCTGGCTGCCGGTTGGATGGTAAAGTTGGCTGGAATGGGGCCCGTGTTCGATAGGATGAGATCTGTGTTGGTCGAGGTATTCATGGGCAAAACAAGGGTGACCGGGTTCGGGCTGGCTGTTATCCAGGCGGAGGTCGGGGCGAGGTCCAGCCGGGTTACACTATCGTTTACCACGTTCACGATTTGCTCAGCCCATTGGTTCCGGATAGCCGTAGCAGAGAAGTTCTGAAGGCCTGACCCCGGTCGAGAAGAGCTGGTAAAAACCATCTGCAAGGGCAGTGTCTTCACCCCTGCCCATGCTGTAAGCCAGCTCCGACGGACGGGCAGTACTAGCGACCAGCGCACTAATGATCGGCCTGCCACTTGGTGCACTGCTCACGAATCCCGACACCATCCCGCCGCTTAATGTCTGGCAGGTGGGTGCGCTGATGGAGATATCATCGATATGAATATCATTCCCATAGGCGCTGGTACCAAGAAGACCAATATATACAGCGGGTTTTCCAGGACCAGCGTAGGAGCTGATATCCACCTGGTGATAGGCCCACCCCGGCGTGGCAGAGTAGCGCGGGATTGCTGAGCCTTGTAGATAAAAAGTGCTGCCATTCGTCGAGACAACCACCTGGACCATATCCTGGCTAGAGGAATATCCGTTGTCATGGTACATCCAGAATGAAACTAGGGCAGACGTGAGGCTGGTCAAGCTAGTAGAAGTGTTCGTGTACAGAAGGGCCTGGTGACCAGAAGTCGCGGTATAGGAATTAAAGATGACCATATTAGGACTGCTGACTGGCTGGATACTCGTTGGATGGTGACGAGCTGCTTGCAGTGGTCCAATTGGCAGTCGATCCGGTACCAATTTTTGCCACCGACCAGTAGGATGGTAGAGCTGGTGCTGTCACAGAATCGAAGTTTTCGAGGAATACTTTGTTATTCGAATAACCTGGAGCGTTACATGCAGTTAAATTAGCTTGCAGAGTGAAATTCTGAGTGAATGGATTGGAGGTGGCGACGAAGTCGACCGTCGTGACTGGGTATCCGGGTAGTGTTGGGTATATAGTTGCGGTATAAAGAGTATTTTGCAGTAAGTTGACAGAGTATGCACCGGAAAAAGGATTGGTGAAGGTTGTGACAGCGGCAGACCGAACGTAGTGAAAGTGATCTTTGCATAAAGCGGATAGGTGTGCCCGCCGGGAGTGCCATCGCGCACAATGCCATTCACAGTCGCAGGTCCAGCCAAGCTGAGGTTGAAATTGACGGTTGTGGTACCACCCACAGCTACTACAATCCCCGCTTGGCTCTCAAAGGCATATCCACCTTTCTGGGCTGTGACAGTATAAGTTCCATATTGTACATTCAGTAAATAAGTGCCATCAGCCACGGTAGAGGTGTGATAGGCACCAGCTGTGATCCAAACGCCTTCCAGCGGTGCACCATTCTCAGCAGCAGTGACTGTGCCGTTAATAATGCCCCCAGAGACTGAATCAATTATGGCTTTGGCATCAATCGTTCCTGTGCCCCAATCGTTGTTGGGGCCGGTAGTGTAATTTCCACCGCAATTCGAGCCATTCTGCCCGGTAAGTGGGACCGCATTGGCTTTGATGGCGGCGATCGTTTCAGGGATATGGCCCTTCAGATATGGAGCAGCCTGCCACACCAGAGCCGCGAGTCCTGCAACGTGCGGCGCTGCCATGCTGGTGCCGTTCATATTGCCATAAGTGCTACCCGGCAAGCTCGAGCGGATGGTATTACCAGGTGCCATTACGTCAGGCATGAAGGATGCGGGCGATATCTTGGAAGGACCGCGGCTACTGAAGCTGCTGATGTTTCCTGGGAAGGTCAAACCACTGTAGTCTACCGAGCCGATGGTCAAAACATTTTCGTAATCGCCAGGTGAGCCCAATGTTTGGCAAGCAGGTCCACTATTTCCAGCTGAGACGTCTACTAAGATACCGGCAGCCTGAAGGGCGTTAATCGCATCGATAAAAGTCAGATGATTTCCACCGCTAAAGCCCCACGAGTTGTTGATGACATTCGGTGCCATGGCTGGATTCGGGTTGTTATGGTTCAAGTCCCATGGAGCTAAAAACCACTGGAAGCAGGTAAGGATGTTGGCATCCGAGCCAGAACCTGTATTGGTGAAGCTCTTACAATGGATCGTCTTTGCACCGGGGGCTACCCCAATTTGATTGCTGGAGCCGTCATCACCTACCATAGTTCCAGTGGTATGGGTGCCGTGGCCATGGCCATCATTTGGCGCGGTAGGGTAAGTGCCGGTGGCATCCCACCAGTCGTAATTATGGTCAGCGGTGACGCCATTCCAGCCGCGGTAGTGGTTGATCAAGGAAGGGTGATCCCACTGAAAGCCAGTGTCCTGACCAGCAAGCACGATACCAGTGCCAGTATAGCCCAGTGCCCACACCTGATCCACCTTAATAAAACTCAGGTTAGTGCCTACACCCTGCACACTCTCTGTTCCAGCGGGGCTCATCTCAAGCGGATCAATCTGGGTAAAATGGTTGGCAGTCACCTGGTCCACATCGGGACGAGAGGCCAGCTCGATAGCCAGACCACGGCTTCCCCCATGCACCAGCACTCGGTTGACGATATAATAACTCTCGAAATTTAAACCGGCTTGGGTCAAAGCGGACACAATATCCGCCTGGCTGGTGCGTGCATCTTCCACAAGTGTAGAGAATACGAATTCGCCTTTGGCTTCCTGAGTATCGAGCTGGTTGGCGGGTGCAAGATCCGTCTTACTACGCACCCAGACAAAGAAATCTGTCTGGCCATTGGCTTCAATTTCGTCCAGAACCTGAGGCTCGATCTTGGTCAGCGGATCCGGAGCGGACCCGGATAGCGGTTGTGCACCATCGACTACAACCACTGGCGGTGTACCAACTGCCTCGGTTACTGATTGCGGAACGCCCAGGCTCAGAAACAAACCGATGACAAGTATCAAAGAAAAGATGCGGTTTATGAAGCTTCTTTGGTTGTACATAATCTCCTCCATGTACGAGCTTATCTATGCTATATATTCGTTATTAGTTATCAATCATCAATAAGTATCAACTAAATCAATCAATTCTAATTCCCTATCGTTGTCTGCATTATATAAGAATAACTTTTTCAACGAAGCAAATTACTAAATCTGAAATTCCACGTCGAAATCATTTTGCCTTCATTTTCACCCAAACCTGGTGAGGAATTTGGTGGACCTTTCATAAGTTTAGCATTGTTTTTATGATTCTGCACTATTATCGCAAATAAATTCTTAAATTCAAATATTTTTAAACGTTTTACCATCCCGATTAAATTAGAAAAAACTGTCGGGCATATTTCAGAACGATAATTAAGCTAGGTATTGATTAAACACTTCTTGATATGGATAATTTACCGGGAACATCATCACCACCCTCCATGCCGTTCTGATAATTTTCACGTGACACTCCCCCACCGCCTTAGCGGCTGGGGAGTGTCACCCAGGAAAATTTATAAACGCCTTATAATTTTCCATCTATGCAAGTAGGGGGATGATACATGGTGGGGTAAAATAAGTACATTAAATAAATTGGAAGATTACCAATGAGGGTTAACGGTAGAAAAATAAGCAATCGCGCGTATTATCCGAGCATTTTCAACGACGTGATCGGTCCTGTGATGCGTGGACCCTCCAGTTCGCATTGCGCGGCTGCAGTGCGTATTGGAAGAATAGCCAGGGATTTGATGGACGGCAAGATCGAAGAAATTTCAATCGAGTTCGATACCCACGGTTCGCTTGCTACAACCCATGCTAGCCAGGGATCGGATATGGGTTTATTTGGCGGCTTGCTAGGCTGGAATGCGACAGACGAACGGCTGGTTTCCTCCCCGAAAGCACTACGCGAAGCTGGCATCCAATTTGATATAAAAATATTAGATTACGGCGCTGAACATCCTAATACATACAAGTTAACCCTTCGGAATTCAAACGAAAGCCACTCCCTTAAAGCCATATCGATCGGTGGTGGAATGATCGAAGTCATTGAAATTGATGGCAACAGGGTTTCCATGGCAGGTGACTATTTCGAAACCATTATTTATCTAAACTCAAGCAGCAATGAGGTTTTGAAATACTTGCTTAAAAAGATTGATGCGGACGAGATTAATATCCTAGGAAACCATGACCTTCAATTGATTGAAGTGAAATCGCAGGTTTTTCTAGAGCAGAAAATAATTTCTGAGCTTTGTTCAATATTTAAGATTCATTCAGTAAAGCGGATAGCTCCAGTCCTTCCGGTGTTATCCCATAAAAATATCCAGGTACCATTTATTACTTGCGAGGAGATGCTTCTTTACAACAAAGGCAAAGATCTTTCATTGTGGGAACTTGCGATTGCCTACGAGTGCGCTCGAGGAAATATGTCTTACGATCAAGTGATTGACCAAATGAAGGAAATCGTTTGTATATTACAAAAATCCATTCAGGATGGAATTCGAGGCACAAAATACGCTGATCGAATACTGGGGTGGCAATCTGGACAATTTCGCACAAAAATGGAAAATCATCAGCTTCTTGAGAGTGGTATGCTCAACCAGATCATCCTTTATGTGACAGCAATGATGGAAGTAAAAAGCTCGATGGGAGTAATCGTGGCTGCACCCACAGCAGGATCCTGCGGTGGTCTTCCCGGTGCATGCATCGGGGCAGCGAGCGTCATGGGATTATCTTTGGAAGAAACCACTCACGCGATGTTAGCTGCCGGATTGATCGGGGTATTCATTGCAGCTCATGCAACTTTTGCTGCTGAAGTAGGAGGCTGTCAAGCAGAATGTGGTGCTGGTTCAGGTATGGCAGCCGCAGCTCTCGTGACATTAGCAAATGGTAAACTTAAGCAGTCGATCAACGCATCTTCAATGGCACTCCAAAATATTCTGGGCATGATATGCGATCCAGTAGCAAATAGGGTAGAAGTACCCTGCCTTGGAAAAAATGTCATGAGTGCGAGTAATGCATTAGCCTGTGCGAATATGGCTCTTGCAAATTTTGATGCAGTAATTCCTTTAGATGAAGTAATAGACACAATGGATCAGGTTGGAAAAAGTTTACCCATGGAGCTACGTTGCACTGCTCTTGGGGGACTGTCCGTTACTCGTACCTCAAAAGCAATCGAATCCAAATTATTCGGAATTAATAAAGAATGATGCGCATGAACCATTTCCGAATCAATTTCATTTAATTTCAGAAGAAAAGAATAATAATGAGATTTTTTCTGTCCATCTTCAGCAAGGATGAGATGAGCCACAGCCATCGTGAAAAATCTTACCCCATAAAGGATTTACACGGGTATCTTAGTCAAGGGCTGACGACTGTCCGAGCTCGGTTTCCCGATCGATGAACATGTGTCCCTCCAGAATACAAATTGTGATTTGTATGATTGGTATATCTCCTAGCATCCCACGTGGGGCTATGAACCCCCGGGTGTTCAGTTCAGTGTAACTGCGGGCTGGATATCAGTGGCCATGGGAGCAACGGTGATGATGTGGGGATCAGGTCAGGATTAATTCATATCTACATTTTAGGGAACGGGGGCAGGAAAGATAAAAAAATACCTGCATGGCAAATGGTTTGGTATGCCAAGCAGCAAGAAGAGTATCACCGATGACGGGATTAGGTTATATTCTTCAGAAGCACTGATTCTCAACGCGCCATGGGTCGCGCATCCGATAGTAATCTTGTTCCAGTTCACTTAGGATTTCATCATAGCGCTGAGTAATATAGGCCTGTAAAGTTGTTTTTTGGGTCGAATTGGGGATAAGGTGCAGGCCATACTTGATCAGCTGCTGATCAACATCCTTCCGGTACAATATCGTACCCTTGAGGTTGGTGAATAAGTGCTCCGGGGTAAGCCGAAACTCGAGCAAGAGTTTTACACCAGGTCGCAGCCTGCCATCAGGATCGATGTGCTTGCTCACCAGGATCCCCATCCCCTCGTTGCAAATGTCGATCAAGAAGGCGCGATACGTTTTTCGATGAAGGCACATGTTGATATAGGTCGAGGACTTCGGCTGGACGCGTTCAGCTTTGCGGTCCCACCAGTCACCGTAGGTTAAGTCGGAAAGATGGAAGGTTCCATGTGTGTAATCGACCGGGTGAATGTTCGCACAGATCGCCCCCGGGAAAGCCCCACTTCGCAAGTGAATCATACCCAACAGGATGTGGAAAGTCAGGTGTTGGGTTGCCTGGATCGTGGCGGATACCGGGTTGATATCGACGATGCGCCCCGGCTGGTTTAGGGTTGTCCCTTTGTAATGCTTGGTCAGGCTGACTGGCGGGTATGGATTTGGCAGAGTATTGATTACATCAGCGACTGAGGTCATCGTTTGGTAAGACATATCGGTTTCTCCACAGTCAGATCTTGTACCGGATAGATAGTATTATTATAGCTATTGTTACAAGATTCGTGCCTACAAGCATCGAACAAAGTAGATCGTGATGTAGTGAAGTATCACTTGGGTGTCGACGGCTCGTTTGACTCACCTCAAGGCAGGTTGGTTGTGCGGACAAATTCGGCAACTGGCACCATTATTGCACAAATCTCCTTTGAAGAAACCGAGCTGTCGATCAATTTCTTCGAAGGTGGTGATCCATGTACACTGCTCGGCCACTGCCACACCAGGTCGAGTTTGTCCTGTTATCCTTTGAAGGGCCTGATCCTTATTCGCAGGCTGGTGGATTAGGGACGCGAATAACCAATATTGCCCAATACCTAGCATCTCAAGGTTATCTAACCCATTTAATATTCATCGGCAGCCCAGATTTTCCAGGCCACGAACTGCAATGGGATGGCCGGCTTCAGTATCATCGCTGGTGCCAATGGATCAGTCGTTACCATCCGCTGGGGGTTTACGATGGCGAGGAAGGGAAAATCTTCGATTTTACTCGTTCGGTCCCACCGTATATTGTCGATCAGATTGCTGCCCCAGCCATCGCACATGGGCGGTGCTTAGTCGTGCTGGCTGAAGAATGGCAAACCGCTGAGTCGCTGATCCGTCTGAGTGACCAGCTTTATGCAGCAGGTTTGCGGGCAAACTCGATCCTATTGTGGAACGCCAACAACACAAAGGGTTTTGAGCGTATCGATTGGAGACGCCTAGATTTTGTAGCCACCCTAACAACGGTTAGCAGGTATATGAAACACATCATGCGTGACTTTGGCCTGGATCCCCTGGTCATTCCGAATGGCATCCCTTCAGATTTGCTCCAGCCTATCCCTCAAGCAGAAGCCAGGCGGGTGCACGAAAGATTGGCGGGTGAAGATGGATTACTGATCTTTAAGGTAGCCCGATTCGATCCAGATAAGTGCTGGATGTCAGCTGTCGAAGCAGCGGCATGTCTTAAACAAAACGGTGCAAAAATCCGCTTCCTGTGTCGCGGCGGCATCGAAGCCCACGGCAGCCAGGTTTTAGATCATGCGCGGGAGTTAGGTTTGGTAGTTGAGGAGGTTAGCGATCATGCTGAATCTTGGGAAGATGCCCTGGAGGCCATTCGAGCTGCAGGCACAGCCGATGTATATAACCTGCGCTTCAGTATGTCGCCTTCGATGCTGCGCATTTTCTACGCTGCCGCCGACTTCGTACTAGCCAACAGCAAGCACGAACCATTTGGCTTGGTTGGATTGGAAGCGATGGCAGCCGGCGGGGTAGCAATAACCGGCTGCACGGGTGAGACTTATTCCATGGATGGGGCTGGGGCGATCCCGCTCGATTCGGAGAACGTCTCCGAACTTGTCCATGTGATTGAATTCTTGCTCGATCATCCACAGCGATCCCAGGCGATCCGCCAGGCTGGACCTAAGGTGGCTGCACAATATACCTGGAACAATATTATCGAAATTCTATTGGAAAAAATATGCCTGGCAGGCGAACACCAGCGGATTCACCCCTTCCGAACGTTGGAAATCAACCCAACCGATCTAGTTTGGGAGGCTGACCTCCGCGGTATCACTCAACCCCCAATGGAGTTGGTCCTGCCTGCCTGGCCCGTTGCGCCTGAACTACCGCCTCTTAAAAAATCCATCAGCCCAATCGCGGGTTAATCCTTTAAGTTATCAAATTCTTCATGGACTGGGAGCTGGTGCCCCCCTCGCTAAAGTCGTGGGCTTCTCAGTCAGCCAAACGCTTGGATTGTCTCCCCTTCCCAGGCAGCGAGGCCTAGTAGCAGGCCTGTTACCGCGTCCATACCGGAAGTGTGACCAGATCGCATGGCAGATTTAGCCACCGGCAGGAGCTGTTCCGGGTTCTCCGGTCTGCTGATCGCCCTAGCCAGAGTCTCCAGTCGACTTGATACCTGCCCATGCGCGGCATGGTAAAGATACGTGCGGCTGATGTCATTCGTCTGCCCCGAGAGATGGATAACCACCTGGCCCAGCTTTGACACAAACTGACTGCGCTCGTACAGAATCTCGGACGGTACACCATAACCCCGCCAGGTAACCGACCAGAAAGTCGTCGCCACATGGCGTCAGACCGGTGCCGAGGCCGATCAACCGGGTGAGTGCGGACAGGTCATTCAACTGATAGCTGCGGGTGGCCTCAATCAGGGACGCGGATGGCCTCTCCCGCCCGCCGGGAGATGGCAGATTACGCATTTCCATCTGATTGGAGCAAAGTCTGGGCGACGATCTCAGCTCCCAGGCGCACCTGGCACTCATTCAGCGATTGCCAGACATACTTCCAGGCCTCCAGCAACGGACGGGTTTCTCATAGATCTATACCCAGGGCTGGAAGATCGCACTGCCAGCGCCTGGCCTGGTGAGAATTCAACCATCCAGGGCTGAATTCTCAAAAATCAAGCTGTGATCCCGGCAGAAGACGCTTCTTGCCGGCACGCAGTGGCTCAAAAGAAAAACCATCCGGTGAGTCAAGGCGTATACCCTGGGGCAGGTCAGCTTCGCTGGCAACGACCAGGGTAAGCAGCAAGTCTTCATTCGCCGGCCGCAGGTTGACGGCCGTGCGGAAAACGCTGTGGATGGTGGCATTAAAATCGATGTACGGTATGGCGTATCCGGTGGATAATGCTGTCAGACGCATGGACTTCCATTGTCGTCAAATCATTACGCCGGGCGGATGGTTGACCCAGGCCAATGTTGGCTCGCCTTCAACCCAACTGCTATTCCATCGGCTCGAACTTCAGCCCGTACACATCCTCCCCATACTGCACCCGGATCGGCTCCCAGCTGGGCCGGACCTTCATGCCTGTCTTCAATTGATCGACCGAATCGGCCTTGATCTGGCCCATGGCTTTGACATGGTTTTCGAATTCCGCCACGCCGATGACGAGAAAACGCTGATCGAATCCCCACGGCAGGTTGAAGATCGCTGTGTAAGCCAGGAGTGTGGCATCTCCTTCCGGTTTCATCTGTTCGAACTCGCGGTTTTTACAAGCCAGGCAGCGGTCATGATAGGGATAGTGGATTTTGCCGCATTTCTTGCACTTGTAGGCAGTGATGGCGATTTCTTTTTTCATGCTTCTACCCTCTTCAGCACAAAGGACAGGACATTGTTCCCAAAGCCGCCAAAGTTGACCGTCAGGCCGTGCTTGGCTTTCTGGACCTGCCGGGTTTTTGGCAATTCATGGCGCAGCTGCCAGACGATATCCACCACCTGGGCTACGCCGGTCGCGCCGACCGGGTGGCCGCGCGCCTTCAGCCCGCCGGAGACGTTGATGGGTATCTGGCCTCCCAACCGGGTCTTGCCCGCCACAGCAGCTTTCCCGCCTTCGCCCTTCTTGAAGAAGCCGACATGCTCGCTCTCGGCGATCTCCAGGATGGTGAAAGCATCATGCAGCTCGGCCACGTCGATGTCGCTGGGTTTGAGTTTTGCCATTTCGAAGGCTTTTTGGGCAGCCAGGGTCACGGCTTTCAGGTCGGTCGGGTCGTCGCGTTCCTGGAGGGTCTGGGTGTCGGTGGCCTGCCCAAAACCGGCGATCAACACGGGCGGTTTGTGCAGCTTTACCTGCCTTCGCCATTTCCAGCGGGCAGATGACAACCGCCGCCGCGCCATCGCTGACCGGGCAGAGATCGTACAGGTGCAGCGGGTCCGCCGAGACCGGGTTGTTGACCACGGCATGCGGGCTGTCGAAAATGCCCTCGCGGTCCAGCGCCATCTCCACGTGCGCGTAGGGATTGAGCGTGCCCATCTCCTGGTTCTTCAGCGAGACGGCCAGCAGGTGTTCGCGGGTCACGCCGTATTTTTCCATGTACAGGCGGGTGAACATGCCCGCCATGCCAGGCAGGGTGATGCCGTAGGGATATTCCACCTGCGGGTGGGTCATGGTGGCGACGATATCGGTGGCGCGCCAGCCGGTGACTTCGCGCATTTTCTCGCCGCCCACCACGAGCACATAGTCGTAATAGCCCGAGGCGACGGCCAATAAACCATTCTTGATCGCGGAAGCCCCCGAAGCGGGACCGTTCTCGATGGTTTCGGCCGCCGCAGGCATCAGGCTGAGGCGATCCACCAGCGAACTGGCGATCGCCGATTGGTGCTGGAGCATCCCGCCGCCCATGTTGGCGACGTAAACTGCATCCACAGTCTTGTCTCCCAGGCCGCAATCATCCAGCGCTTTCAGGGAGGCATAAGCCAGCATATCCATCAGGGTATCTTCGTCACGCCGGCCAAAGGGGATCATCCCGACGCCAATAATTGCTACGTCTCTCATGATGTCATCTCCCTTTCAATCCGGCAATCCGCTCGCGGATGGTGTCGTCGTCGGCAAATTTGATTTCCGCCATGGCCTCGTCCATCAATTCCTGCGGAACAGGACGGGTACCAACCACCAGGCGCGGCTTGGCTTTGAAATAGATCTCGCGGGTCAGGCGGTAAGAATCGCCGCCGCCCAACTCGTGCGGGATTTTGGTCGCTTCCAGCGGGTATTCGATCATCCAGCGCCGGAAACCGATCGGGCTTTCGGCCACGATCAGTACCGAATCCTGCTT
>CAVZSS010000006.1:0-48555 GCA_963777965.1 uncultured Chloroflexia bacterium | reverse complement strand
TTGTAAACGAGCGGCTCGTGTTGCCGGGTAAATCCCAAAGAACAACCCGACTGCCATCGAGAACGTGGTCGCGAGCAGCACACTGTCCAATCCAACCACCGGTGTAATGGTGGTGCCACTAATCTGGATATTGCCCATCAGGCTAGCGATCCCCCATCCAAGCGCCACTCCGATCAATCCACCGAGTAAACTCAGTACCATCAATTCAACCAGGAATTGAAGCATGATGTCATTCCGCAGAGCGCCAACCGCTTTTCGCAAACCGATCTCATGCGTTCGCTCGGTTACAGTGGTCAGCATGATATTCATGATGCCAATCCCACCTACCAACAATGAAATACCCGCAATACCTCCTAAGAAAAGGGACAATGTATCGGTTATGGCGGTGGCTGTTTGAAGGGTTGCTTCCTGGCTGGTTACCGTGAAATCATCTGCCCCTTCAACCGTACCATGCAGAGCACGCATAACTTGTGTCACCTCTTCCACCACTGAATCAACTACCTTCGAGTCAGAGGCTTTAATATTGATTTGGCTGATTACAGATGAACCACGGAAGCGTATCCCACCAGTCAGGCGGTAAAGGGCTGTGGAAAGCGGCACGAACACCTGGTCATCCTGGTTCATAAATCCGGTCCCGCCCTTACTCTCGAGCACACCGATCACTTTAAACGGCTGGCTATTTATGCGCACCTTCTGACCCACCACACCATCAGTGGTGCCAAACAGGGTCTCTGCTACAGAACTGCCCAGCACAACCACCAGAGATCGGTTAGCCTGGTCCGTATCAGATATAAATTCTCCATCTGCCAGTGTCATTGAACCTAAATCTTGATAACTGGAGGTAACGCCCATCAGGCGAGTAGCTGTATTTTGCCCCTGGTAAACTACCTGAGCAAAGCTTTCTGTTTGTGGGGCGACAACTACCACATTTTCAAGGCCAGCAAGCTGATTGGCATCATCGATGGTCAATGTGGCTGCCGATCCAGCCACGTTTCGCACGCCGTTTTCACTGGAACTTCCTGGGGTAACATAGACAAGATTTGTTCCAATACTCTCAATACTGGATGTAATCGATTGTTCGGCGCCGCGTCCAATAGATAACATGGCAATTACAGCCGCTACACCAATCACAATACCCAAGATTGTCAGCATCGAACGCATTTTGTTTGTGCTTAAGCTGTCTAGTGCTTCAATAAGAAGTCGATATACTTTGTGCATATGTTCATCCGTTCTCGATCAGCCCATCCCTTAAGCGGATCACACGCTGGGTATGGCTGGCGATATTTTGATCATGGGTAACAACCACGAGCGTCAGCCCTCTTTCTTTATTCAATCCCAGGAGTAGCTGCATGATTTCTTCCCCTGTGTGCGAGTCCAGGTTTCCTGTCGGTTCATCCGCCAATATGACGGATGGTTCATTAATCAGCGCCCGGGCAATTGCCACGCGCTGCTGCTGGCCTCCTGAAAGCTCCAACGGACGGTGATCCATACGGTCTGCCAACCCCACAGCGGTCAGCATGGCTTCAGCCCGTTTTCTAATCTCCTGTGACGATGTATGTCCATTCTGAGGAGCATAAAAAAGGGGTAGTTCTGCATTCCTTCGCACCGACATGCGTGGAAGCAAGTTGAACATTTGGAAAACGAAGCCGATTTTCTGGTTTCGGATTCTGTGCTAATTCATCCTCGCTCAGCTCGGAGACATCTTGATCATCCAGGATATATTGCCCGCTGGTAGGCAGGTCCAGGCAACCCAAAACATTCATCAGGGTGGATTTGCCCGAACCAGAAGCCCCCATGATGGCTACCACTTCACCCTGCTCAATGCGGAATGTTACTCCGCATAAGCGCGGGCACATCCACAGTACCTAAGTGGTAAATTTTGGTCAGGTCTTTTACTTCGATCATATCAAGGTGCCGTTCTCGTTGGCTCTGCTAACGGGTCATTATTTAAAATTGTTATCTGATTGGCAGTGATATTTCCTTCGTCATCTGCTTCTCCAGCTACCATCACTCGCACTCCAGGTTGCAGATCGCTGGTTGATCCTTCGATCGATTTCGTGATTGTCGTGCTATCCGTAAGGTTGACTGTGGTAACATCTTGAGCTGTGCTTAGAGTGAGAACATCTCCTTCAATGCTCTTCACCTGTCCCATCGTTCCACCACCTCTAAAGATACCTTGTGTCTGATCAAAGTTCCCTGGAACAGCGCCTTGAAATTGCATCCCTTCTGGGATCTGCCCGTCACTCGGAAATTGTCCATTAGATTGCAATCCTCCGCGCTGCTCAAAGAAGCTGGCTTGTGCCTGGCTATTCTGGTTAGCCTTATAAGTCATTCCGCCCCAAAAACCACCAGCACCGACCAAAATAACGAGCAGAATAACACCCGTAATAATTAGAATTTTTTTACTCATTTTTTCTCCTATTTTGTTTGAAATTAAGGCGCGATTATCGGTCCAAAACCGCCATTTAGTCCTTCGAACTGAAAAGTCGCTCCACCATCACCACCACCAGAAGCAATTGTGGATGAACCACTCAACACCACTGTATCGCCTTCGCGCAATTGGTCACTTACCACTTCGCTGGTTGAATCGCCAATCAATCCGACTGTCACTGGAACAGAAATCTGCTGTCCTTCGAACAATACGGTCACCGTGCGCTGACCATTGCTCGTATGAAGAGCATTGTTTGGAACCACCAGCACATCCTTAGCTTGCGCTACAATGATCCCCACCGAGGCAGTCATGCTTGGAAGGATGTTTTCATCCGGATCCGTTATCTGGATAGTCACCGGGTAGTTCACCACACCCTGTGAAACATTCGCCACCAGACTGATCTGGGTGACTTTACCGTGATATTCTTTGGATGATATAGCATCAAAAGTGATGGTCGCATCCTGACCGACCTTGATTAAGGAAATATCCAGTTCAGAGATCGAAAGTATAATATATAGATTGGAGAGATCATCAATTCTTAGTGCCGTTGTGCCTGCAGTGACAATGTCACCCGGCATGACATCCAGGCTTGTGATTGTCCCGGTGAAAGGCGCTGTCAGGGTAGCCTGTGCCTCTGCCGCTTCTGCCAGGATCACCCGGGTTTCTGCTACAGTCAGGTCACTCTCGGTCGGACCATTCTTTAAGCTGTCCAGGGTCTCCTGAGCATCTTCCACAGTAGCTTGTGCAAGCGCTAGATCTTCTTCAGACGGATTCTGCAACTTTTCTAATGCTTCTTTAGCATCAGCTAAATTCCCTTGTGCTACAGCCAGGTCATTTAATGTCGTTTCAATTTCTGACTGTGACCGTTCACCTTTATACCAATTCAAGGTTGCCAGCGCTCGATCACGCTTTGTTTTTGCAGCTTCCAAGGCGCTCAAAGCCTGCGCTTTGGCTGGATCTTCGCTCGGATCGCCACCCACCTTCTCGTACACATCTTCCAACCTCGCTACCTCAGACTGTGCTACCACATAGGCTGCCTGCGCAGCTGTAATAGCTTCTTCGCTGCCGCGGCCATACTGTAGCCTATCCACACCGATTTGAGCCGTGTCCACATCATCTTGAGCGTTGATCACTGCCAGCTGCGCTTGGGAGATCGTGGATTCTGAAGGATTAAGCAGATCCTCCAAGGTTTGTTTGGCATTATCCAGTGCTTCCTGCGCTTGGGCTATTTTGAGTGGCTGAGGTTTCTTCAGCTCTTCAAGGGCTTCCTTAGCATTGATCAGGTCAATCTTTGCCTGCAATACACTGGTGGGCAGCGTGCTGGGATCCAAAGATGCCAACTCATCACCTTCATGCACAAGCTGCCCGACAGTGACATTGACCGACTGTACCGTTCCGCTGGTTTGCCAAGCAACATTAGCGTTTTGCTGAGACTGTACTGTACCCGAACCGCTGATCGAGCTCGTAACAATCCCGAGTGCTACCGTACCGGTCCTTACAGGTGTTGTGTTTGTGGCTTGCTGCGTGGCTTTGACCTTGATATAAACCCCACCAGCAACCAGAATAGTGACCACAATCCCAATAATCCAATAAATTCTCTTTCTCTTCATGTTTCAGATCCTTTCTATGGTTTTGATGATAGCAAATACATTCCTTTTTATGAGCGGCATTTTCACAGCATGATTGACAGTAACAGATAGAAAATGACGATTTATGAAACATTTATCTGCTTAGTATAAAACGATTTACCCAACTACATTGTAAGAAAAAGTGTATAAAGACCAGGTTCAGAGATTGTTTAGAAATTGTTATGATTCGCACAAATAATCAATTTCAGTAATTTCTTAACTTTGTCCGATGAATGAATATACTTCCTGGAGAGAAAAATCCTAATCCTATCAAAACAGCTTCTTAATAATTCCTGAATATCTCCCTGTTATCCTACACTCAGATCCAAATGGATCGTAATGTTAAAACAAAATACGAAAGGAGATACTAAATGCAACATAAAAAAACCATCATCATTTTTGTCTTGGGTGCACTGGCAGTCGCAATGGCTTTTGGAGCCGTAGCCTACCAATCGGTTCTGCCGCCACACCCACCACCACTTCTACCGACAGTACAACCCAGGCTAGAATTATAACCGTGAGGTCGGTAGAGGACCCAAAGGAGGATATAGTAACGAAGACCTGGCGAATGCTTTGGGCATCACGGTCGATGAGCTGAATACAGCTTATCAAAGCTGCATATTCAGCTGCACTGAAGGATGCAGTCTCGCAGGATTTAATCACCCAAGCCCAGGCTGATGAGCTGACTACGATGGAAATGTATTTCCATTTGGTAATCGTTGGGATGGCTGGCTAGTCCCAGAATGGGATCGATTTTGACACTTACCTGGCAGATGAACTGGGTATCAGTGTGGATGAGTTGAAGACTGCCTACCAGACTGCCTTCTATACAAACATCGACCAGGCAGTGACGGATGGGAATCTGACCCAGGAACAGGCAGATTTGATGAAAGGTCAATATGCCCTGTCCAATGACAGTACCTTCCAATCCAGCATGAAGTCTGCATACACAGATGCGGTCAATCAGGCAGTTGCCTCAGGTGTGATCACCCAAGCTCAAGCAGATCAAATCTTAAGCAAGAGCAACAACATGTTCATGCCCGGAATGGGTGGTTGGGGTGGTCATGGAGGCCGACACGGGCATGGTGGTGAAGGTATGAATGGTGGCTTCCCACCAGATGATACCCTAAATCTGAACACAGCATGGAACGTTTCATTTCTCCTCCTCTTTAGGTAAAGGCTGTATCCGGGACTAACCACCCCGGATACTCCTCTTTTGTCTAGTAAGTGTTGAATTATTCTACGAAACATGTGAGTGATGATAAAATCCAGTATGGCAAAGAAAATCCTGGTTGTTGACGATAAACTTGAATTTCGTAATTTATTAAAATCCTACCTGACCCAGGAAGGATTTGATGTTGTAACCGCCAATGATGGGCAGGAAGCATTATACGTCGCCCGGCATGAGAAACCAAACCTGATCATCCTGGATCTGATGATGCCGGAGATGGGGGGTTATGAGTTCATGCGTTCCTATAATCGTGAAGCAGATACTCCGGTGGTCATCCTGACCGCCAAAATCGAAGAAAATGATAAGGTGCTTGGTCTGGAGCTGGGAGCGGATGATTATGTGACCAAGCCCTTCAGCCCACGGGAGCTGACCGCCCGGGTACGGGCAGTCCTGCGCCGGGCAGAGAAGCAAGCCACCTACCAGGAGATTCTACGAATTGGTGCGATTGAGCTGGATTGGGCAGGCAGAACCACCACCGTGAATGGGCAGGATGTTGAATTAACCCCCTCTGAATTTTCCATTGCTGGGTACATTAATGGCTTCTCCGGGAAGGGTATTCTCACGGCTGGAGCTGTTGGATCGTTTACAAGGCACTGCTTATGAAGGCTATGAACGAACGATTGACGTGCATGTCCGCAATTTAAGGGCAAAAATAGAACCAGATGCCTCCAACCCACAAGTATATCGAGACAGTATACGGTGCGGGTTATAGGTTCGCAACCCGGGAACAAGGATAATAGATCTGTGTTTCGCTCATTGGCAGTAAAACTAACCCTGGCATTCCTTCTGGTTGGTCTGACCGGTTCAATCCTGGTGACCGTGATCGTCCAACAGCGCACCCGCACGGAATTCAGTAATTTCATCATGAGCCGAGAACAACAAAAGCTGGCGGAGAATCTTATCTATTTTTACCAGGCATAATGGCTCATGGGCTGGGGTGGCTGATGATCTTGCCAGACTTCAGGCATATCTCCCTACTCCAGCCTGATGGGATGCATAATCCATTTCCTGAAGAGCAGTCCTCTCACACTGGTTGGAACGGATCAAATCATCGTCTACAGCAACGAGACCAATGAAATTGGTGACAAAATAAGCAATCGTATGCTGAATGGAGCTATTACTCTGCAATCCAACAGTCAAACGATTGGTTGGTTGATCCTGACACCTGTCAGACGAAGCTTTACCTCCAATACACCGGAAGGGATTTTCCTCAGGAATATGAATAGCGCCACACTGCTAAGTGCGGGTGTGGCGATTTTATTAGCCTCTTATTGGGTGGATTGCTTGCATTTACCATGACACGGTCTTTGAGGGATTTGACTGAGGCCACGGTTGAGATTGCCAAAGGACAGATTTGGTAAACAGGTCAAAGTACGTTCCAAAGATGAGATCGGTGAACTGGCAACGTCTTTCAACCAAATGAGCCTTGACCTCGAACAGGCAACCAAAGCACGCCAGCAAATGACCGCAGATATCGCCCATGACCTGCGTTCCCCGCTTGAGTGTCATCACAGGGTATGCTGAGGCTTTGAGTGACAACAAATTGCCTGGAACCCAGGAAGTGTATAACATCCTGCTCCAGGAAACCAAGCATCTCGATCGCCTGGTGGATGACCTGCGTCTGCTTACCCTGGCAGATACGGGTGAGCTTCCACTAAACCTTCAACCCACCTCCCCGCGCGCTTTACTTGAAAGGGTAGCTGCACGTCACTCTGTAGCAGCAGATCAACTTAAGCTAATCTTACAGATTGAAGCACGTGATGATCTACCCATGGTGAATGTGGATGTGGAGCGTATATCTCAAGTGTTGGATAACCTGATCCTGAATGCATTTCGCTACACCTCTGAAGGTGGAAAAGTGCTGCTTGAGTGCTGAAGTAACAGGTGACCAGGTTGAGATTACGGTATCTGATAATGGTAGAGGAATATCTCCCGAAGACCTACCACATGTGTTTGATCGCTTCTATCGCGGGGATAAATCACGGCAACACAACGGAGAATCAGGGCTCGGCCTGGCAATTGCCAAGTCAATCGTTGAAGCACATGGTGGAAGGATCAGTGTGATCAGTCGAACCTAACCAGGGAGCAAAATTTACCATTTTGCTGGACACATACAAACCAGAATCAAATTAAAGATTCGTTTGAATTTTAAAATACTTTTGATGGTTCAGTCCGGCGGATAAGCGAGCGCACACGCGCAACAAATACCTGTGGGTGGAACGTTTCCAACAAACATAAATCTGCGCCAACTTCCAGACCAATCAATACATCGTCTTCACGCAGGTTTGCTCCCATCAAGATCACGGGTGTCCTTCCATTTATTTCTTCTGAACGCAGAGAGCGGATGATAGCCAGGCTGTTAATCCCGGGTAATTCCAATATCCAGAATGATCAGGGCAGGTTTCTCTGCATGAATGAGATCCATAGCTCCAATGCCATGTGTAGCATTCACCACCAGATAACCCGCCTTCAGTCAAACAGCTGGTTAGGACATGCGTCATGGAAGCATCTGCACTGAAAAGTAATATCTTATTGGGTATCATACATAATTCTCTCAATCGATCCTGAAAATAGTATATTCAAACACTATTCAGAAATCATTAAGGAATCATATTGATATTATTCAATTATTTCTTCACACTGGAAGGAATAATCACAGACCCTGGCTATATGATCTAGCCAGGGTCTGTGTAGAGTGATTCATATACCACTATCTTTTATTGTTCCAATTTCCAGTACTCGACCAGATCAACCGAGACGGTGAAATTCTCGGTATTTACCGACCCGATGACCAGGCCGAATTGCCCTTCGTCATACGTGCTGTCGGTGAATTCAGCAATCATGTGCCCATTGGCATACAACTTGATTGTGGTACCTTTCATCCATAATCCCATCACGTTGGTCTGGTTTGCGCCAACCTTAATGGATGCTGCCGGATACCATTCTTGCATCGAAGTGTATGTCGTACCATCCCAATTGTACAGGCGATAATGTCCATCACAGGAGAACTCGAAAACATACCCTTTATTGGGGTCGGGGGCACGTCCCAGTAAACCGTATCGATCAAGCCCGGAACAGGTATCCCCGGTGATGAATGTAGCTTGCAGGTAGTAATCTTCCATGGGCTGGCTGATTGGAGATACCCCATTCTTCTCCACCACCTGGCTTTGATGGATTTCATCACCAGTTTTCCATCATCCATGGTGAATTTTGTATTGGCAGTGTCAAGCAGGTACCAATTAGAGGCGTTATCCATCGGGTCGCGCCAGGTAGGTGTGCCCAGGTTGAGTTCTGACACTCCTTCCACCACCTTGATCTGGACATAAAAAGGTTGGTCAGAATTCTTACCTGAGCCAAAATTTACCCCACTGGCATTTCGCAGTTCCCAATTACCCCGATAGCTACCCGTTGTCCCGGGAGCTTTCAGGTTAGCCGATAGGTCCAATGTTGCACCTGGAGCAGTGGAGCCGCTCAGCGGTAGCGGGCTGGTGCCATTCATCTGCTCACCACTGATAAAAACAAGCGCATATTGGTTGGTCCAGGTGCATGTGCCAGTATTTTCCAAACGCCAGGTTTTGATGAACTCCTCCCCGATCAATATCTCGGTGTCGTCTGGGATAGTCACGTCATCAACGAATTTGAGCTGATCCGTGCAGGAGCTCCCGGAGGGCGTAGCGGATGGTGTGGCGGTTGGGGGTAGGGGTGGGTGATGGTGTTGGTGTGATGATCGGTGGGAGTGTGGGTGGTAAGGTAGTTATAATCACCGTTGGTGCAGTTGTGGGAGGGGGGTTCGTGGGAAGGGCTGTCTGATGTTTGTGCAGCCTGGGTGAAAACCAGACCCGGGTCAGGTGTAGGACTGCCGGCGCCAGGCAAGTTGCAGGCTGTCAATAAGATTACAAAGAGAGCCAAAATGGATAAGGTGAGAAGTGATTGGTGATTTCATATATTTTTCCCTCATAGATAGCTGGTTCAGGATAATTCAGTGTTTCTTAATGGATAGTAATCTATTACTTACGTTTATTATGACGTAAATTATACGATAGATGTTCCAATTATCTAAGTCTATAAATAAACTCAGGATATAATAAATAAGTGTGAATGATATGAACAAAAATACCTAACCTCAAAAAACTAAATACATTCTTCAAAAATCTTGCACACCTTACAACAAAACGGAACTGTTTTGAAGAGAATGGGTGTTCATAAAGATCGGTCTGTTTGGATCGTATCAACGCGGTTCGGCCCGGATGGATAGCGATATGGATTTTTTAGTACAAATGGATCACCCAACCTTTGATAACTATATGGATCTTAAAATCTTCCTTGAAGACCTATTCAATTGTAAAATCGATTTAGTTCTGGAAGAATCACTAAAACCTCGCTTGATTCCTTTTATCCTTGAGGAGGTTGTTTATGCCCCGGGATTATAAGTTTTTTCTAGAGGATATTTTAGAATCGATTGAAAAGATAGAAGGGTATAAACAAGATATTTGTTTTTCCAGCCTAGACTGAAAATCATCTAGTTTTGGATGCAATTCTATACAATTTACAGGTAATTGGTGAAGCAGCAAAGCATATACCTGAAGATGTGCGCAAGAGTACATTGAGGTTGAGTGGCGGAAAATTGCCGGTTTACGTGATATTGTCGCTCATGAATACTTCGGAATATCGCTGGAAATCGTTTGGGATGTATTAGAAAATAAATTACCTGCTCTATCTACAGCAATCAAGAAAATATTAAAGGAGAACCTCTAAACAATGACCAAACGACTGATTATCGTGGCAGGAAATATCGGGGTGGGGAAGACTTCCCTGGCAGAACGCCTGAGCGAGCGACTTGGGTGGCGCTGTGCATTTGAATCTGTGACAGATAACCCCTACCTGGCTGATTTTTACACAGATATGCACCAGTGGTCCTTTCATTTACAGGTATTTTTCCTGGGGCACCGTGCCCAACAATACCTGGAGATGGCCAATGACCCGCAATCTGTGGTCCTTGATCGCACGATTTATGAAGATGCTTATATCTTTGCCAGAGCGCTGCACCACATGGGCAATCTGAACGAACGCGATTATTTATCCTATCAGCGTGTGTTTTACCTGGTTACGTCCCAATTACCTTCCCCCGACCTGCTTGATCTACCTGAAAGCACCGGTACCCGTGCTGATGAAACGCATCCAAAGCCGGGCGCGCAGCATTGAGACAGGTATCACGGATGAATATTTATCGCTGCTTGAATCGTTCTATGAGGATTGGCTAAAAATCTTCGATGTGTGCCCGGTGTTAACCATCCGATCAGACGACCTAGATTTCGTTCACAAACCCAGGCACCTGGACATCGTTGTCCAGCGCATCCAGGATCGGCTGGCAGGCAAGGAAGACCTGGTCTTCCCAGCCGGATAGCCTACTTATTTTAGGACAAATACTTTCAAGATTGAATCCAAAATTAAAGCCAGCATGAACCAGACGCCAAAACTGCGGTTATGGATAAAAGCTGCGGCAACGAAATAATTCGGCCAGACATCCGGATAATCGGCTGGTTTTTCATCGGGTTTGGGAGCTTTAAACATTGGCCAAATCTTACGCATGGTTGGGATTGCAAGTAGTACAGCCACCATTACTAGCGTGTAATATCCCATGATCACCAGCACGAAGGTGAGCACATATTGTAAGATGAGCATAACCACCAGGGTAACGCGGGCAGGTCTTTTCACCGATAACCACCGGCAACGTATGGATTTTAAGTTTTTTATCCATCTCAAACTTGTCAATATGTTTGCCGAAGATCACACCAGTCACACCCAGGGCATATGGTAGACTGGCCAGCACTACTGTCCAGCTCCAGGCACCTGTGATAACGTAATAACCACCACCGATCATGAGGGGACCCCAGACCAATAAGACGGAAATCTCTCCCAGGGCGATGTATTTCAACGGCCAGGTGTAGAACAAGACGAAAAAGACCCCCAGCAGCAAAAGAAGCAGAGTCCACCAGCCGGTCATTATCACCAGGATGATACCAATTACCAAGGCGATGGCACCGGTCACTCCGGCATAGGTGAGTTGCTGGCGTTGGGTAAACAGCCCATGCACCAGGGGTTGAGGTCCATACTGTGAACGGTAATAATTATCCTTATCCACACCACGCTTATAATCGGTGTAATCGTTCAAGAGGTTATTGGTGGCATGTGAAAAGATCAACCCCAGGGTGAGTCAATACCCATTTCAATACGTCAAACTTGCCATCCCGAAAAGCAAATATGCCAGCAAAGGCACCGGAAAGAAAGGTCATGATCAATACCGCGGCACGGGTGGAGATCAACCACTTAGAGATCACATCCAATTTCTGCCATTCTTCCTTGGAAACATGTGGTATGACCTGTAAGGCTTTACGCCACATGGATATATTCATATACGACTCCTAAGATTTTTATGCCGCCCAAGTATACCTTTAATATTTGTAGGTGCAAGGGATAAATGTGATTAGAATACTTATATATTTTGTTGTGTGCGGTTTGATAGGGGTAAAAACTTGAAATATTAAATAAACTTACCTTGGGCCACAATTACGCTTTTTCCACCAACAGAAATGTTTATATTTTCGCTACTTTGTTCTGCTTTTAAAAGCAAAAGAGATGGTCTGCCTATTTCATAACCTTGTTCACTTCGAATATTTATACTGTCTTTTCCGAAATAACGATATTTCACCAAATAACCTGCCAGACATCCGTTACCACTACCTGTCGCTGGGTCTTCGGGAACACCGTAATAATCAACAAATACTCGCACGCTTATATTATTTTGTGGCTCATGTGTTTCAGGGCAAAAAACTAAAATGCCTTTTGCCAGTGTATCTTTTATCAAGTTATAATACTTTTCTTTATCAACATTAGCCTTTTTCAAGGCTGCCAGGTTTTTTAATGGAACGATGAAAAAAGGTAATCCTGTTGAGACTTCCTGAATTGGAAAACGTTTGTCAATTTCAGAAACATCTAAACCGAGAATATTTGCCAGAATATCTGGCTTATGCTGGTGACCAAATGTCGGTTGTATTTGTTTCATCCAGCAATAGCCATCTTGACCAAAAACAACAGGAATCTGTCCCACCTTCAAGTTTAAAACAACCTGATCATATTTTTCCTGAATAATTTTACTGTGAATGATATAAGAAGTTCCTATTGTTGGGTGACCAGCAAACGGGACTTCTTCTCTTGGAGTAAATATCCGCACATCAAAGCCGCCATTGTTTAGTGCTTCTGAAATAATAAATGTTGTTTCGGAGAAATTAATCTCTCTGGCTATGCTTTGCATTTCTGCGCTGGAAATTCCACCTGCACCACGAAAAACAGCAAGCTGATTACCTGCATACTTTTTTTCGGTAAAAACATCCACGATATAAAAAGTAAGTTCATTCATAATATTTGATATTCAACTTGAGATCAATGATATTTTGGTCGGCAGAACAACTACAGGATCACTTGTCTGAGTGCCTGGCACACTTTTTCAACCTGTCCTTCTTGCATAACCCCTGAGAAGGGCAGAGCCAAACCACGCCTACCCAGGTCTTCAGTGACCGGGAAGAGTACCCTCAGCATAGCCAAAGCGCTCCTTCATATACGGCTGCAGGTGAATTGGGAGGAAATAAGGCCGGGCAGGGATGCCCAATTCCCCAAGCCTTTTCGCAATGATATCCCGGTCCAATCCCTGGTTGAAACGGACGACATAAACAAACCAACTCACACGCGTAGTGTAGCGAGCAATGGTTGGTGCTTCAACGCCGGGTATCTCACTGATGCGCTGGTTATACCAGTCTGCTACCTGGGTGCGTCTGGCAACCAGCTCATCCAGTCGCTGCATTTGCGTCACACCAAGGGCAGCGCTCATCTCGTCCAGGCGGTAATTGTATCCAAGATGGGTGTGCTGCAGCCAGGTATCGCCTGGAGCACGTCCCTGGTTGCGTAAGGCGCGCATCAAGCTAGCGGCATCGTCTTCGTCTGTGATCACCATGCCACCTTCACCGGTGGTGATCTGCTTATTCGGGTAGAAAGCAAACACACCGTAATCTCCCAATGTGCCGGCCATCCGTCCCTTGTATTTTGCTCCGAGCGCCTCGCAGGAATCCTCGATTACTTTTAGCTTGTATTTCCAGGCAGTGTTCAGGATGGGTTCCAGGTCGGCTGGCTGACCAAACACATCCACGGGTAGGATGGCTTTTAGCTTTAGACTCTACAGCAGCACCTTTTGGAGGCAGCCAGGCTTTGGCATTCAAGCCACCCTGCATGATATCCTGGGCTGCTGCAAAAACCAGGTGTGGATCAATGTTACCAGTGCGAGGCTCAACATCCACAAATACGGGCACAGCTCCTTCATATAATAATACATTTGATGAGGCTACAAATGAAAAGGGAGTGGTAATCACCAGGTCTCCAGGTCCTATTCCAGCTGCTCTGACGCACAGGTGCAATCCAGCGGTTCCTGAGCTGACTCCGATGGCGTGCCTGCTGCCAGTATATGCTTTGATGCTTTCCTCGAAATTTGTGATCTGGCTGCCCATGCTCAGGTTGGGTGTTTCAAGCACACGGGCGACTGCCTGGCGTTCATCATCGGTCAGGTCGGGTGAAGACATGGGGATGGGCTGTAGAGTTGGATTTTTTGCTTGGGTCATGAAACTCCTGATGGAATCGTTAATCGTTGGGATGTGTCGGGTCTGTTTCTGGCGGTTTGGACGCCACCATTTGCCCGCTATTCATTGCGAGTGCCCATCTGGGTGGATTGTCGGGCAAAATATAAATAAAGTAATAGACTGGCATTGCGACATAGGGGAAGAAAAATACACAAATACCCAGCACTACCCTGATAACATCATTTCCGGATTTATTCAAGATAACATGGGTCAGGTAAAATGCCGTGAGACCTACTTGCAGGAATGACGTACATATGATGAAAAGGAAAAAAGGCAAGAAAACCGCAGGGATAACCAAGGCTTCAGGTGCTGCCTGATATTCCACTGCACCAATAGCCACGAGTATGAAAGAGAACCAGGCAATCATGCCAATAAATGGACCAATGACTAAATAGGCAGTTAACAACCCGAGTAGGATTTTGATCGTCTTGCTAATCCTCATTTTAGCCTCCTAAAAAACCTGATAACCATAGATTGTACATAAATACAGGATTATCCTGGCCAGATGGTGCCAGCATGGACGATGCTTCCTGAGGGGACATCCAGTTTCACCGTAGCCCCGTTCCCAATCCGGGTACGCTCGCCAACCTTAACCCGTAAATTGACGGTAACGCCCATCCCGATCAAGGCTGCAGAACCGATACTGACCTCACCAGCCAGGATCGCTCCGGGTGAAAGGTTGGCATAATCACCCAGAATACAATCATGCGAAACGATGGCACCTGTGTTGACGATCACACCAAATCCCAGCCTGGCTTCGCTTCCCACATAAGCATGCGGCATCACCTGCACTCCATCGGCCAACGAGGCGCTTTGCTCAACGAAAGCGGTGGGATGGACCAGCGCAGGGCAGGTAAACCCAGCCTGTGCCAGGCGCTCGAACACCTTGATGCGGCTGTTAATATTACCAATGCCTCCCACCGCATTGACTGCCAGGTGAATTCCATGTTCAATGAGAAATTCTAAAATATTGCCTCCACCAAGCAAAGGTACTTCCATGATGGATGAGCTTGCTGCGGGATCATCATCCACGATGCCTACAATGGGATAAGTGTCGATCGTCCGGATGAGATCGATCAACGCTTTTCCGTGCCCGCCGGCTCCGTATATGATCAGAGAATCAGGATCGTAATTTTCACTCGACAGGCTGACGGTTGGTTTCTTGGATATGTCAACCAGGTTCTGTACCATTTTCTCGGTGATGAAAACATCCCCGGGGAGGTGCGACAGATCCAGATTGTGTTGCTGTGCCAGGAGCAATGCAGGCTGGCTGATGCGCTTCCCAGCAGGAGGAATACCAGCATTGACGGTTATACTTTCTTTGCCGGAAGGTGGTGACCAATCCGGTGATCCTGCCAGGTAGCAAAGGATTTCCCCTGCCTGGATGGTCTGGCCAGCTTCATATGCAAGGCCGACTACAAAACCATCGGTTTCTGCAATCAGCTCTGCTGTGGATTTGGTCGTTTCCAAAGTGCAAAGCAAGTCACCTTGCCGGACGTGCTGCCCAGACCGTAACATGCAAGGCGGCTAAAAGTGCACCCGGTTCATTGGGATTTAATAGAGGAATGGTGATTGGATAAGGTTCGGTCATAGGTATGGGTAATTCATATCGTATTTTAACACTTTACCACCACTGCTGACGGTACTAATGGTCGCCTTTAGAAGCAATAGTCATGCCATACATCGATCCATCAGCATCCTGGTAGTCAATCGTGTATGTATCCCCGAGGTAATTGGCTTTTTATATCAAACAAGTCCACCCGGTAAACATCGGAGATTACCAGTAAATCTTGCCCAGTGATAGCCAGCATACCTGCGCAGAGGCTGCCCTGGCATCCACGCTTGCCTTCCTCAGCGAAGGAAAAGATAAAAGTACCATCGGAATTAGATAATATAAACAAAGCTGGTTCCACGAGAGGGACATTACAGGATTTATGATTTGAAGAACTCATTATCCATGAATTTCTCGCATCATATATCTTTGGAAATTCGGGCATTACCGTAGATTCACGACAGCATCGATGAGCTGGTTCACATCCGGTAAAACCTGTGCTTCCAGAGGGCCTGAAGAAGGGACTGGTAGGTCTTTAGAAGCCAGGCGCTTGAACCTTATCGATTGTGTGCCAGTCGCTTCGGCTACCCGGGAGACTACTTCGGCTCCCCAGCCCAACGTCAGGCTCCCTTCTTCTACTACCAGTAGAGAACCCGTTCGGCGCGTCGACTGTATAATTGGTTCAACCTCAAACGGAGATAATTGGGTAGGTATCAGGAGCTCAACAAATATCTCTTTTTCAAATGCCAGCCGGATGACAGCCTGTTTTGCCAGCTCTGCCATGTAGCCATAAGCTGCAATAGTGATGGTTGCTGGAGGTGCCCCATGAATCAGCAGGTTATAGGTCGGGAATTTTGCCAGGCTGGTCTCTGGAGATGAGGTGATGTAGAAATCCTTTATTTCTGCCGGGCTTTGAACCGGCAGTAAATATTGAAGCTTGTTTTCTATGAATATCAGTGGGTCATCATTGTCCAGGATCGATTTGTAAAGTAAATTACCCGGGCTACCTGATCCATCCATCAGGCATAACGCCGCAGGTGCCACAACTTGCAACCCAGGTATTCCCAGGAAGAGTTTTTCAAGGGTTTGGCTGTGGGTAGGTCCGTAGCCGCGCCGACCACCCATGGGTGTGCGAATTACGATGGGCAGGCGTACTTTGTCATTATACATCCAGCGAAATTTGGCGATGTGATTAATCACCTGGTCGGCAATCAAGGTGATGAAATCACCAAACATGATTTCCACCACCGGTCGTAAGCCTCGCATCGCCATCCCAGCTGCAATCCCCACAAACCCTGCTTCAGAGATGGGCGTTGTCAGCACCCGGTCTGGAAAATTCGTCGAAAGGCCGCGGGTAACTTTGAATGCACCCCCGTATGGATCGAGGACATCTTCCCCTAATAAATATACATCCGTGTTGTCAGTAAAAGCTTGATGTAAAGCAGAGTTTAAGGATTCTAAGACAGATGGCATGGGGAATTTCACAGCTCACCCAATGTGAGCTAGTTGAGATTATAAATTGGGTGAACTACTTGATAATCAGCCACTACCTTCTTCCTGGGTACCAGGACGGCGGTAAACCGGTTTATTGATCTCGACTTTTAGTTCCTCGATATTACTCCGGATACGAACCTTGTCAGCTTCCATCAGGTGGGTTGACCTGACATCAGGCTATCAAGAAGTTTCAGGCTTTCACGCGGCCGGTTGATCTGTTTCAGGTAAGCTGCCAAATATTCCTGGGCTTCGAATCGACAATGTGGTTTTTCAAGCTGAACTGCTCTTGTATACCACTCCAGGCTTTGCTGAACATTTCTCAGCTTATCGTATATCACTGCAATATTAAGGCACATCGATGATTTATCAAGGTCGGAAATGTCGCTACTAACTAATCCGGTGAAAATTTCAAGGGCGGCTTGCATATTCCCGGAATCAAACATTTGTGTGCCATAATCGACACGGTTTTGGAAATCTTTATAATCCATCAGATTCCTCCTTGGGCACTCAATATATCGATAAGACTAGAAGCCTAATGCTATCAACGGTATTGGATCGCTTATTGCAAGATATATGTTTATATTTTAACTTAACTAGTCAAAAAATGTTACATTTCGTCGCCGGTTGATAAAAGCTGATCCAGGATGTTCAATAACTTTTCCTGCCAATCATCGGTTTCATTGAAAGGCAACCAAAAGGCATTTTTACCAGTGCGAACATCACCACCAATCTCTGGAAGTGGCCGTATTGATTTCACCCTCAGGTAATGGTGGGTAGCGCAAAATGATTTGACCACCTTCACAGCTTACAGATGCAAGGCCGGCTTGTTCGGCCAGTAGCTTGACCTTGAGCTGGAAGAACAAGTTACGCGTTTCTTCCGGCAAGGGACCAAAGCGATCAATAAATTCCTCGATTAGTGCATCAATCTCTCCGTATGAACGAAGGTCAGCCATCCGCCGATAAAGGCGGGTGCGAGTCTGCCGTTCAGGGATGTAGGTGGCTGGCAGGCTGACCGGGAGGGGTAAATCGACAGAAACTGGTAATGCAGGAGCTGCTTGTTCCAACTTGTATACTCTGGGTAGATGCTGGCACAGGTTTCCCACTACGCAGCCTCTGGACAGAATCAGACAGCAGCCTTGTATACAGGTGAAATCCAACCGACGCAATATAGCCATGCTGGCGGGTGCCGAGGATATCGCCTGCACCCCGGATTTCAAGGTCACGCATGGCGATTGAGTAACCTGCTCCCAGCTGGGTGTTCTCCGCAATCGTTTCCAGGCGTCTGGCGACCTTCCAGGGTCGGTGTGAGGTGCTTGTGGCGGAAGAAATATGCATAGGCACGCTGGGCACCACGCCCAACCCGACCGCGCAGCTGGTAAAGCTGCGCCAGGCCAAAAGTATCCGCACGGTCCACGATGAGCGTATTGGCGTTGGGGATATCCAGACCGGACTCGATGATCGATGTGCTTAACAGGATATCAACCTCACCGGCGGTGAACTTTTCCATCCGTTGGGAAAGCTGATCTTCCTGCATCTGGCCATGCGCTACCACCACCCTGGCTTCCGGAACGAGTTTTTCCAGATGGCTTCGCATAGCACCAATCGTTTGTACCCGGTTGTGAACAAAAAACACCTGTCCACCCCGTTCCAGTTCCCGGAGAATTGCCTGCCGAACCAACCAGGGTGAGTATGGACCGACATGGGTGATAATGGGCAGCCGTTCTTCTGGTGGGGTATTTATGGTCGATATATCCCGCACACCGGTGAGAGTCATATAAAGTGTGCGTGGGATGGGGGTAGCCGTCAGAGTCAACACATCCACTTCGGTGCGCATTTTCTTTAGCGTTTCTTTATGGGTCACGCCAAAGCGCTGTTCTTCATCGATGATAAGCAGGCCAAGATCCTTGAATATCACATCCCCCTGCAGCAAGCGATGGGTGCCGATAATGATATCTATTGAGCCGAGCAGTAGCCTGTGGAGGATCTCTTTTTGCTGTTGGGGTGTACGAAAGCGTGAAAGCATTTCCACTTCCACCGGGAAAGGCGACAAGCGCTGGCAGAAAGTATGGTAATGCTGCTGAGCCAACACAGTTGTCGGCACCAGGATTGCCACCTGCCGGCCATCCATGACCGCCTTAAATGCTGCTCGCAAGGCCACCTCTGTCTTGCCATATCCTACATCCCCGCAGATCAGGCGATCCATCGGCTTGGGGGCTTCCATATCCCGTTTCACTTCGGTGATGACGCGTAACTGATCCTGGGTTTCAATGTATGGGAAACTGGCTTCCAGCTCCTTTTGCCAGGGAGCGTCTTGAGAGAAGGCAAAACCTTCCACCACGCTCCGCCGTGCATACAGATCCAACAGATCCTGGGCGACCTCCTCAACTGCTTCCTTGACACGAGATTTGGTCGTGCGCCATTCTGGACTTCCCAAACGCGTCGGTGTTGGAGGATGAGCGTCTGGTCCAATATAGCGGGTTAAACGGTCTGCCTGGTAAACCGGGACGAAAAGCTGATCACCTTCGGCGTATTCCACCGACAGGTATTCACGCTCGATCGTATCCACTGAACGCTGAACCAGGCCTGTGAAGCGTCCGACACCATAATCCACATGTACTACCCAATCACCCGGTTCGAGGTCAGCATAAGCGGCTTCGGGGGCTTCGGCAACCGGGTGGGGACGCTGGCGCAGCTCAGGTCGCCGCCAGCCAAAGATCTCGCCATCTGTCAGCAAGTGAATCGGTCTGGCAGTGGGGGCAGCAAGCGTGAAGCCCTCCGATAAACTGGAATCATAAAACGTTAGCGGTAACTCTGGGGAAGTGAATGGGCTATGTTCCTTCCAGAGTTCCTGCAGGCGGGCAGATTGACGCGAAACGATGGTCAATGCTTCTCCCTGGGTGGTTAATTTTTCGATATGCTCCATGAATGGTTTCAGCTGGCCTGCAAATCGAAATCCAGGAAGGAACTGTGAAGAGATATCCAGCGTTCCAGTGAGGTTTGGTTTCTAGCTCAAGGGATTGGCCGAGATCGATACATTGCTTGCCTGCCAGGGTGTCTTCAATCTCTCCCCATGTGAGATAAGGGAGTGGAAAATCATCCGGCAGCTCGCTTGTCCTTGATGTAATCCTTTCGCAGCCCAACTGCCTGTTCTTCCACTTCCTGGACCATTTCCCGCACGGTTTGGAGGTCATCGATCAAAACCAGTCCCTGTGGAGGTAGATAATCCAGCAGGTTGCCTGGGGATGGGATGTAACAAAGGTATGTGGAATTCTGAAAGGGTGGTGATATCCAGGTTTAATGCCTGCAGGCTAGCAGAATCGGGTGTAATAAATTCACGCGCAGGCGATATGACTAGCCTTTGGATTGAAACGGATGTACGCTGTGTGGCTGGGTCGAAACTGCGTAAAGTATCGATCTCATCACCAAAGAACTCAATCCGCACTGGCTGATCTGGCAGATGGTGTCCAAACATCAAGAATGCCACCACGACGGGCGAATTGCCCAGGGCTGACCACGATATTAGCGTGCTCATAGCCCAATGCAACCCAGGTGCGCAGCAGTTCTTCCGGTTGAATGACCTGCCCTTTCTTGATCGTGCACATGGCTTTTAAGAATTCTCGCCGGGGGAGGGTGCGCGCCATCACTGACCGGATTGGGGCGATGATGATGCACGGGGTGGTGGGCTTTTGTACTCCAGGTACTTGGTATTCAGCCAGGCTGGTGAGAACTTGAAGGCGATCATGCCTGGTGGAAACGCCCCAGGGAGCATTTTCATAAAAGAGCGGATTCGGCTCAGGGAAAAACAGACGAGGAGCATTTGGAGCCCATAAGGCGAGCTCATCCGCGAGTAACAATGCATGATCATTTCGATCCGTGAGAAGAAGGACTGGTCTCTCCAGGGATTGATGCAGAGCAACCAACCAGGGGAGCCTGGCAGCGCGCCGCAATCCTAAAGGATGGTAGATTCCTGCTTTCGCTAATCATCTTGAACAGGTCAGAGGATGCAGCTGCGATGCTGGTTATGATTGATTCGAGTTCCATAATATTATTTGCGTTGGGATATATTCTTTTTGAAGAACAGCACTATTAATTTATCCATTGAACATGTTCATCGACTTATCCAAATCATCCTGAACGAAAGTCAACACTGCCTCGACACCGCGATCCAAGGCATTATTCAATAAGTCGATCTCCTGATCCGGAAAGTCCTGCAGCACGTAATCAGCAGCTTCCATCCGACCTGGAGGCCGGCCTGTGCCAATGCGCATACGCGGAAATTCTTCTGTCCCCAGGCGTTGAATGATCGACTGCATCCCTTTTTGACCACCAGAACCTCCGAATGGGCGCAGACGTAATACCCCCAAAGGCAGGTCTACGTCATCATAAATAACGAGCAAGTTTTCGAGCGGTACCTGGTAGAAACGCGCCAGTGAACCCACAGCTATCCCCGAATTATTCATATAAGTCTGTGGTTTAACCAGGATAATTCGTTCAGCCTGGTAAGTGGCTTTGCATACCAGGGCTTTCATTTCAACTTTTCCGAAACTCTCCCCAAGCTTTATGGATAGACGGTTCAATAGCATAAAACCAACATTGTGGCGGTTATTCTCATACTTTCTACCCGGATTACCGAGCCCGACGATGAGGAACGGTCCAAGCCGACCTTGCGGTTGAATCTCAGAATATTGAATAGGATCGGTCAAGATGGCTATCCTTACCTGTATTTATGAAAGAGGGAACGCAGACCCAGATAGACACCTAATAAGGCTAACATTCCAATTGAAATTACCGCACCTGTGCCCAACGTCTGAGCTATTTGTGACGACGTAATTACAGCTGGATTGGTCGGCAGGGGGGTGGGTGTCATGGGGAGTGGTGTAAGTGTCCTTGCTGGTGTGTAACTTGGTGTTGCAAACGCTCCGGATATGCCTGGAACAAGGGTCACCAAGGGCGGGAAAGGTGTGGGTGTATCGGTCTCAATGGGGGAGTAATTGCGCACCCTGATACCCTTGGCATTTGCTTCTACTGGGTGCCATCATTTAAGGTGACAAGCAACCGCAGTGTGTAATCTCCATCTGTGATCGTGGTGGTATCCCACTCTGCCAGGACTCCGTCCTGAACAGGAGTAGTGCCCTCCTGGATCAGGAACCAGGTAAGCGTGGGATCACCTTCATAGGAGAAGTTTACTTCATAGGATTGAAATCGATCCATGCCTGTACTCCCACGGATTGCGATACTTCCTTGCACTGCCTGTCCAGTGACTGGACTTTCAATACTTGGATGCGATGTGTCGTTCATTTGCAAACGGGGCACAGACCACCACTCTGCCATTAATGGGTGAGGGGCAACAATGACCAGCAAGGTCAGAATCAGCGAAAGATGTCGCATGGCAATCTCTTAATATAACATAAAAAAACAGGCGATGCAATTTTTATGAACTATGCAAAAATATACCTACCCGCCTCCTGCTTTAATCAAATTATGGTACACTCATAGATTGTAAATTTATCCATACCCAGGACATGGACAAGGAATGACATCATCTCGAACCGAACTGATGGTTTCCCGTTTACGCCAGATGCAGGCGGCCTCATCTGATATCGAGGCCTCGGCAGTTGTCTCATGTGGATGGTCTCATCATCGCTTCGGCACTTCCCAGTGACGTCGAAGAGGACCGTGTCTCGGCCATGTCTGCAGCCATGCTCAGCCTCGGAGAGCGAATCTCTGCAGAATTAGGTCGTGGCAGTCTGGAACAGGTGTATATCAAAGGGGATGAAGGATTTGTGATCCTGACCGCGATCGGCTCGGAAGCCGTGCTCACTGCGCTGGCACGGAAAAATTCCAAGATCGGCCTGATTTTTTTGGAAATGCAGCGTGCAGCAGAAGACTTGAAGAAGGTGGTGGGATGATGCGAGTCGACAAATCAGGAGTATCAGCAGATTTCGGTGGGGAGGTTACCGGCAAACGGCCCTCCCCACTGCCTTTAATAACCGAGAATGATAGATTAAGCAAGTATGAAAACCGATTATCTTTGATGACAAATGATAGGAGGGCAGGATGACAACCAAGTATATCTTTTTCACCGGTGGTGTGGTCAGTTCAGTCGGCAAGGGTGTCACTGCAGCTGCCATTGGCAGACTGCTCAAAGAACGGGGTTTTAATGTAACCGCCCAAAAGTTGGATCCCTATATCAATGTTGACCCTGGCACGATGAGCCCATACCAGCATGGTGAAGTATATGTTTTGGATGATGGTGCGGAAACCGACCTGGACCTGGGTCATTACGAGCGTTTCATCGACACCAGCTTAAATAAGGTGTGCAATTTCACCAGTGGACAGGTTTATGCAGAGGTGATCGCTAAAGAGCGGCGGGGTGATTATCTTGGCGGTACCATCCAGGTGATTCCGCATATCACCAATGAAATAAAACGCCGGATTTTACTGGTTTCCAAAACAACAGGTGCTGAAATTGTTCTGGTGGAGATTGGGGGCACTGTGGGTGATATTGAATCCCTGCCATTCCTTGAAGCTCTCCGCCAAATGCGTTCTGATATTGGTCGTGAAAATACAATCTATATTCATGTCACCTGGCTGCCCCATATTGGCGCTACCGATGAGCTGAAGACAAAGCCGACCCAGCACTCAGTGGCAGAACTGCGCTCCATTGGTATTGCACCGGATGTGATCGTTGCCCGGTCGGATTATCCCGTGGGTGAAGATCTATGCGATAAAATCGCCCTGTTTTGCGATGTGGAGAAAAAAGCCGTGATACCGATGGTGACTACACCGGTATTATATGAAGTGCCTTTGATCCTGGAAAAAGCTGGCGTGGGTGATTACCTGCTTAACCGGGTTGGCCTGAATGCCAGGCGTCATCCAGATTGGACTGCCTGGGAAGCCTTGGTAAAAAAGGTCAGCCAATCGCATCCCAAGATCAAGGTCGCCCTGGTGGGCAAGTATGTTGAGCTGCACGATGCATATATGAGCGTGCGGGAGGCATTGAAACATGCTGGATTGGAGCTGGATGTAGAAGTGGAGATCCTGTGGGTGCATTCGGCTGAATTGGAGAAAGGACGGGGTTGGGAGGAAATAAAACAAGCCGATGGCATCCTCGTGCCAGGAGGATTTGGATCGCGGGGAACTGAAGGCAAGATGCAAGCGGTTCGCTATGCACGTGAAAACAAGGTGCCTTACCTTGGATTATGCCTGGGAATGCAGCTCATGGTGGTCGATTTTGCACGCATGATCTACAAGACCGAGGAGCCCAACTCAACCGAGTTTGATCGGGCTACTCCGTACCCAGTGATTGACCTGATGCCAGACCAGCGCGGTGTGGTTGATATGGGTGGGACCATGCGCCTGGGTTTATATCCATGTGAACTTCAGCCTGGCTCGCGAGCAGCAGAAGCTTACCAGCAAAAAGTTGTCCAAGAACGCCACCGGCATCGCTTTGAGCTGAATAATGCCTACCGTGAAATCCTGCAGGAGAACGGAATGCGATTTTCAGGAATATCACCCGATGGAAGACTGGTGGAAATTGCAGAACTTGAAGACCATCCCTTCATGCTGGGTACGCAGTTCCACCCTGAATTCCTGTCACGACCGAACCGACCACATCCGTTATTTGTCGCCTTTCTAAGGCTGTCAAGCAGCGTTCTGGAATATAATCAACTCTGGCTGGAAAAATCGCATGAATGCGGTAAAATAGTGGCTGTTTTCACAATATCATTTTATAGCAAGCTAGAAATATAAAATCAGAAGAATAGAGGATAAGTATGGATACATTAATTGAATCTGTGTTGGGGCGTGAGATCCTGGATTCACGCGGCAATCCAACCGTGGAAGTTGAAGTCGTATTATTAGATGGCTCGATGGGCCGTGCGGCGGTGCCATCAGGTGCATCCACAGGGGTGCATGAAGCGCTTGAGCTGCGCGATGGCGATAAGAAACGCTACCTGGGTAAAGGTGTCAGCCTGGCAGTAGAAAATGTGAATGATGCCATTGCAGAAGAACTGAGCGGCTGGGATGCAACAGAGCAAAAACTGATCGATACTATTCTGCTGGACCTGGATGGCACTCCTAACAAGTCTAAACTTGGGGCAAATGCCATGTTAGGCACCAGCCTGGCAGTGGCGAAGGCTGCTGCGGTTTCCGTTGGTCTTCCGCTGTACCGGTATATCGGTGGAGTTTATGCCCACGTGTTGCCTGTACCGATGATGAATATCCTAAATGGAGGAGCGCATACCGCATGGCAATCCACCGATGCACAGGAATTCATGGTCATGCCGCTGGGTGCATCCAATTTTGCAGAAGGCCTGCGTTGGAGTGCAGAAATCTACCAAGCCTTAAAGGGTGTGCTAAAGGAACGCGGTTATACAGCCCTGGTGGGCGATGAAGGTGGGTATGCACCCGCATTAAAAGCCAACAACGAGGCGGTTGAAGTGATATTGATCGCCATCGAAAAAGCCGGTTATAAAGCAGGCGAGCAAGTTGGGATTGCCCTGGACCCGGCAGCGTCAGAACTTTATGACGAAGAGACACACCTGTACAATCTACGCAAGGAAGGCAAAAAATTAACGGGTGAGCAGATGGTGGCTTTCTGGAAATCATGGGTGGACCAATATCCTATCGTCTCGATTGAAGATGGATTAGCCCAGGATGATTGGGAAAGCTGGGTGCTCATTGACGAAGGAGCTAGGTAGCCGCATCCAGATTGTGGGGGACGATTTGCTGGTCACCAATCCCACGCGTGTAAGGCGGGCAATTAAGGAAAAAGCTGCCAATGCCTTGCTGGTCAAGTTAAACCAAATTGGTACCCTGACCGAAACGATCGAAGCGGTCGAGACCTGCCATCGGGCAGGTTGGCGGGCTGTCACCTCGCACCGTTCCGGTGAGACAGAAGATACAACCATTGCCGATCTGGCAGTCGCCCTCAACATGGGACAGATCAAGACCGGTGCACCTGCCCGTTCCGATCGTGTGGCGAAGTATAATCAGCTGCTGCGGATTGAAGAGGAATTGGGAGAAACAGCCAAATATGCCGGCTGGGATGCATTAAAACGCTAATGCTGCTTTTCTAGAGAACCAGAAAACGACACACCCTAGGGTGTGTCGTTTAAGTTTAATCTTTCTTCGATTGAAAATTCTTCCTCGGAAAAATCGCTAGAAAGGATATCATCTTCGGATGGGGGTTCTTCGGTTCCATCAGCCATGATCATATCATCCTTGCGCATACCCGGAGCGGGGGTTCCGCAATATGGGCACAGGTTCCAGGAGAGATCAATCGGCTTCTGGCATTCAGGGCAGGGTTTCTTTAACTTTGTATGGCAGGTGGGACACACCATCCATGTATCTTTTGTCCGCCGACCGCAGCCTGGGCAAAGAGGGACTTCTTCAATGGACTGAAGCAGGGCTTCCTCTTCCAGGGAATGCTGGTACTCATCTTCTAATGTGCTCGGTGGACGTAAAATAAGGTATACAACAATACCCGGCAAGAACAGCAGGGCGACAATGATAACTGCCAGGATGCGCAGCAATGGATCACGTGCTCTCGATCGAATATCCCGGTATGTCCAGATGATCAAGCTCAACCATAAAGCTACCAGGAATGCAGCTCCCCAGGCAGCAGCTCCCATGATAAGATTGCTTAATGTCTGTGGGTCAAAATTCATATTACACTCCAGCTTATGATTATAGCATTGAGCATAAAAATCAAGCATTGTTTTTCCGAGTGAAATAAAAAGGAGCAGTCAGGTATGAGCCGTTCAGATACCAATATCTACACGATAAAGGACCTGCAGGAGGAAGAACGACCACGTGAGCGCCTGGCAAAACTTGGACCACAGTCATTGACCAATGCTGAGCTTCTGGCAATCTTGCTCAGGGTGGGCATGGTGGGTGAGTCGGCAGTACAGGTGGGACAAAGATTGCTGAATACCTTTGGGGGTATTTCCGGCATTCACCGGGCATCGATCGATGAATTAAGCAGCCAAAAAGGGATCAAGCTTGCCAAAGCAGCCCAGGTAAAAGCAGCCATCGAGCTAGGCCGGCGGTTGGTACTGGAGTCACCCGAAGAACGTCCCTCCATCCACAGCCCAGCAGAGGCAGCTGAGCTGGTTCAATACGAGATGAGCGCTTTGGAGCAGGAAGAGCTGAGGGTGTTGTTATTGGATACTCGCAACCGGGTGCTGCATATTGAGACAGTCTACCGGGGCTCAGTGAACTCTTCCCAGGTGCGGGTGGCTGAAATCTTTAAAACCGCTATACGACGTAATGCCCCCAACATCATCGTCATCCATAATCATCCCTCTGGTGACCCTACACCAAGCCCGGATGATATTGCAATCACCCGATCCATCCTTCAGGCAGGGGAGCTATTGGATGTGAAGCTGTTGGATCACATTATCGTGGGCAGCGGCAGGTTTGTTTCATTGAAAGAACGCGGATTGGGTTTTACCTAGGCAGGAAAGCAGATCAAGCAGTACCTCTCACCTGAAAATCCTTGAATTCCCCCGTGTATGGTTGCCATTCAAAACAGACATCATCCACACTTGCCATGGGTGGCCCTTCGCGTAACGCTTGCAATAAAGTCTCAAGATTTGGATAGGATCCTTCAGCTATTAGCTCAACTGAGCCATTCCATTTGTTGCGGACCCAACCCTTTAGATTGAGGCTCTCTGCTAATTCAACTACAAAGTACCGAAAACTTACCCCCTGGACTCGTCCAATCACGGTAGCATGTAAACATTTATTTTCTTCAGACATGGGGCTCCTCAAGGCAACTATTAAATACTATCTATGCACCCAATAATGCCAACAATGGGGTTAATGTTAGTGGACTGAGCAGGGTGGTGACCAATACCGCCGTCGTCACGAAAGTTGGCTCGGCGTCAAATTCAGTGGCCAGTATCGTGGTGAGGACTGCCACCGGCATACCAGCTTCCAGCACCACCGCCTTGCTGAGCTGGACCGGTTATTCCAAAAAGCCTGGTCAATCCAAAGGCAAGGGCTGGAGCGACCAATAAGCGCATGCTGCTGGTGAGTATCAAAGGCCGGACGTGCCCATTCAAGCGTATATTTACTAGCTGCATCCCCAACAAGCACCAGCATGCAAGGGATAGCCGCGTTGCTGAGTAATATTACTGTACGATCCAGACCGGTTGGTAATTGCCAGTCGAATTGAAGAAATATAACCCCAAGAGAAAGGGCATAGATAGCGGGAAATTTAATTAACCCTTTAATGGCATTTATTACACTCGTGGAGCCTGATGAGGCAATCACGATGCCCACTGTGTTGGTTAGCATGGCGTTGACGACAAAGAAAATGCTGGCAAAAGCAAGTGCTTGCTCACCGAAGGCAAAACTGGTCAGGGGTAATCCATAATTACCCGCATTCATGAACATGGCAGTGATCAGCACCGCGGCTAAGGTTTTTCTATCTAATCGTAACGCGCCCCCAACCAACCAGGTAAGGATGCCGATGCATAAAAACAATACCAGGGCGAACGCCAGAGTTATCAAGATGTCCTGGTTGCTTAGCTGGCTGTTCCTGATCAAATTAAAAACCAGAATGGGGCTAAATACATAAAAAACGACCTGTGAGAGAGGCCGTGGGTTGACCCCCACCCATTTTGCCAGGGCAAAGCCGATAGCCGCTGCCAGTAAAATGGGAAAGAGGTTATTAAAAAATAATGTAAATAACTCGCTCAATCCAGGTCATCCTCAGAGATGAGATCATCGTCATTATCACCATAGTCATCCTCTGAAGATATCATCTCCATCCTCGGATATATCCAGGATTGCCAGTTCCTGCATTTCTTCGGTAAAATCAAGGTTTTCGAGGGCTTTTTCGATTTGATCAGCTTCCTCATCATCCTCAGTCGTCTCGAGTGAGCGTTCGAGGGCTTTCCTTACCCCTTTGCCCCCAACCTGGGAGAGAGACCAGATAGCAGCCATGCGCACGTCAAAATCTGAATCTTCCAGCAATTCCACCAGGGTAGGCCTGGATGCTTTGATTTCCAGCTCGCCTGCAGCACCGGCAGCTTCTGCCCGTACGCCAGGGTGTGGGTGAGTGAGCATTTTTACCACCCATGGATTCCAACGGGAGTTGGCTGAACGTCCCATGGCAAATAAGGAAGTGATTACCCAATCCAAATCATCTGATGCATATGCTTTTTCGATGAGGCCTGGGACTTCCTTTCGTGATGAGAAACCCATTGCCTCAAGTGCCCTACACTGGATCAGAATCGGTTCCTGGCCTGAGATCAGGTTTAGCAGGCATTCTTCAACCCTCTTCAGTTTGGCAGGAGAGATATCCTCTACCTCCCCCATATAGATATACATGCCCAGGGCTGAGGCTGCTCCAGCCCGAACCTCGGCATCCGGATCATGTTCAGCCATATTTTGGATGGTAGGCAACAGGTCAACCAGCTCGTATTCGCGTAAGATGCGGATCGCACGCACACGTACAGATGGATTTTCATCCTTCAAAGCGATGCGAGCGACAGCATCAAAACATAGCAAGTCATCAGCAAGGTGGATTTCTTCCAAATCCTCAAGCAGGGCTTCACGACGGCGCAGTGATACTTTAGACCATATATCAGCAAAAAGCGCTGCGTCTGCTGGTTCGAGGTCTGTTAACCGATTCAGATAGCGTGGGTGAAAGGGTATACTTTCATCTAAAAAAGCCTCGATCAGTTTCGCGAAGGAGATAGGTTTGGGGATGGATAATTCAGGGACGGTCATGGGGTCGGCAATGAAATTGGGTGAATGATATCCTGCAAATTGATAAATATCATCAAACCAATCAGGAGTGCAAAGCTAACCAGGTTCACGACATTTTCATACTTTTGTGGGATTCGGCGGTGGAGGATCAGCTCGGGTAAAACGAACAGGATCCTGCCTCCATCCAAAGCAGGGATGGGAAGCAGGTTCATTAATCCGAGGGAGATGCTGATGCCAGCGATAAACAGCATGACATTGACGATTTTCGGAACACCCGGCGTGCTCGCACTTTCTCGCAAACCTTTGTATAGATCAAACATCCCGACGACACCCGTCAGGCGTCCCTGGGAAGGATCAGCCTGTCCACGGATGATCTGTCCGAGCATAGAGAATAATTCCTTGCAGTATTCATAGAGTGAGTTAAAAGCTTCAGGAACAACTGCCCCAATTGTGAACGGTTTCGTTGGATAGTTCATCACAATGCCCACTGCACCAGTATCTCCTGGATTAAGGAGAGGGGTTACGATGGCGTTTTGTAAAATGCCATCCCTTTCATAGGTGATATCCATTGGTTTCCCCAGGTTGGCATAGATAATCGTCTTGACATTGTCCATAGAATGCAATTCCTGGCCATCCAATGTTAACAGAATATCCCCAGCAAGTAATCCAGCTTGAGCAGCGGGGGAGCCTGGTACGATATCCACAAGCTGTACACGATTTCGATCGGGCAGGAATCCAAGGATGCCATAAATGAATGCGAACAGGAATACTGCCGTCAGCAAGTTCATGGTGGGGCCGGCCAGGAAGACTGCGATACGCTTCCAGGGTTTATGTGCGGCAAAGCTGCCGGGTATGGTCGGGTCGTTCTCCCCTTTTGGGCGCACAAAGCCACCTAATGGAAGCCAGTTAAGCGTGAACTTGGTTCCCCCGCGCTCAAACAAGGTTAACGCCCTTGGTGGGATCCCGAATCCGAACTCCTCGACTTCAATTTTTAGGAGCTTGCAAACGATAAAGTGTCCGAATTCATGGACAAAAATTAAAGCCCCTAAGGCGATGATAAATTCAATAATCAATTGTAGATTCATACTAATCCTTTACTTTTGTTCAGTCGTGATGACTGAACTAAATGCCTATATTTATTAATAAATTATATCCCTTCCTGGACCTTGTATCCAGATGGAATCAAGCGTGGCGATAGATTCTAACAGAATTCTAAGGCTGGTATGCTTAAATTAATTTTAAATGTCTGGATTTACGTTCGAGAACGATTGTTTTCAAACCGTGCAGGACCACCGGGATGAGAAATTAGTATTTTCAACACGCCTGGCAGCCGACCCAGGCTATCTGCGATGGTTTGCGATGAATCGTTGGTGCAGATCACATGCACATTCGGACCAGCATCGATGGTGTAGCACACGGGCAGGCCGGTTTTGCGCCAGGATTGGACAGCCTGCATGATCGTTACTGTGGCGGGTTCCCAATATAACAGGGTGGGTGAAGATGTGAGCATCACAGCATGCATCAAGTTGCTGTCCAGCTCAGCCACTTCTGCCAATGCATCAAAGTCACGTTGCAGGATCGCTGTGCGGCAGCGCTCGAGGCGATTGGGAGCATCGCTGATCCTGGTAGGCTGGAGTAAGCTGGTTCCTGCCAGCAGATGACCATCACTCGAACTGATTGGTTTTTCTTCCTGGCTTACGACGACGATGCAGTCCACGATATCCCAGTGCTCTGAAGGAGCAATCGAATGTGCATAGCTGTCCTGGTCGCTGCTACCTGCCTACCATTCGACAAACCCGGATGGGATGGACCGGCAGGCGGAGCCTGAGCCTGTGCGAGCCAGGCGGGATAAAGCCCTTTCATCCAGATTCAATCCGGCTGCCTTGGAGGCTGCCAGGCTGAGGGCTGCAAAACCGGACGCAGAAGAGGCAATCCCTGTTCCCACGGGGAAGTTGTTGTGGCTTTCCACCGATGCAAAGATGGTGATCCCAACCATCTGCCGTACATAGTCTAAGAAATCACTTACCCGCCTGAGAGCGACATCTTCAACCTCACAACCATTCAAGCTAAATTGATCATGCTCTAAAGCTGGATCGAAACTTACCCTGGTGCGCGTGTAAAGTTCCTGAAGGTTCATGGAGATCGACCCATTGGCCGGGATGTGCATGGATGGGTCAATATCACCCCAGTATTTGATAAAGGCGATATTTGGATGTGCTAAGGCGGTTGCGGTATTTGCTTTCATTTGTTTTCATCTATAGGAAGTGTATGAACCATTCAATGATCCCCATGATCCATCAGAAATAATTTTAGAGAAATGGAAAACAACCTTATTCCTCTTGACCTTTCATCAATCTCCGAAGCTGGAGTAATGGTTGATTCTATGAGTGCCCCGATAATGCTCTGTGGTTATTTTAGTCGTCCTGGCATAAGTATTAAATTTCATTATATACCATACTCATTGTTAATTTTTGCATATTGCTGGCTGACTGCTAGTTTTTATTTATTTTTTTCAGAAGATGATAGGAAAATGCTGCACAAAATCATCCCTGGCTAAACAATCGACCACAGATTGGGGATGTCCAGCTACCTAAACCAGATGGTTATTACCAGTACCACTGGTGGGGTACAAGAGGGAGAATGGGCTATACGACTATTAGCCGTCGGCCACCTTGGGCAGTATATTTTTGTCCGTCCTGATAAGAATCTCATCATCGTCCGTTTGGGTGACGAAACCGATAGTGAGGTGAACTGGTTCTTGAAGTTCATGGAACTCGCCAACATGTTCGGCAAGTAATGGACGAAATTGTGATTCTTCTTATCGTCAGGAGGTTTGAATTACTAAACCACCGTCAACGTAATGCAATCATAAATCATAACCGGAATTATTCCTTCCTATCCATGTGCCTCTCAAAGATCCGGTCTTCCAGCCGTAGGTAGCCCCGGATAACCTGGCTGGCAGCCATGCGGATGGGTTCAGGAGGCCATGGGATAATATGGCGATTGACGAACCATACTTCCGTCAGGTCGGTTTTGCGCTCTAATGCCAGGTCTGCCAGGGTGCGCCCGTTGAGATGGGTCATCGAAACCCCGTGCCCCACGCAGCCCAGGCTGTACATAGCACGTTGATCCCCAAGATAGCCAATGGCAGGCACCATTTGAAGTGGGACAGATACCGGTCCACCCCAGCGATGGGTGATTTGAATGCCTTTTAGATGTGGGAACAACCACAGGATATCCCGCTCCAACCTGGTAAAGGTATCTATGTTCATATCACGCTCCATGTCCCTGCCATATGCCAGGCTGACATCACTGCCACCGATGGTCAGACGGTTGTCGATCGTCAGACGGAAGTAATGCACCAGATTGCGGGCATCTTCAACACCTTGGCGGTTCTTCCAACCGATCTCATCCAATTGAGCCTGGCTGAGAGGCTCAGTCACCACCATGTGTGTGAATGCGGGTATCTGCTTGCGCTTTAATTGGGGGATTAAATGGGAATAGGCGTTGGTTGCGAAGATGACTTTTTTGGCACTGACTTTGCCATGGGGTGTAGTAAGGCTAAAATCAGCATTACGCTGGATATCCAATACAGGTGTCTCTTCATACACCCGGACACCCAATTGGATGGCAAGGCGTTTTAATTCACGAACATGTTTGGCTGGATTCAGCAGACCAGACCTTGGTTCCCACCAACCACCCAAAAAACGTGGTGAATTGACCTGTTTTCTGATTTCATCCGCCTCAATCCAGGTTATCCCGGTTATGCCCAAGCTGGTCAATATCTCCAGGTCATGCTGGATGCGTTTAACATATCCCGGCGTGGTAGCTGCCCTCAGGAAACCTGGGAACCAGTAGTCTGATTGAAGATTGTGCTCCCTGATCAGCTCATCCACGTAATCGACGGATCGTTCCATGTAGCGGTGTGCCTCTACTGTTCGCTGTTGATCGAAAAGGGCTTTGGTGACTGCCGGCTCAAGACCAAAAAGGGTCATCGAAAATCCGCCATTGCGTCCACTGGCACCAAAACCCACCACTTCCGCTTCAAGAACAGCCACAGATACCCCTGGGTCTTCTTTACGCAGGTTATACGCCGTAGATAAGCCTGTGAAACCCGCACCGATGATGGCAATATCAACTTTTAAATCGCCTTGTAATGACGGGTTGGGAATATACTCGCCATAGCTGGCTAACCAAAATGATTTATCACTGTAATCTTTCATATCGTCTCCTCCTCAGGCATCATTATTATTGCACAGTATTGGGAAGATTGATGATTAATAAATCTACATATTTTGCCTATTTTTACAGTCTTTTTTTACGCCATCGTTGATAGATCACCACGGTATGGGAATATTGCTGTTCAGGCTATTGACTTTTAGGCTACCTGGTATAACATTTAACTATCCGGATACGTATGGAAAGGAGGAAAGCAAGTTGAACACCCTGCTGTTAAATCCCAAGAAGCACGATCGTTTTTATCCCGATAAACGCTCCGACGAGATCATGTTGAAGATGATCGGTTTTTTCGAGAGCAAGGGGAAAGGAAAGCTCAAAGCCGATGACCGGGAATGTTTATGGTATGCGGATTTTCTTGACTTCCAGAAAAAAGAGAAAATTTTTGCTACATTATTGACCCCCGCGGGATATGGTGGGGAGGATTGCCGATGGGATACCTGGCGGAATTGTGAATTCAACGAAATCCTGGCATTTTACGGGCTGGGCTACTGGTACACATGGCAGGTGTCGATCCTGGGATTGGGACCTATCTGGCAGAGCGAGAATGAAGCACTCAAGCGAAAAGCAGCTCGATACTTGGAGGATGGCGAGGTCTTCGCATTCGGTTTATCCGAACGCCAGCATGGGGCAGATATTTATTCCACCGAGATGAGCCTGGCCTCTCAACCGGATGGGACTTACCTTGCCAATGGGGAGAAGTATTATATCGGCAATGGTAATATCGCCCCAATGGTGTCGACGTTTGGTAAGCTCATACCATCTGGCGAGTATGTCTTCTTTGTGGCTGATTATCGCCAAAAAGGCTATGACCTGATCCGCAATGTGACCCACAGCCAATCGTACGTGGCTAACTTCGCCTTGAAGGATTACCCGATCAGGGATGCTGAAATCCTTTCCAAAGGTCAGGCTGCCTGGGATGCTGCACTGAACACGGTGAATATTGGCAAGTACAACCTGGGCTGGGGGTCGATTGGAATTTGCACGCATGCCTTTTATGAAGCCATCCAGCATGCTGCATACCGCAGGCTGTATGGCATGGCAGTGACGGATTTTCCACACGTCAAGCTGATGTTCACCGAAGCCTATGCCCGGCTGGTGGCAATGAAGTTATTTACCTTACGGGCAGCAGATTACATGCGTGCAGCCTCACCGGATGACAGGCGCTACCTGCTTTATAACCCGGTTGTGAAGATGAAAGTGACCACCCAGGGCGAACAGGTGATCAACCTGCTTTGGGATGTCATCGCTGCCAAAGGCTTCGAAAAGGATATGTATTTTGAGATGGCTGCCCGGGATATCCGCGCCTTACCCAAGCTGGAAGGAACAGTGCATGTGAACATCGCCCTGATCGTGAAATTCATGGCGAATTATTTCTTTTTCCCCAAGGATTATCCTGAAATTTTACGTCAGGATGCAGCCAGAAACGATGATTTTCTCTTCCAACAGGGACCGGCCAAAGGTCTCAGTAAAATCCAATTTCATGATTATTCCAAGATATTTGCTGATCATGATCTACCGAATGTCAGAGCATTTCTGGAGCAGGTGAATAGTTTCAAAGCAATGCTTGCCCAGGCAACTCCCAGCCAGGAGCAGATCAAGGACACGGATTTCATCTTGACACTTGGAGAAGCATTCACCCAGGTGGTTTATGCCCAGCTGATCCTTGAAAATGCGGATATTTATGCTATTGGCGAAGACCTGCTGGACCAGATATTTGATTTCATGGTGCGCGATTTATCTGGTTTTTCACTAAAACTCTACAGCCAGCCGAGCACAACCCACGAGCAAATGGAGTTTTGTCTGAAGATGATCAAAGCGACCGGTGATTGACGCAGACAGGTTCAAACACGTGTGGGTTGACCAGGTTTACCCATTAAAGGATGCGTATGAAATGACACCCTGAGTTAAATGTGGGGGTGATTTGCCAGTAAAATCCTGGCCTGATCGATCAGACTGGCCAGTAATGTGCCTTCAGGCGCATCCTCTCCACCCAGGTCATCAACAGTCATAGGGGAGCAGAAATAGTGACCTTGGGTGTTGATTTTGGCTTTTTCCCGGTGATGAATTGAGTTGCGATTTGGAAGATCTCCGCCACTTTTTGACGCTGTTCATATTTTTTCCAAAGCCTGATCAGTGGATTCTTGAACCATCGTTTCGATAAAACTCCGCTGGCGATAGCGACAATGGATATCGTCTCCGGGACTTTCGTCAGGAACAACTCCAGGCTGGGAGACCACCCTGACAGGCTCTGCTCTGCACCCGGAGAAACAGTCGGGTCCGGTTCCACATCGCCACGTGGGAAAATCAGCAGTGCTCCACCGTTTTTTAAGTGGCTAATCGAAGCTCCTCACCGTGTGATAACCTGGAGGGGATATGATATGGTACCGGAATGATATGGTTGGCGATGTTGGGAAACTTCTTGAATCATCTGGATATCAGAACCAAGGGCTTTTAAATCATCCCTTCGGATGCAGGCTGCCAGGATGATGACATCGTAGGCCGCGGGATGGTTGGCACATGATTAATAAGGGTCCTTGTTCAGGGATGTTTTCCACCCCGCTCAGGTCTACATCGGTCACAAAATTCGCCATGAAGCTGGATCATTGCCTGGTTAAAGCCATTTTGGGCAATATTATGGTCCAGCTCCACCAGCATCCTGGACATTCGTTGTTACAGGTTTGGAGAGAATAAAAAATAATACCCGTGAAATCCAATTTGGGTGCTTCATACCCATCACGCTCAATGAGCTGGTTGAACAGCGACATCCGTGATGTCATTGACATCTGGAGGAGTTGGTGATCTTGGGTCGTTGTCATTGCGACTTGATCGATCATTAGGCTTATCGTTGATCAGAATCGGACTGCTTCATAATTCTACTATGAAAACATCGCAGGATAAGATTTCTATCCTTCTGAATGAAGTATTTACCAGCATTACCGCCGATCCCTAACGTTCCATCAATGCCTGTTAGAATAGCCTGGTTGCCTGGGATTGCGAATCCCTGAATTGGAGAATTGGTTGCCCGTTAGTAATCTTCACATACCCAAACAAGCTTTGATTGGTATTTTCAGCGATCGAGAATACTATCGCCGATTAGTAAAAGATTGGTGTACCGATTGCCTTCCAACAATTGATCATGTCATCCCTGAACATGGTGGGTGTGGTCATGATCGGTCAGCTGGGGGCGCCACCTGTGGCAGCGGTTGGATTGGCAAACCAGATATTCTTCCTATTAACCCTGATCCTATTCGGCATCACGAGCGGTTCTGCGATGTTCACTGCCCAGTTTGGGGTGTTAGAGATATCCGTAACATCCGTAAGGTGCTTGGATTAGCCCTCACGCTGGGTTTAATCGTCGCCACGTTCTTCCTGATTATTGCCGAGTTCTTTCCCTGCATCAGCTTTGAGTATCTATTCAAAGGATCCTGTCGTAATTGCACTTGGGAAGTGATTATCTACGCATCATTGGTTTTTCGTTTCATATTTTATGCGATCTCATTTTGTTATTCCTCAGTGCTCCGAAGTACGGGTGATGTACAAACCCCGCTTTTTGTTACAATTACCGCGCTACTCGTTGAATACCATACTTTCTTATACACTGATTTTTGGTAAGTTTGGATTTCCTGCCATGGGTGTACAAGGGGCGGCAATCGCAGTATTATCCACCCGTTCTTTGGAATGCATCTTATTGCTATTTCTCATCTATCGAAAAAAATCTCCCGCGGCCGGAAAGATTAAAGAGCTGTTTGGTTATGATCGTATTTTTGCCAGACGGGTATTAAAGCCAGTCCTGCCGGTGGTGGCAAACGAGATACTATGGTCAACGGGCATCACAGCTTATAACGTTGTGTATGCCCGCATCGGGACGGATTCGATCGCTGCCATGAATATCGCTGGATCCATCGAACAGATGGCATTTGTGCTTTTCCAGGGAATTGGACATGCCTGTGCCATACTGGTCGGCAACCGAATTGGGGCAGGAGATGAAGAACAGGCTTATCGATATGCAGCCCGCTCAGAAAGTCTGGGGATCCTGAGTGGGATTCTCATCGGCTCCATCATCCTGGCAAGCAGGAACCTGCTTCTTTCTTTATACAATGTCTCACCCACGGTTATAGAATATACCTTCTGGATATTGACGATCATGAGCTCTGTTATTTTGGCTCAGGGGAGCCAATATGATTTTATATATTGGTGTCATCCGCAGTGGGGGTGACACCCGCTTCGGTTTCCTGATGGATGGGGTGGTCATCTGGGTGGTGGGTGTACCATTGGCGTTTCTGGGTGCCTTTGTATTTCACTTACCGGTATATTGGGTGTACCTGCTGGTGATGTCAGAGGAACTTGTCAAATGGATTTTGGGTATGTACCGTTTCTTTACCCGAAAATGGATCCATAACCTGGCACAAACCGTGGGTGAATTGACCTGCACCCTGTTCAAAAAGCCTGCTCTCTGATAAGATTAACTTTCATTGGAACCGACCTCGACCTCATTGGTCGGGGTTTTTGTGTGTTTATAGGAAGAATAATGTGATTACAGAAAGAAAAGATTTACGCAATATTGCCATTATCGCCCATGTTGACCATGGTAAAACAACCCTGGTGGATGGTTTGCTCAAGCAGGCACGTGTTTTTCGCGAGAATCAACAGGTGATGGAGCGAGTGATGGATTCCAATGACCTCGAACGTGAGCGCGGGATCACCATCCTGGCAAAAAATACTGCCATTGAGATTTGGGATGAACAGTTTCAGGGACAGGTGAAGATCAACATCGTGGATACACCCGGGCACGCTGATTTTGGGGGTGAAGTCGAACGGGTGATGAATATGGTGGATGGTGTCTTGCTGCTCGTGGATGCCGCAGAAGGACCCATGCCCCAAACCCGTTTTGTGCTCAAGAAAGCCCTCGAGATGGGTCACCGGGCGATCGTGGTGATCAATAAAGTGGACCGGAAAGACGCTGAACCTGAACGGGTGCTCAACCAGACGTTTGATTTGTTCATTGAGCTTGGTGCAACCGATGAGCAGGCAGAATTCCCCATAATTTATGCGAATGCCATCACAGCCCAGGCAGGTTTAACCCCAGTGCTTGGTCCTGATCTGCAGCCCCTATTTCAAGCCATCCTACGGCATATCCCGGCACCGCTCGTGGACCTGGATGCGCCCTTGCAAATGCTGGTTACCACCCTTGGATACGATGATTACCGGGGTGTGACCGCCGTGGGACGTATCTTTGCAGGCCAGATGCAAGTCGGTCAATCCCTGGCGCGCATCACGGTGACCGGCCAGGTGCTCCCTGAAAGGGCGCGCTATTTGTATGTCCATCAGGGCTTAAAACGCGTGGAAGTAGAAACCGCCCAGGCTGGAGAGATCGTTGCCCTGGCAGGATTGGAAGGGATTGGCATCGGTGAAACCCTGGCAGATCCAGAAAACCCGGTTTCACTCCCTCCCATCAAGGTTGAAGAACCGACCGTACGCATGACCTTTGGAGTGAACACCTCCCCATTCTCTGGTCGCGAGAGTCGATGGAATACCTCCCGCAAGTTGCGTGAACGCCTTTTCGATGAGCTGCGTTCGAATGTTGCCTTGCGGGTGGCAGAGACAGATAGCCCGGATTCCTTCCTGGTCTCCGGGCGTGGCGAGCTGCACCTGGCGATCTTGATCGAAACCATGCGCAGGGAAGGCTACGAATTCCAGGTATCACGACCGGAAGTCATCCTGCGTGAGGGTGAAGCTGGAGAGATGTTAGAGCCATTCGAAGAAGTGTACATCGAAACCAGCCAGGAGACGACTGGGGTGGTGGTGGAGATGCTCGGTTCACGCCGGGGACAGATGTTGGATATGCAGGACACCCAGGAAAACAGCGTGCGCTTGAAATACCTGGTGCCCACGCGTGGATTGTTAGGTTTCAGGTACCAGTTCCTCACTGCTACCCGTGGGGCGGGGACGATGCACACCATATTTTATGACTACCTGCCCTTGGTAGGTGCGATGGAGGGGCGCGATTTTGGGTCTCTGGTATCTTGGGAGAATGGTGTTACCACAACCTACGGCTTGAAGAATGCAGAAGATCGTGGGGCTTTGTTTTATGGTCCGGGTGTGGATGTATATGAGGGCATGGTGGTGGGTGAGCACCAGCGTCCGGGTGACCTGACCATCAATGTGTGCAAGAAAAAACACATGACCAATGTCCGAGCAGCCCGGGGTGATATGGAGATCCGCCTGACCCCACCTCGCCAGATGAGCCTGGATGAAGCCATCGAGTATCTGTCGGATGACGAGCTACTTGGAAGTGACCCCGCAGAATTATCGCATCCGCAAGCGCATCCTCGAAACCGAGGAGCGTGGTAAACAAACCAAGCTTGCAAAGATTGAGAAAACAGGTTGATTTCTCAGCTAGATAATTCAAACGGTAGACTCGGTAGCGTTTATACAGCCTTGCCCCTGCCCGCGCTGCCAGGGTGGGTGTGTACGGGTTATCATCGGAGGTCAGTGACATGTCGATCCAGGTGTAACCCTTGGGAAAAGCCCGTTTTGCCATTTCATCGAATAAGCATCACAGCCACGCCAGTGTCCCAATATTCCGGTAGCACCAGCACACTCTTGATTGCCAGGCATTTCGGCTGTCGTTCGCAGGTATGGCATTAATCGCAAATAATCCCATGGATAGCGTAATCCATTGGCATGGATGAGGGCTTCATTAACATTTGGGATGCCCGGGAAACAATCCAACCGTTTCTCCATCCACTTCTGCAAATAGAACCAGCTCAGGATCGATGATCTGGCGGAATTGCTCCAGTGAGGCTTGCAGAGCATCCTTCGGCCAGGGGATGAAATCCGGCAGGTGTGCCAGGGCTTTGATTAAGCAGGATATAGATTCTGTTCCACCTCATCATCCCAATGCTGCAGGTCTCCCGATCGGATCTTGATCCAATTCCGTGCCTGCGCAATCGGTCTGATAGGCGTGATATTCGTTCAATTTCAGCTGCTCGCCATCGCCTGGGTGATCTCATAGGCAAGGTTATCACCCCGTGCAGGTTGAAAGCCATACTGCTCGAAAAATCCCTGGTAGTAGGGTGGAGTATGCCCACACAACAACACTGGAGGCCGGTCTCTGCCTTCAATGAGCACGCCATACCCATCCTCATAATCCAGGTTGAAGGGCCCATACAAGGTTTCAAGCCCATGCGTTCTTGCCCATTTACGGGCATGATCGAAACAACGCTTCAGCCACCTTTTTATCCTGGATGCATTCAAAAAAACCGATCATGCAATCCTTCAATCCCCGAGCTGCATTGGTAGCCCGGTCATCGCGCACAGCAGATGGTTCCGACAGGTTTGCCATCCTTGAAGGCGATGAAAAACTCTGCCACCCCACGCTTGAAAAATACGCCACTGGTCTGGGATCAATGAACTTAAGTCGTTCCTTGACCAGAGGTGGCACCCAAAGTGGATCATTTTTATATATTTGCCAGGGAAAGGTCACAAAACAGCGACGTTGGGAGATGATTCTCGACCGGGGTGGATTTCAATCGTACTGATCATGGTTCCTTCTGGGTTGCCAGAGCGCCTTTCTTCAAGCTCTTGGGCAATCTGGGTGTATCTCTCTCTGCCCAGTGGGTAGAAGATGGCAAACAGAATGCCCAGGCAAATCATCACGGCTGGGATTGGACCCGTAACGATGCGGATACCCAACTACAGCACTGGGGGGTTGGGTAGCACTATTGGGAATGTACCCGGTGGCATCCAGCACCAGCAATGCCAGAGGGATCGCAAAGGACGAGGCAACTTTTTGCGACAGAGAGATCAGACTGTAAAACATGCCCTCGTGTCTCTTGCCGGTTTTTAGCTCATCATATTCAATGGCATCAGGAATGATCGACCAGGGCATAACATGGGCAGCAGATACACCAATACCTGCCAGCACGCATAAGACCAGGATCCAGCTCAGTGGTGTTGCTGGGGTCGAGGCTGATCATGCACCATAAGCACCGCAGCTAAAAATGCCATGCCGATGCAATATACGCCAATCTTTTATTAAAGCGGCGTGATATCCATGTCCACAATGGTAAAGCGCAAATTCCAACCACGAAAATCGTTGCCATGATCAAATCACTCTGATTCTCCCGATTGACCACGTACTTGATGAAGTAAAGCAGGATGGTTTGCAGGATATCAACCGCAAGCCCAGGTGAAAAGATAAATGCCAGCACTGAAGATGAAGGGACGGTTATGAATGCACGCTCGAAGGGATTCTATCAAACCGGGTTGCTTTTGATTCATAAACTCTGGGCGTTCACGCGTGCCAAAAAAAACCAGGTACATCGGTATCGCTGAGATAATGGCAAACAGTACCCCCATGATTAAGACTTCGGGGGCATTCTCGGGTGAAAAACTGCCAATGATCAATAATGGGATCGTGAACGCCACCAGGCTGCCAGCGATTGAGAAGAATGCCCTGACCGAGGTGATCGAGGTGCGTTCGTCATAATCCGAGGTCAGCTCAGGTGTGAGGGCAAAATATGGCATATATATGAGAGTGGCTGCTGCATCATACAACACATAGATAATGGCATAATAAACCGCCAGAGATATGTCACCCTGGAGAGGTGGTTTCCACCACATTAAGGTAAATATGATTGCAAATGGGATTGGTCCAAAAAGGAGGAATGGGCGTCTTCTGCCCCAACGTGTACGGGTGCGGTCGGAGATATATCCGAACAGCGGATCATTGATATAATCCCAGGTTCTTCCGATAAAGATAGCTACTGCTGCGACCCGGGCGGACACGCCGACCACATCCGTCAGGAAGATGGCAAAATATGCTGCAACGATGGTGCTGGTAAGGCTAAATCCCAGGTCACCGGAGCCATACATCCATTTTCGCCAGGTGGGTAATTTAATGTTCAATTAACAGGTCCGTTCGTTGCCTGCAATATTGTTGTTAACTCCATCCTGACCATATAGTTTCGAAAAATAGTATAAAATGAATGACGGATTGGAGGAGTATATCATGCCCGAAAGTTTCAGCTGCCCCAATTGCTCAGCCCCCTTGGATGTGGATGGAGATGGCTCTACCACTATAAAGTGCCCGTATTGCAATTCCTCTGTGATCATCCCAGTGGAATTGCGAGTTACAAAGCTGAACGAACCTCTCCCTTCACCAAATTTAAATACATATAATGCACGTCCTGATATTGATCTCACAGAAAGGCTTCAATCCATCCGAGAGAAAGCGATGGCGGGCGATGAGATTGAGGCCATTCGGTCTGTTGCGCTCGACCTTTGTGATCGGATTGAAAGACGCAAAAAGCCTGGTTGAAGCCATGCAGCGCGGTGAAGAGGTAGACATAAGAGATCTCGAGTTGGTTTCGCCTGCATCTATTCAATCCACAGCCCTTGACTCATCCACAATGCATAAAACTAATGGAACTGATCCTTGCAGGGGACAAGATCGAGGCGATCAGATTGTTTCGCGAATCAACCGGTGCCGGACTGAAAGATGCCAAAGATGCTATCGATGGGATCGAGGCTGCCTTATCGGTATCTCAACCTGAGATGATGCATGAGCCACAGCCCTTTCAGCCATTTTCCACGCATGATCAGGAAATCAACATGTCCGTGAAGAATTCATACACTGGGCGGAACTGCCTGATAATTGGATTCATTATCTTCTTGCTCATGGTAACTGTTGTACCTATCCTGGCAGGCATGACTTCCCAGGGAGGTCCTCTGGCAGGAATCTGGGCCAGGATTAATCCTTTTGCGGCTGGAAATGTCACCCTGCAGTTTGGTCAGGAAGGCACCGGACCTGGCTATTTCACGGACGCTCGCTTTATTTCTGTTGATAACAACGGTCACATCTTTGTGGGTGAGTTCAACGGGGGACGGGTGCAGGTATTTGATGAGAATGGAATTTACATCACAGAATGGAAAGCTACCGGGGAGGAAACGGGAGATATATACCTCTCCGGGATGGCTGCTGACCGCGAAGGTGCGGTCTATACGGTGGTAGGGAGCATGCTGTATGTTTATGATGGGATGAATGGTAACCTGCTTGGCAGGTTGGATCATCCGGATGGATGGGGATTTGATGATGTCACCGTTGCCCCAGATGGGTCAGTAGTGGCAGCCTGGTATAAAAGTACGGATGACCTCATTCGATATGATCGAAATGGCGATATCGATCTATGGGTCGAAAACGCCATCGGTAATGTGACCAACGATTCTGAAATGGATATGAGAGTGGCAGTGGATGGGACTGGCAAATATTTATGATTTAGCTTATTTCAATGAGGGTGTGTTTATCTTTTCACCTGCGGGAAAATACATCTCACGTTTTGGCAGCCGTGGAGATGAAGATGGGCAGTTCACATCTCCCAGGTCGATTGCGGTGGACAACCTGGGGAAGATATATATTGCCGACTTCCCAGGGGTGATGATCTATGCCAGTGATGGGCGTTACCTGGATACGCTGCAAGTTAATGGGGCGGTGATGGGAATAACCTTCGATGACCAGAATAACCTCTATGTAGTCGTTGATTACCAGGTGCTTCGTTTCAAACTTAAGTAGGTGGGTTTATTTCTTACCATAAATCATCCTGTTTGACGGGCTTATAACCTGCAGGTGAAACCGGCATGCTATAATCACGCCATGATCCTGGTAACTGGAGGCACGGGTTTTATTGGAAGGGTACTGGTTCGCCAGCTGGCTGAGGCGGGCTATCCGGTGAGGTTACTTATCCGTCCATCCAAGAAATCACCCAATTTACCCAAGGGGATTCCTGTTGAAGTGATTGTATGCAAGCTGACCGATTCGCGGAGCATTCGATCCGCCATGGCGGATGTGGATATTGTCTATCATCTGGCAGGGGTTGAGTGGCATGGCGCACATGCCAGCCTGATGGATATTGATATCCAAGGAACGCAAATGGTCAGCCAGGTTGCTGCAGAAGTTGGGGTTAAACGCTTCTTTTACCTAAGCCATCTCGGCGCTGATAGGGCTTCAGCTTTCCCGGTGTTAAAAGCCAAGGCTATCTGCCGAGGAGACACATCCGGCGTAGTGGGGTTTGCCATACCATCATCCGTACTGCCCTTGTGTACGGATTGAATGATCATTTGACCAGCGGACTGGCGCGGTTGCTAAATGCGCTGCCTTCTGTATTTTTTGTTCCAGAGGATGGGGAGTACTTTGATCCAACCCATCTGGGTAGAAGACCTGGTGACATGCCTGATATGGTCCCTGGATAATAACCTGACGATTAACCAAACCTATTCTGTCGGTGGTCCTGAATATCTGAGCTTTAAACACATCGTGCAATCCGTCTTGGAGCAAATAAACCTTAAACGAAAGTTGGTTCATGTATTTCCCCCATATTTACGGGGAGCAACAGTTTTGTTTGAATCCATGTTTCCTGGATTGCCCGTTTCGGTATATTGGCTGGATTACCTGGCTGTTAATCGCACATGCAGCATCGATGTGTTACCCAGGGTGTTCAACTTGCTGCCATCCCGTTTTGATCATCGGCTTGACCATCTAAAAGAAATCAATTGGCGCACTTCTCTATTGCGTAATCTGTTCCGGCGGCATTAAACAGATGATGAAAACACCCTGGACGATAAAGATCATTGAAGGCATCGATGAAATGCGCCAAGTGGAGCACCTTCAGCGCCTGGTATGGCTTGCGAAAGATACCAATATCATCCCAGCACATTTGATCAACTCGGCTGCTCACAATGGAGGTTTGTTGATCGGCGCTTATTTGGATAGTGAGCTAGTCGGGTTCGTGTTTGGCTTTCCTGGGGTGTATACTACACCAGATGGCCCGCGAGTAAAACATTATTCGAGCATGCTAGGGGTGCGTCCGGACCTAAGCGGGCAAGGGATTGGTTTTGCCCTCAAGCGTGCCCAATGGCAGATGGTCCGCCACCAGGGGATTGACCGCATCACCTGGACCTTCGACCCATTGCTAGGTCGGAATGCCTGGTTGAACATCACCCGCCTGGGGGCAGTGTGTAATACCTACCTGCGAAATTTTTATGGCAAGATGGATGATAATTTGAACCGTGGGATGCCCTCCGACCGTTTCGATGTGGATTGGTGGGTGAATTCACACCGGGTGAACCACCGCCTAAGCCGGCGCAGACGGAAAAACCTTGATCTATACCACTTTCGCTCAGGTGGTGCACCCATCATCAATCCAGCTGAATTTGATCCGTCCGGGATCCCCCATCCTGCAGAGTGGGAAGAATTTCAACTAGGAAAGGACCTGCCCATCCTGCTGGTGGAAATCCCACCTGATATACAGGCATTGAAAATCAGTGACCTCAAGCTTGCACTGGAATGGCGTTTGCATTCCCGCTCTATTTTTGAAGAGCTGTTCAGGGCTGGATACATTGTGACCGATTTCGTTCGAACCGAGGTTCATCCCTTCCGCAGTTACTACGTCTTGTGTCATGGAGAAAGCACCTTATGAAGATCAACCAGATCAACCTATTTCACTTGCGCATGCCCCTGGTGAGTGCTTTTGAAACATCCTTTGGGCGGATCCACACCCGCGATTGTGTGCTGGTGGAAGCCTATGCGGATGGATTGGTCGGATATGGCGAATGCCCAGCTGACTGGGACCCGGGTTACTCCTACGAGACGGTCGGTACTGCCCTGCACATCCTGCAGGATTTTATCATCCCTGCAGTGTTGAACCAGGAAATCGTCGGAACCGAAGATTTACAAAGACGCATGTCTTTTGTGCGCGGGCATTTGATGGCAAAAGCCGGGCTTGAGATGGCATTGTGGGACTTGTTGGGTAAAGCTCAGGGGAAATCGTTAATTGAGATGCTCGGAGGCGTTCACCAAAAAGTTGACGTGGGGGTATCGGTCGGATTGCAGGAAACACCCATCAGGCTGGTTGAAGTGGTGCAGAGATACCTGGACCTGGGATACCGACGGGTGAAGATCAAGATCAAACCCGGGCGCGATGTGGAGCGATGCCAGCGCTGTGCGCAAGGAATTCCCTTCCTTACGCATGCAGGTGGACGCCAATTCTGCTTATACACTGGAAAGTGCAGTGTCATTGACACCCCTCGATGATTTGGGACTCTTGCTGATCGAACAGCCTTTAGCTGAGGATGACTTATGGGACCACAGCCAGCTGCAAGCCAGGTTGCGCACACCTATTTGCCTGGATGAAAGCATCACCTCCCCCGGCATGCCCGCCAGGCACTCGAGATGAAGTCCTGCCGTGTGATCAATATTAAACCCGGTCGGGTGGGAGGGCTTGAGCCAGGGAACGATCATCCATGACCTGTGTCGTGAAAAGGGTATCCCGGTCTGGTGTGGGGGCATGTTGGAGACGGGAGTGGGCAGGGCATCCAACCTGGCGATGGCATCCCTGCCTGGGTTCACCTTACCTGGGGATATCTCTGCCACCGACAGGTATTACCTAGAGGATATAACCAACGAGCGTTTTGTGCTTGAACCCTGACAGCACGATCAATGTACCGAATGAGCCCGGTCTGGGGGTAAGTATTGATCCAGGTGCATTAAAGCGGGCTACGGTTGTTAAGTTAACAATCACAAAGGATTGATTTCATCGATTCTTAAATAGGGGATATCAAATAATCTTTTACGGGGTGCAGCAGAACTAATAACATGTAGTAAAAAACCCAAAACATGCTGGCCTTTCTTTTTCTCCCAAAAATTGACATTCAGAAAAGTTGCTTTTTTTTATACTCCATTCTATACTCATTTTATATTGAAAGGAGGTAGCCGATGCGTACCTATGACATAACCCTGACCATAACACACGATATGATCGTATGGCCTGGAGATCCACAGGTGGATATGAAGCGTCTCAGCAGTATTGACTCAGGAGATAACGCCAATGTCACCCAGATTTCGATGAGCTGTCACACTGGTACGCACGTAGACGCCCCCGATCATTTCATGAACAACGGAAAAACCGTTGAAAGCCTATCACTCGACCTGCTTTTAGGTAGGGCATATGTATTACACCTACCCAACGTGAACCTGATCACCGCCTCGGTTTTAATGGACGCGGATATCCCACCGCGCACACGCAGGTTGCTGTTCAAGACGCGAAATTCGGATTACTGGGCAAGCGGTAACAAGGAATTTCAAACCGACTTCGTTGCACTGAGCATCGATGCTGCTGAGTGGCTGGTCGACAGGAATGTCAGGTTGGTGGGTATCGATTATCTCTCGATCGCACCCTTCAAACTGGGTAAGGCGGTCCATAGCATCCTTTTGGATGCCGGGGTGGTGGTCATCGAAGGATTGGATTTATCCAAGGTGTCGCAGGGACGCTACACGCTGACCTGCCTGCCGCTCAAGCTGGGTGGTGCCGAAGGTGCTCCCACCCGGGCGATTCTGGTGGGGGTGTAAGCCATATATTTATCAGTTGATTCCCGTAACGTGTCGGGGGGATTGCTCCTTTTTTGGAATAGCCTCTGAAGTAAGCCATGCAGTAGTCGCGAGTAAGCAAGCAGAACGATAACCTCCTCCCCACTCCCCACTCCCCACTCCCCAGGCGTCCAGGCGATTCCCAATGGGG
>CAVZSS010000005.1:0-179459 GCA_963777965.1 uncultured Chloroflexia bacterium | reverse complement strand
ACGAAAGCCTGGCGTGGGTATATAAAAACGCAGCTAATGGATGTAGCAAATAAACAAGGATAAATGCCAAAAGCAATGGTCCAATAATAGATCGAAAGTAAATGAGCATTGCCATCACCAAACCGGCAACCGTGAGTCCAATAACCATTTTTAATGTTGAACTCCATTTTGGGGAATTTGGATTTGATTTTTCCAAACTCATGGCATTTTTCCCTTACTTTGATCACGTTGCCACCAATAAGTCTTTGGAGGCGGGAGAGGTTGCGTGGCACTAACGGGCGTCCATTCGATATCCAATAAATTAGCAAAAATATACCGACCAATGATCCGAGCTGAGGCAATGGTTGGGGCGGCTAATGGAATTGCCAATACTCCTGCCAACAAAGCAGCTGAAACAATACCTAAAATTACCACCAAAGGAGGTAAGTGGACACTTCGTCCAATAATGCGCGGGATTAAGTAATTTAAATCAAATTGCTCGAAGAATAAGTGGAGCCCGATAATAATCAGCATGAACACCCAATTCTGTATAGGGATCCAGGTTGAGCCGAGGAAAAAAGCGAGTAGGGATGCAATGAATAGCCAAATAGCATGACCAATGCTGGGTAGGAATTCAAGGATACCTGCGAGGATACCCATAGCCAAAGCGAAAGGTAACCCTAGTAATGAACCCATCACGATAAAAATGATCGAAACGATAATACTTAAGAGAAGTTGACCACGGAAAAATGCACTCCAAATTTGATTAATCTCATCATGCATCCATAAATACTCGTGCAGAACAACTGGAGGCAAATGAGAAGTGAGCCATTCTTCAAGCTTGGTTCCATCCTTGATCAGATAGAAAGAAACAAGGATTATAAAAATGATCCAAATGATGGATGTGATAATGCTGGACACGATCGTTACTGTTTGACCTATTACAGGTTGAATAAAACCTCGTAGAGCCACAATCACCTGATCCAGCATCGCGGATGGAAGGATCGTGATACCAAATATATGATATTGCCGAGCAAGGGCAGTCTCAAGAGATTTAATAAGCTGCTGGGTATTTATCTCAGTTGAGGGCATGTTCCTTGCAAAGACGGGAATGATCAAAATCGTAAATGAGATAATGATGGCCAAGACAATGACATATGTAAGCAGGATGATCAATGATCTTGGAATGTGTATCCGTTCCTGGAGGTAATTTACGATTGGATTCAGGATATAAGCGATAATGACAGCAATAATAATCGGGGGAATAATTTCGTTAAAGCGTGATAATAAATAAATAAATAAACCCAACAACAACAGGCTAATGGTTAGTTTCGTTGCATATGGCCAGCGTGTTCGTTGCACAATCCCACCCTAATGCTAACTATTAATCTTCAGCTCGGTATTGCTGTGTTTAATGCAACAGGATTGATAAAACCAGCAAGATGATGACGAACAATCCTGCCAATAAACCAACACGGCGGAGATCCTTGATGACAAAGTGGTAATCTGGATTGAAAGATGACTGACGATTAGCGATCAACGGATCAATAACTTGGTTTTCATTGGTTAGATTTTCCGGTTTGCGGATTGGTCGTTTTGTTTTTTTTGGCATTCAAAGCTCCATGAAAGGTTTGGTGTTTCCCTTGAATACAAGATATCACCCAGGATTTGTGCCGTATATTATATATCTTATTTGTTACCGCTCTGTAAACTAGCTTGAACAACAATGCGCTGATTGTCAACTAAATAGGGGTAACAAGAAATCAATGTGATAGTGGGATCAGGCGTAGCTGACATGACCTCTACATCGGTCGGTTCAACAATTTGCACATTAGTAATAAAATAGGTATATGCATGCTGAGGAGTGTAAACAATAATCTGGTCCCCTCTTTCGAGTTGGTCCAGATTTCTAAAAATTTCACCGAACACATCATTATGGGCTGACATAACCATATTTCCGACTTGACCAGGGTTGGCTGAACCGATTTGCTGGCCTACACCTTTTTCTTAACTGTTCCCACCCATCCCCTTGAACCACTGGAGCATCAACATCAATGGTTGGGATTTGGATCTGGATGGCCTGCTCCAGACCTGGGGTAGGGATGGGAATTTGTGCCAGGGATTGGTAAAGTGGGAGTAAATGAGCAGGAATTTCAGCTTCATTCGGTTGAGCACCACCGGGAGAATTAGGTGGGGTATGCCCGGAGGGTAAAATTACCGGGATGATGAGAGGGGTGGGGGTGAGAGTTGCAGGGGTAAGGGATTGAGCGAATTGAGAGTTTAAATCCCTGAGAATTTGAATACCGTTATAGATCACAAAGAACAATCCGAGAACTGCTAGAATCTCTATGAAAAGTAACAAGCGATCCAATACGAGTTTAGTTCTTTTAGGCCTGGGCTGTAGGTGGTCGGTAAAGTCCTGCTCTGGTTGGAAATCTGAGTGGAAATTCTCAACCGGTGGATTTTCCAAGTCCGATGCTAGCGTTAATGCCCTTCCGGTATTACGAAAGCGTGCCAGATGTTCCATCCGGACTTTGCGTCTCTTTTCCACCAATAATTGGCGAAGCTCATCGATGGTTAAATCTTCGGGATTTTTTACTTTACGCACGAGGCGATTATACTCTGTTTATTCTTCTGTGATTTCACCGGAGGGTTCGCTTGCTGAACGGGAATGTGGATCCTTGTTTGACGAATCCTGACGAAAGAACAGAATGAAACCAATGAACCGAATCACAGTGCTTACGAATAAGGCTCCTGCTAATCCAATTTGAACCGATAAATATGTGCCCACCAATGGTGCAAGAATAGCTGCCAGATATGTTACGCTCTGGGCTATAGATACAAATGTTGGACTATAACGTGGGGGAATGGTTTTCATCAATTCATCGAAGAAAACCAGGTCGATCCCAGCTTGAAAAATACCTGCTGCTCCTGCCAGAATAAAGATAAGTGTCTGGTTATTCGTAAGCGCGACCAAACCCGGGTATAGTGAAATCGCAAAAGTCGTGGATAATAATACAAATCTGGAGCCTTTTTTGCGTGACAAGCGTGACCAAAAGAAATATCCAACCACAAGGATTGCTGTTTGAGCAGTGTATAGAAAACCAATCCATGCATCTGATGCATTCAATTCGCGCACAAAGTATAGGGGGAATAGAGGTGTCGCTAAAGTGATCCCGAAGAGGTAAACAAATCGTTTAAGGGTGAAGGAAACGAAGGCAGGTTGTTGATTGACCAGGTGATAATACTCACGCACGCTGGACTTTATCGAACCTTTTTGGGTTGTTGGTACGGGATCCGCATCTGGTATTTGGATCCGGCTAGAAAAATAATAACTGACCAAGCCGCCCAGGGATAGTCCTACAAAAACAATCTGGTAATTGAGGTGGAAACCGACGCGATCCAGGACCTGTCCGGCAATTGCAGTTGCAATTGCAGTGGTTATACCTAAGATAGACCAGCGACGGCTCATCAAATCATAGCGCCCTTCTGGTCCTGATACTGCATTCATGACCACGGAGAAACCCACTGCGACCATCGTCTGTGGCAGGGTAGCCAATGCCCAGATTATTAGTATTACGTATATCAGGATGTTATCTGGTACGAAGAAGGGAGCGATCCCGGTGAGAGCGTAGGCAGATATGACCATCAGGCGAGATAGACTAAACCAAGGGACGATATTCCGCTGCCTTTGTAAGAATCTTCCCACCCATAATGCTAAAATCAGCCCAGTAACGCCGGGCATGGTGGTTAATAGACCAATCTGAACCGCAGTTGCTCCAAGGCGGGTGAGGAATACTGGTAAAAATGGGGCTGCAGCACCGGCAGTCCCTACACCAATAGCATCAATCTGAACATAGCGTTTATTTCGTTCCTGGATATTAGATTGGACAAGCTGTTTTTCTGCTGCGGGTTTAGGGGCGGTACTCATGATAACAATCTACTTATAATTCCCATGAATTTTGAAGCCAGATTTGATCGATCAAAATAGGTTTCCACATATTGCCGTGCTTGTTTTCCCATCCGGTGTACCAATTCAGGGTCATCAGCAAGGGAGAGTATGGCATTTGCCAGGGCTTCAGGATTTCCGGGAGGAATTGGAATTCCTGCTCCAGCATTTTCGATCACTTCTCTGATGACACCATCAATCGCCAGTAAAACTGGCTTGCCAGCTGCCATATAATCAAAAACCTTGTTGGGATATGTCGTTTTATACAAATCCACAGGTTTTAGAATTGCAATACAAGCATCCGCAGCTGCCAGGGCATAAGGCATCTCAACTTTTGGGATGGGAGGTAGGAAGATAACATTATCCAAACCGTCCCGGGCAGCCTGAGCTTGCAGGCTAGCTTTATCTTTACCATCACCCAGTAAGACAATGACGATATCTTTACGGGGGAGAATTTTTTTGGCTGCTTCCAGCACCACGCCCAAGTCATTTGACATGCCATGCGCACCAGCGTAAAGGGCGACAAATTTATTCTCAAGCGCATGGGCTTGACGGAAGGATGTGCCATCAATGGATGGGCAGAACATGGTGGTGTCTGTGCCGTTAGGTACCAGTTCCACCTGGCGTGCCCCACGATTCTGTACATGCTGGATATAGCCAGGTGAATTGACCACGACCAGGTCTGCATGCTGGTACAAGAATCGCTCCAACCATTCTGAAAGCTTGATTAATACTGGCTGATGCAATACACCAACTGAAATTGCAAATGCAGGCCACAGGTCTCTAACTTCGAAGAGAAAGGGGACTCGCTTAAGTTTTGCCAATGCCCAGGCAGTCAGTCCTTGAAAGATCGGAGGTGAAGTTCCCCATACCAAATCCAACTTCTTAACCCCCATTCCAATCAGGAAAGATGATAGCATAAAACTGAAGAAGTTGATCAAACGATGAGCAAAGCTACGGTGCAAGGACGGATACGCATACGCACGCAGGATAGTGATGGACTCACCATCGGTTTGTTTTTCAACCCAGGGAATTTTTGAGCGGCTTGCTTTTCCTGTAAGATAGCTTATCGGGCTTGTAATAATCGTCACCGTGTGACCTTGCTCGGAAAAATAACGGGCAAGCTCATGGTGGCGTGTCCCACCGGGTTCACTTAAGGCAGCAAATGCCTGATGGATTAATAATATATGCAAGGTCAAGTTCTTTCTTGAATAGAGGTGGTCATTTAGCATCACCACGAACAGCTATTTCTTCATCAGTGGAATTGTCACTTGCAATTAAGTGGGTTTTCAGGCCATCCTTCTTTAAGTGATTTTATGATAAATTCTGCCATTAATCTTTGGTAACACTGGCTTAGCGTGAATTGCGTTAATTGCCATCCAGACAGGGTGGTAGCTGCCTTTTTCGGAACCCGGTAAATTCCTCATCTCAGAACCATTTCCATAGCCGAACATTCCACTAATGGGTTCTGCCAGGAAATAATATTGTGGTGCTCCAAGATAACTACCTTCAGCCACAAGAGCACCTATTTTTACTTTCAACCCAAGCTCTTCTTCAGCTTCACGGGAAGCGGCATCTAATGGGGATTCACCAGATTTAACTTTACCACCTGGAAGGACAAAATAATGCTGACCAGATCGATATCGTTCAATCAGGGCAATTTTATCATTCTCAATGATGATGACTGCTGCTCTAGCTCTCATCAGGAAAAAACCATTCGCTCTTGAATTCAATTGGCAGAGCCTGAGATAGCTCTATACAACAAGCCATGGCCGGGATCTTTTCTCCATAAGTTGGAGATGTCCAGCCTGAGATTGGGAGCGCTGTTCCGGAACCAACCAAAATCATTCCAGCCCGGACAAGCTGGAAATTCATTGTCTGCTTGGAAGACTTGTTTTCAATTGCAGCGATTGCTTCCATTTTTAAACAAATCCAGCCATGGGGGGATTTAATGTGGATTTCAATTCCTTGACTATCACTTGTATTCAGTGGTTTCTGAATTTCATAATCCCAATCGGGCATCAACCAGTGCAGACGGGCAGTATGCACGGTACCTGATGGTCCTTCCAAATGATCGATGACTTCCCAATGACCATCGGTCTTGGTCGATACTTTTCTAGAATGGATAACACCGATCTTTCGGTAACCGTTGTGAGCAGCGGTGATGCTCGTATGACCATTACCTGGGGAGGATTGGATATCCAGAACCCTGGCTTGAGCCCAATCAAGGTATAAGAAGCGACCTGCTCGGGACATGAATTCTTGACCATCCAACACCACGGTATTGTGGACAGATGCGTTGGTTAGGGAATTTTCCCAGGTTGGAGGGGAGTTGTAGAGATATGTTCCAGCATCCTGAGCGACATTGCATCCCCGCCACCATAAATCCAGATGGAGCTGGTCGGCATGGGCAGGACGGGAATGATATTTTGCCACTTGCATAAAAGCCCAAGAATCGTTTTTATGGTTTACTAATCTATATGGGGATTGGGTTTTTGCTTCATCTTGCCGGGGCTTCAATTGATAAAAATCCAGGCTGGCTTCATTTTCTAACTGTTCCGATGGGAGACATAACCAGGCAGCCATATCATCCCAAATACCAGATGGGTTTAATTGAGTTCGCAGGAATAAACGTGAAGCGGTATGGATCACTGGACGAAAATCATGATAGGGGCAAATTGTCAGGGGAAGTAAGTATGCTCCATCATTATGACCCAGGTTGGGAACGCGACCCGTTCCAGGATCGACCATTTTCCACAACCAATAAGTAGCAGCTTCCAATCGAGACGCGAGCGTCTGAAGGAATGGATTCATTGGTGAATGAATGATCGTGAACCAGGCGAGCCCAAATCGCAGCTTGAAGCATCAGGCGATGATAATTCGTGCTATGTTGGGTATACGTGCCATCGATTGAGATTTGGGCCTGGAAGGCATATTTTAACCACTTCCAACCCATCGTATGCCATTTTGAAGCTAAAGGATGTTTAGGTAGTATAGCTGAGGCGGTATAGAGACCCAAGGCTTCAGTAATCAGATGATTATTGTTTTGAGAACGCGCATAAACAAGGGTGGCAGGGATTCGTTCAGCATGGATGGCAAGTGTTTGGGCGATTTTTTTAAGGCGGTCAGAGGTCGTATGAATGGATGAGGTCAATAGCGGAAGCGCAAATGCCAAGGCAATCAGACGGATCGAGACTTCCTGGGCAGAGCACCAATGCTGTCCGAGGAATGGTGGATTGGAGAGTAAAAATTGTTCTGTAAAGCGCCAGAATGATTCAGCGTAGCGCTCATCAGCCGATAAATGGTAAGCCATTGCAAGCTTGCATGCCCAACCAAACCGGCCAGGCTCCCAAATGAACTTAATATCTTTGTCTTGACTTAGCTTATTTCCCTTTTCATACTTGGTCCAATTTTCCAAAGGTTGTGGCAGAGTCAATTCCAATGGGATAGACTGACCACCAAAGCAGCGAAAATTACCCATGACAATCTCATCAGCTTCTGCGTAAAGCTGATCGACCTGGGATCCCATCCGTTCGGCCAGAACCTTTCGATCGGGTAAACTAGAAAGGCACGGAGAGAGCACGGTGTATACATCAGGATAAAAGGATTCCAGATTTTTTAATGATGACGTTAGTACCCGTTCGTAATGTCCTGTTTTAAGACCAAGCTGGTATAGTGCGTATAGACCCACATAACTGGGACCTAACTGATATAAAGCTTTAAATGCCAGCTTGATTTGTGAGAACCAACTCATCAGATATTGTTTACGGGTCACGTAGTCTAAGGAACCGTTCCAATCGTGAAGTGTTTTCTCTCTCGTAAAGAATCCACCGCTGCAAAAGCAGCTTCAGTGACCCCAAATAGATGCTCATAAGGAATGGGCGGTGGACCGCTGGTAGCGAATTGCAGATGAAAAAGCTTCCCATTCTGCGCGATGGCCTTTATCCTGCCGAAGGGCTGAGCGGACGACCTGTCGTTTGCCTTGATGAACCATCTCAAGGGTTCGGAAATCATCCAATACAGCGACCCTGCCTCCCGAGAAAACCTCCACCCGTTCTTTTGGATAAGCTTTATCTCCATTTGCCAGATAATTTACAGTACCTAGAGAGCCATCCGCAAAGGAAAATAGCATGACAACATTATCTTCCCGGTAATGACTGTCATCGGGTAGGGCTTGGGCTACAACTGAGATGGGTGGTGCCCCCACTAAGTAAGTTAGAAAATCGATAAAATGGCATCCTTCACCGATGATGCGACCACCTCCCTGGATTGGGTCCTGAACCCAGTGGGTGAGGGGTATATTACCAGCGTTGATGTGATAAGTTGCCACCAGTGGTTCCTGAGAGAGTTTAATAAAATCATATAATTTACGTGCCAATGGGGCAAACCGACGGTTGAAACCAACCATCAATTGGGGTGAATTCTCGAGAGAGAGAAGCAGTTGTTTGATTTGGGCAAGTTGTTCACGGTTGGTTGCTAAAGGTTTTTCACAGAATACATGCTTGCCTGCCTGTAATGCCCGGATCACCTGTTCGGCATGCAGGTGATGGCGGGTGAGCACGCTGACGGTGTTTACCTGGGGGTCATTTAGAATTTCGTTTTCATTGGCAGCAGTATATTTAAAACCAAACTTCTTTGAAGCAAACTCAGCATGAAGCCCAGAACCTGATGAAATCGCGATCAGCTCCAGCGAGGGTATTTTTTTTAAGGCTGGCAACATGACTGCATTAGCAAAATTACCTGCTCCAAGCACACCTAAACGGACGACATTCACACCAGCGATGGGTATACTTGCTTTTTTAACCTGCCCATATGTCGACTGGGATTTCCCTGAAGCTGCTCCGGTTTGCGGATAGGTCAGTAAAACACCGAGAAAGGGTTGGTTTGTCTTGCCAGTGATCAACTCATAAGCTTCGGGCGCATTTTGAATTGGGAAGCGGTGGGTGATGAGAGGTATTATATCCAGATGCCCTTCTGCCATGAGCTCTACAAATGCTTGCAAGTTACGCCCCTCAGTCCAGCGGACATACCCGATGGGATAATCCTGCCCAGCTTCTTCGTAAGAAGGGTCATAGCGACCTGGACCATACGAGCGGGAATTAATGAATGAAAGCTCTTTTTGATAATAAATCCTGCGCGGGAAGGGTGAGCCCAACTGCTCCAATGGCAACCACATGACCACGGTCGCGTGCAATTTCTCCAGCCAGCTCGATCGGATCGGATGAGGACGTATCTGCACAGATTAATACATGGTCAAATCCTTGTCCATGGGTAAAGGATTGGGCAGTTTCAACTGCCTGCGGTCGTGGAACAGCAACAGCACCCATTGCCTTGCGCCAATACAGACCCGGGTTTCATCGAGATCCACCCCAAAAACATGGCAACCAGCAGACTTAGCAATTCCTATGGCTAAAAGACCGAGTAATCCTAGTCCAATTACACCGACAGATTCACCAAGCTGAGGCTGAGATAGGCGAAAGCCATGTAAAGCAATGGCACCGAGAGTGGTAAAAGCTGCTGCTTCGAAATCGATCGAGTCTTGGAAGGGACGCCAGAAGATTGCGTGGAACGAGGGCATATTCTGCATGGACAGCATAACCGCCACCCGCACAAGCTACCCTGTCTCCGACCTTAAATCCTTGCAATCCTTCGCCAACTGCTTCAATCACCCCCGATGAGGAATACCCCAAGGGCATGGGTTGGTCCAGGCGGTTGAAAGCAGCTTCAATGGTGGTTAGAACGCCTTCCCGATGGGCTTTATCCATCAGCTGGCGTACCAAATCTGGTCTTGAGAGGGCTTTACCGACCAAGGATTTTCCGGCAAATTCGACCAGCATGCGTTCCGTGCCTGCCGAGACGAGTGATGCACGGGTGTGAACCAATGCCATTCCCGCTTGGAGCTGTGGGATGGGTACTTCAACGACCTCAGTTACACCGTTGTGTATATTTTGTAAAAGCTGTTTCATTCCATTACCTGTCTGGAGGATACATATTATAGGTTCGTATAGGAGATTATAGCGCGGAATTCACCGGCATGTTATAATTTTTTAAGGGATAAATGTCAGACAACATGTTATAGGACAAACAATGAACGAACAGGCGTATAAAAAATTAGCGCAAATTCTTGTTGACCATTCTACTTCAATCCAAGCTGGGGATCGGGTTGCCATTGAGACAACCACTAATGCTGAATCGCTGGTTCGTGAAATCTACGAGCTTGTCTTACAGCGGGGAGGACATCCACACGTTCTGCTCAATCTTCCAGATCAGGAAAAGATTTTATTTAAATATGCAAATGATGACCAATTGACTTACACACCCGCATTTCAAAAGCTGGTGACTGATCATTTTGAGGCATATATAAGAGTGCGCGCAGAAATCGACCCCAGGGCATTGAACGGTGTATCGCCGATAAAACAATCGCTTAGGCAAAAGGGGATGGCGCCTGTGCGGAATAGCATGCTCCAACGTGGTGCTAGTAAATCCTTGCGTTGGGCACTGACCCAAATTCCCACTGAGGGATATGCACAGGAAGCCGGGATGAGCATGGCAGAGTATACCGATTTTGTTTTTTCTGCATGCCATGCAGATGATAAAACAAAAGATCCGGTGGCACATTGGGAGAAGATCTATAAGGGGCAAACCCGGATGATTGACAGTATTCAAGGGCATGAGGTAGTAAAGCTCCTGGGACCGAATGTAGACCTGAGTTTATCGATAAAAGGACGTAAATTCAACAATTCATATGGGCTACACAACATGCCGGACGGCGAAATCTATACAGGACCGGTGGAAGACTCTGTAAATGGATGGGTTAAGTTTACGTATCCAGCAATCTACCAAGGGCAGGTGGTGGAAGGGGTGGAATTAAGGTTTAAGGATGGTCGGGTTATTGATGCAAAAGCTAAAGTGGGTGAGACTTTCCTGCGAACCATGATCGAATCTGATGAAGGTGCACATTTCCTGGGGGAATTTGCGATTGGGACAAACTATGAAATCAATCGTTTCACACGCAATATATTGTTTGATGAAAAATTAGGCGGTACTTTCCACCTAGCTTTAGGAGCAGGTTACCCAGAGACTGGGAGTCGAAATACCAGCACCATCCACTGGGACATGATCTGTGATATGCGCAAGGAGGCAGAAATACAGGTGGATGGATCGGTGATATACCGCGAAGGTATATTTATTTAGAGTTCGAATTTAATTTGTTTCTGTCCCAATATATATAAAAAATCAAGAATCCATAAAGAAAACTAACAATTGTTCACCCTACCAATATGAGTAGGTGCGCAACTGGATTAGTTTAAATTGCAGAATTTGGAACTAGACTATTCGTCAGGGATTAGTTTCCACGGACTGGAGCAAATCAAGGACGGCTTGCAGAGTTTGCTCCTGCTGATCTTGGCGACTTATTGTGGCTGGATAATCTCCTGATTGATCTCCATACCAACCAAACTGGGCATGGTTCCCACCTTCGATCGGTACCCAGGTGGTGTCCGGGGGAAGCAATTCACGTGACACATCGATCTTATCTTTGGTAGCCAATCCATCTAGCGTTCCATAGATTGATGATACATAGATGTCGCTATCGGTGAGATCATTACTGCTGGCTGGATAAGATGCCCATAATGATAGACCATTGATTTGATCGCGATGCTTATCTGCATAGAGGGCGGCCATTGACCCGCCTAGAGAATGACCCCCAATAACCCAATGCTGAATGTCTGGATATGTTTCAATGACTGATGAAGCACGACTCGATCCAAAAACAGCCAGATTTAACGGCATTGGCACGATGACTACCAGATAGCCTTGGGAGGCAATCGCATGCGCAAGAGGGGCGTACGCGCGTGGGTCTACCCGGCCGCCTGGATATATAATCAGGCCAGTCGTGGCGGTTTGATCGGCTGGTTGGAAGGTTATCCATGGATCAGAGCTGACGATTACCTGAGAATCACTCTGCATTGCCGTCAATGCTTCAGGCATTGGTTCTGGGATGATCATCCCCCAGGCGATGAATCCGATCGCCGCAACCAGCACTATCCCAACAACAACCACCCACCAACGTTTTTTCAACCAGTGCATATCATTACCTCTAATATTGATAGAATTCCATTTAAAATAATCAACCCAGCTAATTTTACTTTATATAATCTGGTTATAAAGCATCCACATCTGGCAATACAAACCTTGATTAGTTAATAAATCTGCATGAGAACCATGCTCAACGAGGTGACCATCCTTGAGCACCAGGATTTCATCCATTGTTTCAAGACCCACGAGACGTTGGGTAATTGTTATCGTGCTCCGACCATAGCTGTATTTATTGATTGCATCAAGGACTGCTTTCTCTGTTGCTGTATCCAGGTTGGATGTAGGCTCATCGAGAATTAAGAAGGGGTGCGTCTTTAAGCAAAGCCCTGGCGATTGCCAGGCGTTGGCGTTCCCCAGCACTGAGGCGTAAACCATGCTCACCAATCCAGGTGTTATAACCTTCAGGTAAGGATTGGATCAAGTCATGCAGTTGTGCAGCCTGAGTTGCCTGGATAATATCCGCCTCAGACGCACCAGGCTGGGCAATCAGCAGGTTTTCTTTGATAGTCGTGCTGAACAAGTAAGTATTTTGAGGGATAGGAGCGAGCATACTGCGGATATCTTCCTGCCGATAGTGGTAATATTCATTGCCACCCAGCTGAATCGAACCATGTTTGTATTCCCAAAATCGTTGTAATAGATCAATCAGGGTTGTTTTGCCTGCACCATTGGGACCAATGACCGCGATATGCCTACCTTCAGGCAGAGAAAAGGATATATTCTTTATACTAAACTCGGAAGCAACCATGGATGGCTGTTCAATTCCTGGAGAGGGATATTGAAATGAGAGGTCCTTTAAGAGGAGGTTATGATCCGCGGGGAGAGATATTGGCTCCGATGGGTCGTTAATGATTGGCTGCGTGTCTACTAATTCGTAAAGACGGCTGGCTGCTGTTCGGTTGGTTTCCAGGTTTTGAGCTGCAACTGGTAGTGGCTGTACAGCTTCAAAACTTGTTAATGCTCCTAGTGCTAGAACACCCAATAAAATACCTGCCAGTTGGCCTTGTGAAACGCTTTGGATTGCAAAAATTAAAACAGCGATCATGCATAAGTTAGCTAATAAAACGACAGATGCAGATTGAAGGGACGATAAACCTGCCATACGCGCTTGAAGCCCTGTCAAATAAATACCAGCCTCGTTCACCTTTTGAATTTGAACCTGTGCAGGGCAACTGGTCAGAAGGTCGGGTAATCCCTGGATGCCGTCGATGATCTCTTTGCTTAAATTAGTCCGTGCTTGAATGATTCTTGGTCCTAGATTGTGTGAAAGAAATGAAATCAAAATTGGTAAGCCAACCCCACCAAATAGTAGAAATGCAATGAATAGCCATGCATATCCTGGTCCAAAAGAATTGAAGAAAATTGCCATTACGATCATAACCACAACCGCCACCAGGGGCGGGGCGATAGCTCGAACGTAAAAGCCTTCCAAGGACCCAATGTCACCAATCACTCGGCTAAGCAAGTCGCCGCTATGGTACTGCAGTAAACGAGCTGGGGCGAGCGGTTCCAACGCTTGAAAGAACCAAACCCGCCATCGTGCCAACAGGCGGAAGGTCACATCATGAGATACCAACCTTTCAAGATAACGGAACACGCCACGGGATAATCCAAAAAAACGGACACCCACGATCGCTACCTGTAATTCAGCGATGGAAGGGTGTAGGGCAGCAGCTGAGATTATGTATGCTGAGGTAGCCATTAATCCAATGCCACTGGCAATTGTGGCAAACCCGAGGAATATGGATAGGAGTATCCGTCCGCTGAATGGCGATAGCAGCTTTATCAACCTGCGTTCAACCCGAATTGCATTTGGCTTCTCGAATTCTGGTTCTTTGAGATTCCTTCTTGAGCCAAGGATCACACCGTGAAGAATGGGATTGGATTGTGGGAGGTTACCCCGAAAAGTTTCCATGTGAGGAATGTTTACATATACAGGCTTTTGGATTTGCTCCACCTTGCCATGACTGAGTTTAATCACCTGATCAGCCATTCTAAGAGTTGATTGGTGATGAGCAATGACCAATACGGTTCGGCCACGGGCAAGTCGGGCTAATGATTCCTGTAATTGTGCATCCGTTTCAGGATCCAGGTGGGAAGTCGCCTCATCAAGGATGAGTAGAGGCGCATCCTTAAGAAATGCACGGGCTAAAGCAATGCGCTGAGCCTGACCAGCACTCAGCCTGGCACCACGTTCACCAACCATGGTTGCATAGCCTTGCGGGAGTTGATCAATAAACTCGTCGGCATGAGCCTGTCGAGCAGCATTCTGAACAGCTGAGTCGGTCGCATCTAGGCGCGACAATCTGATATTTGCTGCGATTGTGTCGTTGAATAAATACGGATTTTGGGGTACCCACGCCAGGTTATCCCGCCATTTTTGGAGGGGAATTTTTGATATACTGACTCCATTCACAAGAATATCACCATTTTGAGGCTGCAAGAAACGTAATAGCAGCCAGGAGAGAGTCGTTTTCCCTGCCCCGCTTTCCCCTATTAATGCAGTTATTTTCCCGGCAGGAATTTCAAGGGAAACTCCTTGAAGCGCCGGGCGTGAGGAATAGCTATAATCAACATCCTTGAAGATAATGGATGGGAGGGGATTTTCATAATCCACAGGAAGGTCACTTTCATCATGGTCAGCAGTTATAGTTATAACGGGGAGATCAAGGATCCCAAAAATGCGTTTACCAGCTTCGACACCTGCCATGGCAGCATGAAAACGAGTACCTAACATACGTAAAGGTTGGTAGAACTCGGGTGCGAGCAAAAGCACGAAGAAAGCCTGTTCGAAAGCCATCTTCCCATAGAGCAAACGAATCCCAACCTCTACAGCCACCACGGCAGTACTAAGGGTGGCTATTAGCTCCATCGCAAGTGCTGATAGGAAGGTGACCTTGAGCACTCCCATGGTGGATTGGCGATACTGTTCGCTAACTTTCTTGATAACATCCACTTGATCCCTACTTCGCCCCAAGGATTTCAATGTAGTCAACCCTTGAAGCACATCCAGAAAGTATGCGCTCATGTGGCTTAAGCCTTGCCATTGATTGCGGGTGAGGGTTTCGGCTGCACTGCCGATTAAGGACATGAAGATGGGAATTAATGGTGCTGTGACCAATAAGATCAACCCGGAAAGAAAATCAGATGGGAATACGAAAACCAAGATGCTAATTGGAATCAACACCGCAAGCGCTATTTGAGGTAGGTATTGGCTGTAATAAACGTCCAGTGCATCGATCCCTTCAGTGGCGACATTGACCAATTCACCAGTTCTTACATCCGATTCACCCGCTTCACTCCGTAGATATGATGGTCCGATATTGATGATATGGGAATAAAGGCGATGGCGTAAGTTTTGCTTAATACGACGTGCACCTGCACTAGAACATAAATCACTGCTCCAAGTAAACCCTGCCCGAAGAAATATCAGGATGATTACGGAAATTAAAATTCTGGTTATGTCACCGAAGTCTTTTCCTTGTAAAAAGACTTGCCCAATCAGTTGGCTTAACCCACGGGCTTGGAAGATACCAAAAATTCCTGCCATTAGACCTAAGCTGATCGATAGAATGAATAAAAATCGAGATTGTCTAACTTCCTTGAGCAGACGGGGATTTAATTTCATGTGGAAAAATAAAAAGCGGTCAGCGTTCTTTCGTGAATGATGGTCCAAGAAAAAAGCTGACCGCTGTAGTTTGCAGAAGCCTTAATATGTCAACTGTTTCGGTTCACCTGAGACGCGTTTACGGAAGATCCAATACGTCCATGCCTGGTAGATCAGGACAACAGGCAGGAATATAAGGGTGACTATGGTCATTAACTTTAGCGTGTAGTGGTGAAGAGGATGCATTTTGAATGGTCAGGTTCCAATTGGGATTTAGGCTGGAAACCATCACATTTGGGTAGAGCAAGGTAAAAATAGTGAGCACAAAAAAGGCAACCGTCAGGCAGGTCATGAGAAATACACGTCCGAATTGCCCCTTGCGCAGGAAATATCCAGAAGCCAAAATAGCGACCGCTGCAATTACCGGGAAAACGATTGTAAAGAAATTAATCCGTTCCTGAATATCGGTGATTATAAAGGTGGTGACCAGGAAAATGACTAACAACAAGACAACCAGCAGCCAGAGCCAGCGGACCAAATCCTTTGCTCTTTGCTCAACTTCACCGGTGGTTTTAATGCTTAAGAAGCCAGCTCCATGTAGTGTGAACAGCAAGGTCACTGCCAGAGCAGCCAATAATGCATAGGGATTAAGAGGTTGAAAGAACCCACCAACATATTGCATATTTGCATCGATGGGGACACCTCGAACTAAGTTGGCAAATGCGATGGGGAACAGGATGGTGGGCAGGAGGCTACCGGCAAAAATACACCAATCCCAAAGATTGCGCCATTTTGGATTATCATCCTTGCTTCGAAACTCGAAAGCCACCCCTCGAATAATCAACCCAATCAGTATAAGGAATAACGGCAGGTAAAAACCACTAAATAATGTGGCATACCAATTTGGAAAAGCCGCAAAGGTTGCTCCCCCTGCAGCGATCAGCCATACCTCATTCCCATCCCAGTGAGGTCCAATGGTATTGATAATCGTGCGTCGTTGTAGGTCGTTTTTACCCAGGAATGGCAACAAAATCCCGACCCCAAAATCGAAACCTTCCAAGACAAAGAAACCTGTATATAGGATCGCAATGAAAATGAACCAGAGTGTGTTAAGGGTCATAGGAATACCTCCTATTGCGATTCGGGTGGGTCTACCAAGGATGAGGATGACCTCAGCAGGGGCTTCTAGCTACAACCAGCAGGACCTGCTTTTGCAAATTTTAACATCAAGTACACGGTTGTACGTGATTAGAAGTCCATAGACCAAAATGAAACCAAACAAAGCTCGTCAAGAGCATACCAATGGTTACCACCGATAGAAACACCATCCTGTAACTTAACCAGCTCGTATACAACCCACGGAAATCTGCCGACCTCGGTGAATATCCAGCCTGTGGTATTCGCCAGATATGGCAAGGCAATCATCCAAGGGAGTATTTTAATAAACCATGGAAACTTCCCATAAAGGTCTCTTCAGATCAATGAAAAGTGCAAACAGGCTGATAAAGATCATGAGCAGACCAGCCCCGACCATTGACACGAAAGCTCCAATATAAAATTGATGGGTGGTGGGACATAATCTCCAGGCCCATATATCTCCTCGTATTGTTTCTGGAGCTGGTATATCCCTTGAACTTCACCTGTGAAGCGGTTGTATTCCATAAAGCTGAGAAGCGCTGGTATGCGAAGGTCAAGGATCACCTCGTCAGTGCTTGGATTACTAATGGTAATAATGGACAGTGAGGCAGGATCTTCGGTATTATACAAAGCTTCCATCGAAGCTAACTTCATCGGTTGGGTTTGAGACTAATTCCTGACCCTGGGTGTGTCCAAAAAATCCGACCGATAATGTAGCAATCACACCAATAATTGCTGCCATGCGGAAGGAAGTCCTGAATAGGTCTGTCTCATTCTGCCGCAGTCAGGTGATAAGCGCTAATACCCAACATCAAAAAGGATGCTGTGACCATTCCCGCACTGATTACATGTGGATAATGGCTAAATATGGGGGATTAGTAATCACCTGCGAAAAATCAGTCAACTCTGCCCGTCCATCGGTGATGGCATATCCAACAGGATGCTGCATGAATGCATTTGCGATCATGATCCACATGGCTGAAATATTTGCACCGATAGCGACCAACCACATTGTTGCAGCGTGCAATCCTTTGGAAAGCTTATCCCACCCGAAGATCCACACTCCCAAAAATGTGGATTCCAGGAAAAAAGCCAGCAGAGCTTCGAGAGCGAGTGGAGCACCGAAGATATCCCCGACAAAGCGTGAATACTCGGACCATGTCATACCAAACTGGAACTCCTGGACAATGCCAGTGACCACCCCTATGGCAAAGTTGATCAGGAACAACTTACCCCAAAACTTCGTCAGCCGCTTGTATTTTTCATTTCCAGTGTTTACATAAATTGTTTCGAAAATTGCCACCACCAGGGAGAGACCCAAGGTCAGGGGAACAAAGAAGAAATGATAGATGATTGTTATTGCAAATTGAAGCCTGGCTAAAAGCAACACATCCATATAAACTCTCCTCGTTTAAAGTTGTTAACCCACCGCTTTGAAGGATATTATATTCTGTTAAATCATAAATCGTAAATTATTTCACGGGAAATTCTTGTGGAGAAATGAACTACTTGATCATGCTCTCCAAAAACCTCGCCTGACGGGACGGACATCCTCTGCAGTGATAAAAGCTTCTGGATCGATTTCATTCACCAGCTCACGAACAGCATCCACTTGCTTACGCAACACAGAGCAATTAATCATTGAAACCATGCCATCTTTTCCTCGTGCAGATACTTCAGTGACGGCATATCCATTTTGGCGAAGATGGTCGGCAATGGCAGTGCCCAGCCTAGGGCTGATTATATTTATCAGAATGTGTCCCATAGCTATACGCTCTTCAATATACATGCCGACCACATTTCCGGTGGCAAATCCAGCTGCGTACCCGATGATATTCAATGGATTATCTAATTGGGTGAGCACACGACCAATAGCGAGAACGAAAATTGCCGACTGGAAGAAACCCAAAATCCAAGCTATTCGCTTCTTGCCGCGCATGACGAATAAAACCCGCAATGTGTCTAACGTCATGTCGGATACGCGCAAGGCAAAGATCAACAGTGCACTTAGCCAGGCTTGAGCGGTTAATAGAGATTCCATTATTTACTTTCTATAGTCAGATACATTCGTTCGGTGTATTCTTTAAGCATGCGTTGGACGCTGAAACGTGGGGTGAGAGTCCGGATTGACTCCTTCATTACTTCTATCCAATCGCCAGGTAATCCGTCCGCTGAGCGGTCTGTATAATACAAGGGGATGATCTTGTGTTCGAGGGTATCATAGAGACTTTCTGCATCAGCTGCATCTTGCAATTCGTTCGTTTCCCGATCAATATCATCTCCAATTGCCCATCCATTGGAACCATTAAATCCTTCACGCCACCAGCCATCCAGCACAGAAAAGTTTAGCACACCATTCAAGGCAGCTTTTTGCCCGGATGTACCGGAAGCCTCATTGGGTCGACGAGGGGTATTCATCCACACGTCGACACCCTGGACCAAATAGCGTGCCAGGTTCATATCATAATCTTCCAAAAAGACCAGACGACCACCACTTTCGGCTTTTTTGACTGTTCGGTAAACATCTTGAATTAGTAATTTCCCAGGCTCATCTGCCGGGTGAGCTTTTCCAGCGAAGATGATTTGTACTGGCCGGTTGGGTCGGTTGATGATCTCCATCAAGCGATTCAGGTCATACAGGATCAAATTAGCACGTTTATAAGTGGCAAAGCGACGTGCAAAACCGATGGTTAAGGAATAAGGATCTAATAGAGCACCTGAGGCAATGACCTGTACTGGATGAACATTGGAGGTTAGCCACTGTTCACGAGCGCGCTCTAGAATATATATGGTTAATTTCCGTTTCAAGTGGCGGCGAATTGCCCATAGCTCCGTATCCGGTATATTTTCAATTTTTTCCCAGGTTTCCGGATCATCCACATGTTCCTTCCAACCATTGCCAAGATGACGTTCATACATATTGCTCAAGCGTCGTGCCAACCATGTCCCGGTATGGACACCATTGGTGATATGTGTGATGGGAACTTCGTTTTCTTTTAGGTCAGGCCAATAAAAATTCCACATTTTTCGAGCTACTTTTCCATGCAGCTCTGAGACGCCATTACGCTTGCTGGAAAAACTCATCGCCAGGATAGGCATACTGAACGTCTCACCCCAAGGTAGAGAATGACGGGCGAGGTCGATGAATTGATCACGCGTCAAACCAAGTTCAGGCCACAGGTTTGAAAAATACTTATCCACCAGCCAAAGGGGAAATTCATCACTCCCTGCCGGGACATTGGTGTGTGTCGTAAATATTGTCCCAGAGCGAACAAGCTCAGTGGCTTTTTCAAATAAATTTCCAGCGGCTACCAACTCGCGGATGCGTTCGAGTACCATAAAAGCTGAATGACCTTCATTCATATGCCACACATCTGGGTTATAACCCAAGGCGCGCAATGCCCGCACACCACCAATCCCAAGGATAATCTCTTGAGAGATGCGTGAATCCAAATCGCTTATGTATAGGCGGGAGGTCAGCTCTCGATCTGAAGGAAAATTACTTTCCACATCACTATCCAGTAAATACAAAGGTACCCGCCCAATGCGAATTTCCCATAAGCGCGCCTCGACATTCCTCCCAGGCAGCTCAACGGTAACAGTTAATGGATTTCCATTATTGTCAATTAATGGCAGAACAGGGAGTTCCTCGAATTTCAATCGTGCGTAACGTGCTTCCTGCCAGCCATCCTCGGATATATGCTGCGAGAAGTAACCCTGAGTATATAAGAAACCAATGGCAACAAATGGAAGGCCCAGGTCGCTGGCGCCTTTAAGATGATCACCAGAAAGCACGCCCAATCCACCAGCATAAATAGGCATGGTCTCGTGTAATCCGAACTCAGTGGAAAAATATGCAATGGGTTGGTTTAATTGTTGTGGGTGGGTATTTGCAAACCAGGTGTTTTTCTTATTCATGTATTCGTCAAAAGCTCTGATGATACGATCGTAATGATCCAGAGCATATCGATCATTGGTGATATTTTTTAATCGCATAAGATCCACCAATTGCAAAAATCGGATTGCATTGTGACTAGTTTTTTCCCAAAGGATCGGATCAATGCGTGCAAAAAGGCGTTGGGCATCTGGATTCCATGTCCACCATAAGTTGTATGCTAACTCACCCAGACGATTGATCCTTCTGGGGAGAGTGAAATGATTGGGAATTATCGTTCTAAAAGTATCCATAATGTATTAAATCCTAAAAGTCTTGCATTCTTGAATAACCAAAACGGGGTTAATATTACCACGTCAGGTTGGTTTTTGTGGTGACACCTTGTTTTGTACCTTTGGTAAATCCTTCTTCAATAAAGCAAAATCCATTAGCAACCTCAGGTTCTTAATAGCAGAGAATGAGGGATTCGGCTACAATTGCTTCAGGAGAAAACTATGCCAACGACGGTTCAATTATTTGTTACCTGCATCCTTGATACACTTTACCCAGAAACCGGCGAAGCTGTTGTGCGGGTACTGGAAAGAGCGGGTGTGAGGGTGTCTTTTCCACCCAACCAGACATGCTGTGGTCAACCCGCATTTAATGCTGGATTACGACCTCAGGCTCGAAAAATGGCAATCCAAACTATCTGCGCATTTGAACCATACTCAGGACCTGTAGTAGTGCCTTCAGGCTCATGCGCAGCCATGATCCGCCATTCGTATGCAGAGTTATTCTCAGATGATCCAAAGTGGAAGGCGCGTGCGCTTGCCCTGGCTGAACGCACTTATGAATTCAGTGAATTCTTAGTCGATGTGCTGGGTATAACCGATTTAAAGGCGCGATGGGAAGGAAAAATAACTTACCACTCCTCCTGTCATTTGTTACGTGATTTAGGCGTCGACCGGCAACCACGCGCATTACTCGCTGAGATTCATGGTGCTGAATTCATAGAATTACCCCAGACATCGGAATGTTGCGGTTTTGGAGGTGTATTCTCCGTGGAACATCCCGAGATATCCAGCGAGATGCTGAAGCGTAAAATTACCAATATTGAACAGACTGGAGCATCCGTGGTTGTATCCTGCGATGCAGGATGTGTTACCAACATCAATGGTGGATTGCACCGGATGAAAAAAACTCCACGAGCTAAGCATATTGCAGACATATTGGATAAAGTATAAATGGCTGATATTTTTCGCACACGTATTAGGAAGTCTTTAGCAGATGAGAATTTACAATCTGCCCTGGATGCAAACGCAGAAAAGCGGATCAAGGTGCGCCAGACTGCTTTTGAATCACTGGAGAATTCCCAGGCATCACGCTTGCGTGCCCACCAAGTGCGTGCTGATGTGATTGAGCAGCTTGATCGCTACCTCGATGAATTTACTACTCATGCAGTTGCTAATGGCATCAGGGTACACCATGCTGTGGATGCTGACGAGGTGGTAAAAATAGTTCTAGAAATCGCCAGTCAAAATGGTGCCAAGCTGATTGCCAAGTCGAAGACGATGGTTAGTGAAGAGATCGGTCTAAATCATACGCTGGAAAAACATGGGCTGCAAGTGGTTGAAACCGACCTAGGTGAATATATCGTTCAATTACGGGGAGAGCCCCCTTCACATATCATAACGCCTGCCGTGCACCTGCGAAGGCAAGATGTAGGGAAGCTATTTGAGGAAAAGCTCGGATTACCTTATACAGAAGATATCAGCATTATGACCAATGCCGCCCGGCGTACTTTACGGCAGGTGTTTTTAGAATCCGATATCGGCATTTCGGGGGTTAACTTTGGGGTAGCTGAGACAGGAACATTATGCATTGTAACCAACGAGGGTAATGGGCGCATGGTAACAACATTACCTCGTATACACATTGCCTTGATGGGAATCGAGCGCATCGTCCCAAGCATGGATGACCTGTCATTAATGTTATCTCTCCTACCAAGGTCTGCTACTGGTCAGAAGCTTACGGTATACACTTCCTTAATAAACAGCCCACAAAGGGCGGATGACCCGGATGGTCCGCATGAAAGGCACGTAATCCTGGTAGATAATGGGCGTATGGCCGTACGAGGTACCGAACTACGGGAAATCTTATTTTGCATCCGATGCGGGGCATGCTTAAATGCTTGTCCAGTTTTTCGGGAGATTGGTGGGTATGCGTATGTAAGTCGAGATGGAGAGGGCAGCCCTTATTCTGGTCCGATGGGGAGCGTGGTTTCACCTGCATTATTCGGTCATTGTGAATTTGGCCACCTGGCACGTGCATCGAGCCTATGTGGGGCATGCAAGGAAGCCTGCCCTGTGGACATCGATCTACCAAAGCTGTTGTTGAGGGTACGGGCTGGGTATGGGGTAAACCAAGCCCAAAATAAAACCAAATCCAACGCACCAAGAATATTAAAAATAGGTTTGGGATTTTTCACCCTGGCAGCCATCTCACCAAGGCGTTTTTCCATCGCACAGAAGCTGGCTGGAATTTTTGGATCCGTGTCAAACCTGGTCTCGAAAGGTGATCCATGGATTCGTTTACCAGCATTCAGTGGATGGGGATATTCCAAGGATTTTCCTCGGCCAGCCTCCAAATCGTTTCGGTCCAGATACTTTCAACAGATTAAAGGTGGAGAAAACCAAGAAGAAATCGCTTCCCATGGAAATGCTTCCACTGCCAACCTATCCGATCCTGAAACGTTATCGCCATGCAGAGACGATATAGTAAAAAAGTTTTCTGAAGAAGTAGAAGCCCTGGGTGCGAAATATTATTCATGTTCACAATATGAAGTACGAGAAAAGCTCCTGGAATTGCTACGGGCTCATGGCATTCAAGAAATCCTTGCATGGGATGGTAATTATCTACCGGATGGTCTACTAAAATGGCTCACAGATGCAGGTGTCCAGATAGTCTATCCTAGATCGGATAACATTCTGACCAGCAGCCGCATCAAGGCTGGACTAACCGGCGCTTCAGCTGCAGTTGCTGAGACGGGCTCACTTTTGCTATTGGAAGGCTTGGGGCAACCCCTGACAGCGTCACTATTACCTGAGATTCATATTGTATTAGTTTGGAAGAAGGATGTGTTCCAATCGCTTAACCAGGTCTTAGAGATGGAGGCGATAAAACTTGCTTCTGCTGCTGTATTAATCACAGGTCCATCACGTACCGCAGATATTGAAATGACCCTGACCATAGGCGTTCATGGCCCCGGCGAATTGCATATCATCTGCATAGAGTGATGAGCATAAACTTGGGGTGAGTCGATATTTTAAATTATAGTAGGAGGTTAAAGTCCTCCGGATTACCCCTGCCAGGATGGGTATGATATAATATTTTCGAGATACAGGCTTGCTGCAGTTAGAAAACCGCTGCGACGAAGTGTCGGGGCGGTAATTTTTTTGGAGGAGAGATGGATAATAAATTGTACGTAGGGAATTTGCCTTTTAGCACAACTGAAGAAGACCTGCGAACTATGTTTTCACAAGCAGGAACCGTCGTCTCTGTCAGCCTGATTAAAGACCGGGATACTGGACGTTCACGTGGCTTTGCTTTTGTTGAACTAAGCAACCAGGCTGAAGCGGAAAAGGCAGTTAGCCTGTTCAATAATACGCCCTTAGATAATCGAACGCTCAAAGTAAACCTTGCCCGCCCAAAGGAAGATAGTGGAAAGTATCGGCGGCCGGGCGGTAATAAGCGCTATTAATTTGCTCATAAAATAACCAAATATTAATCCATTCCTGAGAGAGATTAGCCTGTGCAGGTTGGATTATTCTTTTAATTTAACAACACGAAAAATACCATCTTCATCAGGGTTGAAATCGGTGACCGAAACAACGGCATCCAGGTTAATGGGTCCGTAGATATGGGGAAATAGTGCACCGTCTGAATATTCCCAACGAATTTCAGGAGAGATTTTCTCAGGATCCATCCATAACAAGGCCAATCCTGGCACTTGCTTGTAGAAACGATTTGCTACCTGAAGAATTTGATGAGGCTGAGAGCAATGAACAAATCCCTCCTGGCTGATGGATTTGCTGATGTAATAACCCTGTGCCTGTGCTTGCTGCCAATCTTGTTTTTGACAAAGGTGGACAAGCAGGTTGGATGATTTGAGTTCTATACATCTATCCAGGCCAGCCAGGTCTTTGATGATTTCCACCTGGCAATCCGGGTAAAGCGTTCTTGCAAGTTTTTTTACCTCATTCCCTTGTGAGTATTCGATCTCCAACAGAATTAATCCTCCAGGCACCAGGCATCCCCTGGCTTGGTCAAGCATCCTGGACATTACCTCAGTGCCTCCTTCCCCACCATCCAATGCAACCCTGGGTTCCCGATCCGCAACAGGTAATTCCTGTAATACCTGGCTTGGTATATAAGGGAGGTTGGCGCATATCAGACCGTATTGTCCAATGATCCCATCCAATAGATTCGCTTGTTTGAATTCCATTCTTTCAGCAATGCAATACTTCTCAACATTTATCCGGGCAATTTTCAATGCCTCTGGCGAGATATCTGTCATGAGAATATTTAGGTCAGGGATATTAATCGCTAAAGATATCCCAATGCATCCTGAACCGGTGCCGACATCGATAGCTTTCCTCTGGCCTGGATGATTCCGAAGCCAGGAAATACCACGTTCAACCAACAACTCAGTCTCGGGACGTGGAATAAGAACGTCGTGGGTCAGATAGAAGTCTAGACCGAAGAATTCCGAATGACCAATGACGTATGGGAGGGGCTCACCTTGCTCCAGACGAGAAAGCGCCTGGATGATCTTTATATAATGGTGATCATCGATGTGAGATTCAGGATGAGCCATTACCCATGGGCGAGGTTTATCCAAAATCTTAGATACCAGGACCTGTGCATCCAATGCAGGTGTCTCAGTATGATGAACGATACCCTGGTAAATCTGATCTAATATTTGTTCGATGGTAACAGCCATATGAATTAAAAACAGCATCCCTTGAATATATTATAAAAGGGATGTCTATCCTGTGACTAGAATAAAAACAAAAATTGAATTAATATCCGAAATATATTGATCAATCATTGCTCTCTTCAATGATTTCTTCGCCTACGGCAGATAGTCGATCTGCTTCGTCCCTGGTGGCAAGCTCATCAATAAAATCGTCCAACAAAGCGCCAGTCATAAAACCGGTCAGGTTGTATGTCGAAACGTTTATGCGGTGGTCGGTTACACGAGATTGAGGGTAATTATAGGTGCGGATTTTTTCTGAACGCTCACCGGAGCCAACTTGCGAGCGGCGGTTCTCATCAATCTCAGCATGCTGTTTCTCTTCTTCGATTTCAAATAACCGGGCGCGTAAAATGCTCATTGCGCGCAGCCGATTTTGGAGTTGAGAGCGTTCATCCTGGCACGCAACGACAATTCCAGTGGGGATATGGGTGATGCGGACCGCGGTGGCATTTTTCTGGACGTTCTGCCCACCTGCTCCCGCCGAGCGATAGACATCCATGCGGATATCTGCATCTGGGATATTTATCTCAACATCATCTACTTCAGCCAATACGGCAACAGTGGATGTGGATGTGTGAATGCGACCCTGGGATTCTGTCACGGGTACGCGCTGCACACGGTGAACACCTGATTCATATTTTAATCGCGAATAGGCTCCCTTACCTTTGATAAGAAAGATGATTTCTTTGTAACCACCAATACCAATTTCATTGGTAGAAAGGAGTTCAATACTCCATTTACGCATCTCGGCATAATGAGAATATAACCTGAAAAGGTCGGCAGCAAAAATCGCAGCTTCATCGCCACCCGTTCCCGCCCGAATTTCCATGATCACATTACGCTCATCGCGGGGATCCTTTGGGAGAAGCATACTCTTAATCTCTTGTTCCAGCCTGTCAATCTGAGGCTCAAGGTCAAGAATTTCTGCTTCAGCAAGCATACAAAGCTCGATGTCTTCATTGTCAAGCAGTGAACGGGCTTCTTCCATTCTATCAATAGCCTGGCGGTACTCACGTGCTCGATTGACGATCGGTTCCAGGTCGATTCTTTCTTTGTTCAATTCTGCGGCGCGTTGATAGTCATCACCGACTTCCATAAAAAGCTGGGTGATCTCTTCATAATGCTGTTCGATACCGACCAGCTTGTCTAACATATCTAAGGGCATACTCGTATTATTAGTCTCCCAATCAAGAAAATGATTATACCACCGGAACTTTTAAGGATTCAGCTTCGTCTTATGCGCAACAGCCAATCAAAGCCTCGCCAGCGAATGTAACTGACCCTACAGGAGGAGAGAATGAAAACCAAGTCGATTTTATTTTTTTCAAGCGTAATTAGCATATTAATCTTGACCTTGATTTTTCCAGCGACAGCATTTGCGGACGGAATAATTATCCCGGATCCCCCGCTTTGCGAAAATCCACCATGTCCTACGGTGATCATCCCGATGGAGCAGCTTGTAATCCGCTACCACCATGTCACTGTATCGATCCAGGATCAACTCGCGGTTACCCATGTCGACCAGGTCTTTTATAACCCAAATGACTGGACCATCGAAGGAACCTATATATTTCCTATCCCAGATGATGCGGCTGTCTCCGGTTTCACATTGTGGGTGGACGGGAAACCTGTAGAGGGAAAGGTGCTGGATGCAACACAAGCTCGCCAAACTTATGAACAAATTGTCTCCAGCATGCGTGATCCAGCCCTCCTAGAATACATCGGGCGCGGTGCAGTACAAGCGCGCATATTCCCGATCGCGCCCCAAGGCGAGCGCAGGATTGAGCTGGAATATACCCAAGCACTTACTGCTGAAGGTGGTCTGGTTCGTTACATCTACCCCCTAAATACTGAAAAGTTTTCTGCCATGCCGATCGAATCAGTCACCATCAGTGTCGATATTCAATCCAGCATACCCATCCGAGCGGTATATTCACCGAGCCATGATGTAGGAGTGAGCCGAGAGGGTGACTATCAGGTTGCGGTGGGTTATGAAGCTGCCAATGTTACTCCAAATACCGACTTTGCACTCTATTATTCCCTGGGTGAAACAGAGGCATTCCACCTGTTAACTTACCGTGATCCATTCGATACCTCTGACCCGGACGGTTTCTTCGTTGTACTGGTCGCGCCAAGGATTAATACAATTGACCGGATCATCCCAAAAGATTTACTGCTGGTTCTTGACCGGTCAGGGAGTATGGACGGGGAGAAATTCCAGCAAGCACAACAAGCAACCCGGTATATCCTGGATAATTTAAACCCGGGAGATCGATTCAACCTGATCTCCTTCAGCACCGGTGTTCAGGCATATGCCAGCGGGTTGAAGCCTGCTTCTGAAGCAGCTGAAGCCCGAATGTGGCTAGATAACTTAAGGGCGGTAGGTTCAACGGATATTAACCGCGCCCTCCTTGAAGCCTCCGCCATGGTTGACCCTGAACGTTCCACTTACTTGATCTTCCTGACGGACGGCTTACCAACCGAAGGTGTAACCGACAGTTCATCCATACTTTCGAATTTTGCTGTCAGTGCCCCTAAAAACTTACACCTGTTCTCCTTTGGAGTGGGATACGATGTGGACACTGTTTTATTAGATACATTATCTCAGGATCACAGTGGACGAAGTACTTACGTCCAGCCAGGTATGAAGCTTGATGAAATATTATCGACTTTTTATGCGAGTATCAGCACACCGGTTCTCACCAACCTGGAGCTGGATTTTGGTGATTTGTCCACTTATGACCTATACCCATACCCTCTACCGGACTTATTTGCGGGCTCCCAGGTGATTTTGATGGGTCGCTATAGGGAGGGTGGTAAGACTCAAATCACCCTGACAGGTGAGGTGAATGGAGACAGGCAGACATTCATATACTCCGATCAAGCCTTTGCTGAGAAATCTGCGGGAAATTCCTTGCAAGCTTCTATTCCACGCTTATGGGCAACCCGAAAGATAGGTTACCTGCTAAATCAAATCCGCCTGCAGGGAGCTAACCAGGAGATCATCGATCAAATCGTACGGTTAAGCATTCGCTATGGCATTGTTACGCCTTACACATCTTACCTGGTTACCGAAGAAGCACCTTTGGGAGTGGCGGAACAGGAACGCCTTGCAAATGAAACCTTTAACCAGATGTTGATCATGCCGACAGCAGCTCCATCTGGCCAGGCAGCAGTCCAAAAGGCTGCTGATGCAGGAGCAATGCAAGGTGCAGTGAGTGCACCAGAGATACAGGGAGAAGCCTCATCGACGGTGCAGATTTTAGGAGCGCGTACCTATGTGCTTTCAGAGGAAAAATGGATCGATACAGCATATGATCCAGATACCATGAAAACCCAAAAAGTTGATTTTCTTTCACCAGAATATTTTGAATTGGTGGCTGACCATCCGGAACTGGCGGACGCATTTGCACTTGGACAAAAGGTGATTGCCTTATCCAATGGTATGGCATATGAAGTTATACCCAACGAGACCATGACTCAGCCAGGGAATGTCACTGGAACCCCGACACCACAAAGCACAGACATGCCAACCATTCCGCCTACAAAAATCCCGGCTCAGGACGGACCGAAACAGCCTGCAGGTGTATGCAAAGCGGGATTCTTACCTCTACTCCTGGTTCCGCTCATGATGGTTTTTATGAAAAAACCTAAGAAAAATTATTAGAACTATGAAGCTGATCTAGCTAGTTACACTACCCCCTGGGAACGACTCCAGGGGGTAGTGGTAATTTTGTCAGGATAATTCATTCAATCATTCCAAGGCTGTTGTGGTTTCATCACAAAGGGATGCAAAAAAATCTCTCCGGTTATAATCAATGTCCAGATAATTATCCTGGGTCATTGTTACAAGGAGAGAGGCATGAAATCGAGGCGGATTTTTATTGTATTTACTATTCTTGCGGTGCTAACATTACTGCTGCAGGGTGGGGAGATTCAAAAAGGTCAGGCTTCATCACCCATATTTCGGGAGGGGATATTTATCACCATCTGGGGAGATGGAATTCAAGGGTCTCGTGATTCTCAGATATCATACTACCTCTCAACAGCTCAGAATGGCAATATCCAGCTGATCATCAGTGATGATTTATTGACTTCCAAGGGTGGTCCAACTGCCCTAAACCGAAAGGCGGTCATTGTTCAAGGCATTTGGCAGGATATTGGAAAATCCATGCTGGTTCAAGATTTGACACTGACGGAGGGAGAGGCGAATGGTCCAGAAGGGATTTATGGTCCGCAGCCTTGGGTATCGATATTGTGTAAGTTTTCAGATGTTCCAGTTGAGCCAAATGATTTGGGGTTTTTTCAAAATATGTACTCAGCTCAATATCCAGGGCTTGACTATTACTGGCAGCAGCAATCCTATGACCTCGCCACCCTGGAGGGATCAGGGGCATTTGGATGGTACGTATTGCCTCACCCACGAAGCTATTATTTACCTGGTGGAAATTTTAATTGGTGGACAGCGGCGTCAGATTGCACAGCAGTTGCTAACGCAGCTGTCGATTTCACAAAGTATGTAGGTATCAACCTGATGTTCAATGACCTGCTGGATTGCTGCGCATGGGGTGGAGGCTGGTATGCGTGTCTGGATGGATTGTGTCAGACCTGGAGAACAACCTGGGAACCGCCGTGGGGCTATCAAAATATTGGGGTAATCGCACATGAGACCGGGCATGGATTCGGATTACCACATTCCCTGGGAAACTGCCAGCAAGGTTATGATAACCGGTGGGATGTGCTAAGTGATGTCTGGAGCAATGGTACAGACCCTAACTTTCCTCAATATGGGACGATGGGACAACACACCATCTCATATCATAAGGAAATGCTGGAATGGTTTACCCCTGAGCAAATCCACACCTCACATACCGGGACTTTTAATACAATCACGCTTGAACGCCTGGCTTTACCTGTAACGGATAATTATCGAGAAGCCCGCATCTTGATAAATAACAACCCGAATTATTTTTATACCCTGGAAGTGCGCCAGCCAACTGATAATCCTATCGATTATGATAGATGGCTTCCCGGGTTTGCCGTGATTATGCATGAAGTGGCGACTGGGCGGCAGGAACCAGCAATTGTTATTGACCGAGACACCGATTGCGATACAGGTGATGCCGGAGCAATGTTTGTTACCGGTGAAGTGTTTACCGATATTCCAAATGGCATATCTGTATCCATTGATTCAGCAACTGATACTGGCTACGTGGTGAGTATTAATAATCGTTTTACGATCATTCAAGACGTGGGGATTTCTGGAGCTGCCGACGGGTCCGCAGGTGTAAGTATTCCCTTCACTGCCACAGTCAGCCCGAGTGAGGCAACTATTCCTGTCACATACACCTGGGAAGCGACCGAGCAACCTACAGTCGTGCATATGGCTGATACCGTGGATGAGATAGATTTCACCTGGGATGATATTGGTACAAAAACTATCACCGTGACTGCATCCAATGCGGGAGGTTCGGTCACTGATACGCATACCATCGAAATTGGTTCGATGATACCGAGAGTCACACTAAGCGGACCGGAATTAAACCAGGTGGGTGAGGCAAATGTGTTTACGGCAACTGTTGTACCCCCAGATATTGCCCAGCCCATCACGTATACCTGGCAAGCAAGCGGGCAGATACCAATCACCGAGACGGGAGGCTTGAGTGATTCAGTTAGTTTTACCTGGGATGAACCAGGCACGCAGGTGATCACCGTTACTGCCAGTAATATTTTAGGTTCAACGGCAGATCATTACACATTACCAATCTTCATGCCACCCAGCGACATGGAGATAAGTGGTTATAAGGTGGGAAGTTTATATGGCACCAGCACTTTCACAGCAACTGTAACTCCAGTCAATACCAGTGTTCCGCTGACGTATACATGGACAGTTGACAACCAATCTCCAATCATCCACACGAATGGCGTGCTGGACATATTGACACTCACCTGGGAAAAGCCTGGATTGCATCAATTATCAGTTACAGCGACCAATATAGTCGGGAGCATGGTTGGTAGCTGGGAGATCGAAGTTTATGTCAAGATCTTTATTCCGATCGGACTGAGAAATTAATAAAAGCGGTTCAATCCCAGCTCATAAACATTTTATAATTTAATCCTCCCCCGGTGTGAGAGGTATGGGGGAGGATTTACCTGCCCCCACAGATTTAGCAGTTGTGATCAGCACCACACCACTCAGGATGATCATGGCTGAAATGATGTCCTGTGTATCGAGGGGCTCATTTGCGATGACGCTCCCAAGAAAGAGTGCAACGAGCGGATTGACATAAGCATAGGTGGATACGATCGGGGTCGGGGCGTTACGTAATAACCAGGTGTATGCGACGAATCCTATAAATGAACCAAAGATAATCAGGTAAATCAACCCACCGATTGAGAGTAATGAAACAGATGCGAGCTCAAATTGGTTCCATTCACCGATCAATGCGCTGAAGGCAAATAAACCTACCGATCCAGCCAGCATTTCCATCCCGGTTCCTAACAGGGATGAGCTGGGGAGAGAGGCTTTCCGGCTGTACAACGAGCCGATTGACCAGGATAAAGCTGCCAGGATCAGAACCACCATCCCGATGGGATCAAGCGGAGGGCTGCCTGAGTGGGATTGCCAGGGATTAGCAAGGAAGGCGATCCCAATGAATCCCACCAAGACCCCCAGCCAGGTGAGCCAGTTGGTATGGACGCCATTGGGTCGAAGCGAGTCGATCAACACCATCCAGAGGGGTGTCGTGGCAATGAATAGGGAAGCGATACCTGAAGGGATACGCTGTTCTGCCCATACCAACCCACCATTTCCCCCCAGAAGCAGGAGCAGACCGATGATGGCGGCGGAACGCCACTCGACTTTTTTGGGAGCAGGATTACCATTCAGGCGATTAAGAATATAAAGGACTGCACCAGAGACCAGGAAACGGATGCCGGCTGACAGGAAAGGCGGGATAGTCTCGACCGTGAAACGGATGGCCAGATAAGTGGAACCCCAGACAATATAGACTGCAAATAGTGCAAGCCAAGCACGAGAGCTCATGGAAGGTAGACTCCATTAATCAGCCGTCTGGGTAAGTAGCTTTTGCCATCTCCCAACCCAGCATGGCAACTTTACGAGCCTGACCGTAGTGATAATTTCCAAATTCACCCAAGGAGTGAATCACACGGTGGCAGGGGATCAAAAGGGCGACAGGATTATGCGCAAGTGCATTGCCCACGGCACGCGAAGCATTGGGCTTACCCAGGAAGGCGGCAATATCCCGGTATGATACCACATTGCCCGAAGGGATTCGCAACAGCGCCTCCCACACCTTAAGCTGAAAGTTTGATCCAGTCAGGTGAAGATGTAGTGGGTGAGGTGTACTTTGGTTTGAGGTTGGAAAGACTTGCTCAAGCTTAAGTTGAGTGAGATGTAGGATTTTCCACAAGGCTGGCAAGAGGCCAGGTCTCATGGAGTGATTCAAGCGCTTCCAAACGCCCAGCAGGCATGACAAATGAAAGGTGGCAGATACCCTTATCGGTGATCCCCAGCAATATATCACCGAATGGTGTGGGGTGAAAGCCATAATGGATGGCGAGACCATCTCCGCGCGAACTTGAACTGACCCGGGGTAACGGCTTCCCAGGTGATGAATAAATCGTGCAACCTGCCTGGGCTGGATAGCCCTACTTGATAGGCCGCACTCAGCAGGCTGGCAGATTCTGCCAACAGCTGCCTGGCATGCTCCTTGGTGACGAACTGCAGGAAGCGCTTTGGACTGATACCGACCCAACGGGTGAACAAGCGCTGGAGATGATATTCACTCAGACTGACGTATGCAGCGATCTCACTCAGACCGGGTTGGTGATTAGCATTCTTTTCGATATAGTATATGACTTGCTCAATGCGAGCATAATCATTGGAGAGTTGGGTGTAATTAATCATGGCATCATTATAAACAAGGGCAGGAAATAATCCACCCGAATCTTGCTCATTTTGGTAAATTATAAAAAAAGTATTGGTATGAATGAGTGTATATAGACATGATTATCTACATAATGCCAAGCAAACAGGATTTGGTTATACTTGCCAGATTAGAGTATGGTTGGAGGATGATATGCGCGAGTTGATAAACGGAGCACAGGCTATCGTACGAGGTGCGATCCATTCGGGTTGTAATTTTTTTGCTGGATATCCGATCACACCGGCAACGGATATTCTTCTGTATATGATCCGTGAACTGCCAAAAGTAGGTGGGATTGCCATCCAGGCAGAGGATGAGATCGCATCGATGGGTTTTTGCATTGGGGCAGCTATGACCGGTAAGCGAGTGATGACTGCCACCAGCGGTCCAGGAATCAGCCTGTACAGCGAGAATATCGGGTTGGCGATCATGGGCGAGGTGCCGATGGTCATTGTAGATGTCCAGCGCATGGGTCCAGCAACGGGTGGAGCAACAACCGTGGGGCAAGGGGATATTCAGTTCCTACGTTGGGGAACATCGGGAGGCTATCCGGTGATCGTATTATCACCCACAAACGTCCCCGAATGTTACAACCTGACATGCAGAGCCTTTGACCTGGCAGAGCGGTTTCGGGTGCCAGTCTTCCTGGCTACGGATAAGGAGACCGCATTGACCCTGGCAACGGTGGATGTGGAGGAATTTATACCTTATCCGGTTCGAGACAGGATCGGTATGCCGATTGAAGGTGAATTCGTCCCTTATAGAGTGACAACTCCCGATGAGGTACCGTTGATGTCACCCTATGGCGGTGAACACATCCTACGCTTTACCACCTCGACGCATGATGAAAGTGGGCAGCTGACCAAGGACCCTGAGAAGGTGCGAAAGCTCAATGAGCGATTGGCAGCCAAGGTTGAAACGCACGTGGATGAGATATCGATGGTGAAAGCCGATATGCAAACAGAAGCCCAGACATTGATCATCAGCCATGGCGTGGCAGTAAGATCCGTGGAAGAAGCAGTTATTCAAGCACGAAAGAAAGGCAGGAAGGTTTCAGCTTTATCGATTCTTTCCCTTTGGCCGGTACCCGAAAAGGCGATCAAGGCAGCCCTGCAGGGCATCCATAAAGTGATCGTACCTGAACTGAACCTGGGGCAGTACCGCCTGGAAGTGGAACGACTGGCTGCAGACGGAATCGAGATCATCGGAGTGAACAGAGTGGATGGAGAGCTCATCTCTCCAGAGGAGATCCTTGCCCAAGGAGGTTTGCTATGACGGACCATGTGACTACTTTCCTTGATGAAACATTGTTACCGTATTTCTTCTGCCCTGGATGTGGACATGGCATGATCACTGACCACTTGAATGCAGCACTAGTGAAGTTGCAACTTGATCCACGTAAGGTGATAATCGTAACCGACATTGGATGCAGCGGATTGGCTGATAAATACTTCATCACCAATGCCTTTCACGGGCTTCATGGGCGTTCGGTGACATATGCAACGGGAATCAAGCTGGCGAACCCGGAGCTTAAGGTGATTGTCCTTATGGGGGATGGGGGCTGCGGAATCGGTGGGCACCACCTGATCAACGCGGCGAGGCGGAATATCGGTGTGACGGTGGTGGTATATAATAATTTTAATTACGGAATGACGGGTGGAGAACATTCCGTCACCACACCAGTTGGTGGAGTAACCAACTCGACCCCTTTCGGTCAATTGGAGCATCCCATGGACATCTGCCAAACGGTGGCGGTGAATGGAGCCAGCTTTGTAGCCCGAACGACTTCATTTGATAAAGGTCTACCCGAGATATTGGCAAGTGCCATCCAGAATGATGGTTTTTCACTGGTGGATATTTGGGAGTTATGCACAGCATATTATGTACCGAATAACCGGCTTAGTAAAAGTGTATTGGAGAATTCCTTGGCAGAACAAAATTTAGCAACCGGGATCATCCATCGATCATCCAGCCCCGAGTATAGTCAGGCATATCGACAATCGGTGGCTGGTGAAGCCGGAAAAACGCCGATGCCTGCTCGCACGATCCAACAGAAGTATCATAGCGACCTGGACAAGCGACTGGGTATCATCGTTGCAGGGGCAGCGGGGAAAAAGATCAATTCAGCAGCGACGCTTTTCTGCCGAGGTGCAGTGCAATCAGGTTTATATGCGACTCAACGTAATGATTATCCGGTGACGGTGAAATCAGGACATTCGATTTCGGAAGTAATCCTTGATCCAGCTGCGATTAGATATACCGGGATTAGAAAACCAGACGTGTTGGTTGTATTATTTAAAGAAGGACTGAATTCAGTGCGAGGAGAGCTGTCTGCAATGAATGAGATGGATACATTAATAATTAACAGCGAGTTGCTCCCAATCCCTACAAAAGCCAGGCAGATAGGCGTGGATTTTAAACAAACCGGTCGTTGGTTCAACAAGAAAGAGTATTGGACGATCATTGCCCTGGCGAAGCTGTTACGGGAGAAATCGATTTACCCGCTTGAGTCCTTCAAGGAGGCTGTAATAGGACGGTCTGAGTTTGCAGAAGAAAATTTGGCAGCCATTGAAGCAGGGGAGAAGTTGGAACAATAGTGAGGTAAAATATTTTTTATAAATCGATATCGTTAAATCTTAAAAATTGTAAATCGTGGAGTGAATGATTGAAGAAGTATTTCTGGGATTATGTATTTTTATTATCTATCGCCTTGATCATAGTCATCCTTGATCAATGGACAAAGAACATGGTGCGAACATTGATCCCATTGGGGCAAAGCTGGTCACCTTGGTCTTGGCTGGAGCCATACGTGCGGATCGTACATTGGCAAAACACAGGAGCAGCATTTGGGATGTTCCAGCGATTCGGTATGGTTTTCACTGTGCTGGCATTTATCGTATCCATCGGGATTTTATATTATTACCCACAAGTCCCGCGTAAAGATTGGGCAATGCGGCTTGCAATGGCGATGATGTTGGGTGGTGCGGTAGGAAACTTGATTGACCGTCTAACCCAGGGTACCGTTACTGATTTCGTCTCTGTTGGTACATTTGCAGTTTTCAATGTGGCGGATGCTTGCATCTCTGTTGGAACACTGATATTAATCCTGGCATTGTGGACTAGCGAACGAAAACAAAAGAAACTTGCTGAGACCAACCAGTTACAATCATTATTATCACCCGAACCACCTGAACCTCAAGAACAGTTGGATACACCACCTGATCCGGAGAGCCATCCTGTTGAGTGAGAATGAATTAAATTTCCGGTATGAAGGCATTGAACCTTCGCGCCTGGATAAATTCCTGGTGACCTGCCTGCCACAATATTCACGCACCCGTTTACAAAACCTGATTGAAAATGGTTCGATCCTCGTAGATGGGAAAGTAGCTCATAAAAGCCAAATGATTAACCAGGGGAACATCATTTACGTGGATGTCCCACCACCCGAACCAACCCAATTGATACCTGAAGAGATCCCTCTGGATATCATTTTCGAGAATGATGACCTGATGGTAGTAAACAAGCCTGCCGGTATGGTCGTGCACCCGGCTGCTGGGCATCAAAGCGGGACATTGGTTCATGCTGCATTGGCTCATGCCCCCGAGATGGCGGGGATCGGGGGAGAAAAACGGCCTGGGGTGGTACACCGGCTTGATAAAGATACATCTGGATTAATCCTGCTGGCAAAAAATGACCTGACTCACCGCTGGCTACAGGACCAATTCCGGTTGCGTAAGACTGTGAAGACTTATATCGCGTTGGTAGATGGTAAACCACCGACTCCTTCCGGGCGGATTGAAGCATCGGTAGGGCGAGATAATGTCCATCGAAAAATGATGGCAATAACCACTAACAAAAAAGGACGGGAAGCAGTCAGCGAGTATCGCACGTTGGAGGCGTATAAGAACCACACCCTGGTGGAAGTCCACCCACTAACCGGACGGACACATCAAATCCGCCTGCATTTAAAGTTCATAGGATGCCCGGTGGCAGGGGATCGAGTGTATGGTCATAAACATGCAACCATTCCGGTGATGCGGCACTTCCTGCATGCTAGCCGACTGACCATCTTGTTACCGGGTCAGATTAAACCGAACACGTTTGAAGCGCCTTTACCCTTGGAATTGGAAGAAGTGTTGAAGCGGTTGAGGGAAGAATAAAAATTATTTGGATGGAATATCGTTGAAGGGTTAGGAGAGATCATGGATTGGATTGATTTACGTTCGGATACTGTGACCCACCCAACGGATGCCATGCGGCAAGCAATGGCGAACGCGGAAGTTGGGGATGATGTTTTTGGAGAAGACCCGACTGTCAATAAGCTACAACTATTAGCAGCTGAAAAGGTGGGCAAAGAGGCTGGCTTGTTCGTGCCCTCCGGTACGATGGGTAATCTAGCAGCGATCCTGGCACACTGCGGCAGGGGTGATGAGGTCATCCTGGGAAACAAAGCCCACACGTTTTTATATGAGGCGGGAGGAATATCGGCACTGGGGGGAGTGCATTCGTGCCAGCTACCTAACCAGAGTGATGGAACACTTTTTTTGGAGGATATCCAGGCAGCGATCCGGTCGAATGACGCCCATCAACCAATCTCACGTCTGGTATGCCTGGAAAATACCCACAACCGGTGTGGTGCAGTAGCATTAACTGTAGACTACACCCATGCTGTAGGAGAGCTTGCACACCAAAAGGGATTATTACTTCACCTGGATGGGGCGAGGATTTTCAATGCCGCCGTTGCTCAAGCCGTATCTGTAAAAGAATTGGCTGGACCAGCTGATTCGGTGACTTTTTGCTTGAGTAAGGGCTTATGCGCACCAGTTGGTTCCGTACTGTGTGGGGGTTCCGAATTCATTGCCAGAGCCCATCGCATCCGAAAACAGCTGGGAGGGGGGATGCGCCAGGCTGGAATCCTAGCTGCTGCCGGGATCATTGCTTTAGAAACAATGGTGGAACGATTAGCTGAGGATCATGAAAGAGCACGTCACCTAGCCCAAGGCTTATCTTTTCTACCCTGGCTGGTATTGGATGCAGGGACCCCATTTACAAATATGATCTTCATGACACTAGCAGATTCGTTTCTGGCTGACGCCAAAAAAGTAGCAGAGGTGATGTCAAAACACGGCGTGAGGGTTGGGGTGGTGGGGAAACGGCGTTTTCGCCTGGTTACGCATTATTGGATAGACGATTCAGCAGTTGATCAATCAATCCTGGCTTTCCAGGAGGTGGGTGAGAAGTTCGAATCATCATAAGGAAGTGGAATCTGCACCCCATGTTATAATAATTTGGATGTTTTACTGGGGAGGATCGGTATAAATTAACGTTGCTTTTAAGGAGAGGCAGTCTTAACATGAACGAATTTTACCCGTTGGAGCAGATTGATCGAATCGCAAATGTCATTCGTTCAAAATCAAGCTATCACCCTAATGTAGGAATCATTCTAGGCTCTGGCTTGGGTGCTCTAGCGAAGAGTATAGAATTTTCAACCAACATACCCTACAATGAAATTCCAGAATGGCCGGTATCGACAGTTATTGGACACCAGGGTCAACTCGTCATCGGTAAATTAGAAGAGAAAGAAGTCATTGTTATGCAGGGGCGGGTGCATTACTATGAGGGGTACAGCATTGCCCAGGTTGCACTTCCGGTACGAGTATTGCAACGATTGGGGATAGAAATATTAATTGTTACCAATGCTGCCGGAGCTGTGAATCCCGATTACACGCCTGGAGACTTGATGCTAATAACTGACCATATCAACATGATTGGAATGGCAGGACTAAACCCCCTAAGAGGTCCAAATTTGAATGAGCTAGGGGTTCGATTCCCTGATATGAGCCAGGCGTACGACCCTGCCATCATGGCGATGGCGAGAAAAGCAGCAGCCGAAGAAAAGATGGAGCTGCAAGAAGGTGTGTATATCAGCCTGGCAGGCCCATCGTTTGAAACCCCAGCAGATTTACGTTTTTTGCGTATCATCGGCGCGGATGCAGTTGGAATGTCCACAGTTCCGGAGGTTATTGCAGCAAGACATGGAGGCACGCGAGTCCTGGGAATATCAGGTATTAGTAATAAAGCTAATCTGGACGGTGCTACTACTACCACACATGAAGAGGTATTGGAAGCCGGGCAGATTTTAGCCCCCAAACTAACGACGCTCATCAGAGGGGTGTTGCGTCGTCTCTAACCCAATTCAGCCTTCGCACGCTCCTTATGGGAATTTTACGGAGAAACCAATCGTTTCATGGAACAAGTTTTTCAATTTTTCCGAGTATACGAAATATGGATCTACGTTATCTTGGGGCTCTTGATCCTTTGGCAAATTCGGAAATTTGTGTCAGCATGGGAGGATTTACGAGGGGCTTTTTTTGGATTAGAACGAGAGGCTGCACAATCACGGGTCAATTCTGCTGCAACGATGGTTGTTATTCTGATCATGATGGCTGTCGCTGAGTTTACGGTGGTCACGTTTGTGGTTCCAACCCTTCCGGGTGCGAATCCTTTACCAACAGCGATATTAGATTTGTTAGCAACCCCAACCATAACACTCCCTCCCCCAACTTTAAATCCTAATGAAACGCCGGAAGCCACCCCAACACCAGGCGAGCTTCCTGCTGCCGAAGGATGTACCCCTGGACAGATCAACCTAATTGCACCTTTAAACGGAGATAAAATTCGTGGGAGTGTTAGCATACGTGGAAGCGCTGATATACCAGATTTTGGTTTTTTCACGCTGCAGATCGCCCGCCCAGGAGATGTAATTTGGCTACCAATTTTGGTTGGGCAACAACCTGTTAAAAATGATGTTTTGGGTACATGGGATACATCATCTTTAACCCCGGGTGAATATATGTTCCGGCTGGTGGTTACAGATAATGTTGGTACTGAATTAAACCCATGCGCCATCCAGGTATTAGTAGAGCCTGCTGGATAGATTTTGTGGAGGATACATGCCTGAAATAGAAATTCGACCGTCAACATCTGTAGATATACCAAAATTAATGGAAATTGATCACGATTATGTAAGTGATCACGTCTGGCAGATGGAAGTTCAACAAGATAGTGGACCCAAGCCCACAGATTTGCGGGTAGAGATTATCTTCCGACAACAAAAATTACCCAGATCAGTGAGGGTGGCATATCCACGCACAATATCGGAGCTCAGTAACGATTGGAAGGACCGTTCATGCTTATTAGTAGCAGCATTGCAAGGTGAAATCGTGGGTTATACAAGTATGATGCTTAACATTGCTCCTCACACGAGCTGGATGACTGACCTGGTCGTGATGCGCAGATTACGCCGTCAAGGCATTGGAAGTACCCTGGTTTTGGCTGGCCAGGATTGGGCCAGGCATAAGAAATGTGAGCGCATGGTATTGGAAATTCAACCGAAGAATTATCCTGCTATCTGCTTGGCTCAAAAACTTGGTTACGATCTATGTGGATACAATGATCATTATTTTCCCAACCATGACATAGCATTATATTTTTCGAAGACCGTTCGATAAAAAATGGCAGGTTGATTTTAGTTAGCAGGATTAAATGGCAGTATTTTTTTTGAAGCGATGATTTAACTGGTGATTTGATATGTGGGTGACATTTTTATCTGGTGTGAAATTTATAAACCAGCTGCTCACAGCTGGGATTGCAATCACCGCTTTCTCCCTATTGTTATATGCGTTGACCTTCAACCTAAGGGACCGGGTGGCAAGGTCATTTGCCCTGATCCTGATCTGTATTGTGATTGTTTTTGTTGGAGATGCCATCAGCAGTGTTGTAGGCACAGATCAGATGGTTCAATTTTGGTTGCAATTAGAATGGGTGGGGATAGTATTTTTACCCGCCTGCTATTTTCAATTTTCAGAAGCACTCCTTGTTACAACCGGAAGACCTCCGCATGGAAGTCAACGGTGGATAACAGGGTTGATGTATTTTCTCGGTTTTGGCTTTTTGGTTACACTGCCAATCATGCTGCTGGTTGGTCCCCTGGTTCCGAATGCCAATCCAGCGCCCCACCTTGAACGAACTTGGTTTACCTGGTTTTTTGTAATCTACTTTTTGGCAGCGGTGATATGGGCGTGGTTAAATTTCAGACATGCATACCAACGCACCATAACGCCGACTAGTCGTCGACGAATGAGATACCTGATAACTGGTGCGTTAGCACCGGTACTAGGCACTTACCCATTCCTGCTCTTTGGTTCAAGTGTGGCAACCAATCATCCACTCGTATTTTGGTTTTTAGCTGTTTTGAACAATCTTGTTGTACTGATACTTATGGTCGTAATGGCATATGCAGTTGCTTTCTTTGGGGTTTCATGGCCAGACCGGGTGGTAAAAAGAAGGCTGTTTAAATGGCTAATGCGTGGTCCTGTAACTGCTTCATTTGTATTAGCGATGAGCACGCTCGTTCGCCGGGTGGGGGATTTTTATGGATTTGAGTACACTGCAGCAGTTCCAATTGCCATGGTGGGTACGATATTGATTTTTGAATATGCCATAACTTTGGCTGCGCCGCTCTGGGAGCGCTGGATATTCCAGGGTGGTGATAAAACGAACTTAATGCTCGTGCAAACATTGAACGAGCGCTTGCTTACCACAGGAGATTTACGGCAATTCCTTGAGGCCGTGTTAGCAGCAATCTGCGACCGTATTCGAGCGACCAATGCATTCGTGATTGCATTGGGAGCAGGGGACCTTGAACTATTAGTTTCCATAGGAGATACACCAGAAGTGAATACCTTATCCGTTGGGGTGAACCATGTCGTGGCACAAAATGGAAATGGCAGTGGTTTTTTTACCTGGAATAATTTCTGGCTGGTTCCACTGCACAGCCAATCTGGAAACCATGAGGTACTGCTTGGAATTTTAGGGATTGGTCACACGAGTGAACATATCTTGGGAGAAGATCAAAAAGAAGCTATAATTTTCCTGGCAAACCGTGCGGCTACAGCATTGGAAGATCATGTAAGGCAACAAGAGATATTTAATTCGATTGAGATCCTCAGTCCACAAATTGACTTAATCCAGCGGTTGCGCGCGGCTTCCCGTTATGGTGGCACCGATGTCTTGACCGCTCCAGAAATTCCCTTGGAGACCCCCGATGTGTCCCGGTGGGTTAAAGACGCTTTGACACATTATTGGGGTGGACCAAGGCTCACTGCTAGTCCGTTGATGAGATTAAAAATCGTGCAGGAAACCTTGGAAGAGCATCAAGATAATCCAGCAAATGCTTTGAGAGCGATCTTACGGGAAGCGGTTGAACAGGTTCGACCAGAAGGAGAGCGGCGATTCACTGGGGAGTGGATACTTTATAACATCCTGGAGATGAAATTTATGGAGGGGAAAAAAGTAAGGGAGATTGCTACACGATTATCGATGTCTGAAGCAGATCTATATAGAAAGCAACGCGTTGCAGTTGATGCTGTTGCAAACGCCATCTTGGATATGGAACAAAAAGCCAGAGCGGATTAATAGAACAGGTGAATCATAATCAAAGTTTAGAATATTTTTATTTGGGAGGGTTTAATGGTGACCAAGCAATTTAACAAAGCAGTTCCTCCTGAAGTCGATGAATCCTGGTGGACAGCACTATTGGCTGAAGAGGAAAAATTTTACCAGGCTGGGTCGAAGGCGCATGGGGTATCGGATGAACTCGCTAGTCATGGGAAGGATATGTATAAAAAAGGGGGAAAAACTAGTGAAATTGATTGGCAGATGGTAAATGAGATATTTTCTATGGATCAAGTAGTAAACCTTGAAATAACTGGTTTTAATCGTGGGGGTTTACTAGTCAGTGGTAGTGGATTGCATGGTTTTGTGCCAATCTCGCACTTACTAGAGGTAAACTGCCTGACCGATGAAAATGAAAAAGATTCGATCCTATCCAGCTATGTGGGGCGCACCATAGCATTTAAAGTTATTGAGTGCGATCCAGACCGTGGACGGGTTGTTTTTTCGGAAAGGGCTGCATTAGCAGAATCGGGAAAGAGAAATCTCCTATTTGAAGAAATGTATCCTGGAAAACGTGTATGTGGGATTGTAACCAACATCACTGAATTTGGGATATTTGTTGACCTTGGTGGGGTGGAAGGCTTAATTCACGTATCAGAGATTTCATGGGGAAGGGTTAGCCATCCTGTAGAAGTAGTCAGGGTAGGTGAATCTGTACATGCGTATGTAATTCAGGTTGACCAGGATCGATCACGCATAGCATTGTCGATGAAAAGATTACTGCCTAATCCGTGGGAAAGTGCTGAAGAACGCTATATACCAGGGCAGGTGGTAAATGCAGTGATAACGAGCGTCGTCCCATTTGGTGCATTTGCCCGACTGGAAGAGGGGCTGGATGGATTAATCCATGCCTCGGAAATATCGTACGAAGGTACGGATGATGAACAAGGTAGTGGTTTATATGAAGGTCAAGTTGTGCAGGTCCGGATATTAACTGTAAATGCAGCCCGACAAAGACTTGGTTTAAGTCTGAATTTGTCATAAAAATATATAGCAGAATTTATTTTCAAATACCTTTATGACTAAGTCATGGTGGTGGTTAGCAGCGTTTATCATTGTAGGCATTCTTCTTGGTGCAGGAGTTATATTATTAATTACAAGCCCTCCAAGGGGTATTCCGATAAAATTATTGCCTGCTCCAACTCAATCACCAATCATTGTATATGTAAGCGGTGCAGTTGAACAAGCTGGATTATATTCCCTGCCATTGGGCAGCCGGGTGAACGATGCCATCCAGGCAGCTGGAGGGTTCGCCATAAATGCGAATGCCGATGGTCTCAATTTGGCTAAAATGCTTCAGGATGGTGAACAGGTTGTTGTACCAGAATCGATTTCTTCCGAAGTGCCTGAAAATGGGACTAGATCAGGAATTCCTTCTTTTGACCTGGTGAATATAAATACTGCCTCGTTAGAACAATTAGTTATATTACCTGAAATCGGACCCAAAACAGCGCAGAATATTATTGATTATCGGAATACAAATGGTCCATTTGATAGCATCGAGGAAATCCAGGACGTTCCAGAAATTGGTCCGGTGACATTTGAAAAGATCAAGGATTTGATTACGATTGGAACGTTCCCATAACGCGTTTACGGGCGTTCTCTATATGCTCCAGCATTACGCTTTGAACCAGCTCTTCGTCACGGCTCTGCAATGATTCAAGAATTTTATAATGTTCTTTGAGCGAAAATTCAGCATTTGCATCCCGTTTCCAAGAAGCCAGGTTAAACCTTGTAGCCACCTGATGGAGATGCAGCAAATGCCGGCTCAGATAACGATTTCTAGTAGCAATGGCCAGGATGCGGTGAAATTTATAATCTTGGGCAGCAATTGTAATGAAATCTGAGCTTGAGGCTGCTAATTCACTCTGTGTAATGGATTGCTGAAGCTGGATGATCTCTTTTTCAGTGAGTGTACCTACAAGCTAATGAGGCAGCGGGACCAATCACCATCGCCATTGCTTCCATCACTTCGAAAAATTCAAACACGCTTAGAGGGGTTATTACCACGCCATGACGTGGAATGATTTGCAGCAATGATTGTTCTGCCAAACGCTGAAAAGCTTCCCTGAGAGGTGTCCGACCCCAATGATACCGGTTTATCAGGCTGGCTTCGCTTATTGCCAAGCCGGGTTCAATTTCAAGGGTGAGAATTTTTTCTCGAAGTTCTATCTCAACTCGATCACTTTCCCGCTTGGGTGAAAGCTCAACTGGATCCATTCAATTCCTCTTTTTGATTAATTAAACCATAATTCTTGCATTTGAATCAACAGATATCCAACTTGTATACAAGTTGAATATTATCATTGACACATGTTATGGTTATGATTATATTTGCAATTAATCTCATGACATCTGGAATTATTTTTGACATCAAGCGATATGCCATCAATGATGGCCCAGGCATTCGGACAGCTGTTTTCTTTAAAGGATGTCCTCTCGAATGCTGGTGGTGCCATAATCCAGAAGGGCAAAGCAGTCAGCCGCAGATCATGTTCCGTTTAAATCGATGCAAGGCTTCCAAAGCCTGTATTGAGGCTTGCCCCATACACGCTATCCACTGGGAAAATGGGTCAATCACCAATTGGGAAACATGTGATGACTGTGGGAAGTGTGCCGAGGTATGTTATGCAGGGGCGCGAGAGATGGTAGGAAGCATCGTTACTGTCGCTCAATTGATGGATGAGATTGAACGCGATATACCTTTCTTCGACCAATCTCGAGGCGGAGTGACCTTTACAGGCGGTGAGCCGATGTTTCAAAGAGAATTCTTATTGGAATCACTGCTTGCATGTAAAGAACAGGGTATCCACACAATTGTAGATACCAGCGGGTATGCATCATGGGATGGATTTGAGCAGATCCACTCCTACGTAGATATTTTTCTATATGATCTCAAGTTAATGGATGAGTCCAGACATAAGCAATATACATCCGTCTCCAACCATATGATCCTTGATAATCTAAAGAAACTTTCAAGTGCAAAGGCTTCTATCATTGTCCGAATTCCCTTGATTCCAGGGGTTAACGACGATTATGAGAATATTCATCAGTCTGCATCATTCCTGGCAGATTTACCGCACCTTGATGGGATTGAATTGATACCTTATCATGAAATCGGCCTGGCAAAATACCAGGCTTTGGGAATGAATTACAAACTTAAAGAAATTAAACCTGTCTCGCGGCAGCATATCGAGGAAGTGGAACAAATTCTTTATAAATATCACTTGCCGCTGCATAAGGATTCGATTGGGAGGATTCTATGAGCATGACCGAGCGTATAGAAAAACTTCGCCTGCAAAGCCTGGAGGCTGAGGAGACACTTTCATCTGAACGTGCAGAGTTGCTTACCAAATTTTATAAGCAAGAAGTGGATTTAGTTTCTGCACCGGTAAGACGAGCAATGGCTTTTAAATACCTACTTGAACACAAAAAGATAAGCATCCAGGATGCGGAGCTAATTGTTGGAGAGAAAGGTCCAAGTTTAAAAAATGCCCCAACCTTCCCTGAATTATGCTGCCACAGTCTGGATGACCTGGATGTACTCAACCAGCGTGAGAAGACTTCGTTCAAGGTTGATTCTAAAACAAGAAACAATTACGAAAAAATAGTTATCCCTTTCTGGAAGGGAAAATCGATGCGCGATCTGATTTTTAAAGAGATGACTGAGGAGTGGAAGGCAGCTTACCAAGCGGGTATTTTCACCGAGTTTATGGAGCAAAGGGCTCCAGGCCATACTGTGTTGGACGATAAAATTTATCGAAAAGGGATGTTGGATTTCCAGACTGAGATCGACCAGCAGTTATCGAGGCTTGATTACTTTACTGACCCCCAGGCTTATGATAAGCAAGAAGAGCTTCGTGCGATGCATATTGCTGCAGGGGCGATCACCCATTTTGCCCACAGATATGCAGAACGAGCCCTTGAAATGTCAGCCAAGGAAAAGGATGATATACGGATAAACGAGCTGAGAAAAATCGCAGAAGTATGTAATCACGTCCCAGCATATGCGCCAAGAAATTTCTGGGAAGCATTACAATATTACTGGTTTGTCCACCTGGGAGTTACGATTGAACTGAACACCTGGGATGCATTTTCTCCGGGTAGATTGGATCAACACTTATTACCTTACTACCAGCAAGGAATTAATAAAGGGGAGCTCACCCACCAAATTGCAGAGGAATTGCTGCAGTGTTTTTGGATTAAATTTAATAACCAACCTGCACCACCCAAAGTAGGTGTGACCGCAGAAGAGAGTGGAACCTATACTGATTTCGCACAAATTAACCTAGGTGGGGTAAAGCCCGATGGAACCGATGGTGTAAATGAAGTAACTTACCTTTTACTGGATGTGATTGAAGAGATGCGCTTGTTACAACCATCCACGTCAATCCAGGTCAGCAAGAAAAACCCTGATCGATTCGTAAAAAGGGCTACAAAGATCATAAAGACCGGCTTTGGACAGCCATCAGTCTTCAATGCTGATTTGATTGGGCAGGAATTGATCCGCATGGGTAAATCCATCCTAGATGCTCGCTGTGGGGGGTCGAGTGGTTGTGTTGAAGTAGGGGCATTTGGAAAGGAGAATTACAACCTAACAGGATACTTCAACATGCCCAAAGTTTTAGAGATAACATTGCACGATGGTGTTGATCCGCGAACAGGTAAAAAGTTAGGATTAGCATCTGGCAACCCTGCTGAATTTAAGAGCATGGAGGAGGTCCTTGAAGCATTTGAGAGACAGGTAAATTATTTTGTGGATATTAAGGTCAGAGGGAATAACGTAATTGAGCGATTATACGCGAAATATTTACCCTGTCCATTTTTATCACTTTTAATCGATGACTGCATAAGCAAAGGGATGGACTATCACAATGGTGGGGCGCGTTATAACACAACCTATATCCAAGGTGTTGGTTTAGGCACAATGGCGGATGCTCTAAGCAGTATTAAATATCATGTTTTTGAGAATGCTACACTTTCAATGGGTGGATTTATCGACATCCTGGACACGAACTTCGTTGGTCAGGAGAAGTTGAGACAACAGCTGCTTAATCGAACGCCAAAATATGGAAATGACGATGATTTTGCTGATGAAGTAATGACCCGGGTTTTTGAGATTTACTTTAATGCTATTGATGACCGTCCGAACACAAAGGGAGGCGAGTATCATATAAACTTACTGCCTACCACGGTGCACGTATATTTTGGCTCGGTTACTGGTGCTACCCCAGATGGACGGATCGCATGGACTCCATTATCGGAAGGCGTCTCTCCAGTCCAAGGGGCGGATCACAAAGGACCAACTGCAGTGCTCCGCTCGGTGGCAAAGATGGATCATGCTAGAACTGGGGGCACATTACTTAATCAAAAATTTACCCCTCAGGTGCTTGAAAGCGATGAGGGTTTGGATAAGCTGGTCCAGCTCATCCGAACATACTTCCGTTTGGACGGGCACCATATTCAATTCAACGTGGTAGATGCGGCAACCTTACGCCTTGCTCAGCAACATCCTGAACAATACCGGAGTTTAATCGTACGTGTTGCTGGCTATAGCGATTACTTCTGTGATCTGAGTAAAACCCTTCAAGATGAGATTATAGCCCGTACAGAGCACGAAGGTTATTAAAGCTTGGGAAGAATGATGGATTGCTGCGCCTGATATTTTCCTTTTTTATCAGCGTAGGATATTTCGCAAGATTCATCCGCTGTAAAAAATAAGACCTGGGCGATACCTTCATTTGCATAAATTTTGGCTGGGAGGGGGGCAGTATTGGATATTTCGAGTGTTACATAACCCTCCCACTCCGGTTCAAAAGGGGTTACATTGACAATAATGCCACAGCGGGCATAGGTTGATTTCCCCAGGCAGATCGTGAGTACATCACGTGGAATCCGGAAGTATTCAACTGTGCGTGCCAATACGAATGAGTTTGGGGGAATAACGCATATTTCACCCCGGTAATCAACCAGTGAGCGAGGGTCAAAATGCTTCGGATCGACTATTGCGGTATTAATATTTGTAAAAATCTTAAATTCATCAGCCACCCTCATATCATAGCCGTACGAAGACACACCATAAGATATAACCCCATCACGAATCTGGCGATCGGCAAAAGGCTCAATCATGCGGTGTTCCAATGCCATTTTTCGTATCCAATGATCAGATCTTAATCCCATATCACACTCCTTGTCAGGCTAATATGGTGGGTAATTTATTTTAAATAAATACCAAGATAAATATCCATGCTTACCATCCACTGGCAGTAAAAATGATATCCAGAAACCGAGCACGTTCCTCAGGTGTCATCAGGCGTGGACGGGCTAAATCAGCAAAGCGAATTGTGATGAGCTCGGTGCTTATATATTGACCGTCATAAAAAATATGCTGGTCGATAAATGCATCGTCACAAGCGTAGCCGGCACAAAAGTGGAACTGGTCGAAAAATAGGTTTCCAAGCCCGTAATGGATAATGCATCGTTCGTCGAAGGCAAATCCATGGGGCTGATGAGCCTGACTACCACTCACGATGGATGCTCCTGCTGCAGAAACCTGGCCGAAATCATATGCCAGGATTGGTTGAGTTGTATTGGTATAGTACTCACGATGTTGAAAGGTGAAAATGACTTGATACCCATCATCCCGCAACCGGGAAATTTCATCGCTGATCCAATTAAAGTCACATTGGGCAGCACCTGGATGTGTATCAGTGGCAGTTGCATTACATGGAATTTCATTCTTCACCTGACATCCGACATTACAACCCATAAAGGCAATCTTGTTTCCATTATGCTCTAGCAAAACAGGCTGACGGGCTTCTTCTGCATTCGCGCCACCTCCATAATACAGCCAACCAAGGTCATTATACATTTCAAGGGTATATAATGTCGCATCTGCACCGTAATCCATGAAGTGATCACCGGTTAGCTCGACAATATCGGTACCGACGGCTTTAAGCAAATCAATGTAGCCCGGATTGGAACAAAACACCAGAAAATCACTCGCAGGTGTTGGATATGGACAGTCGGGTGAGAAGGGAATTTCATTGCTAATATGGGTGATATCTGCCTCCGCAAGGATTGGACCAATATCCTGCGCCGGGTACGTGATACCTTTCAGCTCCATGGTGTATGCTGTGGCACGTACCATGGCGGTAACGCCCGTCATCGCTACGGTGGTTAGTTTTGTGGCATCACGATTTGTTCTCGGAAGGTTAAAAAATTGGGGCTGCACGCTCATATCACCAGTGAAGATTAAAGGAATGCTCAGAATATACCTGGAAGGGTCAAAATCCTTGCGCACTGGGGATTGATCATCAATGGTCAGTACTTTCCAGCGCGGATCCAGGTTTTCGAATGGAATGATCGCCCAGGCTGGTTGATTTAACCAGGCATAATCAAGCAGCTCATCAGCCGGAAGTACCCGCACAGCTTGTGGAGCCGGAGAGCCCCATAGTTTATTCAGAATATTAAAAGTACTATCATCCAATAAAACCGGATCATTATTAAATGGTGCCATGGGGTTTCCAATCCATTTACTGTGAAGTGCTTCTGAAGTAACCCCATCGGTGATTGTCGGGAAAGGCGCCACCAAGGTGTATATCCACTGGATGGCTGGTGGCACATTTTGTTCTGCGACCTGGAGGGAAATATCAGCATTTTCTACAGAATCGGCCAGGCTATAATCAAGTGGTAGTGTAAAAGCTGAAATTATTTTTTTTGGCAGGTAAGGAGAAAGCCATACCCGCTTCATAGGTTGGGTAGGTGATGCAGAAGGCAGCGGTTGTATGGTTTCCGTTGCAGAATTTGTTACTGTTATTGGAACAGGGGACTCCGCAATAATCGTTTGATTTGGGTTTCGTGTTGAGGTGGAGGTAACTTGTCCGCAGCTAACAAAAATGATGCAGATAAAGATAATAAAAATGTTCCTGATTTGGTCTTTTGTTTTAAATAATAACGAACCCCTGTGAGTGGTGCAAGGCTTTAAAATCATCGACTACAGGCCTCGCTCACGCAAGATTTTCTGTATCCGTGATTCTATTTTTTCAACCAGCTTCTCTAGATCTGCGAACTCAGTTATTAATTGACGAGCAAGTGTTGAAGGGAGCGCCTTTGCGTTGATGCGGATGTTATAGCCTGCACCCATGAATGCTGCCTGTGCTAATGCTGAGGCAGTAGCCGCATCGCTTAACGCAGAGGTGTTCCCGTATTTGATTACCTGCTCTGCCAATTCGAGAACCCGGTATGCTCTATGAGCAACACCCATTGGAGACTGGGTTGCCAGAAGAGTGGCTTGTTCGATAGCCTTTTGGCGCAATTCCTGTTCCTTGGATGAACCCCTGGGTAATTTATATGCCATCATAACATTCTCAAAAGCAGCAGCATCCTGCTGGATTGCAAGGGTGAGATCATTTCGTAAAGACTCAGCCTGGGTGAGAACAGTTTGCATAGTGTTTTCCACATCTGCATACTTTTTCTTGCCAATGGTTAATCGAGCGACCATGGAAATTAAACTTGCGGCAGCAGCCCCTGAATAAGCGGCAGCTGAACCTCCACCTGGAGTGGCATTTCCTTCCGCCAATGCATCAAGAAAGTCTGTTGCAAATTCGAACCCTTCATCAGATGATGCTGAGCGATGCTTGCTGCACTGTGTACAACTTTTGCTCCAGGATTTGTTCAGGCGTGAACTGGTCAAGCTGCAAATACCAGATAGCAGCATCCACCAAGGCTTCCTGTGGAATCAGACCAACAAGCTCAGCATGGTGAATCATGACCCCATATCGGGATGCTTCACGCCGGATAGTCTCAACAACCAGGGGAAGGGAGGTCTTACGGTAGTTGGTAAGATTCATTGATATTTGGGCTCTTCCTTCCACAAGCATCCCCAGGGCTTTAACAAAGCGTAAACCACCCGAAGAGAAACGAATTGTTCTGGCGATCTTTTTAGCGATGGAAATATCATCCGTGGTTAGATAGACGTTATAGGCAATCAGAGGCTGACGTGCGCCAATGACAGTAGCCCCAGCAGGGCCAACCTGAAAGGGTCCAAAATCAGGGTCACGCTCAGGGTTCTTCCCTATTTCCTGTTTTAGCGTTTCATACTGCCCTCGGCGGATGTCTTCCAGGTTTGTGCACTCCGGGCGTATAGCTGCTTCCTCATAAAGATAGACAGGAATGTTGAGCTCATCTCCGACTCTTTTCCCCAGATGATGGGCAATTTGGACAGAATCTTGCATCGATAATCCGGAGATGGGTACGAATGGGACCACATCTGTTGCGCCTATCCGGGGATGCGATCCTGTATGGTGGTCGAGATCAATCAGCTCAGATGCTTTTTTAATAGAACGAAAGGCAGCTTCCTCCACTCCTTCTGGATGGCCAACGAATGTTAAAACTGTACGGTTGTGGTCTAAATCGGAATGCCGGTCTAATAAAGTGACACCTTCCACAGATGTTATCGCACTCATGATCGCTTCAACAACGTCAGGACGGCGCGCTTCAGAAAAATTTGGGATACATTCTAATATGGGTTTATTCATAATTATCCTCAACCGATTGGAATATCATAATTATACCCTTGCAGGTGGATGAAGTTCATTTATGTGTATTCGATCAATCCATTATCATGAAACCGTTGTTGACTTGAAATGTCCTTCACGGTAGAATGCGTGAGAAGAATCAATGCTCTATCCACGAATGAAAAAGTTCTGTTTACTTTTATTGGTATTATTTATAATTTTGTCATGCCGTCAATCAGGCCAGCCGCTGACAATTCCTACGATTGTATACAATCAACCTGTTGATAGTTCGACACCACCTCCGGTGCCTACCCCTACAACGAGGGCTTTTCTACCTAACGTAAGGAATCCCGCTGATCCTACAATCTTAACCCCAACCCCAGATACCACACGCGTACTACCAGAAATTCGGAGTGAAGAAGATCTATATATTATTCAAAGAGGGGATAGCCTGGGAAAAATTGCTGTACTGTATAAAATAAATGTTCCAATGTTGTTGGCAGCAAATCAAATTCCGGACCCCGACTTACTTGAAGTCGGTCAAGAACTTGTCATCCCAGCCCCCATCCCAGGTGAGCCTGGCTCGAATTTTAAGGTTATTCCTGACTCGGAACTTGTTTACGGACCTTTTGCGCAAAGCTTTGATGTGAAGAAGTTTGTAGAGCAGTACGATAGCTATTTAAGTCGATATAGTGAAGAAGTGGAAGGTAGAACGCTCACAGGTCCTGAGATAGTACAGCTAGTAGCACAAGATTATTCTGTAAACCCCAGGTTATTGTTGGCAGTTCTAGAATACCAAAGCGACTGGGTAACCCAGGCATACCCATCTCAGGATCAGAGGGACTTCCCAATCGGAAACAAGGACAGCTGGCGTAAAGGATTGTATCTACAGCTAGCATGGGCAGCCAATAACCTCAACCGAGGTTATTATTTATGGAAGGTTAATGGCGTTGGCGGTTGGCTTTTATACAATGGAACTATCATACCGATAGATGCATCGATAAATGCCGGAACTGCTGGAGTGCAACAGTTATTTGCCATGCTATATGACCGTTCAGGGTGGGATCATGCTGTTTCCATGGATGGATTATTCAATACTTATAGTGGTTTATTTGGTCATCCGTTTGATTATGCGATTGAACCACTTATTCCAACGGATAATGAACAACCAACGATGCAATTACCCTTTGAACAAAATGTAGATTGGGCATTTACCGGAGGACCACATGGCGGTTGGGGTGACGGATCTGCTTGGGCTGGCCTTGATTTCGCTCCAGGCGGTGAAGGCCTTGGATGTATCCCAAGTGATTTATGGGTCGTAGCGGTTGCAGATGGATTGATAACACGTTCGGACCAGGGTAGGGTGATCCAAGACCTGGATAATGATGGAAATGAAGGAACTGGTTGGGTCGTTTTATACATGCACATAGAAGGTCGTGATCGGGTTCAGCCAGATACTTATCTGAAGGCTGGAGAGAGGATTGGGCATCCATCTTGTGAAGGCGGATACTCAACAGGAACTCATACCCATCTGGCAAGGCGTTATAATGGTGAATGGATTCCAGCTGATCAAAACCAGGAAGAATTAGGACATCCATTTGTTATGGATGGATGGGTATCCAGTGGAAATGGCATAGAATACGATGGGTTTTTAGAGCGAAATGGAGAATTGGTTGAAGCTTGGGAAGGTTTCTACCCAGAAAACACAATCCACAGATAGGCAGAGTACTTCAATTAGCTTTCACAAAGCAATCATAAGTGGATTGGTTGTGGCTTTTGTCACGCTCTCTTGTGCCATAGGTGTGCTTGACCAGAATGACCCGCTTTTTAATGCACCAAATGGTTCAATATTTTTTTCACCCACACCATCCTTGATCTTCCCAACCGATCGGCCGATGCCTACAGAGACTGGTGATCCTCCAATCTCTGGCATCCTACCGATATCGACCGATGTTCCGACACCTCAATCCGTACCGGTCGACAGTGCACCCTTGCTTTATTACACACAGGCTGGAGATACACTTCCCGTGGTAGCCACTCGCTTTGGCGTTGATGCTGAAGAGATTAACTCACCAGCCGGCTCTCTTCCCTCAACTGGATTATTGAACCCCAATACTTTATTGATCATCCCGCATAAATTGGTGAATACCACAAGCTCAGCAAAATTAATCCCCGATAGCGAACTTGTTTATTCTCCATCAGCAATTGATTTTGACGTTGAAGCCTATGTTAATGATGCAGGTGGTTACCTGAGCACTTATAAAGAATGGTTGGGCAGCACCCAATGGACCTCAGGCGCCGATATCATTGAACGTATTGCCCTGGAAAATTCAATAAATCCGAGATTACTGCTGGGGTTATTAGAATATCAAAGTGGGTGGGTAAATGGACAACCATCTAATCCAATGCAAGAGGATTACCCACTGGGAAAAGTGGATTTATCTACAAAGGGATTATACGCACAGCTTGTTTGGGCGGTTAACCAGTTATCCAACGGATATTATGGTTGGAGGGAAGGTTGGAAAACGGATATCCAATTTTCAGATGGGATTACTGCCCGACTGGCACCAGATTTGAACAGTGGTACAGTAGCTCTGCAATATTATTTCGCTCAGGTGTATGATACACCCGGCTGGTTGGGGGCTCTTGATGCTAATAATGGTTTTTCAGCTCTTTATGATAAGATGTTTAATAATTCATGGCTAAGAGCGATGGATGTTGAGCCTTTATATCCTCCCAATCTAGAACAGCCGAAATTGGTCCTTCCATTTCTGATAGGGCAGCTATGGAGCTATACAGGGGGACCGCATGGGGCATGGGAAAGGGATGGTTCCAGAGCTGCAATTGACTTTGCACCCGGGAGTACAGAATCTGGATGCGTACCATCAAATGCCTGGATTGTGGCAGCTGCACCCGGATTAATTGTGCGAGCTAATCATGGTGCGATTGTTGAGGACCTGGATGGGGACGGGAACGAGCAAACTGGCTGGAATATCTTATATCTTCATATTGATGATAAACGTGTGGATGTCGGTGATTGGGTTGAAACCAGCGACCTCTTAGGTCACCCATCCTGTGAAGGTGGAATAGCTACGGGGACCCATGTCCATGTTGCCCGAAAATACAATGGTGAATGGATATCTGCAGATGGTCCCCTTCCATTTGAATTAAGTGATTGGATTGTCCACGCTGGTAGTGCACCCTATTATGGAACCATGACCAGAGGGACGGATACGGTTACTTCAAGTGTTTATGGTGAAAGTGAGTCAAATATTGTACAGAATGCGGGATAATCCTTAGGGATACGATGGGAATTAAGCAAGATCAAAGTTTTTCCAGATGGATAATTTAAGGATTAATAATTGGGTCAAAATCGCTCTCGGGTTGAGTATTATGTCTGTAATCTTAACTGCCTGCCGAAGCGCATCGATCCAGGAACAAAACTCTAGTATTGGGGAGTTAGCCAACACAAGCTTTAACTCAAAATGCTGATATGAATCAATCAGTAATAACTACAACCCCACTACCTACCCGTCCACAATATTCGCCTGGCGAGCTGGTGGATTATACTGCCCAAACTGGGGATACATTGAAGAGTATAGCCTTACACTTTAACACAACCGTGGAAGAAATCCTCTCAGTGAATAATTTTATTCCCACGGATGCAACGACCATGCCTCCGGGAATGCCAATGAAAATCCCTATCTATTACATGCCATTCTGGGGGTCACAATATCAAATTATCCCCGATAGCTTATTTATCAATGGCCCGGCTCAAATTGATTTTAATACCGGTTCCTTTGTATCTGGGCAGCCTGGATGGCTAAATGGATTCGAAGAATATGCATTCGAAGATAATCGGAGTGGAGCCGAAATTATCGATCACGTGGCTAAGAATTTTAGCATCAGCCCACAATTACTGTTAACGATGCTTGAATATCAAGCAGGGGCATTGTCTGTGCCTGTATTACCTGAAGAGTCACGCCAGTATCCACTTGGTTATCATGACTGGCAGCATAAAGGATTATATTTACAATTGGTTTGGGCAGCAAATTTATTGAATAACGGCTACTACTCCTGGCGGAACGGCAACCTGGTTGAGTATGATCACCTGGATGGTACACAAGAACGACCTGATCCATGGCAAAACGCAGCCTCTGTGGCACTTCAGTACTATTTTTCGCGGATCATTGATGGCGATCAGTATGCACGTGCAATTGCACACGATGGATTAGCCTCTACATATGCCAAATATTTTGGTGATCCCTGGAAATCTGTAAATCCCCATATTCCGGGCAGCCTGATTCAACCAAGCTTTAATTTACCATTTTTACCTGGATTAACCTGGGCATATACTGGAGGTCCACATACTGGATTTGGTGTCGGCGAACCATTAGCCGCGATCGATTTTGCACCAGGGGCATTATCCAGTGGATGTACACCATCGAGTGAATGGGTGACTGCTGTAGCACCTGGCGTGATAACACGATCTGAACCAGGTGCAGTTGTCCTTGACTTAGATGGAGATGGTGACGAACGCACAGGTTGGGTGGTCTTTTATTTTCACATTGAGACGAAAGATAGAGTACCGGAGGGGAAAGCCTTACAGACTGGAGATCATATCGGTCACCCATCATGCGAAGGGGGACGGACTACAGGAACGCATGTACATATTGCTAGATTATATAATGGAGAATGGATCTTAGCAGATTGGGATGTTCCTTTTGACCTTGAAGGCTGGGTAGTCCATGAGGGATCCACCGAATATGCAGGGACACTGACAAAGGAAGGCAATACAATTGTAGCTTGTACATGTGCTGATGCAGGAAGTCAGATAAATGCGACCAAGTAAAAATAATACCCAAGCAGTGGTTTTGATTTTCACACCGATCCAATAGAGAAATATAAATCAATAAGCATTAAAACCATGGCAGGAACAAGTCTAAGATACATCATTGCAGGGCAATTAAAACGTGATTTTGCGCTTATCCCGGATGGGAAAGCTTTGGTGGACGTCCCTGGCGGGAATTTAATCTACACTGCAGCTGGTTTTGGGGTGTGGGAACCAACGCATCAAGCTGGGTTAGTGGCAAGGGTAGGTGAGGATTATCCACGCGAGTGGCTCAGTCTATTTAAAACGCGTGGATATGATATTCGGGGTATACGTGTGCTTCCTGGAGCGGTTGACCTGCGTTCTTTTTATGTATATCCAGATATGTTTACTCGCCTTCATGAAGACCCTGCAGCACATTTCACAGCGGCTAAAACAGCCATTTCCAAAGGCATTATTAAACTACCCTAGTTCGAGAAGCACTTATGATAGTCGGACACAATTAACTGAAACTTCGCTACGCCAGTCGGATATCCCTGCTGAATATCTGGACGCCACGGCAGCACATATTTGCCCGATCGATTTCCTCACGCATACTTTACTGCCAGCTGTGTTGAGGCAGAATGGATGTACAACCGTCACTCTGGATCCATCCGGAGGTACGATGACTCCCACATTTTGGGATGATATTCCTGCATTGGTTAGCGGCCTGACTGCATTTCTCCCAAATGAGGAAGAGATGCGAACTCTTTTTCAAGGCAGGAGCACAGACTTGTGGCAAATGATGGAAGCCGTATCTAATTATGGCTGTGAAATTGTAGTCGTTAAGAGGGGTGAACGTGGTCAATACCTTTATGATCGCGCTACAAGAAACCATTGGGAAATCTCAGCATATCCAGCGAAAGTAATTGATCCAACTGGAGCAGGTGATTCATTCTGTGGGGGTTTTATTGCTGGTTACCGACGGACATATGAACCACTACAGGCAGCTTTATTTGGTGGAATATCTGCATCGTTGACTATTGAAGGGAGTGGTGCATTTTATGCTTTGGATGCATTACCCGGACTTGCACAAGCCAGATTGGATGCTTTAAAAGAGGGTGTTCGAAAGGTATAAACTTGATAATCGATCCGAAGATTATTGAACGAGTAATAAATCTGACAGTAAATATCCAACAGATAGCCGCACCAACATTTGATGAACATCAGCGAGCAGAATTTATAGCCAAGACTTTCCACGAGCAGGGGATGAAGGATGTCGAAGTAGATCCGTTGGGTAATGTTTGTGCTCATATAAAAGGTCAGGGTGGGAAGCCTCCCTTGGTTATCTCGGCTCATTTAGATACAGTATTTCCTCGAGGTACAGATCTGTCCATTTCACGGACACAAGAGAAGATCGCTGGACCAGGTATAGGAGATAATTCCCTAGGATTAGCGGGATTACTTGGGTTGTATTGGGCACTGGGCGATAACCGCTGTCAGAAAAACCGAAGACTGCCCTTATTAAGAGATGTTTGGTTTGTAGCAAATGTCGCTGAAGAAGGTCTCGGAAATTTGAATGGGATGAAAGCGGTGGTAAACCGATTTGGGAAAGATGTTAGTGCATATATAATTCTCGAAGGGATGTCGTTAGGATGTATTTACCATCGTGCATTGGGTGTGAAAAGGTATCAGATAAATGTGCATACGAAGGGAGGACACTCGTGGTTGGATTACGGCAGCCCATCAGCGATCCATGTTTTGGCAGATTTAGTTGTTAAAATCAAAAATCTTGATATTCCAACAGATCCTAGAACATCGTATAACGTTGGAGTGATAACGGGTGGCACATCGATCAATACGATCGCAGCAGAAGCTAGCCTTCAGCTTGATTTACGGTCGCTGAGTCCAAGTGTGTTGGATATGGTTTCCAAACAGGTTGAAGAGTTAGTATCAGTCGAAAACCTAAAGGCTGGGGAAGAGGTTTATATTGGTGCAGAGGTGATTGGAGAACGACCAGCAGGGGAAATATCCTCTGAGCATCCATTGGTTAGACTAGCAACTGAATGCCATTTTCAGAATGGTATCAATCCAATGTTGAATGTTGGTTCAACGGATGCCAATATACCTATCAGTCGTGGTTTCCCAGCCATTTGCATCGGATTGACCACAGGAGGGGGAGCACATACAAAAAGTGAATACATCGATATTCCTCCCATCGGCCAGGGATTAGGAATTTTAGTTGATCTTATTCAGATGTTATAAAGGTATAGATCAATCCAAAAAATTCAAGCAGCTTTTAAGCCAGCCTCACCCGCACATCTAATGCAGCTACACCCTGCGAAGATGGGAAAACCCGCAATGGATTGATTTCAATCTCAGCGAGTTGAGGAAAATCTGCGGCTAGCTGCCCCAGATCGTTTAATTGTATCCAATACAGTCTCCCGATCAGCTGGCGGCAAGTGTCGGAAACCTCTCAACCGACGTCCAGCCCATGTATTCTCCAGCATCCATTCTGCATCTTGATTGGTCACTGGTGCCAGGGCGAAGGCAACATCTTTCAACCCTTCCACCTCCACACCTCCAGAACCGAACATTACCATGGGACCAAATTGCGCATCCTGAATGGCACCCATGATAACTTCCTGTCCGGCTGAGATCATTCGCTGGACGTAGACACCATTGATAACTGCGTGCGGATATGCCTCATATCCATTAGCGATAATCTTTGCGTAAGCAATAGATACAGCTTCGATATCAACCAAATTAAGCATCACACCACCCATATCGGATTTATGGGAGATATCGGGTGATGCGATTTTCATAACAACCGGGAAGCCTAATTCTTGGGCAAAATTAACCGCTTCTACAGATGTTGTTGCCAGGCGTAATGGAACGTCAGGGAGATGGTAAGCGCGTAGGATGAAAGAGATATTTTCGGCATTCAAAAAACCAGAGGTCAGGTTGTGAGATTTAAAGAATTTCTCAACAGAAACTTTATCAACATCAACTTTATCGGTTTTTGAATTGAGTTCTTCGTTTAAGTACTCTGCGCGTTGGGCAAGAACAGCTAGGGCAGAAGCAGCACGTTCTGGGAAACGATATTCTGGCACTCGCGCAGCGCGAAAATGTTCAACAGCTTCCTGGATCAACCTTTCACCCATTAATGCGATCGTAACAGGTTTATCAGAGTTATGAATGACCGGGATCATGGTCTTTGCAACCGCTCCGGCGGTATGCATGGGAGGTGGAGGGGTGACAACAAGGACACCATTAACACCCTGGTCTGCCAACAAGATTTTAAGGCAGGCAGCAAACTGCTCTGGTGATGCCGAGGCAAGCATATCGACAGGATTATTCAAGCTTGCAGCAGGTGGAAGTATTAGTCCTAATTTTGCCCTTGTTTCTTGAGATAACACTGCCAAACACATCCCATTCATCTCTAATGCATCTGCAGCTGTTACTCCAGGGCCGCCAGCGCTGGTTAAAATGGCAATCGCACGACCCTTTGGAAGCGGGCACCAGGCTAAAGCACGTGCCCAATCGAAAAGCTCCTCACTTGTATCGGCACGAATAACCCCAGCCCTGCGGAAGGCAGCATTGAACGCACTTTCCTGTCCAGCGAGAGCGCCAGTATGAGATGCTGCTGCCCGCTGCCCGCTTGGATAACGTCCTACTTTTAAAGCAACGATAGGTTTCCGGTGTGTGATTTTGCGCGCTTCTTTTACAAAGCGTGGTCCATCACTTACACCTTCCAAGTATAAGGTTAGTACCCGCGTGAAGTGGTCATTAGCAACATGGGCGAGAACATCAGTCTCGTTCACATCTGCTTGATTCCCCAAGCTGACCAGGCGAGAGAGTCCAAATCCTTGACCACGAGCCCAATCGATGACTGCGGCACAAATGGCTCCTGAGTGCGAGATGAAGGCAACATCACCGGGGGGTGGACCAGGCGGAGGCAAGAAGGTGGCATCCAACGGTAGGTGAGTATCAAGCAAGCCGATGCAGTTTGGTCCTAATATCCGGATTCCATAATGCCTGGCAATCTGCATGAGATCTCGTTCCATCTCAATGCCAGCATTTCCGGTCTCTCGAAATCCTCCTGAGGCGACGATAACTGCATGGATACCTCGAGCAGCACATTCTTTAATCACATCCAAGACACCTGCAGCTGGAATTAAAACAATGGCCAAATCAACCGGGTCTGGCAGGTCTAATACCGAGGGATACATCGGGTGCCCAAGCAAGTTACCACCTTTTGGATTAATAAAATGAATTGCCCCTTGATAGTTACATTGGACCAGATTCCTTGCCAGGCCATAACCAAGCTTATATGGGTCGGTGGATGCACCAATTACAGCGATGCCACGAGGTGAAAAAAATGGTATCAGCGATGAATTTAAATTATCCATTGTCATGATCAATTTTACCTGGAAAAAAACAGAATACACAAGAAAGATAATAATCAGAAAATGGAATCATTCGCTTATATATCGATAAAGCTGAATTTTATCACTATGATTTCTATAACATGATTAAGTAAACTTTTATCGGTTATACTCAATTGGCTATAATAAAATTCATCTAATAATTATTTTATTGTCAGGTTGTGATTGCAACAATACTGCTCAAGGTGCATCTAAATGATGACTGATATTGAAAATAAAGTCGAGGCAGAAGGATTTTCTTTAGAGTTATTACACGCAGGTAACCATGAGGAATTCTCTCGTGTCGTTGAAGCATATTCGAATAACATATATCGACTGGCGATAAAAATGCTGAACAATCAGCTGGATGCGGAAGATGTTTTGCAAGAGACATTTATTAAGGCATATCGAGGACTTTAAGTCATTCGATGGGCGCTCGAAAATATCGACATGGCTATTCAGGATAGCAACTAATGAAGCATTAATGATCTTGCGGCGTAAACAGCCAGATTTTTTATCCATCGATGAGCCCATAGATACAGAAGAGGGTGAGCAAGAACCAATACAAATCATTGATTGGTGTTGTTTACCAGAAAATGAATTTTTATCTGATGAGACAAGAGAAAGACTTAATGCTGCCGTCCAAACATTACCCGATACCTTGAGGGTAGTCTTTTTATTACGAGATATAAGCGATTTATCGACGCATGAGGTTGCAGAGGTTTTAGGATTGACTGATACTGCAGTTAAAACCCGCTTATCACGAGCACGTTTACGATTAAGGGAGGAACTTTCTAGTTATTTTGGGGAACGTGTAAGTATCATACATGAATCTCGAGGAAAACAATCTACAGAAATCTTCAATTAGAGTAAAACAGAGGATTTCCATCAATTATAAAAGGGTAAGAAAAAATGAGTCAGAACAAGAATAATCACGATCATAAAAATTGCCGGAAGCTGCTGGGATCCCTGTCGGATTATGTTGATGGGGAGCTGAGTAAAGAACTATGCAGTGTGATTGATACCCATATGAAGGATTGTGAAGATTGCCGAATCGTTGTGGATACACTGCGAAAAACCGTTGACATCTATCATATGACCTCCGAAGATGAAAACCTTCCAGGAGATATCAAAGAGCGTTTATTTAAAACTTTAGATATTGAAGCCTATTTGGGATGACGGCCAAAAGCTATAAGATCGAGAAGATTATTTACTTTTTTAAGACGGCGAACATCACCTTCACGCTCGGTAATTCCCCTGGTATCCAGATGCTCCAACAGGGCAAGCACATAACGACGACTGGTGCCAAAGTGATCACGTACTTCTGCTGCAGTAATTGTTCCCCTGGATTTGAGTAAATCGATAATATCAGAAACCATCAGGTCGTAATCCTGCTTTTGAAATACCACATCAGGGGGAATAGGGATCACTAATTCCAATTCGACCATGGCATTGTAAATCTCATCACCAACTTCAGCCAGGCATTCTTTTAATGTTGGTGGGGAGAATGGGGCAGCACTGAAACGAGCTAATAATCCATCCACGGAACGCTGTTGTTGAGGGGTGAACTGGATGGTGAACCCTTCTCGCTGGATCGTTGTTCCGTTCTCTTGCAGTTCACCTGTAGAAACAATTCTCCGTAATGCCGCATTATATAGGCGAGTGGAAAATTTTAGCTTAGATTTCAGTTCTTCACGCGAAATTCCCCGGCGTAAAGGGTATTTGTGATGATATTCGTCTACTTCTTGAGCCATCTTGCGCAAGATCTGGTCCCAATTTGATTTAGTTGTTAATAATGTTGAAGATGCAATTGAACCCTGCTCATCTTTTTCCAACACAATAAACTGTCCTGAAGTAATTAACTCCTGGACAGTGAGATTGCCAGTATTTTGGTCAAGGTTTGAGCGAAGAATGACATCTTGAAGCGAACCGGTTCCCAATGATAGCAATGCTTGAAATAAAATTTCGGCAGGTGTACCGCGCGCAAGGGTATCTAATTTAGCTAGCTCTTCTACTGAGAAGCGTTTATGTCTCTTTTTAGGGTGCGGGTCGACAACTATCCCACCGCCCAGGGTTTCACCTGGAGATGGCCTGCGAAGGATATAACGATCGCCACGAACAGCGACGATAGGTTGTTCAAGCTCAAGCTGCAACCATCCATCATCGCCGGGTAAAAGCTCTTCACTACCTAATAACCGCACTCTTGATGAAATCTCTGCCGCTCCAAGGAACAGCTTTACATTTGCATCATGTTTTACTGCATGTGAGACATCAGGGAGCAAGTGAAAGCGCACATCAATTCGCTGGCTGGGTTTGTAACTACCAGGATACGCAATTATATCTCCTCGCTTCACTTCATCGATATTAACTCCAGATATATTCACAGCCGTACGGCTTCCAGGAATTGCTGTAGCTTCCTTTCGCTTGTGGGTTTGCAAACCACGTATTCGAGTATGCAATCCGGATGGAAGGATTTCGACTTCATCACCTACATGCAGGCTTCCATCGCTAAGAGTGCCCGTGATCACCGTACCAAACCCAGGCATGGTAAATACCCTGTCTACCGGAAGGCGTGGTCGACCAAGGTCTGGTCTGGGAGGGCAGTTTTCCAAGCAATCACTTAATGAGTTTAATAAATCAGGTATTCCTTGATGGGTTTTTGATGAGACTTCTAATAATGGGTGCCGTTTTTAGAACGGTGGTCATTAATGCGGAGCGAATATCATCCTCTACCAAGTCCAGCCATTCTGGGTCGCTGATCAGATCCACTTTTGTCAGTGCTATGACACCACCCTGGACTTGCAAAATGTCCAAAATAGCTAGGTGTTCTTTAGTCTGCGGCATTATTCCTTCATCAGCTGCGATGACAAACAATGCAGCGTCTATTCCACCAATGCCAGCAAGCATATTTTCGATGAAATCACGATGACCCGGCACATCCACTATGCCAACTTCCTCTCCAGAGGCGAGGGTCAACCAAGCAAATCCTAAATCTATCGTCATTTCCCGCTCACGCTCTTCTTTGAGGCGATCGGGATGAGTGCCAGTTAATGCTTGAACGAGGGTGGATTTACCGTGATCTACGTGTCCCGCAGTACCGATGACATGCATATGCGTTAACGACTATGTCCCATTGTCCTTTCGTATGTGGTTACCCATTCATGAGCGATTGCCAGGATTGTTTGCAGGCGCTTTTCTACCAATTCATTTGCTTGCTGGAGCATATCATTCACTTCCTGTAGCCCATCTTCAAGATGAGTTGTCTGTTCTGCGAGTTTATCATACTGACGGATGGCTTCATTTCGTTGCTCTTCCTGCGTCAGGGTGTAATTTGTCCAGCGTTTCTGATCATCTCCTTTGAACGTAACCCATTCTTGCCTGAAACGATCCTCAGAAAGACGTTGAATCTCGGTAATCTCAGTAATACGCCGTTCTACCCGTTGGGTTAACTCTTCCAATGACGTTTGAGTGCGTTTTACCTCGCGATGCGTTGTGTCAAGATTAACCAATTCGGATTCTATGTCCACTGCTTGTTTTTCTATCGTGTCAAATCGTGACTGCCATTCCTTCCAGGTGCGTTCCCGATCGACTTGCGTAACAGCTTGTTTATCAAGAAAATTTGTCATTATTTCACGGCGTTCACCTTCAATCGTGACAACTTCGGTTATTCGATTATCCAATTTATGTAGATTTGTGTTGATAAGTTCTGTCTGCCCTCTTTGATCATCCATGCGTTTTCGAAGGGCGTTGACTTCACCTTGCAAGTCAACAATTCTTTTGGCATCCTGCCGACGACCATCTTCAAGCAATCGTACTGTGCGCGTATATTCTTCTTCTTCAATACGAATTGAATCAATTTTATTTCGCAATTCGTCCAAAGATCGTCGGATTGCGATCTCGACATCGATGCGTGCCTGGATGTTTTTATCTAATTTTGGAATTATTTCTAGCTGCTTTTGCAATTCAAAAACGTTGTTTTCAAAGGACCTGGATTCGGATAAACGGAATTTCTCTGATTCATCGAAACGCATCTTGATGGTCTTGTCCAAGTCATCCATGGCTTGTTTGCTTTCTACCCGAGCTCTGGTCAACGCCTGATCATACTGATCCATGCGGTTAAGAATGGCTGACAAGCGAGTGATTTCGCTACTTAAATCCTTACCTTGTTGTAATAATGCTCCAAGGTTACCCTCCAAAGCAGTTAATCTATTATCAAGCAAGGCGATTGTGTCTTTTTCTTTCCGGCGATCCTCTTCAACCCATTGAATACGTTTTTGTAACTGTTCAATATCCATTTAGACTCCTAATATATACCTAACAAAACAAAAAAAAGAATCACCCCAGTATTTGTGGAGATCCAGACTAAGAGATTATAGCATGAGGTAGATTTATGGCAGTTGCCAGGTACCCAGGTGCGTAAAAACCTGAGCGGCATCAGCAAGTGGAGGAAGGAACCATTGTGGAAATAATCCTACCAAAAATAAAAGGATTAATCCAGTAGAAAGAAAAAAAAGCGTTGCTCGATTTTCTTTAATGCTCCAACTATTTTCATTTTCCCCCATTGTCATCACTGCCATCATTCGAACACCACTACAAAATAAGCCAAAGCTCCCCAAGAGCGAAAAAACGGTAACGATTTGGGTAGAGGTTGCCAAACCTCTCCAGAGTGGTAAATGAACTGGAAAACCCGCTAATAATGGCATTCCGGCTACTGAAAAACAGCTTAAGATCAAGCTGAGCGAGGCTATCGGCATGCGCCTAGCAATGCCTTTTACAGACTTGAAATCCAAAGGATCAAGGCTAGATTGCGTTTGTTCATTGTATATTGATGATAACCCAAGAGCCCAAAGTCCAATTGCTAGCGTATATGGTAGAAGCATCATAAAAAATAATTGTACGCCTGACGGTATTGTGATTGCTAACAAAGATGCTCCGATGCCTGTCATACAGGCATATCCCATTACCCGTCCGAGATGACGTTGGAAAACAGACCAGACACCTCCAACAAATACCATGATCGCGCCACTTAGCTGCAATAAGTTCATAATAGCTTCTGAGTTACGCAACCAGGTGTAGCTATCCAAGAATCCAAGCGCAAAGAGCGTGACCATCCAAGGCAAGATGACCAGGATAAATGCAACGGTATAAGGGTGATTTTCCGCTGATAGCATGGGGATCCAGGTGTGGAAAGGGAATATTGCTAATAAAAAGACAAAGCCGAATGCAAGTGAAAGTGATGCTCGAGTAACCAGGTTTAATTCCTCTGGACTGGCTTCCACACCAGCGAGCAGCCAGCCAGAGAATAATATAAAGGGAACGCCGAAAGTCTGGAAGACTAAAAAGCGGAGCACGCCCTTACCCGGAGTAGAACCAGGTTGGACCAAGATGGGAACACAAATTAAAACAGCTAGCTCCAGGATCAAGGCAGCATAGAGGAAAGGCTCGACTGCCAATGCTGCGGTTAATAATGCGATAAGCACCATACCCAAAGGTATGAACATTCGCCCAGATTGGGTTACAAAGACCACAGCGAACCAAAAACTTGCCAGGAGATATATTATCACCAGCAAGGGACGATCTGTGTTGCTCAATATTAACTGGCGGCCTAATACTAACAATGTGTCACTAATATTAAAAGACCAAGGACCAACCTGAATAATCTCGTTTATTGGCAGCATCCAGGCTAATCCAGCCAAAAAAAACATCATGATTGTACCAATCGTGACAGAAAGCCGGTAAAAACGACGAATGGAATATAAAATCACACCAAGAATAATTGGGAACACAATCCAAATAATTGGTGAGCTCATTGCGAGGACTCCATGGTGGGTACGATCAATAAATATGCTCCGACAAGAGCGAGACCAAGATTGACACCTGCCATTAATCCTGCAACCAATATGGAACCTTCAACAACAGCATAAATTATCTCGAAACCGGATAAGGCAGTCAGTAAACCGATTGTAACTCGCAAAGGGTGTGATGAAAGACTCAGCTGCAACAGTCCGATACTAATTAGTATGAAGCTACCCCAGCGGAGTGGGATACTTATCATTGAAAGCCAGCTCTCTGAGCTGAGAACCAGCGATGTAATTGCTAGCATGATAATTGCCGCTGCCATAATCCTGAATACTGGGCCAAATTTTATTGTTTGCAGCGGGCTACGCCAAATCTCAGATCCAGCAGCCATGGCAATTCTGAGAATTGCACAAGCCATCCATCCAGCTACAATTTTTACTACTGCCATTTCTACTGACCAGGATGCAGAGACTAAGAGAAATACACCAATATACTGCAAAGCCAAGGCAACTATACAATAGCGCCAATCCTGGCTGACCAGAATAAATATTGATGTTAGGCTCACCAATACTACTGCAACAAAGACAAGCAGATCAGGAAACATTGGCGAGTTTTACCTTTGTAAAAAAACGAAGATCAAAGCAAATAGAACAAATGCCCAAAGGATTCCTCCATCTCCTTCTAAGATTGATGAAATAAGAGTGGTAAATCTTGAAGTTTCTCTGAATAACTTCCAAAATATGCGATTGGGCGATGCAAGGGATAAAGATTTGTTATCTGTTAATGGTTCGGTTGGTTGATTTCCGAGAGAAGTGCCTTGGAAGTAACGTGTATATAGATACCAGATAAGACATGAAATGATTACTGCGACGAAGCCCATGATCCAACCCGTTATTGGAACTTCATCCAGTTTTGGGTAGAGCATAAAGCCAATAAGAAAATGGGTCACAGAAATAAAAATAATCCCGATAGGGAATAAAAACCAGACCCATCGTTCAATATGAAATCCCGATTGCTCTTCAGCAGGAAAGATACCTCGCAGAACATTCCGGATGAAACCAGCGAGGAATAGGGAAAGGGTAAGCAAAAGGGCGATTGATATTATATAGAATATTATCGGCGTCACAATACTTGAAGGCGAATCTGAATATTTGAATAGATCTGTTCCCAGCCATGTGGGGCTGAAAGGAAGAGCAGAGAAAGCAAAGATTCCGAGAAAGGCAATTGGCACCAGATTCTTATGACGCATGGACATGGAGAATACTAACCCACCAGATAGAAGGCATGCCATACTCCATGCGATACTCGCAGTAGGGATTTTCAGGATAGCTGATGCTAATCGCAAGTGATGCAGTTCCAAGCACCCAATACGATTGTCCTTTTAGCTCATCGGATGATATTAGCCACCGGATGCCCGCGTATACCCCGAACAGTGCGGTAAAGGCCAATATAATTGGGGTTTTTGCTCCGATAACTCCATAATTCGCAACTCTGACAACAAGAATGAGACTTGATGCAGCAGTCACCAGCCGCAAAATTGTACCCAACTCTCGCGGTTGAGTAAGGTGTTGATGGTTAAGATGTTGTAGGGGAAGAACGCCCAGGCGAAATACAGCAGCAAGAATCAGATAAATGGCTACCGAATAGTCAGTGGATGTAAATGTTAGAGAAATATCCTTCGACCACGGAATGATTGCTGCCAATAATATCAATCCGATGCCTGCCATACGTATTGAAAACGCAAGGATGGTCCGTTCACGAGATTTACTTTTTAATTCCTGTCCCAATAAGAAAAATAATTCATAAAAATCCAAAGCTGCCCATGCTAATATTAATGTCAGCATATTACCTGCTGTTACAGCGACCAGGCCTATGCCAGATGCAATAAGAATTCCTGCCCAAGATTGCCAGTTAGAGGTGGATTTATTTGCTTCACCTGATCCAGGTCTATTAATGGAGGAATTTATCTCTGGCTGGTTTTGCGTTTCGACAACTTCAATTTTTTTGTTGTCAGGTTTGCGACTCTGGCCTAATTGAGCGATGGAGGTAATAATTGCTGATAACGCCAGGGACATTAACGCCAAAGAAAAATACCAGGAGGTATCATCAACAAATAAAGACGGGGAGATGGGAAAGAAGTCAGCAGGCTGCCAATAAAGCAGTGTTACCGTTTGGGGAACATCGAATCTCGCAGCGAATATCAATGACCATCCGACCAAGACAGCAAAAACAACCAAAAATCCCTGAATGCTGAATTTTGGTCGTGCCAGGTGAAGGATCAGCATGGCAACCGGGATAATAAATAGTAACAATATTGTGAGAAGGATGAGCATATGATCCAGACGGGATGCTTATAAATTTGTTCCTGGATTTCTAATGAGAAATTTACCCATCCCAGTTTTTCCTAACCAATTATTTCCGTCTACGATTAATGCTCCACGGAGAAAGACTTTCTCAGGAAAGCCTAGCAATTCCCAATTTTCGAATAAATTGTAATCGGTACGATGATGGGAATGCTCAATCCCATATCTGATTCTCCGGTCTGGATCCCAAATCACAATATCAGCATCTGAACCAGGTAATAAAGATCCTTTTCGTGGATACAAGCCGAATATTTTGGCTGGATTGGTACTCGTAAGGGCAACAAACTGATTTGGAGAGAGCTTGCCTGATTGGACGGCATACGTCCATAAGATGGGTAGTCGATCACCAACACATGGCAGTCCATTTGGGATTTTAGTGAAATCATCCTTGCCCAATTCCTTGCCAGGAATGGCTACCGGTTGATTTTCATATATGATTGGTATACTTCCATCGTAGAAAAATGGACAATGGTCAGTGCCAATGGTTTGAAGGGTACCATCTGCCAGACCTTGCCATAAACGGATCTGATCAGCGGGAGTTCGCAGAGGTGGAGAGCAAACCCATTTTGATCCATCTTCACGTTTATACAAATCCTCAGAAAAAAACAAGTATTGTGGGCAAGTCTCTCCCATCACTTGTAATCCATGCTCGCGGGCATACTTAAGTTGATCAACTTCACCTGCAACATTCATATGGACGATATACAGGGCTGCATCTGCCTGAGCTGCCAAAGCAGATCCACGTAATGCTGCTTCCACTGCACCCCAAGCCGGCCGGGTATGGGCATGCCATTCGGGTGTAGTGTGTCCATTTGCCAATGCATCTGCGATGAGAATATCAATAACATCCCCATCCTCAGCGTGCAACATGGTGAGTATGCCAAGTTTTTTTGCCAGGCGCAGAACCTGGAAAATCTCACCATCTTGCAATCGTAACCGGTTGTTGTAAGCAGTAAAAACTTTAACCGATGTAATCCCATACTGAGGTAATAGAGGTATTTCTTCTGCCAGTTGCTGATCGAAATGGGTGATATTCATGTGAAAACCATAATCGATAGCCGCCTTAGCCGCAGCCTTTTTCTGCCAAGTCTTAATGCTAGACGATATCGATTTTTCATCCAATGGGACGAAATCCAGGACAGTGGTCGTACCACCAAACGCAGCTGCTTTATGACCGGTATAATGATCATCTGAAGAAACCGTGCCGAACATAGGCAAATCGAAGTGAGTGTGGGGATCCACACCACCTGGCATTATAAGTTTTCCTGAGGCATCGATGATATCTGCTCCCTCCACGTCCAGTTCTTTCCCGATAGTGTCTATCTGCTCGCCATTGACCAGGATATCAGCCTGGTAAGTTTCAGATGCCGTGATGATAGTACCGGATTTGATGATGAAAGGCATACTCTTACTCCAAATCAAGATTTTTGGGTCTGAAATACCTTGACACCAGTCGTATCTATTGTTGATAACAATTGCTGTATGGTTTTCCTAGTAACAGGATGAATCAAATCGGGCGCTAACTCTGCCAGTGGAATAAGAACGAAGCCGCGTTCAGTGAGCCTTGGATGGGGAATGGTCAGACCAGGTGAGTTTAATACCAGGTCATCATACAGCAAAATATCCAGGTCGATCAAGCGAGGACCGAAGCGGAAGGTTGCCTTGCGTCCTAATGCCACTTCAATATCCTTAATAAAAGTGAGCACATTTTTCGGAGGTAATTCTGTATTGGCTTTAATCACAAGGTTTAAAAAGGCTGGTTGTTCTGTGTAGCCCCAAGGCTCTGTCTCATAAATTTGAGATTGAGATAATAGTTGAATGTTCGGAGGTAGCGACCGAATGGCATCCTGTAGGTTTGTTAGACGATCACCAAGGTTACTACCCATTGAAAGGAAAATGGTATGTGCCATACGAGCTTGATGGTGTCTCAGTATTAAACTCTTTCAATAATTGATGCTGTAGCCATACCATGACCTATGCACATGGTTTGTAATCCATAAGTCCCTTGGATTCGCTGTAGTTCATGAATCAATTTGGTCATCAATATGGCACCAGTGGCACCCAAGGGATGTCCTAGCGCAATTGCACCACCATTCGGATTGACTTTGGATATATCTGGTTGAATTTCCTTTGCCCATCCTAAAACAACTGACGCAAAGGCTTCGTTGATCTCAATAACATCCATCATGTCCAAGGATAAACCTGAACGTTTAAGAATTTCCCTGGTCGCAGGGATGGGACCGTCTAGCATGAGTACCGGATCTGAGCCAATTACATAGCGACTAACGATTCGCGCGAGGGGTATCAGGTTATGTGCACCGACTGCTCTAGCAGAGGCCAGCACTAATGCGGCTGACCCATCGCTGATCTGGCTGGAATTAGCGGCTGTAACAACTCCATCCGGCTTGAATACAGGTTGGAGGGATGCCATCTTATCACGGTTGGGCGGCATACGTACGCCTTCATCTACTGTTACCACCTTGCCATCAGTTAATATGATCGGGAATACCTGGCTATTAAAATAACCATTCTGGATTGCATGCATGGCACGCAAGTGGGATCCGTAGGCATAATCATCCAATTCATCCCGTGATAGTTGATATTTTTCAGCCATCATTTCAGCGCTTATTCCCTGATGAACTAACTCGAAGGGAATTCCATCCGGCCATTCTTTCGGATAATCGGCCCCTAAAGGTTGGTGGGACATCATCTCCGTCCCACCTGCAATGACAAGATCCATATCCCCTGAAAGGATGGCTTGGGCTGCAAAGTGAATCGCCTGTTGACCCGAACCACACATCCGGCTGAGCGTGACAGCAGGAATTTGCATTGGAAATCCAGCTTTTAGCACACTCAAACGTGCCAGGTTAGCGCCTTGATCTCCTATTGGAGTGACACAGCCCCAAACCACATCTTCGATCTGCCCCGGTTCGATCCCTGCTCTTTTAACAGCTTCTTGTAATACCAAAGATGTCAAGTTGGCAGGTGAGAGGGAAAGAGAGTGCCCCAGTAGGTTTGCCTGAACCGACAGGTGTCCGTACAGCGGAAATTATGAAAACCTCAGCCATTTCAGCACCTCCTTAGACGATACGATAAGCATACCATATTTATTATTAGAGAATCATGTTGGAAAAAACTAATTTGCAAAGATAGCCTCAAACAGCTAAAATTGAGCGATGGAATTGAACTTAAAGGAGTGCTCATGGTAAAAGCTACATTCCATTTTCCGCGCGGATTTTTATGGGGAACAGCAACAGCAGCATATCAAGTGGAAGGTAATAATACCCATAGCAATTGGTATGCATGGGAACAGGAACCTGGACGAATTATTAATGATGACAAAGCAGGCCTTGCATGTGATTGGTGGAATGGTCGTTGGCGGGAGGATTTTCATCGAGCTGCAGAGGGGTATCAAAATGCACACCGCATGTCCGTCGAGTGGAGCAGGCTCCAACCAGCACCGGATCGCTGGGATGAAGAGGCTTTGAGTCACTATGTTGAGATGGTGCGTGGATTAGCCGAGTTAAATCTGACCCCATTAATCACCTTACATCACTATTCGGACCCGCAATGGTTTGTAGAAAAGGGGGGTTGGGAGAATGAAACAGCAGCGGGATATTTTGAAAAATATGTTCACAAAGTTGTGATGGCATTAAAAGATTATGTAAACCTGTGGTGTACATTCAATGAACCGAACGGATATGCGACCCTGGGTTATTTGCTTGGAGTATTTCCTCCAGGTAAGAAAAATTTCAGGATCACCTTCCAGGTCATTCTCAACATGGTGCGTGCACATGCTGCCGCGTACCATACAATTCATCAAATTCAACCACATGCACGGGTTGGAATGGCGAATTATTACCGGAGTTTACAGCCCGCAAAAAAATGGTTCATCCTGGACAGGTTAGTAACCAACCTACTGATGGGGTTAAACGAAACATTTCCAAACGCAGCTAATGATGGGATCGTTCAATTCCTAACTAATCGCAAGCGCGTCTCGGAAGCAAAAGGTACGCAAGATTTCCTCGGTATTGACTACTACACCAGAGACTACGTGAGCTTCAATTTATTGAAGGGAAAGGAGTTATTTAGCAAGCGATTCTTCAACCCAGAAGCTGAGTTGAGTACCACAGGATTTCTGGCGAATGAACCCTTGGGAATGTTTGAAGCAATCCAATGGGGATCGAAATTTAACATTCCCATCATCATCACTGAGAATGGATTTGAAGATTCTGATGACCACATACGCCCGCGTTATATGGTAGAGCATATCCACCAGATGTGGCGAGCGGTTAATTTTAACTGGCCAGTAAAAGGATATTTTCATTGGACTTTGGTCGATAACTTTGAATGGGAACGTGGCTGGACGCAACGCTTTGGTCTTTGGGAAATGGATAGCAAAACCCAAGTCAGGTATAAACGACCCAGCGCTGATCTATATGGTGAAATATGTCGTGAGAACGGGATATCCGATGATATGGTCAGGCGGTATGCACCAGCTGCCTTCCCAGGAATATTCCCTGAATAACATATGACTGAAAATATATGAGAAATTTGGATCGACCAACAAGCGTTGTCTGCAGGCCAGCCCTTCGAAAAGATACGGAAGAGGTGTTCGAGCTTTGTTCTCACATCTGGGATGGTGGTGATTATATACCCATGGTTTGGGAAGAGTGGCTGGCAGACCGGGAGGGATTATTGGGCGTAGCGGAAATGGGTGGGCACGTGGTGGGGATCTTTAAGCTAACCAAGTTCGCGGAACAGGAATGGTACATGGAAGGCCTGCGCGTACATCCAGATGTACAGGGGCGAGGCATTGCATCCCATATCCATGACTACGTGGTGGATACCTGGCAGCGCATGGGAAGTGGGCTCATCCGCCTGACCACCGGTTCTTATAATGTAAAAATTCACCAAATGTGCGAGAAGTCAGGGTTCACTCGTATTGCGGAGTTCCTCCCCTATCGCGCACCATGTTTACTAGATCAGAAAAGCCAGTTTACTCTGCTTCGAATTGAAGAAGCTCAACAGGCGTTGGACGACCTGCTGGTCAACCCGGTGCATGCGTTTTCGTGGGGATTGATCAATTTGGGTTGGGTCTATGCCAATCCACAGCTCAAACACATCCAAGAAGCAGTTCATGCTGGACACGCGTGGAAGTGGATGGGGAACATAGGCTTTCTTTCTACTTGGGAGGATCGGGAAGATGAGAGCAATGAGCCCGGGATTCAACTTGTGGGGTGTTCTATAGATAGCCTAGAAGAGCTGTTGGTTGATTACCGCAGGCTGATGGGTGAAATTGGGTATCAAACAGCTGGGTGGGTAGCCCCGAATAACGACAGATGTCCTGGCTTTTCTTGAAAGAGCTGGGTTTCAGCGTAGCTGGGATAAGTCACTTTATGTTTACGAGCTCAAATTAGAGTGAAGTTGATCTTACCCTTAAAAGGTGACAATTTCATAAGAAATGGGCTGAGTGCCCTTTATGGTATAATGCGCTTCGCTACGGAGAAAAAACCGTAGCGGATTTGTTACGGAGAGATCGCGTAGTCTGGCCTAGCGCGCACGCCTGGAGAGCGTGTTTCCCGCAAGGGAACGAGGGTTCGAATCCCTCTCTCTCCGCCTGGTCTAACTCTCATCTATTAGCTGTTAGCTACTAGAAATCGCCCTGGTGTTATCGGGGTGGTTCCCGTTTAATAGTCCACAGAGATTGTGTTATAGTACGAAGTAATGGATTTCATCCTATATGAACAAACAGGAGAAAACTATGGATTATAAATCCTCACGCCAAATGATCAAAGGTGACTTATGGCTCGAGTGGGGCTCTCTAGAACTTGATCAAAAACTCGGTTTACCTGTGCCACCCCTGCAGAAACCCTATCCACCGGGATCAACTCTCATAGATCTGGTCTCTCCAAAGGACTTCACTGTTGGGAGTATGCCTTTACTTGAAGCAATTCGAATGAGGCAAAGCTGCCGTACCTACCAGCCCACACCGCTCACAATGGAAGAGTTATCTTTCCTCCTTTGGACAACGCAGGGTGTAAAAACTATCATTAAGGATGGTTACGCCACCAGACGCACCGTTCCTTCTGGTGGATCGCGCCATCCATTCGAGACATATTTAGCTGTACAAAGAGTCGACAGTCTGGATCCTGGGTTGTACCGCTATTTGGCGATAGATCATAAACTTCTGCTCGTGAACAAAGATGCAGAAATAGGGACAAAAATATCCGAAGGATGTGCGGATTTCGCCCTGGAAAGCGCGGTATCTTTCATCTGGACCGCGGTTCCCTACCGCACTGAGTGGCGCTACGGACCTCTCTCACCCAAATTGATCGCCCAGGATTCGGGGCATGTCTGCCAGAACCTTTACCTTGCCTGTACAGCGATCCATGCAGGCACCTGCGCCGTTGGTGCATACAATCAGATCAAAATGGATGCCCTACTTGGTGTTGATGGAGTCGATGAATTTACTATCTACTGCGCGCCAGTAGGGAAATATTAATCATATTTAGCTTAGCGAGCGTGTTTCCCGCAAGGGAATGAGGGTTCAAATCCCTCTCTCTCCGCCAGGAGAATAAGACCCGTTCAAACTATGGATGTTTTTTTTGTTACCATCCCAATTGGGATGTGATAAACTAGAATGAAATGGCTATTTCATTATCCACGGGAACGGCTCAATGAAAAATCATCGATTTATAAGGCTGATGAGCTTGCTGATGTTTTTGATGTTCTTTTTGGTTTTCACCCATGATGCAAGGCTGAATATTCAAGGCAACCTCACCCGTTCATTGATACAAGAAGTGGAGCGGAAGCGACCCAAACACCCATTGGACAGTACCCCGCATCCCCAACGGAGAGCGAAATACCAACCGATCGAACACTTCCACCCGTTGGTGATAATGCCGCCATGATATTGGGGGCAAGCTTATTGGTATTGATCATCATTGGAGGGGTGATGATATTTTCAAGGAGGAAATCGAAGCATTGACAGGGGAAAATTCCTGAGGTATGCTTGCTGCGCTCCGGGTGGGTCCAGCGCGGCGGAACCCTTCGAATCCTGTCAGGTCTGAGAAGAAGCAGCAGTAAGGAGGATATTCCGGGTGCCGCTGGGTAGCTTGCCCGGAGTGTTGGTTATAATGGGGGGCTTTGTAATAATAAAACGAATCGGAACGAATATCCTTTCAAGTTAGTGCAGGAAATCAGCGTAAGTTGTTAAGGTGCAAGGTAAAACGCACAAAGGGAAGGGCGAATATTATTTTCGGTAACGAGTTCAAACCTGCAAGGTTCGGTGTTGCACTGGATTGATTTGTATCTAAATAATTCAAATGCATTCAATTCACCTTTTCGGGTGGGTTTTGACACCAGCATGTAATTCCTCACCGCCTTCTATAACCCATATTCACGTTTAGAGTGATAAGAATTACCATCATTTAGTTCCAAATAAGCACGCTTCCCGAAATGTCTGAAATGAAATTCCAATTGCAATCGATTGCAATTCGATTAGTGGAATGTTCACAGGATAAACACCATTCGATCCACCTCCCCACATCCAAGTTCTCAGCGATAAGATCGTTACAAGGACAGGTTGATCTAAGTTCGGACAAGAGAGCTTCATATAGAGGGTGGTCATTATTATAAGCACAATGTCCTATGCAATGAAATATTGGTCGAGAAAGCTTCGAGTATTGTCCACGTCGCAAGTGTTTAAGATCGCTTGCGGCTCAGAAATGAAAGTTGGACCGGGATCAGCGATCCCGGCTACAGTTTTGTAGTGTTGGGTTTCGCAGAGCCTCAACCCAACCTACGGCTACTATCCACAAGTGTTGGGTTTCGAGGAGTACCTATTTCTATAAGTGATTTTCATATAAGTTTCGTGACGTAAGTGGGTGCTTTATTATCGAAAAGGGGAATATATAATATAATTAAAAAAAGAACAGGAGACCCTACCCATGAAGAAAATTTGGTTAAGTTGTCTTTTAATTTTAATAATTTTCCTGTTAGTGGCTTCCTCAAATGCATTGGCACAGGTGAATACTAGACAACCACACAACAACAGATAATGCTGTGGTTGAGCCGTCGGTTGCAGATCACCAGACCTATTTACCGATTGTTACTAGAGCACCTCAGGGGTTTATATTATTTCCAAATGGTGATTTTGAACAAGGCCCCGTTATCTGGGAGGAATATTCATCCAATGGATATGATCTGATTGTTCAAGAATTAGGCACCAGTAGTTACACCCTATGATGGTACTATGGGCAGCGTGGTTAGGTGGTCTGACTATGACGAAATTTCATATATCGTTCAACAGGTCTCTGTTCCCAATGATCTGCCTTACATGTCCTATTGGCATTGGATTGTATCTTCAGATGAATGTGGTAAAGATATTGCAGAGGTTTTAGTTAATGAGGTTGTGGTAGAGACATATTCCCTATGTTCCGCTAATAACACAGGAGGATGGGTCAAAAAGGTTGTAGATCTCAATGCCTATGCTGGTGATACTGTGGTATATAAAAATAAATGCAGTGTGTGATGGAGCAAAGAACAGTAACCTATTTATTGATACCGTTGGATTCCAGCTAACACCGTAGGAAACCACTCATTCATTAAGTAATGAGTAAAAACCCAATCTGAGGAATAATTGGAAGAAACCAATAAGCAAGCGTATATTCCTGACCTAAGGACAGTTCATAGAAGATAGTCTATGGTGTGAAACTGTAATGAAGAAATTTCTACCTGATGATCGGCATGGGTTATCTTATGCGGTAGTGATTACCTGCAGACGCCATGAAGTAAGGTATTCATATAAATATCTAAAAAAGTAGGCATAAACGGAGGAGGGATAATCATCCCAATGTGGGTGGGTATGGGTATACCGCCCACCGACGGCGGGATGGTAAGAGAAGCAGCCCGCACTTCGGACTCCAACCGTGCAATGGAGGAGACTGCGAACCAATAAAGAAGGTGACATAACCCTCTTCCATAGGGCTGATTGCGAAACAATTCTCACCCAATAATAATCTAATAGAAGAAAGCACACCAAGCAACTCCCAGATTCCTGCTGGGTAACCTACCCGGAAATTGGGTAAATTAAAACAAGCGGTGTCGATGCACCGCTTGTCTTGTTTCTGAAACCATTAAATCTACCGGTAAAGCTCCATTGAGGTTGGGAGGCTAGCATTTTCTCCACCATCGTAAGTTACATTGATGTCGCACCACCGATAAGCTCTCACATCCCAACCAATAACCTGTGAATTTAAAGCAATATCGATTCGTTCCACCATCTATTTTTATATGAGAGCTGGGGCCAGGATGGTACCGGTGAAGGTGAAATTGGAGCCACCGTTTATGGTCACGGCTTGCCATTATTTATGGTGGTAGATAAATCACAAGGCCAGGAATAGCTGGAGAGGGATCAGGATCGTCTCCAGGAGCGGTTAGATTTAATTCAGCACCGCCATTGATTGTGACTTTAATATCCTCGTACCATATAGATCGTCACTCCAATGGCTTGGAATGGCCGCTAAAGTTTACTATTGATTGTCAGGGCCTTGGTTCCCGTGATGCACCATAAACCTGGATCCAACGTCAGAGGTCTTTATTTCAAATCCATTAATCATCTCGTAGATTATGTTACTGTGCAGATGATGGTCAGCACCTGGCACGCTGCCACCGCAGGTGTCCGGGACATTATATGATTCGGGTGGAATTTGTTGTGGGTACACCGACTGGGCATCGGGGTAAAGATATCATCTCCGAAAAAATCGTTAAATAAGAAGCTTTAGCATCGTCGATTTTAATACGTTGACATTGCAATCACCAGATCCTTCACCGGTCAGGCAACCATTGGAGAAAATACCACCACCAGGACATTCTCCAATTGCCTCTCAAAACCTGCACCGATTTTTGATGCACCTGCACAGGTATCAGGGTTGAGAGCCACGATGGCATTGCCACACGGCAAGCCGTCCGCCCGGGTAGATGCGCGTCACGGCTTCCACTTCGTTATGCAGGGCAGTGGGGAAGATCACTTGGAGGAAATTGCTTGGGGTAGTGGCTGAGATTTCCACGGTGACATCGAGGTATTTCCCCGTGTAGTCTACTGCATGTGGCGACTACATAATTATGGTCACTGCCAACTTCGTCGCTACTAGATCGTAAGTAATAGTGAAGTCATTGGCATGGCACGTGTGATGGCATACATCTTCACCATTATTCTTGCAGCCAACTTCCACAACTCCAATTGCTGGTGTTTATACCTGCTTTTCATAGATCCAGTGCAGCTTTGCCACCACCAGCCAAGGAGGCAGCATCGGCTGCATTCTGCTCATGGCGACGATCAGCCAGTGCCATGCCGCCATCGATCGCTAAGGCGACGAAACCCAGAAAGACGACCAGGCCAATTACCAGGAAGACAATCGCCTGACCTTTTTCGGAATTTTGAGGTTTTGTGTTCATAGATATTCTCCTAATACAATTAATATCTCAAGGTGGAGGGCAGGTAGATCTCAAGACCGTATCATTGATCGTGGCACGATTGGTATGGTATTGAGACCAAGAATAGTGCCTAAGAATGGCACATTGATGGGAAGATTAGTTTCAACGGTTACCGTGATTGTGTCCCCTCGAGATGCAACGGGTGGCTTAATATCTACTATATAGACGTTATCATTGTCGAGGATTGTCCGTTACTCGCAGTTCTGATTCTCACCAAGGTCGGTGGGGCAGATAGAGCCATAAGACGCACCTTCCTGGGCAGCATCACGCATACGTCAACCAGGTGAAGAAAGCACGACCGAGATCGATTGTACCAGCTAATAGCACCATTAAAAAAGTGATCGTCAATGCGAGCTCAACCATGCTCTGACCATATTCTTTTTGCTTGGGTTGGTTTTCACTCTTCATCAAATACTCCTTCTAGTAACTCTCCGTATAGCTGTATAACGGTTCGAAAGGGTAAGAAAAAAAGTTTTGGTAAGTAAACATTTTCAATAATGTCTATTTTAATTACTCCTGATGAACTCCCCTTGTCATCCATATCGGGTATGTATGGTCTAGGGATACGGAATCGGTACATTAGCTAAGATGGTGCGGTAGCATCGTTGACGGGATACTGGAAAACCACTTACTCCTAGAAAACCACCTATTACTGGGTGATAATCGACCTCCAAATACACAAAGATCCGATCACCTAGGGAATCGAGTCATCATTGTCGGACCCACATAAGTCTGCATGATCTGGCGCACACAGAGGATCTGGAAAACCACTCAGCCAGACAGGGCCATCATCATACCCGATATCGATATCGATCATGCTTCGTTCGATACCAAGAATAAAAGTACGAGAGATGGAATTCCAGATACCTTCACAATTCTTGTAATAAGGAGTCCCCCTCACCAGCTGCTGCACCATATCTGGCACCTTCACGGGCTGCACCCGTGACGGCAGTGTAAATAAATACCATGCGCCCAAACTCAATTAGTCCATAGGTGATCAATAAAGGATGGGGAAAACAAGCGCAAACTCCACCATCGTCTGAGCGCTTTCTCTATTTAGCCTATTAAATATTGTTTTTGGTTTGGTCATATTTTTACTCATCAATTATTAGCTCAATAATACAAGATTAATTCTAAAATTAGATCAATAATGCAATAAAATTATCAGATTCTTATTTTACCTCATAGAACGGACTACATAAAAATTTGTTACACTAAGCCTCTATAATAATAACGCCAAGTCCATTAATATTGACTATCAGTTATGTTAGGTATCCCACGATTCAAACCACATCTTGATAATTTAGTGTAATGCCAGCACTCCTGATTGGGCGACCTGGATGGCCAGGTTAATCCCCGGATGGGCTAAGGTTGGTGAAGTCGCTTTCAGCAAATTAAGCATATATATCTCATTCGTTAATGTGTCCGAGAGTATAGCCACCATAGGTAACTCAACGGCAGGAGAGCTCACCGAGACCGTATTTAAGGCATGCAAGGAGGCGATGATCTCATCTTCCATGCGGCCGGCTGCGGCGGGGAGGTAACTATAATTACCTTCCATGACAAGTTCAACAAATTCCAGTGTCCGCTCTTGAGTCTGCTGCATCTGGAGATTGGTTTTTTCCACCTGGTTAAGTGTGAATGCCAGCTGCATATCTTCTATCAACAGTTTCGTGGAAAAAAGTGGATCCCCCGGGATGGATAACCGGGCGGTTAATAGCGTGCTGTTGACGACTAAGGCAAGCATAAGCACCACAATAACAGGTGCGACGAGATTAAAAACCCAACGTTGAGGCGTGTAGCGCATGAATATACGCTGCCAGGAGTACCTTGGTCGCATGGAAACAATTTTTGTTTCCAAGTACTTACGCGAATCATGGATGAAACCCGGTCGGGTGGCAACCGAATATCTTGCCTGCTGCAGTAATATGGCAGCTTCAAGCCTGGGACGAAGCTCTGCTTCAATCTTTGGATACCTGGCCAGGATTGATTCGACCGACTCATCGCCTGCAGCGATGGCGGTTACATTCTCATTAATAATTTGATCCACCTGGCGTTCAATCTTCATCTTTTTTAACTTAGCCTTGTCCATTTCTTTTCGTAAATCAGCCAATGCCCGGTGTTGTAGTACACGAATGGCACCGACCGAACGTTTCATCACCTGGGAGGTCTCCTCGGGTGAAAGTTCACTGATAAATCGCAGGGTGAGCACAGTCTGGTAGTCTGGTCGCAGTTTCTGTAATAAGCGAAGCAATTTCTGATGCTCGATCTGACTGCCGATGACATCCACAGGTTCCGGATTCCCTTCCGCCCTATAACCATCCATTTCCTCTGGATCTTTGGATTCCTGGCGGTTATTTTGGCGGTAATGGTCCACCAGTGTGTTACGTGCAATCCGAAACAAGAATGCCAGGAAAGGCACACCACGCTCGGTATATTTTGGTAAGGATTGCCAGGCTTTCAGGAAAACTTCTCCGGTCAGGTCCTCAGCGTCCATCTGATTATCCAGGTGAGCGTAAAGATAACGGAAAATTGAAGGCGCATGGATTTCGTAAAGATCTCCGAATGCGGAATGATCTCCATGCTGAGCTTTTTTTATCAGCTCGTAGTCTTTGTCCTGCCTACCTGGCATGCATTCACCTTATTGAACGTCAATCTTAAGAATTTGTTACATCTGTTGCAATAATGTAACCAAAATTAATAAATTTTGCACATCCAGATGAATCAAGGCGCGGGTGAAGCAATGGCGATATTTTCGTGTAGGAAAGACCAATGTTGGGGCGGTAGGTAAATTAATTCGGCTCGTCCGATGATATTTTCAAGGGGTACAAAACCCCAAGAACGTGAGTCTGACGAGTTATTTCGATTATCCCCCATGACAAACAGCTGCCCGGAAGGTACTGTCCAATCGCCACCTCGATTGGTTGTTTCATCCAGGTAGGGCTCAATGGTTAGCTGGTCATTGACATATACCTTTCCGTCGTTAATATGAATTTGGTCTCCAGGAAGACCAATAACTCGCTTAATATACGGAATTGCATCGGGATTGGGCGGATAACGAAAGACAATCACGTCTCCACGCTCTGGATCGCCACGAAAACGATAAGCAAGCTTATTTACGATGACATAGTCACCGGGAAACAGTGTAGACTGCATGCTAATAGATTCAACGCGAATTCGCTCAGAAATCGCATTGATTGCTAAAAAAAGTACCAATGACAAAATAATTGTTTCTAGTGTATCCCGTATTGTCCTTTGCCAGCTTACCTTCTGTTCTTCGGGGATAATATCTGGGACAGCCTCAGTATGCCAAAAATCCAATCAAGCCTCCGGGTGTTGTTGTACGAGCGAGATTATACCCCAATCAGGTTGCTTGATGCCCAACCTCAGCAGAAGGATCTTCGCGGAGAAGCTGCACAGCATGGGGTAGGACGGGTATGAGCACTGTCAGATTTTCGACAGCACCCTTTAGGACTGCCTGGTAAGTTGACAATTAATGTGTGCTGTCGAATACCGGCTACTGCACGAGACAGCATGGCATGCGGGGTGATCTGTAAACTAGCCATGCGGAGGGCTTCAGCTATCCCAGGTGCGAGACGCTGAACGGTCGCAATCGTTGCTTCAGGCGTGATATCTCGGGGGCTAAACCCAGTACCGCCAGTCGTCAGGATCAGGTCCATTTCCCCACTATCTGCCCAATCTGCAAGGGTCGCCGACAGCTGGTTGAATTCGTCTGGCAATATGGCGGTCCTAAGGACTTGCCAACCCTGCTTTACAACAGCATTAACCAAGGCTGGTCCTGATTCGTCTGGACGTTCACCCTGCGAGGAGCGGTCAGACACGGTGATAATTCCTATGCTGTATAGACATGATGGTGTAATATCCAAGGTTTTTTATGATAAATCTTTTGCGTAAATCCGGATGTCCATCTGTTCCCAATCCTGGGATTCATAGAAACGGTTGGCGTCCACATTATCATGGGTTACCAATAAATACATGCGGATGCAGCCTTTAAGCTTCATCCGCTTTTCGAGTTCAGACATCAGTGCTTTACCAATCCCCATTCTTCGATATGCATGCTCAACTGCAAGGTGATATACCATTCCACGACGCCCATCAAAACCACCCATGACAGTACCGATTATTCGTCCGCCTGATTCAGCAACCAGGAATAGGTCTGGATCGCGTAGAAGCTTCTTATTAATTTCCTCTTTCTCATCCGAACGACGGAGATGGATTCCAGGACCGGCATTTTTCCATAGCGAGACAACCTGGCTATAATCCGTCAATAATTGAAACTCACGTAAAATCAGATCATCTGGAAGTGTCGGTTTACTCCTCATCACCACCGACCAATGCTTTCCAACGCCCGTGAATTCCATCCTCTGTTACGCCAAAATATAGGTGATTTCCCTTACCTGTACGTTGAACGAGGTTGTAACGAACATTTTTCCCCTGCCGTTGAACACCAAGCAAACCAACGTTCCCCTGCCATTGGATTTTTACTTTTGATAGATCACTTGGTAACTGGTCGAATTCAATGATGGCATAATGCCAAAGGCGGCGTGCAGAAACGCGAGTGACATTTTTCACTTCGTTACCATTGCGCAGGTCGCGCATGGTGTAGTAGGAAATTCCATCACGCTCTTCTACTTTAACCACTTCTACACCGGTGCGAGGAGGAGATTCACCCTCTCTCTCGCCAGAAACTGGCATTTCGATTACCTCCGGCGTGGGGATCGGTTTTTCAATTTCCAGGTGAACCTTTGAGGTTGTGTGGATGGTGTTTGGCCGTAAAACCAGGCTCACAATTTCATCCCGAACTGCCAGACCAGTCTCCGCTTCATCCCGAACATATATTTTATTGTCATCCACGGCATAGGGAGGATCTCCTCCACGTGGAATAAGCACGCGAAGTATTTTCTTACCGTCGGTTTCATGACTATCAATAGAACATTGTAATGGAGGAGTGAGGCGGGTTCTGATTTCTTTTTCCAGCTGGGTGATGGCTTGCTCGGTCCCTGATACACCCGTGATCGGTTTCTTTGGATCAGAATTCAATCCTATATAAAGGGTGCCACCATTTGTGTTAGCAAAAGCACAGACATCCGCAATAATTGCATAAAGTTTTCCACCCCGAATGGTCATGTTCTCGTGGAAATCCTGAATGATATTTGGACCCTCTTCACGCGCGGCCCGGATGAAATCGAATGCAGGCTGTTCTTTGTGGTGGCGAGGGCGGGTGCGGGCAAAGTCATTACTTAAAAACAACTCCCTAAGTTCCTCAAAATTGACCTCTGGAAGTAATACTTCAGTGACCCTGTCACCGATTCCAGGATTTTTCTTGCGAACTGGGTCTGTGCTCAACCTGTGAGCATCCGAACCCTGAATGCAATGCATACGGCGAGGATACTCCGGTTTGGTGCCATCGAAGAAAGTTGCTGTTGTCCTGGCACCTTTCTGTTCTAGATCAGTTACTTCCAAAGCATGCAAGTGAGGATCTTGTGTGTAAGCAATCTTGGTTTGGCCACCAATAGGGAAACCGCGCATGGCAATACCATTGTTCGAGTTAGCGTGGGCTGCAATAACAATAGCCCCAGCTTCATTAAGCAGGCGATAAGCAGTCAGGACATCTGATGTTGCTCCTACGGTAGCCGAACCGAGATCCAACTGATCGGTGGGAATGTTCAAGTCGATTAAAAGGTGCTCGATTTCCCGAATAGGAGCCTCGGGTGGGAAAAGACCGATGATGTGAAAGCCGAATGTGGCTGTGAATTCAAAACCTGGCAGGATTAATATTTTTTCAAAAAGCCGCCTATACTCGCGCAGCCGATTTTGTTCTTCAGGCAGGATGCGATTTAGTTTTTCCAACAACTCTAGCTGATGTATCTCTTCCTGCACCTTCCGGTAACCTGCGACGGAATTATGGTCGGTAAAGGCAATGATATCTAAACCGCGTGCTTCTGCGCGTTGGAGCAGCTCGAGGTACTTCACTTCAGGCTGCTGGAAATCGCTCGAAGCAGGGGTATGAAGGTGTATATCCATCGAATACCATTGCATTTGAGAGCGTAAATTTTTCTTTATCACTGTAGTTTCTTCTAATTCGGATTTTTGGATCTTATTCTTATTGATTAATATTTGCATGGATCAGATTTAACAATTCCTCTGGCATAAAGGGCTTTTGGATAAAACCATCGGCACCTGCCTGGATACATTCTTCACGTAAATTTAAGCCAGAATACATGAGGATACGGGTTCCCTTAATTTCCGGTTCCTGGCGGATTTCCCGTAACAAATCAATCCCATTCCCGTATGATAAGTTGACATCCACCAATGCTACCTGTGGGCGCTCCAGTAATATATCCTTGAGTAAGTCATGCATGTGCTGATTACTTGGTGTCTTGACCAGATAACCTTCCAGGTTTAGTAACATGGTCAATAAGGATACCATGGTCGGATCATCTTCAATGAGCATTACTTTTAACATCAGATTCCCCATTCTTCTCCTTCTTTGCTTTTTGAACCTTTGTAATTGAAAGTTTTTTTGAACGAACTTTTGGTTCAAGGGCAGCCTTCAAAACCTCATCTACTGTTTCGACAAATACAAATTTAATGGACTTACGAACTTCTTCTGGTAAATCCTCAAGATCACTTTCATTTCGTTTGGGCATAATTACAGACTTTAAACCAGATCGATGGGCAGCAAGGACTTTTTCCTTGATGCCTCCTACAGGCATTACCTGCCCCCGCAATGTAATTTCACCAGTCATTCCCACATCTGCCCTGACCGGTCTACCAGATATCAACGAAACCAGCGCAGTTGCCATCGTTACGCCAGCGGATGGACCATCTTTTGGTTGTGCACCGGCTGGTATATGCAGGTGAATATCTGATTTTTCAAAGAAACTTTGATCGAGCTCGAGTGATTCGGCTCGTGAGCGGACAAATGAAAGTGCTGCATGTGCAGATTCCTGCATCACATTCCCCAGGGAACCTGTAATTTGGAAGCCTTTACTGCCAGGCATACGTGTTGCTTCTATAAATAGAACATCTCCACCCACAGGAGTGTATGCCAAACCGGTCGCAACACCAGGAATAGCTGTTCGGATGGCAATCTCTTCGTTTCCAAAGAAGTGAGGACGCCCCAGAAATTCAATCACCTTTTCGGGGGTGATAGAAACCGATTGGGCTTTATTTTCCGCAATAATCGTGACTACCTTTCGGCAGACAGAGCCTATCTCTCTTTCGAGATTGCGCACACCTGCTTCACGTGTATAAGACCGGATAATGGTCAGTAAAGCATCCTCTGTAAATTCTATTTCCTCGTTGTGCAATCCATTTTCCTTGATCTGCCGTGGAATCAGGTATTGTTTTGCAATAGCGCTCTTTTCGTTTTCGGTATAACCTGAGAGATTGATGATCTCCATCCGATCACGCAAAGGGTCAGGAATTGGTTCAAGTAAATTACCCGTGGTGATAAACATGACTTGAGAAAGGTCAAATGCGACCTCGAGATAGTGATCACGGAATTCTGAATTTTGCTCAGGATCCAGCACTTCCAAAAGAGCAGAGGCTGGATCACCATGGAAATCCATCACAAGCTTATCAATTTCATCCAGCATAAAAACGGGATTATGTGATTCAATCCGGCGAATTGCTTGCAGGATGCGACCTGGCAGGGCGCCAATATAGGTTCGGCGATGACCTCGAATCTCTGCTTCATCACGCATTCCACCTAGAGAGATCCGGATAAATTTTCGCCCCATCGCATGGGCGATAGAACGACCTAATGATGTTTTTCCGACTCCTGGTGGTCCAATAAAGCATAGAATTACGCCCTCGCGTAGGCGGCGAATTTCATCTTTGTTTTCTGGTAAGGGTTCATCCTTCCGTTCCTGGCGAAGCTTACGGACAGCCAGATATTCCAGGATGCGCTCTTTGATGTCATCTAACCCATAATGATCCTGGTCCAGTACTTCTCTCGCATGGGCGATATCCAGATTATCATCCGTACTGGTTGACCAAGGTAATGTAACCATCCAATCCAGATAAGTTCGGATAACGCCATATTCAGCGGCAGCAGTGGGGAGGCGGGACAATCGGTCGAGTTCACGACGGGCTTGTTTATCAGCCTCTTCCGTCATTTTGGCAGCGTCAATTTTTTGCCGCAACTCTTCAACTTCAGCAGCTTGTTCATCCCCTTCACCTAGCTCACGCTGAATTGCTTTTAATTGTTCACGCAGGAAATAATCCCGCTGCATTTTCTCGATTTCAGACCGGGCTTCATTCTGGATCTTCTGCCCAATCTCGAGAACTTCGATCTCACGGGTTAGGATAGTTACCAGCTTGTGCAGTTTTTCCTTGACTGAATCGAGCTCCAGAAGTGATTGAGCTGCGGGAAGGTCCATCCGTTGGAAATTTGCGATGGTGTATACGGTTTGCAGAGGATCTTCGATAGCTTGAACTGATGCTACCAGCTCGCGGGGGATGGAGGTGATCAACTCGCCAATGTGGGCAAATTGGTCACGCGCATTCCTTGCAAGTGCTTCCACTTCCACGCCTTCTTCCTCAGCTTCAGGAATGAGGAGAATATTTGCCTTGAGATACGGCTCGTGCTGAATAAATTCACCCAACCGGAAACGTGCTGTACCTTGGACGAGCAAACGAATGGTACCATCCGGCGCCCGGAAAAGACGATGAATCATTGCCACAGTACCAATTTCAAATAAATCTTTTGGTTCAGGAATTTCAAGATCGGGATCTCGAGAAGCCACCAAGCCAATTAAGCGATCTTCACCGGCAACCACATCATCCACAAGGCGTATGGAACGTGGTTGTCCGATGGTTAGTGGTACGGCTGTTTCTGGATAGACGACCAATCCACGCAATGGAAGAATTGGTAAAAGGGCTGGAATTTTTAATTGGGTCTGGTTATCTTCTACCAATTGGGGTGAGGTTGTTGAGGGATCTAGAGTGTCGGAAGATTGCAAGGGAATGTCGGAATCCAGGATCATTTCTTTTAACTCCAAATCTTCATCAGGCCAGCCATGTTCTTCCAACCAGCGCATTAAGTTCAGTGTATTCCAGCGTGTCGCAGACATAAAGATGGTTATTCACCTTCCACTTTTATGCGTTTTGGCTGTGTTATTGGGAGTGTGATAAGTAGAAAACCATCCCGATAAACAGCATCAACCTTGTTGGAATTGATCATATGGGGAAGCTCAAATTCAGTACTGAATTCACCAAAGGGGATTTCCATTTGGTGGTATGCGCGTCTTTCTGATGTGTCTTGTCGAATCCCACGAATCGTTAAATTGCGTCCGACGAGTGAGATTGAAAAATCGATTTCGCGCATACCTGCAACTTCGACCCGAATGATAATGGCATTCTCGGTCTCATACACATCGGTCGGAGGGCGCCATGCATGAGGGCGGGATATCATTCGCCAATGTGATGTTTCAGGAAATGAGTTTTGTAAATCATCTGATATGTGCCAGATAACCCGCATTGAATCTGAGCGAACAGATATCTCATCCATATATTTCACTCCTCTGGTAAAAGTTGTTACCAGTCATTCCTTTATTGCTTTCTTGGCTGCTTCCAGAACCTCAGGGTAATTGGGCTCATCACCAATAGTTGGCATGTAAGCGGAGTATACAATTACGTCATTTGTATCAATTATGAAAACTGCTCTTCGCAGGACGCGATGTTCTTTGATTAATAAACCGTAGTTCGTACCAAACTCGGCATTTTTATGGTCAGACAATGTTATTACACGATCGACTCCTGCAGCGGCACACCAATTTTTCAACGTGAATGGTACATCCATACTGATAGCGAGTACGACAATCCTTTCATCCAAGTTTGCAGCTTCTTGGTTAAAGCGCCTTGTTTCTCGGTCACAAACAGATGTGTTTAGAGACGGGAGAGAGCAGACAATACGTACTTTCCCGGACGTGTTTTGTAATCCGTTGAAAACAGACCAATCTTGGGCTACAACCATAAATTCAGGCGCTATTTGACCAATAGTAATATCAGGACCGACAATAGTTACATCGCTTCCTGCAAATTTCATTAAACCAAATCTTTCAATTGCCATTGTATCTCCTAGTTATCCAAGATCAATACGTTTTGTCTAAAACGAATGATAAGTTATATCAACTTGCTTCTGGCGCCCCTGGCGGGATTCGAACCCACAACCAACAGCTTAGAAGGCTGCTGCTCTATCCTTTGAGCTACAGGGGCATTCATCCTTATCCCTCCAATACAGGACGTAAGCCCCGATAAATTTGTTCACCAGTCATAACACGTAGGATTAAATCCGGTGACCGTCCTGATTGTTCTGATAACTCCAGAGGTGTCATGGGGAGATTTCCATTTGCCATGAAGATTCGGAAAACAGCATCCACCAAGGTCGTGTGTGGAGAGATGAATCCATCTAACTTTGCACAATGAGAAATGAGCACATGCTGTAACCCATCCACTCGCTGGACCTCAGCAGTCTCCGGATCTACAAAATCAACCAAATGACCTTCGGGTAATTCTGCAAAAATCTGTTGATGATCTGGACAGAGCAAACTTTGTAAGAAAACGCGCCAATCACGATCCCGCTCCTGCCACCAATTAAAATCAATATGAAAATGGGTTTGGGTAGTTGGTTTCACCCGACTTGAACGTTTCATATCTGGCAAGGGGGTCATTTACGACCTTTCCGAATCATCAAGACGATAATGGAGATCGCCAACATGAATGAACCAAGGCCTGGACGCTAATAGGGCTAGAATGGGTCCTGGAGGGCATCGACGGATGATGTTTATCGCAGTGTATAATTCACTAGCATGTACATGACTTTGAGGGTTTAATTTCGCCAAGTCTCGAACGGTATTGACCACAATGCGCTCGAACGGAATCCGATCTTTTTGGATTTGCTTCCAGGCAATATCAAGCGCTTGTGGATCGGGGATGGCAATAGCCATACGCTCGTCATAAGCCGCCGTGATAATTTGTTTAAGCATTGCAAATACAATTCCACCATCTGATCCAACAAGGACTGTACGAACCCATTCGTGTGAACCACGCTGAGAATCACATTGAACAATCACTTCGCCGGGATTTCTACCACGCTTTACCCGAATGATACTTCCGGGCATCAAACCGTGAGATCTGTACCAATCTTGGAGACCATACACATAATGGTTCGCACGAACCACCCATCCTGGAAATTTCTGTCCTGTTTCACCATCAACCAAAACAAAACGAATCCGTGGTGCCTCATAGGCTGTTGGAAAGAGGTGATTAATCCGGGTCGTCAGTGGAAGTGTACCAGCACGCCAATGGGGGAAGGTTAAAGTCAATTGAACTTCATTAGCATCAGTATATTTAAACCTGATTGAAGATAACTCATCATCTAATTTGCGTTCAAGCTCAAGCATTTCTTCGGAAAGTGTATCAGGGTCATAATCCACTGGTTGATAACGTAAATTTGTAGGTATTTGAAGGACACTTTCAGGTTCAAGTCGATGGAGGAACCACAATACTTCTCCGCTCGGACCAACTTCATCAAACCGTGAATCTTCCTGTAATGCATGATCGAGTGAAAATTCTACCAATTTTGAATTAGCATTTGAAGCTAATCCAACCTGTTCCAACAAAGGTTGTGTCGGTGATGGTCCACCACCTGCCATATCCAGGATAGCTTCGACTAAATTCAAATGACCAACGTTTATGTCTAACAAGAGCGCACGGGGGAACCATTTCCCAGCTATCCTTACAAAATCTTGATTTTTGGAGAGATCAGAATTAATTATCTCAAGTAATTTATCGCCATAATTAGATAATACCGTATCTGCATCTAGAAGAGATTCTTCGATTGAGATTTCCTGGGGTTGATTGAGAACATGATCCGGGATATTTGAGGCGAACTCCCTGGTTTCATTATTATCAAATCTAACTTGAATAACCTGGAAATCACCTAGGTCAGGGTTCTGCCCAGGTCGAATACCTATCACCCGGGCGTGTTGCCAACTGTTTGCAGGGAAAACAAGGTCCTGGTTGTCTTTATAAATGTTTGCAGGGATATAAATGTCCCCACCCTTCGTTCGCTGCTGCTCTAAAGCTATTTTTTCTTGGCGAATACGATCAGCTAATAATGCAGATAATAATTCTGGTGATGTTAACGGAGTTTCAATTTCCAGAAGATAGTTGTATATGAATTCGCGGTCATCGTCGGTAAGATTAAATGTCTCCCAGTAGTCTTCGCGAAGTGCTAAAGTAGTCGAACCTGTCATTTTCCTTGTAACCTTAATTTTTCAACACCCCAAAATAGCAGAACTGTAGTAATTTTCTAATGCTTCATGTAAGTAATGGCTATTGGCATGTTGAATTATGGCGTTATTGACACCCTATACATTAAATCGATTGCTTGAGTATTATACTCGATGATTAATTAATTCTGATGTTTTTGAACGAATTTTCTAAAATACAGCATTCCAAGTTAGGACTATAATTATAAAAGGACCCTTATTTTGCAAAAATTACAAGCTATAAATAATATAGTTTAGCGGAGTAGAAGAATGACAGACGAGGAATGGATCCTAGTTGATACGGTACAAGGGCAGCTGCAGGCAGAGATTTTAAGAGGATTGATGGAAGCTCAGGGAATCAGAGTTTGGATGAATCGACAGGGCGCTGCGCATGCTTATGCAGTTAACATCGGGACATTAGGAGCGGTCGAGTTATTAGTGCCAACCAATTCTGTTGATCAAGCCCGGCAGGTTTTAGAGGCATACTATCGAGGTGATTTTGAAAACATGGAGTTTGATGAATCAGAAATAAAAGAAGATACAGACGAATAATCCGCTAGGGGTATCACTTTTTAGGGAAATTCTTGATTTAACCATACGAGGGGGTCAACTTGAGTTCCTCCAACGATAACTTCAAAATGCAGATGGGGTCCTTCCACTCGTCCGGTATTTCCGACCAAACCAATCAACTGACCTTTTTCGACGTCTTCTCCGACAGTAACTAGTATCTCAGATTGGTGCATATATGCAGTATACACACCCCACCCGTGGTCAATCATCGTGGCTTTTCCACGAACAGTCATAGAATCAGCAAATACAACAGTACCCGCCGCTGCAGCATAAATAGGATCTCCAACCTGTCCACAAAAATCCAATCCAGTATGATAGTATAAATATTCACCACCATTATAAGAGCGCCTATTTCCAAATCTTGATGAATAGCAATCTGCGAAGACTGGATTCACTGGTAAAGAGAATATCCCAGTCCACATCTTTTCAGGAGTTATAGTGGAGGATAAGGAAGACCAGAGCTCATTTTCTTTACGGTTCGTCTCAGGGTCGAGGGTTGCCGGATCAACAGGTAGAGATCTGTCATAAGGAAAATCACCCGCTTGAACTAAAACCATCTGTGAATAATCATTTTCAGGGGTGATTTGTGGATTGACCTGTAATGTCAAGGGATATAAACCGGGTTCGGCCATGGCATGTACCCCTTGTAAGGCGGTTTGCAGATCATCTGCACTGGGGATGAAATTCAAAGAATGTTCGAATAAAGAGCCACTTAGAGAAGGTTCTGAATCTCCAACCACCTGAATCTCAGCAGTTTCACCCTGAATTAAACCAGTTATGTCCACCGAATGAATATTTACGGGCAACGCATCAGATCTGCTATCTTCTTCACCAGGTGCATGGACTACCTCGCCGGGCAACACAGTCAGGCTATTATTTTTTTCGTTCATAATAAGCAAAGTCCAAGGATCCGTGTTACCTACGATTGAAAGCTCCATCAGAGATTGTCCAGTACTCAGAGAGGTTCTTTTTCCTAGATTTGTCGAAGTGCCTTCTTGTGGAACAATAAGCGAATAACCTGCATACAGTTCATCTGGGCTGGTGATATGGTTTAATCGCCTAAGCTCTAGGGGGGAGATTTTATAATGCAGACTTAAACTTTGCAGGTTTTCACCATATTCAACAGGATGCGTAGTAAGTATCCCTTGAATCCCTTCCAAGCCAGGGATAATTAATGACATGCCAATTGAGATCTGATCAGCATTGACGATTCCGTTTGCCCGAGCCAATTCTTCCTGGGTAACATGAAATCGCAAGGCTATTTCCCACAACGAATCTCCCTCTTGGACAATATATACTGGACCAGCATGAGAGGACTCTTGGGCTAGGCCAACACTTGAGGGAAATAAGAATATTAATACAATCAATAAAGGTAAGGTCTTTAACCAGAATTTATGCATTTACTTCTAACGGAGCATCTTCGAAAGTCAATCTATCACCAATATTGAAATCGTTTATATGGGATACTCCCGTTTCCAATACATACTTCGCAGGACTTTTAGGGAAGTATCCCAGCTTCCAACGCCGGGCAAAAACTCGGTCAACAACTTTATAATCACTATTTATCCAGATTACTGCCAAATCTATCCACATAAACATCATATGTATGGATGAGTTTACCTTACTATCGGAGCTTTGAACCAATAATAATCCCTTACCATCGGGTATTTCCTTTTTGAACATCAGGCCACGGAATTGACAAAAAAAAGACTGGCAATATTCCGCCAGAATCGGAGCTGATGCATGATTTGTTTGATTAATGATATTTATATACTTCACTGGTTATGAGTGTTCCTATTATTGAGGGAAAAACTGAGTAAAGCAGTCTGATTAATCAAGCCCCTTTTACCAACCAGGAAACCTAATTTTCGTGCTGTGATGATTTTCCCTGTCTTGATAAAACCTGATCTACTCTTTCAAGCAGCTCTTGAGGGCTGAAGGGTTTAGCAATGTAATCTTCCACTTTTGCAACTTGCAGACCAAGCACTTTATCGATATTTAATGCCTTGGCGGTAATCACGATAACCGGAATATCACGCGTCATCTCATCAGACTTGATCTGATGATAAACATCCCATCCGTCCATATCAGGCATCATCAGATCTAACAACACAAGATCAGGTAATTCCTGACGAATAAGATCGATACCTTCACGCCCACCCTTGGCACCCATCACCGTATAACCACGTCGACCAAGGATCAAACGTACGAGATCGATCATTTCGATTTCATCTTCGATATAGGCTAACCGCTTTGTTTGCTTGATCAAGGACGCCTCCGGTTCGAGTATCAATCAGGTAAAGTTTACCACAGAATGAATATTTACTAGCTTTGCCAGCCTCTATCCGATTGAAGGTAGGTAACAATGACCTTGCCATAGATGTGAGGCTAAACTATAATCCCTATGTTAAATATTTTCATTTGAAGAGGCAATTTTATGATTGATGTCAACGATCTGCGAAAAGGAGTTACCTTTGAATTCGACGGGAAACTCTATAAAGTGCTAGATTATCATCACAATAAAACGGGACGTGGTAATGCTAGCATCCGAATTAAAGCGGTTGATCTTCGCAGTGGTACTACCCTAGAAAAAACATTCCAAAGTGGTGATCGGGTGCAGGATGCTCGGCTGGATTTTCATATCGTTCAATATTTATACAATGATGGTGAGTTATATCATTTTATGGACCTGGATACATATGATCAGCCAGCCTTATCCAAGAACATACTTGGCGAAAGTGCTGACTACCTAACAGAAAACATGGAGATTAAACTAACTTTTTTTCTAGGTGAGCCCATCGATGTTGAACTTCCGATCACAGTGGATATGGATGTAGTAGAAGCCGATGTCGCAGTACGAGGGGATACCGCAACAGGAGTCAATAAAAAGGTTAAGACAAACACTGGATTGGAAGTTCAGGTTCCCGCTTTTGTTAATGTGGGAGACCGCATCCGCATCGATACACGGACTGGTTCCTATTTAACCAGGGTTTAAACTCTACTAAGAATTCTTATGCGTACACCCGCTGGGAAAGAATGCGGATATTTTTATGGAAACTATTTCCGTGGTCGGTCTCAAGAAGAATGCCGGTTACTAGGATCAACCTCACCTCCACTTACTTGGAAACGAGAGTATTGTTATACATGTCCTGTGCCGGGTATTCAGCTTGCAAACACATGCCCATTCATGATCCTTAAACCAAAACTTGTGCGTAAGCTTCCATTTGGCAAACAAGAATTAAAGGTCCAAACTTTTTGCAGGAAAACGGAACGGACTGGTTTCGATCCTCATATTGGCTGTGGTGAATGCCATCAGGTACCACTCGAGTTTGAAGAAGGTTTTAATGACATTAATTCTGTTTGATCTGGATGACACATTGTTGGGGAATGAGATGAATAAATTCATTCCAGCATACCTGCAGGCTTTGGCAAATAGGATGTCTGTTGTTTCCGAACCGGCAATGCTGATTAAAACATTATTATCTGCAACCCGACAGATGATAGAGAACCTAAACCCGGAAAAAACTCTTGAAGAAAAATTTGATGCAGCATTTTATCCAAACCTAAACGTTACCCGTCCAGAAGCTCAAGGTATCATTGATTCTTTTTATGCTGATGATTTTCCTAAACTAAGGGGATTGACGCAGTTCCGTCCAGAGGCAGTCAGGGTAGTAAAGGAAATCATTAATCGTGGTGATCAGGCGGCCATTGCTACCAATCCACTCTTCCCCCGTACCGCGATAGATCAGCGCTTATGTTGGGCAGGATTGCCTCCCGAGCAAGTGCCTTTTACGATGGTCCCTTCATGCGAGACATTTCACTTCGCCAAGCCAAACCCAGCGTACTTTGCTGAGTATCTGGCACAGCTAGGATGGCCAAAATCACCAATCATCATGGTGGGAAATGATATCGAATCTGATATTGGAGCGGCACGCCAGTTAGGTATACCTGTGTTTTGGATAACGGATGATGGTGCATCGACCTGGGATGAACGGGAGCCATTGCCTCCGAATGGTAACTTAATAGATTTTCTCCCATGGCTGGATAGGTCATCGCACGAGATTATCCAAACTACCTTTTCCACATCCAACGCACTCCTTGCTGTGCTTCGTTCAACTCCTGCTGCTTTACTTACCTTATGTCACCAAAAGAATGCTGACCTGGAGAGGCGTCCATTTCAAGGTGAATGGAATATATGCGAGGTGTTATGTCACCTAAGAGATGTGGAGAATGAAGTTAATCTAACTCGCTTGAAGAAGATAATCTTAGAAGAAAATCCATTTCTTGTCGGGCAAGATACGGATCCATGGGCAGAAATCCGTCAATATTGCAACCAAGATGGCTTGCAAGCTTTGTCCGATTTCATCAAGGCCCGACTTGAAATTTTACGACTACTAGATAATCTACCTGCTGAGGGATGGGATCTCAGGGCAAGGCATGCGATTTTTGGCCCCACACACCTGCGTGAGATCGTGAATATCATCGCCGGGCATGATATTTTACACATTCAGCAAGTTTACAAAACACTAAAAACAATGGATTAAAAACCACATCCGGTGTATTTTTTTTACTCCGCCTCTGTATTATTGGGGCGGTGTTTAATAAACCAAAGGCCTGAAAGAGGTAAAGGTGAGGTTTTTATTTCAGCCAAGGAGGCGGCAATGAAAAAACGAGTTGTGATCACAGGATTGGGGTGTATCTCTCCATTGGGAAATGATGTTGCCACAACGTGGAACAATATCACAACTGGTAAATCTGGTGTGGGGATGATTTCATATTATGATACTAGTGCGTTCAAAGTTAAAATTGGAGCTGAAGTAAAAAATTTTAACGGGGCTGCAATGTTTGGAGTACGTGAAGCGCGCCGGATGGATAGGTTTGTCCAATTTGGATTAGCTGCAGCATTCCAGGCAGTGGAAAACTCGAGCCTTGTGATCACAGAATCGAATCGAGATCGGATCGGGGTTGTAATAGGCACGGGTATCGGTGGAATGAGCACCTTATTTGAACAAGCCAAGGTGTTTTTCGATCGCGGACCTGATCGGGTAAGCCCGTTTATGGTACCAATGATGCTTCCAGATACTGCTGCGAGTATGATTGCTTTGCAGCTTGGTATTCGTGGACCCAACATGGCGGTTGTTTCTGCATGTGCAAGTGGGACCAATGCCCTCGGGGAGGCGGCAGAAATCATCCGAAGAGGATCTGCGGATGTCATATTGTCTGGGGGTACTGAAGCGGTTATTGTCCCAATCGCAATGGCAGGACTTGGTGTAATGACAGCATTAACCACCCAGAACGAAGAACCCGAAAGAGCGTCACGTCCATTCGATAAAAACCGGAGTGGCTTTGTGATGGGTGAAGGAGCTGCTGTTCTGGTGTTGGAATCGATAGATCATGCACTTGCTCGAGGAGCACATATACTTGGGGAACTCAGAGGGTATGGGAATACGAATGACGCTTTTCATATCTCTGCTCCTGCAGAGAATGGCATTGGGGCAGCATTGTGTATGCAAATTGCTCTCAAGGATGCGGAGTTAACCACCAGCGATATTGGATACATCAACGCACACGGCACCAGTACAATGCTGAACGATAAAAGTGAGACCGCGGCGATCAAAACTGTTTTTGGCGAACAGGCGTACCTTGTTCCCGTATCCTCGACTAAATCGATGACGGGCCACATGCTAGGTGCAGCCGGTGCAGTAGAAGCATTGTTTTGTGTTAAAGTGCTTGAAGATTTTATCATCCCACCGACTATCAATTATGAGACACCGGATCCGGAATGTGACCTGGATTATGTTCCAAATCTCGCACGGCAGGTAAAGGTAGACCATATTATGTCCAACTCGTTTGGATTTGGGGGGCATAATGCCAGCATAATCATAAGCCGATTTGGCGAGGCTTGATTATGAGCCCGTATGCCCATATAACTGGATGGGGGATGGCTGTACCTGCCAGAGTATTGACCAATGCAGATTTGGAGAAAATGGTCGATACAAACGATGAATGGATCCAATCACGCACTGGTATCCGCGAACGACACATCGCAAATGATGAAGAATCTACTGCTACCCTGGCAAAGGATGCAGCCCTTAATGCACTTAGGGTTGCAAACCTTAATCCAACCGAGGTAGAGCTTATCATCGTATCCACATCTTCACCGGAGCATTTATTTCCTGCAACTGCATGCCTAGTTCAAGATCAGATTGGCGCATCCCATGCGGGAGCATTTGATTTATCAGCAGCATGTTCAGGATTTATATACGCATTAAATATGGCATCACAAGCTATTCGCAGTGGATCGGTAAGAAATGCATTAGTCATAGGCGCAGAGACATTATCGAGGTTGGTAAATTGGGACGATAGAAATACGTGTGTATTATTTGGAGATGGCGCAGGTGCATTCGTACTCCAGGCAGGTGATGAGCCAGGAGGAGTACTCTCTGCAGTGATGCGTTCTGATGGGTCTGGTGCGAATTTACTCTCAGTACCAGCGGGAGGTAGCCATCTACCGACCAGCCCAGAGACCATCCTTAATAAGCAACATACCATACACATGAATGGACGGGAAGTTTTTCGTTTTGCTACAAGGGTTATGGCACAGGCAACCAAAGAAGTCATATCAGCTGCTCAACTTCAGATCGAAGATGTACAACTTGTGATTCCACATCAAGCGAACCTTCGAATCATCGAAGCAGCTATGCGAGGATTGGATATTCCGATAGATCAATGTTTTATAAATATTGAAAGGTACGGCAATACTTCTACTGCTTCAATACCGATAGCTACCTGTGAAGCAATTCAACAGGGACGTCTACATACGGGTGATAATACTGTTTTTGTAGGATTCGGAGCAGGCCTTACCTGGGGAGCAGCCCTGGTACGCTGGTCTGGGCCATTCTTGCCTCACCGGCATATTTACCCAGCATCTTATCGATTGTGGGTGGCAATACGTTCTAAACTACTCAGGATGGTGCGCCGTATTGAAGGCTGGATCTGGGGACGTAACATATAAATCGATAAGGCAGGAATTTAGTTTATTTACATCTCTCCATAAATTAGCTTATATATAGAAGGTGTGCAAGAATTTATCATATTACCAGTCCTAATCACTGGTTAGAGATGGATGTCGATGATGAATATTATAATAAAAATAATTTCCGGGAAAATGTTAGAGTGATGTTAGAGTTATAAATACTTGTCTTCCCAGACTACCTTTCGAGACAAGAGATTGGTATAATCGAAAATTGACCTAAAGTAAATCTGGCTTCTGTATGGATTTACTTTCTTCGTCATTGTGATATTTCTGGAGGTATAGGTGAATCCAAATCGTAGTCGTTCATCGATTATTTATGTTCTATTGTTTGCTGCTATTATTATCCTGGTTTTCTATAGCTTCAACCAAAATTCTACTACACAAGAAGCATTGTCCATCAACCAAGTAGCTGCAGATATTCAAAGCGGAAAGATCTCGCGCATCACGGAAGAACAGGATCGTTTGGTTGTTATCTATGGAAGCGGTAGTGAAGCAATTGAACGGATAGCTCATAAAGAAACAGAAGCGACTCTTGTGCAACAATTATTAGATCTAGGCGTCTCTTCTGATGAATTGGTTTCCGATAAGATAAGCATTACTGTGAAACCACCTAGCTGGTGGCTGGGGGCTGCTTCCATAATGGGGTATGTCCTTCCATTTATTTTATTGGGTGGTGCATTCTGGTTTATCTTCCGCCAGGCACAGGGAAGCAATAATGCTGCTATGTCCTTTGGAAAATCACGCGCAAGAATGTTTACTGGTGATCAACCATCGGTTACTTTTGGTGATGTTGCTGGGGTTGAAGAAGCGAAGGAAGAGCTTCAAGAAGTAGTTGAGTTTTTAAAAGAACCTGAGAAATTCATATCGTTGGGTGCGCGGATACCTAAAGGTGTGCTATTGGTGGGACCTCCTGGAACCGGAAAAACATTATTGGCTAAAGCAGTATCTGGAGAAGCGGGCGTGCCTTTCTTTTCGATTTCAGGATCTGAATTTGTGGAAATGTTTGTTGGTGTCGGTGCAAGCCGGGTGCGCGATCTTTTTGACCAGGCAAAACGCCATTCGCCATGTATTGTCTTCGTGGATGAAATTGACGCTGTTGGACGTCAACGAGGTGCTGGACTCGGCGGAAGTCATGATGAACGTGAGCAAACACTGAACCAAATGCTGGTAGAAATGGATGGCTTTGACACAGATACGAATGTAATTATCATGGCAGCGACCAATCGTCCAGATATCCTTGATCCAGCATTACTACGCCCTGGTCGGTTTGACCGACGCGTAGTACTCGATCGCCCTGATATGAGAGGCCGGGAAGCAATTCTCAAAGTGCATGTCAAAGGGAAACCTCTGTCAGCAAACACGGATTTGGGTGTATTAGCTCGTTCAACACCAGGTTTTGTTGGGGCTGATCTTGAGAATCTGGTTAATGAAGGTGCAATTCTTGCTGCACGTCGAAATAAAAAATCCATTGAGCAAGAGGACCTGGAGGAAGCAATCGAACGAGTGATTGCAGGACCGGAGCGAAAAAGCCGCCTGATAAGTGAAGAGGAAAAACGGATAGTGGCATATCATGAAGCCGGCCATGCAGTGGTGATGAACGCTGTTCCTGAAGCTGATCCGGTTCATAAGGTATCCATTACTGCAAGAGGAATGGCGGGTGGATATACACTTGCGTTACCCGTGGAAGATCGTACATTAATGGGTCGAAATAAACTTATTGCAGATATGGTTGGTTTAATGGGTGGACGTGCTGCTGAAGAAATTGTTTTTAATGACATCACCTCAGGCGCATCGAATGATCTGGAACGTGTAACCAAGATGGCACGCGCCATGGTAACCAGATTGGGAATGAGCGATGGCTTAGGTCCAATGACCTATGGACAAAAAGAGGAGCTGATTTTCCTGGGACGCGAGATATCTGAGCAAAGGGATTATTCTGAGGCTGTAGCTGAGCAAATTGATAAAGAAGTACGAGCTTTAGTTAACGATGCGTATGAAAAAGCAAAGCGAATCCTCATACAGTATCGAGATGCATTAGATGCAATAGCTAAAAAACTTTTGGAAGTTGAAACTTTAACAAGGGATGAATTTGAAGTATTGTTTCCACCACCGATACCTAAAAATGGGGGAACACCACTACCCAAAACGGTATAACTGACCATTATCATTATCGTGTATATGGTTCGGGGTTTCTACAGTTCTTATTTGTATGAAGCCCCGAAATTATTCTTAAAAAGAAATATTTTGACTTTTTATCTTCAGCTTGGTATAATTCAAGTTTGCTAAAATTCGGATTTGTGGAGAGTTCGCTATGGATACCAATATAACAACAGGTGCTCCAAGCAACATAAAAGAAATTAAAAATAAAATGTACTTCCGGGGCAAGGTGTTAAAAACATCATTGGCTGGAGCACTTGTTGATATTGGGTTGGAAACTCCAGGTATGGTACACATCTCGCAGCTTCAGAAGGAGCCCGTAAAACGGGTTGAAGACGTAATTCACGAAGGCGACGAAGTGGATGTTTGGGTCCGCCGTGTTTCACCTAAAAAAGGAAGAATTGAGCTGACCATGATTCAACCACTTGGTTTGGAGTGGAGCGAGATTAAAAAGGATATGGTTGTATCTGGTAAGGTTATACGCCTCGAGAAATTTGGTGTTTTTGTGGATATTGGTGCAGAGAGACCAGGACTTGTACACATTAGTGAAATGACACATGACTTTATTCGCACACCCGGCGATGTTGTAAAAGAGGGGGATGTTGTTGAGGTTAAAGTTCTGGATGTAATTAAGCCTAAGAAGCAAATCAAGTTAAGCATGAAAGCATTGCAGGAAAAACCTGAAGATGTTGTAAAAGCTGTTTTGGATAAGACTGAGAAAAAAGAACAACACCAACGGGAGAAAGAAAAAGAACCTGAGCAAACGGAAGAAAAAAAAGAAATCCCTGTACCTACAGCAATGGAAATGGCTTTACGCGAAGCAATGGATCGGAAAGGTGTTGATAATATTAACGAGCCGGTAGAAAAGAAAAAGAAACGGAAAAACGTCGAAACCAATGCTGAGCTAGAGACCATTTTTTCAAGGACTTTAAAAACCCGTTCACCCAAGTAAGATAATTATCAGATTTGGTAAATAAATCCCTGCGAAAATATGTATCGCAGGGATTTTATATTGTATACAAATAAATAACCGGATTGGATTATTTTATCCATTACCCCGAAAAACAAAACATAATTACCTTGAATGCCTGGATCTCCTCCAGAAGTACATCATGAGTGATGCAGTCAGAATTATTACGATGGCAGTAATACTGGAACTGAGTAACATATTTCTCCGACGGTTGTGAAGTATGGATATCTGCCTCTCCTTAGCTTTCAATACCTGTTGCTTCCAATCAGGGATAGTTTCTTTAGAGGGCAGGCTATAAAAATCTCTCCATAATGCCAGGTAGTCAAGTTGTTCTTGTTTCCAGCGTTTTTCATTCCATCCAAGTTCTTCCAGGCAAATAGATTTAACTCTTGGCATGATCGATTCGGCTCCTTTGGGGAGGATGTGACCAAGCCTGGTTCGGCGAAGTAATAGATCATCCAGATGGCAGACACCTTCGGAGCGTGCTGCCCAGCGTAGTTCTGCCCAGAGAAAATTACAACCAGGGATGGTTTCCATTTCTCCTGGATGGGCTGAGTTCACCATCGGTAGTGCGTCAGCACCCAAACGACCTAATAATCTACGCCTGCATTTATCACTAATAGCATTGCACTCAGGTAATTGGTGATCAACCTGATTCAGCACAGGCATGTGATGATCTGGTTCAGGCATCTCTGGGAGGCGATGGCGGATTTTCTTAATGACATCCAAGCCAATTAGTCGAAATGTTGTCAACTTTCCTCCGGTTACTGTGAACAATCCGTTTTCTTCCCAAATGATGTGCTCACGTGATTCCTCAGAGGGATTAAACTTTCCACTTCCAATCACCGGCCTGACTCCAGCATAGGTCGAAATGATATCCTCTAAGGTTATTGCCAAGGATGGAAATTGATATTCCACAGCTGCCATCAGGTATGCGACTTCTTCTGGACTTATCTTTGGCTCCATGGCGAGAGGATTTAAATGATCGACATCTGTTGTACCCACTAGGGTAACATTTTCCCACGGAAAAATAAAGACGGGGCGATGGTCAATTGGATGAAAGAAGCTGATCGCCTGTGCGACAGGTAATCGCCAGGTTGGAAAAATGAGATGACTACCCCGGAGTGGACGAATGTATGGAGAGCCTCCTGCTTGTTTTCTAAGAATATCCGCCCAAGCTCCGGTTGCATTGATCACTACACGGGCATAGGCTTCGTCCTGCTCACCAGAGATCAAATTCGTGAGCTCTACACCTTTTGTTTCGTCCCCATCCATGATCAAGTTTTTAGCATGTACGTAGTTGATAGCAGTTGCACCATCAGCAACTGCTTCACGGATTACCCGCAATGTCAGGCGGGCATCATCTGTTTGCGCATCTCCAAAGCGGAAACCTCCTTGCAGGCCGTCCTGGCTGATTCGAGGTGCAAGCAGCTGGAAATCTCCGGATGAAAAGTACGCGTGATCCCAACGTAATGCCAATAGGTCATATACCGTCAGACCCATCTCAAATGTCCATCTACCTGGAAAGTCTCCCTTATGAACAGTCAGTAAGAATCCTAAGGGATCGATTAACCCTGGACCTTCATGGAGTAATTGCTCTCTCTCATGGACAGAATTCCGGGTAAGCATGATCTTGCCCTCTTTGAGATAGCGAAAACCACCATGAACCAATTTTGAAGATCTGCTGGATGTCCCCCATGCAAAATCATGCTGTTCAACCAGTAAACAATGTAAACCAAGGCGGGTGGCTTCACGGAGTATTCCAGCGCCGGTAATGCCTCCACCGACGACCAGAATATCCCATGGACCTTGGATCGATTTCCATATATGTTCTCGCCAATCATTTTTCCACATAACAATTTCTCCGTCCAAGTTTTTTCTATAAGGGTGAGAAGATTATTAAATTATCAGCTTGCCTGGATTTATGATTCCTTTTGGATCAAATTCATGGCATACAGCTGCAATAACTGCCATGCCTAACCTGCTTTTTTCTGACTCGAGGTATTGCAGATGGTCAAGGCCGACACCATGCTGGTGACTGATTGTCCCCCCGGAAGCAATAATTGCCTGAGAAGCAGAAGATTTCATTGACTTCCAATGTGAGATAGATTGATCCGGGTCATCAGTCAATTTAAACAAGTAAGTGGTATATATGGATGATCCATTTGGATAAACATGCGATAGATGGGTAAATATGTGAATCCGATCTCCAATCCTCGCCATGGAATTTTGTAAGGCAGCCTCGATCTGATCGACCATTTGAGGGGTATTTCCCCAATCGGTGGCAGTTTCAAGTGTATCTACTCCGTAACCCATCTCCCATAGTGTATTTCGAAGATACGGAGTGCGAAAGCGATTTTTGTGCCACTGCTCACCAAATGTTTTTCCAACATGAACCCCTCCATGTTTTCCAGTAATGCTAAAAGTTTCGCTCCGATTTACTCGTACTACACCTTCCTTGCCACTGAATCCAACTAAAAGCATACACTTTCCTTCCCCAAGGCCACGGATTGATAGTAACCTTTCTATCGCGCCGATAAGTTTTTCGTGTCCAGCCAAAGCAAGGGTTGTCATTGTTTCATTAACTGTGCTTAAGCGCAACACGCATAAGGAAAGTCCTGACGAAAGGATTTTCCTGACTGCTTCAACCCCATGTACAAAATCAGGGAAAAATACTGCATGGAATTCTTCATGTTCTGGAAGTGGGCTAATCCGTACAATGACCTGGGTCAGGATACCCATACGACCTTCGGAACCCAGTATCAGCTCACGTAAATCTGGCCCAGCTGCTGAGGCTGGAAATGCGGGAAGTACGAGCTCACCACGGGGTGTCTCAATCCTTCCACCGGCAAACAGCTTCTCGATACGCCCATACTTTAAAGATTGTTGACCACTCGAGCGAGTTGCCACCCAACCCCCCAAGGTTGAGTATTCAAAGGATTGGGGAAAATGACCCAAGGTATAGCCACGGGAGCGTAATTGAGCTTCCAGGTCTGGTCCCGTTACTCCCGCTTCGAAAGTAGCCAATAAACTACTACTATCAAGATCAATAAGCCGGTTCATCCTGCTCATGTCGACAGTTAATACCGGATTCTTACCATTGATTGGGTCAATGTGACCTACCACGCTCGTGCCTCCCCCATAAGGGATGATAAAGAGACCAGACTTTTGTGCGAATTGAATCAGGCCAGATACATCCTCATTTGAAATTGGATAGGAAACACCCTCCGGTATAGTCTGTACCTGACCGCTGCGAAGTTCAACCCAATTGGGGAAACTTTGACCACGTGAATGCAGCAACCGGGACAATGGATCTATTGATACCAATGGATGTTTTGGAAGCCTGGATTTTGATACCTGAGCAAGCACCTGTTCCAGGCCGACATCCACTGGCTTGTGATTCTTGCCTAATTGGCGTTCTAAGTATGATATTGCTGATGAAGGTAGAGAATAAATTACAGAATCATCTCCCCAACCATTCCATCGTCTCATTCTTCACCTCCTTCTTGAGATTCCCATACCACTATACTCTGAGACATCACACTGCGGGTGACGTTTTCAGCTTTAGTGAAATCATTGTGTAATGCACACTCCCATAATGATTTATAAAATTCCAGTGAGGCACTGCGCGCAGTTGACTTTTTAAAATATATACACGCCATTTGTTCATAAAACCCCGCAAAGCCGTTTAAAATTAAGGTAAAAATTGGATTTCCACTGGCAATGGTTAATGTCTGATGAAGGTGCCAATCAAAATTGGCATATTCCTCAGGAAAATCCTTCAAATTAGGATAGTTCATCAAGTAATCAGATACCTGAGCAGGTGAGTTCTCTACAGCCTGACGGGCATAAGCTGGGGCTAGTACTAGACGAACGTAAAGAAGGTTGGGTATAAAATTCTGAGGTAGTTTTTCTGAGTATTGAACCAAGGCATTAAGCACATTTAACCCACCATCTTTCCAGTAATCATTTACCCGGGTTGACTTTCCTTGCTGGATATTCAGCCAACCATCCCGTTCCAGGCGCTGTAAAGTTTCTCGCAGAGTAGGACGGGTAACACCAAGCATTATGGCCAGCTCACGCTCAGCAGGGAGGATCGATCCGGGGGGAAAGTCACCGTTTAAAATAGCTAAAATAAGGGATTTCTCTGCATAAACAGCAGGTCGATTAGGTGGAGACCATTCGGTCATATTCTACTCGCTTTATTGATCCCGACTCTGGTAAGTGGTCTGACCAGTTAATTAAGTTTAGCATTTTTATGAAATGATGTCAATTATCCTTAATCTTTCTACTACGGTTAATTTACCTACATTACTAAAAATACTCATGCTTACTAATACAGTGAAGAAAGGATTAAATTACCATTGACACGTTTTTAAAATATTACCTGCATCTATTTTCCTTGACAATAAGTAAAAATCGGATATCAATCTCGAATGAAGAAGATGATCCCTTCAGTGCTATTTTATTAACGCATGGATATAAAGTCCATATGAGCTCCATTATAGGTGTCCAGATTGTATTTATCCTTAAACGTGAGGCTTTATACAATTGAGAGAATTAATTGGTTTTATGGAATTACAAGTCGAATTTCATTAAATGAAATGGGGAGATGTGTATGGGTTATTCAAATATTTACTTGAGGGCATCGATATAAACCAGTGAATTTAACCTGGAGGAGTGTATCTCGGTTGAGATTACCACTGGCTGCGGATTTGGATTAATACCTGCAAGGGGGCTTTCCTGGTTAATTTAAAGTTCCGTGGTTTAGGAATATCCCTAGAAAATATGAGCTGTGGCTAGGTGCTCATTTACAAAGAATCAACTGGAAAAGGATCATTCAATGCACTATTAAAAGCTGCATTGATTTCTTCGATCACTTCTGATTCGATAATGGCTTTATCAACCTGGTTTAATAGACTCCCCAGGATTTTGATTGGATCGTATGCTTGCTTAAGTTGATCTAGAAGTTTTGGATCACGTGTATCATCACCTTTTGAGTGAGGTCCAAACCGGTAGGTATTCAAAATCAAGGCGAGAGGCGATTGCTTGTCACGGACTGTAGAAATCAGCTCACTTGCAATCGCACGGATCCCAATTACATCTGAAGTATTAAGCTGGTGAGACGGGATACCGAAAGCCCTGAACCTGCGTTTCAATATCCCCTGCCATCGACAGCTCGATCCCTGTTGTTTGAGCAATATGATTATTCTCAAGCACATAGAGGATGGGAGCCTTCCACAAGGAAGCCAGATTGAAAGCTTCGTAGATAATGCCCTCACCCAAGGTGCCATCCCCCAGAAATACAATGGTAACCGCGCTAGATTGTTTATATTTTTCTGCCAATGCCATTCCAGTTGCAATAGGAACAATGCCTCCTTGGACACCATTAGAGTAAAAGTTTTTCCATTGAAGATGCTGCGAACCTCCCCGACCTCCACAAACCCCTGTACTACGTCCCAACAACTCTGCGAATAATGCCCGTGGATCTCCACCGTAAGCGAGAAAGTGCCCATGACAGCGGTGATTGCTGAATACTAAATCGATTTCTAAAATTGACGATAGCACACCGACTGCGTCAGCTTCCTGACCGAGGTATGTGTGGGTAGTACCAAAAAAAATTCCACGGGGGAAATTGTCCAGCACCGTTTCTTCAAAAATTCGGATGCGATAAAGCGCGCGGTATAAACTATTATTCGATATCATCATCGGGATAATTATATGCTTATATCAAAAAAAGTAAGGCGACCCCAGTCACTGCTATTAGAGTTCCAACCACTGCACGCCATGTAATCCTTTCTTTGAAAACAAAATGACCGATGGGAAGTAAAAAAATAGGTGGTAAAGCAATAATTGTGCTGGCAATGCCGAGATTTATATTTTGGATGGCAAACAAGGATAATGAAACTCCAATCAGGGGACCAAAAAATGAACCACCGAGAACATAAAGCAATCCAAAGCGCTGATCAGTTGCTTGCCGGACTGTGGTAATCACCTGACCTTGAATAAGAGTAACCACCCATAGCGCAAGGAAAGCAACCGACATGCGAATCACATTTGCTGATAGGGCAGGGAAATTGCCTGTCAATCCATTCTTAGCCAATACCATTCCACATGATTGGCCTGCAGCTGCGATCAGGCCTGCGAAAATTCCCTTGACATATAATTTTTGATTGATATCAGAATTTATCTCCCGATGAGGTTTCGCAGTTGGATTACTTTCCATCACAACCCAGGAGATGCCTGCTAATGTAAGTACTATTCCAAAAATATTTCCTGTGCTTAAGATTTCCCCTAAAAAAAACCAAGCTAAAAGTGTGGTTAACGCTGGAGATAAACTCAGAAATAACAGACCTAACCTGGGTCCCAATATAATATATGCCTGGAATAGGAATAAATCTCCCATCGCCAATCCAACAATACCAGAACTTCCCAACCAAAACCATCGTTCAGGGTCAGCATTTGAAGGAATTGGTGTCCCAAAAAAAATCCAATGAGCAGTCCCTAAAAGCAATACAGCAATCACAAGCCTGAGGCGATTGGTCACCAGAGGCCCAAATTTCCGTCCAGCCATTGTAAAAAATACAGATGAGGCGGAATAGCACATAGCGGTGATAAGCGCCGCTACCTCACCAATACTAGGTGTCATGCGTACCCATGAACTCTTCAGCTGTGGCATGACCAGGCTGGCTGATACCTTCTCTGCGTAAAACTTTAATTATTGTAACCAGGATGATTTTTATATCTAATAACAAAGTCCAATGATCAACATACCAGACATCTAATTTAAACTTCTCTTCCCAGGTAAGCGCATTTCGTCCATTGATCTGTGCCCACCCGGTAATCCCAGGCAAGACATTGTGTCTACGAGCTTGTTCAGGAGAATAACGCTCAAGATATTGCATGAGTAATGGACGCGGTCCAACCCAGCTCATCTCACCCCGGAGGACATTGAATAATTCTGGTAATTCATCCAGGCTATATGAGCGTAGAAAACTACCCAAACGAGTTATTCTTTCATTATCTGGAAGTAAATTATTATCTACATCGGCTTCATTGGTCATAGTTCGAAATTTATACAACCAGAAAGGCTTCCCCAAATATCCTGGACGTTTTTGTCTGAAGATTACTGGATTTCCATAATTCAGACCAACAAGAATGGCAATCGTGAATAAAATTGGAGAAAATATCAGTATACCTGGTATCGTTATGGTTAAATCCAAAAACCGTTTAGATAGTGGTAAGGATCGATTTTTCTCATATTGGGGCATAAAATGAATTCTACCAGATGTCTCGACTGATAAAAAATGTGAATTCCGGAAAGAATTTTCTAAACAAAATTTATCGCGAGAATATCGATATTAAAATAAAAAGAGCTGAAACTGTGAAAAAAGTTCAGCTCTCTTATGGTAAAGTATTTTTTTAAATTAAGGATGCCTCACATGCACGGATGATCATAACAATCTTACCCTGGATATCGACAGTGGATGGATCATCGATATAAATTGGTTTCATCGTCGGATTGGCTGGTTGTAAGCGTACTTTTCCATTTTCAAGGAAGAAATATTTTAAGGTGGTTTCATCTTTATCGCGTAACCATATGGCGACGAGATCTCCGTTATGGACGTCTTTGGCAGGCTTCATGATAACAATATCACCATCATTGACCATGGCGTCAATCATAGAATCCCCATTCACTTCGAGGGCGAATAATTCTTCCACTTTTTCTCGCGCTGGTAACATACTTCGGGCGACACTCACAACTGATTCTGTATCAAGGTATGCAAAATCGGAAGGGGGCACCGGCACAGGTTCACTGGCAAAGATGCGTCCCATCACTGGGATGCGTAAAACCTGCTGGACGGATTCGCGCACATTCTGAATGGCTTTTGAAGTCGCGTGTGAGATTTCAGAAAATGGTATTATCAATCGAATACCACGTGAGACTTTTCCTGAACGTTTTATATACCCCATTGTTTCTAACTGTTCCAGATAATAATTCACGACTGAGGTTGATGAGAAATCACCCATATCCTGGATATCTCTAATCGATGGTGGAAATCCATTTGTGTTTTGATAATCTTCTATCACTCGTAAAACCTTAATTTGCGGGTCGGTTAATGTAGAGCTTCTTCGCCTGGGTGTCATATTTCACCTCCAACTTTATTTATCAGTACACTTGTTCTATAAATATATTACCAGAACATTCGTTCGATGTCAAGTATATTGGCTGCAAAATGAAGATAATATTCCATCCAATAAAATACTTTTAACATGCCCCTCTATATTTTGTGGGATAATTACCAGTCAGGTGTAAATATTACTTAGTCAAATTACACAATTTCATTAGCTCGATTTGGAGTTGTCATGCAATTCAAGAAGATATGTGTTATTGGCTTGGGGTATATAGGCTTACCAACTGCCAGTACTTTTGCAGCAAATGGTTTACAAGTTCATGGTGTGGATATCAATCCCAATGTTATTTCAACCTTAAAAAATGGGGGAATCCATATCATCGAGCCAGGATTACAAGCGCTGGTTACAAGAGGAATAGATTCAGGGAATCTGACCATCAGCGAAACACCCAAACCAGCAGACGCCTATATCATTGCAGTTCCCACCCCATTTTTAGACGATGCTCAAGGAAGTTTTAATGGTCATACATATCGTCTTGCTGATATGCGGGCGGTGAAATCAGCGACAGAATCAATCGCGCCATACCTGCAGAAGGGGAACCTGGTTGTGTTGGAATCAACCTCACCTCCGCGGACTACCATTGACCTGGTACGTCCAATCCTTGAGAAATCGGGCTTTAAGGCTGGATCTGATTTTTTCCTAGCTTATTCCCCTGAGAGGGTTCTACCGGGAAAAATCATTCAGGAACTGATCGAGAATGCGAGGGTTATTGGTGGAATTGATCAACCATCGGCAGAAGCAGGTAGGGATTTATATGCACATTTCGTCAAAGGAGAGATCATACTGACAGACGCGACAACTGCCGAGATGGTTAAACTAATGGAGAATACATCCCGGGATGTCAACATTGGTATCGCCAATGAATTCTCAAAGATAGCTCAAAGATTCGGGGTGGATATCTGGGAAGCAATATTGATTGCAAATCGCCATCCACGGGTCAAGATATTAAATCCCGGACCTGGTGTGGGTGGACATTGCATCAGTGTAGATCCATGGTTTTTCGTTGAAGCTGCACCCGACCTAGCCGAGCTTATTTCTGCTGCCCGGCATGTGAATGATTCCCAGCCACATTTTGTTTTTGAGATGATAAATGAAACCCTTGGAAATGAACTAGACGGAAAGCATATCGCTGTATTAGGATTAGCATTTAAACCTGATGTAGACGACCTTCGGGAGAGCCCCGCGATTGAAGTGACCAAACTCCTCAAAAACGCTGGAGCGAATGTGAGCGGTTATGAACCTTATAAAATCGATGCAGTAATACCGGGTATCCGAGTCACCGCATCCATCGAAGCTGCAATCGCGGGTGCGGATTTGCTGGTGTTATTGGTGGGACACCGCCAATTCAAAGAACTTGATCCACTAAAAGTGGGTGAACTAACATCAACTCGATTGGCATTAGACACTGTGGGGGGTTGGGATATTCAAACCTGGACTGCTGCAGGATTTAAATTGATCCGTCTTGGTGGGGGGAATCAGAAATAAACCATCCTTGGCTAGTCTAAGAATCCACAGAGATATTATATGAAGCGTGATTTTTATTCCAGATTGATAGATGCACGCAGAAAACCCTTGATCGGGAAGATCAGCTATTACATGCTGAAATTATTAGGGGTTGAGATACCTCGTTCAGTCATAATTGGTGAAGATTTCGAATTGGCGCACGGGGGTTTTGGTGTTGTTATCCATCCAAATACAAAAATTGGTAATCGAGTGAAAATTTACCCCGGAGTCACTCTGGGGCGTGCAGATATCTATCGATCAGTCGAAAACTCACAATTTGAAGGTATCCTCGTTGAGGATGATTCCATCCTCTGCCCAGGGGCAAAGATACTTTGTAAAGAAGGTGTTCTTCATATCGGGAAAGGTTGTGTAGTAGGCGCAAATGCGGTACTGCTTGAATCGACAGGCATAAACCAGATTTGGGCAGGTATACCCGCTAAATGTGTGGGGATGCTGGATAGGGATGAATAATCACAATCACAGAGTATGTTTAATCCCGAATGTTTCTGGTGTGGGGGGCATGGTCTCTTTTCGTGGTAAATTGATAAATGGTCTGGCTGAACGGGGAATTGGCGTTTCCTTTGATTTAAGAGATAGACCTTACGCTGCAGTCCTTGTCATTGGTGGCACACGGGACTTGCCCGGCTTGTGGTATGCCAGGAGACGAGGGGTACATATTGTTCAACGCCTGGATGGCATGAACTGGATACATCGTAAGAGGCATACCGGCTGGCGGCACTATGTGCGGGCGGAATATGGGAATTTCATCCTGTCACTTATCCGATCCCGATTGGCAGATATGATTGTTTATCAAAGTGAATTTTCTCAACGGTGGTGGGATAGAATTTATGGAATTATCCAGACTCCTTGGCAGGTAGTCTATAACGGTGTGGATTTAAAGCATTACTCACCAGCGGGTGAGGGGAAGAAACCGGATGGTCATATAAGAATTTTGCTTGTGGAAGGTGCCATTGCTGGTGGATATGAATGGGGATTGGAAACAGCCATTCAAGTGGCAGAACGGATAAATAATCCGGATAAGCGGCGGGTTGAGCTGATGGTTGTTGGGCGAGTCGCTGAATCATTGCAACGCGAATGGAGTAAAAAGGCGGTTATTCCGATTACTTTCACCGGACAGGTGCCGGTAGATAAAATCCCTGAGCTGGATCGGTCTGCGCATATACTCTATGCTGCAGATCTGAATGCTGCCTGTCCAAATTCGGTAATCGAGGCAATGGCTTGTGGTTTACCTGTTGTAGCATTCGATACAGGTGCACTATCTGAGCTAGTCATTGGGGATGCTGGAAAACTTGTCCCCTATGGTGGAGACCCATGGGCACTGGATCCACCTGATATTGAAAAACTGGCAGATGCTGCTCTTTTGGTTCTTAAAAATCAGGCTCGATTCAGCGTAGATGCCAGGAAAAGAGCTGAAGAGGCTTTTGGTTTGGACCATATGGTGGAAGGATACTTGAATGCATTGAAACTATGATGAAGGACATTTTTCCTGGACGTTTAGGCATTCAGCAGAGGGTAATTCCTTCCTACCGGGCAATGTTTCTTGAGACACTTGCAGAGGCATGCCAGGGAGGGTTAAGTGTTTTTGCAGGTAGGCCACTTCCGAAGGAGGGTATAGATCCTGTTGAAGAATTACGGAATGTCCAGCTTGTACAAGCAGAAAACAAGAATTTCCTTGATCCAAGTTCTTCCTTGTACGTATGCTGGCAAAATGGTTTTTTAAAGTGGCTTGAAGAATGGCAGCCTGATATTTTAATTGTTGAAGCCAATCCACGATATCCGACCACACGCCAAGCCATTGCCTGGATGCATAAAAATAAACGTAAAGTAATTGGATGGGGGCTTGGTGCACCACCCATGCATGGACCACTTTCAAGCCTGCGGAGGCGAGAACGGTTGAGCCTATTGTTATCATTAGACGGAATCATCGCCTACAGCCGACAAGGCGCCGAGCAGTATTTACAACTTGGTGTGCCCCGAGAAAAGGTACATATCGCTTTCAACGCGGCGGAGCCTGCTCCGAAATATCCAATGCCCATAAGGCCAGCCCAGTATTCAAAGGGAAAGGCGACCATTTTATTCGTAGGACGATTGCAACCCCGAAAGCGATTAGATTTGCTCCTGCAGGCATGCTCAGCTCTACCTGAAGAGCTTCAACCTCACCTTGTGGTTGTCGGCGATGGTCCAGCACGTGAGAAATTTGAAAGCTTTGCCAACCAAGTTTATCCAAGTGCAAAATTCGTTGGTGCAAAGCATGGTGATGGGCTCAAGCCCTACTTCTCTGAAGCTGACCTATTCGTGCTCCCCGGAACTGGTGGGTTAGCCATTCAACAAGCGATGGCACATGGATTACCGGTGATTGTAGCCAGAGGGGATGGCACACAGGATGACCTGATACGAAGTGAAAATGGCTGGCAGGTACCTCCGAATGACGTAGATGCGTTAACCCGTACTCTACATCAAGCCTTATCTGATCCATCCCAGCTTAGACGAAAGGGAGAATTTTCCTACCGAATAGTAGCTGAAGAGATCAATATCGAAAAAATGGTGGAAGTATTCCTTCAAGCCATAAATGATGCTAATGATCAGGCTATCTGAAGAGCAGAGGCAGTATCACGATCAAGAAGATTGACCAGAATAAATACGCAATAGTAGCCTTGCTAAAAACCTTATGAATCTGTTCATACCAGCCGACCACAAATTTCCTTGGTTGCGAAAATAAAAGGGCAAACAGGATAGAAATGTTGATGATATTCCAACCGATAATCGTGATACGGTTAAGAGTAATCCCTTCCATAATTGTTCGGTATGTAACTGCCGATAACGCGTATACGCTGATGACTAAGGCAAGCATAGAAACTGTAATGATCCCCCGTCGAAGCCAGAGTCTGAAATTTTTGGGAGAGGTCATCCACATTTAGCGGTGTAGCACCAATTAATAAACCGATAATAGCAAATTGCATAAGATTGTAAATAATGAGTAAATTTCTATTTTCAAACGGCGCCATGAAGTTAAAAGGTATAACACATATATAAATCACTAAAACCAACAGGCAAAGGGGTAATAATAAACGAACCATAGTAGAAATAAATTTACTTAACCCTTGTGAAAAATCCTGTTCTCCAGGTGGTACCATCGGATCATAAATTGTAGCTACTGCCATAATTGGGATCAATCCAAAGCCACCTGCTGCGATCAAGCGAGTCATTGAATCGGATGGGGTAATATTTAACGCAGCAAACATTCCGAGCGTTATAGCTCCAAATGCCACACCAAAGATCAAATAAACACCTGCTGTGATCATCACTTCAATGGATTTGATTAAAAATGCAAAGCGATCCGTATCATGAGATCGAAACCCCATGATCGATACACCAATCCCAATCCAACATAACAGGGGAAGCTGAATCAGCATCAGAATGAGATATTGTTGGGCTGGTGCTTCTGACATACCCGGATAGATTATAAAAACATATACACTAGCTATAATCAACGCAATACAGGAAATAGCAGCATATAAGTAATTTCTTTTTGAAACCACGGACAGGAAAATAATGCACGGGATGGCGGCAATGGGTGCCCAGAGTAATACTATGTAAGGCATACCATTTTGGAAAGTAAATTGTGGTTCAGAGATTCCCCATAGAATAAGCCCAGTGATAGCACCCAGGATGAGAGCTAAACCCCAATTTATGGGTCGTTTGTGCTTAGCTAAAGGAATGCGAGCAAAGCGTGATGACCAGGCGGATAAAAGTAAATTTTCCGGATCTTTATCAAATACTTCCTGCAAGTCAAGGCGAAATTCAGCTTCTTCATTCGCCAGCCTTGACTTTTGGTAGAGATCCTCCATACTTTCGGGCTCATGGGCAGCAACAAGGATTTCAGTACTATATTTCATTTTTTCTCCATTACTTTATAAATCATATTCGCTACATATCAATAACGTGATTGGAGTAGAATAGTGACAATCAAAAAAGGAGGGTGTTGGTTTTATTCCTTGAAACCATTAAAGGTACTATTGCATTTCTGTGAGATGTGTTGTACCCTATAGCTGATGAAATTATTATACATCGCAGATGGTCGTTCACCGATAGCAATCAATTGGATCAGCGATTTTATCCTCAAGGGTCATGAAATCCATCTGGTATCAACTTTTCCTTGCCAACCGATCATTGGATTAGCATCTTTTAAGGTGATTCCCATGGCATTGAGCGGGGTTTATGCTCAACCCGAGGTAAGATCCGGTTATCTTGGAAGGATGGTACGCTGGGCGGTACCGGTTGAATTAAGAACATGGTTTCGTCAATTAGTGACACCCTTATCTTTTTCCCAAGCAGCTAAAACACTGAGCAAAGAGATTGATCAAATCCAGCCTGACCTTGTTCATGCAATGCGCATTCCGTACGAGGGTATGATCGCATCCCTGGCGATGGAAATAATTTCACAGAGAAGTATTAACATCAAGAAAATCCGCCTAATGATTTCCGTATGGGGAAATGATTTTACATTGCATGCCAGGTCCACACGATCAATCGCCGAACATACTCGCCGGAGCTTAAAATATTGCGACGCTTTGCATACCGATTGCCAACGAGACCTGAACCTGGCGCGAGAATTTGATTTCATCTCCGTTAAACCAAGCATTGTCTTGCCAGGTGGAGGTGGGGTTAAGCTGGATGTTTTTTATCCAGCGGAACCAAGCCTTGAAACGATCGATCGTCATTTTGGTGAAGGTGATGCTCCTATTTTAATCATCAATCCACGTGGATTTAGAGCATACGTGAGAAACGATACTTTCTTCCATGCCATTCCATACGTCCTGGAAAAATATCCAAACGCACGCTTCATATGTATCGGAATGGCTGGTGAGCCTCAAGCACAGAACTGGATATCAGACCTGGGGATTGGTGCCCAGGTTAGTTTAGTCCCGTTACAATCACAACAAGAAATGGCAGAATGGTTCAGGCGATCACACATCAGTGTCTCCATAACCAATCACGATGGTACACCAAATACCTTACTTGAAGCGATGGCATGTGGATGTTTTCCAATAGCTGGAGATATCGAGTCATTGCGAGAATGGATCACACCTGGGACGAATGGTTTGCTAGTGGACCCGAATGATCCGAAGGCTCTGGCAGCTAGCATCCTTGAAGCGATTGAAAAACCTGAACTGCGTGAACTGGCAAGAGAAATGAACATCCAATTGGTGAAAGAAAGAGCTGAGCATGAGAAAGTCATGCAGATTGCGGAGGAATTTTATCTCCGGTTGATCACTGAACAATAGGAATTGAATATCATAAATTCAAATGCATTCAATTCAGGTACAGTAGCTACTTTTTGGGAAGCAAATATCATACAAAATTAAACTCGCCAAGAAATTGGGGGTGGTAAGAGTATTAAGAAAAAAATTGGATAAAAAAGAATAAAAACCAATATTTTCTCAGGTAATCTGAAGTTTGTAAGGTGCTATACCGCTTAAAAGGAAACCAGCATTTGGAGCTGTACCACCCTATTATAGCACAAATGTTCTGTTTTACAAGGGTAATTACACACCTATCCCCCCTTTTTCTGCATAAACTCTTCAAAAAAAGCCGCTGGTGACACCGTAAAATCGATCAGTGAATAGTTACCTACAAGGGGTTTATGAGAATTCTCGTATCAAGTGCTTTTCTCGATAGGAGAAATATCAGGATTATCATTTATTTTATCGATGGCAGAGGTTCATCCAGCGGTCACCCAGGGATATGTTCCCAATCTTTGCTCAGCTGTTCACGTATATGGGCGAAGATGGAATAAATGGGCAAGTGGCTGGGGCAGGATTGCTCGCACATGCCACAACCGGCACAGGAAACCAGCCAGCGCATCACTTCTTCACGGTCATAATGACCATCTGAAGACCGGGTTGGTTGGTGAATAGAACAAATCGGGCAGACCTGCATACAATCCTGGCAATTCCCACAACTTTCCAATTGGCGAATGACTGCATCCACATCTGTTGGAAGCAAATCACCCAAACCTTCATTAACACGTTCCATGGTTCGCTGGTGGCGCTCGCTCATTTTTGATAATAATCGGTCATGCTGAACGATTAGGTTTTTGTCAGCTATTCCATCCACAAGCTTATCAAAAGGTAAACTCTTTTCCAAAGAAGGATCATTCACCATCACCAACAGCTGCTGGCGGACAGGTAATCCTAAAATTTGGATGTTTATTTTGGCAGAATTTGCGGCTGGGGAGATGCACACCTGGCAGGCTGAGCGATACCTATACGGAACGATGCCCCCTTGACGAGCGAATTTCAAGGCTTCGTGGGCTAATTGTTCGTTAGATTTTGCGATTTTGTTACCATCGACAGGTATGTTCTTCCCCATCCGTTCCAGGCGCCACTGGTATTCATCGATTGGTAAAGTTCCCAAGCAATCCACACAAATTGTAAGAAGATCATTGATTTTAATCGGTGTAATCCTGGTCATCTCGGTCAATGCCCGCATTTCACATGGTCTCAGTAATGCTGCGATATTAGCATTTGGATGGTTTGCAACTAATTCTGGAATCAATCTGGCTGCGTTTATTTCCATGAGAGGTTTAAAGGGATTAATTTCATTAACGAGTGAAACATTGGTGATAAAACGAGGTGTTGCATTTAGCTCATCACCTTCATTCATAGTCACCAACATACCATCCAGACCAGTTTCCAACCAGATTGTCCTGATAAAGTCACGCACTTTACCAAGGGGGTCGCCATGGGTTTCAAGGGACCATATGCTGCTCATCTAAGTACCTCCAGAATTACCGATAAGGATCATGTATCAAGATGATAATTGCCTTTCCAGCACCTCCGCGATATCCATTACCTGTACTTGCTCGCTCATACCCTTGGAACGGATGGCATCATCAAACATGATCATGCAATACGGGCAAGCGGTGGCAACCACATCAGCTTTGACTTGTAATGCTTCTGCAAGCCGGCGATGGTTGATGCGGGTGTTTGGGTCTGTTTCCAACCACATCTGACCACCCCCACCACCACAGCAAAAACTGTTTTCTCCCTTGCGCGGCAGCTCAATCGGATTTACTTTCGCATCCTTGAGCAACTGACGGGGTGCTTGATATATTTGGTTGTACCGACCGAGATAGCATGAGTCGTGATAGGCAAGACGACCTTGTAAACCATTGCCATTGGGGGAGATGTTTTTTGTTAGGGATAACTCATTCAGGAATTCGGTATAGTGCAAGACTTTATAATTTCCACCGAATTGAGGATATTCATTCTTTAGGGTATTAAAACAATGGGGGCATTGGGTAACGATGCGATTGAATTTAATTTTGCTCATGGCTTCAAGGTTCTGCTCGGCGAAGACCTGGAAGAGATACTCATTACCCATCCTTCGTGCGGTTTCTCCACAGCATGTCTCATCAAAACCCAATATCCCAAAATTTACACCGGCTTTATTCAGGAGATTAACGAACGAACGGGCGACTTTCTTATTGCGGTCGTCAAAGGCTGCAGCACAACCAACATAATATAAAACGTCGGTATCGTCTCCTGGTGCCAGCTCTCGTAATCCCAAACCAGCGGACCAGTTCAAGCGGTCCTGGGCAGGAATCCCCCATGGGTTGCCCTGACGCTCAATATTTCGCAATGTATCAGCAATTGATTTGGGAAGTTTACCAGTGGTAAGGGCTTGGTAACGACGCATGTCAACGACCTCATCCACAGGGTTTATAAATGAAGGGCAAAGAAGTGTGCATGCACCACAGGTGGTACATTGCCAGGGATAAAAATCAGTAAATGCCTCGGAAAATAATTCCTGGCTGACATTTTCCTTGGGTGTTTCAAGGGATTCGACCATTGTCTTACGTAAGATCTGTACCAATGAACGCGGTGAATAATCCATACCACTGATCGTGGATGGACAGGCTGCTTCACAACGACCGCAATTCAAACACGCATCAAAAGATAAAAGCTTGTTGGGAGGTGAATTCTGAAACTTTACCCACACCTAAGATTTCAGCCTGATCAATATTCTCGATTTTTTCCACAGCTCCCATTTTACGTAAGGGGCGGAAGATGATGTGCAGGGGGGCGTTGACCAAGTGACGCATCTTGGTGAAAGGAATGCTGGCAACCAATAGGAGAGCTACACCTGCGTGTACCCAAAAAACTATGTCATGTAGATGGGTTGCCCCCAATGGTGTCATACCCAATCCGGCAAGTATTTTGGAAGTCAGATTACCAATTGGGGAATAACTTGCCCAGGGTGGATTGGTGGCCAGCAGGCGGGTTCCTTCCATTGTAAAACCCAGTATTGGAATCAATACCAGTAAGCTCAAGGCATAATAATCATCCCAGCGGTTCTCCAGGTATTTTGGGCGAAGGACTATACGCCTAAAAAATGCCATCGTGACCCCAATTAGAATGGCTAACCCAGCCAAATCCATAATTACCTCATAAACGAGGTATGCATTTCCGCGAGGAAAGGTAATTACCCAGGGAAAGAATAACAGCATATTTAATATATTGATAATCGTTCCAACAACCTGCATCGCAACACCCCAAAAAATGAGAAAATGCATCATCCCAGGGTAGGCTTTCTTTAGAATCCTAACCTGACCCAAAGCATGAACGAAGAAGTCGCGAATAGCGGGGAAGGGATTTATCAAAAGCTGCACTGATTGTTTGGCGGTTCGTGGGCTTTAGACTCAGATTGAGTGGTTGCCTGGGCGGTCATGCCTCACCTCCGATGAATATCTCATCGTTGACCACATTGACCGGAATGGCTGCCAGAGGGAGAGGAGGAGGTCCTGAGATCACATGACCATCCTGGGGGTCGAAATAGCCATCATGGCACGGGCAATAAATCACTCCTTCTTGATTTTCCCATTTAACAATACAGGCAAAGTGGGTACAGACAGCAGAAAACGCACGTAAACCTTCAGGTGTGTTAATCACAAGGGCGGGATAACGACCATAACCGATGGTCTTGCTTTCACCAACGGGTAATTCATCAACGGTGCAAACCCGAACAGGTTCTGAGGGGGTTTCTTGCAGGTCGCTTGGATAAAAATATGCAACCACGGGTCCTGCAACAATTACAGCACCTGTAACTACCAGTCCTTTATTTACCAATTTCATAAAGTCACGTCGTGTAATCGGACTCATGGCTAACTCACCTCTCCCCAAATTGTCAGAGCAATGATCGTTATGACGGCAAAAATGGCAAAGGCTAACCTGATCCAATAAATTCTCTTAGATTTATCGGGTTTGTTATCCAAGAATGGCCAGATAAAGATCAAACCGACCAAGATGATAGGGATAACCACCCCAACTATCTTTCCCTCAATTCCAAGGAACATGGGAGGTATTTTCTTAAGGATTTGGTATAAAGCCAGGAAATACCATTCTGGTTTAACATGTAAAGGTGTGTTTAGTGGATCCGCTGGATCCCCTGTTCCGACTGGATTGAGCATCCCGACAATTCCGATGATCAGGACGATTGCCAGTATCCCTAAAACAACGAAAAACTCCGTTCGCACGTGGTCAGGGTAGAACGGAATGGTGTCTTTTTGTGAGCCTTCAGTCTCAGACATTGGAATTCTCCTCTAAAATTAAAGGGGTTTGGCAATGCCCTGACGACGGACCATCAGGAAGTGCGCAAACATGAAAGCAACGGTTGCTAACGGTACTACGATCACATGTAATCCATAAAACCGACTTAGCGTTTCACCGGTCACATTCCAGCCTACTCTCAGATATACAAGAGCGAGATTACCGATGGCAGGGATGGCACCTGCAATCTCAGATCCAACCGTGGTAGCCCAAAATGCTCGCTGATCCCATGGTAGTAAATATCCGGTGAAACCAAAGACTAGCGTAAGAATAAGAAGAAATACCCCGGATAGCCAATTCAGCTCCCTTGGCCGTTTATAAGCGCCCATAATAAAAACCCGTAGCATGTGTGCTACACACACCACAATCATGCCATTGGCGCACCAATGGTGGATGGCACGGATGGATGCACCAAAGTAAACCTGCGTTTCAATGTATTGAATGCTGGCATATGCTGCTTCTGGAGTAGGTTTATAGTAGAAGGCTAATAATATTCCCGTCACCCCCTGTACAACGAAGAGAAATGCCGTAATCCCTCCCAAGCAGTACCACCAGTGGAGAGCATATCTGGGCACAGGTTTTTTTAGGATTTTTTGAAGAGGTTCAGCTATTTGATAACGTTCATCAACCCAGTCGAAAGCCCGGTTGGTGAGTGGCTTCCAGGGTGAACGTGTCCTCCAGGTGCTGGCACTACGAAAAACCCCATATACAAATACCAAACCCAAACCACCGAAGAGAATCCAACGGCCGAGTGGTGTCCATATGCCTTTGTTTTGCCCAAATATATGACAGCTTAAACATGTATCTTCAAAGGGTGGTGGAGGAGTTACCACAAGGCTTGGTGAAGAGGGTTGGACTTCCGCTAAAGCCCAATTGGGTGATACAGCTGAATTTGGTCCTTTATCCGAATTGGGAGAATACGCATTAGCGTGTGTGGAAATAAAAATGGATAGTCCGAGTGCAATCACCAGCAAAGCAAGCAAGCCAAAACGCTTCAGTGAAAAGAAATGCATAGTGCCACCTCGTATTTCGCTGGTATATAAATACTCAGGGATGAAATCCCTAAATATTGTGATATCCGTCACTTATAAAGTATACACGAAAATCCCTTGGTAGTATTAATTTAAGACCTGATTTTCACTAAGATGTATACCCTAGTTTGATTTAGATATCAATAATTTTTCGTTGAATTGCGTACTTAATCAAGTCAGCCCGATTGTGCAGATCGAGCTTGGACATCAGATTCAGGCGATGAGCCTGGACTGTTTTAATGGAAATGCAAAGGATCTCTGCAATTTGCTTGTTTGAATACCCTTCTGCAATTAGCTGTAGAACTTCGCTTTCGCGTGGAGTCAGCCCATCGCTGGATATATTTTTTTGAAATTCTCCCCAACGAAGATAATTCTCAATTACCAGCCTTGTTATCGCTGGCGAGAGAATAGTTTCACCCCGATATACTGCATGTATGGCATCGATAAGTTCATGAGCGGAAGAATCTTTCAGAAGATATCCCATTGCCCCGATCGCTAAAGCCTGCCGGATGTATTCCTCATTGTCATGCATCGTCAGGATCAATACCTTCACGTTGGGGCAAGTGTGTTTGATCTGCCGCAAGGCTTCTAAACCACTCAACAGTGGTAAAGCTATATCCAATAGGACCAGATCGGGGAGCAACTGGCAAGTAAGCCTGACAGCTGCACGACCATCCTCAGCCTCACCGGCGATATGCATATCCGGTTCATCTTCGAGCAGAGAACGAAGACTATCCCTAAGGATTGTATGGTCTTCAGCAAGTAAGATGCGGATTTTATCCATCGGTTATTCTTTTAGAAAATAAATCATAAACAAAAAGGGCTGCCCTATAGACGAACCAAGATTTATTAGCCAACCTTTTAGATATGGATCGCATGTCCTTCAGCGCCGTGGGCAGCTTCCATAAGCGCTTCGCTCAAGGTGGGATGAGAGTGAACATTTCGAGAGATCTCGGCTGTGGTTAGCTCCATCATCTGGGCAATTGTCAGCTCTGGTAATAACTCGGTCACTTCCGGGCCAATCATATGAGCGCCTAAAATCTCTCCATATTTAGCATCGGTGATAATTTTCACCCAGCCATTGTAATCGCCCAATCCAAGGGCTTTTCCATTGGCCTGGAATGGAAATCTACCAATTTTTATCTCCAGACCTTGTTCCTTGGTCTGAGTTTCGGTTAATCCAAATGATGCAACCTGAGGCTGGCAATAGGTGGCACGCGGCATCATTTCATAATTGAGCGTGATTGTCTCAACTCCAGCAATATTCTCTGCGCATACAATCCCCTGGGCTGAGCCAACATGGGCGAGCATAAGCTTGGCAGTTACGTCTCCAATTGCCCAAATTCCAGGAACATTGGTTGCCATACGATCATCAATCTCGATTGCTCCTTTATCATTTAGCGTAACACCCAGATGTTCCAAGCCGAGATCACGTGAATTCGGCCGGAAACCAATCGCCACGAGTGCTTGCTCTGCCTGTATGTTTACTTCGCCCTTATCCCCCACTGCCTTAAGAGTGACACCTGACTCGTTTGCTTTCAACTCTTCCACCCGGTGACCAACCAGGATATTAATTTTTCGCCTGGCAAGCGCTTTTGCCAGCTCAGCGCTAATTTCTTCATCTTCCAGCGGAACCACACGGGGCAACATTTCTACAATGGTCACTGGAACCCCATATGAGCTCCAAATTGTGGCAAACTCAACACCAATCGCCCCAGCTCCGATGATAATCGCAGATCCAGGTAGTGAAGGTTGTAGGATGGCTTCCAAATACGTGAGAATACGCTTCCCATCCACCTTCCATGTTGGTGGAACCATTGTGGTTGCACCTGATGCAATGACGATATTTTTAGTCTTTAATTCAGAAGATTTTCCATCGGAATCGGTGACCGTGACTGTATCCTGGGAGGATATTTTTGCAGTTCCCATGAAGACAGGGATATTATTTTTCTTCATCAAGAATCCAACGCCCTTGGTTAACCTATCGGATACCTGACGGCTGCGTTTAACAGCAACTCCATAATCCAAGTTGAGGTTATCGAAGGAGAAGCCGAACTCCTTGCTGCGCTCGCGCAGGATATGAGCAACTTCAGCATTCCTAAGCAAAGCCTTGGAAGGGATACAACCAACATTCAGGCAAACTCCCCCCAACCATTGTTTATCGATAATCGCAGTTTTCAAACCCAATTGAGCAGACCGTATGGCACAAACATACCCAGCAGGACCTGCACCTATGACGACAACATCATAAATATCCATAGTGACTCCTTAATTACTGAATTTCTCTTCGTGCATGCCATTATACAATACTGATCACACCTGGATAGTTCCAGATAGTTTTACGACCAGTTCTGCAGGCTATCTACAACCCTGGTAAGGAAGTAATCTGCGATCGCCCCGTCAATAATGCGATGATCGAAAGTTAACGAAAGGTACATCATTGGACGGATTGCCAACAAATCACCCATCGTTGGGTCAGAGATCACAACCGGGCGTTTTTGAATCACCCCAACTCCCAGGATAGCACATTGAGGCTGGTTGATAATGGGTGTGGCAAAAAGGGAACCAGTTACGCCGTGGTTGGTGATCGTAAATGTTCCACCCTTGACTTCTTCGGGTTGAAGTTTATGGGCACGCGCGCGAATAGATAAATCGTTAACCAGGCGGGCAATCCCAAGCAGAGATAGATTCTCAGCATGCTTGATCACCGGGACGATCAATCCTTCCTCACCCAATGCTGTTGCCATACCGATGTTAATCGAGTTGAAAATTCGCACCCCCTCCTCTGACCAGGACGAGTTGACGACGGGGTAGGCTTTTAATGCGGTTACCGAAGCAGAAACGAAATAAGCAGTGAAGGTTAAATTCACACCTTCAGAGGCGAAGTTTTCCTTATTGGAATTGCGATGGGTTGTTACCTGGGTCATATCGACTTCCATAATTGTCGATACGTGTGGAGCGATATGCTCGCTCAATACCATATGCTCAGCGATCGCTTTGCGGATTGTGGTTTGAGGGCGTATCGTGAAAGCACTCTCTGATGGGTATACTTCTGACCGTATGGATGTTGAATCAGAAGTAGGAATAGTAATTGGAGGGGATGATATTGGGGATTGCCTTTGAACTTCCAGGAATTTCTCGATATCTCTTTTAGTGATTCGACCGCCCATCCCGCTGCCATGAATTTTAGACAAGTCAACTTTATGCTCGGAGGCAATTTTTGCAACCACCGGAGAGATAAAACCTAGCTCACGATGCGGTGTGGGTATTAATAAATCAGTTTCAGCAGGTTGGGGAAGGGTGGTCATAACCTGTGGAACTTCACCCTGCTGCTCGAGGCTATCTTCCCCTGGAACAGCTTCGCCTGGTTGACCGATCCATCCCAACAAAGTGCCTACTTTTATTACCTCACCTTCTTGTGCAAATTCTGCAAGGATCACGCCTGATGAAGGGCTGGGGATTTCTGTATCGACCTTATCAGTATTCACTTCCAGAATGGGATCATACTGCTCCACTTTATCGCCAATGGATTTGAGCCACTTGACTACTGTGGCATCCGTTACAGCTTCACCCAACAGGGGCATAATCAATTTCGTAGGCATGGCGCCTCCTTATCAGTTAAAAATAATTCTAATCCCGAACGGCTTAGTAAAACATTGGATAGTCTTTTGGTGACACTTCATGCATTAAATCATATACTGCTTCAAAAATAGTTTCAACATTGGGCTTCGACCAATAATCACCATCCGAGCCATATGCTGGGCGATGAACTGCTCCGGGTAAGGTACGAGGGGGGGAATCCAGCCAGTAATAGCCCCCTTGCTTTTCGATAACCTCCTGAAGCATATAGGCTGTTGTTCCTCCGGGAACGTCTTCATCTACAAATAATATATGGCCGGTCTTTTGAAGAGAACCCAAAATTTTGCCATGGATATCAAAAGGAAGTAGGGTCTGAACATCAATAATCTCCGTTGAGATGCCCACCTTACTAAGTTTATCGGCTGATTCCATGGCAATCCGGCAACAGGCACCATAAGTCACCAGCGTGATATCCCTTCCTTCTCGAATGATTTCCGGGATTCCAAGTGGAACGGTTATCTCACCAATATTATCCGGTAGGCGTTCCTTTTGCCGGTAGCCATTGAGTACTTCGATGATCAGGGCAGGTTCATCAGAACGCAGCATTGTATTATAGAAACCTGCCGCCTGGGTAAAATTGCGGGGAACTAATATATTTATTCCTCTGTAATAAATGGATAAGACCTGCCAGAAGTGAGCCTGAGTGCCACACACCTTCCAGTCGATGACCACGCGTGCGGATAATCAGCGGTGCTTTTTGCCCTCCCCTTGTACGCCAGTGCAAGGTTGCTAGCTCATCAGACATGAGCTGTAAAGCATAAAGGACATAATCCAGGTACTGAATCTCAGCAATCGGACGTAAGCCACGCATAGCCATACCAATAGCCTGACCGATAATTGTTGCTTCACGTATACCTGTATCAGCAATTCGCAACTCGCTAAACTTCTCTTGAAGCCCACGCATGCCCTGGTTGACATCACCCATTCGGCCGACATCTTGTCCAAATGCGATCAAGCGGGGTTCTTGAGCAAACGCCGATGTGAAATATGCATTGATAATTTCAAATCCATTCAGGGTGGGCGAGTTCGCAGAAAATACAGGCTTTACCTCGGGAACAAGTAAAGCAGATTCTACAGATTGACTGTGCAGGTGAGAACCGTATCGATCCTGATTTATTCCGTCTTGGGAATTTCTCCAATCTATAAGTAAATGCTTGGCGTGAATTTCCTCATCCCGTACTTCGATCAATACATCTTTTATAGCCGACATAATATCCCGACGAAATGGATCTGGGATATTGATCAACTTATCCTTGATCTGCCCGAGTTCTGTCTTATGAGCTGAGCTGGATATAATCTGGTCAATGATGCCAACCACGTTGGAGCGTTCAATAAGAATGGGATTGATATATGCATCCCAGGCGCGTTTTTGATCCTCCTGCACTGATTGAAGATCTTCTTTTTCGAATTCGATCCAGCTCATTTGGAGTGATGTAATGCTGCGCTAAAATCCATTGGCGGAATTTCTTGATGCAATCATATTCCCCTTCCCATTCCAACCTTTCTTTGGATTTGTAGCGCTCATGGCTGCCGGAGGTGGAGTGACCCTGAGGTTGAGTTAGTTCATTGACATGTACAATCGATGGCATGTGTTCATCTCTGGCTACCTTAATTGCTTTTTGGTATGCATCGAGCAGGGAGGGGTAATCCCATCCGCTTACGGTGTAGATATCAAATCCATCGCAGCATTCTCCTGGAGGGCGGCGAAATCCCATCAGGAGCTCGGAGATATTTTCCTTGGCGATCTGGGATTCATTGGCAACAGAGATTCCGTAACCATCATCGTAAATCGTTAGGATTACTGGACAACGCAATACACCAATGGCATTTACTGACTCCCAAAATAAACCTTCGGCACAGGATGCATTCCCGATGGTAGCAAATGCTACTTCGTTACCATTTTTTGAAAATTGGGAGAATTGCTGAAGAGCAGGGATCTGGCGGTAGAGTTTGGATGCATATGCCAGACCCACCACCCTGGGCATCTGTGAAGCTGTGGGTGAGACATCGCCAGCAGAGTTGGGTTGTTTAGTCAGGTCTTTCCATGATCCATCAGAATTCAGGCTACGGGTGGCGAAATGGGCATTCATCAGCCTGCCACCACTGGATGGTTCAGATTCCAGGTCTGGATTTGCGTACAATTGGGCGAAAAATTCCTGCACATTTGACATCCCAGTCGCAAACATAAAGGTTTGATCGCGATAGTATCCTGAACGAAAATCACCATTATTAAATACGTGTGCGATGGCTAACTGCGGCAACTCCTTTCCATCTCCAAATATTCCAAATTTGGCTTTACCGCTCAGTACTTCACGACGACCGATATAACTGGCCTGCCGACTTTTATATGCCAGGCGGTAATCCTGGATAATCTTTTCGATGCTGGGTAGGGATAGATTTTCTTCCATGGATTACTCCAATCTGCTTGCAACAAGCTCGGCGATGTCGAGCACTTGCATCTCAGAGGAGGCGGTTTTTCTGGCGTCGGTAAGCATGATCATACAGAAAGGACAACCGACCGCGAGCACATCCGCTCCGGTTGATTCTGCTTCTTTGAAACGGTTCATATTTATGCGTTCCAGTCCATGCTCCTCCTCTTTCCACATCTGAGCGCCTCCAGCACCACAACAGAAGGATTTCAGACCATGGCGAGGTAGCTCAGTGAGTGGCAGCCCAAGCAGGTTAAAATCTGTACGGGGATCATCAATGATGTGATTGTGCCGGCTCAGGTAGCAGGGATCGTGATAGGTAATTCTTGAAGAATTATCACCATCAAATTGTGGATTGAGTTCAAGTTTACCACCTGCGATCAGCTCAGATATCAATTGAGAGTGATGGATGACCTTGTAGTTGCCACCAAAGGCAGGATATTCGTTTTTTAAGGTATGCAGACAATGTGGACATGTGGTCACGATACGGTCAGGTTTTAGTGTATTGAGTGTATTAATGTTGGCTGTTGCCAATTCATTAAAAAGGTATTCATTGCCTGCGCGCCGGGCAAAATCTCCGGTGCATTGCTCACTCTTTCCAAGAACAGCATAATTGACCTGTGCTTTATTCAATATGGTGGCGAAAGCGCGGGCAACTTTTTGTGCCCGCACATCCGTCGCTGGGGCACAACCAACCCACCATAATATATCAGGGCTGGGATTCTCATCTATCGTGGGTACGACTAAATCCTCAGCCCATTTCATTCGCTCAGTGGGAGGAATATTCCATGGGTTGACATTCCGTTCCATCCCACGGAAGGCAGCTTGTAATTGTTGGGGAAATGCATTCTCATTCAGGACCAAGGCCCTGCGGATATCTAAAATGTCGCGCATGGGCTCATTATTCACCGGGCAAATGTCGATACATGCTCCACAGGCGGTGCAAGCCCAAATTGCTTCGGGTGGGATGGCAAATTCAACCAGGGATTGAGGGCTATTCTCCCCTTTGGCAATGTCCTTACCATAATAATTTAAAAAATATCGCTTGTTTATTTCCAAGGCTGCAGGAGACAGTACTTTGCCTGTATTATATGCCGGGCATACCTGCTGGCAGCGATAACACATTATGCAAGCATACGAATCGACAAGCTGTTCCCATCCCAAATCCTCCAAACGGGATACACCGAACGTTTCAACATTCTCATCAGAAAAATCCAGACGACTTAACTCACCGATTGATCTACGGTAAGGTTTAAGCAGAAAATTGATTGGGGCAAAAAAAATATGGATGTGTTTCGAGTACAAGAAATAGGGTAAAAAGGCAAGGATCAATCCAATCGAAACCCAAAATGTGAGATGTTCGCCAATCGTCAATACAGCGGTATTCCAATCAAGCCAGAGTTTCGATAGCGCAGATGCAAAAGGCTGCCATGGATCAAGTTCATGTTGTGCCAACTTGAAGGATTCTCCAACGAAACGAGAACCCACATGAAAGGTCACAAAAATCCCTACAATCGCTGAATCGCGCATGATCCCAAAGCGTGCCTTTGGATGCAGGAGTATATCCGATCGTGTTGAAAGAGTGGCAGGACGGATGATAAATCTCCGAAAAATCAAGGCAGCCATACCGATTAAAATTGCGACGCTAAAGAAATCCGCACCAAGCCTATACAGACCGCCGATTTTTGTTTCCCAAAGAAATCGGTAATTTGGTATTAACGCCTGCAAGACATCTCCAATATTGACAAATATAAAATATAGGAAACCCCATCCAACCATCGCATGGAAAAAGCTAGGAAGAATCCGAAACCTGAATACTGGTTGAAAGCTAATCAGCCTAATAGGGGTAGTAAATAAACGCTGCCGGAGGATTTTCCAATCAGGTTGGCCATGACCCCGTTGAAGGATGAGGAGAATTCGCCTGGCAGCTATAAAGGTTAGTAAGAGTGAGAGAATAACCAGGAGTGTAAATATAATCCTCTCAGGAAATGTAAGCACGGTTGAATATCTCCAAAAGAAAAATCTTAGTGTTCAGAAAAGTATCGTATTCCAGCAGATACAGCGGGGTCGTTTTCCAAAGAAAATTGGTCAAAATCTCCGGATACCAATAAATCAGGGATGATGCCAGTTTTTTCCCAGTTCTGATCGGGATGGTTCAGCGGTCGAAAGGTTTCATTAGCCAACCATATTTTTGAACCATCCTCCAGATCATATCCCCATAATATTTCTACATTACCATCTGTGGTCTTTCCAATCAAATATGCACGCCCGACATCTTGCAAAACACCGGCAAAAATCTCACCAAAACTTGCAGTTTCAGATCCGACAAGGACCACTAAAGGCAGTTGTGAAGAACCGTTGATATCATTTATATCAATCTGAAGGGGGCGTTCTTCAGCCCTGTTTACGAAGTATCCAAGATCACCGCCCACAAAATAACTCAGGACTGGCTCGAGCACAGTGCTTGAGCCACCACCATTCATCCGGTTATCCAGGATCAAACCATCCAGTGGAGCTTCAGTCGTCATCTGACGAAGCGAAAATTCAACTTGTTCAACGACAGTACTGTCATCAAATGTCACTAATAGGATGTAACCTATTCTTTTTCCTTCTGGACTGGTGATCACCTTGGAAATCACTGGAATTTCACCTGTGATGCGATGGCGAATCACTTGTATCTTCCGTGGTTCTTCGCCTGGGGTTTGGACTACCATGTTAATGGATGTTCCTTCGGGTCCACGAACAATATCACGTAAAAAGCCATCTTCATCTATTATGGAGATGCCATCTACCGAGATAATACTATCGCGAGGCTGTAATCCAGCTGCTTCAGCCGGGCTGGCAGTAAACACAGATAGAATGACACCCCTTTGCCTCTCCGGTACAGCACTAACCACGACCCCGATACCCACATAATCGTAATTTCCCTGATACTCAGATTCCTGTTCAGCAACATCTTGCGGAGTAAGGAATTGGGAATGATCATCACCGAGACTGGAAATCAACTCGCTCAGTGCCATGTAAAACTGTGGATTTGTTAGACCTGCAGATATTTTTTGGGTATATTCCTGGCGGATTGCTTCCCAATCTAAACCATTAAAATCCGGATTGACATATGTATCATTAACAATTGACCAAAGGTTCTCGAAAATCCGAAGCTGGAAATCCAACGGGATAAGTGTTGGTTCCGGGGTTGATGTGGGTATCAGGTTTACTGTGGGACTTGGAAGTGAAACTGTTTGCGTTGGAATCGCAGTAGGAAATGGAGTGTAAGTAGCTTGGGAAATGACGGTTGGTTTCCGGGCTATTTGTTTGTTTTCTTGTGATGGTAATGGTTCCCGCTGTATTGCGGGGATGATGGATGAACATGCCAGGATGGCGAGTAATACTGGCAGGCAAATGAGGAGGCGGGCTTTTGAGATCATACGAAGAAGCAGGTTTTTCTATTGTTGATATATTTGCTTTCCTGTCCCGTTTCTATATAAAGACACTCTAGAATTACTTATGCACCACCATCACCATAATAGCCTGGATCCGTTGGAGTATTTCCGGATGGATCCCAGACATAGACCCAATCTCCTACGTTTGCCCAATCATACAGCCAATGGGCATCGGGTGGAGCTAGATTAATGCACCCATGTGATTGGGGAAATCCAAAGGCAGTACGCCAGTAAGCACCATGGAGAGCGCGAGCATGGTCGTAGTACATTGTCCAGGGTACATCTTCCAAATAATAAAAATCCGAACGGTCTTCAGTAAATGACCCTGACATAGGAGTCGAATCCAGTTTTCGTTCCACCTGGAATAATCCAGGTTTGGTAAAAAATGGGTCCAACCCCGATGCAATTAAAGTAGCATATACTAATTTACCCTGATCATATACGGCGAGAGTTTGCTCTTCCAAGTTTACTTCAATCCATCTTCCATTTGTTACACTTTCGGGAGGGGTATTAACTGGAATTACCCGGCCAATAAATCGCCCTTCGATCCATTCATCTGGAGCAACCAGATACCATTCAGTATCATCAACAACCTTGGTCGAATAGACAGGAACAATTTCATATTGATTGACGATATGACCCGTATAATCATCTGGACTATACCCAGGTAATCGTTTAGTTTCCAGGCTCGGAGCGAATGGTAGTATCCAGCCAAAAGAATGATTTGGGGTTTTGGAAAATTCTATCCCACCGGGAAAACTACGAGGAACAGAGACACGACTGGAAACACGTACCCAGGTCCCATCGTGGAGTTTGAAAAACCGTCCATTTTCGGTATCGGAAAATTCTGTATAGGAAACATAACGTAGTCCGCCTGCTTCAATCGAACGGACCTCATTTTTTCCTGCGGCTGCATCTTCCAAGGAAGCATATGCGGGTGTTGGGCCATCACCAAGGAGTGCATATGAAAACGGTAACTCCCCCAACGATCCATTGATCGGATAATAGGGAATAGGTTGTATGGGAAATTCAATACCGACGGATGCCATTTGAGTGAGATATGTGGAAGGTCCCAGTGGCATACAATCCTGAGGGTCTGTCATATAAATACCAGGCAGGCATAATGTGGCACCACGGGTATCCTTTGCGGATGATTGCATATCTGCGTTTGAGATGGCAGGTGAAAACCCTTGAACAATTATTAATATGGATATGATGAGTGATAACATTTTCTTTTGCGCAAAGATTATACCAGCGGAAAAGGTTCAAACCATATCCATTGGATAAATGTATGATGAGCCTTTTCTGCCTTCAGTATTAGCCTTATACTATAAGCATGGACATGCAACAAATGATCATAAGCATTGGATGCCATGTAGAACTTAATTTGCTTGATCGAGCTGGCAAGAAGGATCGATTGGAAATTGATATAGTGGCGGATGAGTCAGCCGATTTTTCGCAGGGTTTCTTAGGTGAAAGCACACCCCTTGCCAAAGTATTAATGGGAGAGAAGGCAGGCAATGTAATCCCTTATCTGAAAGATGATATTCTCGCCATTGAGATTCTGGCCGTTGTCCCTTCGACAGTTGAGCCACCTGTTGATGTTCAGGAAAAACGTCGATCAATGATGAATAAGGCAATTCGAGAGGTGGAACACACGAGTGCAGTTGTTTTTGCTTCATCATTCAGTGGAAAATGGGGGGATTATGACCCGGATAGCTTACCAACAGATGAAAAACCAGAAGATGATATATTAGATGGGTGATCAAATAGTTCACTGATTGCAGTTCATTTTTTTGGTCTCTGAATCGAATTTGGTACTATTATTGCACTCTCTCCGTGGAATTCATATATTGCAACCTCGAATTCACCAGGATTAGTGAATATACTGTAATTAACCCTCGTATATTAAAACGGGTAAATAGGGAGTATTAAATTGACAAAATCACGTTCCCAACTCATTGTTGAACACTTAAGGGATATGCAGGCATCATCCCCAGATATTGAAGCATCAGTGGTGGTAAGCGTAGACGGACTAACAATTGCATCAGCCCTACCGCAGGGCGTGGAAGAAGATAGGGTAGCAGCCATGTCGGCTGCGATGCTCTCACTGGGCGAAAGGATTGCATCGGAATTAGGTCGTGGGTCACTAGAACAGGTATATATCAAAGGATCAAGTGGATATGTACTGTTACTGTCTGTGGGAGATGATGCAGTGCTGACTGCACTTGCGCGTGAGAATGCAAAATTAGGTTTACTTTTACTGGATATGTGCCGCGCAACTGAAGCACTGACCAAGCTTGTCTAGTTGAATAAATAACAATGAGGCGCAAGGTTTACCATCCATTATTTGACCTTTGATGGGATTAATCTCTTATGTGACGATCGTTTATGATCACGAAAAACCAATCAGAAATTTTTTCATGCTTACCGGAGTAACAAGGCAGGTTGAGAGTATAATTGAATATAGAAAATTACACTCATAGCGGAGAACCCAACCTGATTGGTCTCCGCTATTTTTATAAAAATGACCACTGAAATTCTACACAGACCCGATCCAATATTGAAGTGGAACCTGCGCCAGTTATATTGGGATGTTTTCTGGTTTGGGATCCTTGCTGGAAGCACAATCGCTTTCCAGGCTGTATATGCTGTGCGTCTTGGCGCTACAGGATTTCAAATTGGATTACTGACAGCCGGACCAGCGATTGTTAGTTTAATATTTACAATGCCTTCAGGGCATTGGATGGAAGGCAAATCCCTGATAAAGGTATCTTTTCGTTCAGCAATCTGGCAGCGCCTTGGATATGTTTTCCTGGTGGCACTACCTTGGGCGTTTTCTTCTTCAGAAGGGCAGATATGGGGTCTGATATGGACTACCCTGGTCATGTCGATTGCTGGGACTGTGCTGGCCATCAGCTTCAATGCTTTGTTTGCTGAGGTGGTACCACCCGAGTGGAGAGCACATGTGGTTGGGAGAAGAAATATCCTATTGGCCATCAGCATAACCCTGGCAACCGTGGTGAGTGGTCTAATCCTGGACAGGGTGGTGTTTCCAGGTAATTACCAGATCGTTTTTCTAATTGGCGCAATTGGGGCAATGTTAAGCAGCTTCCATATCGGGAGACTCCGCAAATCAGAGATGGTTGCCCAGCCGATTATTGTAACTGGATTGGATACCAGTAAATTAAAAACGCAGACAAAAAAAGGTTCATTTTGGCGAGTAGATTTGCTTAGAGGCCCTTTTGGAATATTCATGCTGGCATACTTGATATTTTATGCATTCCAGTATTTCCCCATCCCGCTGTTTCCAATCGCTTATGTAGACCAACTGCACCTGACCGATGGGATGATCGGTATTGGTAACGCATTATTCTACGGTACGATGATGGTTGCCTCATTCAGGCTAAGTTACTATCAGCAACCGTTACGGGCATCGAAAAGTATTAATCATTAGCTCAGCTCTATTTCCCGTCTTTCCATTGTTATTAACGATAGCGGAGGGACCAGGGCTTTATTATCTTGCCTGTTTTATCGGCGGTGCGGTATATGCCTTGCTGAGTGGCGCCCTTATCAATCGATTAATGGAACGTGTACCAGCAGACGACCGCCCGGCACACATGGCAATTCATAACCTGTCTTTAAATATTGGCATATTAGCAGGCTCCTTATTGGGGCCAGTTTCAGCTGAATTGATTGGACTTCAAGCGTCATTATTCCTCGGGGCAGGGCTCCGATTGCTGGCTGCAGGCTTTCTTTGGCTGTGGGGGTGATTCATTCACCGCCAGGGTGAACCTGGTCGATAAAATTAAGTGTTAATCTGTTCCACTCAGCGATATCCAGGGTTTCAGCGCGTCGCATCGGGTCGATATCCGAGGCTATAAGCATGGATTCAACTTCCGAGGGATGTAAATGCAGACCACCAGAAAGTGCATTACGTAAAGTCTTACGCCTTTGACTGAATCCGGCTTTTATCAACTTGAAGAATTCATTCAAATCAGAGATTGCGATAAGCGGGGTGGAGAAAAGATCAATACGAAGCACGCTTGAATCAACTTTTGGTGGGGGATAGAAAGAACCAGGGGGGATGTGAGTAATAATCTCCGGTTGACCATATACCTGCACACTCAAAGCCAATAAACTCATCTCCCCGGGTGTGGCACAGATACGCTTAGCAACCTCACGCTGTAAGGTCAGGACCATACGCCTGGGAGGGATGCGAGCTTCCAGAAGATGGCGCATAAGTGCGGAGGTGATGTAATAGGGGATGTTGGCGACCACAACATACTCCTGTTGATCTACAAGCATAACCGGATCCAACGCCAGGATATCCCCCTGGACTACCCGGACATTCGGGTATTGGCTAACAACCTGGACAAGTGGTGGGATGAGATTGTGATCCAGCTCGACTGCAATAACACAACGGGAATACAAAGCAAGATAACGAGTGAGACTACCTAACCCAGGGCCAATTTCTAGCACAACATCATCGGCAGATATTTGAGCAGCTGTAATTATCTGCTGGAGAGCGGAATCATCCAGCAGGAAATTCTGGCCTAAGGACTTTTCGGGATGAAGCCCGTATTGACGCAACAACCCGGGTATATTTAGATTAGAGATATTCATGGGATGACCCAGACGATATTTTCAGGAGGAGGCCAGAGAAAGTAAACTGTGACCCATTGGTGCCACGGGACATAATCGTCATCACTATAGCCAAGATCGATCATACGACCCGTTACACCACCGCCAATATCTGCGGCAACAACCTCACCGTAACCCGGGACATACATCTGGGTGTAGAAGGGGATAAGGCTGGTATCTACTGCAGCAACTCCTTTTTTAAGAGGTAAACCAGATGCAGTGGTACTGCCTGTGTTGGATGGGTGGTAGGATACGGCATACATATTTAGCGCTCGCCAGTATTGGATGGGAATACCATCAACGACTGCAGAGTGCATTACAACCGAGGTCCCATAGCCCAGGATGCGCGGCTGAGGTTGACGAGCCACCCACTGGCTTTCCACTTCGCGTAAAACTTCCTGGCCATCGTCATACCGCACACGGACGCGCTCAGCAGACAGCCCATATTCACCGCTTTGGATGATCGATTGATTATCAATTTCAAGGGTTGGGTCAGGTTGGAAACTGGTCTCAAATGGCAAGGGCGACTGCTCAACCAATACTTCCTCCGTCACATGAACCAGACGGATATCTCCATTGGCTGGAATAGTTGCTTCTGGATTGGGAATGCTGTAATCCAAACCCTGAGTAGAAAGGCCAGCATCCATTAAGGCTTCACCAACTGTCTGAGCAGCGGTGCGAGTGGACACATCTGCATCCTGAGTATGTATGGTGACCTGGCGTGAAGGAACGATCGTGGCAGAGAGACCGGAGGTAAGTGGTGTAGAAGTGGGAGGGTCTATTTTATCGGCTGCGAAGAATGAATACCCACCGGCCCATAAGGCAGATCCGAGGGTCCTTGCAGTAGAAGCCAAATCCGTTTTAATTCCACCTTTCATCAGTGAATAATTGACCAATGGGATGATTTGAAGAGATAACGATTTGGCACTTGCGTGGAAAGGCAGGGTGGAATCGATTACCTGACCATTTGAAAGCAGCTTGTCTCCATTTTGTACATTTACACCTGCTTCCTTAAGCAGCCTGGAAGGATTTCGCTCAGCACTGTAGAGTGATCGAAGCTGTCCATCTGCAAGAATCTGGACGGGGATGGCGCGAATCAGCGTGATTTGTGCGTCATTTTTTAGCCAGGTATCTTGCGAAGGAGATAAATCATCCAGAGGTGAAAGCGATATATTCGAGTGAATGCAATAAATTTCCCACGGTCAAGGCATAAGTAGTGACCGTTCGGGATTGACCGTCAATGACAATCGTGACGGTCTTACGGAGACCAACCACAATGGAAAAGCCCACCAAAATGAATAATAGAAGAACGATCCCTGCTTTGCGGGGTGGAGATGTGACAGGCATAATTTTACTAATTCGTAATTATTACGTTTATTTAATTAATCAGCCAGTAATTTCCGGGCGATAACCATACGCTGGACTTCGCTGGTCCCCTCACCAATTGTCATCAGGCGAGCATCACGATAAGCCAATTCAACGGGATATTCACGGCTGTATCCATAACCACCGTGAATCTGAATGGCATTCCGGCACACACGCTCAGCCATCTCTGTAGCAAATAGTTTTCCCATAGATGCCTCCTTGGTGAATGGACGCTTCTGGTCTTTCAACCAGGCGGCATAGTATATCATTAATCGTGCAGCCTGGATTTCAGTAGCAGCATCCGCCAGCATCCATTGGATAGCCTGGTGCTCAGCGATGGGCTTTCCAAAAGTCTGGCGCTCCTTGGCATAGCGAACGGCATCTTCCAAGGCGGATTGGGCAAGACCCACTGACAAAGCACCAATGCTGATGCGGCCTCCATCCAAAACAGCCAGGGTTTGCTGTAAACCATGACCTGCAGGTCCAAGCAAGTTGTTATGGGGAAGGCGGACATCTTCATAGGTTACTGCATGGGTGGGAGAACCTTTCAAACCCATTTTCTTCTCTGCAGGGGCGATATGCAGTCCGGGTGTATCTGTCGGTACAATTATCATGCTCAGGGAGTGAGGTCCTCCTAAGGGATCGGTACGCACAAGGGTGATAATGTAATCGGCAATGGACGCATTGGTGCACCAGGCCTTGGAGCCATTGATGATCCATTCATCACCGATGAGCTCGGCATGCGTGCGTACGCCACCCTGAATATCTGAGCCAGCTCCAGGTTCGGTAAGTGCCAGGGCGGCTAGCTTGCTCTTTCCTGAAGCAGCCTTAGGAAGGTAAATACTTTTTTGGTCCTCATTTCCGAAAAGGACGATTGGAGTGGTGCCTAAACCATTGTGAGCAGCAATCGCCAATGCGGTGCTGCCACAACCCCATCCCAGCTCTTCAATGGCGATGGCCGCACTGATCGCATCCACACCAGCTCCACCATATTGCTCGGGAATATTCAAACCGAGCAAGCCCAGGGGACCCATCTTGCGCATAGCAGGCCAATTAAATTCTGCAGTTTCATCCACTTCATGAGCTTTGGGTTTTATTTCTTGGGAAACAAAATTATGTACAACGTTTCGCCACATGCGCTGTTCATCCGTTAATTCAAAGTTCATGGTCGGCATCTCCTTTAATTGTGGATCAGATCATCTTATTTAAAACAACCAGATAATCAATAAGACGATACCAATAATGATGAGCAGAGGTAGCAATACATATCCCAGGATGGTAAGGGTTTGCCAGACGATATCCTGACAGGTAAATTCATCCTTGTCCTTTGTGTGCATGCGATGACCGCAGATAAGGCATTTTTCAAGCCCAGGCGGTAATTGAGCATTGCATTTTGGACAGTATTCAACCTCGATTATCTTTATCAGCCATGAACAGGCTGATCATCATTATTGTACAACTGAATTGAGAAATCATCAAAAAGGCTCAGGACAGGATCAATTAAGATTTAAGGATTTGCACCAAAATAATAAGCCGGCAGGATTAGGAAGATATAGCTGGCGAGATTGGCAAGAAATGCAAACAGGAGGTTCTGGCGGAAGGCATCGCGTTTGAAATAGGTCATCACAAAGACTTCAATGATGATCGCCAGCAGAAAGGAGACCGGCAACCAGGTAAACGGAGAATGTTGGAGCAGGACCAGCAAGATGCCATTGACGATACCAGAGATGATACTCATGATGAAGGAGACAGTCATGGAAATGCGGAAAGGATTCCAGTTAAGTAGGGTGAGGGTAACACCTTCGACGAGTGCAATCAACAGATTTACAACAAGGAGGGCAAGGATACCAAATATCAGCAGCAGATATGGGGCAGCGGGTCCGGTAATGTCAGGCATTCTGGTTAGCACGTTTGCATCTTGGAACGTTTGAACGTTACCCAGGAAAATAGTGGAAATTGTGACGGAAAGAGTATACCGCGAAGTGAGGAGTAAGCTGCATAAATATGTATCCGGTTGTTGAATAAATGAGAATTGAATCAAAAAAATGATATGAATCGATATTAAAACAAAAGACCCTGGTTGGTAGGCATCTTCACCAGGGTACTCCTTATTCAGATCATCACAATTGTTCTAGTTTATCAGAGAAAAATACGATCCGATTGATGATTATATCCAGCGTTTTTTGCCATCCATCTGGCGACGCAGGAGGAGGGGACCCAGGCGGTCGATCAACCAGCCAAAGGTATGTTCAACGAGTGGGGTGAGTGCCAACCAGGAAGGCACGTAAACAACGCGGCGGGGATGTTCAAGAAGGTTCCAGACTTGATTGGCAACCGTTTCGGCTGTCACGCCGATACGCTCGGTAGGTAGATGCATGCCACCCTGTTGATTGGCAGCTGTATCGCAGAACTCAGTTCGGACGGGACCAGCACGAACCACGCTTACATGCAGGCGAGTGCCGGAGAGCTCGCGATACAGGGAAGTAGTGAAATTATCCATGAAGGACTTGGAGGCGCCATACACGGCAACCCCCTGGCTGGGTAGGCTACCAGAAATGGAACCGATGTTAATAATGTGCCCCGAGCCTATCGAACGCATCTTCTGCAGGAAGAGCAAGGTGAAATGGACGGCTGCTGCTACGTTCACCTGCAAGATTTCAGAGGCAGTTATCCAGGGCATATCGGTGCCAAAACCATACCAGCCTAATCCGGCATTGTTGACCAGGACATCAGCCTGACCAAATTGAGCCTCCACCTGTTCATAAACACTTTGCCTTTCGGTTTCATCGGACAAGTCGGCTGGGATGATCTCAGCCTTGCCCTTGGAGAGGCGAATCTCGTCAGCTAACTGTTCAAGGCGTTCTTTTCGGCGTGCAACCAGTATAACTTGCAGACCCTGCCTGGCAAACTTACGTGCAGTGGCAGCGCCGATGCCACTCGAGGCACCGGTGATCACAGCAACTTTGCCGTACCATTTCGACGTATCATTTATCACAGGCGGCTACTTATAAAAACAGGATGCATTAACCATTCGGATTTTTCCATAGGTATTTATATTTAATGAACCATTTAACGGTATCGGATAATGATTCTCGCAGAGGGCGGGGTATATATCCCAATTCAAGATGAGCCTTGGCATGGCTAATCACCGAGTTCGATGCAATGGTGGCAAGAGAATAGGGGGTGAAACGAGGTTTTCCGTGCGTCAGCCGGTAGTACAAGGGGGTGATATTGGCAGTAAGATTTGCCAGCTGCAAGGGAATCTTCAGGCTAAAGATACGCTCTCCCAGGATTTCTTGAACGAGCTTGATAATATTCGGGACTTCTATGCGCTCACCGGAAAGGATATAACTCTCACCACAACGGCCTTTATCGCCTGCCAGGATCAAACCTTCAGCAACATCGCGAACATCGACAAAATCATAGGCACCGTCCACGTAGAGCATCGGCTTATGCTCTACACAATCCAAGATGAGCTGACCCATCTCGGAACGGCGGAAATCGTATGGACCAATCACACCGGTGGGGCAGACAATGACAGCATCCAGGCCATGATGTACCGCATCCAGAACTTCAAGCGAGGCGGTGGCCTTGGAGGAATCATAGCTGCTGATAGCATGCTCGGGATCATAGGGAACATTTTCATCGATCAGAATCCCGTGTGGTACACGCCTGAGAGCATGGATGGAACTGGTGTACACAAGGCGGCGTACGCCCATTTCATGGGCGGCCTGGATGACATTGCGGGTCCCGAGGACATTCACCGCTTGCACCAGAGGCTGTCTGCCAGGCAGGATAGAGATAATCCCAGCGAGATGATAGACCACATCCATGTGTTCGAAGGCTTTGAGGAGTGACTGATAGTCGAGTACATCAGCAGAAACGATCTCGACATTCAGATCTTGTAATGGGGTTGGGTCTTCGCCTGGCATAATCATGGCGCGAACCCCGTCGCCTCGGTCCAGTAGCAAGCGAACGAGAACATTTCCGATGTGCCCGGTGGCACCCGTTACTAAATTCATGCTTTACTCCTTGCCATACCATTCAATAATAATTCCAGACTTTGCCTGGCTTCATGTTTCCAATCGGTAACCTGGGGGTTGAAGAGCGATTCCATCAGCAGACCAACTGCGAGGGAGACCAATACCCGGGCCGCTTGTTGGGCATCCACTGGCTCGATAGAGCCATCATTGATTCCTTCCTGGATCATCTCAGCAAAATAGGACTGGTAACGGTGAAATGGGGCGACGGTGGCTTCCCAGACTTGTGGGTCATGGTTAGCCTGCGACCAAAACTCCAGGAAGATGGGCAAGTGGATATCGGCAGTCTGGAAAAGTGAGCCAACCATTTCTGCCATCTGTAGGATCACTTGAGGAATGTTATGATTCTCCTGGCGCATCAGGTTGAAACCAATCTCGATACCGTTCATGTACGAGTTCAAAAGCTCCATGAAGACAGCCTGCTTGGTGGGAAAGTGGTGGTAAAACGCGCCTTTGCTTACCCCAGCAGCCTGGCAGATCTCAGCCACGCCGGTGGCGTCATAGCCAGATTTTGAGAAGAGGTGAGTGGCGGCGGTTAGAATGCGATTATGCGTTTCTTCACTGCGATGCTGCATTATGTGTCCCTTTAAGAACCAAGAAATACCGACCGGTCGGTATGATTTTAGCAAATATCATACGATGTGTCAATAGGAGATGGGATTAACAACAAAAAGAGAAAGAAATAACAATCTGATATCACCTACAAATCCAAAAAAAGATGATTTTCGGGAAGAAACCAAGCTTGCATCCATGAATTATGGTCATAGCAATTGGATGATTATTGAAAAGATTCGTTAATATTTTAAATCTTATGCTTGTTTTAAGAGATGGCCAAAAGGTGGGTAAGGAAAACCACCCAACATTAATTATGGATAGGTGGGACCAAGATACTGTAAAAAAAGGGGCTGCTCGCCAAGATATGAGCAGCCCTGAATGGATATGGGTGATTAAGGTTTAGTCAGCAAAGGCAGATAGAATTGATCAACCTGATAGGCAATTTTGATGTCCGGTAACTCATAATCTTCCAACAGGAGGTAACCAATGAATCCACGCCCCGCGTTATTAAGAGCCAAAGCTGCCTGGGCGCCTATGTCAACACCATATACTGGAGCTCCATCAATGTGCTGCACTATCCAGCCAGGATCGACATTCCCAACCCTTGCCTTTGGATAGGTAATATACAAATCTTTATTACCTAAATCACTAGCAGCATAATCGTAGGCAATCACTGAGAAACCCAAAGGATCAACCTCAATAGAGAAGGATGGTATTAACGCCGGATTCAGGTTATAAAAATAAATAATATCATCGCATCGCCATCGAAAGTCTACTGCTCCACCGAACCTTAAATCTGATCCACAATTGCCACCACTGCCGACATAATCTGCATGGTACAAAGTGACGGGTATTAAAGTATCATCATAAGTGAAAGCGATACCTCTATCGTAGGTCGTTTCACCCCAGGCAAAATCTACAACCGAGCCTACGTCACCTGTCCCCGTACCTGCAAAGATTGAGATGCAACGCCAGGTATTACCGCCGGGACCACAATTGGAAGGCCATCCAGGGAAAGGATCATGCAGGTAAGCATACATCACCTTGCCTGATTTATAGTAAGATATCCCAACCGTCCCATCTTGAGCGATCTGCAATGAGGGGGCTCCCATGGAACCGTTCCCTAAAGAATTATCAATCACATCACATTGATAAGGCGACCCAGTATTTTTGCAGGAAGTATTGCTTCCTCCCACATAATACATATAAACAAGGTTATATGGATATAAATCTCCGCTCCCAAGAACGGTAACAGCTATCAAATAATGTCCACCGCTATCAATTTGGAGCGAGGGTGCACCGATAAGTGAGGAGCCAAATTTATTGATTTGAATTAAATCCAGCCAGTTATCAGTAACAAAGGTCATGTCATTCATGAGCTCGATCGATGCTCCACGAATCATGCTACCAGTTGAGAAAGCCCATCGAATGGCATGCGTTTGAATATACTGATAGGTAGCCATCTGGCTAACCGTGCCCGGAATGAGGTCAGGATCGTACCACTCGTTACAATACCAAACGTTATTTGGTCCGCAATTACCTGTCACTGCAGAAGTAGCTGCATGAACCTGGAATATATAATCTTGCCCATTTCTGCTATAACTAATCATCGGTATTTGATATTCGCCCACAAATGTGGTCGATAAATTCTTGACTCCATCTTCGGCGTTTGTTAAATATTTCGAGGTCCAAGGATCATTAACCACCTCGTTATAAGCGATGGTAGGCGAAGTGGAATCTCCAGTTTCTCCTGCCTGCCCAAGGTTCACCCCTACGAGAGACAATACAATTGTGATGACGATTAGTATAAATAACTGATAGTATATACGCATGGTTTATTCTCCTTAGATATTTCGTATATGGATGAATGGATTAAATTGGAATCAACATAACCAACAAATAGGAACTTTGTTAAAAAATGCACGTACATATTAATTATGCATTAAAGTCCAGTTTAGTCAACCAGGTTGAATTCCTCAAGTAGGGTATCTTTCGATAAACGTTTGGGAGTGTACAACCGACATTATTCAGAAAGGATTTGGTCAATGACTTCCTGTAGATTGGTGGATTCCACCCAATAACGTGCAGCTTCATTTGCTTCAGTCGGAAGACTCATTTCCAGATCGATCCTGGTTGCAGCTGCCCTTTTCTGGGTATCAGTCTCCACTTGAGGATGGTTTTCAATCAAGTGGCATATGCGTAAAGCCCGTTCAAGCTCACCCGTATTTGTGAAAAGGTTAGCATATCCATGCAGGGCATGTAAGGTTAGTGGAATGCTATCTAACGTGAGGGCAGTTTGTAAAGAACGTGAACAGGAATTAGCAGCTTCTTTCAACAAGCCCACAACAAGATATGCTTTGCTAATATCGTAAAATGAATAGACAATCCCACGCAAATCTCCAATCGTTGAGAAAATTTCAATACTTTCATGATAGGTCCGGATTGCTTCGGACGGATGTTGAAGATACCTTATCTGATGGTAGGCAAGGTTGTTTAAAATGATAGCTTTAAGGCGATGATCCCCGGTCTCATTACATAGTTGTAGTGCTGAGAGCAAATGCTGATATAGAGTCTGAAGGACTCGCCATTTCTTGATATATATCGCTAAGATTATTATGGATGGTTGCCTCATCGCGCTGGTCACCCATAAAAATGGCAGTGTCCAATGCTTGCAGGTAGAGATCCCTTGCCTGAGCATAATCGCCCTGCAGATATGCTAATTTAGCCAGTCCCATCGTTGGGTGAATCGTTCCATAATATGTGCCAAGCTGATTATGTGTAGCCAGGCTTGCTTCTATATTCATTCGGGCTGCCTCAAGGTCACTATTTTCCATCAATATCGTCCCAAGGACGGATTGGCAGTGAGCGGTAAAGGCTACGATGTAATTTGACTTTGACATGGAATCCTGGTGTAAGATCCGAAGCGCATCACGGATATATCTTTCGGCTTGTCCAAGGTTGCCTAACGTCCGGTATGCTTCTGCAATGAAGAGGGAGGTCATCGCGACATCCCACTGAGAGTTATACCGGTGGAATGTTTCAATGGATTTTTGCAGTCCTGCCAAACCTTGTGCGATAAATCCAATTCTGAAGGTCAACCAGGCTTCGAGTTGCTGCATGGATGCACGTGTCAGATCCATTGAGGGCGTTTTCAAACTATCTAACTTTTGCAGAGCGTGTCGGAATAACTCTCTTCCTTGAACGAAATTTCCCAGGATTACATAGTGAGCTAGCAATGGTTCTTTAACCTTGTTGATCATATCCCAACGGTTAGAATCAATCATCCAATCCCAAGCAGTCCGAATATTCTCCATTTCGGAGGTTAACGCTTCAATTCCCTTTTTCTGGGTGGCTGAATTCAGCTCCTGATGTTTTTCAATACAAAAATCCACATAATAATCACAGAAATTCGTTCTTGTTATTGATAATTCATCATCCAATGCTTCAAGTTTTTCTGAGGCATATTGTTGAAAGGTATTCAGCATTTCATAACGATTCTCCCCTTGTCGCTGGAGGAGGGACTTGTCAACGTAGGCTGCAATGGACCTGGGTGAAGCCGTGCAGATTTCCATGGCGGCATGGGCTGTAAAAGGGACCTGGAATATGGACAATCTGGCTAGAATAATACGTTCGTCTTCCGATAATAATCTCCATGAATTATCAAAGACAGCTCGAAGACTACTATGCCGAAGAGATAAATCGGGTGCCGAGGTGGCGAGGAAATCGATATTATTATGTATTTCTTCTTCAATCTTCGCGCAGGTATAGGCTCGCACCCATGAAGCAGCAAGGATTATTCCCAATGGAAGACCGTTCACAAGCCGGCATATGCGAATGATGGCAGCAGCATTGTTTGCATAGTTAAATGTTGGGGAGATCCTTTGAGCGGTATTAAGAAACAGCCTAACTGAGCTATAACTTTCAGAGTTTTCTATCATATCTAAAGCAGGGACAGGCAAACCATGGATTTCCATGATCGTTTCAGATATCAAGTTCAAACGCTCGCGTGTGGTGACGAGAATTTTCAGATATTGGGTTTGATTGAGTAGAGAAGCTAAGAATTTTATCCCCCCGAGGCGTAGATGCTCAAAATTATCAAATACGAGCAGGATTTTCTTATGCTTTAGATAGTTGCCCAATTGTTCGTAATAATTGCTTAGACCTAAAAAACTAAATTTTAGTATTTCTGCCAGGTTGATTGGGATTAAATCTGGATCTTGAACATGGGCAAGTGAGATGAAAAAGGTTCCATCTGAAAAATGGCTGGTGATTTGGTTAGCGAATTGAACCACTAAACTTGTTTTTCCCACTCCACCCGGTCCAACCAGGGAAACGATCCTGTTATCAGGTGCATCGAGTAATTTGGAAAGCTGTTCGAGTTCGTCATCGCGACCAATGAAAGCAGGCGAAAGGATAGGAAAATTTACCGATTGTGGGATGAGGGATTGCAAAGGTAGGTGTTCAATAGGTGGAAGATGCGGGTGATGCAACTCATACACATGGATGGATTCTCTCGAATCCGTAAATGAGTGGTATCCCAAATCCTTTACCTGCGATCCAGCTGGTAGATCAAGATCTCTCAGGGTCTGTTCAGTTAATAAAACCTGTCCACCCCAGCCAATCGATAAGAGGTTGGATGCAGTACGAGTAATCATTGAGAAGCTTTTTTTCTGATCAGAATCCGTAGTTGTTGAATATACGACCATGCGAATGTTGGGGATACCAGGGTTTCCCCAATCCATTTTCTTCATTTTCAGGTGTATGGTGACAGCACAGTGCAAAGGCTGACCATTATCAAATAAGACCGTTATATTGTCATCAGATTTCTGGAGAATTTGACCACCAAAAAGCTTGCATGTTTCTTTGAAGATATCGTGGTACTTGGAGAGAATGGTTGCCTTTTCTTTACCACTATGTGTCCAATATAACAGATGCATTTTCTACATCTGCGGTAAGCAGTATGGGGGCTTTTAGCTTTTTAGAAGCTGCTGGGGGGGTACGTCCGCCGATGATTTGCTTATACAGCCGGGTAAAATCTTCTGATGGTTCTATCCCGAGCTCACGTGATACAACATTTATATACTGTTTGTAATGGTTAATGGCGGCGGTTCGTTGCCCGGTGAGGAAATAAAGCTGAAGTAAATCATATTGGGCAGATTCGTTATATTTATCATATTTCAATCGTCTACGGGCAAATTCAATTGCCTGGGTAAAATCTCCGAAAGTGCGGTGACCTCGTACAAGCCTCTCAAGCGCGTCAAGATAAAGGATCTGGAGAGATTCACTTTCCTGCAGACGCCATTCATCAAATGGTTGGGCTTTGGAAAGATTGATACCATCCAGGAACTCGCCGTGATAAAGCTTAACTGCTTCTGTGAGAATTGGAATACATAGCAAGCATATTTGAGATGAGGAATGACCATGGGTTGTGGACTGGTAAATCTTTTGCTTGAATTCCAAGATGTCAACTTCGATTGTTTTTTGGTAATTTAATGATATTTCATTGTGATCAAGAACTATCCACTCACCCAAACCGGATGATTTTAATCTCCAAAGCGTCGTGCGTAATGAACCCAGTGCATGAGTTGAGCTGCTTTCTGACCATAATAAGTTGGCCAGGGCCTCACGTGTCTGGCTGGTTCCAGTCACAGCCAGGTAGGCGAGCATGGGGATGGCGCGCAGGGTTGGAACTTTAACCGTCACACCATCCAGCTTTATTTGTGGACGACCTAATAACGTAATATTAAAGCGTGTCATCAATCAACCAGTGGTGTATTTTAATCACAAATTCAAAATATATCAAGAAATGTGACGGGTATTGTGACGTTTATTTGACGCCGTCCTGATATAATGTGTATAGACAATTCCCAGGACCAGTCCTTGAGGGGACATGCTGGTCAGGATCACCTCTCTGCCTCTCCTATATAGGGCGGCTTTATGGGAGAGGCAGGGGTGGGGGTTTACCAGTGTTAAAAATACTAGTGAGTGACCTGCCTGGGTCACTCACTAGTGCTTAAGTGAAGCTGCGACTATTCTGTTTCCTTAGGGGGTTCTTCTTGAAGTGTTCTTATACCGTTGCGAACCTGGGTAATGGCGCGTTCCATTTCCATTTCCAGGTTGCGTAGCGTTTCTAACACATACTCATCTGCTTCTTTGCGGATTATTTCACCATCGGCATAAGCCTGAGCTTTGATCTGTTCTGCCTGGGTGTATGCAGCCTGGACGAGCTGGTCGCGCTCGACAAGCTCGCTGCTACGGTCACGAGCGAGGTTCACCGTACGATTGGCTTCTTCCTGTGCTTGGGCAATCAAGCGATCCCTCTGAGCCATTAATTGTTGAGCTTTTTTTACTTCTTCAGGGATTGAGACGCGCATCTGGTCTATCAGGTCCAACATACGGTCCTCATCGACGATGACATTATGGGTGAAGGGAAGAGGACGGCTTTCATTTAGGAGCTCCTCAAGCCGATCAATCATTTGCAAGATATCCATATATTCCCTCCATTGTACCCGAAGTTATTCTAAAAAGTATATAAGTCTTTGAGCATAAAAAGAGATAAATCAAATAAAATAATGTAAGTTCTATACACAAGATTACAACGAAATCTTCAAAACGTCAACATTGTAAGTACGAATGATTCTAAAGTAGCTCAATCCCGCATCGAGGTAGGTGGAAAGATTAGATCGCTCTCGGATAATTCTTGTATACGACTCTTGAGAGCAAGTTCCACATGGGGAGGAACCATGCTGCTGATATCACCGTTCAAAGCAGCGATCTCACGAACCGTAGAAGAGGATAAGAATGTATGCTCTTCATTTGTAATTAATGATATAACTTCGATATCTTGTGCAAGCCGATGGTTTGCTAAAGCCATGCGAAATTCGTATTCGAAATCCGAGAAAACCCTTAAGCCACGCACAATCACCTGCGCACCGATCTTGTGGCAAAAATCAACGGTTAATCCACTATATCCGACAACAGATAAATTTGGGTCATTGGTAATTGATAAGCGTACTAGCTCGATTCGTTCATCGGGAGGGAATATAAGAGACTTCATCGGACGATCATATACAGCGATAACGACTTCCTCGAAAAGCCGCGCTGCCCGCCTGGCAATATCCAGGTGGCCATAATGGATTGGGTCGAAAGTACCGGGGAAAAGAGCTTTTACTGTCATCTAGTTTTTTTCTCTCCTTGGTAGATTGATTTACCCACCAATATTAACTGATATCTCCCTGACCAACGCTCCAGAAGCGCTTAAGTGACTGTGCAAGCAGGTGATGTTCGGGTGAATTCAGCTCTGGATCGATCTCAAATATCGCTTTAGCTGATTGCCTGGCTCGTTCGATCAGATGGATGTCGGTCAGGTTTGCAAGACGAAGCTCAGAATACCCCGATTGGCGTGTTCCAAGGAATTCGCCAGGACCTCGCTGTTCAAGGTCGCGCTGGGCAAGCATAAATCCATCATTTGATTCAACCATAGCGGCAAGGCGTTCATTTTCAGCAGCATCGGGTGTATCAGGAATTAGGATACAGTAGCTTTGGTATTGACTGCGACCAACACGTCCGCGAAATTGGTGCAGCTGTGACAATCCAAAGCGATTTGCACCTTCAATCAGCATGACTGTAGCGTTCGGGATGTCAACACCCACTTCAACCACCGAGGTGGATACCAGGATATGGAGCTTACCCGTAGAAAAATCAGTCATGATTGAATCTTTTTCATCGGCCTTCATCCGACCATGAAGCAAACCGACCTGGTAATCAGTAAACACTTCTTTTTGTAAACGTGCATGCTCTTCAACCGCCGCCAAAGACTCAATGTTTTCACTTTCCTCTACCAAGGGATAAATAATAAAACATTGACGCCCTTGATCGATTTGGTTCCGAATAAATACATAGGCACGTTCACGTTCACGCGGGTAAAACACCTGGGTTTCAATCGGTTGGCGACCCGGGGGCATCTCGTCCATTACGGAGAGGTCCAGGTCACCATAGACGGTCAGAGCTAATGAGCGAGGGATAGGCGTGGCGGTCATGACGAGCAGATGGGGATTTTCACCCTTAGAACGTAAAATGGCGCGCTGTTCAACACCGAAGCGGTGCTGCTCATCAATCACTGCCAACTGAAGATTGTTAAAACTTACCGGTTCTTCAAGGAGGGCATGAGTGCCCACTACCAGCTTGACTGCACCGTTGGCAAGACCCGAACGGATCTCCTGCTTTTCTGACTCAGGTGTAGATCCCAAAAGTAAACGGATTTGCCCTGGTTCTAATGGGTGTCTGATTCCATCACCTTCAGCATTTGAATCACTTTCATCCCAAGCAAGCAAATTGAGCATATTCTTATAATGTTGTTCTGCCAGGATGCTGGTTGGAGCGAGTAAGGCTGTTTGAGCATCATGGCGAACGAGCATCGCAATGCCCAATGCAGCAATCACGGTCTTACCTGACCCTACGTCACCCTGAAGCAGCCTATTCATCGGATGACCGGATGCCAGGTCTGCCCTGACATCTTTAAGAGCGTTATGTTGGGCAGTGGTTAATGAGTAGGGTAGATGAGCTACCAAAGGATTCAACCATTCATCCGGAGTCTCATATACTCGTGCGGAGCGATTTTGCCAATTCCTTTTTTGACTCAACACACCTAGTTGAAGCATCAAAATCTCATCAAATGCCAAACGATATCGAGCAGAGCTTAACTGGTTGGCAGAAGATGGGAAATGGGCTTGAAGTAGCGCGGTTGGGAGGTCCATCAGACCAGCCGACTCGAGGATAGACTTAGGCAGAGGTTCAGCTACCCGCGGAGACCAATAGGTTACTACATCATACATGAAGCGACGCAACCAGCGCTGGGTGATATTGGAAGTGAGTGGGTATACAGGAACGATGCGATTCGTATGCAGGTTCTGGGTTTCCAGTGGTTCCCATTCTGGACTGTTCATGACTAATCGACCCAAGTATTGGTCGATTTTCCCTGATAAAACTATTTGTGTACCTTGTAATAAACGCTTTCCTATCCACGGCTGATTGAACCAGGTGACCTTTAAAAAGCCCGTTCCATCCGTAATAACAGCTTCCGTGATCTGGTAGCGACCTCCACGGATTGGGCGTGAGTTTATTGAATCAACCGTCCCAATAACGGTGACTTCTTCACCATATTTCAATCGCTGAATTGGCTTGAGCTGAGTGTAATCATCATACCGGCGGGGAAAGTTATAGAGCATATCACCCAGGGTATTCAAACCCAACCGGGCAAGTGTTTGGGCGTGTTTTGGACCCACCCCCGGAAGGACGGTCGTTGGAGCTGATAAAGCCGCTGGTTGTGAGGCAGGTTTATTCTGGCTTGTTTTAATCTCGGGAGGCTGACTGCCTTGATGAGGAGCAACGCTTTTACTGGATGGGTGAGATTCACCCGCTTTTTCTTCACCTTTGGATGACATGGGCGGTTTTTCAACAGGTAGAGGTAGCGGAGGATATGTTTCTTCAGACTCGCGCTGTAGGCGATTCCAGAGACCATTCAGGGTTTCATAGCGAGATTTTTGCGAAAAGCTTTCGTAGTCTCGCAAGCGACCAATCACAGATTGAATGAGGTCAGCTGGGAGATCATCAGCCTGGGCTTCTGCCAGCCACGGTTCAACCATGCGTTCAAAACCGCCGATAACTGCACGATTGTTATAATTCTGTTGAGCTTCCAATAAAATGAATTTTTTTAGCTTTTGAAGGGATGGTTTCATTGATGGTAATTTTACCATCAGGACGTGCGTATGGACATCCAGCGAGGAAACATCTAATAAAATAACTTATCCAATATTATTATTCAGTTACGGCAACAAAACCCAACCCATTCGGTCCAACATGGACGCCTATGACCGAGGTGACATTTACGATAAGGGGACTCTGTGCTACCACAGTAAGAAATTCTTTAGTAAATTGGATGGCATCCTGTTCTGCATTTGTATGTAAAATTGCCAAGCGTTCCAACGGACCCAAGTCGGACAACATCTTTCGTAAACGCTCGATGCCTTTTAGACGGGTTCGTGTTTCACCCATACGGACAACTTTACCTTCATTGATGCTGAGGAAGGGCTTAATCTGAAGTAAATTGCCGATATTGGAACGCGCCCAGGAAACTCGCCCACTGCGGCGTACATACTCAAGTGTATCAAGCATGGCAAGCAAATGGGTACGCTTGCGGATATCTTCGATGACTTTCTGAATTTCACTAGCTGGTGTGCCAGACCTGGCAGCTTCAGAAGCTGCAAGCACCTGAAAACCGATTCCAAGGGATAAATGGAAGGAATCGATGACCCGGATACGGTTGCCAAAGGCTTTAGCAGCGACAACTGCAGAGTTATAGATTCCGCTCAGATTACTGGCAACATGAATTGAGATAATTTGCTCAGCGCCTGAATTAAATAGGCTCTCATATACCTTTTGAAATGAGCCAATGGATGGTGCTGCTGTGGTTGGAACCATTTTCATTGCTGGTAACTTTTGATAAAGTTCTTCCCTGGATATCCCTCGCCCGTCTTCAAGGCTGTGCCCATCAATAACCAGAATTGCGGGAACAACTCTGATATCATTTTTTATCGCAAGTTCAGAGGAAATATCAGCGGTGCTGTCAGTGACAATACCAATCTTCAATTTATACCTCCTTGGGAATATTTTCCATAGTAACCAGACCTATGCAATGCGGTCCAAGAATAGTAGCAAGAGCCAAACTAAGACTGTGTTCACATAAAGGGGTTGTACGGATATTTTGATTGATGCGATCACGCAGATTTTTACTTTCCTGTTCAAAAGTCGTAATCCCCTGGAGTAATGCCAGATATTTAAGGTTTTCAAACTCAGAGACAAATTCAAACATGATATCAACCAGGTGACGTGGGCTGCGGATTTTTTGGGTATGTACAAGTCTGCCATTTTCAAGGGTAAAAAAGGGAATAACCCCCAACATTTCACCTACGATTGCCTGAGCAGGATCCATCAGACCTGCTCGATATAGATGTGAGAGATCTGGGATACAAAAGACGGAGTAGATATGGCTGACCATACCCCGAATGAGGCGAGTAATCTCAAAGCCAGTGTATCCCCTATGTATACACTCAGCAGCTGCCTGAACCAACAAGCCAAGCCCTATCGCTGTATTTCGCGAGTCAATGATAAAGATGTTAGCAGGGGTTTTAATAGACTGATTTGCAGATTGGGCGTTGGATCCTGCCTCACTCAAATGGGTTGAGAGCAGAATCACAACTATTTCTTTATATTTCATGCCTAAAGTAGTATAAGCACTCCGAAAAGCCTCGATGGAGGGTGGAATGGCAATTGGCGGATTGATAAAATTCAGCGAGGATTGATAGATTGAAAGATCTTTGCTATCCGGAATAATTTGATTATTCAGATGGATTGAATGAGGAAGGATCGTGACATGTTCTTGTCCCGCAAAGACTGATTTCGAAAAACATATGCTGCTATCAGTCAAGATACAAGTGTGCGGCATAGATGGCAAGGGCAGGATTTATTCGATCGAGATGATAAACTGATAATGAGGTTGTCCACCTTCCTGGACTTCAATTTCTTGTCTAGGGTACTCTTTGCGAATAGAATCCGCAATCGAATCCACTTCCATTCGTGAGACCTCTAGTCCATAAAACAAGGTGATCAGCTCATATTGATCAGCATGTGCTTTTTCCAATAAACCCAGGGTAGCTGTTGATAGGTCTTCAGCCGCTAAAACTAACTTACCATTTAACAAGCTAATGATCTGGCCTTGGGTGACATTCACCCCGTCAATTTCCACGCTTCGAGTGGCCGTAGTTATTTCACCAGTCTCAACATCGTTAAGCACTGAATTCATATCTGCAGCAACCTCTTCAGGATGACCAGTAGGGATCAATCGTAGCATGGCTGCCATGCCTTGAGGAATTGTACGGCTGGGAATTACGGTAACATGTTTTACGGTTAGTTGGGCGGCAGCCTGGGCTGCAAGAATGATGTTTTTATTATTGGGCAGTATGAATACATAATCAGTGGGGAAATTCTCAAATGCATTCAGGATTTCCTGAGTACTTGGATTCATCGTTTGGCCACCTTCCACAATTGCAGATACTCCCAGGCTGGCAAATACTCTAGCAATCCCTAGCCCTGGCGCGACTGCTACAGTAGCAATCTGTCCGGGTTCTATGGTAGTGAATTGAATTGTGGCACTGCGATCATGCTCAACCTGCTCCATTTGGGCATGGAGATTTTCAATCGCTGCTTTCGTGACAACTCCAAGAGATTTCGAATATTCAATTGGTGCATATAGATTCTCCGATGCTACATGAATATGCATCCGGTATATCCCATCACCTTCGCCAATCTGAATAGAGGTGCCAATTTGTTGTAGCTCTTCATAAAATTGAGGGAAATTTAGCTCATCATGGGGGTGAAAATCCACCACCACTTCGTAATCCTGCCCTGGTTCAATACTGTCAAAAGCATTCTCCATCTTCATGGCTGATAACGGTTGAATCGATGCAATATTCACATCCAGCGGTAACCCCATGACGTATCGCAGCATACCTTCTAGAATGAAAAAAAGACCTTTCCCGCCCGCATCCACGACACCTGCATCTTTTAATACTGAAAGAAGCTCAGGAGTCCTGGAGACTGACTTATCAGCAGCGGAAACGATGCGCTCGAGGAGTTCGTATGGATCTTGGGTATCTACAATAGATCTTTCTGCTTCTGCAGCAATATCCTTTGCTACAGTGAGTATAGTCCCTTCAACAGGACGTACTACGCCACGATAGGCTGTATTCCGACCATGATGAAGCGCATTTACGAAAGAGCGACCTTCCAAAAATTCAAAATTATCGAGGGCATGGGCAAATCCGCGCCATAGCTGTGAAAGAATAACTCCTGAATTGCCACGGGCTCCCATCAAAGCCCCATGCGCCACTTTTTGTGATATCCTACCAATGTTATGCTCAGGGGAATTTACAATTTCCTCACATGCAGCCTGCATGGTTAATACCATATTTGTTCCAGTATCTCCATCAGGTACGGGAAATACGTTGAGACTATTTACAGTTTGCTGGTTGGTTCTTAGCCAGGTCAAGCCTGCATCGACCAACGATTTAAATACCTGACCATCGATAGGGTATTTCTGCATAGGGTATCTTGGTTCAGGTTCTGGTTTTTCTTTTTCTGGTGCATCCATATATTAGGCTCCGGGAAACTCCCTCGAACGAGATAAATATGAACTAATCCATGTCGCTGACACGAAGGCCTCGGACATGGACATTTACCTGCTCGACAGGCATTCCCAAGGCTTTTTCTACATGAAACTTTACAGTGTTATTAACACTTGATGCAACCGAGGTGATTCGAGTACCGTATTCGATAATCACATAGATATCGATCGAGATTTTATCTCCATCATATTTCACTTCAATCCCATGGGTGGGATCTTTTACAATAACCTGAGTGATCCCTTCCACAAGATTCTTAGAGGTAAGACCGACAACGCCATAAGATTGCCGGGCTGCGTTGTAAGCAATCGTTGCTATGGCTCGGGGAGATACAGTTATACGACCAAGTTGGAAATTATCATTACTCATGAAAGGCCTCACATGAAAGGAATAAATATTTAAAAATTTATCTTCTTGTAATCAAATACAATATGTGGTAATATTGGCGGGCTTAATCGAACATTCAGCTGTTGCAATTGAAACGTAATTATAGCTTGGTTTTATGGAAAATTGTCAAACATCTTTTCTGGAAGTGGCTGACCCCCAGGATGCAAAGCAGAACCGTTGGGAAAGGTAGTTATAAATGGCAAAGTGTGCAAATTGCGGTAAAACGACAACTTTTGGAAGAAATCGACCTTGGTCAAATAAAAGCACCAGGCGGACTTTCCGCCCTAACTTACAGGCTGTTACTGTCTATGAGGGTGGAAGGAAAATTCGTAAGGTGATGTGTGCCAAGTGTCTACGCACAATGGTAAAAACTTCATAGAATAGCAATATTTCTATTTCCGATCAAGTCACGGTGTGAGCCGTGACTTTATATTTAACCCGTAAGTTGGGATCGTAATTGTTGGATGCCGGAGGTGATCCCCTCCGGATGATTGAAGATGGATGTGGCAGCCACAAATACATTTGCGCCTGCATTTCGGACCAATGGAAGCGTAGCTGCATTGATACCGCCATCAACTTCAAGCCAGATGGGGTGATCAATTTTATCCAATTCGAGTCGTAATAGCTGAAATTTTTGGGAGAACCTGAGGTAAAAAAACTTGACCTGCATACCCTGGGTTGACGGTTAGAACCAATACCAGGTCGACCAACGGCAGGAAAGGTACGACCAAATCAACGGGGGTGGATGGTTTAAGGACTACACCAGCTTTGCACCCTAGCTCATGAATAACTTGCACGGTGCGGTCCAGGTGAGGGCAAGTCTCAATGTGAACACTGAGGATGGTTGACCCTGCTCGGGCGAAGGAGGCAATCAAATTCTCGGGTGATTCAACCATAAGATGAACATCCAAGGGCAATTGAGTAACTTTACGGCATGTTTCAACGATGACAGGTCCGAACGTCAGGTTGGGGACGAAGTGACCATCCATCACATCCACATGAATCCAATCTGCCCCAGCCATTTCAGCTTCATGGATTTGTTCACCCAGGTTGGAAAGGTCAGCTGCCAACATGGACGCAGAAATTATATAGGGAGAATGCATTTGGAATTATCCACCCGGAGGATTGTAGAGCATATAAATCCAGACCCACATTGGTACTAGCCCACCCAAGGTGATCACAGCTAAGAGTACCAACCCCCAAGTGAGCCAATCAATATCCATCGAATTATTCGAGGTGTATACTGTCTCTGCCGCCCTTGACGCTGGTTTCGGTTTAGCTGGAATATAAGCTATTTTATCGGCTGGCTGGATATTCTCAAGCATCTGCGATGGTAGAGGAGCAGGTGGAGTCTGTACGGATGAGCGGTTAATTTCACTGGTTGGGATTTTTACTGTCTGGCTAACATCCTGTGAGGAAGCTTTGTTAGACCGACTCAGTGAGATTAAAACTCGACCAAGTTGATCTGCAGTACGATATCGAGATGATGGTTCTTTCGATAATACTTTCAAACATACCCGCTCTAAATCTGGTGGAACGAGAGGATTAAATTGGGAAGGTGGTGCGGGTGGGATTGAACGATGCATACGAGAAAGCTCTGCGGCGGAATTTGCAATAAATGGCAGGCGACCGGCGAGCATTTCATATAAAATAATGCCCAGGCTATACACATCCGAGGCGGGTGATGGTGGATGACCAGATGCCTGTTCAGGGGAGAAATACTGGGGTGACCCCCAGACAACATGGTTAGCCTCTTGCGGATGAATAGATGCCAGCGCGTGGGCAATCCCGAAGTCAGTAACTTTCAGCCTATGATCGGGTGTTACGATCATATTGTGAGGTTTTACATCACAATGGACCAAACCTGTTCGATGAGCATAACCCACACCAGCACATGCCTGGATCATGAGTGTAAGAGCTTCATCAACACTCAGGATTCCTCGGCTTCCCAAAATCGTTTTAAGATCTGTACCTGGAACATATTCCATGACAATGAAAATCTGTTGATCATTAAATCCAAAGTCATGAATCATAACGATATTAGGATGGGAGAGATTTGCTGCGGCTTTTGCTTCCTGCCTGAAGCGTTCACGAAATGCTGGATTACCCGAGAAATCCTCCCGCAGAAGTTTTATCGCGACCGTGCGCTCGAGCATAATGTCACGAGCGCGATATACTTCTGCCATACCTCCAGAACCGATGCGTCCATCGATCTGATAACGATTGTTCAGCAGGTTTGGGTTGTTTATCATCGTGACATATTCTAGCACGATTGTCGATGCTGTGAAAAATTCGAGTAAAATGAGTATATGCGCGATGCAGATATGATTTATAACCCCAATGCCGGCAGGTTCCCATCAGGAATCCTGGCTGAAAGAGCTGCCAATGTACTTCGGGCTAATGGGTGGAGAATACGTTTGATTAAAACGGAAAATAGCGAACATGTGACCCAACTAGCACGTACAGCTGCGTTGGAAGGAAAAGAAGCGTTATTTGTTGTGGGTGGTGATGGTACAGTAAATATGGCGGTGCGCGGTTTATCAGGCAGCGCAACAGCCTTAGGAGTACTGCCTGGTGGGACTGGTAATGTCCTGGCGCAAGAGCTCGGTTTACCTGGAATTCGATGGACGCGCTTGATGGCACTAGAAGAGAGCGCGCGGATATTAGCTGAAGCCAGCGTAAGAGATGTAGATGTTGGTATGTGTGGAAATACCCCTTTTTAATGTGGGCTGGTGTCGGTTTGGATGCGTTTGCAATTCATCACATTGAACCAAGACCAAGGGGTGAGAAGTTCTTTGCAAACATGACCTATGTAGCCTCGACTGTCTGGCATGCAAGTTACTGGCGCGGCAACAATTTACATGTATCTGCTGATCATTTACACATAAGCGGTCATTATTTACTAGCTGTGATGAGCAATATCCATCTATATGCAGGTGGGCTTGCAAATATATCTCCATCTGCGCTAATGGACGACGGAATGTTTGATTTATGGCTCTTTGAAGGGGATAACCTAGGTGATACGATCCAGTTAGCCTGGAATTTATTTGGTGGTAGGCATGTTGATTCGGAACATGTACGACATCTCTCATTCCAACATTTAATATTAGAATCTGATACTCCGTTGTACGTACAGGTAGATGCAGAACCGATTCCTAGCCAGGATCATTCTGTAGAAGTAAAAGTAATTTCGAAAGGATTACGATTATTAGTCCCAAAAGAAACACCCCGAGAGCTGTTCACCCAAAGCAATACACCAATAACTGGAACATTTAAGTGAAAAAAATCAGTGTATTTATACGTAAATATCCAATAAGTATTTTATTTTTGGCTTTCCCGTTAGCTCTATTTTCAGAGATATTGCACTGGTCACCGATTGCAACCTTTTTTTTTGCAGCTATTGCAATCGTTCCTTTTGCTGGTTTCATTGGATCTGCCACCGAATCAATTGCAGCCTATACCAATCCAAAGATTGGAGCTCTGCTAAATGCTACCTTGGGAAATGCAGCTGAACTGATCATCACCATTGTTGCCATCAGGGCTGGGTATCTTGAATTGGTTAAAGCATCGATTACAGGATCCATTCTTGGAAATCTGCTACTTGTGCTGGGGATGTCTATGCTATTGGGTGGTTTACGCCATGGAATCCAAACATTTGATCGCAAGCAAGCCAGTAATAATGCAATAATGCTTGTATTATCTGTAATAATCCTGCTTATCCCGTCCTTATTAAGCCATTATATCGGTGATATTGAAACGCCTGCACCAAAGGTAGAAACACTTAGCCTTGGGGTTGCAATCATTATGATCATTTTATATATCCTAGGTCTTATCTTCAGCTATAAAGTTATCGGAGGGCCAGTTGTTACCCAAGGGGAAGCAGGTTCGACTCACAAAGGCTGGTCGTTCCGTAAAGGGATGGTGATTTTAGTCCTATCAACCGCCGGAGTGGCGTATCTATCAGAAATGTTGGTTGGTGCAATTGAGCCCGTCGTAGCTGCTTCGGGGATATCAGAATTTTTTATTGGGCTAATCTTTATTCCCATTATTGGAAACGTTGCAGAACACATGGTAGCAGTGCAGGTGGCAATGAAAAATAAAATGACTTTAAGCGTGGAAATCGCTATTTCTTCAAGCTTGCAGATTGCACTATTCGTAGCACCTTTACTTGTGTTTATTAGCTTATTTATCGGTAATCCACTCACGCTAATATTTAACCAACTTGAGCTCATTGCATTAATAGCTGGTGTTTTAATTGCAGCACTTGTCTCCGCAGATGGAGAATCAAATTGGTTAGAAGGGGCTGAATTATTAGCGATTTACATTATCCTTGCACTAGCCTTCTTCTTAATTCCTACTTAGTTAGAAAATGTACAAATCCTTTCGTAACTGGTTTAATATAAGGATTATCCTTGGGGCGATCTTATTTGCCATGATCGTTTTTATGGTTTTTTTAGGAATATTATGGACGGCGAGGGGGAAAAGTATTGCACAAGCCCCGGCTACTGCATTATTGAGCATTATTGAAGCACCCACAGGAACACCAACCACTCCTGCCGTGGCACCCACAGCGACTTTAAATCCAGATTCATCACAGGCATCTGGACTGCCGGTTGCTGAGAAAAATATTGGTGATTTTGTTCAAGTTAGTGGAACTGGCGGTGATGGATTACGGCTGCATGTGACCCCAGGGGTTTCGAGCGATGTTGATTACATCGCAATTGAATCAGAAGTCTTCATTATAAAAGATGGGCCAGTCGATTCGGATGGATATTTTTGGTGGTTATTACGGGATCCATATTCTGAAAAAACCCTCGGCTGGGGAGTTGCAGACTATCTGAGCGTGATACAAAATCCATAAATTTGCGTTATCAGATATTGTAATGGGATCCGATTTGCGTGTTTATGCGATTCGATATATATTATTATTTGGACTCGACGCATAAATGAATGATTTATTTCCGCAAGGGCTCATATTAAACAAGAAGGATAAAGTCCTAATCATCACATGGAGTGATGATCACGTCAGCACGTATACATATTCGATCTTAAGGTATGCATGTCCATGTGTAGAATGCAGGGGCGGGCATGACCAGATGAGTGCCGAACCACCGGGGGAAATATTTTATATGCCAGCAGAAGATAATCCGACAACGCGGTTGAAAAATATAGAAAATATTGGGAGTTACGGGATTACGATTGAGTGGGAGGATGGGCATCATTTCGGGATTTATAACTGGCTTTATTTACGAGCATTATGCCCCTGCCCGATATGTCGTGAGATGATGATCTATGGACAATAAACCAGCATCATCCATCTATTCTATAGTTGAAAAAGCATATTTCCTTCTTCAGGCTGGAGATGTCCTCACCCACTGCCTGGAAGATGGAACAACAGTCCCAGTACATGAAATGGTCCAGGAAATGGTACTCGCTGGACCACAGAATCTGGAGGCATTACGCGAAATTCTTGGTGAAGCGTTGAAGCGCAAAGCACAGGTTTATGATGATTTAAACCAAGTGACTAACCAATTATCCATAATTCTTATAGGGTATGGGATAAGCCTGGATAGGCAGGGAGGCAATCATGTCCTACTGTCTTTAGATGAGCGCCAATTATTAAAAATGCTCGATGAGCAAAAAATTGATGATGCTGAAGAGCGTGCTGGAGCATTGCAGATCCTAACGAATAGCCAGGAACTTATCTCAACACTAACTGGAAAAATTCAACTACTAGAGAATATTGAAATATATCTTCAAGACTGGTTATTGGGATTGACATACCAATCCATCAAGCAGAAAGATGACGAACCTGATAACGACATTATCAATAACGATGTACTATAACCATTTTGAAAATACCTATTTTTAATAATTCAACCCAAATAGAGCATCGAATACAGCCCAGTATATAAAGCAGCAATTCCAAATCCAAGGATGATCAATCCTGATATCCTATTTACCCATAGCAATCCGGTTGGGGTAAAACGGGTTCGGAATATACTAACGCCTGTGCTTAATAAAATCCACCAACAAGCTGAACCCATGAACACCCCAAGCACAATAACTACAGATGATAAATAATTCCCTTTCACGTCAATTAAACCCAACCCGGCAAATATTGCTGCAAAGGAAAGGATGGTCAATGGATTGGTGAGCGTTAGGATAAAGGTTGATCCATATGCATTTACTAAACCTAACTGGTTAGACTGGGAGGAATACTCTCTTGGCTTGGTGAAAATTGTTTTTATACCCAGGTAACATAAAAATACCCCACCTAATAAACGCAACCAGGATTGCTGATGGATCAAGAAGCTCGATAAAAAAGTAAGTCCAAATGCAGCTATACAACCGTACATAGCATCTGCGGTAGCCGCACCCAACCCGGAAACAAGACCAACCAGTCTACCCGAGGTTAGTGTACGCTTGATGCAAAGTATACCAATTGGACCCACCGGTGCAGCGATGGAGAAACCTATGACCAGACCTTTAAAAAATAATGAGATGTCCAAAGCGGATTTTTTTTCGATTTTATCTACTTTTAATGATCACTGATTTTAACCTATTGGATTGAATAAAAACCAACCAAAACAAAATTATTACATCAAATTAGTCCAAATTTTTTTGGCAAAAATAATCACACCACTCGTGGTAAACTTTTCTCATGGAAACCATGACGAACCAACAGCTCGCAAACACATTTGAGAAAATTGCCGATTTATTAGAGATTAAGGGAGAGAATATCTATAAAATCCTGGCGTATCGTAAGGCCGCTGATAACCTGAACAACCTGAGCAGGGATGTGAATGAAATTTGGAAGGCAGGGAAACTTACCGAGTTGGATGGAGTGGGTAAAGCCATCGCAGAAAAAATTGATGAACTGCTTTCCACAGGACATCTATCCTTCCTGGAAAAATTAGAGGCAGAAATACCACCAAGCCTGACAGAGCTTCTACAAGTTCCTGACCTGGGTCCGAAGAAAATAGCGCTCTTTTGGAAGCAATTAGGAATCACAAACATTGTTGAATTGGATAAAGCTGCCAGGGAAGGAAAGTTGCAAGACCTTCCAGGGATGGGGGAGAAATCGGAAGCAAAAATTATCGCAGGAATTGAAGCACTCGGTAGGCGCAGCAAGCGCGTTTCGCTAGGAAGAGCATGGCCATTTGCCCAGGAGATATTAGGGTACCTGCGACAAATCCCAGGAGTGAATGCGGTAGAGTTGGGAGGTAGCCTGCGTAGAATGCGGTCAACTGTGGGTGATATTGATATCCTTGCATCTGCCAAAGATTCGAGCCGTGTCATGGAAGCGTTCATTTCCCGTAATGATGTAAGACGGGTGTTGGGGAAAGGCGAAACTAAAGCAAGCGTCGAGTTCAACCACGGATTGCAAGCCCAATTATGGGTGCACCCGCCTGAACATTGGGGTACTGCCCTGATCTATGCGACAGGCTCGAAAGATCATAATGTACGCTTGCGAGAATATGCAATCAAGAAAGGCTTCTCGCTCTCGGAACACTCTTTGAAACGTGAGGATGGGAGCGAGGTTTTCTGTGCAGATGAAGCAGAAGTTTATAAAATACTTGGTTTACCATGGATTGCACCAGAGCTACGTGAAGACCGGGGAGAGGTTCAAGCTGCAGCCTCAGGAAAATTACCGAATTTAATAGTGCTTAAGGATATAGTCGCCGAATTACATTCTCACTCAACATGGAGCGATGGAAAATTATCTATCCGAGAGATGGCTGAAGCAGCATATCAGCATGGATATAAATTGCTGGCCATCACAGATCACACCAACAGCCTGGGAATCACACAAGGGATGAGTCCGGAGGATGCCAAAGAGCAGCGCAAGGAGATTGAGGCAGTAAATAAGGATTTGGGGGATCGGATTCATATCCTGCAGGGAGCAGAAGTAGAAATCAAATCGGATGGTAAACTGGATTTTTCAGATGAAGTGTTGGCTGAACTGGATATCGTATTTGCGTCATTGCACTCTGGTTTACGTCAACCACGTGAAAAAATAACCGAAAGGTTGATCAGTGCCATGCATAATCCGCATGTGGATGTCATTGGCCATCCAACTGGCAGGTTGTATCCAGACCGGGAACCGTCCGACCTGGATATGGATGCAGTTCTCAAAGCAGCGGTCGATACCGGGGTGGCATTGGAAATCAATGCTCATCCTGCGCGTTTGGATTTGGATGATGTGCATGCAAGAAGGGCTACAGAATTGGGTGTGAGGCTGAGTATTAATACAGATGCGCATAATGATTCGGATATGGATCTGATGCATTTTGGTGTTTCTACGGCGCGAAGAGCCTGGGTGGAAGCTGATGATGTGATCAATACCTGGAGCCCAAAGAAGATATTGGATTGGTTAAAGAGCAGGGGATGAGAATAGCTGGATATTAACTTTTGGAGTCAAAACATAAGTGAACCGCTTTCGAGCAGATTTGGTTTTACTATTGGTCGCTTTGATATGGGGAAGTGCGTTTGCGGTTCAACGGGTAGCTGCCCAATATTTTGATCCATTCACATTCAATGGATTAAGATTCCTTTTAGGTGGATTGGTCTTATTACCATTTAGCAAGCTTAACCCAATAAACAGGGTCAGACGTACATCCACGGGAATGGATGAAGGATCGAAGAATTCGATTGGATATCATAAAGTGGATCGAAAATCGATATCCTTCATACTTCTGGCAGGCTTTTTATTGTTTGGAGCAGCAGGATTACAACAGGCGGGTTTGGAAACTACCACAGCGGGGAATGCTGGATTTATAACCACCCTTTATGTGGTTTTCGTGCCTGTGATCATGGTGATATTTTTCAGAGAGAGAATCCATTGGATATCGTGGCTAAGTGCAGGAATTGCCATTATTGGAAGCCTGTTATTGAGCACTGGTGGTACATTACGTCTCTCGCATGGGGATGCCCTGGAACTGGCAGGGGCAATGCTGTGGGCTATCCACATGATCCTGGTCAGTCGGGCTGTTAAGTACATGGATGTGATCACGTTCTCAGCCGGGCAATACTTAGCTGTTGGTGTTATAAATATGATTGTCAGTTTATGGCTTGATATGAACTATGACGGATTGGCCTCCGGGTGGTGGACAATCCTATATATTGGCTTGCTTTCAACTGCCATCGGTTACACGTTACAAGGCTATGGACAGAAATTTGCTCCACCGACAGATGCAACCATTTTACTGAGCATGGAGGCTGTATTTGCTGCACTGACTGGCTTTATCTTCCTTGGAGAGACTATGCAGGCAGTGCAATTGGTAGGATGTGGATTAATCCTTACCGCGGTCTTTGTGACTCAGCTGAATGCAATCAGATCAAATCCATCAATAGCCAAAACATAATAATAATCATGAAATGATCAGGTAAGAAAAACGAGGACAATAAAATGACTGAACTAATGAATATAAAAATGTCGGTGGATGAAATCGTGACAAACCTGGTGAGTTTAATCCAGGCAGAAACAATCAATCCGCCCGGTAACGAACTTCCAGCAATCCTGGTCATTAAAGATATCCTGGAGAGGGCTGGATTTCCTCAAGACGCATTAACGATCGTTGAATCTGTGCCTAATCGGGCAAATCTCGTTGCCAGGATCAAAGGGGATGGCTCAGAACGGCCACTTTTATTGAGTGGTCATTTAGATGTCGTGCCTGTTGAGCGAGATCGATGGAGCCGTAATCCGTTTGGGGGTGAGGTGGTCGATGGAGTAGTTTGGGGGCGGGGTGCATTGGATATGAAGGGCTTTTTAGCAATGTATTTGCAAGTATTTCTGGATGTCTTCCGTCAGAAGGTACCCCTCAAGCGAGATTTAATTCTGGCTGCAATTGCTGATGAGGAAGCAGGATTTACACATGGTTCAAAATTCCTGGTTGAGCAGCATCGTGAGTTGATAAATGCAGAGTATGGACTTACAGAGGGAGGTGCCATAACTTATTATTTTGGAAAAACCAGGTTATATACCATCCAGGTGGCAGAGAAGGGTGTATGCTGGCTGCGAGCACGCGCAATTGGTAAACCGGGCCATGCATCGATCCCTCATTCGGATAATCCGGTTTTTTTTCTTGCCCAGGCGATTGAAAAGCTGCGCAGGGTTGGTCACTTGCCCGTTCACATTACACCGACGTTCTTAAAAATGCTGGACTCAGCTGGCTCGCAAATTCAATCACCGCTTCGTTCACTTACCAGATTACTTCATTCACCAATCTTGATGAGTGTGCTGCTGGATCGATTAAAAGGAGATAGCCGAAATATGCTGCGGGCAATGGTGACGAATACTCTATCTCCGACGATATTACGCGCCGGAAGCAAGGTGAATGTTATCCCATCAATTGCTGAAGCAGAAATTGACTGCCGTTTGGTGCCAGGACAGACTCCGGAGGATGTAAAAAGGGAAATCCGCCATATTATTGGAGATAGGATCGAGTTAGAGGTAGTGTATACAACCAGCGGAGCGGAATTCTCAACTGAGACAGCATTATATAAAATACTTGAACAAAGAACACGCAAGATGGATCCGGATGGTCTGACAATACCCATGTTAATGCCAGGGGCGACTGATGCCTGTCAATATCAAAATGCGGGAATTAAAGTATATGGATTCACCCCGGGGATATTACCGCCTGGATTTCCTATTATGCAGTTAGCCCATGGGCATGATGAGCGGGTGCCGGTTTCATATTTTGAGACCGGACTGCCGGTATTATGGGATGTGGTAAACGATTTTTGTGGGAGACGAGGATGATCAGGGTGGAGAGATTGATTATCCACCGCCAATAACCGCTAATAGCTTCACGATATCCCCATCCTGCAAGACGTAATCCTTGTTTTGCTGTTCATCATTCACAAATACACCCGCAACCAGATCGGGGTTGATCCCAACTTTAATTATTGTCTCTCGAACCGATTGTCCGGCTTCGACGGTGGTCTCTTTCAACTCACCGATATAGGTTTTAAGCATTCCTAGGGGTCGTATAGTGGCAGTCATAACTATAAAGTAGTGAGGTTCGAGATTCTGGTTGAATCTCGAACCTCCAATAAAATTAGAAATTTAGGTGACCATGGCAGATAGATTGAGGATTTCCAAGGTCCCCTGGGTGGGGATGCCATCGGAGTTCCAACCACGCTGTTGGTAGTACATATCCAACAACTTTTGGACATCTTCAAATTTGGTGATCTGACCAGCAGTCACTCCAGTCTTGGGCGGCTCGGTATAAAAACGTGGAGCAGGAAGATCCCACTCCCGCCCAAAACCTTCATTTTCTCTTGCCCAATACATGCGGGTTAGATTCCAAATACGATTTCCAACCGCTTCCAAATCTTCCCAGGTTCGTTTAACCCCGGTAATGGACTCTAAGAGTGGGCAATATAAATCACGGTCGATGCCAAGCTCTACCCACTGCAAGCGGCACGAACCCATGACATCAAACATAGGACGGAAATTCTGCAACCAGATGATACGGGCAACTTTTTCGGGGACAACTTTATCGCGTCCAACCTGCAAATCATACGTGATAGCCCAGGAACGGTTGTGATGAGCGCCAACATCGCAGGTCATATACGCCAATAACATGGCCGTGGCATTGTGTGTGGCATAAGCAGATTGTTCCATGCCTTTGACGTGAATGGCAAACTTTTCACTGCCTTTACCGACCTGCTGAGCAGCGCGCTTGGTTCCCAGGGCGAGGAGGTTCCCAATTTTACCCTCCCGATAGGCAATCTTTTTAATCAATGCGAAGACTGCGTCGATATTACCGAATTTAAGCTCGAGACCATCCGTGTCCGCTTTGGTGAAAATACCTTTTTCATAGCATTCCATCGCCCAGCCGATACAGCCGCCTGCACTGATAGAATCTATACCAAGGTCGTCCGCCAAGCGGTTAGCTTCAGCCACAGCCTGAATATCACCAACGCCCAGGTTAGATCCCATCATACCAATGGTTTCATATTCGGGACCCTCGACCTGAGTGTTATAGCGCTTCATATTGGAATATTTGCCACAGGGAGAGGGGCATCCAAAACAGCCTTTATCGGTGACAACGATCTCTTTGCGCATCGTCTGCCCGTAGAGGTTGGATCCTTGCTCAAACGAACCGGCGCTGAAGTTGCGCGTCGGAAGAGCACCAACTTCGTCGCACCAACTGGTCACTACCGTGGTGCCATATCTGGACCACTCAGCCAAACCTTCAGCATCCTTACAGGCCTTATAGAGCGCCATGCCTGCCTTGCGATAACCATCCATATCTGCTACAGGCACTGTCTTTGTGCCATGCAGGACAATGGCTTTTACTTTCTTGCTACCCATCACTGCACCTACACCGCCACGACCAGCTTGACGACCGAAATCATGATTAATGCAAGCATACAGGACCTGGTTTTCACCACCGGGTCCGATAGCAGCGATCTGGAATTCCTCCCCATATTTGGTCTTGAGCTCAACTTCGACATCAATGGCACCTTTTCCCCAAAGGGAGGAGGCATCTAAAAGCTGAATTTTATCGTTATCAATAAATAAATAGACTGGGTTAGGGCTGGCACCTTCGAGGATGATGGTATCCAGACCTGCATACTTCATTTCAGCAGTGAAATGACCTCCCAGGGAGGCATCAGCATAACCACCGGTGAGGGGAGACTTAGTTGTCCAATCACATTTTCCACCACCGGGAGCCAACATCCCGGACAATGGACCTGTGGATATGATAAGCTTGTTCTCTGGTCCAAGCGGATCCGCATGCTTGGGAACTTCTTTAAATAAGAAATATATACCGAAACCGCGTCCACCGATGAAAATCCCTGGCCAACTGAGCAGGTGTGGGTTCCTTGGTTATTTTTCCTTCTGTGAGATTGACTCTTAGAATTTTTCCACCGTAACCATTCATGGCTGCCTCCTAATTAGCAATCCACAGCGCGCTGGTTCCGCACACGCTGACACAGTCTCCGCAAAGGTCACATTTCCATGCGGCATTAGCTAACTCAGCCCGTACGTACATCACATCCTCCGGGCACACAGGCACACAAGCTTCACATAAGTTGCACTCAGCATAATCGACATAATATGCACCGCGTTCATTCAATTTTATTGCTTCAGTTGGACAAACTTCAGCACAGTCTCCACATTGGGTGCAGACTTTCATTTCATAAACACCGGGATTGGGGAAATGAGGTATTAGGTTGAGTGAGGCTTTCTTGGGATTGCTTTCCTGGAAAAGATTGAGTGAACAAGCCACCAAGCAAGCTCGACACCCAGAGCATTTGGCACTATCGGCGTATAGCCGCATAGCTGATCTCCTTTCATTAACTTGTTTTTGTTAGAATCTTAAACCGTCATCGTGAAAATATAATACAAAAATGATAATTTTATACAATGTGTATAGATTATATCAATTTTTATTTTGTTGCTAGAGACAGATGTCTTAAATGTCACAGGATAGGTATCTTAATAATTTATTTGTCCTCAGATGGTAGGCAACTCCGGAATTATTTCTGACGAATATCACTTGCCCCAATCCATCATATCCGGTATAACAGAATATGTTGATCTGACTTTTGCATAGGAGAAGCATATGACAATTGTCATTGATGGAGCTGGTTTATCGGTTGAAAAACTAATGCAAATCGCGCGCCACGGAGAGCAAGTCGATCTGCATCCAGAAGCGTTAGCGCGGATCAAAGCCTGCAGGATGATGCTGGAGGCAAAGCTTGCTGCCCATGAGACCATGTATGGGGTGAATACTGGCATCGGAGAGTTCTCTGAAAGGGTCTTAAATGATGAGCAGGTGCAACAATTCCAGAAGTATCTCATTTACAACCACGCTGCTGGCATAGGAGAACCCTGCCCGATCGAGTATGTACGTGGTGCGATGGCAGGTAGGGTGAATGTTCACGCACACGGCAATTCTGGATGCCGGCCTGAGATAACCATGACTCTGATAGATATGCTCAATAAAGGTGTAACACCCGTGGTATGCCAGAAAGGTTCTGTGGGAGCGTGTGGAGACCTGGCACCCATGTCACAGATTGCTTTATTGCTGATGGGCGAAGGTGAGGCATTTTATCAGGGTGAACGAATGCCAGGTCGCGTTGCGCTGCAACGAGCAGGAATACCAATCCCGGGATTGCAGGCAAGAGATGGTCTGGCGACGATCAATGGGTCTAATCTACTAACCGCGATGAGCGCTCTGCACATCTATGACATGGAACGTTGGTTAAAACAAGCAGAGATTGCTTGCGCCATGAGCCTGGAAGCTTTATTAGCGAATTTAAAACCATATGACCTACGATTACACCAGGTGAGAGGTTTTAAAGGGGCAATTCGCACTGCGAGAGCAATCATGAAATGCATCGCAGGGAGCGACCTGGCGACAGGGAAGATGAAGACGAAGGTTCAAGATGCTTATTCGATGCGCTCATCACCTCAAGTGATTGGAGCAGCACATGACGCAATCGATTATGCGAGGAGCCAGGTAGAAATTGAACTAAATGGGGTGGGGGATAATCCAATATTCCTCCCCGAGTTTCAACTGACCTTAACCGGGGCAAATTTCCAGGGATCACCGGTAAGTTTACCCATGGATATGGCTGGAATTGCCATCACGATGGTTTGCGTACTTTCAGAAAGACGTTTGAACCGGTTGACCAACTCAGCCTTGAGTGTGGGACTGCCTGAATTCCTGACTAAAGGAGCAGGTATGTTCTCGGGTATGATGCTCAGCCAATATACAGCTGATATGATGATCGTGGAACAACGCATACTTTCAATGCCTGCGAGCATACAATCCATCCCCGCTGCGGCAGATCAGGAGGATTTTGTCTCCATGGGGATGAATACTGCCATTAAGAATGGTCAAATCCTTGATAACGCGTATGGGATCCTGGGAATTGAATTCATGGCAGCTGCGCAAGCTTTAGATTTCCGAGATTTTACACCTGGAAGGGGAGTACAAGTTGCTCATCAGGTTATCAGAAAATATATTGCTCACCTGGATGAAGATCGACCGCTTTACCCAGATCATAATACAATGAAAGCATTGATAAAATCAGGGGAGATCCTCGATGAAGTAGAAAAAGCTATTGGTGTTTTAGATTAATTTCCGCAATAACTTCGCTAATTATCAAGACACACGATACTCGAATTGGAGAGTTTTGTGTGTCTTTTGGTTTGGTATGCGCTTTTTGTGCCCTTCTTAATGATTTCGTGGAGATCTTATAGGTCCACCTCCTTTTATATAAATGGAATAAGGCGACAAGATCCATCCTATTCTCGCTCAACTCAACATTTCAATGGAGGTGGGATAGTATTAATATAAATATTTCGTATATTGATGTATGATATACATGTAATCAGACTTATTACAGCACCCAGGTTTTTTCTTTAACCTGATCCATCCAAGCCTGCGTAATAATCCATTTTTCATATAATTCGATTCTATAGTGGGAAAACGAACAGCCTCATTCACAAATGAAAGGATAGTCAGAATGACCATCAGGAAATATAAAGGCATCCCTTATCATGTATGGAACCAAGGGACAGATATGGATGATTTTATGAATTATTTTGGGGCTGGTCCAGAGATAATTGTCCGTGGTGAAGGTCCTTATGTGTATAACCAGAGGGGGACCCGTTATATCAATGGATTGTCCGGTTTGTGGAACCTGGCCGCGGGATTGGGTCGCGAGGAGCTGGTGGAGGCGGCATGCAAACAGATGCGCGAACTGGCATTCAACGGATGCTGGAGTATGATTCATCCGCGCGCCATTGAGCTTTCGGCGAAGCTGGTGGAGATCACCGGGGGGCATTACCAGCGGGTGTTGCTGGGTTCCAACGGTAGTGACGCAGTGGAAGCGGCATTGAAAATGGCACGCCAATACCATTGCCAGAGCTCTGAAAAAGCCAATCGAGGACGTTACAAAGTCTTTTCCTTGCGCGGTTCTTATCATGGCTTCTCGTATGGCTGCCTGAGTACATCTGGTTTAGAACATGATAGCGAGATGTTTGGTCCGCTACTCCCAGGTTTTATTCAGATCGAACCGCCTTATTGCTACCGCTGTCCGTATGGGAAAGAAGGTTATCCTGGCTGCGATCTAACCTGTGCCAATGCTCTAGAAGAGAAGATCCAAACAGAAGATCCGGAAACAGCCGCTGCATTCATCATCGAGCCAGTGATGGGTGATTTTAACGTTATCGCTGGACCGGATGAATACTACGCCCGGGTGGGAGAGATCTGCCATCGTTATGGAATGTTGCTAATTGCCGACGAAGTCACAACCGGCTTCGGGCGTACAGGTAAGCTCTTTGCAACCCAAGACTGGAACCCCCAACCTGATATCTTGTGTTTGGGAAAAGCCATAACCAATGGATATATTCCACTCTCGGCAACGCTGGCGACGGAGGCGATCTATGATCGATTTCATGGAAAGGAAAATTACTTTACTCATGGGATCACCCATGGTGGGCATCCAGTGAGTTGCGCTGTAAGCCTGGCAGCCATTGACATCATCATCAAAGAAAAGCTTCCGGAAAATTCCGCTAATATGGGGATATATCTTAAATCCGAGCTTGAAGAGCTGATGGAACAACGACCTCAGATCGGAGATGTGCGCGGCCACGGATTAATGATCGATCTCGAGTTGGTAAAAGATCGCCAGTCCAAACTACCTTTCACTACGAAGGACACATCCAACCTCAATGTGGAGATTGCCATCCTGGGTCTCATACTCTCCAACCATACAAATAACCTACGCTTGCTGCCACCGTTAATTATAAATAAATCACTGACCGATGAGATCGTGCATATAATTGATCGGGGCCTGGATAAAGGTCTGATTAACCGATTGGGAATAAAAGCCCGTATGTTGGCTGAATTTACTACCTCGAAATTACGACCCTAGGTTTAGTAAGCATTTTTTTCTGATGAATATACTATTAGTACCATTTTATTTTTCTGTCAGTTAGAATACCAAGCGTTTCCCAATGTCGAGAGAATCGTTGAATCTGCTATAAACCTGGTATATAGCTAGTTATTTGAGGTGTACCGATGAAAGTAATTGTTGATTTTTGCCTGGTCCCACTCGGGGTTGGCGTTTCAGTATCCAAATATATTGTTGAATGCGAAAAGATATTAAATCAAGCCGGACTTAAAACCCAGATGCATGCTTATGGAACCAACATCGAGGGGGAATGGGATAATGTATTCACAGCCATTAAACAATGCCATCAGAGGATCCATGAAATGGGTGCACCGCGCATCCATACCACGATCAAATTGGGGACACGGACTGATCGAGAGCAAACAATGGAAGATAAAATTAGGAGTGTCCAGGAAAAGTTAACAGGCGAGATGAACCTAGCTCCCCCGGCAACACGGGGGAGCATTTTACAGTTATTCGGTGATTGGTAGATATAGATCCAGGATAAATCCCTTGTCGTTTGAATTAAAACGTGTGAGGTGTTCTTCAAGCCACTGATGGTTTCCATGCTTGTAGTGGCTTGATTCAAGCCACTTGACCAATTTACCCCAAGTGGAAGGGATAATATCGTAAGGATCCCCCTTGGTTACGTCGCAGTGTAAAACCCCATATAGGCCTCCAGAGAATTCCTTGACCTGATGCTCACTATCCAACTGTAGGTCAGGACCAATGGTCAACCAAAACTCATAGCCATAATTCGGGCTACCTATGGATGGGCTGGGATTATCAAAACCGAATATTCTTCGGGAAGGAGGCTCTTGCCAGCATTCATGTGCTTTTGCCCAAGCTATTGTCTTTTTCCATGCTTCCAATTCAGGACTGGCGCTGAAGGCATAAAAAGACGCCATTTTCATGGGTGGTAAATTGATGATACGAATGTCCTGTTTCTCCATTTTATAACTTTCTCCTATTGTTGATACTCAAATATTTTAGCTGTATGTGATCACATACCCATGCTAACATGGTATATATGACATCTAATGTCATGATTTATTGGTAAAATGAATTTTTGATGGTTGATATAAAAACACATGGAGTTTTACTATGAGAGCAGATAGACTGATTTCTATTATCATGCTTCTGCAGACGCATGAGAGGATGACTGCGGAGGAATTAGCAAGTGAATTGGAAGTATCACAAAGGACCATTTATCGAGATATCACAGCATTGAATATTGCGGGTGTACCCATATATACTGATCGCGGTCCGGGAGGAGGAATTACTTTAGTTGAAAGCTACCGGACAACTTTGACAGGCATAAATGAAGATGAAGCCAGGGCATTGTTTATGCTGAGTATTCCACAAGCGCTGGTCGAGCTTGGAGTGGATCAAAAGCTGAAAACTGCATTATTAAAATTGTCTGCTGCTTTGCCAGATGCCCGCAGGACAGTCATGACAGAGACGCAGCAGCGGATTTATCTTGATTCATCAGCCTGGACTACAATGGAAGAACCTTTAATTCATTTAGGGACTATCCACCAAGCACTATGGCAAGATAAACTACTGACGCTCAGATATAAAGGAGGCTTTGATGCCCAAATCGATATCGAAGTTGCTCCTTTGGGATTGGTATCAAAACTAAACAGGTGGTATTTAATCGGGATGACAGAGGGTTATTTACGGGTTGTCGGAGTTAAAGACATTGTAGAAGCAAAGATTTTGGAAAGGAATTTTAACAGAGATAAAAATTTTAATTTAATTTCAGAATGGAAAAAATGGTGTGAAGCATACCAGGATCAACGGCCAATTTACCAGGCGACGATAAAAGTATCCCCAGGGATGATCAAGTATCTTAGACTGTACATAGGAGAGAATGCACGTTTCGAGATAATAGAAACTGATCAATGTGATGAGACTGACTGGAAAGATGTGATTATATTGTTTGAAAATTTCTTCCATGCCCGCGAAATGTCTATTAAGCATGGGAAGAGCAGCAGAGGTGTTGGAACCGGAAGCGCTGAAACTAAGCGTGATAGATTTCGCCAAGCAGATAATCGATTCTTATCAAGATAAATAAATAATATATGTTAAAAAAATCAGAGAGCCCATTTCCAGGGGTTCTCTGATTGAAGATCAGAAAAAAATGGTAGTTAACCTTTAAGGGCACCGGCCAAGACACCACGGATAAAATATCTTCCTAAGAACAAGAAAATCATTAGGGGAACTGCAACAGTCAATAAAGAGGCGGCCATTTGTAAATTATAAGGGGAGATCGTACTGCCCTGAGTCATGGCCATGGCCACCTGAACAGTCTGAGTTTTTGGGGTGATCAGGGTCAGAGCGATAAAGAACTCATTCCATACCTGCGTAAAGATGATGATGGCAACTGAAGCATAAGCTGGTATAGAGATCGGTATAACAATTTTAAAAAAGGTTTGAATCTTGGATGATCCGTCTACTTCCGCGGCTTCTTCTAGCTCTCGCGGGACACCCAGGAAGAAGGTTCCCATCAACACCGCAGCCAATGGAATGTTGATGATCATATAACATAGAATCAAACCAAGATGCGAGTTTATCAATCCGATTTTAGCTGTAATTGTGGTTAAGGGGATAATGATTGCCTGATACGGCATATAAAGGGCAATCCCAACCAGTACGAAGACCACTCTGGTAAATGTTGACTTAGTTCGACTTAAATAGTAGCCTCCCAGACCACCGAAAAAAACAGCTAAAAACGTTACAGATACTGTAATGATGGCTGAATTGAGGATGGGGCGTGCCATCGGGATCAGAAATTCCTTGCTACCGAACAACGCACTCGTGAAATTCTTAAATTGAGGTTGATTAGGTAGCGCTAGATAGGTTCGTTGTGTAATTTCCGGCAGCGTTTTCAAGGAGTTAGTGACCATTACATATATCGGTAATAAATAAACAATAGTCAAAACAATGAGGACAATGATCACTATAAATTTGAGGGTTTTACTTTTGCTTTTCATTCGAACCACTTCCTGAGGGCATAGATCGTATATGGAATGACAAGGATGAAGGCTATCAGGAAAATAATCACCCCAATTGCCGCGCCTGCTGATGCTAGACGCTGATCATAAGTGGTCACGATCATATTCGTTGCCAGCACGTCAGTCGCAATGCCTGGACCGCCTCTGGTGACAATCCAAACAATGTCAAATACTTTTAATGAGTTAATCAATAAAAGCGAAACTAAAATGAGGATTCCAGAACGGATATTGGGGATAATCACAGAGATAAGGATTCTAAGCTTTGATGCTCCGTCCACCGTTGCGGACTCAACCATCTCCTGTAATTCAGTTGTACGGAAAGAAGACTGGATGATGATTACGGCAAAGCCTAAGTACTGCCAAATAAAAATTAGAATCAACCAGTAGGTAGCCGTTTTTGGATCGTTTGTGTACGTAAATGGACTATCGATACCCAATGAAGCGAATATCGAGTTGAAAACCCCCTTTTCAGGTTGATACATCCATGACCACACTGTCCCGGTCACCACGAAAGACATCGCAACCGGGTAAAGGATAAGAGTTCTGACGTATGATTCAACCCCTCGTATAGGTGCCAGCTCTAAAAGATAAGCTAAAAAAATCGCTAAAGGTTTGAATCCTGGATGATCCGTCTACTTCCGCGGCTTCTTCTAGCTCTCGCGGGACACCCAGGAAGAAGGTTCCCATCAACACCGCCGCCAATGGAATGTTGATGATCATATAACATAGAATCAAACCAAGATGCGAGTTTATCAATCCGATTTTAGCTGTAATTGTGGTTAAGGGGATAATGATTGCCTGATACGGCATATAAAGGGCAATCCCAACCAGTACGAAGACCACTCTGGTAAATGTTGACTTCGTTCGACTTAAATAGTAGCCTCCCAGACCACCGAAAAAAACAGCTAAAAACGTTACAGATACTGTAATGATGGCTGAATTGAGGATGGGGCGTGCCATAGGGATCAGAAATTCCTTGCTACCGAACAACGCACTCGTGAAATTCTTAAATTGAGGTTGATTAGGTAGTGCCAGATAGGTTCGTTGTGTAATTTCCGGCAGCGTTTTCAAGGAGTTAGTGACCATTACATATATCGGTAATAAATAAACAATAGTCAAAACAATGAGGACAATGATCACTATAAATTTGAGGGTTTTACTTTTGCTTTTCATTCGAACCACTTCCTGAGGGCATAGATCGTATATGGAATGACAAGGATGAAGGCTATCAGGAAAATAATCACCCCAATTGCCGCGCCTGCTGATGCCAGACGCTGATCATAAGTGGTCACGATCATATTCGTTGCCAGCACGTCAGTCGCAATGCCTGGACCGCCCCTGGTTACAATCCACACAATGTCAAATACTTTTAATGAGTTTATCAACAAAAGCGAAACCAAGATGAGGATTCCAGAACGGATATTGGGGATAATCACGGAGAAAAGGATTCTGAGCTTTGATGCTCCGTCCACCGTTGCGGACTCAACCATCTCCTGTAATTCAGTTGTACGGAAGGAAGACTGGATGATTATTACCGCAAAGCCTAAGTACTGCCAGATAAATATCAGAATCAACCAGTAGGTAGCCGTTTTTGGATCGTTTGTGTACGTAAATGGACTATCAATACCCAATGAAGCGAATATCGAGTTGAAAACCCCCTTTTCAGGTTGATACATCCATGACCACACCGTCCCAGTCACCACAAATGACATCGCAACCGGGTAAAGGATAAGCGTTCTGACGTATGATTTAACCCCTCGGATGGGTGCCAGCTCTAAAAGATAAGCTAAAAAAATCGCTACCACAGTGGTGGGGA
>CAVZSS010000004.1:0-102099 GCA_963777965.1 uncultured Chloroflexia bacterium | reverse complement strand
GCACACCCAGGATCAGCCATTTAAAATTGTTCTGTACATCAATCCAGAAACGACTTTGACCAGCTAAATACTTATACCATTGTAAACCTTTAAAAGTGAAGTCCGGTGCTGTGCTGACCCAGTTTGCCATGGAAACATATGCATTCCAAAGTAAAGTTCCATACAGGATAAGCAGGAATAACAGGAGTGGCAGAGTAAATACAAGGAATTCTGAAATAGAAATCCCTTTCTTACGATGCTTTCGCGCCGGTTGGATCTTTGTTGCGATCATGATGTATGCCTATGTTGTAAAATTACTCAACCAAGGAATTATCTATTTTACATATTGCAATAAGGTAGGGACACGCGATATTTACGTGTCCCTACCTGATCAATCTCTCCGGCTAATTTTATACATGAAACCTAAACTTGTGAGTAGCCGGATTTGTTATACTTTTAAGGCCATTGATACCAGGATGCAGCGTTTTTAACATTGAAGAGAGTCATCATTTCAGCAGTTGCGTCAATGGTTGCCTGAACATCAGGTTCGGAGGCAGCAAAGAAGCTTGAAATAATTACCCGGTACTGCACCTGAGCTGCGTTGGGCAAGATACTGCCATGCTGGTCGAGGATCAACTTGTCAGGATTTGCGCTTACAAATTGCTGCATTTCCTGGCGAATGGGATCCGGGAATTCCATTGGATCAATATCTATGCGTGCAAACATTCCGCCCTGGGTGACATCGGTTGGGATCTGTAATTCGGGTGATGCTACAGTATGAAGCCAGTCCTGGCACTCTGCAGGATCGGGAGCACCAACCGTGCATCCATAGGTATCGGGGTGGAAGAGCAGGATTCGCTCAGGCTTTGTTGGATAGTTCACTGCACCGAAGTCAACCCCCGGTTCCCAGTTGGAGCCTTTCGTGAAGGCACCAATTGCCCAAGTGCCCATAATAGTCATGGCTGCTTGTTCAGAACCGACTGCGCTGACTGCCTGATCCCAGGTAAGGCTGGAGTGATCACTCATATTGGAGTACTGCTGCAATGCAGCAAATTTTTCTAATGATTCCTTGAAGATGGGATCATTGGCAACGTCAATGTTCCCCTTTAAGAAATCAACATAGTATTGAGGACCACCCAATTCCATCATGATGGTATCGAGCACAAAGACATCAGACCAGTTGTCCTTAGAACCAACAGCAAGGCACGACATGTCAGGCTTGGCTGCTTTAATGGCTTCACAAGCGGCGACGAATTCATCGTAACCAGTAGGGGCGGTTAGACCCAGCTCATCGAACAGCTTCTGATTATAGTAAAGGATATTTTCAAGGTGCATGTTCAACGGGACAGAATAGGGATGTCCATCGATCGTGACAGCATTGAGCAGAGGTTTCGGGATCAAATCACTATATCCAGTGGAAGAGTAGAAATCATCCAATGGAATCAGCACGCCACTATCCACATAATCCTTCAGCTCGGCACCTCCCAAAGTCTGGAAAGTGTCTGGGGGGATTCCTGCGGTAATGCGAGCTTTAAGTACTACCCGGTGTTCAGTACCACCACCACCAGGGACTGGATTCTCTACCACTTTGTCATCTGGATACTGGTTTGCAAATGCTGCAAACATAGCATCTGCGGCTTCTCGTTCCCCGGGAGCGGTCCACCAGTGGAAAATTTCCAGCTTCTTCTCCGCAGGAACAGGCGTCGCAGTTACAACTACTTGTACCTCCACCTCCTGTGTTTGAAGGACCGTCTCAGTAACGACCACTGGCACCTCTACCGTTTGAATGATTGTCTCTGGTGTCGGAGTCGCACAGGCAGAAAGCACCATACTGAGAACAGCTACGATTGCTATTAATACTGAAATTCTTTTTCTCATTTTTTCTCCTCTTATGAATTTAAATTGGAATAAATTGATCAGAAGATTTGTGTGCATTGTAATATTTTCTTGATGTAAACCTCCTTTCGTATTTTAAAACAACAACAAAAAAAGTTGCCTGACTGGCTAGTAACTAGCCAGTCAGGCAACCATCAACGCAAGTAAAAAAAGAAGACGATGAACAAAAGGTGTTATCATCAGCTTCAACCTATACCAGAACGGTTAATTTGATTTTCTCGTAAACTTTATCATTGATAATACTTATTGTCAACATTGAAGGATTCGATGAAATTAGAAATGTAAGAATATACAAAAAACTGCTAGCTGTGGTACTTATTTTTTATAAACTTCAAAATTCAAAGCTTATAATACATTTATCGAAACCTAACTCACATCCTCTGAAAAGCTATAATCACTTCAGCCAGTATATCTCTATTATCGAGGATATTATTTAATGCGCAGATGACCTCATCCACACCTATTTCCCCAGTGCGAAAAAAAACTTCATACAACCTAACTGTGTCTTAAAACTGCAAGATCAGGCATAAATAGTCTCCAAGAGCAATATAAATGGAAATATTCAGATAATACTCTTATTTAACAATCCCTGAGTTGATTTAATTAATGGTTCACGAAGCATGATATGGATTTAACCCCACCTGCTCCATCGCCAATAGGACCCCTCCTATGACCGGTGGAGATGAGAGACGAACCAGGGTGGCTTTTTGAGCTTCAGAGGTGATCACCTCTCGCATTGGTGCGATGAGCAATTCACCCATCTCATAAACGCTGCCGACCAACACCACCTCGAATTCCAATTCTTCGATCCCAAGCTGCCGGATGACCGCCGAAGCTGTATGACCAAGCTCACGGCCAGTCCATTGGATGATTGAAAGTGCAGTAGGATCACCCTGGAGGGCGACTTTGTAAACCAATGGCGCATAATCGGGACCGATAAAATATTCACCCATCTCAATACCTTCAAATAATGAAGGAATATCCTTTGCCCCAGATGCTTTCAGGAATTCAGAGTGTAAGAAGGGTTTGTGGACCACGTTTTGTCCATTCATAGGATATGGCGGATAATGCCTGATGAACCAGATCACCTGCACCGCCATACTCTCCATAACCTAAACCAGTGACACGGCCCACATCGATGGTTCTTGTCCCAACCCCAACAATTCGTACCTGTTCCCGCAACCACTGCTATACCCCATCCCTGGGAAGCACCAGCTAATAATCCGATAATTGTGTCGTTAACCGCTTCTATGGGAGCATTTAAACCGATTGAGCTGATTGCATCGAGAGTGGGGGCACGTTCAGATGGCCAGTCGTATCCTGCAACTCCAAATCCCGCAGCTGTTATCTGTTCTTTGGACAGACCTGCGGATGAGAGAGCTTTTTCGGCTACCGTTTGCAGGGCAATACGGAGACCTTCATATCCAACTTCTTCATGATTGCCAGGACCAGAGGTACCGAATCCGAGAGCAATTCCTTTATCATCTGAGATAAGGGCGTGGCTTTTTGTCCCACCAATATCAACTCCAAGAAAGTACGATGTCATTTCTCCACTACGACCACTGTTCCGGTTTGTGCGCTTTTATAAGCAGCATCGATCACTTTCATATTAATCCATCCCTCAATGCCACCAGGAGTAGGGATGTGATGATCCCGAATGCATTGAATAAAATATGACATCTGATCATCATATAAACTTTGAGGGCAATGCTCTTTTCTTGGGAAGGCAAAACCAGGGTCAAGTTTCTTGTTTTGTTCCTGGATAAATGTTGGAAACAACTGCCCAAAAGCCTTGGTGCCATAAAGCTGAGTGGCTGCCTCCTGACCATCGGTGTGTGGCTGCCACCATCCAGATTCTATATAGGAGACTGCTCCTCCTTCCCAGTTCACGATCAGGAGACCTGTATCATCCACATCATAATCTCCATAGTAAGTGCCGATGCGTGCATAAACACTTTCAGGTTGAGGATCGCCGAGAAGAAAACGGGCAGTATCCAATGCATGAATGCCCACATCAGCCATTGCACCACCACCAGCGAACTCCCGCTGGGTGAACCATCCTGATGGTCCCCAGAGTGCATGTACACCATAGCCTTTGGTGCGAATAATACTTCCGAACCTAGCTGACATAACCTGTTCACGCAGCCACAGAACTTCAGGGTCAAATCGCCAGCAATGCGCAACCATTAATAATGCCCCAGACTTATGACTGGCTTCTAGCATATGTTGAGCTTCAGAGGCATTCATTGCCATGGGTTTTTCAACCATCACATGAATTCCAGCATTCAAAGCAGCAATCGTCTGGGGTGCGTGTAAATAGTTTGGCGTGCCAATCACCAATGCATCCACCCGAACATTTTCGAGCATACTTTCAACTGTATCGAATTGGTGCTTGATCCCAAATTTCTTCGCAAAAGCCTGGGCTTTATCTGGAAATTTATCCACAATAGCAGAAAGCTCGGTATCGGGATTGCTTTTTATTGCCGCGGCGTGGATATTGGCGATGTAACCAGCTCCAGCTATAGCTAACTTGATCATAAATTCACCTCCTTGGTGGTAAGTTCCCGCCGAAAAATCATGGCGATTGCGGCTATCATCCCTGCAATGACCCAGAAATAGGGCATGGCAAACGAGTCGATGCTAAATCCTTCGCCTATGAATGCTAAAATGGAAAGTTGCCCGGCTAGAGCGAAAGTCTTTAGTGTTGTGTTCTGGTGATGGTGAGAAAACCGTGCTGACTGGAAGAGGACATAAAGCCACGAAATAAAGATCGAGAAACCGACCAGCCCGGTTTCAGCAAAAAGACGGAACCAGAAGGATTTAATGTTTGGGAGTTGGGGCAAGTAAAACAGCACATTCCGGATCTCATAGGTTGCCCAGCCAATTGCTGGGGCTAGCTTTGGAAAGAAAAAACCAGAATTACCCAATCCAACACCCAGCCATGGATACTGATTAAAGATATTCCAGCCATTAAACCAGTAGACCATGCGCTCGAGGAAGATGAAGCGATGGCTTATGTCCAGCAGGATATCTTGATCGAAGGTCAGTATTCCGGTTATTTCTTTTATTGAAAGTGGTTCATTAACCAGGATGGATAACCTCCAATCGCGTTGGCTTGCAATAAAGAAGAATCCGGTAAATACAAGGATATAAATCAAGATAATCACCAAACTTGTAAAAACCTTTATCGAGGTTTTTCGGGTGATAAAAGAGCTACTGCGCTGTATAAAATTCTGTTTAGATATGTAATCGAAGACTTTCCGATAAAATCCCAGGTTTAAGCGGAAAAAAAAGTAAATTGCCATTAAGAAGAAGGAGATCAATCCAATGCGTGGAGAGCTCAGGAAGAAAGCTCCAAGCCCAAAAATCAGTAAAACATTCTCCAAAGTTAGACGGAGAAAGCGAAATTTAAATGCAGAAGTTTTATGATATGTAGCAGCCAACCAAAGTGGTAAATATACCAGGACCATCTGGTGTGCAAACCAGGAGGCTTCATAGGTTAATCCATTCACACGGCCATGCCTGGCTGAAAAGGCGGGAGAAATGACAACAAACCAAGATTGAACCTGATCTAACCAGGCAGGGTATTGCTCAGCATGGTTGAGGATAAAAAACGCCTGGATACCAGCCCAAAAGATGGAAATAATGCCACCTATCGTGAGATAAATCCAGGTGTTCTTGAGTTTTTCACTGGATCGAACCCAGGTGGTTGTTACCAGGTAAAATGTCACACCGACAAAAAGTGTGAAAAGAGCTCGGATTTCCTGTCCAGGGACAGATTTGCCTTTGAACCCGGGTATGTAAATAAAATAAGCAACTGCACAGGAGATGATAGCAACAAGAACAAATACACCAAGTGGAATTGTCTCCTTGGGTAGTTTGCCCCTACGGATGATGAAGGGTATAACCCAGAGCAAGAGCAGGAGGAAAAAAGGCAGAATGGAGAGAGGCGCAACCAGCGCGCCAGAAAGCGAAGAGAACAATGGAAAGGTGGTGACGGGCAGGCAGATAAGAGCGATCGCCCAAAGTACTTCACAGACCCGTTCAAGTAAAGTACCACGTATAGGAGGTGCTTTCATGAGCTGAATGTCCGATGTGCGAGATCCAACACTTTGTGAGTGAAAAATATCATCGAAGTTCTTAGAGGGATTTCTTTGTCGGTCGGCTTATCAGGCTAGCAGTGATTATACCTACAATGAAACCAATCAGAGCTCCGGCCAAGATGAGCTTGTTTCGATCATAAACAACCGGCTGCCGTGGAATATCTGAGAGAATGGGTGGGTTGAACATGACGTAATCAGGTGCTTTTCCTAGACTCTTGCCAGGACAACATTGCATCATAACCAAGCTTTGCCCAAGTATCCACAATTTCCTGAGCCTGCTGCGGATCTTTACTTCTGTACCTAAGCTCCCAAAGCTCCTGCTTTCGCTCAATGCTGCTGTTATCGATCAGGTCGTTTGGAGATATTGTGATACCCATTTCTTTCATCTTACCGATTACCATATCTTGTACTTCTCGTGAAAGCAATGCATCCTGTGTGATGTTTACTGCCATATCTTCATTATATTGAATAAAATCTTCGCGTACATCCTGGAAAGGAAAGCGATTTAAATCTATAGTAACAATATAGGTAGCAGTCGCTTCATATTCAGGTGGTTGAAGCCGATGAAAATAAACCCAAACACGCCCCCAAGGAAAGTGGCAAGTGCAACCAAGCCACCATAGATCGATCACTTTATTGAAATATTCATATGGAGAAAATTCATCTGAAATCATATGTAATTATTTTCCAGTAACAATCCTAGTCACTTGTTGTGATATTCCAATAGATTCTAACACAAGCCATTTGACAAAGAAAAAGACCGGATGTGCGGCATCCGGTCTCTTTTACTAATCAAAGCGGATCTTATGGACGGGTCAGTGTTGTGACATCCGCACCAAGATCTTTGAGGCTGTCATACATAACTTCCAAGATGTACTTGCCGTTGTGGGCAAAGGCACCTGGATCCTTCTGGACCCATTGGTAGTTATATGCAGCCTTGAGCAAACGAGGCGTCCAGGTTGCATAGCCATTTTCTCTGGTCGCTTCTTCGGGATCTGCGACACCATTGGCGTTCCCATCGATTAAGAAATATGGGTAATTGAGAGGATCATAAACGACAGGTGTGCCAAGTGTGTCGGCTGCGTACGTCTGGATGGCAGCATAGAGAAGTTCGGCAACCGTGGATACTTCTTCAGACATGCCTTCAGTGGTATCTCCATCACCGTCATAGTCGACTTCTTCCTTGCGGATAGCTTCTGGCTCAGTGTCACCGTGGCAGGATGTGCAGAACTCTGTTTTGATACCTAATTCGTGAGTATCGTGGCAGGAGACACAAGTCGCACTGAACTCAGTCACATGCGGATGAGGACCGAGGTAGGTTTGATTGGCATATTCATATGCACCCTTGGCATCTGTTCCAAACAGGGTCGCTCCAGCAGCAAAGTAATGCGGATTTCGGAAGGTCAATCCTTCAACAACTGCATCTGCTTCTGCATCACCGATGGCTTTATCGATGCTCACGGTGGATTGGCGACCCTGGTGGCAGGTGATACACAGGTTGGCTGGAGCACCCTCACCAAAAGTGAGGACTGCACCGCTCGGGAATTTAGCACCATCGACAGCATAAGTGGCTGGGAATTGGGTCACATCATGGCAGGTGTGACATTCAAAGCCCTGCGATACTGGTTGTGCAATGGTCACACCCGTGACGCCATCGCTAGAAGCAGCAGCTTCCTTTACAAAGAGTGGCAAGCCTTCCGCAGAGTGACACCTCGAGCAGGTGGCGGGTACTTCACCTTCAGCATCCCAATCGCGGAACGCCATCTCTGTGCCAGCAAAGTGACCAGCGTCAATGCGGTGCAAGGTGCTCATATCAACCGGAGTGCTGAGCTGAGTATTCAAATCGGCGATTGAGTCATAGAGCAGCTCGATGATGTACTTGGCATTATGGGCAAAGGCACCTGGATCCTTGACCGAGAGCTGATAGTTATAGGCAGCTTTCAACAGGCGGGCAGTCCACGAAGCGTAGGCAGCAGTATCACTACTTGTCTCTTCAGCATCAACAACGCCATTATCATTGGCGTCATTGAAGAAGTATGGATAGCTGGCAGGATCATATGCGATAGGTGCGCCAGCGACCTGCTTGGCATAAGCCTGGATGCCGGTTATCAGCAATCCTTGCAGACCGGAAATTTCTGCGGAGATACCTTCGGTAACATCACCATTGCCATTGTAATCTTCCATGGAACCATTCATGCGAATGTTAGCCAGGTCTTCTCTGGATGTAACATTTGTATGGCATTCCTGGCAATTCTCGATACGCAATTCCAGGGTGTGCTGGTCATGGCAGCCAACACAGGTATCACGGCCATCCACATGCTGAAATTTACCATCATAGGTATTGCCAGCATATTCATAACCACCCTTTACCTCAGTTCCATATAGTGTTGCGGCTGCTGCAAAGTAGTGTATGTTGGTGAAGCGCAACTCAGTGCTCACAGTATCCAGGGTATCGGTTAAGACATTGGTAGCGATGGCAGAATCGATACTAGAGCCTGAGGCACGTCCCTGGTGGCAAACCATGCAACGAGCTTCTGGACCAAGTCCGGAGACAACCGCACCAGAGGGGAAGGTGACTTCGGAAAGTGCCAAAGCGGCATCATTATGGCATGCTTCGCAAGTGATACCATTGCTGACCGGTTGGGCTACATCCACGACACCAGCAGCGGAGCCATCAGCGCCTAAGTAATCCATATAGCCGGTGGGGGTGTGGCATTGGGCACAAGTAGTAGGTACTTCCTGCGGATCTTCCTCATCCCAATGGCGGAATGCTTCGGCGGTTTCATCGGAATGAGGGGAGTTTGCCCATTCTTCCTCATATGGCACTGCCTCAACCACCGGGGTTGGGCAGGCTGGAGCCTCAGGGCAGGCAGGTGCTTCTGGGCAGGCAGGAGCTTCTGGGCATGCTGCACACTCAGGGCAAGGTGTTGCTTGAGATGAGCAAGCTGCCAGCAGCAAGGGCTAGGCCAATTAGCAATAATCCGATAAAAAGATATTTCTTGTAATTCATAGATTTCTCCTCATGAGAATATAGAAAAAGCTACTGCATAGAAAATTTTAAGTAAAAATATTTCGGATATGGCTCCTCCTTTGATTGGTTATTCTGTAGGCGATTTCGTACGGGTATTAACGTAAACATTCCTACAATAATTGAATACACCATTAACCATAGGCTAAACATCCTATATAATTCTACCATAAAATTAGGGTTAAATGAGTAGTTTGTATGAAAAATAACAAACAGATATATTTATAATTACAAGCTAATGGTCGCGATTTAAAAAGAAACCTTGCACTCAGGTTGGATAAGAATCTCCCTTGTGCAAGGTGCGATATAAGAATCGCTGGAGAGTTAATTCAGTTTCTGAGTCTCCTCTTCTTTATTTGCATTTTGGGCAAATAAATAGATGGTTAAAATCACGATCATACCGATAACCATTCCCGCAACCTCAGGCCAACGGGCTGAGAATTCAAGGATAAGACCACGCCCACCCACCGAGATTTTTTGACCGAAATCACTGATTATCTTGATAATTTGGGTCATATGTGCCGTGAGGTAAGCCGTGCTAATTAGTGCCAAGACGACAAAGGGGATCGCGATGATTATCGTCCAAAAACTTGCAAAGAATTGTACTTTACGCATTTTACCCTCCAAAAAGTAACCCATGATCTGTTTTCACCTATATCATAAAAAAAATACCCCTTTCGGTCAATAGGGGTACCAGGTTATTTTTTATAGGGAAACAAGACTATACTCAGGCGGAAATAAGCCCCTTGCGTATGGCGTATTTGACCAATTCGCTGCGTGAGTGCAATTCTAATTTTCGCATCAAGTTTTCACGGTGACGGGCGACAGTATGCTTGCTTATTTGTAGTGATTCGCCAATTTCATCATTACTTAATCCTTCAGCCAGAAGCCCCAGTACTTCTTGCTCACGTGTGGTAAGCCCATCCAAAGATACATTTTCATTTTCTAGTAATGGACGGTTGAGATAATCCGCAACCAAGGCTTTTGCTAAGGAGGGATAAATATAGATTTCTCCCACAGAGGCAGCTCGAATGGATGTGATTAGATCCTCAGGGGCAGCTCGTTTCGGGACATAGCCGGAAGCTCCAGCCTGCAGCATTTCAAAAAAGTATTGCTCATCTTCGTGGATCGTAAGTGCGACCACTGATATATCTGGAAATGTTTCTTTGATCCTTTTTGTTGCTTCAATACCCGAGATGTCCGGAAGTGTAATATCCATCACAATTACATCCGGTGAGAGCTCTCTGGCTTTCTCCAATGCCTGAAGACCACTTTCTGCTTCTCCAATAATTTTCATATCTGGCTGGCCTTCTAAAAGCATACGCAAACCGGTTCGAACAACTTGATGATCGTCAACGAGTAAAAGTTTTATATCAGCCATCTTTAGCCTCTCCAATAATGGGTACATTCACCTCAATTAGGGTGCCTTTTCCTGGATGCGATAGTATGTTACACGTACCACCAACCAATGAAGCCCGTTCTACCATACCCAACAGTCCCCAAGCTGTTGGTTTTCCAGGTTTCTTTTTCAAAATTTCATTGGTATTAAAACCCTGACCGTTATCCTCGACGCGGAGATAAATATTATCTGGTGAATAGTCGAGCTGAAGGTCAATCTTTGTGGCATTCGCATGGCGAATAACATTCGTAATAGCTTCTTGGGCGATCCTGAAAACGACAGCCCGAACATCGGAAGACAAAGTAGGCTTGTTTCCGTGGTTAATGAGGTTGATTGTCATCCCAGTTCTAGCTGTGATATCGTTAACATACCAACGTAGCGCTGCGAGCAGGCCTAAATCATCCAGCTGGGGTGGGTGTAAACCGGAAACCATCCGTTGAAGCTCTTCAATTCCATCCTGAGCAAGTTTTTCTAGCTGGTTCGCCTGCTCAATTGCCCGATTCCGATTGGTTAAAATCATCTCAGACATACCGCGCAAGCCCATTCCTAGCGCGGTAAGTGTCTGACCGGTTTCATCGTGCAATTCACGGGCAATGCGCTGCCTTTCAGTCTCTTGTGCGATTACAGTTCGATGAAGCAATTCTGCTTTTAAAGAATCCAGGCGCTGCTGTTCTGCCAGTTGAGTGTCACGTAGTTCTTGAATCCGTTGGTTACTTTCAACCTCAAACGCACGCAGTGAACGAATAATGAATACAGAGGCCATCATTGCTAAAAGGGCACGAAATACTTGGACCGGCATACTGAACCAACGAAGGAATACTTCCGAGTTTATATATTCCGATGGGAAAATAATACTCGGCGAGGCGAATAATTGTCCAACCACGCCGTACAGCCCGAAAGCGATCGCAGCAAATAAAACATCGCGACCAATACTTGGCATACCAATCTGGATGAATCGGCGCCGTTGAAGTATGAGACCCCAGGATGTTAGTATTGCCCCAGGGATCGCCAGTGCATAGCGGGTGTATACATCGGCTGCAATTGCACGCATTTGACTATTGGATTGATTAAGCAGGACTTCAATCAACCCTATCACCCAAATTGCTGTGATTGTGGATAGCATTAGGATGTATAGCTTGCGTTTTTCTAATCCAGTAATTAAACGTGCACCAAAAGCTATTAAAAATAAAAATGAAGAAGCCAATGCAATTAATCGAACAGGTAATACCCAAGGAGGATTGCTGGTTCCATATATCTGCGTATTGATAATGAGAAACATCTCAAACCATTCGTGAGATCCGTGGATTAGCCCGAAACCAATTAATGGGCGAAGGGCGCGTGAAAAATCGAGTTTTGAGGAATGTCCAACTTCAAGCAGTACTGCCAGCCCCATAACAAAGAAGGACAGGCCGTAAAAAAAGTAGACAATGATGATATTGCGGGTAAAAAACTCAGCCATCCATACTATTTCTCAGGTGCGCCTGCATTAATCCAATCGATCACGAGTGTTAATTCTTCAGGTGTAAATTGGCTGAAATGGGGTGTTTCACCGGTTTGCTTTTGAACTAATATGCTCCCATCTGCGTCACCGGGTATGATCACTGGTCCATTTGTGCTACCCAGCATTGCACCCTGATAGGTAGTTAAATTCAATCCCAGGATACCATCCTCACCATGACAGGATCCGCAGCGAGATTGAAATAATGGGCCAATGGTCGCATCATAGGTCAATGCACCCGTCAAATCCAAAGATGGCGCGGTTGGCGTGGGTGGAAGTGTTTGTAAAATTGTTTCACGCAAAGCAGGGGCATCAAAACCAGCATACTCCCAGGCAATTCCATGACAAGCACTATTCGAACAGAAAGATGAGTTATCTGTACCACCAGGATTGCTTGTGGTATGGCACTCACTACATGTTTGATCGAGCACCTGATTATGCATTGCAATCCAATTGGCATTTTGGTGGCTTTGGGGTTCAGGTCCGCGGGGTATTTCAACATTGGCAACAAATTCAGATGGACCTGTAACTACCGGAATGGTATGGCACAAATTACATTCCAACCGAATGGCTTGTTGGTCCGCATCCATATGCTTCCCATCATGGCAGCGGAAACATCCAGGGGAGTACATATGTCCAAGGTTGTTAGGGTGGGTGTTCCAGTCAGATTTTTGGTCTAGATTTACTGAAGACGTATATATTTCCTGGATATATGTGATGGCGGATTGAATGCTATCAGGGTTTGTTGCATAAAACTCCGGATAATATGCCTGGTAATAATTATTTAAGCCCGCAATACCGTTGATACCTTCCTCTTGGGAAGTGTAAGGTACGCTAAGAACTTCTATGCCTTTCGTACGGATATCAGGGATCGTTTTATCAATAAAGCCACGAGCCATGGCTGCATCTATTTGGTCTGCAGGCATTGGAATATCGTGAGTAACCCGATTATGACAGGTCATACAATCCATTGTTTTTAAATCAGAATCAGTAAGACTTGCTGGATCAAAATTGGATGCAATGTCAGTATATTCTGTATAAGACCCATCATCGTTCAGGACGCGGATATAAGGGATATTTTGCTGTAATTGATCGGCGGCATAATACTGAACTGGATTTTCAACGTGCCAATGGATGCCCTTACCGAGACCCTGGCGTGTAGTTCCACCACCCGTTTTTAAACTGAGAAAGACACTGTAAGGAGTATTGTCCTTATCACTAACAAAACGCTTATCCTCGCGCAAGGTATCATCGGAAAATTTATCGGGATTGTGGCATTTTTCGCAGGTTTCTCGGGCCGGACGCATTTTGTTGGCATAAATCGGATATTCATAGTTATGAAAAATGGTTGCCGTGACATGGCGGAGATCGCCTGCCTTACGGGTTATCTGGTTGGCAATGAATCCGCGGCCAATGTGACATTCAACACAGTCGACACGGGCGTGAGGTGATTCGAGATAGGAAGAATATTCAGGTGGCATAGTATGGCATGTTGTCCCACAGAATTGTGGGCTGTTCGTATATTGCCAGCCGTAAGCAGCACCGATAAGGACGACCAGGGTCAATATTCCCAGTACGGCATAAGGCAACACGCGAACCCACATTTTAGTACCAGCGGGTGGAAAAAAGAAATTATGCAGCGCTTTTCCGATGCGTCGGAAGAATTTTTTCATATGTTTAACTCCATTATTTCTCTGGAGCACCAGCGACAATCCAGGCAATAACCTGATCCAACTCATCAAGGGTGAGTTGTCCTGGGTGGTTTCCAGTAGATTGCTTTACGACAAGGGTACTTTTATCAGGATCACCAGGGATAATGGCTGGGCCTGAAACGCCACCGTTGAGTGCATCCTGATAAGTAGAAGACTTAACCCACCCACACTGGTCACTCCATGACAGGTGCTGCAGCGATTCCTGAATAAGCCAGAAAAATAACCATCCCAGGTCATGGCGCCCACTTCGGCTCCTGGAGCCAGGGTTGGTGGAGGTGTGGGTGAGGGCCTTGGTGTAGGTGTTATAGGAACATAAACCTGTGCAGTTTCACCCTGGGGAATCGTAGTTATGGCTGTCACTTCATAATTCGCAAATTTATAAACTCCAAATCCAAAGACTAGTGAAAAAATTACTGCCATAGGGAAGAATACTTTTTGGCGGCGTCTTAGAACCTTCAATGATGGTCGCTTATACACTCCCCCCGCTTCAATCTGGGCAAGCTCAGCGGGATGCTCATGCATCATCTCAGTGCGCGATAGCTTACCGGTAAACATGCTCTTGTTGAAATGTTTTATATGTACATGGTAGAAATGCCAAATAATAATTGCCAGGACAGCCAGGACTGCTTCAGCACCATGGGCTGCTTTTGCAGCAGGAATGACTGAACCCGGTAATAACTGGGTTGTGGAGAGTGGATTCCACATCATAAAGCCTGTCAATCCCATGATTATGGTTCCCCACACGACTGCTAAATATTCGGCTTTTTCAGCATAATTATAACGACCATAATAGGAACGATGCTTTCGAATTCCAAGGAAATATAATACATCCTGATAGACATGCAGCAGATCCTCGAGAAGTGGCAGCATTGTCCATCGGACACGCAATACGAAAATCTTATAAGTAAGAATAATGACGTGATAACCACTTACAATCATCATCAAGATCGCGCTGTAATGGTGAATGATACGTACTCTTTCGATCCCACCTAAGGCATATATGAAGTAATCACTTACCGGATATGCTGAATATTTTTGGATCAAACCAGTAAAACCAAGGATAGAAAAAGATAACAGGAAGAGAATATGCTCCACGCGTTGCGAAATATCAAATCGCGTGTAGGTAATCTTGTCATCCGAATGAGTGGTTTTTGGTGCAGTTTCCATGTAAGTATCAGTCATTTTTTACCTCCTCATTACTCTGGTCAGGTTGAGGAGGAATAAGAGAAGTTTCAGCGGGGGTTGGGGATTGAGAATCAGAAATTGGCGGTTGAGATGATGGCTTGCCCTTATGTGCTTTCACATAAACGGTGTGACCAACATCCAATCCAACCAGGGCTAACATCCCACCTAAAACGATGGGGATAAAAAATTTATAGAATAAATTTACATAATAAACCAAGGCGTAATTATTGGCTGAAGGAATGTAATGCGACATCCAGGCACCCGGAAAGTTTGCCGTTGCGTCTGGGTGGCATTCCTGGCAGCGTACGAGAAGATTTTCCTGCATCTCGATACCGCTGTGTGGGTCATCGACGCGGGAGATATCATGGACACCATGACAGTCGTAACAGACAGGCTTGTTGGTTGGGGCATCGGGGGATTGTTTCTCGAAGAGATTTACAGTCGTGCCGTGGAAATCGGACACATAAGTATTAAGCACTTCTGTTGATATCCCATATTTGTCCATTAATTCCGAGTCTGTGTGGCATTTTGAACACATCTCTGGTGAATTCACCCGAAACGCATTGGTGGTTGGACTTCCAATATTATGAACTCCATGACAATCGATGCAAGTTGGAACATCGGTGTTTGCTTCGTCGATTAAAGCAGCACCATGCACGCTGGTTTCGTACTTCTGGTAGATTTCAAAATGACACTTGGAACATGTGGCTGGAATTTCCAACTTTGCTTCAGGCAAAAGAGTATTCGTCTCTGGATCAGTCCATTGTCTCGTAGTATGGGCTCCGTGACAGTCTGTACATACGGCAGCTTCGCGCAGACCTTTCGCTTGCGCATTCGCGTGAACGCTATCCATAGTTAGACTGTACTCACCGGAATGGCAGCGGATGCAGACATCATTGAGCTGGAGAGTGACATCACGTAAGTCGGCAGCAGAGAATGCAGGATGAGGGTAGTTACCCAGATCGGTATGACATTGCACACAGGCATAGCCACCTTTTCCGTGAACCGAGTCAGTGTAATGTTCCGGATTGATGGATAAATCCAGAATATCCCCATTCGACAAGGTCATGGTGAGCCCGGGTTCTCCATGGCAATCCAGGCAGACATCGTTACTAACGATTGGGGATGTAGAAGATGAACCAGACGGGGCTTGAAGTGGGTGATCGTTATTTAAATAATCCGGTGCTGCCTGGACGCCATATACGGAAATTAATAGCAGCAGGCTGGATACGAAAAATGTAAGGATCAAATATAAGACTTATTTGCTTACAAAATCGCCTCATGAATGAGTATCTCCTGAATCCTGATCGGTACGAGGCTTTCGAACCAACTGGTCATATTCAAGGGAGTGGTAAGTCCGCATATCCTCTTCGTTAAGCCAGCCGGAAAAGATGCTCAGATTTAGGCGTTCAAGATGAACATGGTAGAAATGCCAGATCACGATGAAAATGGCTGTTGCAATTGCTTCAGTACTGTGCGCCATCATTGCAGCAGGAATGACACCCCCAGGAAGAACCCGAGTGATGGTTTCGGGAAACCACATGATATATCCGGAGATGATCAATATCCCGATTGAAAAAAACAGGAACCAATAGGTTACCTTTTGCTCAAAATTATATTTACCAAATGCAGGTTTCTGTTTTTTGATATACACGAGGTAAAGAAGCATATTCCATGCATCTTTAATATCTTGAAGGGTTGGAAGCATGTCACCGGGTAATTTTCGTTTGGCAATCAGATAGCATGCTTTTCCCAAGTGATATAAAACTAATGCGGTCAGAACCAGCGCAGTAACATGATGGATTTGCTGGATCAGGGTTAACCGTTCGGGCGAAGAAATAATTACCTGACCCCAAGCTGACGATGCATATTTCTGCGGTAATCCTGTAAACAATAAGATTGCAACACACACAAGCAATAAGGCATGTTCCCAGCGCTGACTGAGGCTGAAGCGTGGGAACGTTCGTAAGAGCTTTACACGGTTTGTCAATGAGGAAGGGGTTGGTTTTGATTTACTCATCTTAGACTCCTCCTCGCCCGACCCACAATCAACCTGATAATTTGCAGAGCAACATAAATTCCACATATCCAAAGCATCAATGGGGTAAAGATTGAGTAGAACCAATCCACATAATACAAGAAAGGCGTGCGTTCCAGGCTTACCTCATAATGTCCTGTCCAGGCACCCGTCCAGTTCTGACTTACCCCAGGGTGGCACTTCTGACAAGTTGCTAATAGATTATCGGGATTAACCGATGAGTCTGGATCATCGGGATTTAAAATATCATGAATACCATGACAGTCTGTACAAACTGCTGAATTATGTTGGATTGTTGGCCAACGAGCATCATATACTGAAACATCCACTCCGTGCCAGGAGAGGCTGTAGAGGTCATATACATCTGCAGACAATCCATATTTATTCATCATCTCTTGGTCAGCATGACAGGTGGCGCACAAATCCGGTTCGTCCACACGAAATTGCTGGGTACGAGGATCTTGAATGTTATGTACGCCATGACAGGTCGTGCACACGGGTACATCAGGATTAGATTCTTGAACCAAAGCATTACCGTGAATACTTGACTGGTACGTAGTGTATTCCTCGGTGTGACAGTTTCCACATGTCGAAGGAATTAACGTGCGTGGCTGGTCCGGCGGTTGAACATAATGAGAACCATGGCAATCTGTACATATGGGAGCATCTATATTGCCGGCTTCAGCCACCTGGGCATGCATGCTATCCAGGGTTTTTGTGTAATTATCGGGGTGACACTTCTGGCAGGCAGCATAATACGAGCGGGATAACTCACGCACACTCTGGTATTCAATCGTTGGATGTGGGTAGGTGGTAATATTGGTATGACACGCTTCACATTCGATCCCATTTGGACTATGAACAGATCCTTTTAATTGCTCCTTGGAAATATAAAGCGATAAGGTTTCACCGCTTGGAAGAGTCATTGCTAAATCGGGATCTGAGTGACAGCTTAAGCAATATTGCTCTGTTTCCTGAGAAAATTCTTTTGCACTGGTGGGTGTAAACCATAGTGAACTTGCCAGGATCAGGATTCCAACGACCAGGAACACACCCGGCATTATATTGACATGTTGTAGCTTAAACATTTGCCGGTCCTCCTTAATATCCATTATCTTCGGAGTTTTCATAGTCAGCTGGGGGAGGAGCAGGTTTGGCAATAACCCCAAATCGACGAAGAAGATAGGAAATCCCAAATAGTAGAAACAGCGGAATCAGGCAACGCCCGATACATAGGGCGGCAACATAGACTGGATTAGCCGATGGATCACCCATTTTCAAATCCTCCACGTGCATTACAAATCCTTGCAATCCCACCCTGGCAAGCATGGTTGATTATATGCAGGGAGATGAGGTTTTCATAAAAGAAATTTTTCACTATTAAGTATAACCTATCACTGACACTTCCTATCAGGAATGCTCTTCTTTTGAGAATAAAGGTAAATATCGAATACCCAGGGTGAGCATCGCTAGACCATAGCCAATAATGCCAATCGCAATACCCCATTCAGGCAATCCGGGGAAATATTTTCCTGGCTCAAGCTGGTAGAGTGTACCTGGTGAATAGCTAAGGGGTACGAATAAACCACCTACAGTGACATTCCACCGATTGATGACGATTCCCGTTACGGAGAATAATGCCCCCATAACCAGATACCCCGGATTGCGGTTAAAACGCGGGGTTAAGAAAAGGATTGCAGGAAGTATGATACCTATAAAAATTTCAAATACCCAAAATGAAAAATTATAGGGAGTCTGTTGTCTAAGTAAGTTAAATGCTTCGCTAACCGATGGTGTGCGTCCATAATAGGTGACCGCAGCAAGATCCCAAAAGCGGATATAGCCATAAACTAAGAGGGCAAACCCACTGAATCGAGCGATTGACCGAAGAACATCATCTGGCACACTCTTCTTGCCAGTTACCCATTCTGCGATATATGCAATCGCCATGGTCAGTGCTGGACCAACTGCAATCGCTGAAAGGATAAACATGATCGGCATGCTGGGTTTGAACCATATCGGGCGAGATTTTACGATACCGTAGGTGGCACCCAGAGAAGACTGATGAAGTAAAGAGATGCCCAGTCCTAGGAGGGCAAGTAGTGGTGCAATGCGATGTAGATATTTTGCGAATTTCCTGACCCATGGGTAACGATCGAAAAATTTCGCCTCAGCAATGACTGGGGCAAATTCCACCAGCATAATGGTCAGATAAATGGTGATGCACCAGGTAATTTCCCATAGGACTGAATGGATGTTCCAATATACCCATGGATGCCAGAATCGATCCGGACGTCCGATATCCATAACCAAGGTTAATAGTGCAATAGAATATCCAATGAAACCGACGAAAACTGCAAACCTGACAATCGGTTGAAATCGCTTTAATCCAAAAAGATAGACAACAGCAGAAAGCGTAAATGCACCTGCTCCTAATGCAATCGCTGAAAGATCAATGGTGATCCACAACCCCCATGGGACGGAATCAGACATGTTGGTAATATACAGACCATTCCAAAAAACTGCCACGGCTGAAATTACCCCGATCCCAATACAGATGGTAATCAATCCAATCCAGGCTATGGTAGCCGGATTGAGAGAAAAGCGTCTTTGTTCACCTGCTGTGCTGGTCGCCATGGTTATAGGCCCTCCTTGGGAATGATGTAGTAAACGCTTGTCTCTGTACCTAATTCTTCACGTAATCGGATGGTAGTTTCAGAGGCTATGGCATGAGAAACATTACTATTGGGATCATTCAGGTCACCGAATATTCGAGCGCCCACTGGGCAGATATTGACGCATGCGGGTGTTGCTTCAAGATTTTCACCAGGTATATAGCCGGCTTTTAATCCTGAGTCAATTCTATGGACACAAAATGTACATTTTTCTACAACTCCACGTGGTCGGCGTGGAACTTCTGCAATTCCCCAGGTTGGAATGTATGGATTGACATCCGTATGTTCTTGCCAGTTGAACTTTCGGGCATCATAAGGGCAGGCAATCTCGCAATATCGACATCCAATGCAGCGATCATAGTTCATGATTACTAATCCATCTTCACGGTGATAGGTCGCTTTTACTGGGCAGACTTCCACGCATGGGGCATCACCGCAGTGGAGGCATGGACGACTGAAAAAGAAGGGTGTTCCTGCAGTGGTTTGTTCCTTAACAACAATATTCCAGGGTTTCTCTGGGCGTTTTTTTTCTGGGTCATTATCCTCAGTTGGTATATCCACCCATACGTCATTGGTAGCTGAGCATGCTCTTAGGCAGTATTCACAGCCTATGCATTTATCCAGGTTAATCACCATTCCCCAATGATGACCTGTTATTTGTGGACTGGTTTCTTCTACTCCCTCAACTAGCTCTTGTTTAAAGTTAGCAAAAGGAGAAAGGGGTCCTGTTGTGAGAAGCTGTGATGCCACAACCGAACCAGCTGCTGCACCACCTACAATCAAAAAATCTCGCCTGTTAAGCTCAAGCTTGATCTTGGTTTTCTTTTTATTCATCTTCTTTCACCTCCACGACACGAATGCCGCGGCTAACTACCCAGGCAACTGCACCACCGGTGATCAGGCCAACAATTGCTCCTTGAGCCAAGCCAATATAAAGTCGATTAGCACTTTGGGCTTTTAAATCACTGATCTCCTGTTCTTGGGTCTGTACCGTTTGCTCGAGGGTAGCAGCATCAACAGATTCTAGCGCAGCTACTTCACCAGATAATTTGACGATCTCATCACGAGTATGAACAGTATCCTGATGACAGGCTATGCAGGCATCGGAACCAACACTGAATGTGTGACCGGTTGGGACCAAGCCCATGATTGGATCATTTGTCCGCGGGCTTGTGAACATGTGGCAATTACTGCATTCCAGACCTGCACTGGCATGGGTGCTGTGGGTGAAGGTATCACCACGTTCCTGATGACAGGTGACGCATAATTCTGTTACCGTATTAGCCATAGGGGTTTGCGAGTGTGGATTATGGCAAGCCTGGCATTGTATCCCCTCTTGGCCATGCACGGAGGCGTGCCATTCATCTGTGGTGGATTTGTGGCAGGAGCCACATAATTCAGCATTGGGTGTGATGGGCATTGGAGATTTTGGATGATTCGGCTGGAAAGGTCCGTGGCATCCTTCACAGGAAACCCCTTCCTCGGCATAATTTCCTGTTTGAGTATCATAACCAGTTGTATGGCATTCCAAACAAGCAACCTGGTTGCCTAGCTCTGTCCAGTCACGCTGGAAAATGGGTGCAGAGAAAGCCTGTGCATGACACGTACCCATCCATGCTGTATGGATATTCTCATGACATTGGGCACAGGATTCGGAGCCGGCATAGCCTTGTACCTGGTATGATGCTTCTTCTGCTGGAGCCGCAGTTACTGGTTGAATTGCAGCCATGAATAAACCAAGTAAAGCACACACACCAAATACAAAACTAAATACCAACCAGACACGGTGTTTCCGGATCGCCTTGATGATTTTCATCGCATTCGTCTCCATATAGGTTATTTGCCCTATTAATATAAGATGAGAATTTGGCTATTTTACCCTATAATCATAATAACGGAAACTAGTGAAATTTGTAGTTAATAATGTCATTTTTAATTCTTGTCAAATGTAATCCGGTCTATAGAAAGAAAAAAATTGCAGACGAAACGTCTGCAATTTTTGGTTATATCTTACTTGGATAATACGGTAACAGGATTTATGGAATTTGCTGATCAGATGGGATTTCGTGATAACCGGTGGCTGCGGCGATGAGTTCATCATCTGGCTTGGATATTCCGTGGCAGCGCCGGCAGGCATAATCCAGGCTAATTTGACCGCTAGCCAAAGTACCATCTTCATTGAACTGGTTGACAGTGCGTGGGTCAATTGCGATAACATGCGTACGCATATCGCCTGTAAAAGCCTGGGGATTTGCAGATCCAACCTGGATCAATCTGGGCATATGGCAATCGGTGCAACCTATATTATTTGCAACGTGCCTGGGGTTGTTTTGAAACTGAGCCTCTTGATAATGACAATCCTGGCATAAAAGTCGAGAAGTTTGTTGATGATCAATCCTCAATTGCACAACCCCTGAATGGGGATCATGGCAGGTGAGGCAGTCAAGTATCTGATGCTTACTTTGGGAAAGGTCTCCGAATTGGTCACTGTTTTGAATAAATCCATCTTTTACATCGAGAGAAGCAGGGGGTACATACAGGTGACATTCCCGGCAGGAGGCGGAATCGCGTTCAATCTGCATACTGACACTCTTCGGATCATTCGCATGCAGGCTACCGGGTCCATGACAGCGTTCACAGCGAACTCCAGGTTCTGTCCAGGTGCCGACGATACCAGGAAGGTTATCCTGATTACCGCCATTATCGAATCCGGTGGTATGGCAAGTACCGCATGTGAATGAATATTCAGCTTCACCAGCATGGTATGAAGCCCAGCTTGAACTTAATCCCAATGCTGAGTTTCCAAGATTATATTGATTTAGATAGGTTGGGTCATCCGATGAACCAGGGGCACCCGTAATGATATAACCTTGAGAATCTACGAAAATTGACTTCCAATTGTATCCACCGATAACATAGCTGAGATCATTCGATGTATACCCCTGGGGGAGGGATGAGATTTGTGTAAATGGATAGTCAGCGATTTTTCCGTCAGTGACAGGTGTAAGACTCCATGGATGTCCTGATTTCATGTACTCCAATGATAGATCATAGTGACACCCAGAGCATAACTGGTCGCCAACATATTCAGCACCAACCGGACCAGGCTCACCCGCAGGGCCAGGTTCACCAACGGGGCCAGCAGGACCTTCAGGACCAGCTGGTCCAGCGGGTCCAACAGAGCCTGGTTCTCCTTGTGGTCCTGCGCAGGCTGCCAATATCGAGGAGAGAATGAGAATCCCACCAATAAAGACAATCCATTTACGTAGCATAAATATACTCCTCACTAACATTTTATTAATCTGCGGGTGTTATTTTACACTACTTTTCCTTCCATGCTAACCTTTTCTCGTGTATAATGCTGAAAATTAACTGGTCCGTAACCTTTATGTTTACCAAGATTTTTTTTGTTGTTAATGATAAGACTAATAATCCAATCTTGCGTCGGGCGAGAAGCTTCAGGCTGCAAAAAAACTAAGCCTAAGTAATCATCACTAATCGCCCTACGCAACTTGCGAAGGGCGATTTATTTTGCCGATAAATAAAATGGATCGGCTCAATGGAGGTACAGAATGTACAAGACAAATACATGTGGCGAGCTTCGTTCCAAGGATGCAGGGACTGAAGTCACACTGGCAGGGTGGGTGAACCGCCGGAGAGTCCTTGGTGGGATCAATTTTGTCGATTTAAGGGACCGATTTGGCCTGATCCAGGTAGTTACAGACCCAACCATGTATCCTGAAATCCACCAGGCACTACAAGAAGTCCGTCCGGAATGGGTGATCCAAGTGAAGGGGATAGTTCGCCTACGTCCAGAAGGATTAGCCAATCCCAATATGCCCACAGGCGAAATAGAAGTGCTTGCTACTAGTGTCAAAGTCCTCAACCAGGCTAAAACAACACCGATAACGATCAGTAAGGAAGAAGGAGAGAATGAAGAAATCCGCCTACGTTACCGATACCTGGACTTACGCCGTGAGAGGATGCGTAAAAACCTCATCCTTCGTCACCAGGTGATTAAATTCATTCGAAATTTCCTGGATGCTAAGGGTTTCTTAGAAATTGAGACACCGATTTTATTCAAGACTACTCCTGAGGGAGCCCGTGACTATCTGGTTCCATCAAGAGTCTATCCAGGTGAATTTTACGCCTTACCTCAATCCCCTCAGCAGTTGAAGCAACTGCTGATGGTGGCAGGTATGGAGCGATATTTCCAGATTGCCCGGTGCTTTCGTGACGAAGACCAGCGTGGAGATCGCCAACCTGAGTTCACTCAGCTGGACCTGGAAATGTCATTTGTAGAGCGGGAAGACATCATGCTGCTGGTAGAGGAATTGTTCACCAAGCTTGTCGCAGAGGTTGTGCCTGGAAAGCGGCTTTTTTCAAGTCCATGGCCGAGACTAACCTATTCAGAAGCCATGCATCGGTTTGGAAAGGATAATCCTGACATTCGTTTCGGCATGGAATTGCAAGACGTCACAGAAATAGCTGCTAGGTCTGGTTTTCAGGTTTTTGAAAATGCTGTCGCAGAAGGTGGACATGTACGCGGAATTAATGCATCTGGATTGGGAGAATACAGCAGGAAACAATTGGACGAATTGTCCGAATATCGCGAAGATGTATGGCGCAAAAGGATTGGCTTATGTAGCTATCGCTGTAAATGGTGAACAACGATCCTCGTTTGCCAAATTTGCCAAGCCGGATGTCCTTGAAATCCCTCCTGGAAACGATGCATGCAAAACCCGGTGATCTACTCTTATTCGTAGCCGATAAACCAGCCGTAGTTTTTGAAGTCTTGGGAAGAATGAGAGTATTACTGGCTGAGCGAGCGGGATTAATAGATAAAGACATTCTGGCTTTTTGCTGGGTGATTGATTTTCCGTTTGTTGTTTGGAATGAGGAGGAAGAACGCTGGGATCCAAGCCATCATCTTTTTACGTCACCGATGGTAGAGGATATCCCATTATTAGATGTCGATCCAGGCAAAGCTCGTGGCCAGCAATACGACCTGGTATTGAATAATTATGAGGTCGGAGGCGGCTCAATTCGAATTCATGAGCGCAACCTGCAAGAGAAGGTATTCAAGTTGATCGGACTGGACCCCGAAGTAGCGCTCGAGCGTTTCGGGCATATGCTGGAAGCTTTTGAATACGGAACACCACCCCATGGTGGAATTGCTCCGGGTATTGACCGAATTTGCATGATCCTGGCAGGAGAGCCGAATATCCGTGAAGTGATTGCGTTCCCCAAGAGCCAAACCGGGCGTGATTTAATGGCCGATGCGCCATCACCGGCAGAACCAAAACAGCTCCGTGAATTACATATCAAGCTGGATATATAAGAGTATAGGGAGATAGAAATATGACACCCATCATTCGTGCAGATAAAATCGCTGATTATATTGATCAGGAAGTTATGCTCCAGGGTTGGGTTTATAACCGGACAGATAAAGGAAAACTTGTTTTCTTATTAGTTCGGGATGGATATGGTTTTGTACAATGCGTGGCATTTAAGGGAGACCTTGAGGCTGATCTATTTGACAGGCTGGCCCGATTACCGCAGAGAATCATCAGTAATTATTACCGGGGTGGTGAGAGCAGATTCGCGGGCCCCAGGTATCCCCGGCGGATATGAAGTGGGTGTGAAAAGGATTGAAATCTTGCAGGCGGCTGATATTGATTATCCAATGGCGCTTAAAGAGCAAGGAGTGGATTTCGCGCTTGACCACCGCCATTTGTGGCTGCGTATGCCCAGCCAATGGGCAATTTTAAAAGTAAGGGCAATCGTCATTCGAGCCATACGTGAATGGCTGGATACGAACGGTTATGTGGGGATGGATACTCCCATCCTCACACCAGCAGCATGCGAAGGAACGACCACGCTATTTGAAACACCTTATTTTGATGAAGGGGTTGCTTACCTGGCTCAGAGTGGCCAGCTTTATAACGAAGCAGATATATTCGCATTCAAAAAAGTATATTGTTTTGGCCCAACCTTCAGGGCTGAAAAATCTAAAACCCGCCGCCACCTGACTGAATTCTGGATGGTAGAGCCTGAAGTGGCATTCTGCGATCTTGACCAGCTCATGGAGATCGAAGAGCAATTCGTGTCTCATATTGTTAAACGAGTGCTTGAACAATGCTCAGCAGAATTAAAAAGCTTGAAACGGGACACATCTAAACTTGAAAAAATCTCACCACCTTTCCCACGCATTTCGTATGATGATGCGGTCAGGATGATCGAAAAATTACGGACAGAGACCGAGGATGTTGAGAAAAAGGAATTGCTTAATATTGATTGGGGTATGGATTTTGGCGCACCCCATGAAACAGAATTGACCAATCTATATGAAAAACCGGTTTTTGTATATGGATATCCGACACAGGTAAAGGCTTTTTACATGGAACCATGGCCAGGGCGGCCAGAAGTATGTAAATCAGTGGATCTATTGGCACCGGAAGGTTATGGTGAGATCATTGGTGGAAGTGAACGTATTTCTGATCACGCCTTATTGCTGGAAAGACTTAAACAACACAACCTTCCTGAAGCAGCTTTCAAGTGGTATCTCGAATTACGCCGCTTTGGAAGCGTTCCTCATTCAGGTTTCGGCATGGGCGTGGAAAGAACTGTTGCTTGGTTGTGTGGGATTGAGCATATTCGTGAGGCTATCCCATTTCCAAGGACAATTAAACGGGTTTATCCGTAAGTAACACGAGTGGAAAAGCAGGATTACCTGATATTTTTGTTAATTGCTCTAATGTAATAAAATCTACTCACGCGACTTTTTTTGTGGTATAAGATAGTTACCCTACTGTGCACGTGTTGCTGCTTTAGCGTTCTGAGCCAACACTGATAACAAGGGGTCCAATCTCACGAAGGTGACGCGATAGGCTTGAGCCAAGGCGGATCCTCCGGGGAGGACACCGACCTGCGAAGGCAGGTTCAGAACTTCGCAGCACACGACATAGTGGGGTTCGTTTAACCGGTTCGTCACAAGAGACTGTCCCATCTGAGGACAGTCTCTTGTATTTATTTGACCCAGGTAAGTAAAAGGAAACCAGCAATGAGTGATAGTGAAGCTCCAAAGATGAAGGGTGCTGCTGGACTGAAAGTCTGCCATAAGATACCCGCTATCAATGAAGCTGGAAGAGCGGTTAAACCGATGGCAGCATTAAACATTCCATAAGCAGTCCCACGCTGTTCTTGTGGCACGATATCAGCAACCAATGCTTTTGCTACACCTTCCGTGAGAGCATAATAGATGCCATAGATACCAAATAAAATCCAGACCTGTGCCCCGGTATGTGAAATTGCAAATCCCAGGTAGACTAATCCGTAAAGCATCCAACCTGCAAGCATCAATCTACGCCTACCAATACGATCTGATAGTGATCCGAAAGGACCCGCTAAAAGGGCGTAGACGGCGTTGAATGTCATCAACATGGCGATGATTTGGAGCACGTTTAATCCGCGATCCTGGCCAAGCAGGATGATGAAGGAGTCAGAGGAATTCCCCAGGGTGAAAATGATAACCACTACCAGGAATGTTAAAAAGCGTTTATCGAAATTTTTCAAATGGAATGAAGGTAGTCCAGTGCCAGCCTTTCTGGCTGCTTCCACTTCTTTCACACCTAAAGCCAGGACCAATACTGCCAGAGTGGCAGGGATAATACTCACCAGTACAATCGTTTGAAATGTGAGTTGGGTGAGTTCGGTTGCACCTGATTGTGTCAGCCATATAATCAGGCCTGCAATGCCTAAACCAATAAAAGCGCCAGCAGTATCCCCTGCACGATGTAAACCGAAAGCAAGACCCCTTTGATCAGATTTGGCACTTCCTGCCAATAAGGCATCCCTTGGAGCGGTGCGTATACCTTTGCCTACCCGATCGGTAAAACGAACCCCCAATACTACCTGCCAGGTAGTGGCAAAATATAAAAAAGGTTTGGATATGGTTGATAATGTATAACCCAGCACAGTCAAGGTCTTACGTTTTCCAAGCCGGTCGGATAATGCACCTGAATACACCTTTACGAGGCTGGCAGTAGCTTCAGCGATCCCGTCAATCAATCCAATGATACTGGTCTGAACCCCTAATATATTGTAGAGGAAAAGGGGGATCAGGTTATTCAGCATTTCGGATGAAATATCAGTCAGAAATGACCCTATGGTAAGGAACCAAATATTAGGGTGCAGCTGTCGCTTAGGTGATGATGGGGTCTGTGATGCCAAATTCGAATATTGTCCAAACCAGGAAAAAGAATTAATGTTTTCTTACACGGGGTTGCTCAACCGGCTGTATAAATAATTCAGCTCCTTGATCTTTTCTGCCAGCTTCTGGTTTGGAGCGTCTTTAGCCATTCTCCAAGCCCAGTTGCCACTTGGATTTCCCGGATAGTTCATCCGGGATTCATTCCCCAATTTTAAGAAATCCTGCATAGGAGCCAAACCAAATATAGCCACAGATGACCAAACTGCACGGATGAGATCCCAGCTGAAATCACTCCCATCTCGGTTTAAATAGCTTCTATAGAATGCTTTATCTTTCTCCGGCACGCGATTATACCAACCCAGTGCTGTGTCATTATCATGTGTACCAGTGTAGACAACACAATTCTCAGGAAAATTATGAGGCAGAAATGGATCCTGGGGTGTGCTATCAAATCCAAATTGGATGATTCTCATTCCAGGCAGGTCGAAAGAATCACGCATATCTTCCACATCGGGAGTGATAACACCCAAATCTTCAGCGATGAACGGTAAATCACCCAAGGACTGGAGAATGCTTTGGAAGAAAACTTTTCCTGGGCCAGGCACCCATCGACCGAACTCAGCAGTTTTGGCACTTCCTGGAACTTCCCAATACCCTGCAAATCCACGAAAATGGTCAATGCGGATGATATCGACCAGATCTAAAGTTGCTTTGATTCTCTCCTCCCACCAGCTGAATCCATCCTTGGCGTGAACTTCCCAACGATATAATGGATTACCCCATAATTGCCCTGTAGGTGCAAAGTAATCAGGTGGTACACCCGCAACGAAGGTTGGTTTACCGGATTTATCCAAATGAAACAAATGTGGATTTGACCATACATCAGCACTATCATGGGCGACAAAAATTGGTATGTCACCGATGATTTGGATATCTTTTCCATGTGTATGATTAAGCAGCGTTGACCATTGGCGGAAAAAGATGAATTGGCGATAAATTTGCCGTTGGATAGCTATGTCATATTGCTTCCGCGCGTCTGATATTGCATTTGGATGCCTGTCTCGAAGTGGTTCCTCCCAGGTATGCCACGGTTGTCCAGCATGCATTTCTTTGAGAGCCATAAATAAAGCAAAATCCTCCAACCAGGCGGAGTGTTTCTCACGAAATTGTTCCATCTCCCTTTTTAAATTGGCAGAGCCTAAATGCTGATAACGATTGAAAGAACGTTCAAGGAGGCCCAACTTCCAGGGAATAATCTGACCGAAATCAACATGGTTACTTGGAAATGAAGGTCGGTCGATCAGGTCATCCGGATGAAGTAAATCATCATTCAATAAGGATTCGGGGCTGATCAGGTATGGATTCCCAGCAAATGAAGAAAAGCATTGATATGGTGAATCGCCATATCCAGTTGGTCCCAGGGGAAGAATTTGCCAGAGGCCACATCCGGAGGCTGATAAGAAATCGATCCATGCATGGGCGGCAGGGCCGATATCTCCAATTCCATATGACCCTGGTAGGCTCGTTGGATGCAACAAAATACCAGAAGAGCGTTTAAACTTCATGAGCCAGCCTTTTTGTGAGAATATAATCATCTGCACGAACTATTTGAGCCGGGTAGTCGCTTTCAATCACATCGGTACCGATCACAGCACCTGGTTCAACCGTGAATCCCTTTGGTACGATGCTATTCTTTCCAATCATAGTCAGCACGGGCTCGTCGGCTCCCATGATACCCCCAATTCTTGCACCTGCTTGAATATGGACTTTTTTGTCGATGATCGCACGCTCAACAATCGCATCTGATTCGATGACTGATTCCGTCAGAATGATGGATTCCCGTATAACTGCTCCTGGTTTAACCAATACCCCTGGTGAAAGCACACTGCGGACTACCCTGGCATTGGATGCAATTTCGCAGCCATCGCAAATCATGCTGTTCTCAATGGATGCATTCCTAGCAATCCAAACTGGCGGTCGTTCTTCCGTGCGGGTGTGGATGATCCATGAGCGGTCGTTCAAGTCGAAAGGAGGATTATCTTCCAACTGGTCCATATGGGCTTTCCAGTAGGATGAAGCAGTTCCAACGTCCATCCAGTAACCACTATATGGGTATGCAAACACGCGAGCTCCATCGGCGATCATCTTGGGGAGGATATCTTTTCCAAAATCATGGGTTGATTCGGAGAGATTGTGATCTTCCAATAAATATTTATCCAGTATCTCGGTGTTGAATAGATATACGCCCATATTAGCCAGAGTGGATGGCGGATCTGCAGGTTTTTCCACGAATGAAGTCACGCGATTTTCAGCATCTAGGCTGAGGATACCAAAACGTGAAGCCTCCCAAATTGGTACAGTGATGGTTGCCAGGGTTAAATCTGCCTGCCTGGCCAAATGGGCGTCAATCATCAAGGCATAATTCATTTCATAGATGTGATCACCCGACAAGATAAGCACAAAATTAGGGGAGGAATTCTTGATAAAACGGAAGTTCTGTTGAACTGCGTCCGCTGTACCAAGGAACCAATCGGATGCTCCTCGAGCTTTGTAGGGGGTATAAATTCGTACACCACCGGTAAAATCACGGTTTAGATCCCATGGACCACCTGCCCCGATATGCTCAATCAGGGAGTGAGGCCGGTATTGGGCGATGATCATCACATCGAAGATGCCGGAATTTACGCAATTGGATAAAGTAAAATCGATGATGCGGTATTTACCTGCAAATGGAACAGCAGGTTTCGTCCGTTTCGCAGTTAATGTACCTAGCCTGGAACCTTCTCCGCCTGCAAGGATGACGCCTCGGGTTTTCATAATCACCTCCTGTTTGCACAATACGCATTATACATTTTCAGTTATTTATTCTCAAACCCTTTTGTTTTTCCAAGAGCATTTTATATTGTTTGATATATTCGATCGCTGATCGATCCCAGGAAAAATCCTGCTGCATACCACGAATCTGCATGGATTGCCAAGATTGCTGGTCCTGTGAGAAAATCGCTAACGCTCGGCGGACTGCCTCGACTAATGCTTTCGATGAGGCCGGTTTAAATAGGAAACCAGTACTTTGGTCAGTATTTGCTGGATCCTGGATTGTATCCGATAAGCCTCCTGTGGCTCGGGCAACCGGGATGCATCCATAATGCATGGCAATCATCTGGGAAAGCCCACAAGGTTCATAACGGGATGGCATTAGTAAAATATCCGCACCAGCATAGATATGGCGACTTAATATTTCGTTATACGCGATTCTGGCGCGAATAGAATCCGGATAATCCGATTCGAGCTGGCGCACCGCTTGCTCGAGTTTAGGATCACCCGTACCAAGAAAGATAGCTTGAACTGGTGAAGTCCGTGTTGAGGGTGCTTCAAATATCCAACGGAGTGCATCAACAGCAAGGTCCACACCTTTTTGTGGGTCCATACGGGTTACCATCGCCAGCAGGGGGATAGCAGGATCTCTTTTTAATTCCAACTCATTCTGAAGGAAAATTTTATTGGAAAGCCGCGTCTCTAATGTAGCACTTGAATAATTAGCTGGCAATTCTTGGTCGGTGGCAGGATTCCACCTTCGCGTATCCAGCCCGTTTAGAATTCCGGTGACCTTATTCGAATGAGCTTTCAAAAAGGTATGCAATCCAGAACCGAATTCCTCTGTCATAATTTCTTTGGAATACCCGGGTGATACAGCTACAATAACATCAGCTGTCAGCAAACCCAAGGGTAATGCCATATGTCCTGCCCAGGATGGCAGGCTTGTATTTTCAGCAGGAGGAAGATCGAATGCTTCAAGCGCATTGCTGGTCATCGATCCCAAATATGGTAGGTTATGGATAGTGAGAAGAGAAGCAGTCTGTCTAAAAAAAGGATCTATCAATCGATTCAATGCTAATGAGTAAACCGCAGAAGCAGTATGCCAATCATTGGCATGCAGAATATCTGGTTTCCAATTCAGCTCTTTTACCAGGTTTAATGCAGCCTGTGAAAAGAAGACATATTTAAATCCATCTGCTTCTAAATTTGATGAATAAACACCTGATTCCTGCTCAATAGGCGCGCCTCCAATCAAATACACTGGTAAACCATCAACCTCAAGGGTGTAGGCTTTTACGAAAATATCACTTCCGCTTGCGTGAACTTTAAACTCAGCAACCTGATGGATAGGATAGAGATCCCTGCGGATGGCAGGATGAAATGGTAAGACCAACCTTACATCCATATCTAGACAGTGGTTGATTATTCGCTGCGCTAACTTTCCTCAATGCAAGTGGAAGTGACCCTGCTACATCTCCCAATCCACCAACCTTGATGAGGGGATCAGCTTCTGATGCCAAGAAGAGGACTTTTATTTTTGTGTGATCGGCCATAGGAATGCTTGGGATAGTATAATTTTACACGATTTATCCATTCCTGCTTTTTAAGACGGAATATCTTATAAATCTGGTAATAAGTCTCACTTGCGGAAAATAAAAATATGTATTACAAATCAGGCAATGATTAGTAGTAGTAGTGCTTTTAGATGGGGGTTTTGAAATAATCGTGCCAGTTCGTGCCATCTCAATTCATGGTCATTTCTATCAACCACCCCGGGAGGATCCGACTACAGGTTTGATCCCAATTGAAGCCGGAGCATCGCCATATGCAAATTGGAATGAACGTATTTACTCTGAATGCTACCTGCCGAATGTACAGCTGGGGAATTTTGGAAAAATAAGTTTCAACATCGGTCCGACATTATTTTCATGGATGAAATCCTTTGATCCGGCGACCACACGATTGATTATCGAACAAGATTCCGAAAATCATCAACAAACAGGTGTCGGGAATGCGATTGCTCAACCTTATCACCACACAATTCTACCTTTAGCTTCAAAGGAGGATAAGATTACCCAGGTGGAGTGGGGGATCGCAGCGTTTGAACATCAATTTGGACGCAAGCCGATAGGTATGTGGCTGCCGGAAACTGCAGTAGACCTGGAGACATTGAATATCCTTGCAGAAAGAGGGATTCAATTCACCATCCTGGCTCCCTGGCAAGCTGAAGGTACCGGGCTCGATGTAACTGAGCCATACCGGGTTGCTTTACCCGCAGGCAAAAATATTGTCATTTTTTTCTACCATCAAGGATTGAGCACGGGGATTAGTTTTACTCCTGGATTAACAGTAAATGCTGATGAATTTATTGCGAATTTAGTGCTATCAAGTTACCTGGGCGAAAAACAACAGAAAGGAGAGCCCCAACTGCTTTTGATTGCCTCCGATGGAGAGCTATATGGGCATCACCAACAATTCCGGGATCGTTTTCTAGCCCATCTGATCAATGGTGCCAGCTCGAAGGTTGGATTGGATACTACGTATCCTGCTTTATGGCTTAAACATTACCCGGTAAAGAAATGGATAAATATTCGGGAAGAGACATCCTGGTCTTGTATGCATGGAGTTGAGAGATGGAAAAATGGTTGTGCGTGCACAGAAGGAGATGGGCGCTGGAAAGGCTATCTCAGGCAAGCATTTGACCACCTGGCCTATGAAATTGATAGTATCTATATTAATCAAATGGCGGAGTATCAAATTGATCCATGGAGATTACGGAATGAATTTATCCATGTGATTTTAGGTGAACAACCTGCAAACGAATTGATATATCAATTTGCCGGCAGAAAATTAGACGAGAATGCAGTTGAGACTATAAGCTTACTGCTAATCGCACAATGGGAACGACAAAGGATATTTACATCTTGTGGGTGGTTCTTTGATGATTTTTCACGGATTGAGCCAAGGAACAACATTGCTTATGCAGCTCAAGCCATTCGCCTGACTTATATGGCAACCCGAGTGGATATTTCAGGGCAGATTTTGCAAGAATTAAAACCTGTAATCAGTCAGAAGATGAATCTTCGGGGGGACCAAGTGCTTCTGAAAGAGATGCAAAAACCGCTTCCAGTTCATTTATTTGATTAAATCCAATAGCACTTCAAGTTTATAACCTGAAGCATCTGCTTGTTCTAGCAGAGAAGTGATCAAATTGTAGCATTGCAAGGTATTCCTACCGACCTCATGATCTTGATCATCTTGAAGGTGTATGCTGGAGATATCCACGGATGCAATGATAAACAACCACCATAACAGGTCTTCGAAAGATTCTTTATTAAACCAAAGGATATCTTTATAGCGATTCACGCCCAGGAAGAGCTGTGCATCATGATCAGAAAATATACGGGTCAGGATATGGTAAGCAGGTTTTACTTTTGTTTTCTCTGTGGTGTTAATAATCGTCCACCAGGATTGATAGGAAGTAAGCAATTTGATCAGGGTGACCGCGCGCCAGATTGATCGATCTTCTGATCCGAGTTCGCTGAGGGTGGTGGAAAGTATTTTTGTCAGCATCCACTCATCTATCCAACTTCGGCTGATCTCTTCGTATTCAGTATCCGAGACAATCTTTCCCAGATACGCAGAAGCCAACCATCCAAGGATCACCCCCCAGGTATAAGTATCACCGTTTCGCCAGGGAGAGGTTCTGATGCTGCCAGCGTGTAAATATGTGACCGTATGCTTGTATTTCCTGGAATGGGGTATTGGAAATCTCTCCGAGAATTTGGGCAGATACAAAATGGCAAGCAGGGATTGCTTAATCGACCCGGCAATAGATACGATATCGCCTGGACCAAGGGTATTGTTTTTAAATTCTTGCAAAAGACGGATTGACTTTTCCTCCATTTCATTGAGCAATGTAATCACATTGTTGGAGAGAATTAATTGGCTTTCGAGATCTAATTCTGAAGCGATCCGATTTGAGATAACCCATTGGAAGAATCCCGGGTTGACCAACTCCTGAAATGCCTTGTGGATAGGCTGAAGGAATAATTCTTTCATGGCATCATCCATGCTTGGCACACCATGTCCGTTTAAGTAAGCTGCAAGGTTTGCATATTGCTGCCATTTATTATCCTGGACTTCACGAAAGGTGGTGAAAACCTGGCATTTATATGCTTCTAGTTCGATATAAAGCCCTTGCTCATGAAGCTCTTTATTGTTACGGATGTACTCGAGATCGTTTATTGGATCGCGAAATATACAATAACGATTTCCATCATATGTTAATCCAAGTCCCTCACCAAGCTGTTTTTGAATCAGAATATTTTCACCACTTTCGGTTTTAACAGAATATGCTGCTGATGTGCGTATCCAGCCTTTGGCAGTGGCAAATTTATTATGATAAACTACCAAGCCCCTTTCACTACCAGACTTATTTGAATAGGCATATACATCTTCATTGACAAAACCTTCAGGTGAGTAAAAATCATACAACAAGAAATCCTGGACCTGTGAAAAGAGATAGCGTTTCTTGAGCAGTGGGAAAATCTGCTTTTTATGCCGCTCGATTAAATGCTCATCAGGAATTTCATCCCAGTATGCACGCCGGTATTCCATCCCGTATTTCTCGGTGAAACCTTCCACCTGCCCATGACCGAACATCGGCAGTCCGGGTAAGGTTGCCATCATGGTGCAAATACCAAAATATTTATCTTCCTTTCCAAATTGCTCCACTGCCGTGCGTTCATCTGGATTGTTCATAAAATTGACATAACGCTTTAAAATTTCCGGATCAAACTCTAAAGTATTTTTAATCACCAAACGGTATTCTGCATTTTTCTCATCGCGGAGCATATTCATGAAGGCGCTATTGTATACCCGATGCATACCGAGGGTGCGTACAAAATATCCTTCCATTAACCAGAATGCCTCCGCCAACAAAAGGGTGTCTGGGACTTCCTGAGCAACCCGATCAACAACTTCACGCCAAAATTCGACAGGAATGGCAGCATCAAATTGCTGCCTGGTAAGCCCATGTTCTGCACGTGAAGGTATGGCACCACCTGTCCCAGGATCGGGAAACCATAGGCGCTGGAAGTGTTTCTTCGCCAAGGTCATGGCTGCATCGAAGCGAATGATCGGGAATTTTCGGGCGACGTGTAAGATGGTTTGGATTACAGCCTCACGGACTTCAGGAATAAGGTAATTCAGCTGAGCTGTATCGTTCCACGGCATCGAAGTACCATCATTGCCGTGATAGATATATTTATCCTTACCTGTCCAAAAATCGACGCGCTTAAAAACCACCGCCGCGTCGGTATTGTTGAAATAGTGGTCATCAATGTATATACCGACCCGCTCATCCCAGGACAGGTTAGGTCCATTGAAGGAGTAGGATGGGAATGGGCTGTAATCTTGCGAGATGAACCAATCGGGATGCTCAACCACCCAGCGCGAGTCGATACCCATGTGGTTGGGGACCATATCTGATGCCAGCCGTATGCCCCTGATCCAGGCACGCTGCCGTAAATCCTGGTATGCATCGTCGCCACCAAGGTCTCCTGCGATTTGATAATCTAATAATGAATAGGCAGATGCCACTGCATCGGGATTGCCACGTAACTGTTTAATCCGCTTGGAGGCTAAACTACGTTCCCATAATCCGATCAACCATAGACCGGTGAAACCCCAACGGGCTAATCTATCCAACTCCTCGTCGGGAATTTGATCCAGTCGGTGGATGGGCTGCTGATAGTCCTTGGATAGCTGATCTAGCCAGACATAGGCATTTTTTGCAATCAACACCAGGCTGGGCATCCAATCTTTATCGGTACTATATCGCTCAAGTTCGGATTCCATGCCAGAATATTCATACACACGAGCTGGTCCAGGACCAAGGAAAATTGCTTTTTGCTTCCTCTTTTATCAAGTCGAGGCTGCCTAAGAGGCGAAATAAATATTTCCCTAATAACGCCCCCCAACGCTGGCGAATGAATTCCAGCTGGGCTGATAATGAATATGGTGCATTGATAGCCGGACTGCGCAGCATATCCACTAAATTTTGCTGATCAGGTCCGAATGGTGGCTGAGTTTCAAAAAAAGCATGCAGAAGTGGGATTACTTTGCTATATGCTGTTTCTTGAATCAAGTGGGTGTCATCAAATAATTCCTGAAAGGGTGAAAAAGCTGGATTTACGTTTGCAAGCCATAATAAAAGGAGTTCCTCTAAGGCTACTAGCCGGTTGGATGAACCTTCGTGTTCTGATTCTAAATATTCTTTTGGACTCATCCCACCACGGTAGATAACCAATGGAGGGAATTCCTGAATGAATTGGAGCAAGGTATCGTCGACGGCGTCTTTTCCAATCATTCCATATAACCAGTCCAAGGCTTCCTGCATGACCAGGGGATTAATTTGCTGACGGTACAGATGTACAACCATATGCAGGATTTCATCGATTAAACCCATGGCATTAATTTGCCCAGCACGCACTACGTGTTCCGGGAAATTGATCACATCCCGCTTTTGGTTCATTTTCGCTGCAAATAGCCGTGCTGCATGGAAATTAGCAAATATTACATTTCCAGACAATCCGAATATCAATTCATCGAATTTATATCTGACTCGGGCGAGATGTGAAATATGGAATTCATAAGTTGGAATTTGCACCGTTGACATTCGTCTCCTGTTCAATTATGGTGGATAAATAATCAGTAAATCTATCGGTTGAAGTTGAAACATGTTTCCTGGTGGTTTATTATCTATTTTTATCATTAGAAATCATGATATCCCGAATTATAAGGTATCCCGCGTCATGATGTAATAAGCAAATCATCCTTTGATGGCGTTCATTGACCAACTAATTGTAATACGATATAAATAAAACTATAACATAACTACCCATGGAACTGAACATGAAGACGAATTTCAATACGATCGTTTCTGCAGAAGAGCTTGTTCAACACCTTGATGAGGCAGGCTGGGTTATTATTGACAGCAGGTTTAGGCTTGCCGATCCAAATCAGGGCAGGATAGATTATGAAACTGCACATATACCGGGTGCAGTATATACTCATTTAGATGATGACCTGTCAGGAGCAATCGTTAGAGGTATCACTGGTAGGCACCCTTTACCGCAGATAGAAAACATCACCAGGGTTTTTTCCAGGCTTGGAATCGACTCAAGCGTTCAGGTAGTGGCATACGATGATATGGGTGGGGCGTTGGCAGCTGGCAGGATTTGGTGGTTATTACGATGGCTAGGCCATCAGGCTGTAGCAGTATTGGATGGAGGCTGGCAGCAGTGGATGAATAAGGGATTTTCGGTACGAAATGGCAACGAAACGAGGCAAGAACGCGAATTCATCCCTCATCCCCGAAACGACCTGATTGTCACCACCGAACAAGTGGATGCTATACGGAAAAATCCTCATTTCCGGCTGCTTGATGTACGATCTGAGGATCGCTTTAAGGGCGAAAACGAGATCATAGACCCTATTCCCGGACATATTCCCGGTGCAGTTTCTGCAGCCTATGCGGATAACATGAATCCAGATGGAACTTTTCGAGATGCGAAAAGTTTATATGAGCGATACTTGAAGCTGCTTGGAGAGGTGACCATAGATAAGGTTGTATGTTATTGCGGCTCTGGGGTTACAGCAACACACAATATTATCGCGATGATGATCGCTGGATTAGGGGAGGCGCGCCTGTATGCTGGTTCCTACAGTGAGTGGATCGCAGATCCAAAACGACCCATTGAAAAATAACACATCCCCGGATTCTCTGCCTGGGGGATCGATTTTACGTATTCTGGTAGCGGGAATCGTCCAACTCTTTCTTTAGTTTATCAGCTTCGGTTTCACCAATAACCGGATTTTCTGGCAGTGCCTGAGCCAGTTCAGCAGCTTCTGCGGCCTGCAATTCAGGTAGTGTACTACGGCGGACATAAGACCATTTTCCGCAATAAGGGCACCGGTCAATTTTTTTAAAACCAAGATTGATCCACCATAATCGAAGTGTGAAGGGTCGACTGCATTTGGGACAAATCGCGCCACCCCCAATCCCATATTTACGGGGTGTTCCAAGTGGTGTGGATGCTATTTTCCCTTTACTTAATATAAGAGGCAGGAAAACAGAAATAAGGCCAATTAGAACAATCAATAGAACTACTGGAACTATAATCTTTACGACTGCTTCCATACCAGATCCAGCAGGAACAAAATTAACCTGGATAATATTTGAATTCAACTGGTTACCATCCGTCGTGTAGCCAATCGCACTCAAGCTGTGAACTCCCAATGGATAAGAATCGGTATTGAATGATAACGAGAAGGGTGATTGTGTGACTTCACCCATGGAGGTGGAATCGATTAAAAAATCCACCATCGCCAGGTTTGCGGGGGGATTTTTTATTTTCATCGTAAAAAGCCCCTGGATATCATTATTAAGACCCCCATAACCAAAATCCCGACTTAAAGTCAATTCAAGCTCATTAGGCGCCTGGGCATTGGCCAAACTTGTAGTGATCAGGAATAAAACGAATAAAATTTTAATCATGGAAGAAAATTTTTTCATATGCAGATTTCCTTAAAAATATTTCAGTTAATTAAATGTTGTTATTTCCAACGGGTCAGGATAGTCTCCCTTTGGAACAGGCGTATCGAAAGATAGACCATTAAAATGTCTACAAGCAAAAGGACCACGCACATGATTAAAATCAATGTGCTGTTAAGGATGAATAAGCCGGCAATTTGCCCAAAGAACACGGCCAACAAGGGTAAAATGATGACTGCTGAAAGCTGCTCGGCTACGCGTGGGTCGTTTACACGCGAGGAAACCATGATACTAAAGTTCACCGAGAGAACTGCCATCAGTGGTCCTGCCAAAAAAATTGCTATCAGCCACATTGGGTCGAGCAGGGCAGCGGCAAGCGTGCCACCTCCAGTGATGATCAATGAGCCGATTGCGAATATCGCAAATCCAATCCACGTGGCAATGACGGCTGGTATGACAGAGGCCAGGTTTTTACCGGCAAGTAATTCTCCAGTCGTTATAGGTGTGGCAAGCAAAGGTTCGAGGCTGTGAGTAGTTTTTTCACCCACGATGGAGTATGCAGCGATGTTGACCGGGATGAACAATGGAATCAACATGAACATGATCAAAAATTCGCTCACAATGTAATACTGCATGCATTGTCCACCAGTTAAATCCGCCCCACAAATCTGTTGGAATTGAGCAGGTAATTCAGCATTGGCACTGTTTTGAGCTGAACCACCCATGGAATATAAAATGATCAACGGAAGAAGGCTTAAGAACAAAGGCATGAAGATCACTGAAAAAAGTACCATGCGCTTTTTAAATACTTCAGCCCATTCCTTTTTTATGATTGTTTTTATCTTCTTCATAGTTATTTTTCCAAACGATTTTTATATGTTAATCAAGGCATTTTTAACGAGCTGAAGATAAACATCCTCAAGAGAGTGGCGTAACTCTCCAACGAATTGAATATCCGCACCCGCATCAACGAGTTTTCGGATGATTTCCGGGTTGTAGGTTTCAGGATCTTCAAGGCTGACGAGAAGCTTGTTCTCAATCACCTTGGCTTCGCGCACGAAAGGCAACGAACTAATGGATGCTACAATGGTTTCATCAGCCCTTTGGAGGTGGAAGACAACCCTGCGCCCAAATAATTGCGAACGAAGGTTAGATGGTGAATCGACAACGAGCAGGTGGGTCTTGAATACGCCTATACGGTCACACAGCCGGTCTGCTTCATCCAGGTTATGAGTACAAAGAAAAATGGTACGGCCTTCTTTGCGTAATTCAGTGATAAAGTCGTGTACGAGGTGGGATGCTTCAGGGTCCAGAGCTGCAGTTGGCTCATCCAGGAATAGAATCCGTGGTTCATGCAAGAGCGCACGTGCGATTGCAAGTTTTTGCTTCATACCTTTGGAAAATGTGCCAGCTTCATCATGGCGCCGCTCCCATAAACCAAGCATACGCAGATATTTCTCCACCTGTCCTTTTGGATCCTTGACTTCATAGAGATTGGCATAGATTTCGAGGTTAAATTCAGCGCTCAAGTTATCATACATTCCTGGAGATTCAGTCAAGATACCAACGCTTCGGCGAATTTCAGTATCTTGCCTACCGACCTGAAAGCCATTGACGATCGCTGAACCTGAGGTTGGTCCGATCAGGCTGGTGAGCATCCTTACGGTGGTGGTTTTTCCAGCGCCATTTGGCCCAAGAAAGCCGAAGACCTCGCCTTCTGACACATCAAGGCATAAATTATCCACTGCCAGGGTAGTGTTGAATTTTTTTGATAAGTTTTCGGTTTTGATCATAGTATGTTTAACACCATATCGCTTTAATTATGCTTATGAATTCAGATTTGGTCATTATACGCTATTGATAGCGACTGTTCTCCAGATTATCTATGGATTCTTCAATTTGTGATGGGGTAAACACGCGTGGTTCACTTGCCACTGACACCGGGATGGGTTCAGCAGGCTCAGGCTGGCGCAAGGTAAAAATAATAATGATATCCAATACAACTGTGATTGCCAAAAATGCTTCAGCCGCATAGACTCCCCATTGACCGGCGATAAGAACAACAGACGCATCCAAGATGGTATGGTACAAAACAGCAATCACAAGCCAGATATACATCAAGCGTTTAGGATTTCGGGTAAATACTTGTAAGACCAGGACCGAGGCTGCAATGTGGAATGGAATCGTCAACATTCGTTCTAATGCACCTAATAAGCTGTCATACCATGAAAGGCTCCAATACATTTCAATTTGTTGGCGGGCAATGCTTAATTGCTCAGGGGCAAGGTTGAGGTAACTGAGATCTACATTGCGATAGGCCATCAGATTGATATACGTCAGCATCACCAGAATACCCAGAATAATCGATTCAATACCACCATGGCCAGCTCCAGCCAGGATGCCTTTCTTCCATGTGCGGTCATTCTTTAACCACCAGTTATACATTCCAAAACGCGATATTTCTTCAAATATTCCGGCACTAAGGCCAAGCGAGATAGCTATGAGTAAAGTGGATGAAACCTCTGGAAGGGTTTTCTGGATATTTTCAAGTATTGGATTAAGGATATATTTATTAAAAGGGAGATGAAATACCTGGGACAGGATAAAGGTGGAGGCACCTATAAGCCATATTCTCCAACCTAGATGAAATTTAATTGTCAGGAAAATACCCAGGAGAATGGGCAAAGCTATCATCAAGAACCAATTGAGAAAATTGGTGATGGTGACCAGATCCATATTGAAAATTATACATTACTCCAATCGTTGTGTTCGATTATTATTTTAGATGAAAATGGGGGAGTTAAGCGGTTGAATAGGTAATATTTACACGTTAATGTTGGTATAATTTTTGTTATTATTTATGTCAATAACATTAATGGAATCATCACGGATGCATCATGGGAGGTTTTTTAATGGAAAAGACTGAATACCTGGATTTGTTCAAACAAATGATCCTGATCCGTCTGGTTGAAGATAAGGCTTCAGCTTTATATCAGCAAGGTAAGATTGGTGGATTTCTACACCTTTATATTGGTCAAGAGGCTGTCAGTACGGGATTGGTGTCTGCACGACAGGCACAGGACCGGGTTATCACGGCATACCGTGATCATGGTGTTGCGATAAATTGTGGAATTCCTGCCAAGGTAGTTATGGCTGAGCTGCTTGGAAAAGCAACGGGCTGCTCTGGAGGACGGGGTGGCTCGATGCACATGGCGGATGTCACCAAGAACTTTTGGGGTGGTCATGCAATCGTAGGAGCTCATTTACCAATCGCTGCCGGCCTTGCGCTTGGTGATCGATACAATGGAAAAGATGCAGTGACCATTTGCATGTTTGGAGATGGCGCGACGAATATTGGATACTTCCATGAAGCGCTTAACCTATCCAAGGTGTGGAATTTATCTGTTTTGTGGGTATGTGAAAACAATCTATATGGCATGGGAACCGCAGTTGAACGTGCTTCAGCTGTTTCTGAAATCCGTCAGAAAGCCGAGGGATACAAAATACCCAACGGACATGTGGATGGGATGGATTTAATAAAAGTACGAGAGGCAGCACTAAAAGCCATTGAAACAGCCCGGGTGAATAAGACCCCGTATTTCCTTGAAATCGAAACCTACCGATTCCGGGGTCACTCTATGGGTGACCCGGAACGTTACCGCACCTCTGAGGAGGTTCGATGCTGGCAGGAAGAAGAAGATCCGATCGGTATTTACCATAAATATCTATTGGAAAATAAAATTACCAGCCTAGAAGAATTGGATCTGATAGAAAAATCAGCTGAGAAGGAGTTGCAGGAGGCAGTGCAATTTGCTGAAAGCAGCCCTGAGCCTTTAGCTGAGGATCTTTTCAAACATATATATGTTGAAGCAGAATAAGACGAGGTAAAGATGGCAAGGATTACAATGCGTGAAGCAATATCGAAAGCATTATGGGAAGAGATGGAACGCGACCCAAGTGTTTTTATCCTGGGTGAAGAAGTGGGTGTATGGGGTGGAAGCTATGCTGTTACGAAAGGTTTCTATGATCATTTTGGAGCTGAGCGGGTAAAAGATACGCCTATTGCTGAATCAGCCATTATTGGTGCAGCCATTGGTGCTGCCCTTACCGGTTTACGTCCAGTTGCCGAGTTAATGACGATCAACTTTGCATTCTCTGCATTCGATCATATTGTGAACCAGGCTGCCAAGCTGCACCACATGTTTACCGGGCAAATGAAAGTACCAATGGTGATCCGCACCGTCAGTGGAGGCGGACGTCAACTGGGGGCTACCCATTCACAGACTCCGGATGTGATTTTCGCCCATTTTCCAGGTTTGAAAGTAGTTGCTCCGGGCACGCCGGAAGATGCGAAGGGGCTTTTAAAATCAGCAATTAGAATAGATGACCCGGTGTTATTCATCGAATCAGCTACCCTTTACCAGGTTAGGGGAGAAGTTCCCGAAGCTGATTTTGAAATTCCAATTGGAAAATCTAAAATACAACGTCCTGGTAAGGATGTAACGATTGTGACGTACAGCAAAATGCTGGAAACTTCTATCAAAGCAGCAGATCTCCTGGCAAAGGAAGGCGTTGAAGTAGAAATTGTAGACCTGCGCACTTTACGACCTTTAGATATGGAACCTGTTCTCGATTCATTCAAGAAAACAAACCGTGCTGTAATTGTAGAAGAAGGATGGAGATCGTATGGCGTCGGAGCTGAAGTGGCAGCAAGGATATACGAGGAGGCTTTTGATTTTGTCGATGCACCCATCCAGCGTGTAGCACAGAAAGAAGTGCCCCTTCCATACAACCAGACATTGGAGCAGCTCGCGCTCCCACAGGTGGATGACATAGTTAATGCGGTCAGGGAGGTACTCTAATGGCTCAAATTGTAAACATGCCGAAGCTAGGATTCGATATGGCAGAGGGCACCCTGGTAAGGTGGATGGTTAATGAAGGTGATCGGGTTTTAAAAGGTGCTGTTCTGGCTGAGATCGAAACAGACAAAGCCACTGTCGAAGTGGAATCTACTTTTGATGGGGTGTTGCTACGCCAGCTTGTTTCCCAAGGATCTGTTGTTCCTGTGAACGACGCCATTGCTATGATTGGCGAACCTGGTGAAGATTTACATTATAGTGCTCCGGAACGGGCTGAGAAAAAGACGCTAATTGAAAAAGAATTAGAAAAAGAGAACATTCAGAGTACTTTAACTGAACCAACGCAAGCTCTTTTATCACAGCTGCCTCCTATCTCTCAAGGAAAACCACATGCGTCCCCACTGGCACGTTCGATGGCTGAAGATTTGGGCATTGACCTGCGCTTGGTGCATGGGACTGGTCCAGGTGGAAGGATCACTAAGAAGGATATTGTGTCCTTCCAACCGAAAAAACCAGTCCAAGAGATAGCCAAAACAACAAGCTTTCCAGCCAAACCATCCTTTGAGGCACCCGGGACATTTATCCACGAAACCCGCATTGTACCCTTACCTAAGTTAAGGGCAGCCATTGGGCGCAGGATGACAGAGGCAAAGCAGCAAGCCCCTCATTTTTATGTAACCCATGAATATGATGTGGGTGCATTGACAGACCGACGAAAAGAGGTCAATTCCTTGTTGGCAGAGGAAGATAAATTATCAGTGAACGACTTTATTGTTCGAGCCGTGGGATTGACATTATTAGAATTTCCAAATTTAAACGCCTCGCTTGATGTAAAAAATTCATCGGTAGTATTCCACGGGGAGATCAATGTTGGCGTAGCAGTTGCGGTGGAGAATGGACTGCTCACAATTGTCAATCGCAACACCGACCAAAAATCAATCCATCAAATATCGGCCGAACTGAAGGGCATGGTAAACAGGGCGAGAGATGGAAAAGTTCGACCTGAGGATATTGAAGGATCGACTTTTACAGTGAGCAACTTGGGGATGTTTGATGTGGATCAGTTTGTAGCGATCATCAACCCACCTGAGGCAGCGATCCTGGCAATTGGCTCTGGGAAACAAGTGCCGGTGGTGGTGAACAACGAGGTTCGAATTGGTTCCCGGATGAAAGCAACCCTTTCTGTGGACCATCGCATCAGTGATGGCGCTGAAGGAGCCAGGTTCCTACAGTCATTGGCAAAATACATCGAGGAACCATTGAGATTGTTGCTTACATTATAGATATTCCGATGCATGAAATAATTTTGTAATTGATGCTGAACAACCATTAATAATTTATGCTGGGTTGAGACGCCATAATGATTGGTAAATAAGTCGATTTTTAGACACAAATCGAGTTATCCGATGAAATCTCTCGATTATGACCTTGGTTACCTTACTTCAGGATTGGAAATCCTGGAGATGTATTTACTTTCAGATGAAGTCTTTTGGGCAATGAATGCAAATCCACCGAAAGGTGAGCCGGAATATCCTCGACTGACTCTCGATTCCCTGCTTCTGGCGCGTACACGGTTGAAGGGACGTCAAGTATCTCCCGACCAGAAAGATCAAGTGGAAGCCGCAATTGCCAGGCTGGATTACTATTGCATAAAATGGAGAGTGGCATGGGAAGGGAAAGCTAGGCAATGCTACCAGCTTAGAGAGCGAATGTGGCGGAATTTTATCTTGGAGTACCAGGACAATCCGCTCGAAAATGCTGACCGGTATGCGTATGAAGTTCGGGTAAGAGTTATGCTTGAATTATTAATACCTGAATTAGGACGACAATCGGGTGATGAAAAGGATTTATTACCTGGCTTGGATAGTTATTTACGAATGATCCTGGTACCCAGCAAATTCATTTGGGAGTCGGAAATCCAGGAGGGTTTTCCGGAACACAATTATTGGTTTTTATATGGCAAGTTGCCATCTAATGTCAATCATTGATGAATTTCCCATTGCTAATTTAAGGTATAAATCCTCGCTGTTAAAAATAACTGCGCATAGCCGATGATACCAAGTAAATAAGTAATGAGCGTAGACAGCTATAAATTAAGGGGATTACACCAAGCCAGGGTTTCGATGTTAGGGAACTGTAGCCTGAAGACAAACAATAAGCTCTCGCATCAAGCCTACAGGCTCATTTGGGGTGATTGAAATGACTGGTTGATTTAATTCACTTTGAAGCGACTCTTCAATTTTTATGATTTTTACTTTGGATCCAAGAGATAGATCACTTGTAGAAATAATGGATCCTGGCAGATATCCGATAGCATTGGGATCATTCGAAACCGCCTGAAGCATCGCATCGGGATCAGGGGCTAACATTGCATCAGACGAAAGTGGATTGGATTGTAATACAACCCGGTCAAAGTTCTTGCGGATAGATTCCTCAACTGGAAACACCCATACCTGAATTGGTTGACCATCATCACTACCCCATCTGGTTATTTTACCGGAAAAAATAGACCGAAGATCACTGGTTGATAATTCAGAAAAATTGTTATCTTGATTTACAATGACTTCGATCTGCTCCCGACCGATCAGAGTGAGATATGAATTATTTTCCATCGGTACTGGTTCACCTAATTCCAGGGTTATAGAATTCGTGATGAGAGTGGTATCGAACGATAGAGATGGATTGTAGTAGATTGCTACCAGTGGATTATTTGAAGCACAGGCTGAAATATTATCAGCCCAAGGTTTTAGCACTGATGAGAAGATAACTTGAATCGGTTCCTGCGTTGGATCAGGGCTTCTTAACTCAGGTGTGCTGCATGAGATTAGAAATATTACCAGCACTGGGAACAACAAGCGCTTCATAATCAGGACCGTAGAAAAGCTGTTATTAGGACAACCATTGCTATTACTACACAATAAATGGCGAATGGGAAAAGCCGCCGACTAACCAGGTAAGCTAATAACCAACGAATTGAAAAGTATCCGACCACAGCAGATGTAATAAAGCCAACAACTAGGGTAGGGATTTGCGCTGAAAAATCCGGTAATTGGATCAAGTCAACGATTGTGATTGCACCCGCACCAAGCATAACTGGGATAGACATGAGAAAAGAGAATCGTGCAGCTGATGGACGTTCCAAATTACGGATCATGCCTCCACTAATGGTTGAACCGGAACGGGAGATGCCAGGCAGAAGTGAAATTACCTGAAATAATCCGATGATCAAAGCATCCAACCATGAGACAGCCTCAATTTGCCGCATCCTTTTACCGAATAACTCCGCCACAACCAATAGTGCAGCAGTGCCGAATAAAAGAAATCCTGTGGCAATTGGGTTGCCGAAGACTTGTTCGATTGGATTTTTTACTAACACCCCTGCAAGTACGGCTGGGATGGTTGCGAGCACCAAGGCCCAACCCAGTCGTGAAGCAGGCTCTGAAAATGGATTTTTATGAATAAGACCATTGATAACTCCGGTGATGATGCTGTAAAGATCTTTCCAGAAAAAAACTATGACTGCCAATAGCGTCCCTAGCTGAACCAAGACATCGAAAATAAAAGCCTCCTGAACAGGAATTTCCCAACCCAATATATACGGCGTGATCACGAGATGAGCCGAGCTAGAGATCGGTAGAAATTCAGTCAAACCCTGGATGATGCCTAATATGATGGATTGTAGCAGAGTCATGATGAACCTTCCCAGTGTTCGAAGAAATCTGTAGCAAATTTCTGAAACCGATTTTGTAAGATCGCCAGGCGAATATCATTCATAAAAGATACCAATGTATGTAGATTATGGATGGTTAATAGAGTAGCGCCCAATATTTCTTTAGCCATTATTAAAATGTCGCAGATAAGCGCGGGAGAAATTCCGGCAGGCATAACAAGAACAGTAATCATCTATCGATGAAACATCAGCAGAAAACCTGGCATTCGCTATATTCAAGCGACCAGTGCGGGTGATAGCAACATGATGACGAGCCAATCGTGTTGGCAAAACACAATCGAAAATATCCACGCCTCGCAGAACACCATTAACCAAATCATCCGGAGAGCCAACTCCCATTAGGTAACGAGGTTTATCACTCGGTAAATTTGCATCCACCAACTCTAAAATTGTGTGGGTTTCTGATTTCGTTTCTCCTACAGATAATCCACCAATTGCATAACCGGAGAAGTCCAAGGAGGTCAGAAAATCAACCGATCGCTTGCGAAGCTCGGGGTAGATACCTCCTTGAATAATTCCGAATAAAGCCTGGTCATCTCGAGACTTCACTATTAAGCATCTTTCTGCCCAGGCATGTGTATGTTCAAGGGAAACTTCGTTGCGATAGAGATCATATGGGGAACTGCATTCATCAAATGCCATGATGATATCCGCGCCCAAGTTTTCCTGTATGGATATAGATTTTTCTGGGGTTATCCTGTGGGTGGAACCATCGATATGGCTTTTAAAGGTTACACCGTCTGAATCAATTTTCCGATTGTCCGCTAATGAAAACACCTGAAACCCCCCTGAATCGGTCAAGATTGGCCGGTCCCAATGCATGAATTCGTGCAATCCACCCAGCCTTGCGATTAATTCATCACCAGGACGTAAGTAAAGGTGGTAAGTATTTGCCAGAATCAGATTCGCATTTAAGTCTTGTAATTGGGCAGGTGAGACTCGATTTAACAGAGGCTTGCGTTCCGACAGGTGCAAAGATAGGTGTAAGTAAATCGCCATGCGGAGTCGTAAAAACACCGGCGCGGGCACGACCTTCTCTGGATATAAGTTCAAATTGAAAGCTGTTGCTCATTCCGAAGCATGATTATAACCGATACGGGTAGTGTTATAATTTTAGCATCGGGCGAAGTACGAACTACTTATCATCCTGTAAATAATGAACAGCTGGTGCCTCCAGTGGGATTTATTTTAGTAAAGTTCAGTAAGAGGTTTACAGGAATAAAACAGGAGAAGAATATGCAAATATATGATCTGCCGGGACCGAAAGCAAAAGCTATTATCGAACGGGATTCTGCTGTAATCTCACCTTCATATGCACGTGCCTATCCATTTGTAATGGATCATGGTAGGGGATCAGAAGTCTGGGACGTGGATGGTAACCGGTTTTTAGATTTTGCAGCGGGGATTGCAGTCACCGCTACAGGTCATAGCCATCCAAAAGTTGTCCAAGCAATCAAAGATCAGTCCGAGAAATTCCTCCATATTTCTGCAGATTTTTATCATGATGCCTGGGTCACTTTGGGTGAACGATTGGACCAAATTGCTCCGTTTAAGGAAGATGCAGTTTCATTTATGACCAATTCAGGTACCGAAAGTGTTGAGGCAGCTATCAAATTGGCTCGTTATCATACGGGTGCAAGTCAGTTTATTGGATTTCTTGGTGCTTTTCATGGCCGAACCCTCGGTTCTTTAAGCTTCACTGCCAGTAAACCTGTATATCACGAAGGTTTTTACCCGCTCATGAACGGGGTCGTTCATGTCCCTTATCCAGATCCCTATAGGCCCGTTTTTACTCAACGGCCTGGTGAGGATTATGGCGAGACTGTGGTGAGGTATATTGAAGACCAGGTACTGGGGAAATTATTACCTGCAGAGGATGTTGCAGGTCTTCTGGTCGAATCCATTCAAGGTGAAGGGGGTTATGTCATACCGCCACCTGGTTTTTACCCTGCCTTGCGAGACTTGTGTGACCGGCACGATATATTACTCATTGCTGATGAAGTTCAATCAGGTATGGGACGAACGGGCAAATGGTGGGCAATCGAACACTTTGGAATTGAGCCGGATATCATCTGTGCAGGGAAGGGGATTGCTTCCGGTATCCCACTAGGTGCAATTATTGCTCGGAAAAGCATTGTAACCTGGCCGCTTGGTTCTCATGGAAATACCTATGGAGGCAATCCAATTGCTTGTGCAGCTGCATTAGCTACTTTAGATCTGATCCAGGATGAGTATTTACAAAATGCTAAAGAAGTTGGAGAATATGCAATCGATGCACTGAATGAAATTGCCGTAAGGCATCCATCGGTTGGACAGGTCCGTGGAATTGGATTGATGATTGGGGTAGAATTTGTCAAGAATAAGCAGAGCAAAGAACCAGCACATGACCTGAGTGAGCGGATTGTTCAAAGAGCATTTGAACGTGGTTTATTGAGTTTAGGATGTGGTAAAAGCACGATCAGGATATCACCACCACTCAGCATTACAAAAAGCGAGCTGGACGATGGTTTGGAGATTTTTGAGGAATCGATTACATTAGCGGAGAAGGAATTCCAAATTTCTAATGTTACCTGATTTTCGCGTTCGACAGCGCGATTATTTATTGGAAATTAGCCGTGCATTAACCCAGGAGCTTGATTTAGATAAGCTCCTGGGGCGCATTCTATACATCTCTGCAGAAATGCTGGCTGGACAGGGAGGGTTGGTTGCTTTACGCTCTGATAAAGGGGGGTGGAAGGTAGCTACGAGTCTTGGTATTCCAGCTAGCCTGGCGCGTTATTTGGAACCATTATTAGCTGAAATCCCTGATAATGAAGATCCTGCCCGTTTCGAGCTACCGGAGATCAACCGCCTTCTACAGAATTTAGCCAGGACGGTTAGTTTAGGCCTCTTCACTGGGGTAGGATTACCTTTAATCGCTCGTGAGAAGGTGATCGGGGTTATCTTTGTGTTTCGAAATTATGCGGGAATCTTTTCATCCAATGATCGAGCACTTTTACAAGACTTTGCCAACCAGGCAGCCATCGCAGTTGATAATGCCCAGCTTTACCAACAGGTAAGGCAGGAAAAACAACGCATGGATGCCTTGTTGGATTCTGCGGCCGATGGAATCTTGATCATATCACCGGCGCATAGTATTACCCGCGCAAACCCAGCCTTCGCTCGCATGTTGGAAGAGCCAATTGAAAATATTTCAGGCAAATCGCACGAAGAGGTGATCCATTTAACCTGCCACGAAGATATGCTCACACTTGAACAGGCAGAAGCTGGAGGTTCGCCTCTCACCCCAAATGCGACATTGTACGTAGAAGGAGACTTGCAGAGAACTTCTGGGGTGTCACTTCCAGTTGGAATTACTTACGCTCCACTTGTGTCTCAAGAAGGCAATTTGCTTAATATCATTGCTACGGTGAGGGATATTACCAGGTTCAGGGAGGCCGAGGAGCTAAAAAGCACTTTCATATCTGTAATCAGCCACGAACTGAAGACGCCGGTAGCGCTTATCAAAGGGTATGTTGGGACGTTGCGACGCGAGGATGCTAATTGGGATCGTGAAATCGTGAAAGACAGTCTGGCTGTGATTGAAGAGGAAGCTGACAGGCTCACTGGATTGATTGAGAATCTACTGGATGCATCTCGCTTACAAGCAGGTGGTTTCTCCTTAAATTCTTCGGATGTGGCTTTAGATGCAATTGCAGACACGATTGCAAAACGGTTCCAAATCCAATCTTCCTTACACAAAATTAGTGTGGATTTCCCACCTAATTTTCCTATCATTACAGGTGATGAGACGAGATTGGATCAGGTACTCTCTAACCTGGTTTCCAATGGGATCAAATATTCACCACAGGGGGGTGAAATCATCATCCGTGGACAGGTTCGCCCGTCGCATGTGATTATTTGCGTAAGTGATTCTGGTCCTGGGGTTGCTCCAGAGGATATCCCCCATATATTTGATCGCTTTTATCGATCATCAAATGCCAAACGAACAACTAAAGGTGCCGGTTTAGGTTTATACTTGGCGCGGGCTGTAATTGAAGCCCATGGTGGTCGAATTTGGGTGGACCCGCAACCTGGTAATGGGGCGCGGATTTGTTTTTCACTCCCTAGAAATTAAACCACCTAGTATTAATAAATAAGATTAAATAATTGCCCAGTAAGGCTATAAGGGCATATTTATTAGGAGAGATTTATGCCAAAAACGCGCATTAATTGCCCAAACTGCCGACAACCGATGATGGCAGATATCGACCAATTATTTGACGTTGGTCAAGATCAAACAGCCAAACAAAAAATCCTTGCTGGTGCATTTAATCTTGCTGCATGCCCAAATTGCGGGTACCAAGGCATGATTGCCACCCCACTTGTTTATCATGACCCCAATAAAGACTTATTGCTGACTTATTTTCCTCCAGAGCTTGGATTGCCGATCAATGAACAGGAACGAATCATAGGTCCGTTGATCACCAAGATTACGAATAGCCTACCACAAGAAAAGAGAAAAGCGTACTTGCTCCAGCCTCAATCCATGTTGACATTACAGACTATGATTGAGCGCATTTTAGCGGCAGATGGGATCACAAAAGAAATGATCCAGGCGCAACAAGACCGAATGAATTTATTGCAGCGGTTGATGAGTGCCTCAGATGAAGTTATCGATGAAGCCACAGCAAAGGATGATACGTTATTTGATAGCGATTTCTATAACCTCCTAAATCGACTGACTGAAGCTGCTTCTGTTAATGGAGACCAGGAATTTGCCCGAAAGTTAGGTGAATTGCAGAAGAAATTATTACCTAAAACGACCTTTGGACGACAAATCCAAGAACAATCTAAAGATGTTGAGGCTGCAATCCAACAAATACAATCAGCAGGCCAATCATTAACCCGTGAAAAATTACTGGAGATGGTGATTAAAGCACCCAATGACACTCAACTAAGTGTTTTGGTTAGTTTAGGCAGGCCTGGAATGGATTATGAGTTTTTCACCATGCTTAGCGATCGGATCGATCGGGCACGGGGAGATGGTAGAGAAAGATTAATTAAATTGCGCGATCAGCTGCTTGAGATGACACAAGCAATAGATAGGCAAATGCAAGAAAGGCTTTCACAGGCTAAGAAAAATATATCCGCAATTGCACAAGCTAAAGATATTAAAGAAGCAATGCTCCAAAACCTAGCATTGGTAGATGAGTTTTTTGTCCAGGCTTTTAATGAAGAAATGGATGCAGCACGTAAAACTGGTGATCTTGAAAAGATCAGTAAACTAAAGCAAATTGAAGAGGTAGTTGAAAAAGCCAGTGCTCCCCCACCCGAGGTAGCTCTGATCCAAGAGTTATTGGAAGTATCTGATTCCGAAACCAATTTGCAAAAGAAACTCGAAGAACATAAAACTGAAATCACACCAGAGTTTATGGACATTTTGTCTAATTTGCTAGTTAGAACAGAAACTGGTGATGATATTGAGCTGAAGAGCCGTCTAAACCTAATATTTAGCGCTGCACTCCGGTTCTCAATGGCAGCAAATCTCAAATAAAAAAAGCCGGTGCATTTGTTAGCACCGGCCTTTTAGATCGTCTATTTTATAGGGGGATTATCCAGTCTTAATCCATGACCCCGAACCGTGATCACAAATTGATGTGAAGAATTGATCGTTGCTAAGCGATCTCGTAAACGTCTGATCAAGGCATCCAATGCCTGCTCAGAGATGCCAATCACATCATCTTTTCCCCAAACTGCCTGGATTAACTCTGTACGAGTAACTACACGTCCTGGATTATCAGATAATAATTCCAAAAGTTGATATTGGGATACTGATAGTGGGGGAAGCAGCTCAGCACTACCTATCCAAACACGACGTGAACGCTTATCAACTCGGAGCAACCTTGGTATCGACATGACCTCATCTAAATTTGAAGAAGGAATATCCAAGGGTATCGTAAAATTTGAACTCAAATAAAGAAATTGTTGAGCGAATGCTATTTGTATAACATCCCCATCCTGGAGAATAACCGGTTCAGTTACCTCCTGTCCATTTACGTGGGTTCCATTTTTACTTCCCAGGTCTTCCAATTGAATACCATGCGCCAGATTAATGAATTCTTGCATGATACCGGGAGACCTGGCGATTTTGAATGACAACATGGCATGAATCATCCCGACCGATGATAATATCACCTTTCAAAGTCCATCGCAATCCATTCAAAGGTCCTGCCTGCGCAACCAATGAAGGATAATCCTCATTGTCCAGGGTCATCTTCATCAACTTCAATCCGATGAGTTGCAATATATCATATCGTGTGTGATAAATAAATATACCACAGCTTTAATTTTAGATATAAACTGGCATTTCCCGGTTGGTAAGGTTTACTACCACAGCAGAGCTTGCGCTAAGTAAATTATTCGGCGTAATCAATATCTCGTTACCCCAAACACCTGCACCAACGGCGAGGATGGATTCACACATTAAATCATAATCCAAAAAGGAGCGAAAGCCATCAGGTTGCCACGAAAATGGTGGTATCGAACCGATCTGGTAGCCTGTGATTTTCAACACAGCTTCTGGGCTTGAAAGCTGAATATTTCGGGAGCCAACAACTTTTTTAAGGTGACCAGAAATAACATTCTTGTTACCGCCAACCATTACAAGAACCAGTTCATCCTTATCAGTGCTAAAAATTAGTGTTTTTACTGTCTGGTTCTCTGTTAATCCCAAGCTAGCGGCAACATTTGCAGCTCCTTTTGGAGTGGTTGGAGGGAATGTATCCTTTGAATATGGAATAGATCGGTGATCAAGATAGGAATGAGAAGGTAGCATTTGAATAATTATAACGTTTATTAATATATTGCGTTTTCAGTCTCAATTTTTTTACACTCACCAACCAAAGGTATAATATCATTATCCGTAACGCCAACGGACTAATAGAATATGCCGACGCCCTTAAAAGCAGGAGAAGTCCTGAGAAATCGTTATAAAATTCACCGGATCATCGGTCACGGGGGCATGGGCAGTATATACCTCGCAGATGATCTTCGCCTTGATGGTCGACAATGTGCGCTAAAGGAAGTTGAACATGACCGCACTTTGCCGCAGGAGGTAGTAAGTCAGGCCCGTGATCAATTCCTCCGTGAAGCGACTGTCTTGGCGCGCCTGGACCACCCTAATCTACCCAAAGTATCCGATTTTTTTTCGATTGGTCCACGGGATTATTTAGCCATGGATTTTGTTCCGGGGAATGATTTACGTACATTGATGATGGAGGCACGCCAGCGAGGAGAGTTTTTGCCTGAAACCGAGGTGATTTGCATGGGCAAACCAACTCGCCGATGCTTTATCTTATCTGCATAATCAACTACCACCAATTTTGCACCGGGATATTAAGCCAAGCAATTTAAAAGTGACCCCAAGTGGACTAATCAAATTAGTTGATTTTGGTTTGGTAAAGCTATTGGCTTCGGAAGAAATGACCATCACAATTTTGCAAGGGCGGGGAACAGCTTTATATACACCATTGGAACAATATGGTGGAGATACAGGTCATACAGATCGACGCAGTGATATTTATGCTTTTGGGGCTACCTTATACCATCTACTCACCAATCAAGCGACCAATCGAAGCGCGTGAAAGATTTTTACATCCTGAAAATTTATTATCTCCACGACAAATAAATCCAGAGATTAGTATACGAACAGAAAAAGCGGTATTATGGGCGATGAACTTACATCCGGATGAACGTCCACAAGATATTGAATTATTTCGACAGGCATTAGTTGGTAATTGGATTCCCCCGATACGACCGGTTGGGCAATCTCATCCACCTTCCTTAAGGATGGTATTTTCAGCTACTTACGAAAGAATATTACTATGGGTAGCGGCAGGGCTTTTAGTTTTGAGCCTGCTCCTTACCCTGGTTCGGTAAGTTCAGGCTGGTTTTATTTTTCGATTGTCTATAAAATGCCAAATAAAAACAGCTCCGACCCCGATTGCAGATCCAATAATCGAAAATATGACTATGCTCCAGGTACCCAGGTTTTGGATCATAGTTTCACTACCAGGCAAGTTGATTGCCATATAAATATATGTTAGCGTTCCACCAATAATGGGAAGTAAAGCGGCTCGAACACCCCAGCGCAAGCCACTTTTTGTATTGATTATCCAATAATTCCCACCACTAACAATCGCAATTACGACAAGAGCAGCCAACCAATCACCAAAATCTATACTCCCCTGGTTGGATACTATGACTGGAATGGGAGTCATGGTAGGTGTTGGAAATGGCGTATTTGTTGGAATAATTGTGGGAGTTAATGTTGATGTAGGTACTGGAGTGGGTGGTATTGGTGTCGATGTTATCGATTTAGGGGGGATTTCAATATTTAAGACATCTGAAGTTACTGCCTGGCCGCTCTCTGCCTGGATATTTATTTCCCCAGATTGATCGATCATCAGATTACCTTGAGCGACACCTTGTTTGGTTTGAGACTCAACCACTTGTGCGGGTACACTCTCGGTATCATGATAAAGCATGAAGCGAACGATTGTGCCATCAGGTACCTGGTTGCCATTATGATCAACAATGATGCCTGTTGCAATGGATATTGTGTCACCGATTCGAAGAGGTTCTTGCCGTGGAGATTGGTCCAGGTGTTTGGGTGGTCTCCCCTTCTGAAATGCTTGAGTTTTCGATAAAAATATGAATCACCTGATTTGGATCAGGTGATGTTGCTTCAAGAATTTCATAACCAATTCCTGGTACCGACACAGGCAAGTGACCGGAGGGTTGTATTTCTTGAAACAGGATTCTGGCAGCAATTTCGATAAAAGAGCTTGAACGACTGTATAACGCATAATAGGCTGTTAGTTTTGAAATATCGGTTGCATCCAGCGCATAGGGTTCGCTTTAAGGCAAAAACGATCAGGTTCTTGCCTTGGATGAGATCGGGGCGTAAGTCGAGGAATTGTAATAACGCCTGTGAGTTAGGGATACTCTGTGGATACGGTGTCCATCGCAAATACGATCCAATCCGCTTGGCGCAAATCATTCTCTATTTGCAGTACACCAGTTCCTGCATTGAGCATATCTGAAAGATCTTGAAAGGTATAGGAAATTAGGTTACCCGGAATAACTTGACCACTTCCACTGTAAAGGCGGATCACGGCATTTTCAAGCGCATCAACTTCTAAAGTGTATTGCTGACGGCACGTACTGCATTGCTGAAAAACTTTCGTATCACTGATAAAGACGATGTGTTCCTCGCGAGTGGGAGGTGAAGGAATTGCAATGTTGAGCTCATCAATAGAGGGACTTATGAGAGTAGCAGCATTTTGGGCTACATCGAAAGTAATCCGGTCAGATAAACCAATCGTATTTAGGCTGTCCTCATTTGGTATTGCGTCTGTGACTATGAAAGAATTTCCATAAATCCGATATTTAAGGGTGAGGATGCGTAATACCGATTGGTCAACACGTTGAGCAAAAGCTGGATCTTCCCGATATTTCTGAGCGAAAAAACCAAGTGTTCGAACATACGATGTATACTCATCAAGATCACCGCTCGAGAGATAATTATCCAAGTAAAGCAGGTCATTTCCGGCAAGAAATGCATCCCGGGCAACCAGGGGACCGTTGAAGGTCTGGCCACTTGGGTCATAGAAACGACGCACTGCACGACTTCCAAGATTATCACTTATCATGACCCCACCATTTTGTCTCCATGAATCAAAAGGTGGCAAGGAAATTAACTGAGAAAAAGCCTGCGGGTCGAAACTTACAGGTCTGGTTGTCGCACGGATATTTCCCTGAAAACCTTGATAACGAACGTGGGATACGAGGAGGGCATCGGTTACGGATAGAGGATCAGTGGCATTCCCAGTTACAGAAAAAAACGGAGCCAAATCGATTTGCTTTAATTGTTCAAGAGACGAACGGACAGTCGCCACTTCTTCTTCTGGTATTCGATCAGAGCCACCGAAACCTGGAAAATGCTTGGCTGCCACTACCATCTTACCATTGCTTCCTTGGTGGACCCCAGATATAAAGGCTTGCCCTAATGTGCCTACCCAAAACGGATCGCCTCCAAATACCCTGACTCCAAGATCATCTCCACTTTCTGAATTAGGAACTTCTAAAACATCCAAAGACGGACCAAGTAATAGGTTGAAACCCAGAGCAGAAAGTTCACTGCCAAGCACCCCACCAACTTCCTGGCTGAATTCTGTGTTCCAGGTTGCACCGATTGCCATCTCACTAGGTAAGGTGGTCAAACCATTCAGGATTTGGTCATATGGATAACCATCACCTTCCTGAGATGTTCCAATAAATAACGGTATATATGCAGGGGTGAATGTTTCCAGTGTTTCTGGATTGGTTTGTTGCTCTTGAGATGCAACATATTCATTACGCTGCAGCTGTCCTGTTAGGCTCTGGGCAATCTCTAAGGTTCGATCGGAACCAACAAAATTATCGTTGGCTGATTTGAGGATCACCCCGCCTAGATGATAGTTGACAATCAAATCATAGATTTGGGCACCAGTGGCAGAACCTACGCCTGCTTCTGGACCGTAAAATGTAATTAAAAAGAGTTGACCTACCCGCTCTTCTGGGGTTAATGAATCTAATAATATCTGTGCCCGTTCTGAACCTGAGACAGTCTGTGCAGATGAAGCAGCCTGACTGATAGATAATGGGAGGATGAAAAGAAAAATTTGAGCAATAAGGAGAAGCTTGTGCAAAATGGATTTCATATAGACCTGAACGCAGCTATTATCTATTCATCCCAATTTTATTGTTTTTCAGCAATAATAATTTTGTGGATTAACTCACGCCTTGCAGCGCCACTCAGTGTCTCAAGACGACGAATATTCATCGGATCGATTACATTGCGAAGAAGGTTAATCTCATCAAGGGTCGGTAGAACAGTCTCCATGATGGTTGGTGATATCTCAAAACCAAAACCTGTATGGGCTTGGATTGATTCGATAGTCACTCCTGGATGAAATGAAGTTAATCTCATCATTCCATTAAAAAAGTCGAACTGTCCCAGATCGGTGACGAGGTATCGCGGTCCGTTACCATGTTTTCGCGTGGAATTATGCCCGAGTCCAGAACAAAAGTCAAGCTGGGGGACGAAGGTAACCCTTGAATGCCGTGGTACATATAACATTACATCATTCAAGTAAGTTGTGACATCAGGTATGCCGCCGGTCCCGGGTAATCGTAACCTTGGGTGATGGAAATCTTTTCCGAAGGCAATATTATTGAAATTACCCATCGGATCGATCTGGGCAGGGCGGAAAAACTCTAATGGTCGTAAGGATGGTAGCACTTCACTGACCGCCCTGGCAAAGCCGATATTAACTAGAGAGCGATCGAGCCACAAACGTTCAATATGACTGAGACTTAAGGGTGCAGGATTTCGGCATATACCCTGACCAATGGCGGAAGAGAAATATATATTGGGAGCGTGGGTAAGACGGGCAAGCAGGTATGCTGCAGCAACCAAAGGAGTTGCAATACCTTGAGCTACTAACTCGCCATCTCTAACCTGGTGTGCCATGCACACAACCATTATTTCATCCGGTGTGATATCCATTTATTTATGATACCTGAAATGACCCAATTGAATAGTTATTCAAGATTTCTGCATGATCTAAGGGGTTAATATTACCTCCGGTTATTATTACAACCGCAGGTCTGGCAGTAATTCGGCCACAAAGAACAGCTGCTAAGGGGGCAGCAGCAGAACCTTCAATACATTCGTGGTAAACACTCCACGCGTATTTGATCGCTTTTTTTATCTCGTCTTCAGTGACCAATATGACGTCATTCACGAGATTCTTTACCATTGGGATCGTTACAGATCCTTCTTCAACAGGACCAGCCAGACCATCTGCAAGGCTGGGAAGTTCTATCACCCCTATTTGTGTGCCGTGATGAAATATTTTATGTAAAAATGGTGATGCTTCAGATTGCACAGCCACTAATCCAAACTCCGGTTCTCTACCCTGGATGGCACATCCGATCCCTGAAACCAGACCACCTCCTCCAGCTGGAACGACCCACAGCTTTGGTAATGTTTCCATATGTTCTTCTAACACTTCCAATCCCAAAGTTCCTTGACCGGCAATCACCATTCCATCGTTGTATGGTGAGATCCAGGTGGAATTTGTAGTCCGGGCATACTCTATTCCAGCATGTTCAGCCTCTGCATACCCACCAGGAACTAAATGTAATTCTGCGCCAAGTTCTTTCATAGCGCGGATCTTATTGGGAGACGCATGGTCAGAAGCAAATACGAAAACAGGAGCGTGCCTAATATTACCCGCAAACGCAACACCCTGACCATGATTCCCAGCAGAAGCAGTCACCAACCCACGTTCCAGCTCCCAACTTTGGAGTGAGAGTATTTTATTTAATGCCCCACGAATTTTAAAGGAACCGGTTACCTGATGATTTTCCCATTTCAAATATAGATCATTTGTTGAATCATATGTAAAAGGGGTCTTATTGATAAAAGGAGCAATTCGCTCGTATGCTTGTTCGAGCCAGATATAGGGAATCATGGGAGTATTCAGTGGATTTCAGATAAAACCTTGTGAGCTGTGGGTGGGTCAGCGGTGAAAATTCCATCCACACCATAATCAAAAAGTCGTCGCATATCATCAGGATGGTTAACGGTAAACGCATGAACTCTGGATTTAATTCGATGGGCAGCATTGACCAATGATGGTGTGACATCCATGTAATTGGGATGTAAGGCGAGAAGTGGACCTAGTCGTATCAACCTTGAACGAAGGGTTAGACCTGCGAATCCGTGTACAGTAATTAAACCGAGTGATATTTCTGGTAAGAGTGATCGGGCTCGTATCAAAGCAATTAAATTGAATGACGTTAGCATAACACTAGATTGCAAAGCATACTTCTTCACGAGCGCTATTACTCTATCAGGAAGATCATCTGTTGGAGAATTGTAATTTTTTAATTCCACGTCGATGAGTATTTGCTGACCGACGCTTTCAAATACTTCAGCTAAGGTTGGTATTCTTTCTGTCTGATATGCTGGATTGAATTTTGATCCTGCATCCAAATATTTCAATTCCGACAGGTTCAATGATTTTATCCGCCCCGTACCATTCGTTGTGCGGTCGACGGTGTCATCATGAATCACAACCACCTGCCCATCAGCAGATAGTGTAGCGTCCAGTTCAATAGCATCTGCATGTTGTTCAACTGCCAGTTTGAATGATGCTAATGTGTTTTCAGGCGCATATGCACTGGAACCTCGATGGGCAAAAATTGCCGGTCTTTTTAAATCAAAATACTTTAGAATGTTCCTTTGGTCTACCATTATTAGGATTTATAGTTCAACAAAGTAAGCGCTTGCAGCCCTATCGAGTAAGTCATGGGTCATAGCAGGCTCAACCGAAAGATAACGGGCAATATCCAGGATTTGATCGCATATATCACGGGGGTGAGAGGATCGCAGCTTGCGCGCCCGTTTGATGTACCATTCCTGGAGAAGATATGCCAGGCCTTCATCGATATACTGAACACCTTTTGCTGCAGAAACTCGTTTGAAGATTTCACGATAATCATCAAAGGTCGGATCACCAAGCTCGATTTTATGCCTTAATCGTCTCAGGAAAGCTTCATCAACGAGATCGCGGGGTGGTAAATTTGTGGAGAAAACTACCAGGACATCAAATGGTATCTCAATCTTCCGCCCTGTATGCAAAGTCATGAAATCAATGCGGTTTTCGAGAGGCACGATCCAGCGGTTTAACAAATCTCGGGGGCGAACCAGCTGTCTTCCAAAATCGTCGATAAGCAAAATTCCTCCGTTTGCTTTTATCTGGAAGGGGGCTTCATAATACTTGTGTACGTCATCAAATACTAAGTCCAATCCGGCTAAGGTTAATTCGCCTCCGACCACAATGAAGGGACGTCTTATGCGAACCCAACGTAGATCCCTGCGACCGTTCGTCTTTGTACCACCCGTGCTGCTCGATCCAGAAGGATCATCAGTCGATAATTGATGATTAACCGAGTCATACATTTTAATGACTTGACCATCGATAAAGATTGCATAAGGGATATACATACTCTCATGCAAGATCATATTACCTATCGCTCGCGCTACACTCGTTTTACCATTTCCAGGCGGTCCGTACAGGAAAATGGATGTGCCAGAATTAACCGCAGGACCAATACGTTGAAACGTTGGTTCATCGAGAACTAGATGGGAAAGTCCTTGGTGAATTGAACGATTTGTAACCGTAGGCCGACCTTGAGCCTGGCGCAGAACTGACTCGTTATACACCTGGATTGGTACAGGCGCTGGTCCTGCATACTGGCTTCTTTCCAATGCTTCACGAGCCCGTTCACTACCTGCACCAGTTATCGCGTATAAATATGCACCTTCACCTAAACCCATTTGCGAAGTCTTCACCTCAACAAATTTATCACGTTTACATGATTCTAAGAGCTGGTCGACAATACCGGTGAATGGTACCGCCATTTCTTCTGCAACTTTGAAGCCTGTCAGGTAGCCCTGGAAGTATAAGATTTTTAAGGCGAGATCCTGAAGCCAGAGGGCAGACAAACCTGTATCCTCAACTTTTTGAAGAATTGGAGGTGTAAACACACCACTTCCAGTCCCTATAATTGGTCTTGCACGTGTGGCTGCATCCATCTACTAACCTCCTTATAAATCGGCATAGAACAAGATATTTAAATGATTATAGCATGGCAAGCATTATTTATCGAAATCACGTATTGATATTATAGGATAAAATTAAGTAGAGGATAAAAATGGCGATAAAATTATCTGTGATCATTCCTGTTTATAATGAGGCAAAAACCATCAGCGAGATAATTCGACGGGTGATGGCGACTGGTTTGGCAGATGAGATCCTGGTAGTTGATGATGGATCTACGGATGGCAGTCGAGAGATTTTAGCGAAACTTACTGATACTGACAGCGTAAAAGTCATTTATCACGAATCAAATCAAGGCAAAGGTAAAGCTGTTCGAACCGGATTTCAGAATGCCAGTGGTGATCTGTTTATTATTCAGGATGCCGATCTGGAATACGACCCACGCGAATTTCCAATTTTATTGCGCCCAATACAAGAGGGAATTGCCGATGTAGTATATGGTTCGAGATTTCTAGGTGCAGGCCGTAGACCTGTTTTGTTTTGGAATATGGTTGCCAATAAAATCTTGACTCTCGTCACAAACATTCTTTACAACAATATCTTAACAGATATGGAAACAGGATATAAACTTTTCCGTCGAGAAGTCGTGCAAAACATGACCTTACATTCGCGTGGCTTTGAGTTTGAACCTGAATTTACGGCTAAAATTCTTAAAAGCAAGGTTCGCATTTATGAAGTTCCAATAACATTTAATCCACGTGATTACTCAGAGGGTAAAAAGATTAAGATGAAGGACGCGTTTATAGCTATGTGGACATTATTTAAATATCGGTTTGTGGACTGAACTATGCATGATCCTACTTAATGGATGGTCTGATATCCCTAACATTTAACTGGAGAGTTACCTGACCATTAAACTCATTGAGTTCAAATGTATACATAAGGTCAATAAATGGGGGTAGCTGAGCAATCCAATGACCTTGACGAAAAGCTATTGCATCGTAAGTAATATTTCCATCAGTAACTGTCAATTTCAAGTGCGAGCTATCGCTTCCAATCGCTTTTTGGCGCGTGACTTTCAACCCACTTGACATGAATATGGGTGCCGGGTTACCCATGCCGGTAGGCTGTAACCATTCAAGATATTTTAGCAAGTCGGGTTTCAATTCAGAGAGAGGAATCTCTGCTTCCGCAAAGATTCTCGGCCGTAGGTCCTTATCCATAAGTTGTTGTGCAGCAATCTTCCGCAATTTTTCTACCAGCGTGGGAAGTAGTTCATTTTGAACAGTAAACCCTGCTGCAGCGGCATGGCCACCATGGTGCTCGAGTAAATCCTTACATTGGTCCAATGCCTGGGTGATGTGGAATTCGGGGATACTCCTGCAGGAGGCACGGGTGTATTTGTCTCCAATATTAGCGATAATCGATGGGCGATAATACTGTTCAGTCAGCCTCGAAGCAGCAAGCCCGACAACCCCAGGATTGAATTCAGAATCTGCCGCAAAAAGAAGAAGTGGGATTTGGTCATCAGTTAGTATTATTAATTCGGCTTTTGCCTGAATATCGCGCGTGATTTTTTGGCGGTCGCGGTTTTGGATCTCCAACCACTGAGCAAGCTGACCAGCTTCTTTTATATCTTGAGATGTAAGAAGTCTTAAAGATGCCAGGGCAGACTCCAATCTGCCAGATGCATTCAATCTTGGAGCCAGGGCATAGCTAATATCGGTCGTAGAAATGCGGGAGGCAGTCAGCCCGGAAACCCCAATCAGGGCCATGATTCCCTGGCGGTGCGGTTTTCGAATGAATTCCATTCCAGACCGTACGAGTGAACGGTTTTCACCTGTGATCGGAACTAGGTCAGCAACAGTACCAAGTGCGACCAAATCCAGGTACTCCCGCGGGTCAAATGGATTTTGTTGAGATTGAAACAAGAGCTCAACCAGTTTATAAGCCAATCCAACACCAGAGAGATCTTTATCCGGGTAATTATCGCCAGGCTGTTTCGGATTTATTACCGCAAAAGCTGGAGGGAGCTTATCAAGCGGATAATGGTGATCGGTAATGATTAAATCCATCCCAACTGTACGGGAGAATTCAGCCTCATCGCAGGAACGGATACCGCAATCTACTGTAATGATTAAATTTGTTCCTTGCTCATGCAGTTTACGTAAGGCTTCTAGATTTAAACCATACCCTTCATCAAACCGGTTTGGTATATATTCTCTGACCTCAGCTCCCAAGGATTTTAATGCCAAACATAATAAGGCTGTGGCTGTCACACCATCTGCATCATAATCACCATAGACCACAATATTCTGACGATTTTTGATGGCGAAATTGATCCGATCTACGGCTTTTGGCAGATCGAGTAAATTATAAAGGTCCGATCCAGTGGGAGGTTGCGCTTCCAGGAATGCACGTGCCTGTTCATGTGTCCGATACCCACGGTTAAATAGGATTTGACGAAGTATATGTGGATAACCACTTAACTCTTGAATGGCTTCAGGGGGTGGGGGTGGTGCCACCTCCCATCGTTTTGTTGTCAGGGGCATGGCGAAGGAGCGTCCAAGGTTTGGGCAAGTACTAAACCACCTATCAATCCAACCTCATCCCCCAAGGAACATGCGGTCACTGTCAACCCATCCAGATATTTTGGGGAAATTACATGGTCAATCATTGCAGCTCTAATCGGGCTAAGGATTGCCTCACCACACCGGGATACACCCCCTCCGATGATTACGATGCTTGGGTTAAATACGTGAAGCAAATCTGCAATGGCGATTCCCAAGTATGTTCCAGCACGAGCCAGTGCATCCTGTGATAATTTATCCCCCTGGGTGGCTGCTAATGATACATCTTTTGCAGTTATTAGCTTATCCATAGGCAATGAAGATGGAACGCCACGTTTTAATTCTTGTTCTGCCCAACGAGCAATCGCCGGACCCGATGTGACAGCTTCCAAATGGCCTTTTTTTCCACATCCACAGAGGGGTCCATCAGGAATAACGGTTGTATGACCAAGTTCTGCCGCAAGTCCATGGTAACCAAGTAATAATTGATCGTTAATAATGACCCCCGCTCCGATTCCTGTGCTAACGGTTATATAAACCAGGTGGTGGTGCCCAATCCCTGCACCATATCGCCATTCACCAAGTGCTGCCAGGTTAGCATCATTACCTATCGCAACCGGAATATTGAAATGTTCTTGGATCAACTTTTTAAGCGGCAGATTCGTCCATCCAGGGATATTGGGCGCTTCGTAAATGATCCCTTCGATTGGCTCACATGGACCAGGAGCAGCTACTGCAATTGCTGAAATTTCCTCATCGTCCGGAATTAACGATCCAATCAGTTTGATTAAGCGCTCATGGGGAGATCCTTGCCCTTGTGTAAGAATCCGTTTTATTGTGGTCGGTTTAGGGCTTTGGGTTGGGAAACATGCAGCGCGGATATGAGTACCACCGACGTCAGCAACGATATAGTTTCTAACCATGTAGCAAAGTATAGCATAATTTATCGTTGACGAGATATCTAAAGACTGCTATCATCAAGGGTTGGAATGAGCAAGAATAATTCTCCACGGTCTAGGATATCCTGGAAACAATTATCAAATCAACTCCGTTGGTTTGTTCCTGGCATAGGGATCAAGCGCTGGATCTTATTAATTCTATTCGGCACCACCTTATTGGGTGTTGGCTTAGCGATATTATTACTTGATGTATACCGGACTGCGCCTGACACCTGGTGGTTGCCATTTTTATCGTTTGCCTCATTGCGGATCCTAAGCCGCCCTATTCGATTTTTGATCTTTGGTGGGATCGGTACGGGATTAATCGTAACTGGAATATGGGGTATCAATCGATCACTTTTAGCACCTTATCGCCGGGCAGGTAAAACTGTTATTAATGACCTTGCTGAACATCGGAAAAGAGACCGTGGCCCAAGAATTGTTACCATTGGAGGGGGGCATGGACTTTCAACCCTTTTGCGTGGAATAAAATCCTATAGCTATAATATAACGGCGGTTGTGACTGTCGCTGATGATGGGGGCTCATCAGGTCGGTTACGCAGGTCGCAAGGAATTCTACCTCCGGGGGATATTCGTAATTGTTTAGCTGCCTTATCAAACGATGAAGCGTTAATGACCCAGCTATTTCAATATCGTTTTTCCGACGGTAACCCTGAGTTGGATGGGCATCCCTTTGGCAATTTATTTATTAGTGCACTTTCAGAGATCACCGGTAGTTTCGAAGAAGCTGTCGTTGAATCTGGCAGAGTCCTGGCAGTTCAAGGAAGAGTGCTTCCAGCAACTTTACATAATGTACGTTTACTTGCAGATGTTCAGTTGCCTCAAAGTAGTGATGAAGTAAGAATTGAAGGCGAGAGTTTCATACCTAAATTCCCGGGTGATATCCAAAGAGTATGGTTAGAGCCCAGTAATCCAACTGCATACCCCCAGGTAATTCAAGCTATTCTGGCAGCAGATTTGATTGTAATCGGACCTGGCAGCTTGTTTACAAGCATTATGCCCAATTTACTTGTTCCCGATATCGTGGCTGCTATCAGGGCAAGTCGGGCACTAAAACTCTACATTTGTAATGTGGCAACACAACTTGGAGAGACTGAAGGTTATAGCTGCGAAGCGCATATCAAGGTAATCACCGAGCATATCGGAGAATCCATATTTGATATAGTTGTAGTAAATGATCAATTTGAAGGTAAATTATCCCCAGGAATTGAATGGGTTAGAACAGTTACAGAAACAGAGAGTGAATATCCCATTTATCGTGCAGATTTGATAGATAATGTCCAACCTTGGAGGCATGATTCAACAAAACTGGCCAAGGCAATCATGGATTTATATCAAGAACGAACGGGTCCTCTGGTAGAATAATCAATTGGTAAATTTAGATATTTTCAATCACAGTAGATAGACAAGAATATTGTCCTACTGAATATAATCTTGTACGGAGGTAAAAATGTCAGTAAAAGTAGGTATTAATGGATTTGGAAGGATAGGTAGACAGGTATTAAAAGCTATACGGGATTTTTATCCTAATGATTTGGAAGTAGTAGCTTTTAATGACATTGGTGATCTGCCAACCATGGCACATCTTTTAAAGTATGATAGCAATTATGGGCGATTCGATGGCACTGTCGAAATTAAAGATGGCAGCATGTACGTTGATGGTAAGCCAGTGAAAGTGTTCAAGGAAACAGACCCTTCCAATATCCCCTGGGGTTCGCTTGGAGTTGATATCGTTGTCGAAAGCACGGGATTGTTTACGATTAAGAGTGATGGTGTCAACAAAAAAGGCAAGCTTGTGAAAGGTGCTGAGAATCATATCACCAAAGGGGGAGCAAAAAAGGTCATCATTTCAGCACCTGCCGAAGGAGAGGATTTAACTGTGGTCTTGGGTGTGAATGAGAATATGTATGACCCGAAGATTCATCATGTTATCTCAAATGCATCTTGTACAACCAATGGACTTGCCCCGGCAGTGAAAGTTGTTCATGACAAGTATAAGATCGTAAAGGGTTTCATGACAACGATACATGCATATACTAATGACCAGAAAATCCTTGATCTTCCCCACAGCGATTTGCGTCGAGCACGCGCTGCAGCCATGAGCATAATTCCTACAACCACGGGTGCTGCCAAGGCTATCAGCCTGGTGATCCCGGATTTAAAAGGTAAGATGGATGGTTATGCATTGCGCGTACCAATATCGACGGTATCAGTAATTGACTTGACGGTAGAATTGGAAGTCAGCACAACAACCGAGGAGTTGCGCCAATCATTCCGTGATGCTGCAGCTGGTCCTTTAAAAGGCATTTTGCAAGCTGTTGATGAACCCCTTGTGAGTATTGACTACAAGGGAGATCCACATAGCTCTTCTGTTGATTTGCCATTTACGATGGTATTAGGTAAGGAAAAGAATAATTTTGCTAAGATTGTAGCCTGGTATGACAACGAATGGGGCTATTCTGTCCGAACTGCGGATCTAGCTGCATTACTGGCGAAGTCTCTATAAAAGCGGAATTGAATGCGGATATTTATCAGTAATATCCGCATCCTCTATATAATTTTTGGGAGTGAATATGTTCAATAAGAAATCCATCACCGATATTGATGTGAAGGGAAAACGAGTCCTCGTGCGCGTGGACTATAATGTCCCAATTAAAGATGACAAGGTTACCGATGATACCCGGATTGTCGCAGCTATGCCGACTCTGGAGTATCTCTTGGAACATGGTGCTGCTGTGATCCTTTTTTCTCATCTGGGTCGTCCGAAGGGTGGGCCAGATCCGAAATATTCCCTGAAATCAGTGGCTGCACACCTCAGTGGATTGTTGGGAAAACCAGTTGCATTTGCTAATGATTGCGTGGGACCTGTAGCTAAAGCAGCTTCCAAAGCACTTAAAGCTGGTGATATCCTAGTTTTGGAAAATACCAGGTTCCATCCTGAAGAAGAAAAAAATGACCCGGATCTGGCGAAGAAAATGGCATCGCTAGCAGATGTCTATGTAAATGATGCCTTTGGCTCTGCTCATCGCGCGCATGCTTCGACTGAAGGTGTTGCCCACTATCTGCCTGCAGTGGCAGGCTTTTTAATGGAAAAGGAAATTCAATACCTTGGGCAAGCAATTGCCAATCCAAAACGTCCTTTTATCGCAATTCTAGGTGGGGCAAAAATAAGTGACAAGATTGGAGTCATCCGAAATTTGCTTATCAAGGCTGATCAAATTTTAATAGGTGGGGGGATGGCCAATACATTTTTTAAAGCCCAGGGTTATTCAGTGGGAGATTCTTTGTACGAAGAAGAAGCATCGGAGACAGCACAGCAGTTATTACAGTCAGGGACATCACATCTGCACCTGCCTGTAGATGTGGTGATAGGTGATCGGTTTGACGCTGAAGCAGATAAGAAGGTTATGAGGGTAGGTAACATTCCAGATGGCTGGCGCATTCTTGATATCGGCCCCGATACTGTCACCAGCTTTAGCAAAATAATCGCTAGTGCCGGAACAATTGTCTGGAATGGTCCAATGGGAGTATTTGAGTTTCCTCACTTTGCTGGAGGAACGATCGGGATTGCAAAGGCGGTTGCTGCTAGTAAGGCAGTCTCGATCATTGGAGGTGGTGATTCAGTGGCAGCGATCAATCAAGCAGGATTAGCAGATAAAATCACCCATATTTCTACCGGGGGTGGCGCTTCACTAGAAATGCTGGAAGGTCTTGACTTGCCCGGTCTGGTAGCATTACAGGATAAATAAGGCGATCTTATATGCATCTCCCCAAAACAAAGTCCTGGTTGGGGAGATGCATTTTTATTGATATATCATTTTTCCCACAAGTCATAACAAGTTTTTAAATTTGATTATAGAAATTAGTTTTGCTAGAGGTTCCAACTAATTTAAAAAGAATATCAATATTTCTCGATCAGTTATAGCAGATAAGATTTACTCATGGTGAATCCAAATTAAGGATTAATGAAGAGGTGTGTATGCGTCGTCCATTGATTGCTGGAAATTGGAAAATGTTCAAGACTGCATCAGAAGCACGAGTGTTGATGTCGGAATTATTATCTGGTTTGACTGCGGTTGAAGGAGTGGATATAGTTATATGTCCACCTTTTACTTCAATTCTCCCAATCGCTGCGATAGTGGAAGGAACTAGGATCAACATCGGTGCTCAGAATATGCACTGGGAAGAATCAGGGGCTTTTACGGGTGAAGTTTCGCCAACCATGCTGGCAGAATATTGTAAATATGTGATTATCGGTCATTCCGAACGCAGGTTATACTTTGGTGAAACTGATCAAAATGTGAATCTGAAAGTCAAATCAGCACTGAACCATGGGCTAATTCCTATTTTATGTGTAGGTGAGTCGCTATCAGAGAATGAATCAGAAATCACCCAAGAAGTTGTAACCCGCCAGTTAACAGTAGGACTGCAAGGGATAGATTTAGCATCAATTCCTTCAGTAATTATCGCATATGAACCAGTATGGGCGATAGGAACTGGACGGGCAGCAACGACTGAAGACGCCAATCATGTCATTGCTAAAATTATTAGGAATTTATTAAGTCAATCATACGGTGAGAATTTAGCTCAAGAAGTAAGGATATTGTATGGTGGCTCGGTGAAAGCAAGTAATGCAGGCGAATTTTTTAAGCAGAGTGATATTGATGGCGCATTAGTTGGAGGTGCCAGTTTAAAACCAGTTGAATTTCTTCCGATCGTAAAGGCTGCTGCTGGTTGATGGATAAAACTGGTATACAGAGTTTGTCTTACCTGTTGTTGCTTTTAATTCCCCTTGTATACCTGCCAAGATTCTTACAACGTGAAATTCAATCCATAATTTTGCTCATTACCCGCCAACCTGAAATATCAACAGTGTTATTTTCCTTGTTGTTTTTTCCCGGTATTTTTTTGCACGAAACCAGCCATTATCTAATGGCTCATTTATTAGGCGTTAGAACTGGAAGGTTTTCCTTGATTCCAAAAAAAGTAGGCAATCGGACGCTTCAGCTAGGATATGTTGAGACTGCAACTACTGATTTTGTAAGAGACGCATTGATCGGTGCAGCGCCATTGCTTGCAGGTGGTTTGTTTGTTGGTTATATTGGCGTAGCCCAATTAGATATTAATACCCTTTGGGCAAGCCTGACTCAAGAACAAGGAAACTCATTTCGTTTGGCTTTTAAGTCCATTGCAGAACAGCCTGATTTTTGGCTGTGGTTTTATCTTGTGTTTACAGTAAGTAGCACGATGATGCCATCCTCATCAGACAGGCGAGCCTGGCTGCCATTGATAATCATAATTTTGATTATTTCAGGATTCGTACTGCTATTAGGAGCAGGACCATGGTTGTTCTCGAAATTTGAATTAATCATTCAATCTGCCCTTGATGCGATTACGATCGTATTTGGGATTACGGTATTTATCCATATAATATTATTGCCTCCTGCATGGTTAATCAGGAAGCTTCTCTCCCGAATCTCGGGGTATCAGGTGGTATGATGAGTAATAAACTTTTTGATTTCCGTAATTTGTACCTTGAATGCCTTAATAATTTTGGTATTATTAAGAGAGTAAAACAATAAGGATCCTTTCATGAGGTCTAATGGAGAAATAGGAAATTATGGCTTTGCACTGGTACGCATTGCGTAGTAAACCACGAAAAGAAGATATCGTATGGAAACAAGTGAACGAGCGTGGATTCGAAGTATTTTATCCGCGCCTGCGTGTCAATCCGGTCAATCCGAGATCGCGCAAGTTCCAGCCGTATTTTCCAGGTTACCTCTTTATTCGTGCAGATATTGATGCTGTCGGCTTATCCACCTTCCAATGGTTGCCACATACGACCGGGTTGGTCAGCTTTGGTGGTGAACCCTCATCTGTGCCTGATAATCTAATATATGCGATCCGCCAACGAGTTGACGAGATTACAAAAGCTGGCGGTGAGGTTTTTGATGCTTTACATAAAGGGGATGTTGTAAGAATCAATTATGGACCATTTGATGGATATGAAGCAATTTTTGACATCAGACTGCCTGGGACAGAACGGGTAAGGGTATTACTTCAGTTTTTAAGTAACCGCTATGTACCAATTGAGCTGGAAGCCAGCCATCTACAACCAAAAAAGCATACTTAAGATATCCCATTTTTAATTGAACCGCATCAATGTGTGTAAAATTGATCGTTGAAACCATCGTGGTCGTTTGTTTCTTACAAATGATTTTAATAAGATAATCCGTTCTAATCCAGAGATCTAGAGTTAAGGTTCTTTAGCTATTATTTAAAAATTAGAATTGCTTTATTAACAAACCTTTAAATATTCGGATATGTTATCCATCTTGATTGTTTGTACAGCAAATATATGTCGATCGCCTATGGCAGAGGCGATTCTCAAGCATTTAGTCTCCGAGCGACCAGATGTGACCCAATGGCACATAGAATCAGCAGGCACATGGGCAATTTCTGGATTCCAGGCAGCAGAATTATCGCAATACGTGATGCATACGATGGGAATGGATATTGGATCACACCGTTCTCAACCGGTCAGCCTGGATCTAATTAGAAGATTTGATTTGATCCTGACCATGGAGAATAATCATAAAGAGGGAATGATGGCCGAATTCCATTCTCATGCTGACCGAATCTTCATGCTTAGTGAGATGGTTGGATTAACTGTGAATATTCCTGATCCAATCGGTGGAAAAGTGGATGATTATGTAGAAACAGCTAATTTGCTCAATCGTATATTATCAGAAGGTCTCGAGAGGATTTTTCAACTCGCAACCATTAATATAAATCGACAAGAGAGTACAAGGTAATTGTAAATATCTATTGTGTCTGATGGATTGAACTTTTTATACCCTTCTTTTTCTACCGCAACAATAATCAGACAAAGTGTATCCATTCTCCATAATGATATTATTCCAACAACACTCTGAATGATCACGGTTCAAACAAATCATCAAGAATTTTGCATGTTATACTCCATGAAACTATTTTCAGAGGATGGGGTTCTCTTTTAAGAACTCCCACCGGAAAAAGGTTTTCTTTTGTCAAACGATAGTGAGAATCTAAACCTCAGCCGGGCAATTCAGGGAGATCATGAAGCATTCGGCAAGTTGTATGAAGACTATGTCGAACGGATTTTTAACTATGTCTATTACCGAACTGGGAACCAGCACGACGCTGAAGATCTAACTGCAAGGGTTTTCTTTAGGGCAATGCGTAGAATTCCCCAATACCAGGAACGAGGCTTACCTGTCTCAGCCTGGTTATATCGGATTGCCCATAATCTGGTTGCCAACTGGCATCGTGACCGTGGCAGACGTCCAGAAATATCATTGGATGAAGGATTTACAGCAATCCCTCATTCTGAACATCCAGAAATTACCTTGTTGCACCTAGAGGAGCAGGATCATCTATTACAGATAATTCGAGATTTACCACCAGACCGGCAGCAATTGATTATATTAAAATTTGTTGAGCATATGTCAAATTCAGAAATTGGACTGATCATGGGTAAAACGGAAGGGGCAGTTAAAAGCCTTTATCACCGAACACTGCTCTCCTTACGGGTTGAAATGGATCCGTTATCAAAGGATGATGAGCTAAAAATATAAAGGAAGTAGGTAATGTTACGAATTGTTATGGATGGTGCGGGAGATATCCCAGAGGATTGGCAATCAAAATATGATATTCAAATCATCCCAATTAATATTCATTTTAACAATAAAATGTATCGACAGGGTGTGGATCTGAGTAATGATGATTTTTATCATCTGGTGGAGAAAACGGGTGTGATTCCCAAGACATCACAACCCACACCGCAACAATTTGTGGAATTTTATAGGAGGATCGCCAAAGCCAGTGATATCGTGTTGTCGTTGCATGTTACCAGTAAGTTATCCGGTACATATAACTCTGCGGTTTTAGCAGCTCAAGAACTAAAAAATAAGCTTAATATTATCCCTATTGATTCGGGTTCTGGTTCGGCAGCAATTGGTTTCATGTGCAAAGAAATTCGCCAGCTTGAAAATTCAGGGGCGACATTACAAACAATACTAACTCGTTTGAACGTAATCCGTCAGAGAGTGAATATTGTGCTGACCCTGGATACATTGGAGTATGCACGACTAAGTGGGCGGGTTAAAGCTCTACAGGCTGCTCTGGCAACCATAGTAAAAATTAAACCAGTGATCATATTAAAAGATGGAGCACTGGATATGCGGGAAAAAGTACGAACCCGCCAAAGGGCACTGGATCGTGTTATTGAAATTATTCATGAGAGAGTTAATGATCAGCTAGTAAATGTAGCCGTGGTCCATTCACAATCGGTTGATACAGCCAGGGACTTAATGAATAAAGTGCGTGAGACCTTTCATGTGAATGAATTGATACTTTCTGATTTGTCGATCGGGATAGCTGCAAATTTAGGACCGGGTACGATAGGAATCGTTGCATACGAAGTGGCATAATCTAAAAAAACAGGATTACAATCAACGCTATGGGAAAAAAACGAAAACAATATCGAAGTGATATACTCGATATCGAAACAATCTTACAATCGAGTCTCAAGCCTGTTTCCCCCGACCAGAATTCATCCAGAACCTACAAAAGGGATTGATGGATTATACATTCCCACAAATCGAATCGTCTGATATCGAATTAAAAAAGGTAATTATTTTCGGTATTATTGGACTTACAAGCATGGTGTTTATACTTTCACTATGGGTGCGAATCATTGTCGTGATAATCAGCACGTTGGGGATGATACAATCTTCAAAACAAAACAAGGCTGATAACTAGGAATACATTCTGTATTAATATAGTATAGTTTTTCAAATAACATGAGCCATATCATTATCGATACGGCTCAGGTTATTTAAGACAGGGATCATTCTTCACTACGAAACCCTGGAGTTAGATATTGAACAGGCAAATATGGTTTTAATTGTTCTGCCACATTGTCTTTCATGATGTTACCGGATATGTGCAGTAAGGTGTCACTATAATCAACATCGATCCCCATACTAGCCAGGCAAGGAAAATGATGATGGATCATACCTGCCTGGTATTCAGCTTCATCGATTGACATCCCGATCAATTTTTGAGAGACATAACGTGCACAGCCACAAACCGCATCCCTTTTTACTTCAACAGAAATTATTGTTCGGCGTAGAGGATCAACCTGGATAAAGAATTCCGGCTTACCGAAGTACCTGGCAAATTCTGCAATCAGCGGGCTATTATACTCAACCCTTTGACGCCTTGTTATCCAATAGTCGGTTTCCGTCAAAGAACAAAGAGGTTTGGGGGTTGCACAGGCAACCTCCATTTTTTCTAACCAACCTCGCAACTGTCTGGCTAATCCTCTCGGGAGGCTATTTTCATTATCGATGGCAGCAATTACCGCTTTTGCTCCCGTCATTTTAGCAATATCCGGTATAAGCTCAGCTACACTTTTATGTTCGGCAAATGAAAGGATCAGGTCAGCTTCTGGTAACTCTTTGGGAAGAAAGTCTTCTGGATAATCAATCACCAAAGGGAAGAAAACCGGTGCCCTCCATTGGTGAATGATCCAGTCACCAGGGGCGTATTGGAGTGATGTTTGCCAGATGCCTGGAACCATAATCGCTATTGAGGATGGTAAGGATGCGCATAGTCAATGTGGATTCTCCAACAATAAATTTTCTGCCAACCATTGTGCATCATTGATCAAATCGATATCTTCCGGGAATGTATGATCAGTCTCTACTTTTAATAAAAAATGGTTCGCAATGGCCTGATAATAATTATCTACATCTGGTAAAGAGATAAAAACTGACAGACACTTGTAGGCGCTATTGTTTTGAGATGAGAAGCCTCTTCTTGATAGGTATTCCCGAAGGATGATGCCTGCAGCGCGACGGGCGGACACACGAGCCATACCCTCATTTCCAGCGTTACGGGCTGAGAAGGCGTGCTCGATTTCGTGTCTATATTCAACACTCCATTGTTTTACCGGATGCATGGCAAAATTTTACCATTCCTTGACCATAAATCATTGACTGGATACAATGAGTTAAATGAATATTCCATTAGTGTGTTAGTAAAATGAGCCGCGACCTTCGTCAATATTCCAAACAGACAAATATCAGGCTAATCATCGGATTTCTTTTGATTTTATTTATTATCGGTGATGGGATGATTTACATATTTTTCGGACAAGGGGCAGCAATTATGGGTTTTATCTGCTTATTGGCAGGTCTACTACCTATAATTCTGATTATTTTTGCATTGTGGATCATTGATTGGATCGCTCATCGAAACAATACGGAATAAACAAAGGCGTGCCTAATACGAATGAAATAATTACGACAAATAACTGGGTAATGCGAATCCAAAGACCTATTGGAAAAGGCCCTTTTCCTATCGTATTGATGCTCCATGGATGGACAGGGGATGAAAATTCAATGTGGATCTTCTCTCCCCGCTTGCTCAAGAATGCCATATTGATCGCTCCAAGAGGTTTATATAAAACCAAAGCCTCTGGGTACAGCTGGCATGCAGAAATCAAAATGCCGTGGCCAAATTTTCATGATTTTATTCCAAGTGCTGAAGCATTGATAAACACAATTTCAACGATTAATTTTCCAGGTGGGAATTTCTCAGAGCTTCATATTATTGGTTTTAGCCAAGGTGCAGCTTTAGGGTATACGATTGCGATTATGAATCCGATGAAGGTAACAACTTTGGCTGGCTTATCTGGTTTTCTCCCAGATGGTGTCTCTAATTTACTGCGTTCTGAATATCTCAAAGGATTACCTGTATTTATTGCCCATGGAATAGAGGATGATATCGTTCCAATTGAGCGTGCCAGGATGAGTGTTGGTATTTTGCAAGATGCAGGCGCAGATGTGGTGTATTGTGAAGATCAGGTTGGGCACAAATTAAGTGCAAAATGCTTCCGTGGATTGGAAGCATTTTATAATAAAGTAAATTGCTGAATTTCCCTTTAGAAAGCTATAAAATTTTGTTCATCATTCCTGCGACGGCTTGATAAACCGGAGAATCATTTCCCAGATCAACCAATGGTTTCCCAGTGAATTCATACCTGCTTAACTCAGTATCTGCTAACACTGTTCCGAGAAGAGGTATACCTAACTTATCGATTTCTGTTTGAAGTGCAAATGGCAGTTCTCCTGGTAAACGATTGATAATGAGGTAGGCATTTTCGATACGGATATCCAACTCATTGCGGAAGGAAGCAATGCGCTCTGCTGCCACAATCCCACGCTGGGTGGGATCGCTGACAATCAATAAGTGCTGAACATCACGTGTAGTTCTCCGGCTTAAATGTTCCATTCCGGCCTCGTTATCAATCACAATATACCTGTAATTCTTACTAATCGAGTCAATCACCTCCCGTAGGTTATGGTTAACAGCACAATAACATCCGGTACCTTCTGAACGCCCCATGGCGATCAAGTCGAATGCCTCCCCTTCTGCCAGTGAGGATCTAATCTTATGATCCAGGTAATCGTGCTTGGAAATACCACCAGGTAGTGATCCCATGGCGGCACCTCCCATCACTAGAGAACTCTTCACCTGCGTGAGCATATCCTCACGGATGTCGCCCACAGTCCAATCCAGATCCAAGCCGAGAACCATATTTAGATTGCTGCTTGGATCGGCATCGATTGCAAGGACTGGTCCTGGTTTATTTTGAACCAGATATTTGATCACCATGGCTGAAATGGTGGTCTTACCAACTCCGCCTTTACCAGCAAGGGCAATGCTTATTGTCATTCAGTTGTACCTTTCACAAACTGGTCATCCAAAATTTGAGCCATTGAATGTGCTGATTGACGTAAAGCCGGAACATGGTCATAAACTGGAATGCCAAGACGATCTGCTTCTTGAACACCCAAATCTGCTGGCATGATACCTAACAAGGGTAATCCGGGTGTCTCGTTTTCTAGAAAAGCCTTCTCATCCTCATTGCGAACTTTATTACCCACCAACCAACACCGGGTAAGACCGATATCATTCGCCAACTGCTTTATCTGGCTGGCTGTTCCAAGGCTGCGCCGTGTAGGTTCGACAACGATGAGCATAGCATCCACAAAATCCACTGTCGCTCTCCCGAGATGCTCAACCCCAGCATACATATCCAGGATTAGTACATCATCTTTACGGAAAAGTAAATGCGTGAAAAGTGTTTTTAACATGGCTGCTTCTGGGCAGATACATCCGGATCCTCCCATATCCACAGATCCCATTTCAAGCAACCTGACGCCTTTATAGACGACACTAAAACGTTCGGGGATGTCATCTACACGTGGGTTAAGGGTGAAGAAGCCACCGATGGTCCCGGGCTTTGCTCCAGTACGTTCTTCGATCAGTGCGTCCATCTCCGCAATTGGATGAAGTTGAGAACGCAATGCATCAGGGAATCCCAAAGCACCAGCTAAACAAGGCGATGGATCGGCATCTGCAGCAAGAACCTGACGACCTAAGTCTGCATAAACCTGGGCTAATAATGCTGCCAGGGTTGTTTTTCCAACCCCGCCTTTTCCGCTTATTGCGAGTTTCATAAAATCACCATATTTCCTTGAAGTGGAGCGAATTATAATCTATCCATTGCATTCCCAGCGGTAACTAGACCTCGCCGGATCGCTTCTTCCCTTAAGACAAGCAATATTTTTTCCAAATCTAATTCACGAACACAGGCATCATGAGCACAATGGAGTACTTCATCTGACCAAAGTGTCTTGGAGGTCAATACTTCTTCGTCATTCATGATGACAAGCTGAATCAAACTATCAAGGGGAATATCCTGGTCGTCGCTATATTCACCACTGCATAGCTGACAACCGCGGCAGCGGTTAACATCTTGCCCCGTTTTCGATAAAATCAACCTTCGTAATGTCATGCGATATATTTACCGATAAGTAAAAAGAAACCAATATAGTCGCTTCGTTATGATTTCGGTGGGGAGGCAACAGGAGGAGTGAAGTCGGGGGGTAAAATACCCGCCTCAGTAACGATGCGAGGAACGATCTCTTCCCATCCTACAGCCATTAAGTGAATACCATTGACGCCTTTTTTATTCTTGACAGCCTCAATCAGCTCCAGTGCAATTTGGACACCTTCTTCATCAGCTTTGTCTCCAGCCGCTTCCATTCGTTTTACAAGCTTCTCCGGAATGGTAACCCCGGGGACTTCCTCATTCATATATTTCGCCACTTTCAAGCTCTTAAGTGGGGTGATACCAATGAGTATATATACCTTTTCCAGGATTCCACGCTTCTCCAACGCTTCCAGCCAATCGTCCAGACCGTCAGGATCGTAAACCAGGTTGGTCTGGAAGAACTGCGCCCCTGCGTTAACCTTTTTATGTTCACGGATCGCTTGAATGCGTGGATCAGATGCAAATGGAGAGCCTGCTGCACCGAGAAAATACTTGGGTGGAAATTTTATCTGACGCCCATCCATGTAAATTCCCTCATCACGCATTCGCCGCAGGATCCAGAGCATATGGACCGAATCCATATCGAGGATGTCCATTTTCCCTTTTGGGATGCTTGACATTTCCATGCTATCGCCTGATAAGCACAAGATATTGCGAATCCCTAGTGCATTTGAACCCAGTATCTCAGCTTGAAGTCCAATGCGTGTGCGGTCACGGGCAGCAATCTGCATTACAGGCTCAGCACCAGCTTGAACGGTCAGGGCACTACATGCCCAGGAGGACATTCGTGGTGATGCGGATGGACAATCAGTGAAGTTGATTGCCGCTGAGTATGGTTTAACAATCTCAATGTTTTTTAAAAGTTTGTTGGTGGAAACCGTCATGGGTGGGGCGACTTCGGAGGTTACAACAAATTCACCAGCTTTCAAACGCCTCTCAAGGTTAGATACCGGTTCAGTATAAGCTGGTGGGTGAAATTCAGAATCACCATTCCACCACTCTGGTTGGCGGATCGGGCGAAAAACTGAAGCCCATGCAACTTTGCGTTTCTCGCCACCGGATAACACCCCTCCGAAGAAATTTTTAGCACCCACTTTATTGATTTGGTGATACACATCAGCCCAGGTCTCGCCACCTGTCTTATCCCAGTCCAATGGGGGCAGGACTTCCATAAGCATCTCCTGGCGACCCATCTTGAAAGCACGGTCGTATATTTTATACCAGACACAAGGGCGGGTTTTATCCACATAGCAGTATTCTGTGGTTGAACCACCACAGGGACCATTTCTTTCACCCTTTGGGCACTCCATTGGGCAGATAAAGGCAGTCTCCTGTAGCAAACAATTCCCACACATACGGCAACCGAACATTGGTCCTTTGATCACCCGTTCAATAGACTCCAAGACACGAGTACCATAAGGATCTCTTTTAAATGGATGATAAGGTGGCTGCCATCTTCTAACAGGGGTAAATCCAGGCATATTCGACCTCCTTCACGGTGAAATAGGTTGACGAGGGGAGTGGAGGTCTTACCACTCCCCTCCGGAAATCTGAATTAAAGCAATGGTAGCAGATATTCGTATGCGCTCAGGGTTGCTTTTGCTCCCTCACCAACTGCCACCAGTACCTGCTCAGCGTATGTATTGGTTACATCCCCAGCAGCAAATATACCGGGTACGCTGGTATGGTTACCACAGTCAATGATGATGCGCTTCTGCTCATCCAATGCTACAAAATCAGCGACGATCTGAGAATTAGGAACCAATGCCATCTCCACAAAGGTTCCATCTGCTTTAAGCTCGATGGTTTTGCCTTTCTTATCTTTCACAATCAGGCTTTTTGCATAATCGTCACCTTTAACCTCGATTACCTGATGACCTTCCAGGATAGTGACATTGGGTGCGACCTTCAATTTTTCATTTACATTGGTCACTATGAGTTTATCCGCCGGGCAGACCAGGGTGACGTGTTTTGCAACCGTGGCAAGTTCTGCTGTGGATCTCTGAGCCAAGTCTCCATCACCAATGACTACCGTTGACTTATCAATGAATAATGGCGCATAACTTAGGGCAGAGTAACATAAACCACGCATGATGAACTCTTTTTCTCCCGGGACGTTTAGAAGCTGTTGCCTGGTACCTGTTGCTATGATGACAGCTTTGGTTTCCAGGTCACCACCCCCCCGTGTCTTGACGATAAATCCTTTTTCTTTGCGGATGATCTTATCTGCAGGTTCCATGTGCCGGGCAAATTCAAGATATTCAAGCTCACTCTTGAATTTGTTTACAATTTCCAGACCTTTGATAACCTGATAATCTTCAACCCAAGGTAGGGCGAGGCGGAAATTTGTTTTACCACCCAAGTCTTTCGTGATGAGCAGGACGTTTAAGCGCTTCCGGATAGCATAAATTGTAGCAGTCAATCCCGCAGGTCCACCGCCGACGACAATTAAATCATACATAATTCACCTCGTTGTTATCCTCTCTAAGTTATACTGGTGGTTTGCCAATGAAGCCATCTTTCATCATCATTTGGGTCAGATTGCGAGATCGCCCGATGATGTCCGTTGCATTCTTGAATTCTTCATCGTATGTCATTTGTATACGTGCGAGCCCTTGTTCCTGAGCTTTCACAGCCACAGCTGCAGCTTCACGAGGGAATACTTCCCAATCATCCATGTTGGGTAAAATGTGATCAGCGGTAAGATTGGTACCAACATGGTCTGCCAGGGCTTTTGCTGCAGCAAAGCACATTTCGTCGGTGATCGTACGGGCACGTACATCCAGGGTTCCCCGGAAGATACCTGGAAAACCGAGTGAGTTGTTGACCTGATTATCAAAGTCAGAGCGACCCGTAGCGACAACGGCTGCACCAGCAGCCTTGGCTTCCCATGGCCATATTTCTGGAACGGGATTTGCGCAGGTAAAAACAACAGAATCGTTCGCCATCGTTTCAATCCATTCAGGTAAAATCACACCCGGGCCAGAGCGGGAGAGGGCAACGATGACATCCGCACCCTTGATTGCATCGGGGATATTTCCTTCGCGATTCTCAATATTAGTTGATCTGGCATAACTTCCATTTATCCACATATTCGGCCTTGCGCATCTCAAGGTCTTTACGATGCTTACCAAGGATGCCTTTGCTATCCACCATTAAGCAATTAGCAGGGTCTACACCCCAGCTGAAAATCAAGCGTGAGATGGCTACATTGGAAGCACCCACACCGATGAAGGCAATCTTCACTTTTTCCTTATCTTTTCCAACCACCTTGAGGGCATTGATCAGTCCGGCAAGCGTGACCGTAGCTGTCCCCTGTTGGTCATCGTGCCAGATGGGAATCTCCGCTTTTTCGCGCAAGGTATCCAAAATATAAAAGCATTTTGGATTAGAGATATCTTCCAGGTTCACCCCACCGAACCCTGGCTGGAGCATCAAGGTTGTATTGATGATGGCATCCGGATCTTTGGTATCGAGCATGATGGCGACACCATCGACGCCGCCAAGATATTTATAAAGCAATGCTTTGCCTTCCATGACGGGCAACCCAGCTTTTGGGCCGATGTCACCCAAACCAAGCACGCGTGTGCCATCGCTGACGACAATCACAGTATTCCATTTATTAGTATATTCATATACTTTTTCTGGATCCGCCTCAATTGCCCGGCATGGTGCTGCCACTCCCGGGGTATACCAGATGGCGAAATCATTGAAATCACGCACACAGCATTTTAGAGCAGTCTCAACTTTACCTTTGTAGAAGGGATGCAGAACCATGGCATCTGCGGCAGGTTTTTTCGCCTTTGCCAAAAGCTCGTCCACATTTAACTGTTTTTGATTGGTCATAATTATTCTCCTATTGTTGCAAATAGCCATCAGCATAGATGACTTTATCTAGCAATATTTGTATAGTTTTCCAGATCGCTACTTGCTCTGGGTCAGACATGTCAACGTCTTCTGGTTGAGGCTCTTCCATGGCGGCAATACGGTCAGCAATCTTTAAGTACAGGCGTCCGACAGGTGTGCTGGCATCGCGCTGTTCGATGATACGGATGGTCTCGTTTTGATCTTCATCAAGCGGATCAGCGATCATCATGTTCAATCCTACACCCATCAACATGGCGCAATAGACACGATTGATCAACGGTCTTCCTTCGCGTGGAACGGCATTGGAAACATTTGATAATCCCACAGAGATTGCCGGAGGTGGATCCCAGGCGAATTGAAGTGTGCGTACAGTCTCAATCAGATGAGGGCAATATTGCTGGCAACCTGAGACGGTCAGGACCAATGGGTCAATAATCAGGTTTTCCATGGGGTAATCGATTTCCATCATGCGTGGGATGAGCTTCTCAACTGCGATATTGACGCGCTCATCTGCTGCGATCGGAATTCCACTTGTCCCCATTGTCAGGGCAACCAGACGAGCATTGTACTGCTTAGCCAGCAGGGGCACTTTCTCCAAGCGCTCAGGTTCAGCAGAAACGGAGTTGATGATTGGCTGGGCTTTGGTGACTGTCTTCAAAGCTGCCTCTACCCCAAGGATATTGATCGTATCTATGGAAAGTGGTACATCCACGACAGCTTCCACAGTCTTGACAATCCAAGGGAACATATCCATCCAATCATTTTTACGTGGACCCAAATTCAGGTCCAGTGCTTGAGCCCCAGCCTCCACTTGTTTGACAGCAAGTTCTTGAAAGAATTTTGCATCCTTCACTTTGATGGCTTCTTTCACCTTATCTGAAAGAATATGGATATTTTCACCGATGATATACATTTGACCTCCTTAGACTTTGGTTGTTTGATTTAAGATTTATTTTCAACTGCGGCTGCAACGCTTGGAAAACTAGCTAAATCGGTATGTGGTAGGAACATTGCAGACATGAAGGCATCATAAAATGTGTTGTCAGCCGATAACTCGATATAAGTCATTTGTGAAGCAATATCTCTAACGCGATCACGGTTTCGCCAATCTAATAAGGCCAGATAGGCACCTTGCACCGAGGTATTACCCAAGAATTTAAAACGATCCCATGGCATATCGGGGAGCAACCCGATTTGCACTGCTTTTTCGACATTGATGTATTTTCCGAAGGAGCCACCAATCAAAATTTGTTCTACCATGTCTAATGGCACACCCACACTTTGCGCCAGAACAGTAAAACCAGCATAAATTGCTGCTTTGGCGCGTTTTAAGTTATCAATATCGACATTGTTGATAGCGATATCCTGACCTCCTTCTGTCTCACTTCCCCAAGCGATGACGTATTCAGGACCGTGCTCACTCTCTCGGATGCGTGGATTGATTTCAGCCAGATCCAAGTTGATCATCCCGCCTTTATCTACCACACCTGTCAGGAACATCTCAGCAAGAAGAGAGATTAACCCACTTCCACACATGCCGCGCGGTTTTGTATTCCCAATCACCCGAAATGTGGGCTCTAATGGGTGGGGAGAGTTCTCACCGGAAATCCAACATTCTTCAATTGCCCCTTTCGTAGCCCGCATACCATGAAGAACGCCTGCACCCTCAAATGCCGGTCCAGCAGAGCATGCACAAGTGACCAACCACTCACGGCTCCCCAGGACGGTTTCACCATTGGTACCCACATCGAGGAACAGGGTTAATTTTTCGGTTTCATCCATTTTACAAGCCAGGACGCCTGAGCTAATATCTGCCCCAACATAACTCGCCACACCAGGCAGGCAATCCACCGTTGCTTCAGAATTAATCGCCAGTCCAATTGTGCCTGCAGTGATAATAGGTGGCTGGTTAACGGCTGTAATAAATGGAGATAGTCGAATACTTAAAGCTGGGATACCCAAAAAAAGATGGGTCATGGTACTGTTGCCTGCCACTGTGGCTTTAACTATGTCCTGTGGTTTTGCCTTAGCCCGTTTGCATACCTGACCAACCAGCTGATTGATGGTATCGAGCACACGATTCTGCAGTTCTTCTCGGCCGCCATTTTTGCTTGAGAAGATAATGCGAGAGATTACATCTTCGCCCCGGCTGATCTGATCATTATATTCTGATGCTTGCGCTTCCACTTTACCAGTGATCAGGTCAACCAGCCAAACAGTGACAGTTGTTGTGCCAATATCAATAGCAAGACCATACATCGGATCTTCTTCTGGCACAATGTCGGCAATTAATGCCACCAGGCGTTCATCTGTCCTGCGACCATCGATCTCAACATGAGCATCAGTGATCGCAGTTACCTGCCAAGAGTTATCACGCAATATGGTGCCTATTTGTTGCAGGAGATTAAGCGATACCCCGATATTTTCAATGCCAGCTTTCTGGCGTAAGGCAGTCTTAAGCCGTCCCCAATCATCCCTTTGATCATCCATGCGGGGTGGTGAGAGTCTGAGGACGATGCGACGGACGGTCTGAGCGTATAAAGGATCATAATCCAGCGGGACCGATACCTCAATTGCTGTCCGATCGGTTGTGAGCCGGCGTTCGATCTTTTCCTGAGGTGGGACAGTAACAGAGATATCACCTTCAACAACAGACTGGCAAGCCAATGCATACCCGTTGGATACGTCTTCTGTACTTAACCGCAGAGAACTTCGTCGGCGTACATCCCCCTTTGTTACTTGAACAGCACAACGACCACAGCGACCTTGTCCGCCACACGGTTGTCCGATATCCACCCCAGCCAGGCGCGCTGCCTCACTAAGCAAGGTGCCGGTAGAAACGCGCACTGGCTTTTTAGCGATATCAAAAGTCACCGTGTGTTCAGACATGTGGATTACACGTTTACTCTCGAATACATATTATTTGAATCACCAGACACTACCAGCCAACAATGATGTTATAGCGCCTGTTTCATAAATGCTGGTAAATCAACAGCCTCACGTGGACCAACCCGGATTTCCCAATCGGGCAACTCAGCTTCCAGTTCACCAGATAGAACAGCTACATGGCCGGGTAGAACGACACGTTTACGGGAAACCTTATCCCCAACATTGAATCCTTTTACTGCCTTGGCTATCCTTTCGGCATCAAATTTACCCGCAGCCCAAGCGGTTAATACACTCATTCCTTCAGCATCCGTCACCAACAACCAGGCAGGCAAACCTGATCCTTCTACTTCGTTGGCGACACTGAAATAGGTGATACTAAAGTTGGTTGTCACCAATACAGGAGATTCAGGTTTAGGAGCGTTAATTTCATAAATACCCGGTTGTACCTGGATGGGTTTTTGCGGATCTGTATAGATGTTTTGGCGCAAGACCAGGAGTGGGTATATCGTGGATGGGTTGAAATGATCCAGAACGATAAAACCGGCATATTTTGTAATCGCCTGAGCTGCCTGGACGGCTTCCATACCTGGGTCACTTACATCACCTGGGAAGGTTATCACTGGGAAACCGAGTGCACGGAAATTCTTCTTTACAGCCAAGCGACGGATGGTTGTACCGATTGCTAATCCTGTTCCGAGATCGCGTCCACCTGGATCAATTACAATGTCTTCAATTCCAGCTGCCTTGATCGCTTCTGTTAATTCAGCCATTTCTGCCAAAGAGCCAGCTACGACGCCTAAAGCAGATTTACTTTCTTTTGCTAAATTAGCAAATGCTTCCCAATTTTTTGCATCAGCACCATAGATCAAAGGTGTTTCATCTTTTAGTACATTCAATCCAGCTTTTATTACGTTCGCTTCACGGCTCATCAAGATGATTGGCCGTTTACTTACCTCGCGTACAGCTTGAACTGCAGCAGTGAATGCATTCGGATCGCCAGAGGTAGAAGCCACTGCAAAACCATCCACGGTCAGATCCATCCCAACATAATTGACTGCATATGCGCTGGCTTCAGCAGCCATTGTCTTTATTGCGTCTGCAGTTTGATTATCGTAGACCCGAATAAATATACCTGGTTTGTTATAAAAGGTTTTTTCATGCCTAAATAGAACAACCTCATTACCTGCCTTTGCTTCAAAACTGCCAGATTTTAGAGCTACAAGGCGGATAGGAGGAGCGGCTGATTCAGCCAGCTGCGTTTTTGCTTCTGGGGTGACATATGGACAGGCAGATAATTCTACTTGTTTCGCTGCCAGTTTCATAGCAAACGCCAGGCAGGTTGGAAAACCACATTCTTTACAATTAGTTTGGGGTAGTAATTTATAGATTTGAATACCAGTCAGAGCCATATTCCATCTCCGTTGTTATTGTTTGATTCTGCTTCTTTCGGATCATGAAAGCGAATAAGTAGCAGCCATAAGGTCTGCTATCGCTAACTTAATCCGTCGGACACTCTCTGCGTGGCGCAGGACAACGATATCAGCACCTGCTTCAATCAATGTCATTGCAGTTAAGGTTTCCCAGTTGATAGAACGTTCCAACCAGTCACCCCAAGCTGAAGGCACGCCAATTTCCACCTTTGCTTCCTTGGTTTTCCAGGCTTCATAGCCAGGTGTAACAATCATGGGAATTTGAGTCATTGCGTCACCCTGTAAGGCAGCCTGTCGAAGCCGTTCCATGGCAGAGAAACCGTACTCAATACCATATCCCAGTGCGCCTGTTGTTGGATCCATCAGGACGCGATCGAGAGGCATCCCCATATCAGATATGAGGATATTCAATTGCTTTGCAAGGTTTACATCCATTGGAGAACGTGCACTTACCAGGTGTCCATTTGCCATGGCAGTAGCTATGATGGTGCGATAGTTCTTGTCCTCTGCAATGCCCAATACCAATCTCTCACCCTTGGTCGCTTCTGCGACAGCTACTAACAGGTTATTATCGGCTTCTGCCTGCCCAGGACCGAAAACCATCAGAGGTAGTCCAATCGCGGCTAAAATATCCTTAACAGTTTTCACCGCAGCATCCGGACTCGATGGATTGCCATTTGAATCTGTGAGGCTAAGCGTTAGTTGGATCAGGTCAGCACCAGCATCTTCTGCAGCTTTCGCCCATTTTACTGGATCATTAATGACATCTCCCCATGCTTCCAGCAATAAAGCTGACCAATCATCAGGACGGCGGTCCTTGATTTCGATTGCAACCACCGGGCGATTAGGTGCTTTATTTTCGAAATGCAGGAAGGGAAGATTTTTTTGACCACCCACTGTAACAGTAGAGGTACGGGTTCCACCATCAGCAACTGTGGAACCGATCGTAACCGTTCGAACTGTACCAGGCCAATTATCCTTTGGTATATCTATAGGCATATGTCTCACTCCTTTTCTATAACTGATTTGTCATTAGAACATTGACTCCATGGTCATGGCAGGATGTTCGTGTTCTGCCAACCAAGTAAGGAGCTCATCAACAGTAGTTACATTACGTTCATCAGCAATTCTATTGAGTAAATCAGGATCACCTTCTCGTTCTGCCACGATCTTGAATTCATCAGCCATCATTTCTTTAAGGACACTGCTCATCCAAACTATGCGTTTGAAACCACCATCAGCTGAGATGAACTTTGGGCTTGTCAGATAGAACTTACCCACCCCCATCACACCAGGGGTTTGCAAGCCACCCCCAGCTATTCCAGCCAATGTGCTGAAGGTCATTCCAGCAGGTGTCATGCTCGGATCTTCACGGCTGACGACCATTATTCCATTGGCTTCCGGGATGAGCATACATATACATTCAAAACATCCACAGGCAGTCATTGGATTTTCCATGATCGAGTACATGGTAACTTCATTAACCACACCATGCGAGCCTATCGTCGCGTATTCGTTGGTCCCTGACCAATAACCCTTCTTCGGATCAATCAATCTACCCAGCTTGATTGGCTGGTTGGGTCCTGTAGGATTAATGCTGAAGGAAGCTTTGCAATCCAACCAGTTGTATGCACCACATAATCCCAAACGTTCAGGGCTGACCACACATACATGGTTGGGAGCAAAGGACTGGCACAAGGTGCAGGAATAGAATTCTTCCACTTTATCATCGGTTAAATCTGCCAGGCGTTTATTACGGTAATCATAAGCCGCACGTGCTTTTCCAAGCCATTCTTCAACTTTTGATGGGTCGGTATAAATTGTCACCTGGACTTTATCCACAATTGCCCCAAAATCAGCGTGGAAGCGTGCATGCAGGATTTTGCCGAAGTGCTCAAGGTTGAATCCTTTGTCTGCAGCCGCGTTGGAGATACGAATCCAAGCGATATCACGCTGACCGATGTGTTGGATGCCTGAAGCACCGTTGACAAAATAGTGGAATTGACGCTCGAGAACTGGCTCAAAGTCTTTTTGCATCTGACGTCCAGCTACTTGGGCGACAATGCCCATGTCCATGTATCCTTGGGGAGGAATATTCGAGAAGTCAGGACCGACTAATTTCTACTTTTCCATCCACAACATTCTCAAGGTCAGCCATTTCGAGATATTCAAAACAGCGCGCGTTCTTTCCACCGAACTCAACGCGCATATCATTCCGCCGCACAACTTCACCCTCAAATGCTGAGCCGTACGGTACAGGAACGGGTACTTCGGTTAATTTAAGCTTGACTCCACGTACCTCAATGCATTTTTGCACCAGGCGTTCAGCTCGTTCTAAGTCATCTTTGCCGTCGATCTCTTCAAATGGCATGCTGACCACATGTTCAAATGTAGTTACACCAGTTGGCAGAATCTCCGGGATGACGGTATCAGCAATGACTGGGAAACCATAGTTGATGGCTCCCGCAGCTGCAGCATACTTTAGATCATCCACCTCTCCCAAGGCCAGAACGAAGGCGAATACACGCGCACGGTTATAGAGTAGAATTTCGCGCGCCTGTCCCATTTTAAGACCACCAAAGGTAAGGGCTGAGCGGGTGGCGAAGCCGAGGGCGTAGATGGCACTGATTGTGTCGGTACCGAAGGGAACTGTATAAGTATCGTAGCCTAACTCGACGCCTTCTTCCATCAATTGATGGATAATACTCCTCCCATTGACATTACCAGAGAGGAAGCACAAGATATTACGCCGCTGTAGCTCGCGAACGATCTTGACTGCAATTTCATTGGATTTGGCTGCACCGACAATGGCTGCAAACCCCGGCATACGACCATCAACCAATTGAATGCCCCAAGCACGCAGGCGGATATCATCAATTGGACCATTGAGATGCCCGGAGCCATTTTGATCCCCATATTGGGTAGCACCAGCTAAGGTGATCCCAGGCATCGGTTCAGGCTGTAAACCATAGATAAATCGGATTACCTCAATTGTTTCAGCAGCAAGTAAGGTTGCCATCCCACTATCGAGAGTTTCTCCAAGGTAGGGAGTCCATTTATGATTGGATGGAGTTGGATGGAGCAAACCACGTGCATGATCGATTACTTGCTGTAACTGACCTAGCTTTTCAACCTGTACTCCAGTCATACCACCGATAACCGGGATGTAGTATGCTGTATTGGGGAAAGAGACAGGTGTGTCCGGTCCTTTCTCCTTCAATGCTTGATTTAACATTATTTCTGCTTCGGTCACCAGGGCGTTGGCACCCCGGATCGCTCTTGTAGCAATGTAACGTGACATAAGTCCTCCGGATTGTCTCTTCCCGCTTAATCGGCAGCGGTACCGTAGATTTTCTGCCTTCGCTCTGCAACGGGCAGTTTTTCATATTCGAGCATTCGGGCATCACCACTGCGACCAAATCGTGCGGGGTCATAAACTGGCAAGCCAAGCGCAGCACGTTTTTTATCGATATGATCTAAAGACCTGCGAATCATCTCATCTGTGTCATTAACAAATTCCAGCTTCCCACCATAAAGCTTTTCCCAGCCTTCGGTGCTGATGTATTTCAGAACGACATCACTGTCTGATACACGATCAGGCATACCACTGACGGGGCTTGCACCTCCGAAGATGACATAAGCACCAGAAGCAACACAATAGGTAGCAATAGCGAGTGCTTTTTCACTCATCCATTCAGGTGCTAAACCAACAGCTGGAATCTGATCGATATCATCTCCAAGACCACCTTCTGCAACCATTTGCGTAAGCACGGTAAGAATGCGGGTATTATCCACACATGAGCCCATATGGAGAACGGGGGGAATGCCCACTGTCTCGCAAATTTCCCGTAAACCTGGACCTACCTTATCTAATCCGGCTTCGCCAAGCAGCAGACCGAATTTCGCTGAAGCGATCGCACCACACCCAGTTTCCACGATAAGGACATCTTGCTTGAGTAATTCCTGAGTTACATAAGTATGTAAATAATCCTGTTTGCTGCGTGGATTATTGCAACCGACAATGGCTGCAACACCACGGATACGACCTGTCATAATTGCATCGTTTAATGGCCGGAATGAAGCCCGGTAGCTACCACCTAGCATGTAGTTGATATACTCATGCGAAAAACCAGGGATAAGATCTTCACGAAACTGCGGGATATGAATCTTGCCACGGTTTTTATAGTTATCGATTGAAGCACGTAAGATTTGTTTGGCAATTGTTAGAGCTTTATGCTCATCAAATTCGATGTGCGTGGCTCCCTTGATCTGAACTTTCGGGGAGGTGGTGATAATCATAGTATGGAAGTTGCTGGCTAATGCCACCAGGGATTGCATGATGCATTGTACATCGACAACCATGGATTCGACTGCGCCAGTCATAATGGCCAATTCCTGGTGTAAAAAGTTCCCTGCAGCAGGAATACCCTGGCGCATCAGGATTTCGTTGGCGGTGCAGCAAATCCCGGAGAGGTTGATACCTTTTGCACCAGCCTGTTTGGCGTATTCAATGATTTCAGGATCCTGTGAAGCAGCTACGATCATGTTGCTGAGTGTTGGTTCATGACCATGGACAACGACATTGACCATATCATCTTTCAAGACACCCAGGTTCGCCTGTCCAAGCAGTGGTGCGGGCGTGCCGAATAAGATATCCGATATGTCCGTCGCCATCATGCTACCACCCCAACCATCAGCTAAGCCTGTGCGGATAGCATGTTGTAAAATATGAATGGCATCCTGATCGTCGCCGATATGGGTACGGTGTAGTGCTTCTACAACTTCCCGATCAACCCCACGTGGTACCACACCTTGCTCACGCCATAATTTCTGGCGCTTGGCAGGTGCCCGCTTGATACAAATGATTTCCCCTTTTTGCTGACCAAACTGAGAGATATATAGGTCTGCTAGATCATTGGCGACTTCATTGGGTGAACGACCTTCAATTTTGATCCCATAGATTGATGCGATATTGCGTAATTTTGCAACGTCGCGGATGATATATCCTTCCGTTTCACCATTCGCAACAGCTTTGAGGGTGAATGCCATATCACGCCCATGATCCGAATGGGCAGCCGAGCCGGCTGCAATGGCACGCACCAGATTTCGGGCTTGAATGGTATCAATGGTCGCACCACATACCCCAACCTGTCCTTCTTTGGTCAACCGGCATGGTCCCATTCCGCATTGCTTACAGCACATACCCGCTCCACCAATATTGCAGGGAGCCATCTCCTCTGCCCGGCTAAATGCTGTTCCGATACCCAGTTCATCTGCCCGGATAAGCATCTCCTGGGCGGCTGGGTCTGATGTTCTTTCCTCTTGACTCCGTTTACCTTTAAGTACCATTATTAATCCTCCATCGGCTTAGAAATTACACCCATCCCCGGGCATGGCCAGAGCGGCCTTCCGAGGTAGGATACATTTTGTGCAAAGCTGACCACTAAACGAGTTTGTTCGTACGCAGCAGTGTGGCGAAAATATGGTTTTAATCCTGCTGCAGCATGATAGGCAGTAGCCCCGGCTTCGATCGGTACTGTCCACTCACCCAAATAACCAGCTTCATCAAGTTTCATAGCTATCTCTAAATCATTCGTTTTTTCAGGATCGTATGTGACTTCAACGATTTGAAAGGCACTGCTGGCATATACATCAACTACACCGGGCAACGCTAAAAGAATTCGCCTTATTTCCAACACATGGTGATCACCGTACAGAGCGGGAGTTTCAAAATTAACTTTTTGCATAAATTCCTCCAAAGGATATAAATTTTCCTGATATGTATGCAAACAATAAGGTATCCTTGATGAATGCATCCTCCTGAGAAGATATTGTTTTAGTTATATCAAACCTGATCTAGAACTGATCATCCGATGCTCTTAATCGAAGAATTAAATGGGAAACATCACGTAGTTCACCATCCGGAAGCATGAAATAATCATCAAATACGGTCTTTGGTTCAAACCCAAGATTTTGGAAAGAACGGATGATGGGTGTCTGGTCACTTGGGATTTGAGCTTCAACCATGTATAGATTATGCCGTTTAGCTAATTCAACCAAACCCTGAAGCAATCTGCTACCTACGCCACGGTGACGGAAATCCTTGGGAAGAAATACTCGAACCTCCGCCCGGTGACGGGCAGGTCCCTGGTTGAGATGTAAAGATGCCAACCCAACAATCCGGCTGCCAAAAACAGCAACCAATGGAAATACCTTGGTGTAATCCAGACCGTCTACCCATGAGCTTATTACCTGGCTATCTCTGACATCATGGCGCATGTATCGAACATCATCCGATGAGACAGGTCCAAATAAATCGATTAATGCCTGGCGATCATCTTGAATCAGGGGACGAATTAAGATCCGTGCCCCATCTTTTAGGGTAAATACCTGCCGGTAGATAAGATCTTCTTTGGTAACCATACCATGCGCTCCTCGTAGTATTTATATCATTATTTCGCCCAGGCAGCAGCCAATTGCACGCGTACGAAGGTGAGTCGTTCCATCAACGCTATGGCAATTTTTTGCATCAATATGCAATTTACCATCGGATCCTTTTGGATCAAATCATGTAAATCTATAGAATCAAACTTCAACACCTGGCTGTCTTTGTCGGCGTATACGGTCGTAGAATAAATGTGTGGTTCGATCAACGCGCTGATTGCAAAAACTTCCCCCGGATTTATTTCACCGACCAGGAATTGCTTGCGAGTTTCTGGGTGGTATTCATCTTCAGATATGTAGTATAAGCTTATCCCACCATTAATAAGGAGATAAAATGCATCGGCATGTTTTCCTTCCTCACATATAACCGTCCCTTTTCCAAATGACTTCTCCTCAGCAATCATTGCTAACGCTTTGACCTGTTCATCAGAAAAGGAACCAAAGAATGGGTAACGCTTTAATATCTCTGGTGAAATCATGTGTGTTTCTCCTTAGCTTTATTTACGTATTTTCAGAAATGCTGGCAAATTTTCCAGCAGATAATTGCAGTAAGAGCCCACCAGGAGAGATCAGGTGGCTATAATAAATTAAACTTGTTACGGTTCGGTTGTAGTCTTAAACCTACTTACCCGTAGCACTCACGCTAAAAACCAGAAGAAATCTGTAGATAAGAGTTTTTTCGATTTTTTTTCTACCAAACTAAGCAATCAAATTGAAGACACTTCAACCAGCATGTCTGCCAGATATGTACATATCTGACAGACATGGTATATCAAAAATTCTAAGCCTTCGCTTTGCGTTGATATATAGTCCAATACATCAATCCGACCATAACTCCACCACCAATGATATTACCGATGGTCACGGGAACTAAATTTGCAATAAAAAAGTTTGACCAGGTGAGGTGGGGAAAATCTGCGGCAGTCTTACCGATGGTTGTAAAGAAAGCCGGGTCTCCCATATATTTGATAAATAATGAAACTGGGATGAAATACATATTTGCGATGCTGTGCTCAAATCCAGCAGCAACAAAGCAGGCGATAGGTGGGATGATCGCGAGAATCTTATCTGCCACACTGCGAGCGCTATAACACATCCAGACGGCCATGCAGACCAGGGCATTACACATGATCCCCAGTGCTATTGCTGGGATGAATTGCAGGGCAGTTTTTGCCTCACCAATGTTCAAGGCAGCCAAACCAATGGAGCCACCGCCAAATGCGTATTGCTTCCCCAGAAATACAATGATAAGCGGTCAGTACGCCACCCACAAAGTTACCCGCATAAACAATCACCCAATTTCGCAGCAGTTGTAAGATGGTGACTTTACCACTTGCAAATGCCATGGTGATCAAAGTATTACCGGTGAACAATTCCGCTCCACCGACAACAACCAGGATCAGGCCGACAGTAAAGGTAAGGCCAACGAGAAATCGAGCAACTCCGTATGGTAATGTTGAGCTGCCAGCAGCGGTGGTCGTAGCAAAGATGGCGCCGATGCCAATGAATGCACCAGCCAGAACAGCCAGGAGGAACATATTGAGGAATTTCAGGTTAGCCTTCTTGACCCCCAGATCTTCTGCTTTTGTAGCCATCGCTGGTGGTAGTAGAGCATCAAACGAAATTTGGTCACTCATAGAAAGTCTCCTTAGATATATGATTTTTTGTGTGGATGATATTGGGTGCTACGATTGATAGTATCTCTTTAGGTCACTCCTCCTCCAACGGGAATGCTATGCGATAACCATGCTTTGTTGCTTCATCCGTTCTGGGTGTGTATAAACGACAAACTGATCATGGCGTGCATAACCAATTAAAGTAATCCCCCATTTATCTGCAAGGTTAACGGACAGCGAGCTTGCTGAGGTGCGAGAGATTACAACCGCCGCACCTATTCGGGCAGCTTTCTGGATCATTTCCGAACTGATACGACCAGTCGTGACCAGGAATTTGCGAGCAAGCTCAATATTTTTTAATAAACAAATACCGGCAATTTTATCCAAAGAGTTATGCCTGCCTATATCTTCCGCTGAAACAACAACTCCTTCCCCATCGCATAAAATTGAAGTGTGAACGCCACCGACCTCTCGGTATAATACCTGCGCTTCCGCCAGGGATTTAATTAATGCATGCACTGTCTGGGGAGTCAGTAAAAGGCCATCTTTAAGTTCGGGGTGTACTTTTTCCAATGAAACTGCAGAAGCCCCGCCTGTGCATCCAGATGTGCGCCGCCACTGCTGTGGTTGTTCCACGGAGTTTTTTAGCCAGACATCCACATTATCGCCAGAGCGGGCATACTTTCACCAATTCGATATCTGCTTTGCTTGTTATCACACCTTCATTATAAAGAAATCCAACAGCTAGTGCTTCCAGGTCGGTTGGGGTGCACATTAATGTCAACCAGACCTGTCCATTAACCGTTAATGTGACTGGTGTCTCAACAATTATCCCATTTCCCAGTGTTTCCCATCTTCCTGCACGGTAGTGCATGGATTTTGGTAAAGGGGTGCGGGAATTCATGGATTACTCTTAACCTCCCCAGGGCATCTGGTTGTATACTTCATATGCTTTGTCGTGCATGTTTTTGAATAGTACCTCATGCCCACGTTCCCATTTGGCAAGCATCTCCAGCACTTTTTTTGCTTCACCATCAGCTTGTTGTGAAGAATTCTCGTAAAAGTCAGCGAAATCCCTTTCAATCAGGTAGGCAGTTCGCAACACAGGTAAGTCTGGAACCATGGCTTCCAATACCGATCTGATCGAGCATCTCATTGTGCCAGCTCTGGCAGAGAAGAAGCCTGCTCCATTCAGTTCTTTAGCCAGGGCAGCGCTTGAAAGCTGACCTTTATCCAATGAAGCAAGCTGCGTTTGTATAAACTCGATGTGTTTTTGTTCCTCAGCAGCTAATTCTTTAAATGCACTCGCGGCAACAGCGTTATTGAGGCGTACGGAATTTTCTTCAAAGAAGTGCTTGCCTTCATATTCACGTTGTAAAGCATATTCAAAAATTTTACGAACATCCATATACTTTCTCCTTAAGGTTGTATATAGTCGACCGGACAGGTCAAGACCACTATTTACTCTGCTACTTCGACCTTTACCGCGCAAACTTTGTATTCTGGGATCTTAGCGACAGGGTCGATAGCTGAATTAGTTAAAATATTTGCAGCAGCTTCGGCGAAGTGGAATGGAATGAAAATTACACCGCGCTTGATATCATCGGTAACGCGCACACCAAGCTCAATTTGACCCCGTCGGCTCGAAACACGCACATACCTGTGCCCGTTGAGACCGATTTTTTGAGCATCATTTATATTAATTTCGACATAAGCTTCAGGCACTTCACTGTGCAGTTTCGCTGAACGACGGGTCATTGAGCCAGTATGGAAGTGGAACATGATTCGCCCGGTGGTGAGGGTGAAAGGATATTCATCGTCCGGCATCTCAGCTGGTTCTTTGAATGGGAGGGCAAAGAATTTTCCCTGACCGCGGGCAAACTTACCTTTGTGGAGAAAGACTGTCCCAGGATGGTCAACAGTTGGGCAAGGCCACTGTAACGAGCCAAGTTCTTCCAAACGCTCGTAAGTGATCCCACCGTAGGAAGGGGTAAGGCGGTTGATTTCGGACATGATTTCCGATGGAGTATTGAAATCAAATCCTTGAGCACCCATTTTCTTTGCCAGTTCGCAAATAATTACCCAATCTTCTTTAGAGTTTACCGATGGGCTGGGATAGCCTTGCGCACGCGTTGGACACGCCGCTCAGTGTTTGAGAAAGTACCATCTTTTTCAGCGAAAGATGTGCCTGGTAAAACCACATGAGCCATCTCGGCTGTCTCAGTCATGAAGATATCCTGGACTACCAGAAATTCGGTTTGTTCCAGGCAGTGGCGCACGTGATTGAGGTCTGGGTCAGAGATCATCGGATTTTCCGCCATCACGAAAAGGGCGCGCACTTTACCTTCTGATGCTTCATGAACCATCTCAGTAACCGTCAGTCCAACGGTCAATGGGCTGGTCGATCCCCAGGCATCCTGGAATTTCTTCTGAACATCCGGGATGGTAACAGCTTGGTATCCAGAGTAAACGTTGGGTAGAGCACCCATATCGCATGCGCCTTGAACATTATTCTGTCCGCGTAGTGGATTGACACCGCCACCAGGGATGCCCATATTTCCGCATAGCATGGCAAGGTTTGCAGTGGATTTGACATTGTCAACACCTGTAGTGTGCTGCGTAATTCCCATAGCATATATGATCGCAGCAGGTTTCCCCTTGGCGTATGTGCGTGCAATCTCGCGAATACCATCCGCTGGTACGTTCGTGATTTCAGCCACCTTGTCTGGGGTATATTCTGCAACCAGTGTCTTGAGCGCTTCATAATCTTCTGTACGCTCGGCTATGAATGCCTCGTCAGCTAACCCTTCGCTGATGATCACATTCATCAGCCCATTGAAAAGAGCAACATCGCTACCGGGGCGGAAGGTGTAAAAGATATCTGCCCAATGACCTATTTGATTCTTACGCGGGTCTAGTACAATGATTTTAGCGCCACGCTTCTGACCTTTGAGCACACGCGTAGCAATTAATGGATGACCTTCAGATGTATTTGAGCCAATAATTAAGAAGCAGTTGGTAAACTCTTCGAATTCGGGGATTGAATTCGTCATTGCTCCACTTCCGAATGATGCGGCCAGACCGGCCACAGTGGGAGCGTGTCAGAGACGGGCGCAGTGATCAATATTATTCGTTCCGATCACCGCGCGAGCGAGCTTCTGGAGCAGATAGTTTTCTTCATTTGTGCACTTGGCTGAGGACAGAATACCGATACTATCCGGACCACTCTCAGCTTTAATGGCACCAAGTTTTTCAGCCACCAGGGTCAGGGCTTCTTCCCAAGTTGCCTCGACGAGTTTTCCATTTTTACGGATATAAGGTGTCTGCAGGCGATCTTTGTGATTTACAAAGGCATGGGCATTCCAGCCTTTGATACACAGACTGCCCTCGCTGATTGGGTGCCCTTTTGCAGGAAGCACGCCTATTAATGCTCCATCAAGGACCTGAAGGTGTAAGGCGCAACCTGTTCCGCAGTAAGGACAGGTGGTTAGAACATTTTTATATTCGATCATTGACTTCGCTCCTTAATGTGGTAACCCGGTCCGTTGGTACTCACCTTCTTCGAGCACCAAAAGTTGTGGTGGTTTCTGATCCAATTTCGCGCCTGTTTCATAGGAGAACATCTCCTGAACATCACGGGCGATCAGGCGGAACTGGACTGCCATGGGGATACCAGCAGGGCATGTTTCTTCGCATTCCCGGCAGGCGACGCATTTTGCGGTCATGTGCATTGCTCGTATCAAGTGGTACATGGATGGGTTAGGTAGTGGTAAGCGGCCTGTCTCGACCCATGTTTCGTCTTCCAATGTGCAGATGTTACAGAAGCACTGTGGACAGATATTACGGCAACCATAACATTTAATGCAGTGTTCAAACTCCTCTTTCCAGAAAGCCAGCTTTTCCTCCAGACTCATTGCAGCGATCTGATCAGTCAATGGGTCTGGTACACCTGGGATTGGATCGCCGACGATGGTGGTAGCATGGACGGTGTATGGTTTAGCACAGCGGCAGAATTCCGCTTCTTCTTGTGTGCATTGCAGACCGATGAGGGTGATATTATCCCATTTAAGCTGGTAATGCTTGAACATCTCAACAATACCACGTTCCTCGCAGCCTCGGCATACAATAGCAAGCTTTGAATCGGTATGAGCATGCTGGATGATTTTTAGGGTATCGGGTACCGGTTCCTTAGGCCAAAGTTCTAGAAGTTCTAGCTCTTCGGGACGTTCGGGCGAGAATAAGTAAGGAGCAACGATACCTGCTGGACCCCGCTTGATGGCGAGCACACCCTCTACTTGCGGAAAAACTTGCTCGATAGCTTCATGTAGGGAAGAAAGTCGATCGGTCATTTCATTATCTCCATGAAGGGCGGCATGGCTCTGATTTTTTCAGTGAAATCCTTTATAACGATCGAGAATTTCTCACCCTCTGCTGCGGATACCCAATTAATATCTAATCGGTCTGGGTCTATGCCTGTATACTCAAGTAATTTTTTTAAGACTGGCATGCGTTTAGCGGTGCGGTGGTTGCCTGTACTATAGTGGCAATCTCCGATATGGCAACCCAGCACCATGACGCCATCTGCACCTTCGCGAAATGTGCGCAGTACGAGTTCGGGGGAAATACGCCCACTGCACGGTACCCGGATGATCTTGACGTTCGGCGGATATTTCAAGCGCGCCATGCCAGCTGTATCAGCACCGCGATAAGAACACCAATTACATAGGAATCCGATGATACTTGGTTCGTACATCACGCCACCTCCACTAATTCGAATGATTTCATCACCTGCATTGCCCCGATCATCTCAGAAACGATCTGCTCATCGGTGAAGTGTTTGAGAGAGATAGATTTGGGCAGGCAGGTGCCTACACATGTGCCACAACCCTTGCAGAGTGCTTCAATGACATGTGCTTTACCCTTATCAGCCAGGAACTCGATAGCTTGATAGGGGCATGATGAAACACATTGCGTGCAGCCTACACAGGTCACATCGTCCACGATGGCTGTGGCAGCCTCGATTTCGATCTCACCTTGTCCGATGATGGAGAGAACACGCGCAGCAGCTGCAGCACCCTGCGCCACACTAGCAGGGATATCTTTAGGACCTTGGCATGCACCAGCAACAAATACACCGTCCGTCATGGTGGCAACCGGGTCTAGCTTGGGGTGCCGTTCAATAAACCAATCGTCGGAACTACACGAGATACCAAACTTTTGGGCTACTTGTTGGAATCTTTACGAGCTTCCAAACCAGCGGAGAGAACAACCATATCAACTGGGATACGACGCTGTTTACCAATCAGTGTATCCTCAACCTGGATGATTATTTTGCCTTCCTCTTCAGGACTGTAAGCAGCATCAGTAATTTCTGCAACTTTTCCACGGACAAAGTTCACACCCTCGTGAATGATGCGTTGGTAGAACTCATCGTAAGTTTTCGCCGGGGTGCGCATGTCAATGTAAAATTGGTAAACCTCACCACCTGTCTTTTCTTTAACAAGGTGGGAAAATTTGAGGCTCTGCATGCAGCAAATGGCAGAACAGTAGTTGTGGTAATTCTTGTCGCGAACTACCAACACAGTGGATGATCCCAACACTCTTGGGTACATAACTCCATCGTGAGGAAGACTTTGCCGCCAGTGGGTCCCGCTGCGTTGGTGAGGCGTTCGAATTCCAGGCTGGTGAAGACATTTGCCAGACCGACCGTAGCCGTAATTGGGTACCTTCCGGGGCGTCAAACAAATCGTACCCTGTAGCTAATATGATATTACCTACTTTGATGGTGATGATTTCATCCTGCTGCTCAAAGTTGATCACCGGTGGGACAGAATTTCGGCAGGCTTTGCAGGTGCCTTTCTGGAAAAATGTACAGTTTTCATGGTCGATAACCGGGTACTTGGGCACAGCTTGTGGAAAAGGTGTATACAATCGCTTTTTGATAACCCAATCCGGCTTCAAAAACATCGTCGACTACTTTCTTTGGACATTTTTCCCAGTACAACACCACAACCGGTACATAAAGTCTGGTCGATAAATCGGGCACGTTTTCGGATGGTTACGGTAAAGTTACCGGATGTATCCTTCAACCTTCTCGACTTCACTCCAGGTCAATAAAGTGATATTCTTATGATTTCCTGCATCGGAACATCTTGGGAGTGAAGGTAATGCAAGCTCAGCAGTCCAGGGTAGGGAAGGTCTTATCGAACTGTGCCTAATGCCGACCGACTGAGGGTTCGGTGTTCCACCAGGAAGACTTTATTACCACTGTTGGCGATTTCCAGCGCTGCCTGGATACGGGTGATACTCCACCAACGACTAAAGCACGGTTGGATCAATGGGGACAAAAAGTGAAGTTGAGCGGCTGCTGACTGGACAACACGTCCAACAGCTGCAGCTATGAGGGATTTTGCTTTCTTTGTAGCTTCCAGCTTATCCGTTGTGACCCATGAATTTCTTGCTCACGAATGTTGGACATTTCAAAGAGATACGGGTTAAGACCAGCCCGTGCGCATGCATTGCGGAAGGTAGGCTCATGCAGGTGGGGTGAACAGGAAGCGACAACGACACGGGTCAAGCCCAGCTCTTTGATATCCTTTTCAATCAGCTCCTGTCCCAGACTGGAGCACATAAATTTGTAATCGTGGGAAACTACTACGCCATTTTGGGCTAGTTTTTTCACCAGCCCATGAGCTGACATCAGCAACATCCACCACCCCGGCGATATTACTACCGCAATGACATACATACACTGTACACGCTTCGGTTGTTTTTTGACTTCACTTGCTCGCCTCCTCTTTTGCATTGAATGACTTACCCGCTTTAGCGAGCGGGGGCGGCATAGGTAATCCTGAAGGTTTGCGTGGTTTGGCTGCCTGAGCAGCTTCTGCAGCTGCTTCAGGTGTTTCAACACCAATTTTTGCCAATGCTGGACGTGCGTCAGCAATCCAGTCAAAGCCCCAGGTCCTCCGGTTTTTCTCCAAGGCGATGCCCATTAATTGGGTGAAGAAAAGGACTGGTATTTTGT
>CAVZSS010000003.1:0-28150 GCA_963777965.1 uncultured Chloroflexia bacterium | reverse complement strand
GTTTTCCAATCACCTTCCAATGCCTGGATAAGCTCATTGGAATTTAACTTCAGGTAATCTCCATAAGCCCGTAGAAAACCACGCACCTGTGTAGATGAAGAAAGCACATCGAATTGGTTCGCTTCCAGCGCTTCCAGATACCGCAAGCGAATATGCGTCGCCTGGGCAGCCATTTCCAGGCTTATCGCCTGGGCTTCCCGTGCTTGGCGGAGCTGGTCACCGATGGACATCGTGTGTATTATACAGCAGGCTTAAACAAAACCAAGGGTGCTCACGAAGTGGAATTTCTCCACACAGCACCCTTTGGCATTTATCAAATTATCAGCATCATTCAGCGTCTGGTATAAATTCAAATTCAGATTCAGCTTCAGCTTCAGGTTCTGCTTCCGCTTCAACTTCAGCTTCCACCACTGTTTCAACAGTCTCTTGAGGGGCAGGTTTCTTGGCAGAGGGCGCACTAAAAGCTTCACCCTCGCGAAACACGATGACATCGATCGTGGGGATCAGGTCAACCGTAAGTCGGACATGCACTTTATATTCACCCAGCGTACGCAATGGCTGTGAATCAATCTGGCGGCGGGCTACTTCAACCCCAGATTTAGCTTTGATAGCATCCGCTATCATCTGCGTAGTTACTGAGCCATATAGCTTGCCAGTTTCAGAAGCACGGGCAGGAAAAACCAGGGTGAGCCCTGAGATTCCCTTTGCAACGGCATCCATTTCTTGATTAACAATGGTGCGCTGTATATTGGCTTTTTCTCGGACGCGTTCACTCATTTTGAGCGCTTCCTGGGTCGCCAAAACAGCCATCCCTTGGGGAAGCAGGTAATTTCGCCCGTAGCCATCGGCTACACGCTTGACATCACCAGCACGACCTAGTTTATAAACATCTTTCAGGAGGAGTACTTTCATTTCTCAAGCCCTTTCGTTATTTGCAAAATTTTACCCGGGCGAAGGGTACAACGCCTCAGGCAGGGTGCGATTTTACCAGGAATATGCAGGGGAGTCAACGATTATAATAAAGGCATGCCTTCTCGCCTACGCTCACAGCGCGTCGAAGCTGTTGTTCTTCGCCACACAGATTGGGGGGAAGCTGACCGCCTGTTGTGGCTGTTTGCACGTGAGATTGGTAAGGTTCAGGCCGTGGCAAAAGGTGTACGGAAGCCCCGTTCGCGCAAAGCTGGGCATCTGGAACCATTTACACGGGTTGAATTACAGCTCGCACGTGGGCGAGACCTACCCATTATTACTCAAGCAGAAGCAAAAGATATGTATCTGGTATTGCGCGAGGACCTGGTCCGCTTGGGTTATGCGTCGTATATCGTTGAATTATTGGACCGTTTTACGTATGAAGAGGGTGAAAACAACGGGCTTTATCGGTTGCTGATTGAGACATTATCACGCTTGAACACTGAAACGCAACCAGCTTTTGCTGTACGATATTATGAGATCCGGTTGTTGGATTTGGTGGGTTTTCGACCTCAATTATTCCACTGTGTGAATTGCGGGGAGGAAATACGTGCCGAAGATCAATTCTTCTCTTTTGAAAAAGGAGGGGTATTTTGCCCGAGTTGCGGAAAGAATGAGCCATCCGTACGCCCGGTGAGTATGCCTGCGTTGAAAATATTACGCCACTTCCAGCGTTCAAGGTATAGTGAGGCACAACGTGCCCGATTATCCACAACGGTTGATCTTGAGCTGGAGGACCTGATGGGATATTACCTGACCTTCTTACTCGAGCGCGGATTGAATTCACCATCATTTCTCAGGCAGGTAAGGAAGCAACTTAATTAAGAAGTTGTTGCATACTCTCTTCTTATATTGATAAGACTTGGCACATTTGAGACCAGACAATCATCCAAGAGACATTCCATTTGTGGCATTTATCACATTTATTGTGTGCCAAATTACACTATCTTCTACTTCCTTGCACAAGTATGCTATAAAAACATATGCAGGAACCGTCTACTTATCGGTATAAATGTCAGGTTTCTGTTCGGTCGGTCGCTCCCTTCACTTCCATAATAGCCGAGCGATAGTTTTGTATTTATGTAGCTAAACAACATAATTAGTAAAGTCTTTTATCAGGTGTCCATTGTATTGAGTTAGCCGCTAATGAAGGAGGAACACCGGATGGTACCAATAAATAAAGGCAGTCCAAGGATTGGCGTATATATTTGTCATTGCGGCACCAATATCGCCGGGATGGTGGATGTGGAAGCGGTGACTGAGCATGCTGCATCATTGGGCAATGTATGTGTCAGCCGTCACTATACATACATGTGTTCAGATCCAGGCCAGGCTTTAATATCCGATGACATCCGTAAGGAAGGCTTGAATCGCATCGTGGTGGCTTCGTGTTCGCCCCTGATGCACGAAACAACTTTCCGGCGGGCATGTGCTGAAGCAGGACTGAATCCATTTTTATTCCAGATGACCAATATTCGTGAACATTGCTCATGGGTTTCGGATGATCCCATTACTGCGACCCAAAAGGCGAAGTCTCTTGTTTCTGCAGCTGTGAGACGTGTCGAATACCACACCCCCCTCGAAGCACGCCAGGTGGATATGAAGCAAAGCGCCGTGGTGGTGGGTGCGGGTATCGCTGGAATAGAGGCTGCCCTACGCCTTGCGGATGCTGGAAAGCATGTGTACCTGGTGGAAAGGCAACCCAGCATCGGTGGGCATATGGCTCAGCTGTATAAAACCTTCCCAACCTTAGACTGTGCGGCCTGAATTCTCACCCCAAAAATGGTGTCCGTTGGACGCCACGAAAACATCACACTGCTAAGCAACAGCGAAGTTGAATCAGTTTCCGGATATGTGGGTAATTTCTCTGTAAAAGTACGCCGAAATCCACGCTATGTGGATGAATACTCATGTACAGGCTGTGGTACATGCGTAGAAAAATGCCCGTGGAAAAAGATACCTTCCGAGTTCGACCTTGGGACTGGGAAGCCGTCCTGCGATCTATTTCCCCTTCGCACAGGCGGTGCCTCGTGTTCCGATCATTGATACAGGAAAACTGCGCTTACTTCCAAAAAGGCAAATGCCGTGCATGTGAGAAATTCTGCCAAACCGGCTCAATCAATTTCGAGCAGAAAGAAGAGTTTGTTGACCTGGAAGTTGGGGCAATTATCCTGGCAACCGGATTCAAGGATTTTGAAGCCAACCGGATCAAAGAATATGGATACGGTGAATTGGACAATGTAATAACCAGCATGGAGCTGGAGCGATTGATCAACACCGGTGGACCAACCACTGGTGAAGTACTGCTCAAAGATGGTCGCAAACCGGAAAGCGTTGCCATTGTGCACTGCGTAGGCAGCCGCAACAAGGAATATCATGAATATTGCTCCAGGGTATGCTGCATGTACTCACTCAAGCTGGCACGGCTGGCGCGTGATTATATGGGCGTCGAAGTACATGAGTATTACCGTGATATGCGCGCATTCGGTAAGGGATACGAAGCCTTTTATGAACGAGTGGCAAGGACCGGAGTCTACTTTACTCGCTTCGACCAGGAAGAACCTGGCGGTGGCTTGCAGGTAAGCCACCATAACGGAAAACTAAAAATATCCTCAACTGACATGTTTACAGGCGAGCCGAACGAACTGCTGGTTGACATGGTCGTCCTGAGCACTGGGATTGAGCCCCAGGCAGATGCAGCCCAGGTGGCACAGACCTTCAGTATCAGCCGGGGTCCAGACGGATTCTTCCTAGAAAAACATCCCAAACTTGCACCAGTCGAAACCACGACCGATGGAGTTTACCTGGCAGGCAGCATGCCAGGGTCCCAAGGATATCCCGGATAGTGTCGCCCAAGGCGGCGCGGCAGCCTGCGCTGCCCTTTCATTGATGGATGCCGGGCATGTTACCCTGGAACCGTTCACCACCTTCATCGACCAATCCAAATGTGGCGGCTGCCGCACTTGTGAAGGCTTATGTCCATACCACGCGATCGAAATGGTGGAATTGAACAATAAACTGGTGGCTTACGTGAATGAAGTGCTGTGTAAAGGATGTGGAGCCTGTGCAGCCGCTTGCCCAGCTGAAGCTGCCACCCAAAATGGATTTACCCAGGAACAAATCCTGGCCGAGATTGACGGAGTTCTATCGTTATTAGCACTGTCTTAATGGCTTTTATTGGAGGTAGTATGAACCTCTCAAAAGTAAAGACTGGGGTATACATTTGCCACTGCGGTACCAACATTGCCGGCAAGGTGGATGTTGCTGCCGTGGCTGAGTATGCACGTAGCCTGGAGAATGTTGTGCTGGCTCGTGATTACACCTATATGTGCTCCGATCCCGGTCAAGACTTGATCAAACAGGATATTAAAGACCATGGATTGAACCGGGTGGTGGTGGCTTCCTGCACCCCTCTCATGCATGAGCCTACCTTTCGCCGAGCCTGCAAAGAAGGCGGATTGAACCCCTTCTTCTTCCAGATGGCAAACATCCGCGAGCACTGCTCCTGGGTGGTCGATGATCCCGACCTGGCAACCGATAAAGCCAAGCATATGGTCAGCGCAGCAGTTAGCCGCGTGCACCATCACCGCCCGCTGGACATGCGCTCGGTTGAGATGCAGCAATCGGCACTGGTGCTGGGCGGCGGCATCGCTGGTATTGAAGCCGCCTTGCGCCTGGCAGATGCTGGTAAAAAGGTCTACATGGTGGAGCGAGAGCCAAGCATTGGTGGCCATATGGCTCAGCTCTACAAGACCTTCCCAACCCTAGACTGTTCGGCCTGAATACTTACACCCAAGATGGTGTCCGTTGGACGCCACGAAAACATCAGCCTGCTCAGCTACAGTGAAGTTGAGAACGTCTCCGGTTATGTTGGCAATTACAAGGTGCGTGTGCGTCAGTAAGGCACGCTTATGTAGATGAAAGCCAGATGCACCGGTTGCGGAAAATGCGCTGAAGCATGTCCTGTGGAGGTATCCAATCCTTTTGACATGGATCTAAGCACGCGTAAAGCCACTTATCGATTCTCGGCTCAATCCGTCCCTGGTGCATATGCGATACAGAAGAAGGGTATCGCACCCTGCCGGGCAGCCTGCCCCACCGACCAGCGTGCCCAGGGATATATTGCCCTGATCAAGCAAAAGCGGTATGCCGATGCCTATTGGGCGATCCGCCGCGAGCATCCATTCCCTTCTGTATGCGGCAGGGTGTGCAATCACCGCTGTGAAGATGCATGTTCGCGAGGTAAATATGATGAACCGGTAAATATTATGGGGCTAAAACGATTCGTCGCCGATTGGGCATACGCCCACCGGGATGAGCTGCCAAATATGCGCGACAAATCCCTGGTAGGCACACCTTTTTCCCATACACCCACGCCAACGGGTAAGAAAATCGCCATTATCGGTGCGGGACCAGCCGGGATGACTGCCGCATTGGACCTGGTGCGTATCGGTCATCAGGTAACCGTATTTGACTCTCTCCCCGTTGCTGGAGGCATGATGCGGGTGGGTATTCCACCACACCGATTGCCAACTAGAGTACTTAGATTGGGAAATCAAACAAATTCTGGATGAAGGCGTAAAATTGCAGCTAAATACCTGGGTAGATGATATTCCTGCTTTGCTTGATAATGGCTACCATGCCGTTTTAATTGCCACAGGTGCCCACCAGACAAAAAAACTACCCATTCGCAATTCCAACCATCCCGATAACTGGATGAGCCTGGATGTACTTCGCCGTGCTTGCATTGGCGATAAGATTGAGCTTGCTGGCAAAACGGTAGCTGTCTTGGGTGGTGGAAATGTGGCCTTGGATACAGCCCGAACCATACTCCGGCTTGGGGCAGATAAAGTTCATATGGTTTGCCTTGAGCCCGTGGTGAGATGCCTGGTTTTAAGTGGGAAGTATGCGTGGCTGAAGAAGAAGGCATTCTTATAAATTCTGGTCGTACATTTAAGGAAATCGTGGTTAAAGATGATGTTATTAAAGGTGTACGATGTGTTGAGATTGAATTTCGCGGATTCAAACACGGTCGCCCGGATTTCGATGAAATCCCTGATACCGAGCACATCATACCTGCTGACCTGATCGTTTGGGCTATCGGGCAGGCACCAAATTTCTCTTTCCTACCTCAGGACGGAAGCATTAATACCCGCTACCCGGTTGGTGTTCAAAGCGATGACGAGATGATGACAACCATGAAAGGTGTTTTTGTCGCGGGTGATGTTCACCGAGGAGTGACCTTCTTTGTGGTGGATGCGATAAATGAAGGTCATCATGCAGCCCGAAGTATTGACCGTTTCCTGCGTGGTGCAGATGGTATTCAAGAGCCGCAAAAATTACCAACCGTTGAATTAAAAAATAGATGATATCGAAGCCAAGTTTTCCCATGGCGAATCCAGCAGGCAAGCCCGAATTCCGATTTCAAGCATCCCTGTAGATGAACGCACCCACAACTTTAAAGAAGTAGACTTAACTCTTACAGAAGAGCAAGCCCTGTCAGAAGCGGAGCGCTGCCTGAGATGCGGGATCTGCTCTGAATGCCTGGAATGCCTGTCTGCCTGCGAGCGTGGTGCCATCAACCATGATATGAAAGATAGCTTCCTGGATCTGACCGTGGGAACGATCGTGCTGGCAACCGGTTTCAAGGATTTTGACCCGTCCCGCATCCCCCAGCTGGGTTATGGCAGCCTGGATAACGTGCTCTCCTCCATGGAATTCGAGCGCTTGATCAATGCCAGCGGACCCACCAGCGGAAAAGTATCCTTGAAAAACGGCCAGCCTCCCAAGAGTGTCGCCATTGTGCATTGCGTTGGCAGCCGGGATGACAAGTACAACGAATACTGCTCAAGAGCCTGCTGCATGTACTCGCTCAAGCTGGCACAGCTGGTCCATGATTACATGGATGCCGAGGTACATGAAATCTACCGCGATATGCGTACCTTCGGTAAAGACTACGAAGAGTTTTACAACCGCACCCGCACCAAAGGCATCCATTTCTACCACGGGCGGGTCAAAAACATCACCCAACAGGATGGAAAACTGTCGGTGAAATGGGATGAAGCCTTCCACAACCAGCCAGACCATGTCGAAGTGGATATGGTCATCCTTTCCACTGGCTTTGAAGCTCAGGCTGATGCTGCCCAGGTAGCCAGTTTGTTTGGTATCAGCCGCAGCCCGGATGGTTTCTTCCTTGAAAAGCATCCCAAACTGGCTCCCGTGGAAACATCCACAGAAGGTATTTACCTGGCGGGTGCCTGCCAGAGCCCAAAAGATATTCCCGATAGTGTCGCACAGGCTGGTGCGAGCTGCTGCAGCTGCTCTTTCCCTGCTCGACCAGGGTACGATCGCCCTCGACCCTTCGATCGCTACCGTGAATCAGGCGTTATGTGCAGGTTGTGGTTTGTGTGTAAATGCCTGCCCATACGATGCCATTGAATTAAGAGAAGGTGTTTCCTCTGTCAATGCCTACCTGTGCAAAGGCTGTGGCACCTGTGCAGCAACCTGCCGTAGACAAAGCCATCACCCTCATCCATTTCGATGACCAGCAAATTGATCAACGAGATGATTGGAGCTATGATGGCGGAAAGAATTTTCCTATCTGCCACTCACATTCCAGAATACATCGACAATTAGGAGATGATCAGTACATGAATTTAAATAAAGTAAAGACTGGGGTCTACATTTGCCACTGCGGTACCAATATCGCCGGTAAGGTGGATGTGGCTGCCGTGGCAGAATATGCACGCAGCCTGGATAATGTTGTGCTGGCCGGGATTACACCTACATGTGCTCCGATCCCGGTCAAGACTTGATCAAACAGGATATTAAAGACCATGGGATTGAACCGGGTGGTGGTGGCTTCCTGCACACCTCTCATGCATGAGCCCACCTTTCGCCGAGCATGCAAAGAAGGCGGATTGAACCCATTCTTCTTCCAGATGGCAAACATCCGCGAGCACTGCTCCTGGGTGGTCGATGATCCTGACCTGGCAACCGATAAAGCCAAGCATATGGTCAGCGCAGCGGTAAGCCGCGTGCACCATCACCGCCCGCTGGACATGCGCTCGGTTGAGATGCAGCAATCGGCACTGGTGCTGGGCGGGGGCATCGCTGGCATTGAAGCCGCCTTGCGCCTGGCAGATGCGGGTAAAAAGGTCTACATGGTGGAGCGGGAGCCCAGCATTGGTGGCCATATGGCTCAGCTCTATAAGACCTTCCCAACCCTAGACTGTGCGGCCTGAATACTTACACCCAAGATGGTGTCCGTTGGACGCCACGAAAACATCAGCCTGCTCAGCTATAGTGAAGTTGAGAACGTCTCCGGTTATGTTGGCAATTACAAGGTGCGCGTGCGTCGGAAGGCACGTTTTGTCGATGAAAGCCAGTGCACGGGTTGCGGTAAATGCGCCGACGTCTGCCCGGTGGATGTGATCAATACATTTGACCGAGGTTTAAGCACCCGCAAAGCCAGCTATCGCCATTCAGCCCAGGCAGTACCGGGGGCATATGTGATCGAAAAGCGTGGTATCGCACCCTGCCGGGCAGCCTGCCCAACCGACCAGCGTGCCCAGGGGTATATTGCCCTGATCAAGCAGAAGCGGTATGCCGATGCCTACTGGGCGATCCGCCGCGAGCATCCATTCCCTTCAGTATGCGGCAGGGTGTGCAACCGGCGCTGCGAAGAACAATGCAGCCGTGCTCACTATGACGAGCCAGTCAGCATCATGAAGCTCAAATGGTTCGTCGCTGATTGGGCATATGCCCACCGGGATGAGCTGCCCAATATGCGCGACAAATCCCTGGTAGGCACACCTTTTTCTCACACACCCACGCCCACGGGTAAGAAAGTCGCCATCATCGGTGCGGGACCAGCCGGGATGACTGCCGCTTTGGACCTGGTGCGTATCGGTCACCATGCAACCGTGTTTGACTCACTGCCCTGTCGCGGGGGGCATGATGCGGGTGGGTATTCCACCTCACCGTCTGCCCTATGACCGTTTGGATTGGGAAATCCAACAAATTGTGGATGAAGGCGTGGAGATGCGGTTAAGCACACGTATCTACGATATTCCTGGGCTTTTTAACCAAGGTTATGACGCCGTGGTGATTGCCACAGGCGCCCATAGTGCCTGGAAGTTGAACATCCCTGGTGCAGAGCACCCCGATAACTGGCTGAGCCTGGATTTGCTTCGCAGGGCATGCCTGGGTGAGAAAATCGACTTAAGTGGCCGGGATATTGCCGTGATCGGTGCAGGTGATGTAGCCCTTGATGCAGCCCGTGTATCTGTCCGCCTGGGTACGTCCAAAGGTGAAGATTGTCTGTCGCGGCATGCGTGCCTCCTTCAACGAGATCGATGAAGCGAATAAAGAAGGGATTGAAATCATCCGCAACCGGGTCTTCAAAGAAGTTGTCATCCAGGAAAATAAAATCGTTGGAGTCCGCTGCGTGGAAGCCAAAGTAGGTGCTATCGTCAATGGTAAACGCCAGGTGGAAGAGATTCCCGGCACCGATCACGTCATCCCATGCGACCTGGTGATTTGGGCAGTTGGTCAGCAACCGGATTTCACCTTCCTGCCAGAAGGCACCATGATCCGCAAGCTCAGCTCGATGGGGCTTGAGACGGATGACGAGATGATGACCAGCATGCCGGGAGTTTTCGTGGCGGGTGATGTGCGCCGTGGAACCACATTCTTCGTGGTGGATGCCATTGGTGAAGGTCACCACGTAGCCAGGTGCATCGATCGCTACCTGCGCGGGATCTGAAGGCATCCAGGAACCTCCCAAGCTGCCCATTGCCACATTTACCAAGGAAGAAGTCACTGAGAAGATGGATATTGGTTGGGCAGCTGACTTACCGCGTGCCAAGACCAGGACCATCCCAGCTGAAGAGCGGGAGAACAACTTTAACGAGGTCGATCTGTCGCTTAACCGAGGAAGAAGCACTGGCCGAAGCGGAGCGCTGCCTGAGATGCGGTATTTGTTCTGAATGCCTGGAATGCCTGTCTGCCTGCGAGCGTGGTGCCATCAACCATGATATGAAAGATAGCTATCCTCGACCTGACCGTGGGCACGATCGTGCTGGCAACCGGTTTCAAGGATTTTGACCCATCCCGCATCCCTCAGCTGGGTTATGGCAGCCTGGATAACGTGCTCTCCTCCATGGAATTCGAGCGCTTGATCAATGCCAGCGGCCCCACCAGCGGAAAAGTAACCTTGAAAAACGGCCAGCCTCCCAAGAGCGTCGCCATTGTGCATTGCGTTGGCAGCCGGGATGACAAATACAACGAATACTGCTCAAGAGCCTGCTGCATGTACTCGCTCAAGCTGGCACAGCTGGTGCATGACTATATGGATGCCGAGGTGCATGAAATCTATCGCGATATGCGTACCTTCGGTAAAGACTACGAAGAGTTTTACAACCGCACCCGCACCAAAGGCATCCATTTCTACCACGGGCGGGTCAAAAACATCACCCAACAGGATGGAAAACTGTCGGTGAAATGGGATGAAGCCTTCCACAACCAGCCAGACCACGTCGAAGTGGATATGGTCATCCTTTCCACTGGCTTTGAAGCTCAGGCTGATGCTGCCCAGGTAGCCAGTTTGTTCGGTATCAGCCGCAGCCCGGATGGTTTCTTCCTTGAAAAGCATCCCAAACTGGCACCCGTGGAAACATCCACAGAAGGTATTTACCTGGCGGGTGCCTGCCAGAGCCCAAAAGATATCCCCGATAGTGTCGCACAGGCTGGCGCAGCTGCTGCAGCTGCTCTTTCCCTGCTCGACCAGGGTACGATCGCCCTCGATCCTTCGATCGCTACCGTGAATCTACTGCGCTGTGCTGGCTGTGGATTATGCGTGAAGGCCTGCCCATATAGTGCAATCGAGCTCAAACAGAGTGTAGCTTCGGTCAATACATACCTGTGCAAAGGTTGTGGCACCTGTGCCTCCACCTGCCGCGATAAAGCGATCACCCTCATCCATTTCGATGACCAGCAGATTGTCAACGAGATGATCGGGGCACTGGCAGCCGAACTGCTGATTCCCGGAATCCTAAACCATAGGAGGTGGTGCAATGCCATTTGAACCGAAAATCATTGCCTATCTATGCACCTGGTGCAGTTACACCGGCGCTGATACGGCTGGCATCGCACGGTTGAAGTCTCCAGCCAATATCCGCGATATCCGCGTACCATGCTCAGGGAGAGTATCACCAGAGATCATCATGCGTACCTTTGAGCAGGGAGCGGACGGTGTGCTCGTACTGGGTTGTCACATTGGTGAGTGCCATTACAACACTGGCAATCACCGGGCTGCCAAGCGGCTGCCTGTCGTGCAAGCCTTAATGGCTTACGCAGGTTTGGAGCCTGAACGAGTGCGGCTGGACTGGGTATCTGCCTCAGAAGGCGAGCGGTTTTCCCGTATTGCTACTGAATTTACCGAAGCTGTCCGAGCTTTAGGACCAATCCACTGGAAGATCTGCTGAACGCAAGACCCGCTTCGTATGGGCACAGGAACCCATCAGCCACCGTTATTCAGCTTTCAGTGATGAACAACCCAAACATGCTGTCTATTTCACATCGGTCCACGAACAACAAACCCAGGCAATCCGATCGATAGCAGCGAGAATTGCTATCAAACAAGCAGGTGGATTGCGTTATCGGTTACGAAATGGGACCTCGGGGTCGGACACGCCCGGCATTCATTCATCAACCCGAAGAGGTTGAGCGCCTGGTATGGAACCAGGATAGCACCCATAACCTGACGGCGTACTTAAGTAAAAAGTTGGGTTGGGGCACAGATGGCGGCAAGAAAAAGCAACCTGATCGTTTGCCCAAAGGCAGCGGTAGTGGTAAAACCATGTGACAGCCGCTCCATCAACGTCATGTTGGCAGAAAACCGCTTTTTACGAGAGCAGGTCTATGTCATCGGTGTGGCTTGTGATGGCATACGCCAGGAAGCAGGATTTAATGACGAGAAAAGCGGACCGATTCAAACAAGGTGCGCGGCCTGTAATGTTCGAACTCCCGTCGTCTATGATACCTTGATCGGAGAACCAGAGATCTACCTATCGTGAAATTCCGCCCGAGCATATCTACCCTGGGATTGAGCACCTGGATGCCATGACACCCCCTGAACGGATGGAGTTCTGGCTGAGCCAGTTTGATCGCTGTATCCGCTGCTATGCCTGCCGCCAGGTCTGCCCGATGTGCGATTGCCCAATTTGCCTGTATGAACGGGATGATTCCCTTTGGGTGGGAATGAGCAATGACATTGATGAGAAGCGAGCTTTCCACCTGGGGAGAGCCTATCATCTTGCAGGACGCTGCGTAGGCTGCAATGAGTGTGAGCGTGCCTGCCCCATGGATATTCCCCTTAGTCTGATCCATCGCAAGATGGCACAGGAGATGGAAACCATTTTTAACTTCAAAGCCGGGATGGCAGCCGTACCACCACCATTTGTTACGATCCTGGGCGGAGAGGAAAACCTACCATGAACTACCTTACCCGTCAGGAACTGGCTGCCTGGCTTGACCGCCTGGCGCAGGAACAAACTTTGATCGCCCCGATTGACGTTGCTGGCAACATTCTATATCGCTCCGTCAAGGACACCCATGATGTGGTTTGGGATTTTGTACGCTCATTCATGTCGGTGAAGGAAGTATTCTTCCCTCCAACTGAGCGTCTCATGCTGATTGAAAAGATGGGTGCTGATAGTAAAACTGACTGAAACTCTCCCAGATGAAAAATCAATCGTCTTTGGTGTGCGACCATGTGACGCACGAGGATTGCTCACCCTTGATTCACTATTCATCGAAAATGAACCAGTTGATCCCTATTATGCCCACCGGAGAGAAAACACCACCCTGATCGGGTTAGCTTGCCAATCACTTGGACCAAGCTGTTTTTGCACCAACGTGGGTGGAGCACCCGACGACCCTGCAGGCATGGATATCATGCTGACTGCTCTCTGGCGGCGGCTATGTGGCGGAGATTATCACCGAAAAAGGTGAGAAGATCAGTAAACGATTTCCGGTGTTTGACGGTCTTTCAGATATCCGCCCGCATCCTTCTTCTGCCAGGAAGCAAGGTATGAAGATAGCCTCCAAGGAATTCTGGCCGGCAAAGTTCAACGATGATTTTTGGGCAGAGACGGCAGAGCGCTGCCTGAGCTGCAGGATTTGCGCCTACGTGTGTCCAAGCTGCCGTTGTTTCGACGTCCGGGATGAGGCATTACCTGGTGGCGACGGTCAAACTCAGTCCGAACGTGTACGCTGCTGGGATTCGTGCAATGGCATCCCATACCGGCGTGTAGCTGGTGGTCATAACCCACGTTTTATGAAAAACCAACGCCTGCGCAACCGCTTCTATTGTAAATTCTATTATTTTCCGCTACATTATGGCCCGGTCTCATGTACAGGTTGTGGTCGGTGTATTGATGCCTGCCCCGTGAATGTGGATATCACCGAAGTATTGGGATACATGGGTAGGAGGTAATCTATGACAGATCAACTGAATTCCAATCCTATGATGCCGTATCTTGGAAAGCTTGTCGAAGTAAAAGACCTCGCTACCGAGATAAAATTATTCCGCATAGAAATGCAGAACGGTGGTGCGGAAGCTTTCCACGACTATAAACCAGGCCAGTTTGCTTTTGTTTCATCATTCGGGATTGGAGAAGCACCCTTTGGGATTGCTAATATTCCAAAAAATGGTGGGGACGTGCTGGACTTTGCAATTAACCGCCTTGGATCTGTGACAACCGACCTGCACGAACTGGGGGTAGGTGACACGGTTGGTGTACGTGGTCCAATGGGTAATTGGTTCCCCATGGATGAGTTCAAAGAGAAAAACCTGATTGTCATCGGTGGTGGGATTGGTGGAGCCCCACTTCGACCGGTCATCCAGACGGTGATGGCAGAACCGCACACGATTACGGCTTTTTTCAAATCCTATGGGCAGCCAGGAATCCATCTTTGCTGGTCTTCACCGATGAATATGATGAATGGCGCTCCACGCCCGATACCGAGCTGCATCTGACTGTTGACCAGGCTGATAGTACCTGGAACCATAGCGTTGGGTTGATCACGCAGCTGTTGGAGAGTGTGGCTCCATCACCTAGAAATGCCATCACCATCACATGTGGACCACCGATCATGATCCACTTTGTCAACCGGGTCCTGGTGGATAAGCTCGGATTTAAACCCGAACAAAATTATGTCACATTGGAAGCGCGTATGCATTGTGGAATCGGCAAGTGCGGGCGTTGCAACCTAGGCACCAAGCTGGTGTGTGTGGATGGTCCGGTCTTCACCATGGCAGAAGTAGGTTCATTGCTGGAGAGCTTCCTGTAACGATAGATATTTTCTTGAAATCGAACTGGCAGCCCAGGGAAGTGAGTTCCATGGAAGCTGCCAGTTTTATATTTAATCCGGAAATTGCTTAATTGACAACAAAACGAGAAATCTGGTGTAGAATTCTCCGCATCCTTCATCGGTCTGGAAGCTACCTTGCCGTATCACAAATTCCTTGTTGAGGGTATCCGTATCATATTGGAAGACCATACCGGCATTATAGAAAAGAAAATGTTCGGCGGTGTGGGATTTATCCTGCATGGCAACATGGCTTGCGGTGTACAAGGAGATGAAATAATCGTCCGTGTGGGCATTGCCAATAATGATAAAGCCTTATCTCAACCATTTGTACGACCTTTCTTGGTACCTGGCGGAAAGCCAATGGCAGGCTGGGTGTTGTGGCACCTGAAGGTTTAGGAACGGTCAGTATCTCCAGCAATGGGTCGAATCGGAATATGCCCCGTCCTTTCCTAAGAAGGAATAAGCATAACTCTGATGAAGCCAAATTCATGGAGGATTTAGCAAGTCGATGAAATCACGCGGTTATTGGCTTGTTTTAATCGCGGCCTGTATGTGGGGTACCAATGGCACCGCCCAAGCACTCGCCCCGGAAGGTGCCCAACCTATTATCATCGGTACTTTGCGTATTGCATTGGGTGGTTTGGTTTTACTGGCATATGCAGCGATACGGGGTGCATTACGGGATGGTAAGCGTTGGGCAGTATTTCCAACTTTAATTGCCGCATTATGCATGGCAGCTTACCAGATATTTTTCTTTTCTGGGGTAGCACGCACGGGTGTAGCAGTTGGGACCATTGTTGGCATCGGCAGCACACCTATCCTGGCAGGTCCGATTGGTTACTTTGTGCGCGGTGAGCGACCTACCCGGAGATGGGTCGTGGCAACTTGCCTGGGAGTCCTTGGTTGTGTGCTTCTGATCGCTGCCGGCGAAAAAATCAATATTGACCCGCTGGGTATTTTCCTGGCGATTTGTGCGGGGGGATCCTATGCATTCTTCACGACCTTCACCAAAGGATTAATGGATGACCACACTCCTGAGGCAGTTATGGCTGTTTCATTCTGCCTGGGCTCACTGTTTGTCCTTCCACTACTTATCGGTGCTGATTTACACTGGCTCGCACAGCCGTCGGGAATCCTGGTCATCCTGCATTTGGGTGTGATCACTGCAGCACTGTCATACACCTTATTTGCCCGAGGTTTACAACTGATACCCGTGGCGACCGCTGCCACGCTCACGCTTGGTGAACCATTAACCGCGGGATTATTAGGCGTGTTTTTCCTACATGAGCCATTAACCACATTGGCTCTCTTTGGAATTTTATTGATTTTCGTTGGACTGGTAGTACTCTCCACAGAGAAATCTCAAACCCAGCCAAACTAGATCAAGCACCGGTTCTTTTTCTTATTCACCTATATAGACCCGAGGAACGCGGGTGTTGATATTGGTCAGGATTTCATAGGGTATGGTCCCCGCCCATCCCGCCAGGTCTTCGCAGGTGATGGACTCACTTCCGGATTCCCCGATCAGGATCACCTCGTCGTCGTTGTATGCGCTATCCCATTCGATGTTAACCACGATTTGGTCCATGGAAATACGCCCAACTACGGGATATTTTTTGTCCCGCAGGAGAACATGGGCTTTATTAGACATGCTGCGGAAGTAGCCATCTCCGTATCCCACTGGCACGGTGACTGCCCGTATCATATGGTCAGTCTGCCAGGTGGAGCCATATCCCACAGGGTGCCCTGGAAGGATGACCTTGAAATATACTATGCGGGATTTCCAGCTCAATGCGGGGCGAACGTGTATGGTATGCAGTATTTGGGGAGAAGGATAGACCCCATAGAGCAGAATTCCCGGACGAACCAAGTCAAAATATGCTTCAGGCAGCTGCAGGATGGCGGGCGAGTTTGCCATATGCCGCAGGGGAGGTGCAGGCAGGCTGTGTTTCTCGAAAAAGTGTAGCACTTCAAGGAACCGCTCGAGCTGCCGGCGTGCATCCCCCAGGTCTGGTAATTCAGCGTTGGCAAAGTGAGAATAAATTCCTTCGAAGATAATCGATTTACAATTCAAGGCGCTTTCCAGGAAAGTCTCGGCATTGTAATAATGCACCCCAATCCGTTCCATGCCTGTATCTATCTTTACGTGTACTTTTGCCTTTACCCCCAGCTGTTCAGCAATCTCATTCACCTGGTTCAGCTTGTCGATGGATGAGGCTGTGATGGTTAAATCATGCTTCAGGAAACCCGGAACCTGATTCCCCAGGATGCCTCCCAAGACCAGGATGGGTATGCGGATGTCATTTTGGCGCAACAGGATCCCTTCCTCAAGGACAGCAACACCGATATAATCCGCGCCCAAGGATTCCATGAGCTGTGCGGTGCGCAATAAGCCATGTCCATAGGCATTGGCTTTGAGAACCGGCATCATCTTTGCTGGAGCGACATGGTGTTGAATCGCTCGAAAGTTATTCTCAAGCTTTCTAAGGTCCACCTCCACGAGGGTGGGGCGGACTATCTCATTCGAGCTAATGGTGGGATCATTAATGGATGGCATGTATTTAATATCAAGAAATTCTAACCAATACAATAGAGTATACCAATAAATCAACAGCGAGCAGATGAATCACATCTGCTCGCTGGATATCAATGAATTTTGTATTATGGGGTTAGTAATGATTCTATGGTTTGTTTAAAGGTATCAAATGACTGTGCGCCAACCACGGCTTGCCCATTCACCGCAAATGTAGGGGTTGATTGCACGCCCAATTGACGGGCAACATTGGTTTGTTGCGTAACAAATTCGGTATATTTCCCTGAGTCCATGCAGGTATTAAAAGCTTCAGTATCCAAATCTAGTTCAGCCGCAAAACCCTTCAGGTTATCCTTGCTAAATGCTCCATTGTTTTCACCATTTTGATGTGAAAAAAGGTAGTCATGATATTCCCAATAGGCATCCTGGTCACCTGCGCATTCAGCGGCTTCTGCTGACCAAACGGATTCATCGCCCAGGAAAGCAAAGTTGAAATAACCAAAACGAACTTTACCAGTATCTACGTATGTTGTTTCGATCTGACGACCCGCGTCAGCGGCAAAGCGCCCGCAGTAGGGTCATTGATAATCGCTAAATTCAATGATCGTAACTGCGGCGTTCGGGTCACCTTTAAAATGGGTGGTGTTGCTCACAAGGTAAGCCATCAGCTGTTCTTGGCTGTTGATGGCTGCCATGGTCGGGTCAACTTCAGCTGTTGGTAGGAGTGGCTGATTAGCCGAGTCAGTTACAATCGGCGTGGTTACTGCAGCGACATCACCGGAAGTATCCGTACTTTTATTCAGCAGTGGGCGACCAAAATACCCCAGCAACAATCCAACCACCAATGCGAGCAATGCCAGGGCTGGAGTCCACCAGGATTGAATGACCACGGTTAAGGCTGGTTTTTTTTCTTCAACTACAGCAGGCTGTTCTTCTTCAGCTTGGTCAGGCTTTTCTTCTTCTTGTGGTTGGTCTGTCATTAATCTTCTCCTGTCAGAAATGTGGCACAATTTTATCACATCCACCAACTAGCCATTACTCCTCCAGCCAATCTGCCACTCCAGCCAGGTTCTGGAAGATATAATCCGGTATAAATTGAGAATCTTTCAAATCTTCAAGGTTTGTTTCGCCACTTAGGACCAGGACTGTGGTTATTCCGCTGGTCTGACCAAGCGCAATGTCCGTGTACAACCGGTCGCCAATCATAGCCAGCTGGTTGACCTGCAGGTTCATCTTGAGCGCCGCGGCATCCACAATGAGACGGTTAGGCTTGCCCACGACCAGGTCGGGTTCCCTGCCCGTTGCAGCCTTGACGAAGGCGATCATTGCGCCGACATCCGGCATAAAGCCTTTTTCAGTGGGACAGTTAAAATCCGGATGTGTAGCGATGTAAGGAACACCCGCCCGTACAAAATCGCATAACATCCACAACTTTTGATAAGTCAGGGTCGTATCAAAACCAAGCACCAGGAGTTGTGGTTCCCGCTGTACGAGATGGAAACCGTGCTGGCAGAATTCATCCTCCAGGGATGGGGTGCCGACCAAGTAGATGTCGGCTCCGGGATGCCGTTCCCTCAAGTAGAGGGCGGTAGCCTCCCCTGAAGTCAGCACCAATTCTTCGGCAATGGGAAGCCCAAGGCGGCTGATCTTCTCTGCATACTGACGGCGATGTTTGGAAGAATTATTGGTAAGGAAGAGGAACTCTTTCTTCTGCTCGCGCAGCAGGTCAATAAAGTGCAGGGCGCCTTCGAGCAGCCGGTCGTCCAGGTAGAAAGTGCCATCCATGTCCAGCAGGAAACCATGCACCATGCTCAATTTCTCGATACCATTCATATTTAGATCCAATTTAATAATACACCATTTCTTACGCGCTTGTTCGCCGAATCACGGAGTTTACCATGAGATCATGAGAGTCGACGGGCTTTGACTTGCCACGGAGATTTTACCACTTACCAAGATAGTCCCTGCGGTGTAATCGAGTAAAAGGATTACACCTCTGGTAACAAACAACTTTGCCATATATCCAGGGAATTCTTTTACCACTTCGATTTCTGATCACACCAAAGAATATCATGATTATAATCGTCTTGATTTTTATTTTCGTTGTGTTATGATTCTTCGGCGATATTTAATTAAGGAGAATAATATTGGACAACTTAATTGAGGCGATGGAACATGCTATTCAGGAAATCAAGGGCTGGCCTGAAAATACTGTTCAGATCTTCCACCACAATGATTCCGATGGGCTTAGTTCGGGTGCCATTCTCACCCGTGCATTTGAAAGACAGGGATACACGGTCAAGCGTTTCTGTTTGGAAAAACCTTATCCAGCAGTGCTAAGAAAGGTTTACGAACAGGAAGGAGGCATCCTTATCTTTGCTGATTTTGCCGGCAGGATCGCACCGCTGCTATCCGAATTGAACCGGGGCAGGAATCTGACGCTTATCCTGGATCACCATGTCGCTGAAGCCTCGACCGACGAACGGGTTCTCAACCTTGACCCCGACCTGTTTGGATTGAAAGGGGACCGAGATATATCCGCATCGACGACATGTTATCTTTTTGCGCTAACCCTGGATGATGTCAATCGTGATATGGCTCATATCGCAGCCATTGGGGCAGTTGGCGATGGTTTTTTTGTGGACGGACAGCTGGTGAGTCAGAACCGTGATGTTACCCTCGAAGCCGTCAAACAGGGCAAGATTGAGATCAGGAAACACGAAACCGGGGAGCAGTACTTTTTGACAAGTACTAAAGGTCAAATTAACTGTATTGAATTCGGTGACTATCTTGATTTATTAGGGGGAGTGGGTTATTACCAGGGAGGACCGGATATGGGGATCAGGGTCTGCCTGGAAGGGCTTTCACCTGAATCAGACCGGATGCTGGAAGAATTAAAGATTATCAGGACCAGGTTATTTAACGAAGAGATCCGGAGGCTTCAATCGGGTGAATTAATCCAGGCGCCTCACATCCAGTGGTTTAATGTCGAAAAGCGATTTTTCCCTATGGGGGTAAAAATGATTGGGGCATTCTGTGATGCGATTAAAGACTCGAACCTGATCGATCCCAAGAAATATATCGCAGGTTTTCAGATCATCCCCGACGAAATCCCGGGGTTCGGTGCGATCACATTTAACGATGTGAAGGTCTCCATGCGAGTTTCTCCATATATGGAAGGAGAGATCAGGGCATCCAGGGCTATGGGACTCAATATATTGCTACCCGAAGCAACGAGCAAGCTTGGAGGCTTTTCGGATGCATGCCACAGCCTGACGGCTGCCACCACGGTGGCGATTGGAAAAGAAGCAAAATTGATCGAGGAAATGGAACTTATCATCGAAAGGAAATCAAATGGCTAAAGGAACAGGTTTTGGAAAAACAATCTTGATCGGTGATCAATTTGTCCTGGAGGAGGTCCCGGCGATCGTTTCGGCAATTTCGTATGAAACGTTGGCAACCGTGGAAAAGACCACTGGTGTTGGCTGGACGCTGGAAGACAACCGCATCGAAGTGCCTGGATATAAGGAAAAGAAAAAGGAGCAGCAAGTGCGCTCCATAGACAGGATTCTGCGAGGTGATGAATATTGATGTTCAAAAGAATCCGATCAAGATCACCTTTGGAGGAACACTATTGGCTGGAAGTGGGGTCGGTGCCAGCGCGGCCAGCTGTGTTTCGCTTGCCAGGGCATTGAACGCAGAATTCAATTTGGGCTATTCAATTGAAGAGATTAACCGAGTAGCCTGGCAGGGTGAATTTCCCTATCATGGGGTGGCGAGTGGTGTTGACAATACCGCTTCAACCTACGGTGGGCTGCTTCTTTTCCAATTAATCAACGGTCAACAACATTTTGAAAGGATCCAAACTCCGAAACCATTTGAAATCGTTTTAGCCAACAGCGGGATCACCGCCAATACGGCACTTTTAGATGAGGTTACCGAACAGCAAAAGAAAGATAACCTGGATCTTTTTACTTCACGTCTCAAGACCATCACAGCCCAGGCTTATGACATGAAAGCGGCGCTTGAAGCGGGCAAACTAGAAACTGTTGGAAAGATCATGTCGAATAACCACAAAGTCCTCGTCGATATGCAATTTTCCCATGAAATTCTGGACTACCTGTGCAAGTTGGCACTCGAAAAAGGTGCCTGGGGGGCAAAGGTCACCGGTGGAGGCAGAGGGTGGCTATATGGTCGCATCTCACGCCTGGGAAGAAACTCCAGGATACAGTCGCCTCGGCGTTTGATAAGGAAGGATATAAAATCATCCGTGCAGTGATTGGCGGAAGCTGAGTGCAGAAGAGTCCCCATGAATTTATTTGATTCCGGAGAAGAGGTTCATCCACTCCTGCATGGACGTGGTGGTCTTTTCCTTTATCGCCCTGGGTTCGATCACCCCAGGCGGGAAAGATCAATACAACAATCTTTTCAGAACGATCACAGTAGTTGTGGATGAGAGCTTTGTAATCATTAGGAATTACCCGCAGTACATCCCAATTTATTGATAAGATGATCTAAATCTGCTCAAACCAGGGAATGACAAGAGCATCCGTTCAAAAGGGGTGTTTATCCCTGCTTCATAACAACGCCACATAATTGGGTCCAATATTTTGCGGTAAAATGCATTTTAGAGTTCAATTAGAATAATATGCCTGTCCAGGATTCCATCCTTCTTCATACCAAACTACACCGACCCCGCTTCCCGCATGATCTGGTTGTTCGCCAACGGCTCACGGAGCTGCTTGACCACGGTGCAGACCGACCTCTTACCTTAGTTTGTGCACCGGCGGGTTTTGGAAAAACAACACTGATTGCTACCTGGATCGAGCGAATGGTTGCGAGTCAGGTACAGCTGGAATCAAGCATGCCGTCCGCATGGTTATCACTAGACGGAAACGATAGCGACTTAAACCAGTTCTTACGCTATTTCATAGCTGCCGTTCAAACGATATTCGACGATGCCTGCCAGGAGACTCTGGCTTTACTCCAGGCAAGGGAGCAACCACCTCTGGCAGTAATATTCACCACTTTGAGCAATGACATCGAAAGGCTTCCCAAAGAATTCATTCTTGTCCTGGATGACTACCATACCATCCATAACATCGAAGTGCACAACCTGCTGGGTGAATTTGTCCGGTTCTGGCCAAGTAAGCTGCACCTAATTCTGATCTCACGCATCAGCCCGCCCTTACCTTTGGATAAATTTCGTGCCAAAGGTTTGCTCAATGAGATCCGTACTGGAGAATTACGTTTTTCACAGAATGAAATTTTCACTTATCTGAGTCAAACACAATTTGCCTTGATGGGCCAGGATGCACTGGCATATCTTGAAAAACACTTCGAAGGCTGGCCAGCTGGTTTACATTTGGCTGCCATCTCAATGCGTTCCGCACGCAGCCAGGAAGCAGTTTTGAAGGCTTTAGCAAGTGAGAATCAAAATATCACCCGGTACATGGTGGAAGAAGTGCTAAATCAGCAGGTCCCACAGGTCCAGGCATTTTTGTTGCGTACGTCTATTCTCGATCGTTTCAATGCCTCCTTGTGTGAAGCCATCATTGGTAAGGTTGAAGGTGCCTGGAATGCGCGCGCCTGTCTGGATTGGATCGAGCGCTCTGAGATGTTCATTACCGCCCTCGATGATCGCAGGGAATGGTACCGTTACCACCATTTATTCCAGGAGTTGCTGCAACAAAGATTATTCACTGATCTATCGTCTGATCAGGTAAATGACTTGCATCGCCTGGCTTCAGCCTGGTTCGAAGAGCATGGATATCTGGATGAAGCCATGCAGCACGCCATAAAAGCTGGGGATCTTGAACTGGCCGCGCACCAGATGAGTGCCGGGCTGAGGGATGTAATCAACCGGGAGGATCGACCGACGCTCGATCGTTGGCTACACTTAATCCCTGAAGAGATGATCCAACAAAGGCCAGAACTATTAATGCTGAGAGCCTGGTCACTCCAGTTTGCATGGCAATTAAGCCTTCAGATGAAAGTGCTCCATCAGGTTGAAGAGCTATTGAATACACAGCAAGACGGAACCTTATCCGAAAATGAAGTGAAGATGCTGCGCGGGCAGATCCTCTTGCCCAAGGCACAACTGGCGTATTTCACCAACCAACAAACTCTGGCGATCGAACTATGCCGACAGGCGCTGGCGCTCATGCCTCCTTCATGGACATTTATCCGCGGTGGAGCCATGATTTACCTCGGTTTATCCATGCAAGCCAGCGGTCAGGCATCCGAGGCAGAACAAATGTTGATTGATGAATATGAACGTCATAGAGATAAAAGCGATACGTTTGCTCTTTTTGTGCTACAGACGTTGGGGTTCATCTATCTCAATACAGGTCAACTAGATAAGACCAGACAGATTATCGAAGTACTGATTCGTGGTGCGACCAGCAGTAGATTGGGGCTGATGAAGCTGTGGGGGGAGTGGTTTCTTGGCATGGTATGTTATCAACGGAATGAGTTGGGGGCAGCCAAACAGTACTTTACCCATATCTTTGAAAATCGCTATATAGCTCAAGTATCTCCTTTTCGCGATGCGGTTGCAGGTCTGGCACTGATCCACCAGATCAAGGGGGAGAATCATGAAGCCCTACGGATGGTTGAAGCGATCAGCCAGCATGATCTGGAGTTAAGTGGAACTGAAGACCACCGTACTCAATCGCTACGAGCCAAGATTATGCTACTTCAAGGGGACATTAATGGTGCGATTAATTTTATCAGCGCCATCACTGGGCCGCCACCCGACCAACCATTGATGTGGCTGGAAGAATTGCAGGTTACGCGTGCACAAATACTGACTGCCAGCGCTTCTGAAACCGACCTACATCTGGCAGTGGACCTTTTAGACAATCTATACGAGATTGTAGTGCGCACTTGCAACACTCGCTATACGATTGAGATCCTGGCATTACGCGCCCTGTCTCTGGATGCCTTAGGGAAAACGAAAGAGGCCGATAACGAGCTGATCAAAGCAGTTAACCTGGCACAGTTGGGGGGATTTATCCGGATTTTCGTCAATCTGGGAGGACCTATGCATAAGATACTTCAACGGCTAGCGACGCAAGGTCGATCCGGGGAGTATATTCATAGCCTGCTCGAGGCATTCCAAGAGGAAGGTAAAAACCTGGCTCAGAGCAAACGCCAGTCTCGGATGATGCGCCGGCCAGCAGCTGGCAATTCTAATTTGGTGGAGGCACTTACTCCACGGGAGCTGGAAGTGTTGAACTTGTTACGAGGACCATCCAGTATTAAAGAAATTGCCGTTCAGCTCAATATTTCCTACGCCACCGCGAAACGCCACACCATCAATATTTACGGCAAGCTGGGTGTCAACCAACGCTGGAACGCAGTGGATAAAGCAATTTCATTGAAAATACTTTCCCCTAGCTGAACTCTTCACCCATAAATAGTTCTATCTTTCTACACCTTAATTACACCTCAAATACACCTTGGGGTGGTATTTATTGCGCGGGAAAAACCTATATCATCAATTCATGATGAATATACCATCCAGAAACCTAATCTCATTCGATCAGCCCGCCACCTACCAGATTCGTGTTCAAGGATGGATCGATCCGGCTTTGTCCGATCGCCTGGAAGGCATGACGATCTACCAGAACACTGTGGATGAGAATTCCAAGATCACAACCTTGGAGGGCGTGTTATCCGACCAGGCTGCGCTGGCAGGCGTGTTCAACACGCTCTACGAGATGCGTCTCTCTGTAATTTTGGTGAAACGCCTGGAAGGTTGATAGATAAAGATTGAATGCAGGAACCCGCTGCGTGATCAGGAAGGATGGAAAATTAGGATATATTATTAAATTCACCGATAAACTGCCATGTTTATAAAATAAAAAAATTCTATCTTGAGGAGATTATAAAATGCCTTGTCTATTTGCACTGTTTGCGGGAATGTTCCCACGTTTAGCCGATATTTTCATCTGGATCGCTCGCCCAACCCAATTCATGAATACCTTCAACGATAAATGGTGGTGGGCAATCCTTGGAATCGTCTTCCTGCCTTTCACCACCCTGATGTACGTGATCCTGTCATGGGGCGTCACAGGTATCTATGGCTGGGATTGGTTCTGGTTGATCCTGGCATTTGTCCTTGACCTTGGTCACTATGGTCATACTGCCTATAACAACCGCAATGCCATCCCTGGTTACACACCTCCCCCGCCCAGCCGGCTGTGTAATATTTGTAAGATTTACGCTCCGACTGACCACAGTCAATGAGCTGGGTACTGTATCAGAAAGTAGGAGTAGTAGTTACAAGAATATGTGTTTGGTTGGGCAGGTGTGCGGGAATCATCTGCACACCCCCAATCTCCTCAGAAAAAGAGTGTACAGATTTTTTTTGCTAAAAGCGAAAACTAATGACATACAGTCCAATCGATTTTCTGGCTCTTGAATTCAAGGGCAACAAGCTCAGCGGAGAGATCCTCCCAGCTTTACGAGAGCTGGTTGAGAACAAAATCGTACGGGTAATCGACATGGTCATCGTCATGGTCCAGGATGGCAAATATCAGACCCTCGAGCTGCAACAGATGGATGCCACAACAATCGCCATGTTCGACCCGCTGGAGGTCGAAATCAGTGGAATGATCCAGGTTGAGGATATTCAGATGTTCAGCCAGGAATTGGAAGACAACACTACAAAAATATGCACAGAAAGATGCAGCTGCTCAACAGCAATATGATCAAGCGTATTAACAGGGTGCAGCCGATGCCCAGGCGCAACAACAGCAGGTTGCCCCACCACCGGTACAATATGCGCCGCCTGCTCCGGTCTCACCTGAGCTGGGTTTAACCGAGAAACTACAACAGCTAGCTGACCTGCATGCTTCGGGTGTGTTGACCGATGAAGAGTTTGCCGCAGCTAAGCAAAAATTATTGGCCAGCTAAACGATGAGCTTGGCGATTAAGCAACATCGATTTGTGACATCGTTTTCAGTGTTCGGACCGTGCACCTTTGGATGTGATTCTAGTTCGGTGCATCGCAACAAAAAATAACTATCGGTGAACAAAAGTCATGAAAGGAGAAATATCATGCGAAGAGGTGGAATAGGTGGTCCAGGAAGGGGTGGTCCAGGTAGAGGTCCTGGACGAAGGATGGTGATGCGCAGGCATCGCCGGATGCGCCGGCGTATGCGCCGAAGAATGATCATTGGTGGTGCAGTGCTCGTCGCTGCTGGAACCAGTGCCGTAAAGATGAGTCAATCTGAGGTACAGCAAGTTGAGCAACAGACCGGTCAGAAAGTTGAGAACCTTTCTGAAGAACAATTGGATGCCGCCATGGCTGACCTAGGCATCGAAGGTCAGGAACCCACCGATCAGGAGATAGCGGCGCTTGAGGCGGAAGAAGATAAGAACCCGTCTGTCTAGAGCACGAAATTAGAAATGAAAGGAAAATCCATGAAAAAAAATCATCAAACCAAACCGGGAGTGTTGATATTCAGTCTGATTATCATAGGAGTATTCGTTTTGAGCTCCTGCGCTCCTGCCCCCACACCTGCACCCACTCAAGATGTGGCGCTGATCCAAACCCAATCTGCCCAAACCGTCGTGGCAGATTTAACCCAGAATGCACCCCCACCAGCCACACAAGTCCCTCCCCCTACAGTGGAGCCAATGGCGGCACCAACAGAAACACCGCCACCTCCCGGCCCTACCCCCGATCCGAATATCCCCGTGGCAGTCTTCCCAACGCCAGCCCCTGGTGACCCAGCGGCTATTGCCAATTACAATACGGCGATTTTTGGTGGTCCGGGCATAAATTATGTGGTATATGGCGCATTGTTGGGTGGTAAAACCGCCAAGGTTGTCGGGAAGAGTGAAGATGGGCTTTGGTGGGGAGTGAGTGTTCCTGTTGTACCCTCTGGAGCTGGTTGGGTGAGCGCAGGCTGGGTGAGCGTGAGTGGAGCCGATAGTGTTCCTGTGCTTCCCACACCACCCGTGCCTCCCACAACTGAGCTCGTCCCACCGGGTGCGTCGGACCCGCAATTAGTGGTGCTCGCCAATGCCTATGTGCGCACCGGTCCGGCGATTAATTATCCAGCTTATGGTATTGCCCAGGCTGGTGCAAGCGGCCGCGTGATCGGAAAAAGTGAGGATGGACTGTGGTGGGTGGTACGGCTCAATCCGGAGAAGATCGGGGCGGGTTATGGCTGGGTGGAAGGTGCATATACCCAGGCCAGCAATGTCGATAATATCCAGACCATCGCCAACCCAACCGGGTATCAGACCGAACCGCCACCTCCGCCACCTACTGGTACAGATATACCGATAGCGACTGCGGTTGATTATGTGAACGTACGCAGCGGACCTGGCACCAATTACACAATATTGGTCGTAGCGCCGCCCAACGCCTCCGCTGAAATTACTGGCAAGAGTTCCGATAGCTTTTGGTGGCAGGTGAAGATCTCCACAACCTACGCAGCAGACGGGTTAGGCTGGGTATCAGCCGACTGGGTCTACACCCAAAATACATCCGCTGTACCGGTTGTTAGCGCTCCTCCAGCTCCTCCGACTCCTCCACCCTCTGAAGCCACGCCGCCTCCAACCTCAGCAGCTCCAACGGCAGTGCCTCCACCGGCCACTGGCACACCAAGCTGTGTACTGGTCTCACAGGACCCTGCCGATGGCACCGTCTTTAGCCCCGGGACGAGTTTTAACACCACCTGGGTGCTGCAGAACACCGGTACTGGTAACTGGGAAGCGGGCGCAGGTTGATATCCGCTACATCGCGGCACAGAATAACATCCTCTTGCATCAAGGGTCCGATATCTATGATCTGACCAATACTGTCGCACCTGGCTCGACCTACAATTTCACCGTGCCGATGATTTCCCCGTTCGACCTGGGTTCGTATGGCGAGCTGTGGCAGGTGGCATGGGGTGGTAGCCTGTTATGTGAATTCTATGTCTATATCGAAGTAAAGTGAGATGAACCCCTATTTATTTATTCGACTGTCAGATTTCAGAAAGGAGAACCAATTATACGAAATAAACGAAGAGAATGAAACTGACTTACACTTGCTGGACCGACCGGACTTAGCAAAAAGCAAGCTACAACCAACACCGGTCAGGTGATGAGCAAGAAAAGGACAAAAAAATAAACGGAGAAAGCACTTTTTTACGGTCAATAAACCGCCTGCTTTCTTAAGACACTCACAAGAAAAAGGAGAAATAAGCTATGGGTACAATGACTATTCAAAGGCAAGACCATGCGTTCCGTAGATGTGGACTGGAACGA
>CAVZSS010000002.1:0-29143 GCA_963777965.1 uncultured Chloroflexia bacterium | reverse complement strand
TAAAGGATTTACATATTAAGAGATAAGAAAGAGGCTGCCCTTGTTTCTGGGCAGCCCCTCTAATCTTGTATCGCCCTTGGAGGAGGCGATGAGATAGAGAAATCGTTTCCCTGAGAACAATTACCTTGAACGCTGGCTTGAGGGCGAATGAAGGGTAAGGTGGACAGGTTGTTGGTGGGACTCGACATGACTTTGAAGCTCATTCATGCTGAATTTAAATTTCGATTTATCCAATGACTGGACAATTACCGTTCCCGCTCTGGTCACCCAGAATTCCTGCCCAGGTTCCAAGACATAATCTCTTAAGTCACCTTCCTGGGTTATCCACAGGCTGCCACTTAAACAGCTGATTACATCACCACGTCGGTCACCTTCAACATCCCACAGGCTGTATTTGTCGAGGGTAATATCGGTATTGAATTTTTGATTTATTTTTGTGTTTAACATATCATGCTCTCCTAATCTGTTTCAATGCTTATTTTATGCATATTTGAAATAAATAACAGATGCACATAATTCTAATTGTAACCATAACAGTTAAGGGATAATCAAACTGTACTGCTTTTGCATTATAATAACTGTACCCTGATGAAAGGCAGATAAAAGTGAACCAACGAAAACAAGACTCTTTTTTATATGAACAAGTTGCTACTGATCTGGCTGACCTGATCCGCCTGGGGACATTTCGGGCAGGAGAGCGCATCCCTTCCGTCAGGCAAATGAGCCGGCAGCGTAAAATCAGCATTACCACAGTGTTACAGGCATACATGTTATTGGAGAATCAGGGATTAATCGAGACACGCCCGCAATCGGGATACTATGTGCGCTCAAACCTGCCACAGCTGTTGCCCGAACCGGAGATGTCTACCCCACAGCAGGACCCAACACTGGTCAGTGTGCGGGAATTGGTGATGATGGTGCTTAAGGACTCGACCAATCCAGACCTGATCCAGCTGGGTGCGGCGATCCCCAACACTGAATTGGTGATACCGGTAAAACTAAACCGGATCATGGCGTCTTTATCCCGCAAAATTGAACATCAATACAACACCTATGACATACCACCCGGAAATGAAGCTTTGCGCATTCAGATTGCCCAACGCGCAGTGGGCATTGGATGCAACCTGACCCACACCGATGTGGTGACCACCTCTGGTTGCCTGGAAGCCTTCACGCTCAGCTTGAGGGCGGTCTGCCACCCGGGCGATACAGTGGCGATTGAATCGCCCATGTACTTTGGCGTTCTGCAGGTATTGGAATCCCTGGGTCTGCGCGCACTAGAGATACCCACCCATCCACGCGATGGGATCAGTATTTCGGCATTGAGATTTGCAATTGAACACAATCCCATCCATGCGTGTCTGGTTTTATCGAACTTCAATAATCCATTGGGGAGCTGCATCCCTGACGAAAACAAGCAAGCCCTGGTGGAGCTCCTGGCTCAGCATGAAATCCCGCTGATTGAAGGGGACGTATGCGGCGAACTATATTTCTCAGGCATGCGCCCAAGTGTATGTAAAACCTACGACCGCAAGGGTTTAGTCTTGTTGTGTTCCTCCTTCTCAAAAGACCTGGTACCGGGCTACCGGGTGGGTTGGGTGGCACCAGGAAGGTTCAAGTCAACCATCGAGTGGTTGAAATATACGACCAACGTAGCGACGGCGACCCTACCTCAAGTGGCAATTGCAAAATTCCTGGAATCGGGCGGATATGACCACCACCTGCGCAGCATCCGCAGGCTGTATGCCGGCTTTATAACACAATTATCGCAAGCAGTGGAGCGCTACTTCCCCGAGGGCACGTGTGTCACACGACCCAACGGCGGGATTGTGCTATGGGTGCAGCTGCCCGATTATGCTGATTCACTCGAGCTCTATAAGCAGGCCTTGCAGGTTGGGATCACGCTGGCACCGGGATATATTTTCTCAGCCACACATCAATACAAGAATTTCATCCGCCTCAATGCAGCCTGGTGGTCGTACGAGACCGACCGGGCAATGAAGCGGTTGGGGGAATTAGTGGCAGAGCAGGAGCGGTAAGCAGGTATACGGCTCCAAACTGCTTGTGATGGCTGGGGCTTAACCTGGATGCCTTGCGCCTTAACTATGGTTCCCGGACATATAAGTTGATATTCTCTCCAGCTCCTGCCACCACCCACATCCTTCCATCGGGACTCACATCAACACCCTGTGCTACCATTGAGGTGACCGGTTCTAGTGGCGTGTCATCAAGCTGGTAAAACATCCCTTCCCAAAACAACGAACCCTGTCCGATTTCATCCAGAACCAACTGTTTGAATGATGATGACCAGTAGTCGGCTTCGGTGACTAAGGACCAAACACCTGCATGTATCCGGTAAAGGTTCGCCTGACCATCACAGCTCGCCCCGCCACACATTTGCTCAATCACCCACACATCACCGGCCCGATCGACGATCAGCTGACGAGGGTGGGTGAAATTGAATCCGAAAGCAAAGCCTCCGGCAGATGAAATTCCGTCCAGGATTGACCAACGTGTGTGTAATGCCAGACAGAATCAGAAGCTCCAAGCCACATGTCTCCCGAATCGTCAACAGTTGCTGCAGATACACATTGTGAGCCAATCGGTGCATCATCCCCATGCCAGATCTGCTCATCGAACCAACGCACTCCACCCCCACCCATTGGACCCGGACCGGAATAAGTACACTCGCCAACCCACACTTCTGCGGTAGTATCCATTGTCGTCAGGTAATGAACGATGCTGATGTCCTCCACCTCTGAAGTTTGGAAACCCATGTCTTCCAGAGTGTATACCTTCCATTGGTTGCCGTTCAAAGCCCGCACGTCCTGTTCCAACGGTACCCAGAGTATCCCGCTTGCATCGGTGTATACACTCCAGGGTGCGGTCGCCCACCAGTCTACCTCAAAAGGACCAACTTTCGTCCAACCGCTGTCAGCAGTGTAAGGAAGAAGCGTATCACCTTGGAAGGTAGCGATATCTCCACTATCCTTTAACAAAATCCAGATCTTCCCACTGTCATCCACGGCTGCCAAGCTTTCATCGCCATTATAGGGTTGCACCCACCACTCCTGGTTGATCCAACGCATGATTGCCTGATCGGTGATGATCCAGACTGAGCCATCAGCCAGGGCACGCACCTGCACTTCCTCGTTGGAATCCACCGGCAAGCCGGCCAGCGAGGTCACAAAATGGAATGGGTCTGATATCTTTCAGCGGCTGGGTAGCGGTGGTCGGAGGAATAGGGAGAACGGTTGAAGTAAGTGTGGATGTTGGCTCAAGAGGTGGTGTTATCGTGGACATGACTGGTGAAAGGGGTGTATTGTTCGGGGTCGGTGCAATGGGGTTTGGAATCACGCTTGAGGTCTGTGGAATAAACACTTCTGCAGGTGGACTTTCAGTACTGGATAGGTCGGGGGTAGAGATCAAGCCGCACGCTGACAGCATGAACAATGCAATCAGCAGAGTTATGGCTTTCACACATTTAGGCATCATCTTCCTCCCTAAAAACGAGTTGGTTTAAAACCTGTCCATCCCTTTTCGTAGCTACTCAACCGTTAATTCAATAGGATCGTGCTATTCTGCAAATTTTGCCTCCGGTCACCTTACCTGTGGGAGGTTGGGCTCCATGGGTATTATAAAAGACCGACTCATAAATACAAATTGATTATTTCTGGATGATAGGTAGATGTATAAACCACTCAGGTATTGGGCAATTCCCTATCAAAAGATCAGCTATGGAAGTTTTATCGTGGCCAGGGAAAAATTGCGAACCGCCAAAGTCCCCGTTCGCCTGCGCGTCCAGGTACTCCAGCCTGAACCCAACGGTATCAGATGGGTGTAGGCAAAAGTCCAGTGTGTCACCACTGCATAGTGGATGCCTCAGCTCAAAATGATTCAGGTCCCCAACCCTGCTGGCAACGCCAAATCCATCTGAAGTACCCCCACCATTTACATCAGGATTGCTGGATGAAGTAACTGGGGCTACTATATAATTATCTTGAAATTGAGGAGATCCAGCAGCAATACTAAGAACATCGTCATTAAAGGCAAATAATGAACCGCTGTGATCATTATCAAAATCAATACGAAAACCATCACCTTGGGGCAACCACGTCCCAGCCTGGGTGAACTCGTCATCATTGATCGTGATACCCATATACAGGTTATTTCCACTGTTCATAACGTACAGGGTGGCAGTAAAAGGTTCAATACTACCCGGGTTTTCCATCTGGAAAGTTTGGGTTGAGGCACTGCTCCACTCATCCAGGTCGACATAACCATCCAGGGTCGCTCTGCCACAGGCAGGACCGAATGCGGTATCTATGTGAGCAGATGCATCCTTGGACGAGTAGTCTAGGATGGATAGAAAAGCCTGATAACCTAGCAAAATCGCCAGCGCACAAATGAACAGTCGGATAAAATGGATTTTCCAAATTCTGATTCCCATGACTTTAATCTCCAATTATGACAAGCGATCTTCCACATACTCCGCGATCGTCACTTAAAACTTCTCCCAATGAAGTATGCTCATTAATGGTTTCTTCTTCGGTGTCGGTGTCTCTGCAGCAACGCCGATGGGGAGCAAAGCCAACACACGTTTTTCAGGCGGTATGCCCAAGAGGGTTTTGATGTATTCTTCATGCGGTAAGATATCCCCCTCTACCCAACAGGCTCCATACCCCAATGCAGTACTCGCTAAAAGTATATTCTCGATCGCCGCCGCACCGTCTTCAATCCACCAACGTGAGCTGGGATCCATGACCACAACAATCACCGAACCCGCCTTTGTTATCCATGCACCAGATATAGCAAACTGTGCAATCATTGCCCGATCAGTCACCACAACAAAATCCCATGGTTGAAGGTTGTTTCCCGTGGCAGCCAGTCGACCTGCATCAACAATTTTTTCCAAGTCCGCGATGGGGATCACATCGTCTGTAAAGGACCGTATACTTCTTCGCTTGTGTATCGCTTCTAAGGCATCCATTTTCTTCCTCCTGCATCAAATTTATTCACTTCGAAAATAGCCAGAGAGACAAGAACCCGATAATGCATATGAGAGACTCTTCCGTATGTTAACCCAATACCAAAGAGTTACTGGGCATAAAAAAATAGGGACAGATGGAATCGGCTTACTCAAAAAGATTATACGCTCTCTAACCATTTTTTGCCATTTATCTCACACATAAGAACCCATCTTATGAGTGTGTAAATTTATGAGCAGAAAAGACATAGATACGAAGGGGTGCGTTAGTTGTAACCAAAGTACACGTCAAAGAATTATGCGAATCCAGTAAATTGATAGGTTTTGCCAGCCTCCACAGATAGACTAGACATGACAGGCTCGCTATACTTATCTAGGTTTACTTTTAGAGAATGATGACTTCAAAAACAGGATCCCGCATCCCAGGTTTCTATAACCTCACTCTCGAAGAACGTTTGGCTGAACTGGCACAGCGAGGTGAGCTTTCAGCCGAGGACATCTCCGCCTTGAGCGGCAAGGATGGTTTAACTGCCGAGCAGGCTGACCACATGATTGAGAACGTGGTGGGTATCCATGCCTTGCCATTGGGGATTGCACTTAATTTTCTAATCAACGGGCAGGAGGTGCTGGTGCCTATGGCGATCGAGGAGCCCTCCGTGGTGGCAGGGGCATCCTTCATGGCAAAACTGGCACGCGCGGGGGGAGGCTTCATCGCCCAGGCAGACCCGCCGGAGATGATCGGTCAAATCCAGCTACTTGAAATCACAGACTTACAGTCTGCAGAACAGGCAATCCAGGCTCAGAAAGAACCATTATTGGCGGAAATTTCCGAGCTGGACCCGGTGCTCAGCCGCCTGGGTGGTGGTCCACGCGACCTGGAAGTGCGGAAGATCGAAGATTCACCCATCGGTCCATTTCTTGTGGTGCATCTCATCTATGACGTGCGGGATGCGATGGGTGCCAACGCGGTTAACACCGCAGTCGAACGCCTGGCACCCCTCCTGGAGAGCATCAGCGGTGGGAAGGCACATTTACGCATCCTGTCCAACCTGGCAGACCGCCGCCTGGCACGCTCCCGATGCATTATTCCTCTCAGCGAGCTGGCATTTGGAGATTACCGTGCGGAGGACGTTCGGGATGGCATCATCGCCGCCTGGGCATTCGCAGAGGCGGATCCCTACCGGGCAGCCACCCATAATAAAGGCATCATGAACGGGATCGACCCGGTGGTGATTGCCACGGGCAATGATTGGCGCGCCATCGAAGCCGGGGCGCATGCCTATGCCGCCCGCAATGGGCGCTACAGCTCCCTTTCCACCTGGGGGCAGGATGAAAACGGAAACCTGGTGGGTAGCCTGGAGCTGCCGGTAGCAGTGGGCATCATCGGAGGCGCCACCAGGGTCCACCCGGTGGCACGCGCCAGCCTGAAATTGATGGGCGTGACCAGTGCCGGGGAATTGGCTGAGATCATCGTATCGGTTGGCCTGGCTCAAAACCTGGCCGCACTGCGCGCCCTGGCTACCGAGGGTATTCAACGCGGCCACATGGGCTTACACGCCCGCCAGGTCGCGATTGCAGCTGGTGCACAAGGTGAGCAAATCGAGAAATTGGCTGCCCAACTGGTAACAGAGAAAATTGTTCGCCTCGACCGGGCGGAAGAAATCCTTAATGAATGGAAGAAGGATTGAAGATTTTTCTGCTTATTGGGTGATTGAATGAAAATTTATTTATTTTGGCTGTGTTTACTTCTCACCTTCGCTGGTGGTATCTTCGCTGGCTGGGTCGATTTCAATAACGACGAAGTACAAGCTGCGGTATTGGTAATCTTGGCGGTGACCTTTCTGGCTGGATCGTTAATGCCAGGAAAAGCCTGGCTGTGGGCAATGATCGTGGCGTTATGCCTGCCGGCTGTATACCTGGTTGCAACTCAACTCGGCTACCAATCCGTCAGCCCGCCCAGCCCAGGTTGGTACGCATCGCTGATCGCGCTTATCCCGGCATTCATCGGCGCTTACGCGGGAGCACTGGCGCGGTTTACCATAGCCAGGCTCTTTGAAAAATCATACCCTCTCCATGGAGAATGATATACTTCATCGTCCATACCATGTGACCATACCCAGCGCTTATTGACTTCGCTGGGACTGAAAAACAAGGAATGCATTGAATATGGAAAACCCCCAATCCAAATTAAAACCCATGCTGCTCAAACCCACGATTCCAGTAGGAATCATCGGTTATGGCGCTTATGTGCCGCGCTACCGTTTGCCTGCCAGGGAAGTCTCCCGTATCTGGATGAATGGCTCCGGTGCACTGCCAATCAAGGAGAAAGCTGTCCCCGGGCTGGACGAGGATGTGGCGACCATGTCAATCGAAGCTGCCCGGAACGCTATGCTGCGAGCGGGCATCCACGCGGAGGATATACGGGCTGTCTGGGTTGGTTCAGAATCGCATCCCTATGCAGTAAAACCGACCTCGACCATCGTGGCAGAAGCGATCGGTGCAGTCCCGAATGTGCAGGCGGCTGATTGGGAATTCGCCTGCAAAGCCGGTACAGAAGCGATGGTGGCGGCAATTGGCCTGGTCGGCTCGGGAATGGCACGCTATGCGATGGCGATTGGCATGGACACAGCCCAAGGTCGCCCAGGTGACGCCTTGGAATACACAGCCGGTGCTGGCGGGGCAGCTTATTTACTCAGCCCCGCTGAAGAGTCTCTGGCTATATTTGAGGGGTCATACTCGTATGTTACCGATACTCCTGATTTCTGGAGGAGAGAATATCAAAAGTACCCGGAGCATGGGCAACGTTTCACGGGTGAACCAGCCTACTTTAAGCACATTACCGAAGCTGCCCAGGCACTCATGGATGGCACCCAGACAACCGCAAAAGATTACCGCTGGGCGGTCTTTCACCAGCCTAACACGAAATTCCCTCAAAAAGTAGCCTCTCAGCTTGGATTTTCCAAGGAACAGATCGCCCCAGGATTGCTCGTGTCGGTGATCGGCAACACCTACGCCGGGGCAGCCCTGATCGGGCTGACCGCGATCCTGGATATCGCTGAGCCAGGGGATAAGATCCTGATGGTATCTTTCGGTTCCGGTGCCGGCTCGGATGCTTTTTCCATCACGGTCACTGATCTTCTACTTGAAAAGCGCGACCGGGCTCCCAAGACACAGGACTACATTGCCCGCCGCACCGAGATCGATTATGGGACCTATGTGCGCTACCGCGGCAAGCTGGCGTTGAAATGATACTTAACCTGGGGATGCTATTGCAATGAGTGAAATTGTTATCGCCGGAATTGGACAAACCGATGTAGGAGAGCATTATTCCATCTCCTTGCGTGAACTGGCATTCATGGCATTGGAATCTGCCATCCAGGACGCAGGTGGTCTGCGACCAGACATTCTCTTTATTGGAAATATGAATGCCCCCGCAGCTTCTCACCAGGCTCACCTGGGGGCGCTGATTTCAGATTATGGTGGCCTGGGAGGTATTGAAGCTTCAACCGTTGAAGCAGGTGGAGCTTCCGGTGGTGCAGCACTCCGGATGGGATATCTGGCGGTTAAGTCGGGACAAGCCCACGTGGCACTCGTCCTGGGGGTGGAGAAGGTGACCGACCAGCTCGGACCAGGGGCGGAAGCTATCCAAACCCTTGGTGAGGATAGTGACTACGAAGCTGTGCATGGAGTCACTCCCAATGCCCAGGCAGCATTGCTCATGCGCCGGTATATGCATGAATACCATCGAACGCATGCTGATTTCGCCGGTTTCCCGATGATTGCCCACACCAATGCGATTAGCAATCCGCATGCCATGTACCATGGCGCGCTTTCCCTGGAACGCGTATAAGAATGCTGACCCGATCAGTGATCCATTGAACCTATTTGATATCGCACCGGTTGCCGATGGAGCTGCAGCAGTCATTTTAACCCAGGCGGATTGGCTGCCAGCGCAGTTCAACCACCCTTCGGTGCGCATCACCGGCTCCAGCCTGGTCACCGATCGCCTGGCGATCCACGACCGGCTTGACCCATTGGCGTTTGATGCTGCCCGAAAAACTGTCGAACGCGCCTGCCGTCAGGCGGGTATCTTACCCGGGGACGTGGACCTGTTCGAATTGTACGACTCCTATTCCATTTACGTTGCCCTGGCCTTGGAAGCAGCCGGTTTTGCCAAGCCAGGTGAAGGCTGGAAGCTGGCCCTGGATGGCAAGCTGAACCGGGATGGTATTCTGCCCATAGCAACATTTGGAGGTCTAAAAGCCCGTGGAAACCCGGGTGGAGCGACGGGAATCTACCAGGCGGTGGAAGCTACACTTCAATTACGCTCCCAGGCGGGTGCAAATCAGGTGCCGGGTGCCTGGCGTGCATTGATCCAATGCCTGGCTGGTCCAGCATCTTCGGCAGTGGCGCATGTATTGGAGGTGCTATGAAAGTCGGTTTGGTACTTATCATTGCTGAACGCAAAGAGCTAAATCGGGCATTCAGCTACCGGGAAACGCGCGAGATTGCCCAACGCGCCGAAGAGACCGGGTTCGACTCGCTCTGGCTGTATGACCACATGTTATACCGCAACGAAGGTAATCCCACGATCGGGATTTGGGAATGCTGGACCTTCCTCTCCGCACTGGCAGAGGCAACCCAAAAAGTTGAGCTTGGCACGTTGGTCTTATGTAACTCCTTCCGCAACCCAGCCCTGTTAGCCAAGATGGCCATCACCCTGGATGAAGTATCCCAGGGTCGCGTGATCCTGGGTGTGGGGGCGGGTTGGAACAAGCCCGAATACGATGCCTTTGGCTGGCCATTTGACCACCGGGTGAGCCGCTTTGAGGAAGCATTGCAGATCATCCGACCCTTGCTCAAGGAAGGCAGGGTGGACTTCGAGGGCAAGTACTACCAGGCAAAAGACTGCGAGATCAGACCCATGGGTCCACGGGCAGGTGGACCACCCCTGATGATTGGCAGCTTTGGCAAACGTATGCTCCACCTGACAGCAAAATATGCTGACCTGTGGAATACCGGTTATCTTGGTCAGCCGGAAACATTGGAAAAGCCGCGCCAGGAAATGTTGGAAGCCTGCCAGGAAACCGGGCGTGACCCGAGGACGCTGGGCGTCACAGCCATGATCGCCCTGCACTACCCAAAGCTGGCACCCGCACCAGAAGGTTTTGATTACCCTCCATTATCCGGTACCCCCACGCAGGTTGCCAGGGCAATGCTGGGGTACGAAGAAGCCGGGGTAGAGCATGTCATGTTCCATCTGATCCCCTACAAGCCAGAAGCGATCCGCAAATTAGAAGATGCCCTGCGGATTTATCGCCAGCTTTCAGGCGAAAACAAGCTAAAAAAGGCAATTTGATAGGAATTGATAGTCACCCATAGCTATATTTAGCATCCAAGGTAATGGAAAAGGAGATTACTAGCTATGGAAATTCCACGTCATTGGCGGTTAAAGAAACAACGCTACGCTCTGGTTGGTGAAGTTTGCCCTCATTGTGATGCCAAGCTCTTTCCGCCTCGCGATGTTTGTCCCCACTGTGGAGGCGAAGCGCGCACAGAATACCAGTTCAGCGGGAAAGGTGAAGTATTCTCATATACGACCATCTACGATGCCCCGGCTGGTTACGAATCGAACGTGCCTTACACGGTGGCTTTGGTGAAATTGAACGAAGGTCCGATGGTGACCGCCCAACTGACTGACCTGGGAAACCAACCCGTCGAGATTGGCATGCCCGTGGAGATGGTCACACGCAAGCTACGCTCGGATGGCGATGAGCGAGGGATCATTGTGTATGGGTATAAGTTCCGACCTGCTGGATGGTACAAAAATTAGGAGACGCAGCCTTTTTTAGGAGCTCCAGTGCATTAAAACGAATTTCAATCTTTAAATTCCTACGCTTGTCAATCACAACTCGATTGACAAGCGTTTTTATTATATTCTGCCAGAACTGATATATCTCATCTTTTTCTTCTTCGCTTGTAGGACAATTTGAATGGTTGCAGCAATGTGTTGGGTGGATAGATTTTTAGGCATAACCTCCTCAGTTAGAAACAAAAAAACGCTTACATTTGCAAATAAGCGATGACCGAGGTATGTTTAAATTGTCTCAGCCCTACCGCCGCTTGTTCCGGCTATAGCGTCAGGGCTGTGTAAGAGTTCGCGGTCTTGCTCGACTTGCTTTATTGGATCATCCCTGATTTTTGTTAAATTCCTTTACGAACTGCCATAGGATATAGAGTATCTGCGCATTGAGGCTGTGTTATTCTTTCTCAGCAAGCGTTTTTATGGCTTTCCACAATTCTTCTGATACTCGTAGAGAAAATCTAACCATGGCATCACTGTAATGCCATTCCGGTTATATGTTAACCCGATTAATGATCCACCTACCTTTACAGGCACCTATACAACACCATTGCTATTTGTCTATATTGATCTGCAAGATCATCCCGTTTAATTGCCTGTCCAAATCCGGCAGCATCTGCAATTTTTATGCTTTTATTAATCGTCCCTATTATGCGGAAATTACTCGAAACCATTTTATTCATGGTTGTCTTGTGCAAATTCAGCCAGGGAGAATATTGACATACGATCAATCCTAAAAAACTTATGTCGAGGTTTAGTTTATCCCTATAAACTTTTACCTGTTTAAGGAATAATAGAAGACTTCTCCAATCAATTTCCGTGGGTAAGGTCGGGCAGATCAACCAGCGAGCAGCTACCAGGCTATTTATAGTCAGAAACGACAAGGATGCAGGGCAATCGATCAGGCATACATGAAATCGAGTTATGCTGAATAATGCCTCATTTATCAATGCCTCATTTAATACAAACTCACGTCTAACCGAACGAGTGGCTAATAACATCTCTGCCTGTACCAGGTCCATATTAGATGGTGCCAGGTATAACCGATCTGCTATCTTTAGGGTAATGGCTGAAATAGTCGTTTTTCCGTTGATCACATCGGCCATACTATGCCCGCTTCGTTCCCCAACATTTAATGCCTGGGTTAGACTTGCCTGCGGGTCAAGATCCACCATTAGCACCCATTTACCCATTTCTGCCAAACAATAGCCCAGGTTTAGGCAAGTTGTCGTTTTACCGACGCCACCTTTTTGGTTTGCAATCGCAAAAGTGATCATTCGTTCACAAGATGCTTGAAATAAACTATTGCTCCGACCTTAGAGTATTGAGGATAGGTTTGTAGTGACATTCACCTTGAATTTCCTCAAGTCCTTGGCATCGCCTGTAAATATTGCTCCCCATCAAAAGTAATACCCCCAGATACGATATAGCCTTGATGTAGGAGGTCACTCGCTACCCGAATTAATCGTGCTATTGTCTCCTCAGCCACTATCTTGTAAAACATTTTAGCTCATCTTAAAAGGAATTTTTCATCACCCACCGCGTCATGTTTACTTTAGCACTTTATTCAATTGCACCCTCATAGTATTTCAATAATACTCACAACTAATAACAGCAACTCCGCCCATCCCCATATTGGTTCGGAAAAGTGTGGCATGTAGTATGCATCAAGAATCTTAATGAAAGTGGTCCATTCAAGCCCATTAATGAGAAATTTAAATTCACACAATGAGTGAATATTAGGAGAGTGAGTTATGTTATGGATTGTAATACTTGTAGGATTGTTCGTGGCTGTGGTTGGCATTATCTTCATCGTTACGATTGGCCTGTCAGCAAAGGGAGGAGATAAACAAGAAATCGGTATCGATGATGACAGGCTATCCAAGCTGTATGCCAGAAAGCCCTAGTAAGAGGACAGCTACTAACCTCCTATTCCAATGGTTACGCCTCGTATTTTACTGACCTCGCTATAACTACCCAGCTTTGCCGATTGAAGGACTAGGTTTGGTTGATCACGTTCGTATCGGACTGATTGTGATGGGTGATTAATCGTAAAAGGATTAATCCAGTTATTATGATATAAGCAAGTACTCCTACGACAAGTGAAATGATTCCAGATCGATTGATCAAATCCGTCGCAAGTATAAACCAGAAACTTAAACCAACCCCAGCGGTGCTCCCCAATATCCAGAGTGACGAACCAGAAAATTGACGCCGCAGAATGAACCACTGTAGCAACCCAATCGTAAATCCTATCATTAGGATTGCGGCGGTTAGAACTGCAATAAATTCATCATCAACGACGATCAACCCATCCGGGATAAGCTCAAGGATTAAAAAATATATCAGGATACCAACAGGGACAGTGAGGATCCACAAAATTGAAGTATGGGAGATCCGCCGAAGTGCCAGCCATTGAGCAAGACTAATGGGGACAGAGAAGATAAAGAGATCTACCACAGGACTATGTATTAACTTTACTAGGGATGCGAATAAAAAGGGTACTATTACTGCAGCAGCACAAATACCTAGAATATTAGCTATGGCCCAAATTAAGAAAATTTTTAGGAGATAGTTTGGTTTTTGAGGCATGACCCACCTCCATACTTCCTACCAGTAGACCACTATAGGTATTAAGTTGATAGATTAGGGTTGCGTGTTTATCTCACAAAGTATAACACTGAATAATTGACTGCTCTAATCGCTTACCCTTTGATAGCTTATACCATCTGGATAGGAAATGATTTGTAAAACCGCACTGGGAGTGGTCTCAATTTTCATTTAGGGGTTGCGAGATATCGCGACAATCTTATCCCAACGGTTCCGCTCCATATTTCAAAGACCTTGCGATCACTGCCCGGCTTATATCTTTACCCCATAACATCTCAGCAAACTCTAGCCCTTCCTGTGTGAATGTCACATCAATCCAACTAATGAGATCATTGTATACATCATCGACCATCTTTTTCAGCTTTTCAATGTCTTGTTGGTCAATAATAAAGTGATACATCTCATCTTTTTTGTTCATCGCCTTTCAGTCCAGAGGTGAGGAAAGTCTGGATGCTCATATATAGATAACTGAATTGTTTTCTATCAGCGCACTATTAATAAATCTGGATTTACAGTTATTTCCATTGTCACATGGTTTATAGAATAAATAACATTCTTAATTGTTCCATAGCCTGCCAAATGCCGACCTTTAGAAAGCTTGATTGATATATCATAAGGAATGTTTTCAAGCGTTGTTCCGCATTTGTTATCAAAAACTAATCCAACCCTAGCGTCATCGTATACCTGTTCCACCTTACCCGAAAAGTATATCTTCTCCCCTTCAATAGAACTTTTATATGCTTCCCACACCAAGTCAGTCAACTCTTCATGTGCTCGGTCAATATCAGCACACTCAAGTACACCCGGAATCTTAGTCGGGAGCGAAGTGACTGTCGGTAGGGGATCGTTGGTAGGTATGGTGGGGGTCGGGATTGGAGTATTGGTTGTACTTTCCACAGTATTTTGGGGATGGTTTCCCTTAGATTCATAATTCCCTACAGCTACACAAAATAGTCCTGCCAATACTAATACAACAATCGCCCCACAAATAGATATGATTATCGATTTCTTTTTTTCTTTACGGGTAATCCCCCTGATACCAAGAATTAATAGCAGGACACCAATCGCCAGGGACAGCGCAATAAAAAGAAGGCTCGAAATATCGGTGGGGCCTTCGGATGTGAAAACAATAAAGAGAAATCCACTTACCCACGTAAATAGCCCTCCAACTATTGCTAATATCCATCCCCAGATTCGATGGCTTTTCCCCTTCGCGTCCTTAGCTTCAATCATGGGGCTAACTGAAGGCTTTTCTCGTTATATGGCAGCAATATTTCATGGTTTCAATATCTAATTATTTATTCCTGTACTTGGCCTTCTGAATTTGGATCTTTTTATCTATAAATTCCTTCACGTCCAGCAGGTCTACCAGAGAGAGAGAGGAGAGATACCTCATAGCCTTGTCTTTTTCTTCCTCTTTTAGAGTAGCTTTGGGATCAGGATTTGGTTCAAACTCACAGCTCACCAAGTTATAATATCCAACCACCTTGAAACCTAAACTATAGCCTGGTTCTTCAAAAAACACATAGAAGTCAGAAAAGCCTCCTACCGATATAGCTCCCACTCCTATTCCATGCTCTATAGGTATTGTAGCTGGCTTTATATCGACCTTAGTTCCTGGATACTGTTCTAGAAATGGTATAAGCTCTTTGGCCTGTTCCTCTGAGAATGTCTCTTCAGCCTGAGATATTGCATATTGCCACCAATCTCCGCTTGAGCTAGGAGTAAAGCTTAAAGGTTCCAGGAGTCTGATAGCCTCCTCTTCTGGCATATCCCACTGGAAGATAGTCATCTCTACATCTTTAAAGATATAGTTTCTGTGCATATATTCTTTAACCATAGCTGTGACAAAGTACCTTCCTTGCCAGTGGCTTATCTCTGGAGACTTGATCATCTCACCTACGACCTTCTTGGCTATCTCAGTTCGTTTAGGATCTGGCTTGAGGATATCCTTCACGGCCTCATCGTCTTTTTGTTTCTGAATTTTCTTGCTCATGTAATTTCCTCTTCTTATAAAAGGTTTTACATTTCTAAGCTACAGCTGCCATCCTGTCTATTTTATGGCACCATTGATCAGTAGGAAGTTATTTCTCTGGCTTATGTATAAATTTTACACCCTCCGTACCATGTGTGCTTTAGCACTTTATTCAGTTGTTAAGGTTCGAATGATGGATCTTCTTAATTTGAATTTTTATTCTTATTCCAATAATTAACGGATTCCCAGCAAGGCCAGTGTATTGGGCATATATTCCATAATTACCACATGCAATGCGCCCTTCACCAAATTGGTTCAGAAAAGTGTGGCATGAATAATGCATTAAGTACCTCTATGAAAGCGATCCATTCAAAACCTCTAATGAGATATTAGATTCATGCATGAGCGAATAAGAGGAGTGTGAGATATGTTATGGATAGGAATAATTATAGGAATTTTCCTGGGTGCGAATATAGGTCTCTTCGTTATTGCAATGTGCATTTCAGCAAAGAAACAAGATACACTAGAATATTGAAGAAGACAGGATACCCATTCTGCTTGCAAGGGGGCCGGGTAGTAGCAATACTGTAATCATTAGTGAGGAAACGAAATTCGTTATGCAACGCTGGAGATAGTCTGGTTGCGATTTACCATTTAGTCATGTATTGCCTCCTATAGTTGTAATTGATTATCTATTAGTCTTCATGTATAACATTCACTACCAAGCATGAAAAATTGGTTATTTTCAGATCAGGACATATATTTTCCCTCCTGAGAAGTTTAAGCCAATATGGGGTGGATAGCCCTGGCAAGACCATCCATCCAGCACGCCGTATGTGTTATAGCACTTTATTCAGTTGTTATGGTTCGAGCGGTGGATCGGTAACTTTAATGACTTTCATTTCCTTAGAATTTTTCTCCACCCCTGGTGGAAGCCCAGACCCATTTCCAAGCCTCCGGTGAAGCAGGTATGGAACGGGAGGGGTGCTTACCAAGCCATAGGCAGACCTGCATTCTCCATCAGATCACGACGCATGAAGCCTATCCGCTTGTAAACATTGACCATGATATTCATAAGATCACCCAGCGGGAAAGCTTCACAGGTCTACCAAGCGGACAGCACCTCCGGATTGACCTCCACCTAGACAACTGCTGCATGCCAATCTTTCTCCTGTTCTTGAAGCATTTCCCCAAGTTTTTAAACAGCCCGGATAAAATCAACTGCACGTTTGTCAGACCGATCTAACAACTTGGTGATTTCCTTGGCTGCCTTTTAGGTCGCAGCATCAAGGTCTGGAGCTGGGGCCGTGTGGTTCCTCCATGTAGTTTGTTAAATCAAATGTACCGGTATAAGTTCAGGCTGTTATTGCATTAAGATAGATTATTAAAATTCAAGCGCCCTCCAGATGGAGAGCGCTTTTTGTTTCAGTGTTCGAATTCCTCAAGATAAACAAGCTTCAGGGATCGGTTTAGTTCTTCGCCTTGACGGTTGCTCGTGGTGGGAATTTTATTATTGATTAGGACAAATCAACGGCTTAGTCTTTCATCCATTCTCTGAGCATAGGATGTGTTGGATTCCTGGTATTCTTTCCCAAAAAATAAATTTAGCTTAGGCGGTTCAAATTTTATAAATTCCATTACTGCTTATCAACAAGGGTAATGAAATTATGAAAAAGAGCTTGCCAGCCGGCGATGCAGCCATATTGGAAAATCATATCCTTTTCCAGTGTCACCATACCCTGGATAAGTGGGGCATCAATATATTCTGCTCGAATGGAAGATGCTACACGTATACCTCGCCCGGTGTCAGATTGGGGATTTTGAACAGACAGGGTGTACCACTTTCCCCCTGATTTCCAATCTTCAGGAAAAGTTAGGTTGAGCCAACCCTGGATCGGAAGGTCGGAATTGGATTCAAGTAAATCCAACGCTAAGATATCATTTTCCTCGTCATTCAGGATAAACTGAGTTTTTCCATTTGGATCGGAACCAGTAGAATCGATCCAAATCCGAACAGAGTTCATACCATTACATTTCGGCATGATCCATTGGGTAAGGTTTGAAGTTGAAGAAATTGGTTCAAAATAATTCGTATTAGGGGACCAGTTCTTATATACCGGTTGGTAACATAACCCCGACTGAAAATATGCTGTACCACAACGAACATAATATGCCAAATACATCCCCGCCGAAGATAACACTAATACAGACAATGTTATTCCTACCGTAACCTTGGTTAACCGAGAATCAAATTGTATGGATTTCCGGGGGAGTTCATATAATCCAAGCAAAAGCAGAGGGATGATGACCGTAAAATACCGACCGTGAACTCCCATGATTTCAGAACTGCCAACAGGGGTATATAAGACATAAAGTGACATTAATGTAGCAAGGAAACTTAGACCAAAAACGATTAAGAGCCCAAGACGGGTTCGCTTATCTGGCTTTGCCACATCGGTGATAAGGAAACTTCCTAAAAGTGCAAGCAGATATACCGGATAAATAAACCAGGGAGGCCCCCCCCAATACCCATATCCGTAATCTGTAATCCATCCTTTAAGATAAAACAGTAAATGAAATCCAAGGTCAGATACCACTAGCCAAAGGGATGACAAGGGATGAGTAATCAGATATTGCACCTGTCCTATTGGATCAGCCCCCGGGATGGCGGTGTAAAAACGTGAATATGCAATAAAGTTCCATCCACCAAACTCAAGCGAGGCAAGCAAAATGGCAACAATTCCCAATAAAAAGAGGCCTTTTCTCATTTTGAAGCGAGATGGAGGCAGGATGAAAAACGGCAGGAGAGCAAGGATCGCCATGTTAATCTTCGCAGAGAAGAGCAGTGAGAAAAGGAGCACCAAGACCAGCCATTCTTTCCACTTGATCTGAGACAGGGTGGTAATATATAAGCAACAACTGATAAATAAGAATCCGATACCATTGGATATCGTATCTGTACTGATCGTACTCGCCTGGTAGATCGCCATAGGGGCAACTACCATTATCGCCCACAACCATTTTCCGAATGGTGCAAAACGGACTGCCAACCAAACCAGAATAGTGTAACAAACTAAAGCAACCATGCGTATGGCAATGAAAACGGTTAGGGCTGGCAGATGGAGCACCCTACCCAGGATGAACATAATAAGAGATTGCGGTAGAAGCAATAATGGAGAATACACTGAACGTGTGGTTAAAGTCTCCTGCTCGAATCCCATACCATCGATAGGGATATGTGCATTAATTTTCCAAAAATTGGGATTTATCGGCTCAAGAATAGCCTGTCTGCGATAAGAATTTCCCCAATAGAAAGAAGGAAATTGCATATCCACTGATAGCCTGGCGTTTGGGATCCATTCAAAGGCCGACATCTCCCAGACGCGTAATAGATGAGTCTCTTCATCAAATCCCGCGCCCATAGGCAGCTTGAAGACTAAAAATGAACCAAATACGATTAAAACTACAAGGACGAACACCTCAGGCGCAGTAATGCAAGATACTGTTTTATGATTTTTAAACCAGGATTGCATTTTATGGCCCATATCATCATTATACAACCTGGCTAACCTGAGTGAGGTGATCCAAATTAGTTCGTTGGTCAGCGAAGGATCTAAGTGTTCATGCAATTAGTGGGGTCCAAATAGAATACTCCGTGATTACATTCAAAATGCTTTTAGTCGTAGCCGCTGGTACAGCTGTGAGAATTGAACCATTGCAAAATTTGCTGCTGTATCACTAAAATATTTGTTATATCGAATATGCGGGTATAAGTTTAGACGGCTGCAGCATTAAGAAAGATTTTATAAGTTCAGGCGCTCTCCACTTGGAAGGCGCTTTTTTTATTATGAGTTCGTTGCAGAATATATTGGAGGTGGAATTACACTGAGCATCAATCTTGTTATCTGGATAATGTTTTTCCGTGGATTCCAGGATTGTGTATTTCTGTTCACAGCATGGATGTCGCACACATATACATCTCCATCAGGCGCACATGAACCTCAAAGGATCAAATCTGATCAAATTGAAGGGTCAGGTTTTTCGTAGAGGGCTAACTAATAACGAAATTTTAGATTATAATAGAATATCAGATAATTTTGATATATATTATCGATAAACTAACAGAATGGAGCAAGAGACATGTTAAATTTAAATTCTGTCATGATAGGGACGAAACAAACGAAAGTCCTCACCGCCTTTTATGAAAAGGTGATTGGAAAACCACCGGATATGGCCGATGATGCGAACGGTTTTTATGGTTGGCAGGTGGGAAATGGCTATATGGGTGTTTTGGAGCATTCCGAAATGGGTGGAAAAACCAAGGATCCTGGCAGGGTGATGTTGAATTTTGAAACGAGCCAGGTTAAAGAGGAATTTGAAAGAATCAAAGCGCTGGGTGGTGTGGTGATTCAAGCCCCCTACCAAATAGACGAAGAATGGATCGCGACCCTGGCTGACCCGGATGGTAATTATTTTCAACTAATAAGTCCAATGGGAACGTAAGATTATCTAGATTCATTATTGTTCCCCCAATAAAGTCAATATTCACCTGGGCGAATTATCCGTCCAGATTTTCATGCTCGTGGAAATGGTCATTAGAAAGCTACGCTCGAAAAGCGATAAGCGGGGGATCATTGAGTATGGGTATAAGTTGATCTATGCTTAGATAAACAAAATTTTAAAAACAATAATTCCCAACCCTGATGCGCACTGCTCAGGGTTGTTGTTTAACGAAAAATCGGAGATTTAAAAATGGAAGACAAAATGATAACAAAACAGGAGCTCAAACTCCCTGTGGATGTCGATACCACCTATGAAGGGGATGTTGATTTAAGGTTGGGCACTTTCTTCCACGCGCAGGATGGCTTCAAGGGCTGCATTCTGTAGATTTTCCAATGTAGTCATATATGCCCCAGCGTCACCCTCACACGAACTAAACTGTAATTGAACCAGATATTTTTCATTAATCTTTTCAGCGCCATAACCATCGCCAATGGTGCAGTTTTGAACGTTGGCGTACTTGGTGATCATGAATATGTAACCATCACTGTCATTTTGGATAAAGGTGATTTCATCTTTGGCATCCGCTGGAATATCAGGTAGTGCGTTCCATTCCGTTGACTGGTCGACAAACCCCTGGATGTTCGTTTGCAGCTCCTGGTAGAACTGCGTTAGCTTGTCAGCTTTATAGGCGACGATACGAAAATAGGCGGTCTCAGAGAGCCCTTTGGAGCCAGTCCCAGAAAAACTGCAAATCAAATAGGGACCATCATATATTTCGTCAACAATATAGTCAACAGTGATAGTGTCAAAGGTTACCCCACTAACGTTACAGTCTGACTCCGAAAATCCAGGTGGCTCTGCCTGCTGATCGGAAGGACTGTTGGCATTAGGGGGCTGTTCAGGTGGTTCGCTGGCAAGCGGGGGCTGATTGGCTGGACTGTTTGCATTCGGGGGCTGATTATCTGAGCTGCTGGCATTCGGGGCTTGGGTGGCACCACTGAAGCTGCATGCCAGGCTAAGAATCACCAGGATTAGCAAGGGAAAAAAGAATTTTATACTGCTATTTCTCATTCTGCCTCCGTTTAGTAAATTGGCTTTGTTCATCAGAATAGTTGCTGCTTAATTATATAGGATTTGCCTCACACATATATTTTATAGGCTGATTGATTCCAAAATCCTTCTTATAACTGGTAAGGAAAATCTGTCAGGATGTCACTAACATATGTATAGTATCAAATACATGGCTATCAGGTTATGCCTTTCTGAAATAATACTGTTACCAAAAGCATAAGCACTCTCCACAGATGGAGGGGCTAACTAATTATTGTATATAATTGTAGCGAATAGAGATTCTGCGTAATAACAGTTCGCCATCAAGAAACACACACATCCACCAAATTAATAGAAGGACAAAGCGATGAGTAAACTGCCCACAGAATACGTTGATCTCCCCGATATCAAGATCGCCTATACGCAGTATGGGAACGGGCAGACACTTTTACTGTTGCATGGAAACTCAGAAAGCAAGGACATTTTCGAAGAACACCAAACGAAACATTTTCCCATGTTCCATACCATTGCCTTGGACAGTCGAGGCCATGGTGAATCCAAATCAACCGACGAAGAATATACCATCAACCAATATAGCGATGACGTGATCAACTTCTGTAAAGCAAAAGGAATTGATAAAGCATATGTCATCGGATATAGTGATGGGGGTAATATCGTCCTATTCCTGGCAAAAAAAGCCCCAGAGCTATTCACCCGCCTGATTGCCATCTCTCCCAATTATCTTGCCAGCGGGACAACCGATGATGGTCTTCGACTTATTAAAAGGCTTAATAAAATCATGGGTTTCCTGAACCGGATCGGTTTCAACTTCAAGAAGAGCCTTATGCGCTTCAACTTGATGCTTACCGATATTGGAATAACGGATGATGAGCTGAAAAGTATTCGGACACATATCAATATAATCTATGCAGAACACGATATGATCAAGGAAACGCATCTAAAACAGCTAGCTGAACTTATCCCAACTGCAAGTCTGGATAAGATTGAAGGCTGCAATCATATGACCATCTTGAATAAAAGAGAAGCAATTGAAGTAATGAAAAGATATCTGCTGGCGTAAATACAATTCCATTCGGCTGAAAGGAAGAATACCTGATGAAAAAATCCCCTATCCTGATCATCGCCTTCGCCATCCTTTTTCTATTCATCATCCAGTCCATCGGTACCTTGGTTGAATCGATCTATATCCTGGACTTGATGAATTCCAACCTGGATGAAAAGGCGCTAGGTGTCCTGTTTTTCTTCACCCCTCTGCTTGCACTGCCCTTCTTTAAGAAAAATCAGCGCCTAGTGGTATGGATCCTTTTCGCCTTGTTGTTCGTCACCCGCGGGCTTACGCCATATCTCAATACCAGCAACCGACTGGTTTGCTCTGGTATTGCCACTTTTGCCTCACTCAGCTTGTTCTTCCTGCTCATCACTTTTAAGCCAGGTTTCGGAAGGTATGCTCCAGCTGGGCTGGCACTGGCGGTCGGTTTATCCACATTCCTGCGTACGAAAGCTCATGGTATCGAATTCTCCCTCATACCTACGGGTGGCTGGGTTGGATGGGTGTTAGGTCTGCTGCTGGGTACCTGCCTGGCGCTGTCAGACCTGCAACCTGAGCCAGGCTCCCAGCACAAGGGTGGAAATCGTACCATACCAGTATGGGGTATCTACCTTATCCTGACCCTGGTCTATTTTTCATTTTCTGCCCCTTCCGTGATCGCCCGTTGGACCGAGGGCAATTACACCCTGATCGTTGGCATCGTCAGCCTACTCTCGCTAGGTTGGGTATGGGTATCCATTTTTCGACCCACCCTGCTCGAACGTGTTACTTCTCGTTGGTTAGTGATCTGGAACCTGCTCTTCGCCCTCAGCCTTACTTTCACCCTGCTGGCACATCGGGTTCCATTCCCCCCCACTCTGGACTCCCCACCCGTGGAGGTAGGCGCACCTACTTTTCTGCAGATGGTCCCCCTTTGGATAATGCTCCTGTTATTCCCGGTGTTATATCTCGATTTGCAAATCTTCCTTAATAAGATGCGCACATCCGACCAACCTGCCCGCAGCCTGGTGCCTGGCATCCTGCTGGGGAGCATTACCCTGGTTGTGCTGGTCTTCATCAACATTTTCACCAATGTATGGGGCTATATCGAACCCATCAGCCCGCTCTTCCGCAACACCTTTTGGCTATCTTACTTTTTATTGTCCGCTGGCATCTGCCTGCTTGTCTGGGCTTCAAATAGAAGTAAACCGGCCTTGGAAACAGAATCTACACAAACCGGCCACTGGGCTTGGACGGTTTTACTCATCATCATTTTCCTGGTTACGCTGGTCCTTGCTCTACCCCAACCTCACCTTCAAGTAGATGCTTCCAGAAAAACCTCACTGCGGGTAATGACCTTCAACACTCAGCAGTCCAATGATAAATTAGCCGAGAAATCCTTAGAAGCCCAACTCGCCCTCATGCGCCAGGTTTCGCCCGATATCATTTCCCTGCAAGAGACTGACTCCACCCGCATCTCACTCAACAATAACGATTATGTGCGCTACTTTGCGGATAAACTGGGCTACTATTCTTATTATGGTCCGAAAACAGTCACCGGCACCTTCGGCACCGCCATCCTATCGAGGTTTCCACTGGAGAATACACGCACCTCGTTCATGTACTCGGACAAGGACGAAACTGGGGTTGCCGAAGCTGAGGTAGAAGTGGGAGGCCTACGCTTCACGGTCTATGATGTGCACCCCGATAGCTCAGACACGGCCATGCTGGCTTTTGCGCAAACCCTCCTGGCACGCTCACAGAATAAACCCTATGTGATCGCCCTGGGTGATTACAACCTGAGAGATTACGAAGAAGGCTACCAGCTGGTTGACAGCACTTACACCAACTCCTGGACGAGTGTCTACCCATCCGAAATCAGTACCGATGGCATGGATATGTCTGGCGAAAACCGTATCGATCACATTTTCCTGTCACCAAACCTAACTGCCTCCAACCCCACTTACATCCTACCGCCTGAATCCGCCACCGACCATCCTGTGCACTGGACGGACATCCTGTGGAGCCAGCCATAACTTTCCAGACAATCATGGCATCTATAATTCGTAAATAAGGATTACTAAAATGGACACACATGAAGTGATTCGATCGATCATTACACTATTTTCTGAGGCATATGCCGGACCACCCGATCCATCTTCAACCTGGTTCATCGACAATGCGCCTGATTCTGGCATCCTAGGGATTATTGCCAGCCTATCTGCAGCAGAAGCATCCTGGTCTTCCAACGACCAACAACCTGGAACAAGCATCGCAGCCCATGTTGAGCACTTGCGTTGGAGTTTGGCAAACGCTAATGGTGCCCTGCAAGGCAAACCATACCAGGCAAACTGGAAGGAAAGCTGGAATACTCTAAGTGCCAGTGAGATAGAATGGACACGGCTAAGAAAGGAGCTGAAAATTGAGGTTGAAGCGCTGCGCGAGAATCTTCAACAGCAGACTGAATTATCCGGCATATACTTAATCGGCGTCATGGCGCTGATCCCACATGCAGCCTATCACCTGGGAACCATCCGACAGCTTATTGAGCGGGTTGGTGAAAAAACAGAGAAAACATCCTGAATTTAATTAGTCAAATTTGGGGTAGATGCAAAAATAAACAAGTTCAGGTGTTGACAGCTATTTGTATACGTCACACTAATCTTGTACATTTATAAAAGACATCGAATATGAGATTTTCTTCCTTAGCCAAATTTTTTGTGCGCGCTTATCACGCTGAGAGAGAATACCGTTCTACCACAGGCGCTTCGTTATCGATACTGCGGGAATGTTTAAAAGAACAGAAATGTGAGATTGTTGACCAAACGTACCAGATTAAGGTATTGGAACGCATTGTGGAGGCGTATAACAAGGCTGTATCACAGCAGAGCGAAGTCCCTGAACCTTACCAACCCGGCTCAAAGTGGAAACCTCAAATTGAGCAAAAACGGGGTGAGTATATCAAAGCGCTAATAGACAGGGATATTCCCACTTTAACCATATTATTTGAAAACTTTTACAGAAATAATGGCGTACTGTCGATCCTCAAGAAAAATCTATTTCCACAGCTAACAAAGCGCTCGCCTTTCGGGACGATCGCACAAAAAGAGTATATTGCGGGGGTCATGCATGATGTGCAGGTGTGGGAAGAATACTTTGGGAAAAGCTCACTCGAAGATCTGAAAATTCCCCAGATTGGAAATCCCTTTGGCTACCGAATAGATGGTGTGACTGTAACCGGTTCCTCGACCAGCTTAAATTACTATGCTAAACGATCCAATACCATTCTTGCTGATGTGGCTAATCCAGTGGTGGCTGAGATTGGCACCGGTTTTGGTGGATTGTTCTATTATTTGATGAAAGAGAATCCTAATACCACCTGCTTAGGCTTTGATCTGCTGGAAGTGCTGGTTATCGCACAATATTTCCTGATGATGGCGTTTCCGCAAAAGCGATTTTTGCTGTTTGGCGAGCCCGGAAGTGAAAGCCAGATTAATTCAAAAATCCTGGATGACTTCGATGTGGTCTTGCTGCCAAATTTTAAACTAATCGACCTAGATGACAATATGGTGGATCTGTTTCTGAATTTTCACAGTCTTTCCGAAATGGAACTCGTAACAATCGACGAGTATATCAAGCAAATTGGGCGGGTGACACGCAAGTTCTTCTTTCACGAAAACAGCAATGTTGCTCATAACATTGGATACGGAAAGCTCGAGGTACCGGCGGAGAAATTCACAATTTCTCCCCAGGATTTTAAGCTTCCTTTATAAGATGCCCGCCATCTGGGATGAGCCGCGTTATATGGAATTTCTATATATGAAGTGTTGGCCTGTTAGGCGTGCGCGCGATTAAAGACCCATCTCCTCTGCATACAACACAACCTTCCCTGCTCCAGTGAAGATCAAGTCGTTCAATAGGAAAAGATTATAGCTAGGATTGTTCTTCAATACTTAGCTAAACAGGCATTGTCTACAGTACCCACCAAATAGGGAGGGCGCTTCTTATATTGCAAACAGGAGGTATGGTTCAATTCCTAAGTTCATATTATATCTTGGATATTTATATTATTAGATAATTTTCATCTTATTTGGTAAATATTGTGTATAATGTCAACAAGTCACCTGTTCAGTTCTTCCACGGTGATGTAACCGGAGTTAATATGAAATGTATCAGTAGGAGGAAACCATGACAGCTTATTTTCAACATTCGCAAGTTATAGATCGACCAATAGCCGATGTGTTTCACTTTTTTGCCCATGAGCATGTCCGCAACCATCCTCGCTGGGATCCAGATATCAAGCTCAAACAGGTATCGGATGGTCCAATAGGTGTGGGAACCATCATCCATAGGGTTAACAGTCGTAGCGGCACTCCCATTGAAGGGACGATGGAAGTTGTGGAATACGAACCCAATAGAGTAATTGCAATGGTCATCCACGACGGGCCCGCTGAAATGCGAGGAAGGACAACCTTTGAGGCACTAAACGACCATCAAACCAACCTGACGACCTTCATTGAGATTCCCGGTATGGATGATTCAATGGACAAGGGCTTTTTGCAAAGCCGGTTGGAGCGGAGTGGTGAAATCAGGAAGCGGCTCATGGAGGCTGAGATAAAGGAAAACCTATGACTGACGTAAAGCTACTACTACGTGATCTGTTTACTGCTGGTGACGTGGGCAACCTCGATCTATTCGATGAAATCCTGCATAAGGATGTGATCATCCATGCTCCAGCTGGGCTTTCAACAGTTGGTCTTCAGAATGAGAAAGAATCATGGCATAAGGCAAAATCCGTCATGCCCGATTTGCGGCATGAGTTTCAGGAACTACTGGGCGACGATTTCACGGTGGCTGCCCGGTGCATTGTAAGTGGCACCCTTAATGGGAGTTTAGGCAATTTATCAGCGCAAGGTCGACACTTCAGCGTTGATCTGGCGCTTTTTGCGCACATTCATGACGGCAAGATCAATGAATTGTGGGAGATTGTCGACACAGCCAGCCTACAGTCCCAGTTTGCACCCACTGAAGGTGCAATTGAAACCCCCATGGAGTAACAGCAGGAGAGGTATATGAACAAAAATGGGCAGATGTATCGGTCTGGGAGATGGACAATTAAACCTGGAAAGGAAAATATTATGCCTGATCCAATTGTATTCATCAGCCGTAACCGGATTAAGGATGGTATGCTCGATGATTTTCAAAAGCACTACCAGAATAGTATCCCATCGACCGAAGCGAGTAAACCAGGCACGCTTATTCAATTTGCCTATGTTAACGAGTCAGCTACACAGGTAGATATCGTTCGCTTCTTTCCCGATGCGGAGGCTTTGGACCTCCAATTACAGGGCGCTGATCAACGATCGAAAATAACCTATCAATTCATCGAGCCTACCGGTGTAGAAATCTACGGCCAACCCAGCGAATTCGCCATGGAGATGCTGAAGAAGGTTGCAGGATCAGGGATTACCGTGAGCATCTTCCCACAGTTCATTGGCGGCTTCATGCGTCCGAGGCCAGGATAGACCTAATATCCAGGTACCCAATCCAAACTTTCGGCCAGGTCGTTCCAAAATGTATCATTGCCCCATTGCCATCCTATAGTGAGGCTATTATATATATCTCGCTGGATTAAAATTATAGCCTCCGTATTTCTGGCAGTGCTGTGACTATATCTCAATCTCATAATTCTATGCCCCTCATTTAGGGGCTTTTTTTAATTCAAAAGGGATGAAAAGATATAATTACTTCCGGATAGATCACGATGGTCATCACGATAATCCGAGTGAGGAAAAGGACATAAAAAAGTGGAAAATCTGCTCCAAAACTGTACCTTGTATCTACAGAGGCTGTGTAATCAGATCCCAAATAGAAGCGTTGGCAGTGAAGGAAACAGGATAGCAACCCAGTATTTTAAGAACATGGCAGCCTTATTGGGATGGCATACTGAGGTTGGACGAATTTGAAGCCATGGATTGGATCGATGGTGGTGCCAGCTCTGACCGCTGGTATGGACAGCTTTCAAGTATTTGTCAGCCCTTATTCCCCCGGCTGCATGGTTGAAGCAGAATTGATCAGTGTTTCCAAGATTGCAGAGCTTGAAAGGGCAAGTGTAACCGGAAAAATACTACTCCTGCATGGTGAAATTGCCAAAGAACAGCTGATGCCCAAGAATTTTGTGTTTTATAACCCCGAGGAACACCAGCAAATCGTTGCCATGCTTGAGAGAGGTGCTCCAATCGCGATCATCTGTGCCACCGGCAGGAATGCTTCTCTTGCTGGGGGCGTCTATCCATTCCCATTAATTGAGGATGGTGATTTTGATATACCTTCAGTATATATGACAGAAGATGAAGGTGCCCGGTTGTCTACATTTTTCAGGAAGCAAGGTTGTCTTAAATTCCAATTCCACGCGTATTCCCGGGAAAGGCAGCAATGTGATTGCCAGAAAAGGTTCTCCATCAGGCCGGCGCATCGTCGTCACCGCCCATATCGATGCGAAGAAAGGCACCCCAGGCGCGATTGATAATGCCAGCGGTGTGGTTGTTACACTATTACTGGCTGAGCTGTTAAGCAATTACAACGGAGACAGGAATATCGAGCTGGTTGCACTCAACGGTGAAGATTATTACGCAGTTCCAGGCCAGATGCTGTATCTGACTCAGAACCAGGATCGATTTCAAGAAATTCTTGCTGAACATCAATATTGATGGCGCAGGATATATTGAAGGCGACTCGGCTTTTTCGTTCTATGATCTGCCGGTAGAAATAGAGCACCAAGCGAAAGAAGTCATAGGCTGTTTCCCAGGGATCGTGCAGGGTTCACCCTGGGTTCAGGGTGATCACAGCATATTCATTCAGTATGGCTGCCCTGCCTTGGCTGTATCCTCCCAATGGTTTACTGACCATATTGACAGCCAGGACGTTACCCACACCCCAAAAGATAATATTGACATTGTCAGCTGTCATAAGCTGGTTGAAATTGCCCAGGCGTTGGATATGTTTATCAGGAAAATATAAATATTGAAACGTAGAGAGACAACGACGTATTCCGGACACAATTTCCAAGCCTCATCAAAGCCGAAATTCCTCACAGCCACTTCCTAT
>CAVZSS010000001.1:0-84677 GCA_963777965.1 uncultured Chloroflexia bacterium | reverse complement strand
GTTCGCGCCAAGCCAGCCCTGTCGCCAGGGAGTGGCCCAGCATCCCAGCCACGATAATCGGAGGGATCCGCAGACTTCACATGATTGAGGCAGCAGTATGGCGGATGTCATGGAAACGGATCACTGAAATCCTTGAACACCCGATTTTGATATTTAATGATTTTGGAACAGGTATCTGTCCATTACGCAATTCATATGGTGGGTAACAAAAAAGCCCAAAATCCATTTTTGGGCTCTTTATTATTTTTTTGGCTCGATGTATCTGGTAATAAATAATAGGGTCAATCTACCCGACCAGTGACAATGGCAGCCTTTAATTCACCGATAGCCTGGGTGATCTCGATCTCACGCGGGCAGCATTCCGTGCAATTGAAGATCGTGTGGCAGCGAAATACTCCAAATTGATCGTTTAGGATTCTCAGGCGTTCCGCAGCAGCTTTATCGCGGCTATCGAAAATGAAGCGGTGTGCTGCTATCATGGCAGCTGGCCCCATATACAAGTCACTCGCCCAGAACGATGGGCATGAAGTAGTACAGCAGGCGCACAGGATACACTTGGTGGTGTCATCGAATCGCTCACGCTCCTCGATGCTTTGTATTCTTTCCTGCGGTGGTGGTGGATCGTCGTTGACGAAAAATGGTATCACCGATTTGTAATGGGCGAAGAATTGCTCCATATCCACGATCAAGTCTTTGATCACACGCAGACCAAGGATAGGTTCAACCGTAATTTTGGATGAATGTAAATCTTTCAAAAGTGCTTTACATGCCAGGTAATTGCGCCCATTGATGCGCATCGCATCGGACCCGCATATTCCATGTGCACAAGAACGGCGGAAAGAAAGCGTTCCGTCATAATAACCTTTGATATATTCCAGCATATCCAAGACACGGTCGGTTGGCTCAGCTTCCAACTTGTAAGTCTCATAGTGGGGTTTCTTATCCTTCTCAGGATTAAAGCGGAAGACTTTGACTTTAACTTGCATGGCGGTCACCTCTTCTAATACACTCTTTCCTTGGGCTGATACTTGGTAATGACAACGGGCTTGTAACGGAGTTCAATCTCGCCATTGGGTTTCACCCATGACAGAGTATGTTTCAACCAGTTGACGTCGTCACGCTTTGGATAATCATCACGTGCATGCGCTCCGCGGCTTTCTGTACGCGCCAATGCACATACCGTGGTAAGCTCCGCTATCTCGAGTAGATTACCCAATTCCCAAATGTTGATCATCTCCGTATTAAAGATTTTTCCCTGGTCGTGCAGTGGGATGTGGATGTATCGCTCGCGCAGTTCTCGCACGGTTTCCAGGGCTGATTGCATCCCTTCTCCGGTTCTGAACATACCCACGCTATCCATCATGACTGTCTTCATCTTGCTGGAAATTTCCAGGATCTTTTCATTGCCCTGTGCGTTTTGAATTCTGTCAATCTGCGCCCGGGTGAACTCGGTTGGGTCTGCAGGTAGGGGCTGAAAATCAGCACCTAGGGCAAATTCTGCCGCGCGCAATCCGGAGTGCTTTCCAAAGACAATCAAGTCCAGGAGTGAATTTGTCCCCAGGCGGTTAGCTCCATGCACGGATACACAAGCCACCTCGCCAGCTGCATATAAGCCTGGCATGACGGTGTTGTTCTCATCGATCACAGCTTCGCCAAACTTGTTCGTGGGAATACCACCCATGGTATAGTGGGCGGTTGGTTGAACAGGCATGGGTTGGGCTACAGGATCAACACCCAAATAGGTACGCGCAAAATCGACGATGTCGGGTAGCTTGGCGATAATCTCCTCACCTGTCATTACGTAAGCAGAACCATCTGGGCGCCGGCGTCCATCCAATGCCGCGTATTTATTCACGGTTTCAGGGCGCACGTCAAGGAACAGGTAGTTTTGACCGTTGACTCCGTTCCCTGCTTTTATCTCTAGGTACATAGCCCGGCTGATCACATCCCGCGAAGCCAGGTCCTTTACCTTGGGCGCATATCTCTCCATAAATCGTTCGCCCTTGCCATTGATCAGCACGCCACCTTCACCGCGTACACCTTCGGTGATCAGGATACCTAGTTTGTATATTCCTGTCGGATGAAACTGGAAGAATTCCATGTCTTCCATCGGTATGCCATGTCGCATCGGGATGGCGATCCCATCACCTGTATAAGCGTACGCATTGGAGGTAATATCCCAAACTCGTCCATGCCCACCTGTGGCGAAGATTACCGACTTGGCATGGAACACATGCAATTCAGAGGTTCCCAGCTCAACCGCAACAACCCCAGCCGCTGCCCCATTGACTACCAGCAAATCCACCACCTGGAATTCGTCAAAGAAATTTACCTTATTCTTGAGGCACTGTTGGTATAGGGTCTGCAGGATCATGTGTCCGGTGCGGTCTGCTGCATAACAAGCCCGGCGAACAGGTTTTCCGGTATCATTATTCGTGTGTCCACCGAAGGGGCGCTGGGCAATCTTGCCCTCAGGTGTGCGAGAAAACGGTAGCCCGAAATGTTCAAGCTCATATACGGCTTGTACCGCCTCATAGCACATGAACTCGATCGCATCCTGATCTCCCAAATAATCGCTTCCTTTAACTGAATCAAAGGTATGCCATTCCCAATGGTCTTCTTCTTCATTAGCCAGGGCAGCACCGACACCTCCCTGAGCTGTTCCGGTATGAGAACGGGTTGGATAAAGTTTACTGATCACGGCAGTATTGGAGGTCTTTGAAGCATATAGAGCAGCCATTAAGCCAGCCCCTCCAGCTCCGATTACGATAACGTCAAATTGGTGTTTTATCATATTGTTTGGGCTCCTTACTCCTCTACTCTAATATGCAGAACCGAGAACTACATAGATGCCAACTATGACCATTCCCATCCAGAGCAGAGCGATCAACGCCCGTACGAATGGCTGCCACAGGGTATGACCCACATAATCTTCAGCGATCATGCGTATCCCATTCGCTGCATGTGTAAACGCAAAAAAGATGATCAGGTACTGCATGATCTGCCAAAAAGCATTTGCCCATCCAAGGGTTACATCGGGGATATTGCTGTTGACAACATGGTTTGGATTGGGGAAGAATGTCCATCGCAATACTGTGGGCAGGTCCATTTGCAGCCTGGCACCCATATACATTGCCAGGCTTAGGCCAATAATTGCAATCAGGACGATTCCCAACCCGGAGATGCGGGTGAATAACCACATCAGATAATCAAGGTTGATGCCACGCTGTGGGACGTAACGAGGTCGCATGTCTATTTCTCCTCAGCTAAATACTAACGTTGATGGCATTCGTGACGATAAGGAACACCGTCAGGATATAAATTGGGATAAAGATTGCCCATTCCAGGTAGACGGCTTCGCGCGAATATTTAATTAATTTAGGCCAAATATCCAAAATAACCACGCGCACCCCGTTTATGGTATGGAAAAGCACACAGAAGACGATGAATATTTGGAACCACCAGGATTCATAGAGGACATTGATGGTTGTCCCCCAGGTTCCCAAGACCCTGCTGCATCGAGAATGATGCAGCTACATGCGTCCCTACGAATAGAATGATCGCCATTGCAGTGAGACGGTGCAATGAGAACGAATGGTAGGGACCACCTGCCTTGTAAAATAATCCTTTGAAACCAGAATATTTTCCATATGCCATGAGCTCCTCCTTAATCCTGACCCAAATAGCGGAAAGCGGATTTCATTATTATCCCATTTGTCTTACAATAGGTAAAAGTGATAAAACTCATGGATTATTCATATTACTTATCCTTATCATCAATTCACGATATGTTCTACAATTATAGATGCGGGAAAAGACGATCTTCCTGTGTCAAACAAGTACATTATGCGAACATTGCAGCTCATTGTACCTAACAGGAAGACCGTCTTCCCAATTTTTAATAATCATCATATCATTCATGCTCACAAGGAGGCATAGATGCCCAAGTCCCCCCAAATGAGCCGCAAAGAGTTCGTTGGTATTGTAACCGCGGCAGTAGGCTCGGTCATGGGAGTGCTGGTTGGAATTCCAACCATTAGTTACCTGATTACACCTGCCCTTACCAAAGAATCTGCCGATGTGTGGATACCAGCAGGTCCGGTAGAGAACTATCCCGTTGCCGTTCCAACCCTATTCAATTTTAACCGTACAAAAGTCAACGGTTGGGAAAAAACCGTCAACAGTTATGGGGTTTATATCCTCCACAACGAGGATGGTTCATTCCTGGCACTCTCCAATAAGTGTACACACTTGAGCTGTCGTGTAAATTGGAAGACAGACGAGAGCGCTTATATATGCCCGTGCCATGATGCCTACTTTGCCATTGATGGACAGATAATTTCAGGCCCACAACCTCGGCCATTAGATCAATATGAAACCAAGGTTGAGGAAAACACTCTCTTCATCCACTTTATGGGGAGTTGATCATGTTCAAAAAGATCTTTGCCTGGCTCGATGAACGTCTGGGTTTGAAGACCATTTATGATACTGTCCTTGATCGCAAGGTGCCTAAAGTTAATTGGTGGTTCACCCTGGGTAGCGCTAGTTTATTTCTCTTCCTGCTACAAGGTATCACAGGCATCATGCTTACTGTTTATTATATTCCTTCACCCGACCATGCCTATGACAGCATTCAATACATCATGACAGGCGTCAGTTATGGCTGGTTGATCCGTGGTATACACCATTGGGGTGCCAGTCTCATGGTCCTGATTGTGTTCTTTCATATGCTTAGAACTTATTTCTTCGGTGCCTACAAGTATCCGCGTGAGTTCACCTGGTTTACGGGTGTCTTTTTACTGTTGCTCACCCTGGGCATGGGCTTTACAGGTTATCTGCTCCCCTGGAACCAACGGGCATACTGGGCTACCACGGTTGCCACCTCCATTGCTGGTACAGTACCTTTCATTGGCAATTTCATCAACCAGGTTTTGCGCGGTGGTATGGATCTATCCGCAGTGACTTTAGCCCGTTTCTTCTCCGTTCATATCTGGTGGTTTCCTGCCATGATTGCCGGATTGATTGGTGTTCACATGTACATGGTTATCCGCCTGGGTATCTCTTCGGTCCCCAAAGAAGAAGACTAGATAAAGGAGCACAGCTGTGAACGAAGAGCAAAAGAAACTTTACAAAGAGAAATATTCCCAGGAAAAGCAGAAAGGCGTCAAATTCTGGCCGGACATCATCTATAAAGATGTCGTCATCACCTTTGGGTTATTCATCGTTCTGCTCATCATGGCAATCTGGGTAGGGGTTGCTCAGGAACCCAAAGCTGACCCTTCTGATTCAACCTATATTCCCCGTCCTGAATGGTATTTCCTCTTCCTGTTTCAAATGTTAAAGTATTTCCCAGGGTCATTGGAATGGCTTGGGACAACCATCATTCCGATCATTGCTGTCCTGGCACTACTCTTGTTGCCTTTCTTTGATCGGAATCCGCGTCGTTATTGGAAAAAACGCCCCTGGGCGATTGGCATCATGTCCGTCATGGTGCTGGGTATTATTGCTCTCACCATCCTTGCGGTAGTCTCAACCCCTCCCCAGGATGTAAGCGGCACCATTGCCGGGACCATCCCTGAGCAAATTCTTGCCGGTCAGGACCTCTACTCTATCAATTGTACCGAATGCCATGGTCCGGAAGGTGAAGGTGGTGAGATAAAGGGCGTTGAAGGACTCGAAGGCGTCATACTTAAACCTATAAATTCTAAAGACGAGATGTATACCCGTGATGACCAGACACTGGTCAACATCATCTCCTATGGTCAGCAGGATTTGGGTATGCCACCTTTTGCGCGTGCCTTTGGAGGCGCGCTGGGACCTTCCGATATCGAAGCCATCGTCACATTTATGCGCTACACCTGGGATGACCGTGTTGAGCTGCCGCAGGAGGTTGCGGCTGCAAATGCCATGCCGGTCCTTGCTCCGGGGGAGGTTCCCTCCTATGAAGTTCACATATCTGCCATACAGCGACGTTATTGTGTCTCCTGTCACCGTGAAGGTAAAAAGAATAACAATTACCTGATGGGTAATTATGAGGATACGATCAACACAGGTGATCATGCACCGAACCTAATTGCAGCAGACTTGTTGTGTAACACAATGCAGATGCTCAATCGTGTTGAAGGTCTGGAAGCTGGGAATCCCATGCCTCCCACACGCGCCCTTCCTGCTCCGCTTGTCGCCATCTATCAGGCATGGATTATGGCTGGGATGCCCAACGCTGCCGCGGATGCAGCTGCTCTCACTGCCCCTACTCCAGCGGCTGTAACTCCTGCTTATCCTGCTCCAGATGCCGCAGGAACCCCGGCACCGTATCCACCACCAGCGGGGGAAATAACACCTACACCCTAATTTCCCAAGGGCACGGCGATTAAGTCACCGTGCCCTTTTTGATTCCTCTTGTGCTAAAATTGCCTGCATGCCAGGCTTCCATGGGCGATTATTGCCAGTAAGATTGCTTCTGATTCTATTAATTCTGGTCGGCGTGCAAGCTACCAAAGCCGAGACTGCCTACACAGCAGCCCTTTCAGCTCCTGACATCAGTGATTTTCCTTATTTGACTGCCTACCTTGATGTGCATGACCCGGATGGCGCATTTTTGCATGGGATTACACTGCAAGAAGTGACTATTCTGGAAAATGATTTACAGATTCCTGTCAGTGAGCTTGAAGAACAAAAACCAGGTGTCCAATTTGTCGATTGCAATTACTCCTGGAGAATTGTTTTCCATTCGAGATGGCCTGGGTGTCTCCCGCTATGAATACTTGTTGCAAGATCTCCTGGCAGGCAGCTGGGTAAATCAAAAATCCGGATCGGATGATTTCAGCCTGCTTACCCTGGGGGGACCACAACTTATCCATACATCCGATCCCAAGGCCTTACGGTCTGCTCTTGAGGAATACCTGCCTGACGGTACGAGCACCACTCCCAACCTGGAAGTACTGGCTTCAGCGCTGCAGGTTGCTTCTGATCCGCCTCTCCTGCCAGGGACTGAACGAGCGATTCTATTTATCACCCCACCTCAAAACAAAGATGTCTCTCTTGGACTTCAATCCATCATTACCAGCGCTAGCCAGCAGAATATTCGTGTTTTTGTCTGGATGGTAGGTGCACAGGATGTTTTCGATACTCCTGAAGCAGAACTACTGCGAAACATGGCAAACCAAACCCGGGCTTCTTTTTTTGCTTTTTCACGTGATGAACCTGTCCCTGACCTGGAATCCTTATTGGAGCCTTTGCGATACATCTACCATCTTGGATATACGTCACAAATTACCTCTACTGGCACCCAGAATGTTGCCGCCCAGGTAAATGTTGGCAGCGAGCAAATCGCAACCGAACCTCAGTCCTTTGAGCTTGATCTCCAGTCGCCTGCTCCAACCATATTGAACCCTCCTGATGAAATTGTCCGCACATTCCAAAACCAATCAACTCCAGGAATACCCGATGCCGATGCTGATCTTGTTCCCACAGAACAGGCAATTAATATTCGAGTTACATTTCCTGATGGGTATGATCGGCCACTCACTCGTACCAGCTTATATATCGATGGTACTCTTTACTCTGAAAACACCAGCCCACCTTATGATAAATTCATTTGGGATATACAACCATACACACAGGATGGTACGCATATATTAAAAGTCAGTGCAATTGACAGTATGGGGATGCTGGGAACCTCGGGGGACTCTACAGTCAGGATAATTGTTCCACGGAGGGCACAAGGGATAATGGTGGCATTTTCACAAAACAGGCCTCTCCTGGTTGGAATTATCGCCTTTATTTCCGTTTCCCTCATAATTCTGGGGTTAATATTAGGCGGGCGTATCCGTCCGAAACCACATCCGGGGCAAGTTAAAGTTGGGGTAGATTCCACCCAAAAGACACGCCCGGTGGTGCATCGGCAAAGTATAAATCCCGCTACTGTTCCCGTCACACAAAGGGTAAACAGGACTTCTGTGCCGGTTCTAAAATCCACTGTGACCTTGAAGGGCAGAAAAAAATGGCTACCATGGATAAAGCAGAAGGAAGAACCGGTGCCAGCCCTTGCATATTTAGTCCCACTGAAGGGTACGGATGAACCCACTTTGCCTGCACCATTACCAATCGTTGCTGAGGATACTTCTATTGGACGCGATCCACTTCAAGCTGTTGTTGTCATTAATAATCCATCCATTGAGAATTTACATGCCCGTATTCAACGTGTAGGAAGTTCATTCCTGATCACCGACGCAGGTTCAGTGGCCGGTACCTGGGTGAATTTCAACCTTGTGCCTCCATCGGGTATTCAATTGGAACATGCGGATATTATCCATATAGGACAGGTCGGTTTTCGTTTTAAACTTACCAGTCCAGAGCATCTACGCACCGTGGTGGTCACTCCATTGGATGATGAGCATTGATACCTCTTGAGCATGGTTATCAAAACGACCAGGTTGACGGTCTTGTTATTAATCCTTGCCATTCTTATAATTGTCTTGTTATTGATCTACAATTTCACCAGATAACGAGTCCAAATTCTCTACAGTACATCTCTTTAAATTTGAACTCACACTTTGGTCTGCTCCGAATTGTTGTTAACCATTCTTGGTTATTGGGATAGATGTCTGTGGGTGTTATACTCCACATCGATAGCTGGAAGTCCTGGAGGATGAATGGGTTCTGAGCAAGGTCTGATTCAGAGGGGAAAACTCACCTTAAAACGAATGCGTGTTTTGATATGCCTTGTTTTCTTAGTTAGCTGTGCATTACCAAAGCCGGTTAATAATCAAGCTCCGATCACCACTTCTGAACCAATCATTTCAACCAGCACACCCTTATCGATCGATAATACACCACAAGATCTTACGCCTTTACCCACCAGCGGCATCACTCCCCAGCCGACCATCTCACCTCAAGCTACTCCTGAGGATAGTAATTCCAACCCGATCGAGGTTGTTAATGAGTTGACTCATTATGAGCTGGATGCTGTCTTTGACTATTTTCAACACTCGCTATCGGTTACTGAATCCATCCGCTACATGAATAATACCCCCGACACCTTAACCGACTTGATCCTTGTCGTTGAACCAAATCGGCGAGAAGGTGGTTTTAATATGGAATCGCTGACCTGGAAGACAGGAGAAAGTATTGACGAATTTGAATTAACCAGCGATCAGTTACATATCTTATTGCCACAGCCATTAGCTCCTGGCGAGGGAATAGAAATAATCATCAGGTATACATTGGAGCTTCCCGAAATTCCCCCGCCTTCTGATACGAGCCGTCCAACTCCCTACGGGTATACCGAACGGCAGACGAATATCGTGGATTGGTATGCGTATATTCCCCCCTACCGGTCAGGCGAAGGATGGTTGGTGCACCAGAATTGGTGGTTTGGTGAGCATCAGGTATTTGATATGGCTGATTTCAACATCCGGTTTAGCCTGGCGGATCCGATTCAGGATTTGGTCATTGCTGCTTCTGCTCCTGTCGAACAGGATGGAGATACCTATGTCTATCAGCTGGAAGCTGCTCGTTCATTTGCCTTATCTGCCAGCAACCAATACCTGGTGCAGTCCAAAAACATTGGAGATGTTACCATTTATAGTTATTCCTTTTCTTATGATGAATATGCAGGGGAGCAAGTACTCCAAAATACTGCAGATGCACTGCAGTTATACAGCCAATTGATCATGCCATATCCACACGCTTCACTGAGTGTGGTCGAAGCAGACTTCCTGGATGGTATGGAGTATGATGGATTGTATTTTCTCAGTCGTGGTTTCTATAACCTTTATGATGGCACCCCCAAGGGTTATCTTACCTTTATCGCAGCCCACGAAACAGCCCACCAATGGTGGTATGGTCTGGTTGGAAATGACCAGGCACTGGAGCCGTGGCTGGATGAAGCCTTATGTACTTACATGGAACACATTTTTTATGAGAATATATATGCGGATTACCCATCCGCCTCAGATCAATCGCTGGTGGACTGGTGGTGGTACTACCGGGTAAATTTCTATGAACCAGATGGATGGATAAACGGGGCAATATATGATTTTGACCGGTTTCGACCGTACCGTGACGCAGTCTATCTCAATGGAGCCAAATTCCTCAATGATTTGCGGGTATTGATTGGCGATCCAGCTTTCTTTGCTTTCTTAAGAGATTATGCCAATCAAAATAAAACACGGATTGCTACGGCAACAGGTTTTTTCAGCATTCTGAAGGAGAATACGAGCAAGGATTTGGATGGATTAATCGATGAGTATTTTCAGGAAGTAAAGTAGGGCGAATACGCTCTGCTTGGTAAATTAAAATAGCAATAAACATAAAAAGCTGGAGGGAACTCATTGTCAATCTTGCCAATCCATCTCCTCGCAGCTAGAATGAGTTTCATATGATCTTACGTTATGATATCTTTACGCTTTTCCCGGAAGTCTTCACACCTTACCTGGAGACAAGTATCATGCATCGCGCCCGGGAAAACCAGCTTGTCGATATACAGCTCCATAATATTCGTGATTGGACCACCGACCGCCACCATGTATGTGATGATATGCCATATGGAGGAGGGGGTGGGATGGTGATGAAACCAGAGCCAATATTCACTGCCATCGAATCTGTGCTTGGCGCACCACCCAGTTGCCCGGTGATTCTATTATCTCCCCAGGGCAGGGTATTCACCCAGGCTTTGGCAGAAGAGCTCTCCCAGCAGTCTCACCTGGCACTGCTGTGTGGTCGCTATGAGGGGGTTGATGAACGCGTGACTGAACACCTGGTGACAGATGAGATTTCGATTGGTGATTATGTGCTCAGTGGGGGTGAGCTGCCAGCATTGGTGCTGATGGATGCCATCACACGATTAATTCCCGGAGCTTTGGGTGACCCGGAAGGAGCCTGGGATGATTCGCATTCTACTGGTTTGTTGGAGTATCCCCATTATACGCGTCCACCTGAATTTCGCAGCTGGCGCGTACCAGATATCCTGCTCTCCGGGGATCATGCCCGCATAGCCAGCTGGCGCCGCCAGCAGGCATTATTGCGAACAATACGGCGCCGCCCCGATTTACTGGAAAAAGCGGATTTGTCTGATAACGACCGCGACTATTTAATAGGTTTGGAGTTACAAGATAAGTAACTCTTAAAAATTAGTATTACAGAACAAAATCCACAATTGAGCAAGCAGGAGGTTGGTATGCGGTTTAATTATGGCAAGATATTTTTGCTCGGATTTGGCTTCTTTGGCGTTAGTGTCATTTGGGCTACCTACAATGCGTTTGTGCCTATCTTTCTGTCAGAAAAATTTGGTCTTCAGCCAGTCCTGATTGGTTTTTTCATGACCCTTGACAACATTGCAGCATTGTTCATCCAACCACCCGTGGGAGCCTGGTCAGATCGCCTGCGCACACCGATCGGACGGCGTATGCCCTTTATTTTGATCGGTGCGCCGATCGGTGCCATTGTGTTCGGTTTGATCCCACTGGCAGCCATATTACCCTTATTTGTGGCCTGCACCACCACGCTTTTGTTGAGTATGGCATTTTGGCGCACGCCTGTGGTGGCTTTAATGCCAGATATCACCCCTTCCCAGAATCGCTCCCAGGCGAATGGGATTATCAACTTCATGGGTGGAATTGGATCGATCATCGCCTTCCTGGGAGGCGCGATGCTTTATGATATCAATCCGGCATATCCCTTTTGGCTTGGATCGGGGCTGGTGATCCTTGGCGGCACTGTTGGTATTCCTGTTTATCCGCGAACCCAAGGTGGATCAATACAATCATGAGGATAAACCCAGCATGATCGATAGCCTGCTGACCGTGCTGAAAGATCCGGATCGAAGTGCTCTGCGTGTGCTGCTGGCGATCTTTTTCTGGTTTGTGGCATACAATGCAGTGGAAGCATTCTTTACCCTGTATGCAAAAAACCACCTGCAGTTGAGTGAATCTGATGGGGCGCGCCTGTTGGGGCAGCTTTCTTTATTCTTTGTGCTCTTTGCATTACCTTCCGGTTATATCGGCAGCCGTATCGGGAGGCGTGTCACCATCTTAATCGGTATTGTGATCATGACTTTGTGTTTGCTCCTGATGTATTTTATACCGGTTTCCACGCTCACCACCGTACTTACCAAACTACCCGTTTTAGGTCAGGTACCTGTCGTTGGCCTGATCCTGATGCTCGCTGGGATTGGCTGGGCGTGTATAAACATTAACTCGCTGCCGATGGTGGTGGATATGACCACGCTGGCACACGTGGGAACCTACACAGGGTTATACTACCTGTTTTCAACCCTGGCAGCCATTGCAGGTCCCATCATCAATGGCTGGCTCATCCAGCTAAGTGGGAAGGATTACAGCATGACCATGGTCGCTGCACCATTCTTCATGGCTCTTGGCATTTATCATGATGATCGGTGTGCATCGCGGTGAGGCTGCACCTGAGTCACGGGCCATTGGGAATAGTACCTAACCACATGATGTATTCCATTGGATGATGTGTCAGGTTCCTGATATTCAAATACTTTATGATGATTCAGCCCTGCTGGTAGTCAATAAACCTGCAGGGCTTTCCACTCTTCCGGATGGGTATGATCCCAGCCTGCCCCATGTAAAGAGCGTATTGGAACAACAAGCAGGCAAATTATGGGTTGTACACCGCTTGGATAAGGAAACCAGCGGGGTTTTGCTTTTTGCCCGCTCAGCGGAAGCTCACCGTTCGCTAAACACCCAATTCGAACAGCACCAGGTCTTGAAGCTATACCATGCACTGGTAAGGGGTGATCCGGTATGGCAAGAGCGGTCCATCAACCTGCCATTGCAACCGAATGGGGATCGCCGTCATCGCACAGTGATTGATCTTGATCATGGGAAGCCTGCTTTAACCCATCTAAAGGTGCTGGAGCGCTTTGGTCAATATAGCTTGCTCGAAGTAGAACCTCACACAGGCCGTACTCACCAGATCCGCGCCCATCTTTCATCCGAAGGTTTGACTATCGTTGGGGACAAGCTTTATGGTGACAAGAAATTAGCTGCTATTACAGACCTGCAAGCCCAATTACACCTTGATATGAACGTGGTCGAACTATTCATCACAGGCATGGGTTTGCATGCCAGATCCCTGGAGTTTAACCACCCAGTCTCCGGGCAAAGACTAAAATTCGAGGCACTATACCCCACCTGGTGGGAGGTTGTCTTGGAAAGATTGCGTAAAATAAACTGCCTGGATAAGGATGATTAGTCGGTAAGGTTAGGGTTGTTTTATGCCGGGCGTTGATAATAAAATCTCCTTCCCAAATTATTCTGGGTATGATATACTCTCCGTTCGCGCCGCCACTGGCGGCTTTGTGTTGAAAAAAGCAATTATCAAGTTCTTTTGAGAGAGGTATATCACCATGAACGACCTAATGAAATCTGTCGAACAACCTGAAAACCCGAATATTCCGCAGTTACATCCTGGTGACATGGTCAGCGTGCATATTCGTATTAAGGAAGGAAATACTGAGCGTATCCAGGAGTTCAGGGGAACGATCATCCGCAAAAGGGCTCGTGGAAATAATGCCACCTTTACCGTTCGCCGTATTGCCAGCAATGGCATTGGGGTTGAGCGAACATTTCTAACTCGCTCACCGCGCCTGGAAAAAGTGGTTGTCCAGCGGCATTCACAGGTTCGCAGGGCAAAGCTCTATCATCTGCGTGAGCGAACCGGGAAAAACGCCCGCCTCAAGCAAAAATTTACTGCCTGATACGGTTTTGAGTGAATTTATCAGGGTGCAGTGACTGTCACTGCACCCTTTCTTTTTAACGTATAATTTACACACACGTACGATATTATCAGTTACGATCACAGGTTTTAACTTGCGGAGGAAATATGCCTCGAGCGATCTATTACAAAGGGAATGGGGACCTGCTGACGGAAATAACTATCGACGACTATCCTGCTGCCCTGCAGGATAAAGAAGGCGTCTTATGGGTAGATTTTACTGGCGAAGATCCTGTGTCTTCGGAACAAATCCTGCTAAAAACCTTTGGATTTCATCCCCTTGCGGTGGATGATGCCCTGCATGAGACTCATGTGCCCAAGGTGGATGATTGGGAACAGTATCTCTATATCGCCATGCATGCCATCAGCTTCACCCGTGGGGAGCACGATATTGATGCCATTGAGTTGGATATCTTCCTGGGTGATAATTACATTGTCACCCATCATGATCTGCCCATTCAAGCACTCAACCGGGTTTGGGATGTGTGCACCAAGGATGCGCGCTACTTTAAGCGTGGTGCCGATCACGTGTTATACAAACTGACCGACGAACTGATAGTCGACTATATGCAAGTGGTGGAGACCCTCGATGAAGAGATTGAGGTGGTTGAAGATGAGGTGGTTGGCAAACCCACCTCAGATGTCGTCCAGCGCATATTTACCCTGAAGCGTGCCACCCTCCACTTGCGCCGGGTACTATCCCCATTACGGGAGGTATTAAGTAAACTGGCGCGCGATGATTATGCTGTCATCGATGCCAAAGACCGGGTGTACTTCCGGGATGTGTATGATCATCTGGTGCGCCTGCACGATATCTCCGAGAGCCTGCGTGACCTGGTTGGGGGTGTATTGGATACTTATCTCTCGGTGATCAACAACCGTATGAACGAGATCATGAAGACCCTCACCCTGATCACTACCATGTTCATGCCCATTTCGTTCTTGGTTGGCTTCTATGGGATGAATTTCTTCCAGCCAACCTATCAGGCATTGCTCCCATGGACAGGTAGAACCGCTTTTATTATGACGATGATCGTGGTTATAGTAACACCCATAGGGATGGTGTTCTGGATGAGGCGGCGCAAGTGGATGTAGCAAATTAATGTGGCCTCTTACCTGGAGAAAATGATGAGCCTGAGTGCGAGTGCATTGAAAGTTCAACAAGCCCTGAACGCCATTGGCATGCTGCTAGAGGTGGTTGAGCTACCTGGTTCAACCCGGACAGCACAGGAAGCTGCTCAGGCTGTTGGATGCCAGGTGGGTCAAATAGCCAAGTCCATTATCTTCCAGGCTTTAGCAAGCCACCGTCCAATCCTTGTGATAGCAAGTGGACCCAATCGTGTCAATGAGAAGGTCATTGAAGAGCTGATCGGTGAAGCAATTGCCAAAGCTGATGCCGATTTTGTACGGCAGCGGACTGGATTTGTAATTGGAGGTGTTCCGCCAATCGGGCATTCTGAACACCTGGAAACCTTTGTCGATCAAGACTTGTTGGTATATCAAGAAATTTGGGCTGCTGCCGGCACCCCGCATGCAGTGTTTCGCTTAACCCCCGGTGATTTGCTACGCATGACCAGCGGAATGGTCATCCGGGTCACCTGAGAAGGAGTTTCATATGTATCGTGTTGGTATTGAAAATGGCGCAGAAGGTCGGTCGCAGGCATGGGTGTTGGGGCACCCAGGATGCTTCGCCTACGGAGTAGATGGTGCGGCAGCTTTGGCTGCCGTGCCTGCGGCAATTCGGGATTATCGCGATTGGGTCACAGCGCACACCTCCGAGAGCTGGTTGATTGGAAGTGATACAGAATATCAATTGGAAGAAACCTGGGAGTGTTACTCGATCAATTCGGATTTTGAGATATCCCAGGAAGGTTACGAGGTAAATGCATGGTTTAGGCATGATTGGAAGCCATTAAGCGCTGAAGATGTTCAACGCGGCTTATTGCTACTCAACTGGGGGCGCGAGGAGCTCTTGAAAACAATCCGCGATATAAGCACAGAAACCCTGGAGCGAACCTACCCGAATGAGCGTTGGAGCATTGCCGGTATTCTTAAGCATATTGGTGGGGCAGAATGGTGGTACCTGGACCGGCTTGGGCTGGCATTCCCAAGGCAGGAAGTTCCTGGAGATCCACTTCAGCGATTGGAGAAAGTTCGCCTAAAGCTGGTTGAGGTTCTGCCTGGTCTGGTTGGCTCAACCCAGGTGAATGGCATCGATGGTGAGTTTTGGAGCCCGCGCAAGCTGTTGCGACGGGCTGTATGGCATGAATACGACCACATCGCCCATATTCAAAAGCTGCTATGAAACCTTATCATTATGCTCATCGGTTTGGCGTAAGATATATCTCCTGGGATGATTTTGACAGCCTGGCAAACCGATTGGCTGAATTATTAGAACCATATCAACCACAAGTTATCCTCGGTGTTGCCCGGGCAGGCTTGTTCCCCGCCACTGCGGTGGCGTGCAGTTTACGCTGTGAGTTTTTTCCTATCCGGTTGACCCGCCGCGTGAACGATATGGTTGTTTACGAGAAACCCGTCTGGAAAACCCCTGTCCCAGGTGATGTGGAAGGAAAAATCGTGGCAGTGGTGGACGAAATTGCAGATACTGGCCAGACATTAGCCATGGTGGCAAGTCAGGCGGTAGATTTAGGGGCGCATCAAGTGGTGACTGCCAGCCTGGTTGCCCATAGCTGGGCTAACCCGGCTCCGAATCTATCTGCCCTGCAGAGTGATGAATTCATTATCTTCCCATGGGACAAGCAGGTATTGGTGGATGGGAAATGGATAAACCATCCTGAAATTGAGGCTGGTTTAAACGCTCAAACCTGATTCTTGCTGGATTAATGCTATAATACTTTTCCTTACTGGTAGAAATGGATGAAATATGGCTATTGATCGCTATGGTCGAAGATTAAACTATCTACGCATCAGCCTGACTGATCACTGCAATTTACGCTGTTTGTATTGTATGCCAGATGAAATGGTCTTCCAGCCATCAGAAGAGCTGATGCAGGATGACGAGATCCTCACGCTGGTAAGATTATTCACCTCGATTGGCTTCGATAAAATCCGCCTGACGGGTGGTGAGCCAACTATCCGCGGCAAATTTGATCCACCTGGTGCAGCAGATTGCCAGCACACCTGGCGTGAACACCCTCACCATGACCACCAACGGAGTTCTGCTCTCAAGGCTGGCGAACCCATTGGCACAGGCTGGTCTACAGCGGGTGAATATCAGCCTGGATACCCTGGATCCGCAGAAATTTCAAACCCTGACGCGTTGGGGTTCTTTGGAGGATGTCTGGTCTGGCATCCAGGCAGCTGAAAAAGCGGGTCTAACCCCCATCAAGATAAATGCCGTGGTGGTGCGTGGCTACAATGAGCCGGATATGGTAGACCTGGCTCGCCTCACCATGGAACATCCCTGGCAGGTACGCTTTATTGAGCTGATGCCGTTTGGGAAGACGAATGATTTCCAAACAGGTCAGCTTGTGACAGCCATAGAAATGAAACACTTTATTGAAACAAATCTTGGTCCTCTGGAACAAGTCCATGGGGGTGATTTGGATGGGGAAGCCCGCATCTTCCGTCTACCCGATGCTCCTGGAGATATTGGTTTTATCTCCTCTGTCAGCGCACCTTTTTGCCATTCCTGCGCACGCGCACGCCTGACTTCGGATGGGCGCTTGCGTTTATGCCTGCTGCGGGAAGGAGAAGTGGATTTACTCGGTCCTCTGCGTGCAGGTGCCACCTTCACCGAGTTAAGGCAGCTCGTCATGGATGGGCTTTGGAATAAACCATGGGGACACGGATTAGAGGAAGGCATTGTCCCCCTGAATCGCGAGATGAGCGAGATCGGTGGTTAATCGCTCATTATCACTTTATTAACAGCCACAAAACACACGCAATTAAAGCACCCATCAGGGAACAGGCAAAATTTACCCCATCGTTATTGATCCAGGACCATCCACGCACTTGGTTTGTTTGGGTTCCACACGAATGTCGTGGGTGGCGTTCCGTCTCTTTATTGCAGGTTGGGCACCAGTAAATAGCCTGGATGGTCGCACCGAGGGTAGAATCGAAAAGTGAGCCTATCAGGCCGGCAAGGATAATGATTATCAGCTGCGGGAGCCAATCCGGTGACGGTGAAAATAGTACCGCTGCAGTACCGATCAAGCTTGCCCCACCCAAGGCAGCCAATGTACCAATCAGCGTGATACCTCCAGATGTTCCGCGCTCAACTTTTCTTCCCGAAGTGATCATGCGTGGTGATATCGGGCTCAGGACACCCAATTCAGTTGACCAGGTGTCAGCGTTCACTGCGGCCATGGCACCTGCATATGCCAGCCACAGCCATTCGTATTGGGGCTGGAATGAATATACGATTGCTAATATTGCTCCTAAGCCTCCATTCGCCAGCACCTGCCCCCAATCACGCTGGTTGCCTTTTGAGAATTTTTCTGACAGGCTAACCTTACGTTTACTGAATGCCCGGGAGAGAGCGCTGGAAGAGACAAAAAAAGTAAGCAATAAGATCGCCCATGGCAGGCCACCCAAACCAAAGATTAAACCACCCGTTAATACAGCAGCCCAGGCACCACTCCTGGAGAGGGAACCGACCTTCCATGCGAGACCTGCGATGATAACTGCCAGTATGAATCCAATAAATAATTGCATCTGGAAAACCATGTTGAACTAAGTCGTCTGAAGGATAAAGTATACTGCACCACAGAATAAAATGCTGGTAAGCACGCTGGCTGACCACATCAGGTATGCCAATGATTTAGTATCTTCCCTCCGATAAAAGAATAATCCCAATAGTAAATCTGTGATGAAGAAAAAGGTGTTCAATACTGGGAGCAAAAAAAGGCGGATCCCGGGAACAAGCTCAATAAGTTCATTATTTGCGCTTACCCGTAATGATATTTGTGAGTGGCTGGGAATGCTCAGGCTCACCCAAATGATCAATGCCAATGCCAACACAGCGCTGCTGATCAGTAAAACGCGTGCCGGACGATCTGCCCACGAGCGTGAAAGCAGGAAGCTTGGATAATCGGATACAGATTGGATCGGCGTAAGGGAGCCATATTCAGATAACTTGCGGTAGGTTTGCAGGAATTCATTGGGGTCAGCGGGCGATATTGCAAATGTCCTCTTTGTGGTGACAATCATCACCAGGTTGGTATCGCTCCCAGCCAGGAACTCCACGGGTGTGCCATCTGCTTGAGGTTGTATACCAAGCACTGCTCCGGGGATTCGCAGGAAAGGTTTGCGAAGCACCATCCCATTTTGGTCAACCGACCCGACCCAATTTACATGATTGATAGGGATATCTTCTCGCCGCAGTCCCCAATACAGGCTGATACCATCACGCGCCAGTGTATACCTTGCTCTTTGGAGAGCATACATCCGGTAAGTGAGAACAGGTATAAAAGCAATGGCTAACAGGGCAACTAATAAATAAACCAGGAAAGTCGGTCCACTTTCCGCCAGGGATGCCCTCCATAACCCAAAAATTCCGATAATGGTGAGAAATAGCACTGCAATACCATGTACTAATATACCAGTCCGGCGGGGCGGGCGAAAAGAAAATACCTCTCTCACGAGAGGTATTATAGTCGAGTTTGGTATCCGCAAGCTTGAGGCACGTTGGGATAGGATGTGCACTATTTACTTGATGCTGTATACCACGCTGACGGATGCGGATAAAGTCAACTGCCCGGGTGAGATGGGAACACTCTGTCCACCACCGCCCACTCCAGCCATTTTGCTGTCGTAATAAACGGGGACTGGAGCGCTGCTGTAATAGCTGATGGATTGGACTTCACCAAGGGTGACTCCCGCAGCACTGGCAAGCTCTTCTGCCTGTGCTTCAGCATTCACCATAGCTTGATCCCGACCTGATGCCAGTGCTGTTTCTTTATCCTCTAAATCGAATGTGATTCCGTAGATATTATTGGCCCCTGCACTTATGGATGCATCGAGGACATCTCCAATTTTTGCGATATCCCGGATGGTCACATTCACAGTGTTATCAGCCATAAAGTAAGTGCCGAGGGATTCGCCGGTTGGAGCAAATTTTTCTGATTGATAGACGCTGAAGTTTGTGGTTTTAATATCCTTTTCGTCAACGCCCTGGGCTTTGATGGCCTCAATTACTGCCTGGGTTTGGGAATTATTGGTTGCAACTGCGGCTTTTGCGCTCTCAGCCTCGCTATGAACACCAATTGACACATACGCAATATCCGGCTCCAGGATGACCTCTGCGTTGCCAGTGACATTGATCGTTCGTGGTTGAGACTGTCCCAACTGGACTGAAGCACTGCAGGCGCTTAAGGCTACTGCTGCAATAAGAAGTATTGTGGGTATTACTAGTTTTGTACGCATTGTTACCTCCATGTAACTTGTTTTGTTTTATAAAGACGATGGGTCCTGTTCGAAAGTTCCTGATCGTCAATTTATTTAGCAATTATTAATAAAAACAACATGCCATCGCCCTTTAGGAGGATGCCATGGATAGAATGTGCCTATAAAAATGGATAAGTGGAATTAGCTCGTCGATTTACTCCCGGCTGGTGGTGATGAAAATCATCGGTCGACGCTTGGTTTCATTGTAAATATAACTCATCAATGCATTCCTGAGATCTTCCTTCAAGTCTCCATTGCCTCGCCGGACTGTCTCGCGGATGAGCTTGCTCATCCCGGCCATCAGATCATCGGCATCGCGGATGAAGATAAAACCGCGGGTAATGAATTCAGGTTCATCCCGCAGCTGGGCAGTATTCCGGTCGATTGCCAGGTTAACCAGCAGGATTCCATCCCGAGCCAATGCTTCCCGCTCCCGCACCACGCTCGGACCGATATCCCCCACCCCGGCACCATCCACAAAGACATACCCACCTGGGACACGCTCACCAAGGTTCATGGTTCCATTGATAAATTCGATGGCGTGACCATTTTCGATGATTGCCACGCGTTCATCAGGAATTCCCAGCTCACGTGCCAGGGCTGCATGCTGGTGTAGGTGGCGCAGTTCTCCATGGATGGGGATGAAGTGCTTGGGCTTGACCAGGTTGATCAGCAGTTTCTCTTCTTCCTGGCTGGCGTGCCCAGAAACATGCACCGGGGCAATCGCATCATAAATGACACTGGCACCCCGCCTGAACAGGCGGTTGATCGTGCGGTGGACACTCTCCTCGTTGCCGGGTATCGGGTGCGAAGAAAGCACTACTGTATCTCCTGCTTGTAAGTCGAACTGGCGGTTGGTTCCGGTAGAAAGCCTGCCCAGAATGGAGGAGGGCTCGCCTTGCGAGCCGGTGCACATGAGTACGACCTCATTGGGTTTCATTTTTAAAGCTTGTTCGACACTTACCATCAGGTTGTCCGGGATTTCGAGATAACCCAGCTTGCGCGAGATACGGGCATTCTCGTTCATGCTGGTTCCAACGAATGCCATTTTACGTCCATGGTTGATGGCGATATTCGCCACCTGTTGCATCCGTGAGATGACTGAGGCAAATGTGGCGACAATGATACGCCCTGGAGCGGTCCTGAAAACCTGGTCCAGCGCCGGCTCGATTACCCGTTCTGAGGGGGTCCAACCGCGTTTATCCGCGTTGGTCGAATCCGCCATGAGCAACAGCACTCCCCGTCCTGAAAACTCCCCCAATTTGGCGAAATCGGTTGGCCAGCTATCTACCGGGGTATGGTCAAACTTAAAATCCCCGGAATGGATGATCAAGCCTTCCGGTGTGCCAATGCCCAACCCAACTCCATCAGGGATGGAGTGACATACATGGAAGAATTCGACTTTGAATGGTCCAATCTGGACCATCTCCCCAGCCTTGACGGTGTTCATGTCTACCTGGCTCAGCAGCCCTCCCCGCGAGAGCTTGAGATCAACCAGGCCGCGTGTCAGGGGTGTGGCGAAAATGGGTGCTTTTATTTGTTCCATCAGGTGGTGGATTGCACCCGTATGATCCTCATGGCCGTGGGTGATGATGATACCGCACACATTCTGAGGCTTATTGAGCAGGTATTGGAAATCTGGGATGATATAGTCGATCCCCAGCATGTCGTTTTCGGGAAACATCAATCCGGCGTCGATGACAAGGATATCCTCACCATATTCGACCGCCATCATATTTTTACCAACCTCTCCCAAGCCGCCCAGGGGGACAATGCGAAGTTTTTTATCGCTCATAGTTATCGATATTCTCTTATGAATTTAATTTAGGTGGAATCCCACCCAATATATTTGGTCAATAATCGCTAATTTCATTGTAGCATGCAGGCTTGGATTTTGTAAAGCAAAGATGATACTGGGGTATTGTTGCAATCGTTAAAAGCGCCAGGATTAGCTTGCGTATAGTTTTGCTTCCAGTTTCTGCTTCACGGGTGGCCACTCTTCTGGCAGGATGCTGAACATTACTGAATCCCGGATATAACCATCTGGAAGGATCATGTGGTTACGCAGCACACCCTCTTTTTGTGCACCGAGTCTTTCCAGGGCATGGATGGAACGCAGGTTACGCCGATCCGCCTTAAACCACACCCGGACGCACGCCAATGTCTCGAAGGCATGTTTGAGCAGTAAGTATTTACACTCCGTGTTGACCATCGTACCTTGATATTCCAGTCCATACCAGGTTCCACCGATCTCAAGTGAGCGGTTGGGTATATCAATATCCAGGTAGCGTGTGCACCCGGCGGCTTTCCCTGAGGCTAGCTTAATCACTGTAAATGGCAGGTCAGTTCCATGGGCTTGTTGCTCAAGCAGCTCTTGCACCCACACGCGTAGCTGATCTTCAGTCTCCACTTTCCCATAGCGCATGAAGCGCCATATCTCCGGCTCCAGACCCACCTCTGCCAGGCTGGGTACGTGCGCTTCAGAAAGCGGTTCGAGCCGCACGAATTTTCCCGTCAATGTAACTGGTTTAAACTCCATGCGGCTTATCTGCTCCGAATAAAAATCCATTTTTAGGTTGTTTGGTGGGAATTAAGTGCCTTCTTCCCACGAGTTGAGATATTTCACCTGTGCGGGTGTCAGCTCATCGATCTTCACACCCATGGCATCCAGTTTTAAACGGGCGATCTCACGGTCAATTTCCCCTGGAACACTGTAGACCTTCTTTTCCAGCTTATCGGCGTTTTTGACCATGTATTCGACGCTGAGTGCCTGGTTGGCAAAAGACATATCCATCACACTGGCGGGATGCCCTTCTGCGGCAGCCAGGTTGATCAGGCGTCCCTCTCCCAGCAGGTTGATTCTGCGGTCGTCCTCCAACACATACTGGTCCACAAATGGGCGCACCAGGCGCTTTTCCTTGCTCATTTTTTCGAGGGCAGGGATGTTGATCTCCACGTTGAAGTGGCCCGAGTTGGCGATAAGGGCGCCATCTTTCATCACCTCGAAATGATGCTGGTCGATCACGTTCAGGTCTCCAGTCACGGTGACGAAGATATCGCCAATTCTTGCAGCATCGCTCATCTCCAAAACCCTGAATCCATCCATCACGGCTTCCAGGGCAGGCAGTGGGTCGACTTCGGTGACGACCACATTGGCACCCATCCCCCGGGCACGCATGGCCAGTCCCCGACCGCACCAGCCATAACCTGCAATAACGAATACTTTTCCAGCCAGCAGGACATTGGTGGCGCGGACAATTCCATCAATGGTGGATTGACCGGTGCCGTAACGGTTGTCGAATAAATGCTTGGTCTGGGCATCATTTACCGCGATGACGGGAAAAGTCAACGCTCCATCCGCAGCCATGGCGCGCAGGCGGATCACACCTGTGGTGGTCTCTTCCGTCCCACCCATCACGTTCTTGAGCAGGTCACGGCGTTCTTTGTGCAGTGTGCTCACCAGGTCCGCCCCATCATCCATGGTGACGTGTGGGGCATGGTCTAAGGCAGCCTGGATGTGCTTGTAATACGTGACGTTGTCCTCGCCTTTAATGGCAAAGGTGGGTATTTCGTAGATGTTAACCAGCGCAGCCGCCACATCGTCCTGGGTGGAGAGTGGGTTGGAAGCCGTCAGGACCAGGTCTGCCCCTCCCAGGTGGAGTGTCTGTGCCAGGTTGGCGGTCTCTGTGGTGACGTGCAAACAGGCTGACATACGCACGCCTTTTAAAGGGCGCTCCTTGGCAAAACGCTCGCGGATCAGGCGCAGGACGGGCATCTCGCGTTCCGCCCAATCGATCCGTCGGCGTCCGCCTTCCGCCAGCTTACCGTCTTTAATGTCATAATTGTTCATATCTATCTCCCAATTCCTTGATCAGGTTTATTTATTTATTAATTTGTCGAGTTCCCCGTGGTCGTCGAAATTTTGCCTGAAGCGTTTGATGAATTCGTCCAGGGTGTAGGAATGTCCCTGGGTGCCTTCCTGTTCCAGACAGTAGGTTGCAGCCAGTGTTCCCATTCTTGCGCAGGTTACCAGATCCAGCTGATGGCTATAACCAGCCAGGAATCCCCCCCGGTAGGCATCTCCCACGCCTGTGGGCTCTGCCAGCGGTTCAGGTGTTATCACCGGGATAAGACACTCCTCTTCCCTGGAATATACGGTTGAGCCGTGTCTCCCGCGTGTCACTACCATGAACTTAAGATGCTGAAGCATGTCCTGTGAGTTCATGCCGGTCATTTTCTGGACCAGACCAAATTCGTAGTCATTAACGAACAGTGCCAGGCTGCCTTCGATGCCCGTGCGCAATTCCTCCCCGCTCAGGCGCACGATTTGCTGGCTGGGATCGTACAGGTAAGGAATACCCAACTCGCGGCATTCGATCACGTATTGCTTCATCGCCTCGGGGTCATTCGGGGAGATCACCACCAGGTCAGGTTTCTCGCCTTTCCAATCCCTGAAGGAAAGCTGGGAGGCATAGCCCATGGCGCCCGGGAAAAAGCTTGCAATCTGGTTGTTCGAGAGATCAGTGTTGCAAAAGAAGGATGCCGTTACCACTCCTGGAACGACTTTCATCATCGATGTGTCGACTCCTTTGCCTTCCAACCAGCTGCGGTATTCTGCAAAGTCTTCACCCACGGTCGCCATGACGTGCGGCTTCTCACCCAGCAAAGCCAGTGTATAGGCAATATTTGGCGCGATACCGCCCTGGCGTTTTCTAAAAGAATCGACCAGGAAGGATAGGCTGATTGTATCCAGCTTTTCCGGTAGGATATGGTCCCGGAAATAGCCCGGGAAGGTCATTAAATAGTCAAAAGCAACGGAGCCAGTCAGAATGATATACATTGAATCTTCCTGCATAAAAAGACGCCCTCGTGCGAGAGCGCCGGGATCATGTGAAGCGCATTGAGTTTAACATGGTAAGGCTTGTTTGAGAAGGGGATTGCGAGCAATAAACTGCGAGTAGTGAGTAGCAAATAGAATGGCTGCATTTCGTGGAGGATAATGATACGAAGGTACCATATCTTGTAATCCGGGTAAAGCGTAGTATAATTCCGCCAATCTTAATACCGCGTTGACCGGGACGAGTAGCTGGTAATTATCCGCCAGAGAGAGGAGATCACAGGCTGGAAGTCTCCTTCAGAATTGTGCCAGTGAAAACCACCCGTGAGCGAGATCCCCAAAGGCAGGATTTAATCCTGCTCAAATCCTTCCGAGTAAGGTGAATGGTTGACCCCATTATCAGTCCGATGAGTTGTATCCCCAACTAGGGATATAAATCTGGGTGGAACCGCGTGAGACATCTCTCGCCCCAGTCGGGCGAGAGATTTTTGTTTAACAACACATATGTTGTCCCAGGATGGCGATAATTATCATGGTAGGGGCACAATACTGAACATCCGAAAGGGCGCATTGACCTTGAGGATGATTGTGCCCTTCAGGAGAATTCTTCCTTCTCAATGACAACACAAAAACCAGGAGGCATGTATGGCTGAACATATGAAAGAACGTTACGAAGATACAGAGCTTTACCGCATCCGCCACTCCGCGGCGCATGTCATGGCAGAGGCAGTGATCGAAATATTCCCGGAGGCCAAATATACCATCGGGCCTCCGATCGAGAATGGCTTCTACTACGACTTTGACCTGCCGCGGACGCTCTCCCCCGAAGACCTGGAGAAGATCGAGAAGCGCATGCGCCAGATCATCGCGGGGCGTCACAAGTTTGTCAGGCAGGTCGTTTCCGCCGATGAAGCGCGCCAGATCTTCAAAGGCCAGCCCTACAAGTTGGAGTTAATCGATGGGCTCGAACAGGGCGGATTCGACGAATACGGCAATCCGCTGTCGGAGAAGCCGGATATCTCCATCTATACCTCCGACACCTTCACTGACCTATGCCGCGGCCCACATGTGGAGCATACCGGACAGATCAATCCATCTGCGCTCAAGCTTTTAAGCTCCTCAGGCGCTTACTGGCGCGGCGATGAAAAGAACCGCATGCTGCAGCGCGTCTACGGCACGGCCTGGAAGACCTCCAAAGAGCTTGAGGAATACCTGTGGCAGGTGGAGGAAGCCAAGAAGCGCGACCATCGCAAGCTGGGCAAGGAGTTGGAGATCTTTACCTTCGACGACGAAGTAGGTCCCGGACTGCCCCTCTGGCTGCCGCGCGGCGGTGTGGTCATTGACGAGCTGGAGAGACTGGCCAAGGAGAAGGAAGATCAGGCCGGTTACCTCCGTGTGCGCACGCCTCACCTCGCCAAAGAAGACCTGTTCCTGCATTCGGGTCACCTGCCCTATTATGCGGAGAGCATGTACCCGCCTATGGAGCTGGAGGGCACCAAGTACTATGTCAAGCCGATGAACTGTCCCATGCACCACAAGATCTTTGGTTCGAAGCCCCGCTCCTACCGCGAGATGCCCATCCGCCTGGCGGAATATGGCTCCTGCTACCGCTACGAGAAGAGTGGCGAGCTGTTTGGGCTAATGCGCGTACGCTCGATGCAGATGAACGATGCCCATATGTACTGCGCTGAAGACCAGTTCGAGCAGGAATTCATGGGTGTGATCGACCTGTACCACCAATACTTTGAGATCTTTGGCATCGATAAGTACATGATGCGCCTGAGCACCCACCACATGAACGGTCTGGGCAAGAAATACATCGATAACGAGCGCTTGTGGCTCAAGACCGAGGAGATGGTGCGCCGGGCGATGGACAACGGTAACGTGCCCTACGAAGAGGTGCCGGATGAAGCAGCTTTCTACGGACCCAAGATCGACGTGCAGATCTGGTCAGTCATCGGAAAGGAGTTCACCCTGGCGACCAATCAGGTGGATTTCGCCCAACCTGGGCTCTTCAACCTGAGCTTCATCAACCGTGCAGGGCAGGAGGAGACACCCCTGTGCATCCACCGTGCCCCGCTCAGCACCCACGAACGCATGATCGGCTTCCTCATCGAGCACTTCGCTGGCAATTTCCCCGTTTGGCTCTCTCCCGACCAGGTGAGGGTGATTCCCATCACCGACTCCCACAATGACTATGCCGTGCGCCTGGTGAAAGCGATGAAAGAGCAAGGCATTAGGGCGGAGGCTGACTTGAGCAACGACCGCATGAACGCCAAGATCCGACAGGCTCAGCTATTCAAGGTGCCCTACATGCTGGTGGTGGGCGACCGCGAGATGGCGGAAGGCACGGTGTCCTTGCGCAAACGCGATGGCTCACGTTCCGATGGTATGCCGGTGGACGAGTTCATCAAGCTGGCAAAGGACCGCATCGACCATCGCTCGCGAGAATTATAAAGATGTATCGCGTAGGGGCGGGTCTTAGACCCGTCTCTACTTTTTGGGTTGGGTGCACCTCTATTCTCCAATCCGGAGGCCCATTTTCCCCAAAATGTTGACGATAATGCCTAAACTATGGTATCATCGGGCACGCTAAATGCCATAAGAATGGCATTTAGCGGTATTAAACGTCTGTCTTGGAAGGAGTTACATATCAGCGCGACCCAATATAGAATCAATGAGGCTATTCGAGTAAAAGAAGTCCGGTTGATCGGCGCCAATAACGAGAACGTAGGCGTAGTTTCCATTCAGGAAGCGATGCGCCTGGCCACTGAAGCCGACCTGGACCTGGTGGAGGTAGCCCCCAATTCCGAACCACCCGTTTGCCGGGTAATGGACTTTGGGAAATTCCTCTACGAAAAAACCAAGAAAGAACGTGAGGCGCGCCGAGCTCAAACCAAGATCGAAGTTAAAGAGATCCGCCTGAGGCCTAAAACCAACATTTACCACCAGGGTTTCAAGGTCAAGGATGCCCGGGGTTGGCTGGAGGAAGGCAACAAGGTTAGGGTGCGCATCCGTTTTCGGGGTCGCGAGATAGATTATGTGAATCTGGCCTTAACCGACCTGAAGAAAGTGGCTGAGGAACTGGCAGACCTCTCCGTCATCGAACAAGCCCCCGTCATGGAAGGTCGCAGCGTGGTAATGGTTCTGGCTCCTTCCAAGACAAAAAAGAAGTAAACCCAAAATATTTTTATAAAAATTCCCCGCGGGTATGGGCGAGACAGCCTCACCAGGCTGTTGCCTCTGCCCCCCTCTCGGGGTTTTGTGTGAGAAGGAGTTGATCAAGTGCCTCGTAAGCAAACATCTACGAAATATAAGCTCAAGACCCATAAGGCGACCTCGAAACGCTTTCGCGTGACCGGGACTGGGGTATTAATGCGCACCAAAGGTGGTAAAAGCCACCTGCGCCGCCGCACCCCCAAGCGTGTCAAGCAGCAGTTCACCGAAATGATCCCGGTGAAGGGACGCGGTATCACCCGACGTGTCCATCGCCTTGCTCCTCACCTCAAGAAGGCTGAGTAGCGTATCCCATCCACCCTTTTAGTGCGGCCGTTGGGTGCACAAAACTGGCAGCCTGAGCTGCCGGCGCCCAGGGGTTCGCAGGAGGTAAAACAATGGCTCGTGTAAAAACTGGTCCGTATAGACATCGTCACCACAAGAAAATCCTCAAGCAGAACGCTGGTCAATTTGGCACACGCCACCGTCTTTATAGACGTGCCAATGAGGCCATGCTCAAGTCATTATGGTATTCCTATCGTGATCGGCGCCAACGCAAACGCGATTTGCGCCACCTTTGGATTGCCCGAATCAACGCCGCTGCTCGGCTCAATGGCTTGTCCTACAGCCGCCTGATGCACGGCATGAAAACAAACAAAATCGCCATCAATCGCAAGATGCTGGCTGACCTGGCAGTGCGCGACCCGCAGGCATTTTCTGCGGTGGCCACACAAGCTAAGGTTGCATAACCTTCACCCCCAAACACACAAAACTCCCTGGAACCCGTCTTCAACCCGAAGACGGGTTCTTTCTTATCTCTGGCGAGTGGGGTGAGGTAAAATGGTATCTGATCCTCAGGAAACACCATGAACCAAACCCTCAAAGCATACACTTTTTCATCCGGTCAGTCCCTCCAGATTGTCCAGGGAGATATCACCGCTGAAGCGGTGGATGCCATCGTTAATGCCGCCAATTCCCACCTGGTGCATGGTGCAGGAGTGGCAGGTGCAATTTTACATAAGGGAGGACCGGTGATCCAGGCGGAAAGTGATGAGTGGGTGTATAAGCATGGTCCGGTCAGCCACGCCGAGCCAGCATATACCAGTGCTGGAAACCTGCCATGCCGCTATGTTATCCATGCGGTGGGTCCGCTGTGGGGTGAGGGGGATGAGCAAGCCAGGCTCGCAGCAGCCGTCCAAGGTTCTCTAAAACTGGCGGAGGAGCTCAGTCTTACATCGATCGCCCTGCCTGCATTATCAACGGGTGTCTTCGGTTTTCCCAAGCCATCGGCTGCCCAGGTAATCCTTACAGCAATCTACGATTATGTGGCTGAAAACCCGGCCTCCAGTCTGAAATATATCCGCCTGGTGCTGCTCGACCAGGAAACAATCCAGGCATTTCTCGACACATGGGAAAAAGATGATCACTTCCGTTCATAATCCAAAAGTACAGGCAATCCGCAAGCTGCAAACGCAATCGAGAACGCGTCGGGAAGAAGGGAAGTTTGTGATTGAAGGGGTAAGGCTGGCAGAGGAAGCTTTACAATCCAGCTGGCAGGTGCAAGAGGTATGGCACACTGACCAGCTGGACGAGCGCGGTAAGCGTGTTCTGGATGGATTCGCCGCAAGGGGCGTGCCCGTTGAACAGGTCTCACAGGCAGTGATGAAAGCGGTCAGCGATACGGAGACTCCCCAGGGTATCCTGATCGTATTAAGTATACAAACATTACCCATCCCTCAAAATCCAAATTTCATCCTTGTCCTGGATGGGGTACGTGATCCAGGCAACCTGGGTACCATCCTGCGCACGGCAGTTGCAGCCAGGGTTCAGGCAGTGCTTCTCGCCCCCGGTTGTGCGGATACCTTCGCGCCCAAGGTGATACGTGCCGGAATGGGGGCGCATTTTCGATTACCTATCCTCCAACCAGGCTGGGAAGATATTCGCCGTATTCTAAAAGCACCAAGAAGCACCTTGCGTGTTTACCTGGCAGATTCTACGGGGGGTAGCGCTTACACGCAGGTGGATTTCAAATCTCCAATGGCACTGATTGTTGGTGGGGAGGCTGGTGGTTCGGGGTCTGAAGCAGCTTTGCTGGCTGATGAAAAGGTACACATACCCATGCCAGGTGGCAGCGAGTCGCTCAATGTTGGCATCGCGACCAGCATTCTCATCTTTGAGGTGATAAGGCAGCGAGGAATATGAAGAGTTATCAAAATTTATGCTAAAATATGAATATCATGGAAGCCCCGAATAAGTTGATACTCCCTGAGCGTAACCCTGTGACCCATGCCAGACACCGGCGGGAAGTTTTCTGGCAGATCATCATTCCAATGATGCTTGGTATTCTATTAGTACTGGTCGCAGTTACGATTGTGCTCCTCTCTGCCACCCATGCGGCGACTAATCTATCTCGTTGGGCGGATGTTTCGTTGATATGGCTGATCCTGCCGTCCTTGCTCATTGCCTTCATCTTTTTGACCATCCTGATTGCTTTTACGTACCTCATCTCCATCGTTCTAAAGAAAACCCCACCATACGCCCACCTCATCCAGCAATATTTTGAGACAGGAAAAAATAAAGTCAGCTTTTACTCCAACAAGATCACGGATCCAATTGTAAAAACAAGGAGTGTTTGGGCTGTCCTTGCCCATCCGAGTAGATATGGAAAGCAACCGCCAGCTGAAAAATGATCGTGCTAAATATCTGGTCTTCGAAGAATTATTTAGAGAATTGGCGTTATGAAAGGAATCGAACCATGAATAATCAAGATAATTTGGTAGTGGTAGAAAGTAGCACGAACGAGATGGATACAAGTTGGGAAATTCCCGTGCTGGCTATCGGTGCGGTGTTAGGTGCGCTGACAGGATTGGGGGCAGCCTATCTGCTTGTCCAGCGATCAAAGAAACGCGGTGAGACTCCCAATCTCAGTGCCATCGAAGGTATCAAGCTGGGGCTGTTGATCTTTGGGCTGCTGCGCCAGGTTTCATTGTTGGGAAGCGGTGACGAAAAATAGACCTGTTACGATTTTGCTTCTATATCCCACAAGCATTTCCTTGTGGGATATTTTTTCTAGTTCATATACATAAATCCGCCAGACGGAATCTTTATCGTCAAAAACCCCCACAAATTTTAAATTTTCCTCTTTATAATTTTCGATCTCTGCTGCCGAGAAGATGAATCGACCTCCCAAATCTGTGAAAGCCTGGGTATCTATTTCCAGATGATGGATTATTCTGCCTTTTTCTTTCGTTGATAGAAAGTCAGGAATTTCGCTTGAAAAGAGATAACAACGTGATCCCCAATCATCAAAATATTCTTGCCACACTTTACTTTTCCCAAGTTCTTGAGCAATAATCCTCCTGAATTGCTGTTTATAAGCTAAGGGATAATAATTTTGATATCCATCCAGGGTGTAGAATCCGTTATATTGAGCAATACTTGGGTGAATCCCAATGCTTGCAACCCGGTATTCTTCCTGGGGTAAGTTAATCGCACCTTTGATCTTCGTAAAGAGATTTTCAGAGAAAAATTGTCGGTAAGTGATTTCCTCATTTGAAACATTTGGAATGGATATATATCTGTTTATATAACTGCCATATTCTGGGTTATATGCAAGATTTAAAGCCACCTGGATAATAAGGAGGGAGAAAATCAATATGCCTTTTAGTTTCCCCCCAAATCTTTGAGATTTATATAATGCCATTAACAATAAGAAAAACAAGCAATACCAGATAAATGGCGATAGCCAATGGAATCTTCCCCAGTTAAAGGAGGAAAAAATCCCCCAAAAAGACTTGATCGGTATGAGTTTGTCCCATGTGTACAATCCATATACAACCGCAATAATTGATTGAAGAAGAAGTAATAATAGAATTAGTTTCTTGTTCCAAACTTTCCGAAAAGAAATAATAATCACCAGCAGGCTGATAAAAAGAATTATTTCATGATGGCTGCTTGCATGATATTGACCATGTAAAAACATCGAGACAATATTTTTAACCGCCTCGCTAACTGGAGAACTTATGTAATTTAGATTCCATTCTGAACGATGTGAAATTGCGTTCGGGTTAAACAATAATGCTCGTATAAAATCATGTTCCACGATAAGAAATAAAACTGAAAAAATCAGCCATACCAGGAATGCCTTTCTAACAAAACGCTTCTTTATGATGAGAAAGTATAAAAACACCAGGAAAAGCTCGACAATAAGAATTGCACCACCTAAGAATAAAAAGGAATAAAAAGGGAAAACCAGGAGTGTTAGATAATCTGTATATTTCCCTTTTTCATTAGCGATGTTCAAATAAGAATATAAAAGTAGTGGTTGCCCGGCAACTGATAATCCGTGCATTGTGTAAAAAGGTAAAACACTGAAAGCGAAGGAGACTCCAAGGTTAATAAATTTTGAATTTACATCCCGGCTCTGGTCAGTTAAAAGGTAATGACTGGTAAACAAATACATCCCAAAAAAGGCAATGATATGAACGAGTATGTGGTTTATTGCATACGCCCAGAAGGGGTTAATGATTTTGAACAAGAACATAATGAAATTCAAATCCGAAATCATGTTGGATCTCGGGATACCCCCCATGATCTGCGGAACTACTTCGACACCCGAATAATTCACGCTTTCATTATCCCTGGATAATACGACCCGCCAAGCAACCTCGCTGTCCAAATTATCGTGGATTACGATAAAAGAATCTTCACCATTGATAATAAGAGGTAGGAAATAAAGTAAAAGGAGACCTAAAAAGAGCAATAAATAAGATTTTCCACCGGGAAAATGTAGCTCTTTTATGGATATATTTTTTTCTCCACGTAATAGCAATTTAGTATGCATAAAGGAATATGAGCGTTTCTGATTATAAACACTTTTTGTAGGCCGCTACAAATAATCGTATGTAGCTTGGGAGATCAACATTAAACCTGCTTGACAGGAGTGTATAAGGGAATTAAAATAAAAAACGAACGTTCGTTCATATGAGCAAGGTTATTATGACCCTTCCAGGACCCACTCGCGGCGAACAAACCCGCCAGGCTATACTGCAGGCAGCCCATGATCTATTCATCAAGCAGGGCTATCATGGCACATCCATGCGCCAGATTGCCAGGGATGCCCATATTGCACTGGGTGGGCTGTACAATCACTTCGTCAGCAAGGAAGCCGTCTTCGAAGCAGTGTTCCTGGCCTTCCATCCCTACCAACAGGTCTTACCACTCATTCTGGATGCCCAGGGAGCCAACCTTGAAGGATTGGTAAAGGATGCCATTCATCGTATGGTCCAGGTCGTGGAAGGGCGCACAGATTTCATGAACCTGATGTTTATCGAGATGGTTGAGTTTAAAAGCATACATGCCCAACAGCTCTTTGCGAAAATATTTCCGCAAGGGATCCAAATCTCTCAACATTTGATTGAGTCTTTTCCTGAACAGATCCGTCCTATCCCTTCGCCGATGGTAGTGCGAACATTTTTGGGCTTGTTCTTTGGTTATTATCTTACGGAAACAGCCCTGGCACCGGGTGCCCCCGTGGAATTTCGAGAAAGCGCTTTGCAGTATTTCATCGATATTTATTTACGCGGCATACTTGTTCCGCATGAATAGATATTATTAGGACGGATCATTCAAAGGATACCCCATGTTCAATACCCGTCTCCGCTCGCTGATCCGAAAAGAATTCATCCAAATTGGCCGTGATAAGCGCACCCTGATCCTGGTTTTAATTATCCCCATCATGCAGCTCTTCCTGCTTGGGTATGCTGCCACGAATGACGTGCGAAATGTGCCCCTGGCGGTTTATGACCAGGACCGCGGGCCAGCAGCCCGCCGCCTTTTGGATGCCTACCGTGCTGCTGATTACTTCAAAATAGCCTATGATGTCGGTTCAGAATCAGAGCTGCGCACCTTGATTGATAACGGAGATGCCCGTGCTGGTCTGATTATTCCTCCCGGGTACAGCGATGATATACAAGGCGGGGATCCAGCTCAGGTCATGTTTGTCCTGGATGGTTCCGATCCGACCGTTGCTTCAACTGCTCTTTCTTCAGCAAGGTTGATAGGGCAGGCTTATTCTACACAGGTCCTTGAAGAGCGATTATTACAGCGTGGCCAGGCTGCCGCCATTCAACCTCCGGTTGAAGTCAGCACCAATGTGTGGTACAACCCCGACTTGATCAGCGCTTACTTTATGATCCCGGGTGTCATTGGGATGATCCTGTTTGCGCTTACATCGATCCTGACCGCCAGTGCCATCGTGCGTGAGCGTGAACGGGGTACGATCGAGCAACTAATCGTCACCCCCATCCGCCCATGGGAGTTGGTGGTGGGGAAACTCTTGCCCTATGTGATCCTGGCGCTCTTGAACGTATTTGAAGTTTTGGCCATCGGTCATTATTGGTTTCACGTGCCGATCAATGGTAGTTTGTGGTTGATCACAGCTGCTTCATTGCTTTTCCTGCTTTCCAGTTTGGGCATTGGGTTGTTGGCTTCTACCATTGCCAACACGCAACAGGAGGCCATGCTCACCGTTTGGATGTTGCTACTACCCAGCTTGTTCCTGGCAGGGTTCTTTTTTCCCCTTGAAGCCATGCCGAAGGCCTTGCAATGGATTTCGTACATTTTCCCTTTACGTTATTACCTGGCCATCATTCGTTCACTGATGCTCAAAGGGGTCGGTATGGATGCGATAAAAACCAATCTCATCGCCCTGGCAATTTTTGGGGTGGCGATCATGAGCTTGGCATCGATGAGATTCCGCAAGCGGCTCGACTAAAGGTTATTGAACAGGAGGTAGCATGAAAATTGGACGCATAATCATTCCCATCGTTTTAGTGGCAGCTGCGGTTGCTGGTGCCTACTGGTATTTCACCACTCAACGGTCGCCGACGACGAGCAGTGACCTGACCGGAACGGGTACGGTGGAAACGACTGAAGTGACGATCTCACCAGAAGTATCCGGAAGAATAGCAGAAGTATTTGTTGAAGAGGGGGATCGAGTGAGCGGTGGTGAATCGCTTTTTACTCTGGACGGTATGCTATTGGAAGGTCAGCTTAAACAAGCCCAGGCTAACCTGGATGCAGCCCGTGCAGCTAAGGAAGTGGCGCAAAATTCTATTTCTGCTGCCTTGGCTGGTGAGAATATCGCCCGCGTGCAATATGACCTGTCCCTTGCCCAGGCACTGCAGCAAGTCCAGCTAGCGCGCAGCGACGCCTGGAACCAGGATACCCCTCCCGAATTTAACCTGCCAGGCTGGTATTACACCCATGCGGAACAGATCACTGCTGCACGGGAGGAATTGAATTCCTCCAGGACAGCATTGGAGGATGAGACGGCGAGTATTAATACTTTAATGTCGAACGGCAACTTTGCAAAACTTGCTGCCACTGAAACCCGTCTGGCGCAAGCCCAATCGGCTTTTCTGGATGCTACGGATGTACTCGACCGTTCCAAATTGCAAGGCGACCAGTCGTTAATTGATTTTGCCCAGGATGCGTTGGATGCTGCAAAAGATGAGCTAGAGGCGGCTGAAGACGCGTATGATAAAACCCTGACCACCCAGGAAACCAATGATTTGCTGGATGCTCGTGCGAAACTTGCACTGGCTCAGGAACGTTTTGATACCGCCCAAGACCGTTACAATGCCCTCTTGACGGGTCGTGACTCCCTCCAGGTGCAGTTAGCAGCAGCCACACTTACCCAAGCGCAGAACAATGTGACCCTGGCGCAGTCGAAGGTGTCGCAGGCACAAACCGCGATTGACCAGGCTCAAACAGCAGTTGATCTGATTAACATTCAATTGCATAAGCTGATCACAACCGCGCCTATATCTGGCGTTGTTTTAGCTCGCAACATAGAACCTGGTGAGGTGACCCAAGCGGGAGCATCCGCGTTGACGTTGGGAGACTTGGACAACCTTACCATCACTGTATATATCCCTGAAAACCGTTATGGTGACGTGCGCCTGGGAGATAGGGCAAGGGTAATGGTCGATTCGTTTCCAGGCCAGAGTTTTACAGCCACCGTCACCCGGATTGCAGATAAGGCGGAATTTACCCCGCGTAATGTGCAAACTACAGAAGGTCGGAGCACGACTGTATATGCCATCCAACTGGATGTTGACGATCCAAACGGGTTGCTCATACCTGGTATGCCCGCCGATGTGACCTTTACCCAGCCTTGATTTGAGATAATTCTATATGCCATCCATCCTGGCCGAACACATTTCAAAAACCTTTAATACCACCCAAGCTGTGGATGACATCAGCTTAAAGGTGGAAGTTGGTGAGGTTTTTGGGTTGATTGGCCCGGATGGGGCAGGTAAAACCACCACGATACGCTTATTATGCGGTGCGATGCTGCCCGACCAGTTTAAACACACCCCAGGTCCGATCATCCAGATTGCGGGTGTTGATATGCTTAAAAACACTGATTCGGCCAGGTCGCAGCTTGGATACCTACCGCAGCGCTTTTCGCTGTATGAAGAGCTGACTGTATTGGAGAATCTACGTTTCTTTGCCGAGGTACGCGGCCTCACAATCCAGACCTGGCAGCCGCGCTGTATGGAGATCCTGAAATTTGTCGGGTTAGCAGATTTTATCAACCGCCGTGCCGGGCAGTTATCGGGCGGTATGCGCCAAAAGCTCGGCCTGGCGGCTGCCCTGGTACATTCACCTAAGGTGTTGTTACTAGATGAGCCTACCACGGGTGTAGATCCTGTAACCCGCCAGGATTTCTGGCAACTGATCATCCGCCTGGTTGCAGAGGAAGGTGTGGCGGTTTTGGTCAGCACACCTTATATGGATGAAGCAGGCCGCTGTAATCGGGTCGGTTTCATGCGCAACGGAAAAATTCTGGTTGAAGGTAAACCCAGCGACCTAAGCCTAAAGTTAAACGGGCGCATCCTCGAAGTGCACGGTGAACCACTGCCATTGCTGCGCACGATTGCACGTGAGGAGCATGATGTAGAAGATGTCCAGATGTTTGGAGACCGTCTGCATTTGCGCGTTCATCCAGGTTCTGCGCAGGGGGTAATAAAACATCTGGAGACGACCATCCCTGCCAGGGGAGGCAGACTTACCCGGATGCGTACCATAACTCCGCAGCTGGAGGATGTATTTATCGACTTGTTGGAAAATGCAGGAGCATACGATATAAAAGAGGGGGCACGGTAAGGTATGCCAGAGGAAGTCATTCTTGCCCATAACCTCACCAAACGCTTTGACAGTTTCACAGCGGTGGACCATATCTCTTTCAGTATCCATGCGGGCGAAGTGGTGGGATATCTTGGTCCAAATGGCTCAGGGAAAACCACCACCATCCGTATGCTGTTGGGTTTATTACAACCAAGTGAGGGAGTAGCCAGTGTCCTGGGTTATGATATCGTGCAGCAGCCTGAACAGATACGTGAGCGTGTGGGATATATGTCGCAGAAATTTGCGTTATACCATGACCTGACGGTGGGGGAAAACCTGGCCTTTTATGCAGGTTTGTACGGATTCAGGGAGAAATCCCGCTTGGAGGAAGTGTTTGAATTGGTGGGGTTAACTGGTCTGCAAGCTGAGCGTGTCAGCGACCTTTCCACCGGGTGGAAACAACGCCTGGCACTCGGGATTGCCATTGTTCACAAGCCGCGCTTGCTTTTCCTGGATGAACCGACCAGTGGAGTAGATCCAACTGCCAGGCGCGGATTCTGGGATTTGATCTACACCGTTGTCGCCCAGGGTGTGACTGCCCTGGTGACCACTCATTATTTGGATGAAGCTGAATACTGCGGGCGGATCGGGATCATGCGCGAAGGCAGACTGTTAGCGATGAACACCCCATCTGCTCTAAAACAGGAAAACTTTCCTGGGTTGGCTTGGGATGTATTTGCCCAACCTCTCCTGCCTGCGCTCGCTGTATTGGAAGGATCCCCGCAAGTGTTACGGGCTGGTCTGACATCAGACCATCTTCGTGCTATCACTCCCAGGGATGTTGTTGTTGAAGCATTGAATGTGCCTTTGATGAATGCTGGTATCCATGTTGATAGTATTGAACTTGTTGAACCAACCCTTGAGGACGTTTTTCTGGCGCTGGTCGATATGAATATTACGCCAATTGCTAGAGAATAGTCTTCGGTATAGCAAACCCAATATATATTCGCTCCAAGCCACACACAATAATTGAATAACACATGAATAATATCAATATTGATATTGAAATTATTAAATATATTATTGACAAATATTAATTATTGTGTATAATATAGACAAGATGAAGACAGCGAAAATGCTTTACAAGGAAACTGTTATGGATAATCCGGAATCTGATTTTGTTCAAATCCATCAAGAAGGTATTCGCGATGAAGCCATTATTCAGCCGGCACATAGACAATCTGGTTTATCTAACCCAAACGTGATCGATCGAAGCTTAACATGGTTGGGTAATGCATTAATACGTGCAGGTACCAGTCTCAAAGAACGTGCTTATACAAGGTTGACTGCTGAAGAACCCTCAGCTCCAACATTTCTGATCATGCTTTAGCCAGATCAGCTCTATCACTTACACATACCGAATGATTGAATTTGGAGGCAACCCTGAATGAATACTTTACCCACCCGATGTCCACTTTGTGGCGGTGAAGTAACCGTCACGCGTATCTACTGCCAGGATTGTGATACCACGATAGAAGGACGCTTTACCGGTGGTCCATTTTCACAACTCACTAAGGATCAGCTTTCTTTTGTTGAGACCTTTATTCGTTGTGAGGGCAAAATCACCCGTATGGAGGTTGAGCTGGACCTGTCATATCCTACAATTCGCAATCGTTTACATGAGGTCATCCGGGCTTTGGGGTACGAACCAGGCGGTGAAGAACCAATTGCCGGGTTAAGTGATACGGAACGGCAACGTATTTTGGAAGACCTGGATCAGGGTGTGATCAGCGCCGAGGAAGCCATGCGCTTATTGCAAGAAAGTGAGAAGTAACCATGGATAAGAAATTCGTCACCACCAGTGCAGCCCCGCGTATCTTTTTAGACATTGGTGGCGATTTAACCTTGAAAGGGCAGGATTCATTCGAAGTAATCGCAAAATCTGACAACCCGAATGAGCTAATTTTTGAATCCCAGGATGATCAGGTGAATATCCGCTATCAAGGCGATTGTAATGTACGCGTACCGCGGGCAGCCAGTGTCCAGGTAACTGCTGTACATGGTGATGGGATGATTAAAGCCGTGGATGGGGAAATAACGATCGATACCATTCATGGCGATTTGGAGTTGAGGAATGTGGGGGCTACCAGGATTAGCAATGTAAATGGTGACCTTGAGGCCAAGAATGTGGAAGGAAACCTGAGCATGAATTCAGTAAAAGGTGATGTTTCCATCCGTGGTATTCGGGGAGATTTCACGATCACCAAAAGGGTAGCAGGTAATCTCAACCTCAGCGATGTGGGGGGAAATGCAACCGCCTCAGCGAGTGGAAATATCTTTCTACGCCTGGACCCTGCCCCAGGGCATACCTATGAATTCAACAGTGATGGGAATGTATTTTGCCGCTTACCCACTGACGCAAGCGCGGAGATTAGTGTGCCCAAGGCATCCCAGGTGATGGTTGATTTACCCGGCATTCACGCCTCTGCCCCGGTACAGGCACCCTATGCACTTACCCTGGCGGAAGGTGATGCAAAAATATTGCTTTCAGCCAAAGGAAATGTGATACTGGATACTTATACCCCCGATTGGGATACGGAAGACTTTGATCTCAATATCGATAGTGAAGTAAATGGGATGGCTGATGCTGTCAGCCAACAAATCGCACAACAGGTTGATTCTCAGGTACGGATGATTGAAGACCAGCTGGATGCCCAGCTCTCCAGCCTGACCATGCGATTGAATGCGGCAAGTTTAAGTGAGGAACAAGCACGCCGAATCGAAGATCGTGCCCGTCAAGCTAGTGAGCGTGCGAATGTCAGGGCTCAGGAGCGTATTCGCCGTGCCCAGGAGCGGATGGATCATAAACTGGCTGCCGCGCAGCGTAAAATTGAGAGTAAAGCCCATGCACAGGAACGTGCCTCACGCCATGAGCACCAACACCTGGAGTTTCAATATCCCAAACCCTCCCAGACCTGCCTCACCTCCGGGTGAACCAGTGAGTGAAGATGAGCGTTTGATGATCTTACGCATGCTGGAACAAAAGAAAATAACCATGGAACAGGCAGAGGAACTGCTTTCCGCATTGGAAGGCAAATCAGCATAATTATGTCATACCAGGCTTGAAAGAATCGGATTGTATTTAATCCTGAGATGAAAGGTTGATGACAAGAATGGTGAATGAATCAGAACGTCTGCAAATCCTTGAAATGATTGAAAAAGGGATCATTACGGCTTCTGAAGGTGTTCAATTGCTTAATTCTCTCCCCGAAGAGCCCGTAGAAGTTGATACTCCCCAGATTAATGAATTCTCTGATGTAAAAGATACTCGTTCAGAGTTTGTCCCGGAACCCGAGGTAATTGAAGAGCCTCCCTCCCTAGGTAGTAAACAATCCTCTCCTCCCCATCAATTAGATTCAGAGGTGAAAAAATGGCGCCGTTGGTGGTGGGTTCCGTTGACCATTGGAATCAGCATCACAGTAGTCAGCGGGTTGCTCATGTCATTGGCTTACCAGAACAGCAATTATTTCTGGTTTGGATGTTTATGGGTTCCGTTATTGTTCGGTATTCTTGTCATCAGCCTGGCGGCAGCCAGCCGGACGGCTCGCTGGCTGCATGTCAGAGTCAATCAGGAACCCGGTGAGTGGCCAAGAACGATCGCCATAAGCTTACCCATCCCGATTCGCTTCACCGCCTGGTTAATTCGCATTTTCAAACCTCAAATTGATGGGATGAATGGTGCCAACCTGGATGAAGTTATCCTGGCCTTGGAAAAAACTTCACCCGAGCAACCTTTCTATGTTAAGGTGGACGAGGGCGAGTCAGGAGAAAAGGTCGAAGTATATATTGGTTAACAGCTTGGTCAAGAGAAAATCGAATCCTTTTTGCTAGCGAAAAATGAAATTATTTGGAGGTCTATATGGCTACGACAGAAGAAAGAATGCGAATCTTAAGAATGATCCAGGAAGGCAAGATCACGGCTGAAGAAGGTGCCAAGTTATTATCGGCACTGCGTGAAAGCCGGAAGGATAATCGCCCGGTTGTTACCACCAGTCGAGGCGGTAAGGGCATGCTGCGCGTGCGTGTAACCGATATGCTTACTGGAAAATCCAAGGTCAGTGTCAACCTGCCCCTGGGATTGGTGGATGCGGGCATGAGCATTGCCAGCCAGTATGCCCCGGACGTCAATTTCACTCAAATCGCCGACGCAATTCGATCTGGAGAGATGGAAGGAAAGATAGTGGATGTGGTCGATGAAGAAGATGGCGAGCATATTGAGGTATTCATAGACTAACCCAAAAAATTTTTCTTCATCAGATTCCTGTATGGAGGTACATATGTCCGACGAAACCATTGAAAAGACGTTTCAAGTTCCTGACCAAGCCCGCTTGTCCGTATCGAATATTCGCGGTTCAATCACCATCCAACCTGGTGAGGCAAATGTGATCCGGGTGAGTGCTGTCAAGCGGGGTAGTTTTGATAGCAGTAGGTATACCATCGAAATCTCCCAGGATTCGGATGGCGGTGTTCGGGTCGAAACACGCTCCAACGAATCCATGTTTGGATTCCTCTCACACCCACCAAAAGTAGACTACACCTTACAGGTGCCTCAGGGTGTACAGGTGTATGCCTCGGGTATCAGCAGCTCCCTTAATTTGAAAGGCCTGAACGGTGAATTTCGGTTAAAAACAGTCAGTGGAGAAATTGACGTGGCAGATTTATCCGGCCCATTCAAGTTTAATGTGGTGAGTGGGGATATCACCGGATCGCGACTAGCTGGCACACTTGAGTTGGAAGCAGTCTCAGGTAGAGTGCGCCTGATGGACTCCAACTTCCCCAATGCGGGTGCTTCCACGGTTAGTGGTGATTTAATCCTTCAGACTTCTATTTCAACTGGACCTTATCATTTTAGTTCGGTTTCGGGTAGCGTGCGCATGCTGGTGCCTGCGGATACCCATTGTAATGCTGAACTGAATAGCGTGAGTGGCAGCATTCGTTCCTCTTTACCTGCAACCACGACCCGCTTGGGTCATGGATCAAAAATCGCCCAAATCCAGGGCGGAGGGGCGGAAGTGCGCCTGAAAAGTGTATCTGGCGGTTTATATTTTGAAACGGAAGGCACTCCCACTGAACCTGTTTCAGTCACGTCTTCTATTCCCGTCCCACCCACCCCGCCTTCCCAACCCACCCCTGCACCAGAAAAGCTCAGCACCGCAGAAATCCTGCAGCGTATCGAAAGTGGTGAGATGACTGTGGATGAAGCGCTTAAATTTATGAAAGATTGACACTAAAACCAACCCTTTATATCTTTACGGTACCGCCTGACCCAATACATACAGTATATACATAATCAAAGCCGATCATTATGAGCACATCGCAAATATCCTCAAAACGTCCTGCCGGCATGGTCGGTTTCTCCATCGTCTGGGTTGGTCAGATCATCTCACTGCTCGGCACCAGTATGACCGGTTTTGCGGTAACGATCTGGGCTTATGAAAAGACCAATGCCGCTACCGCCCTGGCAATGCTCGGGTTCTTTTTTGTTGCACCCATGCTCATTGCTTCGCCATTTGCCGGGGCGATCGTTGATCGTTCCAACCGCAAGATGATGATGATGATCAGTGACATTGCCTCTGGCATTGCCACAATTATCATCCTCATCTTATACAGTACAGGTCATCTCGAGATATGGCACTTGTTTATCACCAGTGCCTTCCAGGGTGTATTCCAATCTTTCCAATGGCCTGCTTATTCAGCTGCCATTACCACCATGATTCCCAAAGAGCAGTATGGGCGGGCAAATGGCATGCTCTCGCTGGCCGATACAGCCTCCAACATCTTTGCACCCATCCTGGCAGGTGCATTACTGGGGTTCATTGGCCTTGCTGGAATCCTGGTGATCGATATCTTCACCTTTGTATTTGCCATTGGCGCGTTGCTAATCGTGGCCATTCCTCAACCTAAATTATCTGAGGAGGGGCGGCAGGCACAGGGAAATATCTTCAAGGAAGCTGTCTTTGGCTTTGGATATATCCTTAAACGACCTCCCCTGCTTGCCTTGCAGCTAGTTTTCATGACCGGCAACTTTTTTATTGGCATTCCTGGTGCCATTCAGGCAGCGATGATCCTGGCAAATACTGCCAGCAATGAAAAAGTCCTGGCTATTGTTAACTCGGCAGGGGCAATTGGAGGCGTGGTGGGTGGCCTGGTGATGAGCGCCTGGGGCGGCCCAAAGCGCCGGGTGTATGGGGTGTTATTCGGCTGGTTTATTGCCAGCCTGCTTGGTGATGTACTGTTTGGCTTGGGGCGCATAACGCCTATTTGGGTTATTGCCGCATTTAGTGGTATGTTTTTTATACCCATCATCAACGGTTCCAACCAGGCGATATGGCAGGCAAAAGTACCCCCCGACCTTCAAGGAAAGGTTTTTTCCATTCGCCGGTTGATAGCCTGGTTTGTCAGCCCCCTGGCTATGCTCGTGGCTGGTCCATTATCCGATAAAATCCTGGAACCTGCCATGCAAGATCCCCAGAGTACCCTGGCTCAGGCCACCGGTTGGTTCATGGGTGTCGGACCCGGCCGCGGTATGGCAATGCTCTTCGTGATCGGTGGTTGCCTGGCTGCCCTGGTTGGGCTTTGTGGTTTTGTATTTCGGATCTTACGGGATGCTGATACTTTGCTGCCTGACTTTGATACGCTCCCTCCGGTCCTTACTCCGGACGAGCGTATGAACCGAATGCAGGAACTTCTGGAAGACAGGCAAAACTGGGCTACCCATCCGGAAACCCCCGAGCGCGCAGCTGGCACTCAAGGCTATCTCAAATTCATTACGCAAACTTGGCCAGGGAGCCTCCTCCCCACCGGAGGCCTCATAGGTTACCAGACGTCTCCTACCAAAATTGGTTATCAGATTAACTTCTTTTCCAATACAACTGAAGCCATCGTATCGTCTGCGTGAACGGTATCCCCTTCATAACGGACGATTGTCCGCCAGCCCATCTCAATCCAAAACCGAAGGGCTGGCCAGTTTTTTAAATATACCCTTAACCAGATTGCTTCATATTCGCCTAGAACTCTGAATTGGTCCCATATTCCGTATGCCAGCTCTGATCCATAGCGATTTTTCTGAAAGTGAGGGTGGACCACAAACATTGAAATCCAAACATGATGTGGAATGGGCGCTTCGTGAAACAGGTGGAAATAGCCGATTATATTCTCCCCACCCCGCAATAAGACACTTTGCATCTTGAAAATCTCTTCAGCGGAGGGATTGAGCTTAAGGCTTTTTGAAACCAGCTGGGTAAAAGCTTCCTCGGTTTCCTCGTAAAACGTGTTGTCCCAATCACCAACATATGCGCAGGCATTGAACACATTCTGCAAGTGGGGTACGTCCTCCATGACTGCATCCCTGACGATCAATCTTTCCGTGCCCCATCTATCTGGCAAAATCTTCATGCAAACATCCCTCGCATGCATCAGCTAGCTTTGATAAAGTATATATCCAATCCTACGCAAATTAATCTGGATATCTATTCATTTATTGAGTCAAAACATCTACCTTGGCGATAAACGTTATATCAAGCCTTGAAGACTATTTATTTTTGGCTACCTCCAGCCGGCACCAGGCATATAATGCATCATATATGTCGAATTGGTGGGCCAGGTTTTCGTTATCATCAGGAAAGCGCAGGCTGAACCCGCTGGCAATTGCCTCCAGTCCACGGGCGATTGGATCTTTGTCAATATCTTCGCCGACATCTGCAGCATGGACGATTTTCGCCAGTCTCAACAAGCCGGGTTCTTTAAACCCATATTTAAGGATGATGGACTCGAACGAACACCTTCCTTCTACATGCCCCAGCTCAACCCCCGGGGCATCGAAGGGAATTGCCCCGCTTTCCTCCACGACCTTCTCGATCTGGTTGGTCGGGACGAACAAGAAGTCGGCTTCGCTATCCACGAAACGCGTGATCAGCCAGGGACAGGCTACGCGGTCGACATGAACGTGTGAACGGGTTACCCAAAGCATGGTAAACCTCCTCTCTTTAGCAGAAATTATACACTCCCCAAGATAACTCCGCACGTCTATAATGGGGAGGCTCCTTCCAAATGACGGAGAGATATCTAAATCATAATGAAAGGCTCATGATTTGAAACCCCTTAGGCTCGTGTTTTCTTATGCCAGGCGTTACAAGCTGGTGCTTGTCATTACCATCATCAGCATGTTCCTCCTGGTAGGTGTGCAGCTGGTCATCCCAGAGGTAATTCGCAGATTGATTGCCGCTGTTACCGCTCCGACGATCACCCCATTGTCATTTAAATTAGTGGGCATCCTCACTTTAGTCGTGTTGGGGATGTTTCTTATACGCGCTTGCATGCAGTTCCTGCGCTCGTACATGGCTCACCTGGCAGGCTGGGGCGTGGTGGCAGATGTGCGCAAGCATATTTACGAGCATCTGCAAGCGCTCTCCCTGCGCTATTATGAGGACAAGCAGACCGGTCAATTGATGTCACGCGTGATCAACGATACCGAGCTGTTTGAGCAGCTTATCTCGCATGCTGTGCCGGATGTGGTGGTAAACGTGATCACTCTGGTTGGTGTGAGTGTGATTTTACTCAGCTTGAATTGGCAGCTGACGTTGCTCACCATGATACCTATCCCGTTGGTGGTCGTTTCGCTGCAGGTATATGCGCGCTATGTGCGCCCGGCATTCCGTGAGCGGCAAAAAGAACTCGGTAATCTCAATGCCATCCTGAACGATAGCCTTTCAGGAATCCGGGAGATCAAGGCATTCACCCGCGAAGTGGAGGAAATGAAGCGCATCAACCAGGGGATCGACCGCTATCGCGTTTCGCTGCTTGGTGCACTCAAGCTGATGGCAACTTTCCAGCCATTTGTTGACTTCACCTCTTCCCTGGGTGTGCTGATCGTGATCTATTTTGGAGGCAAGCTGGCATTAGCAGGGGCATTGCCAGTGGAAGACCTGGTCGCATTCTTCCTGTACCTGGAAATCTTTTACCAGCCGGTGCGCAACCTGAGCAACGCCTGGGAGCAGATCCAGGGTTCTCTTGCTGGTGCAGACCGTGTGGCTGACCTCCTGGAGGAACATCCAGAGATGGAGAATTGTCCCGGTGCTGTCCAACTGGAAGAGCGCGTCCAGGGGAATATCTCCTTCGAAAATGTCAATTTTGAGTATTCGCCTGAAACTCCCGTCCTGGAGAACATTAATCTGGAAATCCCCGCTCACCAGGTTGTTGCCCTGGTGGGACCTACCGGGGTGGGAAAATCGACCCTGGTTAGCTTGATCCCCCGTTTTTATGATGTCACCTCAGGCTGCATAACCCTGGATGGCAAGGATATCCGCCAGTTCACGCTTGAAAGCCTGCGCAGGCAGATCAGCATCGTCCTCCAGGATGTGTTCCTGTTCCATGGGTCCGTGCGCGAAAACATCCTCTTTGGTCGACCGGGTGCCACCGAGCAGGAATTGATCACGGCTGCCAGGATCGCCAATGCGGATGGATTCATCCAAGCCTTATCGGATGGATACGATACCCTGATCGGTGAGCGTGGGGTAAAGCTTTCGGGTGGGCAGAAGCAGCGCTTATCGATCGCCAGGGCGGTGCTCAAGGATGCCCCGATCCTGATCCTGGATGAGGCCACTTCATCGGTGGATACGGAAACCGAGCTGCTCATCCAGCAGGCGCTGGAACGCCTGATGGTGGGGCGGACCGTGATCATCATCGCCCACCGGCTTTCTACCATCCGCAGCGCCGACAAGATCGTGGTGCTGGAAGGCCGGCATATCAAGGAAGTAGGCACCCACGAAGAGTTGCTGGCAAAGGATGGCTTGTACCGCCGGTTAAGTACCGTGCAGAACCAGATGGATATCTCAGACTCCGCAGAGCTGTGAGCAGCGTTGAAAATAATCACTCCCCAGGGGATGACCTCCGGGGAGTTTTTTGTTTATGCTTGCGGTCACTCTGTCAGGGTGACCTTTCGGAGGCTGCGTGGCTTGTCCGGGTCAAAGCCACGCGCTTTAGAGAGGTGATAGGCGAGCAGCTGTCCTGGGAGGATGGCAGCAATTGGGCTAAGCCACTCGGGTAGGCCTGCTGGAACCGGGATGAACAAATCCCTTACATCGCTTCTCCCTTCGATGTGCCCTTCGAGGATCGCATCCCCAATGGTGATCAGGCTGCCACCGCGCTCGTGTACATTCTCAGCCAGTGAATTCAATTCATCCCTGAAGGTGTTCCCCATCGAAACCAAATTCACCGGAAACCCGGGCTCCACCATGGCTATCGGCCCATGCAGGAAATCAGCCGATGAATATGGCTCTGCCTGCATGTTTGCCAGCTCCTTACACTTGAGCGAAATCTCATGCGCGGTCGAATAATTGAACCCACGGCCGATGAACACCGTGTGGCTTGCTTTTGCCAGGCTTACAGCGGCAGCCTGGGCTTGTGGCTCGGAGGCTAATGCCTGTTCGAGCACACCTGGGATAACTTGTAATGGCTCGAGTGGATTGAGTGTCTCTGTCAGGCTCAACGCAAGCATGGCCAGGGCGGTCAGCTGGGCGGTATAGGTTTTCGTGGCGGCTACGCTGTGCTCCTTGCCCACACCCAGTCCAATTCGATACTCCGCAGCCTGGGCGAGCGGGGATTCGAGATCGTTCGTGATGGCAATGGTTGGAGCGCCCTGATGTCGGCCTTCCTCGATCACACTGACGATATCCGGAGATTGGCCTGATTGCGAGATACCGATCACCAGGGCACCCTCCAGGCGTGGAGGGGCTTGGTAGCGTGTGAACAGGGAAGGGGCTGCCAGAGCCACGCTCAGGTGGTTGATCGCCCCGAAGATATACTGCCCATAACGGGCGGCATTATCGGAAGTGCCGCGTGCAGCCACCAGGGCGTAGGAAAATTCATAAGGGGAAAGCTTTTGGCTGATCCAAGCCACCCGCTCCGCTTCAGTTTCCAACATGCGCTGGATGGCTTTGGGTTGCTCGTATATTTCACTAAGTAATTGGGATGGATGGGTCACTAGTGATTTCTTCTCCTCTGAATGTAAAGGAAGATCAATCCTTCCAAAATTGGGGAAGGTATGGCTGGTTGGTCTCAAGCATATCATCCAGGACAGCCTGGACACGATCAGCCTTGGGTCCCAGCGGATTTGCCAGCAGTGCTTCATAAGCAGCCTTCCGGTCCCCATGCACGGCTGCCTCAACCGTGAGCAGCTCGTAAGACTTCACCTGGGCCAATAATCCGTAGCACACGATTGGTAAGGGCGTGGCGGGTAGGGGGTGGATGCCGCTCCTGTCCACCCGGCAGGGCATCTCGAGCACCCAATCCGCAGGCCATCCTGGCACTGCCCCGGCATGCGCCGTGTTGACCACATGGATTTCGCCCAGGTCGTTATAGTGTGCGTTCAGCAGTTGGGTGGCAACGGTGGAATAGTACGCCCCGCCGCGCAGCATGAGCTCTGCCGGCGGCTCCACCAGGGATGGTTCTGCATACTGCTTGAGCAGGTCTTTTTCGATCTCGATCACCTCTTCACCCCTGGAAGGAGGCCATTTCTCCTGTGACTTCAGCTTGCGGTCGGTGTGGTAGAAATACTGCAGGTAATAATTGGGCATCATCCCCAGCACCTCGATGGTGCGCGGGTCCCATTCAGGCTCGGGGTCTGCATGCAGCTCAGCCAGGTAAGCTTCGAACACCTGCGGCCAGATATCCTCGCCATCCACGCTGAAACCGCGGTGCCAGGACAGGTGATTCAACCCGAGTGTATTCAGCTGTGTTCGTTCGGGGGTGATGGCGCTGCCTTTAAGCTCCTTCAAGCCAGCGATGATACCCATCTTGGTGGTGATGGCCACGTTGCAGACACCCACCGAGGGCACATCAGGCGCATATTTTTTCAAAGCCTGGGTGACCAAGCCGGCCGGGTTGGTGAAATTGGCCAGCAATGCTCCCGGGGCCAGCTCACGCATGTCGGCGGCAATCTTTAATATCACCGGGATGGTACGCAAGGCTTTGGCCATCCCACCCACGCCGGTAGTCTCCTGCCCGATCAAGCCGTGCCGTAGCCCCAGGTATTCGTCCGCCACCCGGGCGGGCATCTGCCCCACCCGCAGCTGGGTGATGACGTAGGAGGCGTTTTCCACGGCATCCCGTTGGTCTGTGGTCAGCACCACCTTGAATGGATTGCCCCTGGCTTCCACGATCCGCCTGGCAAAGCCACCCACGATGGAGAGACGCGCTGGGTCAATGTCCATCAGCCATAATTCTGCTGACCGGCAAGGTGGATGTGCGCTCCAGAAACCCATTGATCAGCTCGGGGGTGTAGGTGGAACCCCCTCCAATGACAGCAACTTTCATAGATGTGTTCCTATTATTCTCAGATTGGTGATTCTTTGTATCAGGATTGTAGCATTAAACCACTCGTATAGGTGTCAAAAATATCAGATCAATCACCGGTAGCCCAACATTGCGGGCTGCAGAAGAGAATAAAATAATGCGTCTGAATGCATGACAGGTAACAATTGTTTCCATAAAATTCAATTGCATTCAATTAATCGTTTGAGAAAAGAACGATTCGAAACGAAGGCGACGCCTAGATGGGGTGGGGCTGGCGGATTTCATGGACAGAAGGCCTATTCCTCGCTCCTACAATATGGTCGCGAGGCTGCGACAGATAAAGAGCATCTGCCCACGGTCGCAAATATCGCTCCTTTATCGACCAGAGAACGGTCGATATACGACTGCGTTTATCAATACGGGAAAGCACCGTATTGCCAAATGAACGCAGTCTAATGTGATTACTCGCCTACTCTCCTTTACTCTCCCTACTCCCTACTCTCCAACAAGGGGCTTAAGCCCCTTGTTATGCCCCTTGTTATGCCCCTTGTTATGCCCCTCGTTAGACTCGTCGTCGAGAGCTAGTTTTGGATGTCATCGCGGTCATCCCCGCTGATTTTCAGGGAAGAAAGAAGCGATCTTTGCGAACTGTGTCCCGAGCGGAATGAGGGGAGCAATCTTCCACAGATCTTGCAGGTCAGATTGGGATTAGGAAAATATATTGAGCAATCTTGGAAGAATATAAATATCGATATAGACAGTGAAAAATACAATAATTCTGGTACCTCTAAAGCTAATCGCTTCAGCATCATTTTGGCATCAAGAACCAAACTATATCGTAGCAAAACTTATCTCCTGTTTATTAGATTACTGGCAGAACATGAAATCATTCAATAATTTAGATATTTCAACAGAAGAACGGACTTTGTTCATCTCCTGTAAAAAAATTACTGAAAGATTACAAGAGGGGTCAATTTTTGAGGATACTAGTGTATTTGAACTATACGACGACGACCGAAATTTCTCATTATTTGCTAAATCGATAAAAGAAAGCATCCAAAACAACGATCCAGAATCAGGATCTAGATCGACTACATACGTATATAATTAAATATTCCAGGAAATTGTGTGATAAACACGGAATAACATATGACAAAGAAAAACCTTTACATAGTTTATTTGGTGAATATGTAAAATTTCCACGACCGAGCCATTTGATTAGTCTGAAATGTCGCAAGGATACTTAAATCATCAATATCAATTACTGAAAAGCGCTCAACGTGGTGAGAAATAATCAAGTTTTGCACATGATATACGATCCTGAACCATCATGAAAGTACCTTAATGTTTAATAACATCTCGAGCATTATCAGATTTATACAAGCGATTGAAAAAGATTTTGATAATGTAAAGTACGCAGAAAATACCCAAATTGGACGATATACCATTCTAACGAAATATCTGAGCTACCGGACGAATTCCAGCAATTAGAACCGTTTGAAGTTGAAGATATTTTGTGCATTGTTATGGGAAAATTTAATAATTTGCGTGATTTTTAGATATTGATGCGGTTAGTCCGCAGAATAAAAGAGAAATGAAATGGATAACAAAGAGTTATTTGAGAAATATATATTTGGTTGGATGTGTCGTGATATAGAACGTGAGATTGAATTGGCAAAGAAAAGACGCATGATGGGGGAAATGCGTCTAAGTGCTCTTGGCCTGCTTGCTTATACAGAATTCATGGGTATCATTATAGCACAAATCTCGTTCTATCCATGCAAGAGGGTTTATGGATATTTCAATGCATATCTACGCTTGGGATCTACCCTCACCCTACCCAGTGAAAACATGTAGCGTGGTCATGAAGATGCTATAAAAAGACACTGCTCGCTCTCCCTAAAAGGGAGAGGGTTTCCGGTACGGTGCAGAGCCTACCCGCCAAAAAATAAAAAAGGTGTTCGTGTCTTAAGGTGAATGAGCTTGACGCAACTTAATGCTCACGCTGTTTCCATTCGAACCCAACATTTATCTCCCCTCCACCAACCTGATCTCCTCATCCGTCAGGCCATACAACTCATACACCAGGGCATCGATCTGGGCGTCGGTGGAGGCAATCTGGCGCTGGAGTAAGGTTTTATTGTTGGGGGTGAGGGCTGTGGCAAGCTGCTGGTGCAGTTTGAGCATGTGCTCAACGAGAGTGACCATCTTGTCGTGTTGGTGTACATCAGTGGCGTCGGAAAAGTTGATTGTTCGAATGGGTATATTGCGAATAATTTTTGCATCGTAACCATACCATCCGCCCCGAAAATTAGTCGATATGTTCTTGTGAAAATAGTCAACTGCCTTTGAATTTAATAAACCAAGTACGTATAAATACATATTTTCATCAAGCACAATCCCATACCCACCCGCTGCACCTCATGGGAAGCAAGCATCTCCAGTGCGGTCAAAACAATAGTTAGCAAATGGATTTAGATCAGCGGTAAGTAATTTGGGGTTCGATATTACCTCTAATGCTTGATTCCTACTGTAACAATACCAATGTTTACCGATCCACCGACCTTTTTCTCGGTTGGCTAATAAACCCTTACACTTTTCCAGATATGCAGCCGTTTTTGGAGCTATAGATACTATTTCACTCCAATCCATAAGAGATCCGTTGTTATATGGAAAGATCACATATCTGGAATTCCTCCGTAAATTATAACGTTTCATTTCTCCAGACTTGTAGAGTGGCCGTAAATATATCGATTCAATTGATATATCTTTACTTAATGCAGGGGAATAGAATTCCTCATTATTGCGTTCTTCCAGAATATAAAAACTGGATCTGCGCCTGTTTTAAATCCTTGAAATATTCGATGAGCCACGTCCTCCAGTTTTTCCGGCATCTGGATAAACTTATCAAAAAGATTCACTCCTCTGCCTACAGTGAAGTTCCATTCAGCGGAGACGACACGCGCGGCAGGAAGTTTGCCTTGCACACCCAAGGTGCCAGAACGCCACGTCTGTAAATTGTCAACTTTCTCGAATTTAAAAGTCTTCGTCCCTTTTTTATCCAGGAACATCAGGCAGGTGTAGGTAGTGGCGTTTTCGAAGATCTGTTTGTCTCCAAAATGTACCACTTTGGCAAGGTGTTTGCCTTCGGATAGTAATGTACGCAAGGATTGACCATATTGGGCATTGAAAAACTTATGCGGTAAGATAAAGCCCAAGTGCCCATTAGGGTTTAAAACGACTTAATCCCTTTTCCGCAAACACGACATAAATATCATAATTGCCCTTGCTGGCTGACATAAAACGCTTCTTATAGAATTCCACCTCAAGGGGTGCCCATTCTTTGAGTGCCTGGATGCGGATGTACGGCGGGTTACCGATGATAACATCGAAACCACCGGAAGAAGGCTGGCAGGCTATTTCGGGGGTGACGCACAGCTCATCCCGCACGTCTTTCAGCACGTCTCTCGTCACGTCTCTCAGCACGTCTCTCATCACGTCACTCGTCACGTCACTCATCACGTCTCTCAACAAGGGGCTTAAGCCCCTTGTTGGATCTCCGGAAGAGGAGACAAGCCCCTTGTTGGATCCCGGGTAGAGCAGACAAGCCACTGGTTGGTGAGGATGGAGAGGTGAGAGAGGGTGGGCTGAGTGGGTAGATGCACTTCAAACGAGTCTATCAGCTCTTGCCCCCATTGGTCCGCGTGCTTGATGTGGTTGTCCATTACATAGGAATAGGCATTTTCGAGCATGGGTTGGTCAGTAATGAGCAGATGGTGATATTTCTGCGCCCAGACATGACCTAGCCTCATCCCAACCCTGAGCACGCTGAAATGAATAAGAACTAAATCCTTTGATCTTACGAACCTGTTCATCCAATTCCTGCTCATCCTCGGCTGCCAAAATCATGTGAACATGATCTGGGAGCACATTCCAGGCAACAACCGGAATGGTATGAGAATGGCATGCATCGGAGATATATTGAGCGATGAGCAAGCGGTCTTGGGCATCCAAGATTAACGGGTCACCCGATTTGACCCCATAAGTAACCATGCGCTCCGAGATGCGCGAGTTATGCGTGACAAAAGTGACCAGCCATAATATGCGAGCTGTTTGGGGAAATACCTGCGCAAATTCCCGCTGGCCAATCGAAGGCGTTGATGCGGGTATTGCTCCTCAGCGTCAATGAAAGTGGATTGCTTATCAGAGTAAAAATCGGGACCAATCAGCGAATTGCCGCATTTGATATTCTGTCCCAGATCAGGCAGGGCGCGCTGGTGGAACAGGCTGAGCTGCTTGCCGACCGTATCCTGGTTTTCACCCTCCAGCACTTTGAGCAACAACGAAAGCTTGGTCACTTCCACGGCTTGGGGGTCGATATCCACCCCATAGATATGGTCGAGCAGGATGCGCTTGCGCTCGCTGGTGGTCAGCTTCCACTCGCCGTGACCCAGCCTGCACCAACTGGGGTGAGTGACCCTTGGCGCATTGCTCAGGCTCCGAGACGGTATAGGCGTTCAGGTACCAATCCAGCAGGTACTGGTAAGCCCCCAACAGGAAGGAGCCGCTGCCACACGCCATATCCAGCACCCGGATGGGTGCACCCCTGCCCAAACCAACCTCACCAGGGTGACGGTCTTGCAGCAAGTTTCCCAGGGTGTGCTTGACGATGTAATCCACGATGAAAGTGGGCGTGTAAAACACCCCGCCCGCCTTCTTCACCTCGGGCTTGTCTTCGACCACGGCATGGTGGGCGCTGGTGAGGCGGATGACCTTGCCCAGGAACTGCTCATACACCTGCCCGAGGATATCGGCGGGCAGCACCGAGAACTCATACGGGCTTTCGGGGTAATACAGGTTGGCGAGCATATCCTTGAGCGGTTTGTCATCGATCGCCAGACCCAGGGAGAGGGCGTCGGGTGAATCGGCCTGACCTTTCTCTGCCCTGAAGTGGAACAGCCCCGAGTTATAGCGATCATCGGCATTGCGGAACAGCTGGCACAGGCGCGGATAGACATCACCCCCGTTGAGCAGGGCTTGCAACTGGCCATAAAATTCGATGCCCCGGTCTTCGCAGATGCGCAGGAAGATGATCCGGTCGATGGTCATCTGGATGGCGTAATTCAGATCACGCTGGCTGAGGGAAGGGTTGCGCAGGGCGATATTATGCGCCAGCAGGTCGCGCCAGCGCTCGATCTCCGCCAGGAAGGCGTGGTCCACCTCGGCGGTGCCATGCTTGCCGGTGGCAGCCTCGGCGTACTGGTCAAACGAGCCTTTGAGCACCGCTTGGCGGGAGAAAACCGAGGCGATCTCATCCCAATGGGTGGGGTAATCGCGATAGGTCAGCAGCTGGATACGGGCCGTGGAGGATTTGTCGGATAAAGTAGGTTTCAGGCGGCAGTCGTAAACGGTGAATTCTTCAAAATCCGTCAGGATGGAGAGGGGCAGCTTGGCGCTCCAGGCATAACGGCGCAGCTGATACGCCGGGCTGATGGCATCCTTTAGATTGACGGCGGGTTTCTTGGCTTCTACAAAGAACTTGCGCGTGCCACCGATGCGAAAGGCATAATCGGGGGCTTTGGTGGCTCCACCCATGTGGATGGCATCCTCGTGGATGACGTCCTTATAAGCGGAGGCATAATTGCCTTTGTTAAACATATCCCAGCCGAGAGCTTCGAAGAATGGATCGACGAACTCACGGCGCACCTGCGCTTCGTTGTAATCTTGGGACAGGTAGGCGTGGCGATGAGACTTCGAAATTTTCAACCAGCTGGAGAATAACGTCTGGAGTGGGCATGGGGTTGTTATAGATAATATACACCCCATTGCACCAGAAGGCAAATACCAATGAAATATGGCGGGTAAGGATCCCTGCCTTTCAACCCGGTCTACTCTCCAACAAGGGGCTTAAGCCCCTTGTTGTGGGCCAGGGGACAAGGCCCTTGTTATGCCCCTTGTTGTGAACAGAGGAAGCCCTTGTTATGCCCCTTGTTATGCCCCTTGTTAGACCCCTTGTTATGCCCCTTGTTGGTGGGGAGGACGGCAGAGGAGACAAGGCCTTTGTTTGAGCCTTACCCGATTTAGTGGACACGAAAAATGGCGGGTAAGATACCCGCCCTACTTATACGAACTCAATATACCTCGGGCTGGCCTCCGCTCCCTCGCCATACCCCCCACGGTACTGCGGGGGTAAAATCGCTCGCCATCTGGCACATCATCTCCAGCATCATCTTCTCCCGCACCTGGCGGGTCACTTTTTCGCCCCGCTCATTCCAGGTGAAACAGCTTTCCCACCCTCAGGTGAAAATCGTGCGCTTCAGCCTGGAAAGATTCTCCGTGTAATTCTCAGCCCCAAAAGAAACCACCGGCAATAAAGGTGCCCCACTATGCAGTGCCAGCAGCACCACGCCGGGGTGGGCAGGCTGTAAGATGCCATCATGGCTGCGGGTGCCCTCCGGGGCGATGATGATGATCTCACCCTTCTCCAGGGCTTGCAGGCCCGTGCGGATGGCGTCGATATCCGCCACGCCGCGCTGCAGGGGGATGGTTTCGGTAACATCCAGCGCCCAGCTCAAGACGGGGATATTCCAGCGCTCGGCGAGCAGCATCCCATGCACCCGGCGTGGCTGTAAATGGGTGTAGATGATGGGGATCTCCAGGATATTGACGTGGTTGGTGTAGATGATCAGCGGTCCCTGTCTGGGAACCTGATCCAGTTCTACATCGTCGATGCGGCAGATCAGGTTGGTGATGCCTCTGAGTGTGCCTATAATGAAACGCTGCGAGAATGTCACGTTCCGACCTTTTTTGTATAAATGATCTCAAGCTGGCGAGGCAAAACTTCTATTTCCAGGTGCGTGCCATCCACGCAAATGATCTCGCCGTCGGTCTGGGCTGGCAGCGGACCATCGACTCCCGTGATGGTGATATGGGCAGCCTGACCTGTTTTTATGGTGGGTTGAGTCGCCTGGTCACCCCGGATAAAATGGGGGATCATCCTGATCACCGCCAAGGAGCTCATCTGCTCGGCGATGCACAGGTCGAAGAGGCCATCATCGGGTTCGGAATTGGGTGCCAGGAGGAAATTACCCCCCAGCCTGCGCCCGTTCATGATCGAGATCATCAGGCTGCGCTGGGTCAAGGTCTTCTCGTCGTACACCGTGGTAGCCATGGGTGCTTTGTTATACAGGAAAACAGTCTTCAGCACCGCTACCAAAAAACCCAAAAAGCCACCCCAGCGGGGAAGCTTGTGGACTTCGATGGTGGTGATGGCATCAAACCCGATTCCCACGCAGTTGCCAAAATACCTGCCCTGGGGGAAAATACCCCCGGTCACCTTGCCAATATCGATGGTACGGCGGTGGTCATCGATCAGTGCCTGGATCCCGCCCTCGAGGTCAGACGGGATGCCCATGCTGCCAGCAAAATCGTTGCCCCTGCCAACCGAGAACACGGCAAGTGGAGGGATCGACAAGCCTTCCTGCTGACACAGCATCAGCCCATTAATGACTTCATTGACGGTGCCATCACCCCCCGCGGAGATGATGGCCTTATAGCCATCTTTCACTGCCTGGCGGGTTAACTCGATGCCATGCCCGACTCGTTCTGTGCGCACGAGGTCAAAGCTGAGGTTGTGCTGGTTGAGGAGTTTTTCAATTTCCGGGATGGCATTCAAGCCATTGCCATTCCCAGCAGTTGGATTGAGGATGATCTTGTAAGTGTTCGACATGCGGCGATTATATCAGGCAGGTGATTTTCATAAAAGTGTATTTCTTGCCTTTACAGCCAATCGGTAGTACATTAAGGCATTCTGATAACGATCGAGACTGGAGATGGAGAAATATTATGACCGACCCAATCATGCCAGCCTTATTCATTGGGCATGGCAACCCGATGAATGCCATTGAAGAAAACGAGTTCAGCCACGCCTGGCAGGAGGCTGCCAAAGAAATCCCAAAACCGAAAGCCATCCTGTGCATCTCCGCCCATTGGGAAACGCATACCACGCAGGTGACTGCCATGGAAGCGCCGCGCACCATCCACGACTTCTATGGCTTCCCACGCGCCCTGTTCGAGATGCAATATCCTGCCCCGGGTTCCCCGGAATTGGCCAGGCGGATCGTGGAGTTGCCCAAGGGTAGGGCAGTGGCACTCGACAGCTCCTGGGGGCTTGATCATGGGACGTGGTCGGTACTGTGCCGGATGTACCCCGAGGCGGATATACCGGTGGTTCAGCTGAGCCTAAACCGCAGCTTTGAAGCAGCTGGTCATTATGCGCTCGGCCAGGAGCTTAAGCAACTGCGCCGGGAAGGGGTCCTGGTCCTGGGGAGCGGGAATATCGTGCACAACCTGGGCATGATGGTCTGGGAGGATGCCGCCTTCGATTGGGCGGTCGAATACGATGCCAAGGTAGCCCAGTGGATCCTGCAACACGAGCATGAGCCCATCATCCACTACGAGGGACAAGGCAAGGCTGCCAGGCTGGCGGTGAATTCCGCCGAGCATTACCTGCCGCTGCTATATATCCTGGGGGTGAGTGAGCAAGACGAACCCGTCAGCTTCTTTGCTGATAAACTGTGGGGAGGCTCGCTCTCCATGCGCTGTGTCAGGTTCGGGTGAAGATATGATGATTAAAGGGATACCCCAACCAGGCAGCTTACATCACCTACTTATTACAATCCATGGAGGTCCCCAATGATCTATTGGATATACCTGCTGATTGCCATCCTGACCGAAGTGGTTGGCACAACCATGATGAAGGTTTCTGAGGGCTTGACGCGCCTCATCCCATCGGTGCTGATGTTTGCGATGTACGCGGTCAGCTTCATCTTTATGGCATTTGCGCTTAAAAAACTGGAAGTGAGCACCGCTTACGCCATCTGGTCCGGATTGGGCACTGCCCTGATCGCCGCGATCGGGATCGCCTGGTTCCAGGAATCTTTCAGCCTCACCAAGCTGTTGGGGACGGGGCTTGTCATTGCTGGCGTGGTCTTGTTAAATATTAAAAGCTGAGCCAGGCAAAGGATAATAACCTGTCTTGGAGTGGTAATCCCAGTCTAAAAAATTCTATCCGGATACAACCGTCCGCCCGGCATTGAACGCCTGGCGGTTAAGTTCAACGAACTTGGCAGGGACGCGCCCGGTGATGACCGCTAACCACATATCCGCCGATAACTCAGCCCCTGCCAGCCCCTCCCGCTCCATCAAGGCGGAGAGGGCACCCAACAGCACCACATTGGCAGCGCGAATGTTTCCCAATTCGGTGGCCAGGGCTTCCCCATCCACATAAACCGCCTTCGCGGTCACCTCTGCGATTTTACTGTGCAAGGTGTCATCCGTGGGATAGGTCTGCCCACCGGAAGTGACAGTCACCGGTTCAATGGCAGCCAGGTTGATCAGTGCCAGGGCGCCAGGTCGCAGCTGGTTCAGGTTCCTCAACGCCTCGGCTTTTTCAAACGCCAGCAAGACGTCCACCTCCCCCCCACCCACCAGGGGTGAATAGACCACCCGACCCCAACGCACAAAGCTGGTGACGCTCCCGCCGCGCTGAGACATGCCATGCACTTCTGCCTGTTTAGCTTGATAACCGGCTGCCAGGCCGAGATTGACCAGCACATCGCTGGCGAGGATCGTCCCTTGCCCGCCCACGCCGGCTAAAAGGAAATTGGTTGAATCTCTCATGCTAAGCCTCGCTCACTTCGATGGGTCTGAATGTGATCGCCTCCCGTGGGCAAATCTGGGCACACACCTCACAACCTGTACATAGGGCGGAATCAATCAGTGCCTTGGGACGCTGCAGTTTGGCATCCAGTTCATCGCTCTTCAGGATGGCCGGGCAGCCAATACGGAAGCATAAAGCACATCCATTGCATAGTTCGGAAAGGACTTCCAAGGGTACCCAACGCTTGCGCGCTTCGGGAAGCAGGGCGCAGGGCTCCAGGGTGATCAGCACGGATGGCTCATCCAGCTTCAAGAATTCCTTCAATGTGGTTTCTATCTCTGACACGGCGAAGGCTGGGACAGTCTTCACATGCTGGATGCCCAGGGCACGCACCAACGGTTCGAGCTCAACCACCGTGGTTGCCTCACCCTGCAGTGTGCGACCCGTGCCAGGATTCTCCTGGTGACCGGTCATGCCGGTTACCCGGTTATCCATGATGACGGTGATCATCTGGCTGCGGTTATAGACCGTGTTGAGCAGGGCAGGGATGCCGGTATGGAAGAAGGTGGAATCACCAATCACAGCCACATGCTTCTCGGGGCTGCCGGCTTTGACTGCCCCATGCGCCACAGCAATTCCAGCCCCCATGCAGCCACAGGAATGGATGGCGCTCAGGGGTGGGATGAGCCCCAGGGTGTAACAGCCGATATCGCCGTTCACCGGAACTTTGAGCTTGTTGAGCACGTAGAACAGGCCTCGGTGCGGACAACCCGGGCAGAGCACCGGTGGACGGGCAGGCAGCGGACCAACCTCCACACCCGCCAGAGGGACATGGGCAGACTCGGGCAGCAAGCCGGCTCTTATGGCTGCTTCACGTACCAGGCGCGGGTCAAACTCACCCACTAGAGGAAATATGCCTTTCCCTTCGACACTGATACCCATCAATCGGACGGCTTCCTCGATGAATGGGTCTAATTCTTCAATGATAATCAGCCTCTCAACCGAGGACGGCAAATTTCTTGATCAGCCGTACGGGGAGCGGCCAGGTGAGACCCAGGCGCAGGATGGAGGCGTTGGGAAAGACTTCTTTGGCATACTGGTAGGATACCCCGCAAGTAATTATCCCAAGCGAAGATTCTCCCATTTCAATACGGTTATAAGGGAAATTCTCGGCAAACTCTGCCACATCCAGGATGCGCTGTTCAATCACCGGGTGGCGTTTGACCGCATTCCCAGGCACCATGACATATTTAGCCGGGTTGCGGGGGAAAGGTTTGGGTTCTGGTGGCGTGCCATCGGCGCGCTCTCCCAATTCCACGGCACTGGTTGAGTGGCAGATGCGCGTGGTCAGGCGCAGTAAAACGGGTGTATCGAAGCGTTCGCTCAGCCCGAAGGCAGCGATGGTCATATCCTTGGCTTCCTGACTGTCACTGGGTTCAAGGCAGGGGATACGAGCGAACTTGGCAAAGGTGCGGTTATCCTGCTCATTCTGGCTGGAATGCATGGCAGGATCATCCGCTGACACAATCACTAACCCGGCTTCCGTGCCGGTCATCGAGGCGTACATAAAGGAGTCGGCGGCCACATTCAACCCGACATGCTTCATAGCTGCCATGGCACGCCGCCCAGCATAGGCTGCGCCAATGGCGACATCCACTGCCACCTTTTCGTTCGGAGCCCATTCCGCATAAACATTGGGGTAGCGTGCCAGCTCCTCCAGGATTTCGGTGCTGGGCGTGCCTGGATAGGCTGAGGCAACAGCTACGCCAGCTTCCCACGCGCCACGCGCTACCGCTTCGTCACCTGAAAGCATTTTGATCATGTGTCCTCCATGAAAGATAGTAAATAAATGAACTCCAGGTTGTTATTTTACCCGGAAGTTGTAAAAAATTACTGAGCTTTGTAAAATATTTTATTTCGTGTAAAATCAAAAGGGATTCCCTAGGCAAAAAACTACTCCAATTTATTATTAATTACTTTACCAATTATCTGGCACCTTTTCCATCAATTATATTTCCAGGGAGGCATTCATGGAAACCACCCTTCAGCCCGATATAACTACCAGCCGGAAAACCCGCACGCTGTATTCCCTATCCAGCCTGGGGGTTTCGATCCCCGTTGAGGCAGTGTCGGGGATCATCATGTTTTATATTGTGGATATTAAAAATCTGCCTGCCCCATGGTTTGCCACTTTTTGGGTGTTCTATACCTTTTATAACGCACTTAACAACCCGGCCATTGGATTCTTGTCTGACCGGACACATTCACGCTGGGGGAGGCGCATCCCCTACATCATTTTTAGCGGCTTGCCGTACGTGGTCACCTTTGCAATGCTGTTCCTGATCCCATTTGATGGGCGCGATAACCCTACCGCACTGCTTATTTTCTTTGGCGTAGTGATCGTGATCTGGGAAGGCCTTTATACCGCCCTGGCGACCGGCTATTATTCACTGCTGCCTGAGATGTTTCCATCGTATCGCGAGCGGACGGATGTTGCAGCCAAGATGAATATTTTCCAGACCGGTGGGCTTATCATTGGAGTGGCCTTACCCCCGATATTATCACAGTGGTTGGGCTGGTCATGGATGGCGATCCTGCTGAGCCTGATTTCCGTCGTCGCCATTTATGTTGGCGTTCGTGCCATGTTTGAGAAGAAGAGCTCTCAAGAGCAATCATATGTTCCATTCATACCAGCCTTAAAAGCCACTTTTATCAATCGAAGTTTCATCACCGCTGCTATAGCCCAGGCAATGCGATTTTTCGGTACTGGAATATTACAAGCCGGGATGATGTTCTATATGAAATATTGTCTGAAAGTGGATGAAGGACTTGCTACGATCATATTTGGGGTAGCTTTTCTGGTAGCAGCGGCGATGCTGTACCCCTGGCGGCAGATCGTCGCCAATCGGACCGATTCACGCACCACCCTTATCCTGGCTAACCTGGTCATGATCATTGCGGTCATCCCACTCGGCCTCAGCACATCCCTGGTGACCACGATCATTGCCGCGGTGTTGGTAGGGATCGGGCTCTCGGGGTTGATCCTGATCGGGGACGTGATCATTGCCGAGGTGGTCGATGAAGATGAGGTCAAGATTGGTCAGCAGCGTGCCGGGATGTACTTTGGCATGAGCAGTTTCATCATCACATTAAGCGGGATGCTGGTCTCGGCCGTATTTGGAATATTGCTGCCCCGCTATGGCTACAACACCCTTCTGGAGGTCCAACCGGCAAGCGTCGACCTTGGATTCCGCATCTTCCTGACTATTCCACCCATCATAGGGTTCCTGCTGGCAATTTTAGCCTTGTATTTTTACCCACTCCATGGGGAGCGGCTGAAAGAAGTAAGGCGAGCGTTAAAAAAGAAGAGGCTTGATCACGCTACAGTTAGGATACTCACAGGCAACTATCACGCCAACATTAGAGCAGACGGTTTTCCTGGATAAATTTGGTCAGTATCACCGTGCAGAGATGATCCATGACGATCTTTCGGTTCGGGTGTTGGTGATCAAGGATGAAAAAAAATTCTGATATTGGCTGATTTGGACCTGATTGGATTTTTTCGGCGGGATGAATAGCGATTCACAAGCAGTGATATTCGGGCTTGATAAAAAAACTACCGGAAGCTGAGTACCTGCTTTTCAGTAAGGTAAAACCTCCCGTTAGCCTATGCATATTATATAACTTTAAACATAAAGCTCCCGAGATGGAATCTCGGGAGAGGTTTTGGTCAAGGAATAGGTACGGCTATTTCCCGTAGTTCGCTGCAAGGTAGTCCACTACCAGGGTTTCCTCATCTGTGGTTAGCTTCGCACCTCTGGCAATCATCGCTTCTACGACTGATTTCCAATCCGCAGCACTAAGGTGCTGGCTCTCTGCACGGGAAAGAGTGTGGCATACCGTACAACGCTCCTGAACTAATTTTGCTCCATCAGAAATGGTTGTAGAAGGAGCAGCAGTGGCGGTTGTACCCGAGGAACAAGCTGTAACGAGGAACATCAATGCCAATACCGCCACCACAATAAAATATATTTTTGTTTTCATATTTCCTCCTGAGAGTATATGCTGATAATATCACGCAGAGATAAATGAATCAATAACAACTCCAATTGTACTCATATACAATCATATTAAACTAACTTGTATTTTTAGATATATTATAAAAGGTTATGCTATACTCATATTGGAATCCATATTGCCTAGCAGCCCCTCTTATCAGGATTTCATAATCACAAGTTATTGGTAAAACTGAATAAATCTTATTGGTCTTTGCGAATCGTGATGGCTTGCGAACTTGCATTTTTTGTGTTTAGAGATGCAAGCAGACCTAGAAGGAAAGAAAAAAAATTAAAGCCACTTATTTTCCATGCATCAGGTATTTTTTATCAGGATAACATAAGGAATTAATCCCAAAGAAAGGAGCAGCACATATGCCAGCGATATTGGAAGTCGAGAATATTGTCAAGAAATATGGTGACTTTGAAGCGGTCAAAGGGATCAGCTTTTCTGTCGAGGAAGGTGAGGTATTTGGATTATTGGGGCCTAACGGGGCAGGCAAGACCCAGACCATTTCCATGCTCACCGGTGTCATTCCACCTACTTCCGGGACGGCGCGCATCGGGGGGTATGATATTCTCAAAGAAGCTTACCAGGTCAAGAAGATCAATGGCCTGGTTCCCCAAGACCTGGCACTCTACCCCACATTGAGCGCACGTGCCAACCTGAACTTCTTTGGGCGAATCTATGGCCTGCGTGGCAGGGAGCTTAAGGAACGCGTCGAAGATGTGCTGCGTGTGGTGTCACTCACCGAACGCGCGGATGGAGTGGTCGATAAATTCTCGGGTGGGATGAAGCGGCGGGTGAATATCGCGGCTGGCTTGGTGCACCAACCCCGGCTGCTGTTTTTGGACGAACCCACGGTGGGGGTGGACCCACAGAGCCGCAACCATATTTTTGAGAGCGTGCAGCGCCTGAACCGTGAACGCGGCATGAGCGTGGTATATACCAGCCATTATATGGAAGAGGTGGAAACCCTATGCAACCGGGCAGCCATCATCGATGCGGGGCGAATCATTGCCTTGGATACGATCAAGAACCTGATTGGATTATTGGGCGGCGGTGTCGTTTATGTGGGTGTCAACCGGGTGGATGAGACGATCCTGGCGGAGCTCTCATCACTTCCTGCCGTCAAGGAAGCAGTATTGGTTCCCCAACCCCCTGCTCCCCCCGCACCCGATGGGAAAGAATCCACTACAGAGGCCAAGCCAGTGGCTGCCAATCCGGTGGTCAAGATTGTTGCTATTAATAACCAGCAAGCCGTGGTGAATGTGCTGGGCTATCTCAACCAGCATGATATCGTGATCACATCGTTGGAGATCATGCAGCCAAACCTGGAGAGTGTCTTTCTGCACCTGACCGGGAAGAAACTGCGGGAGTGAGCTAAGATGAAAGCGATAAGTATAGCGCTCAAAGATCTACAGATCTTATTTAAAGACCGTGGCACGATATTCCAGCTGTTTATACTTCCCTTGCTATTCATTGTTGTTTTCAGCGGTGCCTTGGGAGCCATCGGACAAGAGAACGAGGGAGAGGTAATCCTGCCCAACTTGGCTGTGGTTGACCTGGATGGCGGTGAAGGCGCGGCGTTCTTATTAAATAAAATATCAGAGGATGGCAGCCTTGCAGTTCAATCCTCTTCTGAAGCTGATGTCCAAGCGCTCCTGGATGAAAATAAGGTCGTCGCGGCACTGATCATACCCGCCGGGTTCACTGCGGGAGTCCAACAAAACACCCCGGTGACTTTGGTTATTACCACTGGAAAGAATGCCAATCCGCAAATCGTGGAAGCTGTCCGGCTGGTGGTTGAGAGCATTGCCGCAGATATGACCCTGGAGAGCCAGATCATTGCCAGCCTGAAGCAGATGGGTGAGATGCAGGCCACTGCGCCTGAAGAGTACCAGGTTTTCTCCACCGAGCGGGTGCTGGCCCAGGCACGCAGCCAGTTTATAGCCGCACAAGCCCGGCCATTGATCAACATCGTGCAATCCTCCCCGCAGCAGGGGGCAGACGAGGAAGAAACACCGGACCTCAGCCTTGCAGCAGTGCCAGGATTCACCGTCCTGTTCGTATTCCTGGCCGGTCAGACCACGGCGCGTTCCATCTTTGAAGAGAAAAAGATCGGCTCATTCCGACGCCTGGTGGCTGCACCGATCAACAAGACTCAGCTGCTGATTGGGAAAATCTTGCCCAACTTTGTCATCGCCCTGATCCAGATAGGGGTCATCTTTGCTTTTGGGGCATTCGGCTTACGGCTGATGGGATTAACCCCTCTACCGATCGAGAAAGCACCCCTTGGTGCAACCTTGGTCGCCATATTGATCGCTTTATGCTCCAGCGCGTTGGGAATTGCCATTGCCGCCCTTGCACGGACTGAAAACCAGATCGGCGGGCTTAGCACCCTGCTGCTTTGGGGCATGGGTCTACTGGGAGGGTGTTTTGTACCTCTCTTTATTCTGGAGCGCTTTCTTGGACCCATCCCCATGATCGTGCCACATTACTGGGCGAACCGGGCACTGGATGACCTTTTCATTCGAGGGCTTGGACTGGCTGATATCTATCTCAGCCTGGTCATGCTGCTTGTTTTCAGCCTGATTTTCTTTGCGATTGGGCTGTGGCGATTTGATTTCGATCAGTTATTCTCGCAGGAGAATGAATATGAATTCAATCTACTATACACTATCGGTTGCCTGGAAGGAAATCCAGGTGATATCCAGGGAGCGTGTCTGGCTGGTGATCCTGTTCCTGCTGCCATTGATGATTGGGAGTTTCATGGGTGGAGCAAACCTGGTGATGAGCCGCTCTCAAGGAGATGTGATCCTGCTAAAGGTGGGCTTGGTGAACCAGGATGCGGGCACTTTTGGGACGGAAATGGCCAAAGTGCTCCACTCCATTGAGCAGCTGCAAGTCACCGACTACAGCGATGTTTCTGAGGCTGAGCAGCAGGTGGCAAAAGGTGAAGTTAATGCGGTGATCATCATCCCGGCCGATTTCAGCCAGAAAATCGATGGATATGAACCCACCAAGGTCCAGGTGGTCATAGACCCGGCAGAACCTGAAGCTGCCAACATCGTGACCGGGTATGATGAAGCAGGTGGCGGCTGAGTTCTCGATCTGGGGAGAGGTGCAATACGGCGTGCGCACCATTTTTGAGGAGGCAGGCATCCTTGGCAATTGCCAGTGCCGAGCAGGCACGCGCCATTGAAGCTCAAAACCTGGGCGTGGTGATGACCCGCATCAATGAAATGCGCACCAACCCGGTGATCGCAGTTGCTGTTGAAAACCAGACGGGGAAGATTCTGCACCAACGATGGGAAGTTTCTTTGCCTACATGTTCCCTGGGCTCACGGTGATGTTCATTTACTTCATTGTTTCCATGTCCAGCGGAGCGCTGTTGAGTGAACGCGAGAACAGGCACATTGCGGCGTCTACTGACCGCCACCATACCCACGCGGTGCAATCCTGGCTGGAAAGATGCTGGCATACATGCTGCTGGCTTGCTTGCAGGTGGTGGTGATATTCACCGTCGCTGGCCTGGTTTTTGGCACCCCTCTGGGTAGATCCCCGCTTGGGTTGATCGTGCTCACCCTGGTGGTGGCTTTCAATGCAGCCGCGTTCGGCATGCTGGTTGCCGCCATCTCAAAGACTACCAAACAAGCAGAAAATCTTGGGTTGATCATGGCGTTTGTCCTGGCGGGTGTGGGTGGAGCGCTTGCCATTGGCGCCCACGCCTTTATACCGGTCAGGTGGTTTTATGGGTTTCATTGCCAGCTTCACCCCACACAACCATGCGGTCGAAGGGTTATTACAGGCTCATGGCGGAAAATGCCAGTTTCGTCCAGGTTTTACCGCAGATTGGCATCCTGCTGGGGATGGGAGTTGTCTTCTTCCTGGTCGCACTGTGGAAATTTAGATTTGATAAATAGCTGGGTTAGCCAGGAATGATGCCGTTGCTTCACCATTGGACACTGGGTAAAAATATATCACCCCGCCAATCTCTACTCGCTTTTATGGAGCGACTCTCCTGGTTATTCGTTCGCTGTATCTATATCAAAATTCCCAAAAGGGCATCCAGGTGGTTTCCAGTGCGTCGGCCTCTTCCCATTATCTCCAAACGGTCTAGCTATTTTAAATTCTAATGCCCAATGATTAGGTATAAGAAGATCAGGAGTTCGTTTCGTTACTACTTGATCAGAATAGCTGAGGAAACAATTGAGATTTTAGCGATTAATTTTATAAGTTGGGTTCTCCGTATGGACCTACTCCGGATTGAAATGATTTAAAAGCCACCCTGAAGTATCTATTCAACAATAGCCTTACAAGTACATCATCGATTACTAATTCTAGGTCCATTTTTTATTTCACCCATTCAAAATATATCTATGATAATCATCACCCATTGGTTCTGTTTTTAATAATCATGTCAAATTCGCTTTGGTACTTCGAGCTATTTTAGCACCGATTAAAACAATATACAAGTCCTGATATGTCTATGATACTTCCCGTTAGATGTTTTTCTCCTCCTGAGCTATAATCACCTATATAATGCTATTTCACTTTTCCCATTACAGGAGTCTCATACGATATGCGTGAAATCTTCTACCCAAAAAGCGTGGCAGTGATCGGTGTTTCGGACAAGCCGGATAACCTGGGGCGCAACATCATCGCCAACCTGGTGGAGTTTGGCTTTGGGGGCATCGTTTACCCGGTGGGACCATCCGGCGGTTTCGTCCAGACCCACCGCATCTACCGCTCCATCTCCGATATCCCCGACCAGGTCGACCTGGCGGTGATCCTGACACCTGCCCGCACGGTACCCGGCTCTACTGGAGGAATGTGGGCAAAAGGGTGTGCAGCTGGCCATCATCGAGACGGCTGGTTTCCGGGAGTATGGTGAGGAGGGCTCGCTGCTGGAGCAGCAGATCGTCGAAGTGGCACACAAGTATGGCATCCGCTTCCTGGGACCGAATTGCGTGGGGGTGATCAGCCTGGAAAATGGCTTCAGCGTCCCCTTTCTTGAGGGTGACCAAACCGCCCAGCCTGGTGAGGTCTCGCTCATTTCGCAAAGCGGTGGGGTGGGGTTCTCGGTGCTCAACCTGATGGCGAATGAAGGCATTGGTTTCAACAAATTCGTCTCGGTGGGGAACATGCTGGACATCACCGCCGAGGATATCCTCGAGTATATGCTTGCTGACCCAGGAACCAGGGAAATCTTCCTATACCTGGAGAGCCTGCGGGATGGTCGTCGTTTGATGGAAATTGCCCGTCGCTCCACCAAGCCAATCCTGATATTCAAGTCCAATATTGGGAAGATGGGAAAAGTCATTGCCGCTTCACATACAGCCTCCTTATCCAGTGATGACAAGGTTGCCGAGGCTGCCTTTAAGCAGGCGGATATCGTGCGCGTGCATGATGCCACCAGCCTGCTCAACAACCTGAAGGCGCTGCGCCTGCCTCCCATGCGCGGGAAGAGGCTGGCGATCGTCTCTCGTTCGGGAGGGCATGCTGTGGTGGCAGCTGATTCGAGTGAATTATCAGGGTTTGAGCTGGCTGAGCTACCCAGGGCGTTCCTGGAGGAGATCGAGAAGCATTTCCGTGCCTCGGTGATCAAGCTGACCAATCCTCTAGACCTGGGTGACTTGTTTGATCTATCCGTATATGGGCAGATCCTCGAACAAACCCTGCAGCTAGAAAATGTGGATGGGGTAGTCTTCCTGCATACTGCCTCAGGACCGGAGATGCAAACTAGCCGAATGCTGCTGGAACGGGTGATGGAGATGGTGAAACGGTACGATAAGCCGATTGCCTATTACGTTTCCACAACCGCCCAGGAAGTGAATTACCTCAGGCAAACCTATGGATTCCCAATCTTTACCGCAGTGGTCGAGACCATCCGGGCGATGGAGATGAGCTACCACCACTACAGCCGCATGCAGGAAATCCGCACTGCGGAAGAGACCCCAGTTTACGATGTTAACCAGCAGGCGGTAAGAGATCTGATAGCGTATGCCCGATCAGAAGGGCGCGACCTGTTGCTTTCTGAATCGATGCAGGTGCTGGGGCATTATGGCATCCCAACCGCGGTGGGCGTACCGGCTGCCACCGTGGATGAAGCACGGGCAGCCGCAGAGCAGATGGGCTACCCGGTGGCGATCAAGGTGATCTCCGAGCAAATCTCGCACAAGTCAGACGTGGGAGGGGTGCAGCTCAACCTGCGCAATGGTCCGGCTGTGGAGGAGGCCTTTGGAGATATGCTGCGTCGTATCCACCAGTTTTACCCGGAGGTAAAGATTGACGGTGTGCTGGTACAGCCGATGGTTACTGGCGGGCAGGAGCTGATCCTTGGTGGACGCCAGGATCCCAACTTTGGTCCGGTGGTTTTAATTGGACTGGGTGGCATCTTCGTGGAGGTCTTCGAAGAGGTGGCGCTGCGGGTCGCCCCGATCACCCACCTGGAAGCAAGCGAGATGATCGACGAGCTGCGCGGTGCCCCCATCCTGAAAGGAGCGCGCGGTCACAAGCCCTCCGATATCGGGTCAGTGATCGAAGCCTTGCTGCGCCTTTCACAGTTGTTGATCGACTTCCCTGAGATACGCGAGCTGGATATCAATCCGCTGCGCGTTTTCCAGGAGAATCACGGCTGCCGGGCGTTGGATGCACGAATTATGATTCGGTCCTTAAGCCGATACCCAACCCCCGGTTCCGTGATGATATAACGTGGACGGGTCGGATCAGGTTCAATCTTCCGACGTAGATTGCTCATATTCACACGGAGTAAATGCGCCTCACTTTCATAAGCATTTCCCCAAACCTGGCGTAGCAATTGATGGTGGGTTAATACTCTACCGGCATTTTGGACCAGGATGCGTAACAGGTCATATTCCGTGGGTGTCAGGGATATTTCCTCACCACCAACTTTAACCAGACGGCGAGTGAGATCTACTTTTAGATTATCTGTTTCAAAAACAGGATCATCTGCTGATTGTGTGGAATGCCGGAGTGCAGCTCGCATGCGTGCCATCAGCTCCCCACTGCTGAATGGCTTGGTCAGATAATCATCTGCTCCTGCATCAAGTGCACTGATTTTATCGCTTTCCTGCTCGCGCACTGAAAGGATAATGATAGGAATGTGTGTCCACTCACGCAGCTGGCGGGTGACTTCAACACCGTCCAGATCTGGTAAACCCAGGTCAAGAATGATCAGGTCTGGTCTGTCTGCCACGGTCATATTCAAGGCTTCTTTTCCACCACTTGCCTCGAAAACTGTATAACCCTGGGCATTCAGCGCTGCATGCAAATATCGCCTGATCGCCCGTTCGTCATCCACCACCAAAATCCGCAATCCAATCTCGTTCATAGGCTTTCAGTCCCTTCTAACGGAACTCTTATCGTAAAGATTGCCCCTCCCCCGCGCCGATTTTCTGCTTGGATGCATCCATCATGCGCCTCGACAATACCCTTGCATATCGATAAGCCTAAGCCGGTCCCACTGACATTGTCTGGCCTCTGAACTCGGTAGAATTTATCGAATATTCGTTCAAGATCGTCTGCAGGGACTCCCTCTCCTCTGTCAGCGATCGAAATTTCCAGATCTTGTTTGTCAACTTGTGCCCGGATTTCGATTGGCTGATCTAAAGACGAATATTTGAGCGCATTATCGATCACATTGACCAGAACTCGGCTAAACAACACGAAATCTAAGGGAACCAGCGGAATATTTGGAACGATCTCTACATTCACCTGGCGGTTCTTGAGCGGAGTTCCGATTTGCTCAAGAGATGAGCCAATTAATTCCTGCACGTCGCACGCCTCGCGATGAAGCTGCATGGCTCCAGCCTCCAGGCGGGTTATATCCAACAGATTACCGACTAGTCGGTTCAACCGTTCCGATTCTTCCCGGGCTGTTTCAATTAAGCTTTTCTTGACCTCGTCATCCATGGCGGGTCCGGCTTCCTCCAAGCTGCTGAGTGCACCTGTGATTGAGACCAGGGGTGTGCGAAGATCATGCGATATCGAATTAATCAGTGCGGTCTGTAATTTTTCGGTTGCCTCCAATAGTTCTGTCTGGCGTGCTTGTTCAACTAATTGTGCACCTTCAATTGCCAGAGCCACTTGGTTGCTAAAAGTGTCCAGGATTCGTTGTTGATCTGGACTCAGATAAGTGTTTTTTCCGATTGGTTTTATCCCCAATACCCCGATTACCCCGCGTGTGGTCTTGAGGGGTTGGTAGTGCATTGAAGCATCCGGCAAAGTATCCGTCCCGCGACCTGCTTGCTGGCTGTGTTCAAATGCCCAGTTGGCAACTGCCAGTTCATTTTCTGCCACCGGTAAATCCTGGGAGGCCATATATAACTTTAAGTCATTGTTTTCAGGTAGAAAGAGTGCAACCTCCCGGCTGTATGTATTTCCAATATGATCAATGATTGTTTTTGCCACCGCCTGTAATCCAACTGCTGCGGTCAGATCATGACCAAGCTCGTATAGTGCGGAAGTTTGAGCCTCACGCCTCTGAGCAGCATCTGCCTGCTCGCGCACCTGGGCAGTTAGATAACTAATCACCAGACTTACTGACAACAATCCAAAAAATGTCAGTATGTATTCAGTATCCGACACTGCCAGGGTGAGGCTCGGAGGAACGAAGAAAAAATCAAAGGCCACCACACTCAAAATCGAGGTGAGAATTGCAGGACCGCGCCCCAGAAACAACGCTGCTACAACCGTAGATAACAAGTAGATCACCACCAGGTTCGTAGGAGAAATATAAGGGGCAACCAGGGCACTTAGACCAGTGGCTCCGGCTACCAATCCAATCCCCCAAAAATAGCGACGCCATGGTCGATGGGGTTGCCAAGATGCGATCAGGTTGTGGAAACGACGGTTGGGATTCGCTATTGACGAAGTAAACATCGATTGGACCACTCAGACGGATCAATTGATCCGCCACAGAGCCACGAAGCAACTCACTCCATTGCGAGCGTCGCGATTTTCCAATAATAATTTTGGTTATATTTTGGTTGCGTGCATAATTTACCACTGTCTCAGCCACCGATGCCCCAGGTATGGTAATGGATTTGGCACCCAATTCTTCTGCCAGTAGCAACATGCGATCCACACGATCACGCTGTTCGGCAGACATTCTGACTTGTCGTGGAGTTTCGACGAAAATGGCAAACCATTCAGCCTTCAGCTCATCTGCAAGGCGACGGGCTGAGCGGATCAGTCGTTCGCTAACCGTTCCAGGGCTGACACATACCAATAACCGCTCTCCTGCAGGCCAGGGACCAGGGATGGCACGCTTTTCCATATAATCCAACATTTGATCGTCCACCCGCTCAGCTGCCCGCCGCATGGTCAGCTCGCGCAGCGCGGTCAGGTTGCCCTGGCGAAAGAACTTCTCTATCGCCCGCTCGGCTTGTTCTGGGATATAAACTTTACCTTCCTTCAACCGGTTCAGCAGCTCATCCGTTGGTAAATCGATCAACTCGATATCGGTGACTTCATCAATCACACGATCTGGGATTGTTTCACGTACCTTGGTACCGGTGATCTGGGCTACTACATCATTCAAGCTTTCCAGGTGCTGAATGTTCAGCGTGGTATATACATCGATCCCCACAGCCAGAATCTCCTCAACATCCTGATAGCGTTTCGCATGGCGAGAACCTGGGGCATTGGTATGAGCCAGCTCGTCCACCAGCACCAGGTTCGGCTTGCGCTGCTAAAACCTGATCAATATCCATTTCTGTGAGCTGAATATTCCGATAGATGATAGTCTTGGATGGGATGACCTCCAAACCCCTGAGCATATTCTCTGTTTCCACGCGCTTGTGTGTTTCTACATAATCCCACTACAACATCCACACCTTCGGCTTTACGCTGATGGGCAGCTTCGAGCATGGCGTAAGTTTTACCAACTCCAGCAGCGTAACCAAAGAAAATTTTTAGGCGGCCTCCTACCCGCTGTTTTTCTTCAGCCTGTACCCGAGCTAAAAGTTCGTCTGGATCTGGACGATTATTTGGAGGCGAAGTGTTCATCAATCTACTCCCCTTCCTATTTTATCTCATCTAGTGCCAGGTTGAGCTCGAGCACATTGATCCGTGGTTCTCCCAGCAGGCCAAACTGCCTTTCTTGTGTGTTGCTTTCTATCAGTGATCTTACAACTTCTTCACTCAGTCCCCGTGCTGTGGCAACTCGCCGAACCTGGTACAGTGCAGCAGCAATACTGATATTTGGATCGAGCCCACTCCCGGAAGCAGTAACCAGATCCGCTGGGATGGGTGCATTGTTGGTGGGATCAGCAGCTTTTAAAGCTAGCTATACGGGCTGATAACCTGGTCGGTTAAAGCTTGATTCATAGGTCCCGAAGTTAGATCCCGCAGAAGCCGCAGCATTGTAGGGGAAAGGTGAAGTGGCTGAAAGGCGTCCCCAGAAGTAGCGCGGGTCGTCGAATTGTTGTCCAATCAATTCAGATCCTATCACCTGACCATTCCGAATGATCAGGCTACCATTTGCCTGATGAGGAAAGATCACCTGGGCAATTCCAGTGATCACCAGGGGATAAAAAATCCCAGTCAATAACGTAAATATGGCAATTGAAACAATTGCCGGTCTTAACTTGGTTTCGCATATTAGCCTTTATTTACGGTTTCCATCCGCAATGTATTTACCAGGGCTTCTGCCTCAGCTAATCGTGCCCGTTCAAGCGCTTGTGAAGCCTGAGAGGCAAAGTTATTTAACAGCCGGCTGCCTTCTCGCAGGTAACCAGCCATTCCCACGCCAGATCCGAATTTCTCCCAACAGCCCTGGTGAAGCCAATATTGGAAGAATTCGGTCTGGGACTCCGCTCCTTTCCATCGCCTGGTGGCACTTTCTCCAGTATAGGAGCTGAATTACCTCCGGGTTAAATGCCTACCTCGACTAAGCTCAGCCTGGAACATGAGCTGTAAATTCGTTGCCAGGGCATGGACGACTATCCTGCTGGGTACGCAATCCAGACAGGGCTGCACTCATCTCGTACATAAAGAGAGCTTCCCGTTCGCTGTTCTGGGCTCTGGTTAAGCTGGTTTGAATTCGCCCGATCACCACAATCGATACCACCAGGAAAATTGCCAGTACCAACCACCCCTCGAGCCTGCCCACTGCAAAAGTATAGAATGGGGGAATAAAAAAGAAAGTCGAAGAACAGCGCGGCTGACACTGCTGCACAAACACCCGCTCCCTGCCCCCACCGGGCAGCACTCCACCCGACTGGCACCAGATACAGCAAGGCGATCACGGCTTCACCCAATGTATCACGCCCAATAAACAACAATGGAATCGTCAGAACCACCACACTTAAAAAGGCAATGAATACAGTTGAAGTAGATTGTGGATGAAAAAGATAATCGATTGCTTTTCATAATTTATCTCTCCAGTAGGATGGTTTTATCCAATACATATTGCCGTAGACTTGTCAGCCAGCTAAACCAGGTGTAAGAGGACCAATAGCATATTAATCAGCTTAATTCCGATAAATGGCGCGATCAATCCACCCAGACCGTAGATCAGCAGATTGTCACGTAAAAGCTGGGCTGCGCCTTTAGCACGATAGGGCACGCCCTTAAGCGCCAGGGGGATCAGGGTAATGATGATTAAGGCATTGAAAATCACGGCTGACAGAATGGCACTTTCCGGCGTAGCCAAGCGCATAATGTTAAGGGCTCCTAACTGCGGATAGGTGCTGGCGAAGGCGGCTGGGATGATGGCGAAGTATTTCGATACATCATTGGCGATGCTGAAGGTGGTCAATGATCCACGTGTCATCAGTAGTTGCTTACCGATTTCAACGATCTCAATCAGTTTGGTCGGGTTGCTATCCAAATCGACCATGTTGGCCGCCTCACGTGCCGGTTGTGTGCCCGTATTCATTGCCACAGCCACATCAGCCTGGGCCAGGGCTGGGGCATCATTGGTGCCGTCACCAGTCATGGCTACTAAACGCCCTCCAGCCTGATATTCGCGGATTAGCTTAAGCTTGGTCTCAGGAGTGGCTTGAGCAAGGAAGTCATCCACCCCGGCTTCGGCTGCAATGGCAGCTGCGGTCAGCGGATTATCGCCGGTGATCATCACGGTTTTAATGCCCATTTTACGCAACTGGATGAAGCGTTCTTTGATCCCGCCTTTTACGATATCCTTGAGATGGATCACACCCCAGGCCTCTCCATTGTATGAAACGATCAATGGAGTTCCACCCATCTCGTGCGATTGAATCCACCAGGCGGTCTAGCTCTGATGGGATAGGCTTCCCTTGTTCCTTGATATAGGCGAGCATGGCATCGGGTGCGCCTTTTCGGATACTCATTCCGTCCATGTCCACCCCACTCATGCGGGTTTGGGCTGTGAAGGGCAAGAAATGGGCTCCTGCGGGTGCATCGGGATTAACCCCGACAGGCCTCCCGCGCAGCCCATATTTTTCTTTTGCCAATACCACGATGCTGCGTCCTTCAGGGGTTTCATCAGCTAATGAAGAGAGTTGCGCGACTTCAGCCAATTCCTGTGGCTTGATATTTCCCACTGGGAGGAATTCAACTGCCTGACGGTTGCCCAGGGTGATGGTACCAGTCTTGTCGAGTAAAAGAACATCCACATCACCTGCAGCTTCCACCGCCCGACCTGAGAGGGCAATTACGTTGCGCTGGATCATGCGATCCATCCCGGCAATGCCAATCGCAGATAGCAACCCACCAATTGTGGTTGGGATCAGGCACACCAGTAGTGCTACCAACACTGTGATCGTGATTGGCATGCCCTTACCTGCGCTCTGCACGCTATAGAGGGAGTAGGGTAACAGGGTCATGCATACCACTAAAAAGATGATCGTGAAGGCCGCCAGAAGGATGTTCAAGGCAATCTCGTTAGGTGTTTTCTGGCGCTTGGCTCCTTCGATCAGCCCGATCATACGGTCCAGAAAACCTTCACCCGGATTGGCGGTGACGCGCACCACCAGCCAGTCGGAGAGCAGGCGTGTGCCTCCGGTAACTGCACTTCGGTCACCACCCGATTCGCGGATCACAGGGGCACTCTCACCAGTGACTGCACTCTCATCAACCGAGGCAATGCCCTCGACTGACCTCACCATCCACTGGGATGATATCGCCTGCTTCAACCAGGAACAGGTCATCTTTACTTAGAGATGTGGATGGCACAATGTCATAACCGGCGTCGCGTTGCGAACTGGCGCAACTTCTTGGCCTGGGTTTCCCGGCGGGTCTTGCGCAGGGCATCTGCCTGTGCCTTGCCGCGTCCTTCAGCCACAGCTTCCGAAAAATTGGAAAATAAGACCGTGAACCACAGCCATAAGGTGACCACACCGATGAAGGCTGTTGGAGCTTCGCCGTGACCGGTCAGTGCTTGCACCCATAATAGGGTGGTCAGCAAACTACCAGCTTCCACCACAAACATGACCGGGTTACGAACCATATGGCGTGGGTTGAGCTTGATGAAAGCGTCTGTCACTGCTCGTTTGTATAATTTGCTCATTAAGGATTTTGATCGCTGAATTTGTATGGTCATACCATTAACCTTTCATTCATTACCATAGCATTAAATGCTCAACAATCGGTCCTAATGCTAGGGCAGGTAAGAAGTTCAAGGCTCCAACAAGAATTATGACCGCGATCAACCAGACGACGAATAGCGGGGTGTGGGTAGGTAGCGTTCCCAAACCATCAGGCGTCTTTTTCTTTTGAACCAATGAGCCAGCCAGAGCCAGGGTGGGAATTGCTAGGAAAAACCGCCCGATGATCATAGCGATCCCACCGGTAAGGTTATAAAACGGATTATTTGCGCCAATACCGGCAAATGCACTGCCATTGTTGTTACCCTGTGAGGTGAAAAGGTAGAGCACCTCACTAAGACCATGTGCACCAGGATTGTAGATGGTTGCCTTACCAGCGTCCGTTAGCAAGGCGATTGCAGTGAGCACCAGTACAGTAATTGGCATGATCAGGATCAATAATGAAGCCATCTTCATCTCGTAAGCCTCGATCTTCTTGCCCAGGTATTCGGGAGTTCGTCCCACCATCAATCCAGCTACAAAAACTGCCAAGATGACAAAAACGAGCATTCCATACAAACCAGAGCCTACCCCACCAAAGGAAACCTCACCCAGCATCATCATCCACATTGGGACTAGGCCACCGAGAGGGGTAAACGAGTCATGCATGCTGTTGACTGAGCCATTGGAGGCTGCCGTGGTTGCGGTGGCCCATAAGGCAGAATTGGCAATGCCAAAACGAACCTCCTTACCCTCCATGTTTCCCCCTAAGTTGGTGGTGCTAGCAGCCTGGTCCACTCCAAGACTGGTGAGGTTGGGGTTACCACTTTGCTCCGAGACCAAAGCCAATCCCAAAGGCACCCATAAGAGAAGCAGCATCGCGGCAAGAATGGCCCATCCCTGGCGCGTGGAACCCACCATTTTTCCAAAGGTATAGGTCAATGCAGCCGGAATAAGCAGGATGGAAAGCACTTCCAGAAAATTGGAAAATGGGGTCGGATTCTCGAATGGGTGGGAAGAATTAACATTGAAAAAGCCACCACCGTTCGTCCCAAGCTGCTTGATGGCAATCTGGGATGCGGCTGGGCCAACCGCCAGCAGCTGTGTTGCTACTGGCTTTGTCTCCATCACCGGATTTCCCCCCGAATCCGTTACCGGATTTCCATTGGAATCCAACAGTGGTTGCTGGTAGCTGTTTGATTGTAAAAGGGTTACCTGTTTATAGGGAGCAAAGGTCTGCACCACTCCCTGGCTCACCAGAAGCAAGGCAACAATGATCGCAATAGGCAGCAGAATATAGAGGGTTCCACGGGTGAGATCAACCCAAAAATTACCTAGTGCTGTGGTTTGTTTACGTGCCAGGGCACGGATAAAAGCCATCAAGACTGCCATTCCTGCAGCCGCAGAGACGAAGTTCTGCACCGTCAATCCAACCATCTGAGTCAGGTAACTCAGGGTGGTCTCGCCACCGTAACTTTGCCAGTTAGTGTTGGTGGCAAAGCTGACGGCGGTATTAAAAGCCAGGTCTGGTGTAGTTGCTCCAAATTTTTGCGGGTTAAGCGGCAATTGCTCCTGGAATCGTAATAATAGATAGACTACCAGGAAGCTTAAACCACTGAAGACCAATAAAGCGATGCTATAAGCCTTCCAATCCATCTCATCCTGTGGATTGACACCCAGCATCCGGTAGCACACGCGCTCCACTGGACGGATCAGCCGGTCTAGGATAGTGGCTTCGCCCTGATAGACATGCGCCATGTATAAACCAAGCGGCTTGACCAACAGGAGCAGGACTACAAAATAGATCCCGATTTGAAGATAGCTATTGAGTGTCATAGGGTTAATCCAAATGTAAGCCTTAACCGAACCATTCAGGTTTGAGCAGTGCTAGAAGGAGGTAAATTAACAGGGCTACCGCAATAAGCCCGGCGAGAAGATATAAGGGATTCAAATTACTGCTCCATAAGGTGCTGGCATAAAACCAGCAAGCCCCAGCAGGCAAGGAATAAGTATAAAAGCAATAAGAGATAAACAATATCGGTCATATACGACCTGCAAGATAGTAAATTTGCTAGTCTACTATATCGCTATCAAGGTCAATTTAGTGGCAAAGAATAGCTAAAAAAGGTCAAGAAATTATCAAGATACGAGGCAGGATGCATACACCTGTTGGTTACCTGTAGTACATGCAGCTACAGTTAGCACCCGCTGATTGAAACCTACCATCTTGAAACTGTAAATATTATTTCCCCCAAAAAACAACTGGCTAACCTTGACATTCACTTGCGCCTTTCACAGTTGTTGGTCGACTTCCCTAAGATATGCGAGCTGGATATCAACCCGCTACGCGTTTTCCAGGAGCATCACGGCTGCCGGGCGCTGGATGTGCGCATTATGATTCGCTGAGCAACTCGTGTAATGCCAGGGCGTTGGCAGGGGCGTAGCCTTCAAAGTCATTATTGAAGAAGATATACACGCTTTTCGCCCCTTTCTCTACCAGCTCTTGGGCGAGACTGGCAATTTCCCTGAGCTCAGCATCGGAATAATTATACGAATACCAGTGTTTTCGTCCATGCAAGCGCAGGTATGCCCGGCCTGAGGTGAGCTGAGCGGTGAGGGTTTGTTGAGGCGAATCTACGTTGCATAGGGTTGCCCCAACATCTCGCAACAGACTGAATGTGTTCTGGTTAAACCACTCTGGACGGCGAAACTCAACCGCCACCCTGACCGGGTCTGGAAAAGCATGCAAGGCTCTCTGCAGACGCTCCAGGTCACAGGGCATGTTCGGGGTAACCTGAAGCAAGATCATTTCGAATTTATCCCCAAGTATTGTGCAGGAGCGGTAGAAAGACTTAATATCCTCTTCCACCTCCACCAGGAACTTGCGATGGGTGATCAGCTTAGGTGCCTTGAGAACATATCCGAATCCCTGTGGAGCACGCTCCCTCCACTTCTGGTAAGTCTCATCCTTGAAAGTACGGTAGAAGGTGGCATTGACCTCCACTACGGATAAATGGCTGGCGTAATAGTCGAACCAGCGATTCTTTGGCAGGCTATCAGGATAAAAGCAACCCTTCCAGTGATCGTATGTCCAACCAGAGGTGCCGATTAAAAAGACGGGCTGCTTCGGCGAGATCAGATTCATTTTGGTTTCTATCCTAGGGATTCGTTCAAAAGCAGTTAGTTATTTGAACTGACAAACTCTTCGAAAGCCTTCCTTTCCCCATCGGGCAAATCTTGGTAAGCTTGCACGAACGTTTCTGTGCGGGTCGAGCCAAAGCGCCGTGCTCCAGCCTGGAGAAATGCCAGCACCTCCTCAATCGTCCTCACCCCTCCAGCTGCCTTCACCTGGCATTTTCCCTGAACTGCATCGTACATTAGTCGCACATCCTCCAGCGTAGCCCCTCCCTCCGCATATGCGGTGGAGGTCTTCACAAAATGGGCACCAGCCTGGGCGATCCACTGGCAGGCACGCCGTTTCTCTTCCTGAGTCAGGTAACAATTTTCCAATATCACCTTGACCTTACAGCAATTTGCAGCTCGCACCACACCCTGGATGTCCTGCAAGAACAGCTCCCGCTCGTTGTTTTTCAACGCCGGGATATTCATCACCATATCAATTTCCTGTGCGCCGAGCTCCAGCACAATTTTGGTTTGGAATTCTTTCATAATGGGGGTTTCATTGCCATGCGGAAAGCCAACCACGCTGCCCACCAGCACACCGGAGCCCTGCATGATATCCACGGCTAGGCGGATGTAATGTGGTTGAACGGTCAGTGTTGCTGTTCCCAGCATAGCCGCTGTTTCAGCTGCGCGGATAACCTCCTCCCGCGTCGTATTGGGACGGACGGCGGAATGGTCGAATAACTTGGCGAATGTTTCTGCTTTCATAGCTAGGGCTCCTTGGAGAGAGATACACCTATTTATATTATAGCCGAGCACTATCTCTACATATAGCAAAGGCATTCTGCATGTTAATGCGCGAGGCGCTCCATTAAGGCCAATCTCCATCTGGGATTTTGTTATTTAATTTCCCCTATCCTAGCTCATTGAACGGATTTCACCATGTGCTGGATAGACGCGCTTGGCACCCTTCTCCTTGAGTAACTGCCAGCTTGCCTTTACAACCTCACCCGCCTCTCCCCAGGCATGCTCCAATGGGGTCAGGTCACCCGTAAAGACCGAGCCGTCATCAAGCAGGAGTGAGATGCTGTCATCCGAGTGCCCTGGCGTGGGGAGTATCTCGCCGGGTATACCTATCTGAGCAAGCAAAGGACGGCTGCCTGTGAAGCTGATAGTCACATTACCATCCAGCGAGATATCCACATAATGGTCCTGAGGCTTGGTGAACTGTTTCATCAGCGGGATAGCTGCGATCTGAATCTCCAGCACGAGCAATCCTACCCCTTCCATTTTTAGCTCTTGAGCTAAGCCCGCATGGTCAATGTGGTAGTGGGTCGCCAGGGCATATTTTATTTCCTTGAGGGGGACATCCATCTGCTTAAGCCTTGCCATCATGGTGCCCATCGTGCCCGGATATCCCAGGTCCACCAGTAAGCGTGATCTGCCTGCACTGACCACCCAGTAATTGGTGGAGAGGTAGCCGACATTGACAATGGTAAATGGGATAGGCTGAGGCATATTCAGTCAATTATCCGACCTTTATTATGCCACATACGCATGGGATACAGTTCATAGGAAGTGGCTGTGAGGATTTCGGCTTTGATGAGGCTTGGAAATTGTGCCCGAATACGTCGTTGTCTCTCTACATTTCAAATATTTATATTTTCCTGATAAACATATCCAACGCCTGGGCAATTTCAACCAGCTTATGACAGCTGACAATGTCAATATTATCTTTTGGGGTGTGGGTAACGTCCTGGCTGTCAATATGGTCAGTAAACCATTGGGAGGATACAGCCAAGGCGGGGCAGCCATACTGAATGAATATGCTGTGATCACCCTGAACCCAGGGTGAACCCTGCACGATCCCTGGGAAACAGCCTATGACTTCTTTCGCTTGGTGCTCTATTTCTACCGGCAGATCATAGAACGAAAAAGCCGAGTCGCCTTCAATATATCCTGCGCCATCAATATTAATGTTCAGCAAAATTTCTTGAAATCGATCCTGGTTCTGAGTCAGATACAGCATCTGACCTGGAACTGCGTAATAATCTTCACCGTTGAGTGCAACCAGCTCGATATTCCTGTCTCCGTTGTAATTGCTTAACAGCTCAGCCAGTAATAGCGTAACAACCACACCGCTGGCATTATCAATCGCGCCTGGGGTGCCTTTCTTCGCATCGATATGGGCGGTGACGACGATGCGCCGGCCTGATGGAGAACCTTTTCTGGCAATCACATTGCTGCCTTTCCCGGAATCCGCGTGGAAATGGAACTCAAGACAACCATGCTTCCTGAATAATTAAACAACCGGGCGCCTTCATCTTCTGTCATATATACTGAAGGTATATCAAAATCACCATCCTCGATTAATGGGAATGGATAGACGCCCCCGGCCAGAGAAGCGTTCCTGCCGGTGGCACAGATGATCGCGATTGGGGCACCTCTCTCAAGCATGGTAACGATTTGCTGGTGTTCCTCGGGGTTATAAAACACAAAATTCTTGGGCATCAGCTGTTCTTTGGCAATTTCACCGTGCAGGAGTAGTATTTTTCCGGTTACACTTGCCCGTTCAAGCTCTGCAATCTTGGAAACACTGATCAATTCTGCTTCAACCATGCAGCCGGGGGAATAAGGGCTGACAAATACTTGAAAGCTGTCCATACCAGCGGTCAAGCTGGCACCACCATCGATCCAATCCATGGCTTCAAATTCGCCCGCCTCAGTATGCCATCCCAATAAGGCTGCCATGTTTTCAAAATACCGGGTTGCTATCCTGTTTCCTTCACTGCCAACGCTTCTATTTGGGATCTGATTACAAAGCCTCTGTAGATACAAGGTACAGTTTTGGAGCAGATTTTCCACTTTTTTATTTCCTTTTCCTCACTCGGATTATCGTGATGACCATCGTGATCTATCCGGAAGTAATTATATATTTGCTTCCCTTTTGAATTAAAAAAATGCCCCTAAATGAGGGACATAGAATTATTATATTTAGATATAGTCACAGCACTGCCAGAAATACGGAGGCTATAATTTTCATCCAGCGAGATATAAATAATAGCCTCACTATAGGATGGCAATGAGGCATTGATACATTTTGGAACGACCTGGCCGAAAGTTTGGATTGAGTCCCTGGATGTTAGGTCTAACCTGGCCTCGGACGCATGAAGCCGCCAATGAACTGTGGGAAGATGCTCACGGTAATCCCTGATCCTGCAACCTTCTTCAGCATCTCCATGGCGAATTCGCTGGGTTGGCCGTAGATTTCTACACCGGTAGGCTCGATGAATTGATAGGGTATTTTCGATCGTTGATCAGCGCCCTGTAATTGGAGGTCCAAAGCCTCCGCATCGGGAAAGAAGCGAACGATATCGACCTGTGTAGCTAACTCGTTAACATAGGCAAACTGAATAAGTGTGCCTGGTTTACTCGCTTCGGTCGATGGGATACTATTCTGGTAGTGCTTTTGAAAATCATCGAGCTTACCATCCTTAATCCGGTTACGGCTGATGAATACAATTGGATCAGGCATAACATTTTCCTTTCCAGGTTTAATTTCCCAGCTCCCAGACCGATACATCTGCCCATTTTTGTTCATATTCCTCTCCTGCTGTTACTCCATGGGGGTTTTAATTGCACCTTCAGTGGGTGCAAACTGGGACTGTAAGCTGGCTGTATCGACAATCTCCCACAATTCACTGATCTTGCCGTCATGAATGTGCGCAAAAAGCGCCAGATCAACACTAGAAGTGTCGACCTTGCGCTGATAAATTGCCTAAACTCCCAGTAAGGGTGCCACTTACAATGCACCGGGCAGCCACCGTGAAATCGTCGCCCAGTAGTTCCTGAAACTCATGCCGCAAATCGGGCATGACGGATTTTGCCTTATGCCATGATTCTTTCTCATTCTGAAGACCAACTGTTGAAAGCCCAGCTGGAGCATGGATGATCACATCCTTATGCAGGATTTCATCGAATAGATCGAGGTTGCCCTCGTCACCAGCAGCAAACAGATCACGCAGTAGTAGCTTGACGTCCGTCATCAGTTTTACTTTATCTCAGCCTCCATGAGCCGCTTCCTGATTTCACCACTCCGCTCCAACCGGCTAAGCAAAAAGCTCTTGTCCATTGAATCATCCATACCGGGAATCTCAATGAAGGTCGTCAGGCTGGTTTGATGGTCGTTTAGTGCCTCAAATGTTGTCCTTCCTCGCATTTCAGTGGAACCATCGTGGATGACCATTGCCATTACTCTATTGGGTTCGTATTCCACAACTTCCATCGTCCCTTCAATGGGAGTGCCGCTGCGACTGTTAACCCTCGTGGATGATGGTTCCCACAGCTATTGGACCATCCGATACCTGTTTGAGCTTGATATCTGGATCCCAGCGAGGATGGTTGCGGACATGCTCATGGGCAAAAAAGTGAAACACATCGGCTATTGGTCGATCTATAACTTGCGAATGTTGAAAATGGGCTGTCATGGTTTCCTCCTACTGGTACATTTCATATTAACTTCGGTTACATCACCATGGAAGAGCTGAACAGGTGACTTGTTGACATTATACACAATATTTACCAAATAAGATGAATATTATCTAATAAT